>NZ_JBWKMV010000004.1:0-578670 GCF_059415225.1 Caulobacter sp. GW821-FHT10E02
GGGGCAAGCTGGGGGAACGCCGCGTTAGCCCCCTCCGGCCCTCTGGGCCACCTCCCCCGCATCGCGGGGGAGGATCTACGCTTCCCCCTTACTGCGCCTTAGGCGGACAGACCGCCCCGGCCGGGTCCGACGTCAGCTTCACGTTGGCGATCGAGACCTGGAAGGTCCCGGCCGTGCCCAGGTCGAACGGCGCGGTGACCTTGGTCACGTCGGTCCCGGCGGCCTGGAAGCACTTCAGCGGGATCTTGACGCTGGCCCACTGGCCGGTCGGGGTTCCGGCCGGCGGGGTGACGTCCAGCTTGCCCGCGCCGATGGCCAGCACCATCGGCTTGGTCGCGGCGGCGTCGAGGCGGTACGCGAAGCTCAGCGCCATGTCGGCATTGGTCTGGAAGGTCAGGTCCAGCGGCTTTTCGCCGACGATGGTGATGCGGCCCAGCTTGTCGCCGGCGAAGGTGACCTGGCGGCCGCCCTCCTGGATGTTGTCGGCGTCGACCGGGACGATCTGCACCGACGACGACGGCGAAGCCTTAAACTCGAACGGCGCGGGCGTCTTGCCGGCGACGAAGTAGCTGGTGTTGTTCTCGGCCACCGGCTTGACGCCCGAGACTTCCGACAGCTTCGCCACCTTGCCCGGCTTGGCGTAGCTCAGGCCGTAGCCATAGGCGAACAGCGGGTCATAGCTCTTGTCGCCCTTGTTCAGGCTGAACTGGGCCGCCGTCTTGGGCCAGCTGAACGACAGCTTGCCATGGAAGTCGTTGCGCGGCTTGCCGGCCTTATCGCCGACCAGCACATCGGCGATCCCGCCGCCTTCCGAGCCGGGCAGCCAGGCGGCGACGAAGGCGTCCGAGGCGTTGATCTCGGGATTGACCCACAGCGGACGGCCGCTGAGGAACACGGCGACCACCGGCACGCCCTTGGCCTTCAGGCTCTTGAGCAGGGCGAGATCGGTCTTGGCGCCCGGCTGGTACTCGAGCGTGGTCTTCAGGTCGCCCACACCTTCCGCATACGGATTTTCACCGAAGACGACGATGGCGACGTCGGGCTTCTTGTCGAACGCGCCGTCCACCGCGAGGGTCGCATGGCCGCCGCCGGCCTCGACCGCGGTCTTCAGGCCCGACCAGATCGACTCGGCGTTGGGGAAGTCGGCATTGGTGTTGCCGCCCCCCTGCCAGGACAGGGTCCAGCCGCCCGACTGCTTGCCGATGTCGTCGGCGCCCGAGCCGGCGACCAGCACGTTCGCGCTGGCCTTCACCGGCAGGACGCCGTTGTTCTTCAGCAGCACCAGCGACTTGCGCACCGCCTCGCGGGCGATGGCCTTGTGCTCGGGGCTGCCGATCACGCCCTCGCGGCCTTCGAACGGACGCGCCGCCTGGAACAGGCCCATCTTGGCCTTCACCCGCAGGATGCGGCGGACCGCGTCGTCCAGGCGAGCCATCGGGATCACGCCCGACTTCACCTCGGCTAGGGTGTTCTCGTAGAGCGGCTTCCAGCTGTCGGGGGCCATGAACATGTCGAGGCCGGCATTGATCGATTGCGGGCAGTCGGTCGGCTTGCAGCCCGGCACCTGGCCATGGCCGTTCCAGTCGCCGACGATGAAGCCGTCGAAGCCCATCTTGCCCTTCAGCACGTCGGTCAGCAGGCTCTTGTTGCCGTGCATCTTGGTCCCGTTCCAGCTGGAGAACGAGGCCATGACCGTCAGGGTCCCGGCGTTGATGGCTGGGACGTAGCCCTGTGCGTGCAGGCGGATCAGGTCGTCTTCCGAGACCTTGGTGTCGCCCTGGTCGTGGCCGTTCTCGGTGCCGCCGTCGCCCAGGAAGTGCTTGGCGCTGGCGGCGACATGGCCCTGCTGGATGACGCTGCCCTGCGAGACCGCCCCCTGGATGCCAAGGATCATCTGGCCGGCATAGTCGCGAATGATCGCCGGATCCTCCGAATAGCCCTCATAGGTCCGGCCCCAGCGGTCGTCGCGGGGCGCGGCCAGGGTCGGGCCGAACGCCCAGTCGAAGCCGGCGGCCGAGGTCTCGAAGGCGGTGGCCTTGCCGATGCGGCGGATCAGCTCGGGATCGTGCGCCGCGCCCAGGCCGATATTGTGGGGGAAGAGGGTCGCGCCGACGACGTTGTTGTTGCCGTGCACGGCGTCGATGCCGAAGATCAGCGGGATGTGCGTTCCGCCCGGACGCGACGCCGCGCCCTCGCGGAAGGCCTTGGCGGTGTCGACCCACGGCTTCTGCGGCGAGCGGTCGGGCGCGCCGATCGGCGGCGAGCTGCCGCCGCCCAGGATCGAGCCTAGCGGATAGATCTTCAGCTCTTCGGGCTTGATCTGGCCGATGTCGGCCTGGATCAGCTGGCCGACCTTCTCTTCGAGGGTGAGCTTGGCCAGCAGGCCGTCGACGAAGGCCTCGGTGGCTGGATCGACCAGGCCCTGGCTCTTGGCCGCGGGCCATTTGGCGGCGTGGGCGGTGGCTTGCGGCGTCTCGGCGGCCGCGACGGCGCCAGACAGAAAGGTCGACGCCAGCAAGGCGACGCAGAGGGTCCTGGTGTTCATACTCCCCAACTCTTCTCGTTCGTCGGCCACGTCGCCGCGCTCTTTGGACAATGCTGTGGGACAACGTTGTCATGGCGAAGGTCGGCGAGGCAAGTGGTCAGGCCAATTTATCGCGCCCTTAAGAAGAAACCAGGCCAAAAAGAAAAAGGGCGGGTCCGAAGACCCGCCCATTCCTACCCCAAAAGAAAAAGGGCGGGCCAAAAGGCCCGCCCCGGAAGGTGCGACCGCGGCGGCGGTCGAGGGGTTCCGTTTAGCGGAACAGGCTCAGGATCGACGACGACGATTGGTTCGCGATCGACAGAGCTTGAATGCCCAGCTGTTGCTTGGTTTGCAGCGATTGCAGCTTGGCGCTTTCCTTGGCCAGGTCGGCGTCCACCAGGTTGCCAACACCAGCGTCCAGGCTGTCTTGCAGCTTGCCGACGAAGGTCAGGTGGGTGTCCAGGCCCGTCGAGGCCGTACCCAGCGTGGCCAGCTTGTTGGTGGCGGTGCCGATGGCCTTGTCGACGATCGTGATCATCGACTTGGCCGCGCTGGCCGAGGTGAAGGTCGTGCTGCCGGTCGTGGCCAGACCCAGACCCGCCAGACCCAGGGTCTGAGCGTTCACGGTGAAGCCCGAACCATCGGTGTTGGCCAGGAAGGTCATCTTCGAGGCCTTGCCGTCAGCCAGGCTGACGCCGTTGAACTTGGCGTTGTCGGCGGCCTTCTGGACCTGGGCGCGCAGCGAGTCGAAGTCCGACTTCAGCGCGTTGAAAGAGGCGGTGTTCAGCGAGGTGTCGGAAGCGGCCAGGGCCTTTTCCTTCATCTTGCCCAGCAGGTCGGTGATGGTGTCACCGGCGGCGAGCGCGACGTCGATGGTCGACTGGCCGCGTTGCAGCGAGTCCTTCACCGAGTTCAGCGCCGACGACGAGGCCGACTGGTTCTTGGCCATGGCCCAGACGGCGCCATTGTCCTTGGCGTTACCGACCTTCTTGCCGGTGTTGATGCGCTGCTGAGTGACCTGCAGCTCGCTGTTCGTGGTGTTCAGGTTTTGCAGGGCGATCATCGCGCCCGAGTTCGTGTTGATGCTGTTCAACGGCATGAGACGAACATCTCCTATTCAAGGTGTCCCGGTGTCGTTTTGACGACCGGTGGGCATTTTGCCCGTCACCACGTTAGGTCGCCCGCTCTTTCAATATAGTTTATGGAAAAAGCCTCATTCACTGAATCAACGAACTACTTCCTTAAGAAGCGCGATCCAGGCGTTAGGACTCATTACTGGATTTTAGAAAGTGTCCCATTTTGGCACACTTTGGAACACTTCCACTTCACCTGCGACTAGACTCTGCGATAACGCGCGCAAGGAAAAAGGGCGAGTCCGGAGACTCGCCCTTTCGACGACCTTGAAGTCGACGAAGTCCGGCTTAGCGGAACAGGCTCAGGATCGACGACGACGATTGGTTCGCGATCGACAGAGCTTGAATGCCCAGCTGTTGCTTGGTTTGCAGCGACTGCAGCTTGGCGCTTTCCTTGGCCAGGTCGGCGTCCACCAGGTTGCCGACACCGGCGTCCAGGCTGTCTTGCAGCTTGCCGATGAAGGTCAGGTGGGTGTCGAGACCGGTCGAGGCGGTGCCCAGCGAGGCCAGCTTGTTGGTAGCCGTGCCGATAGCCTTGTCGATGGTTGCGATCATCGACTTGGCCGACGAGGCCGACGTGAAGGTGTTGTTCGGGCTCGTGATGCCGAGGCCGGCCAGGTTCAGGGTCTGGGCGTTCACAGTGAAGCCCGAACCGTCCGAGTTGGCCAGGAAGGTCATCTTCGAGGCCTTGCCGTCAGCCAGGCTGACGCCGTTGAACTTGGCGTTGTCGGCGGCCTTCTGCACCTGGTCGCGCAGCGAGTTGAAGTCAGCCTTCAGCGCGTTGAACGAGGCGGTGTTCAGCGAGGTGTCGGAAGCGGCCAGGGCCTTTTCCTTCATCTTGCCCAGGAGGTCGGTGATCGTATCGCCGGCGGCCAGGGCCACGTCGATGGTGGACTGACCGCGTTGCAGCGAGTCCTTCACCGAGTTCAGCGACGAGGACGAGGCGGTCTGGTTCTTGGCCATGGCCCAGACGGCGCCGTTGTCCTTGGCCGAACCGACCTTCTTGCCGGTGTTGATGCGTTGCTGAGTGACCTGCAGCTCGCTGTTCGTCGAGTTCAGGTTTTGCAGGGCGATCATCGCGCCCGAGTTCGTGTTGATGCTGTTCAGCGCCATAACGAGATAAACTCCTATTCGAGGTATTCCGGCGTCTTTTTGACGGCCGGTAGGCGTTTTGCCTGAGACCAACCTCGCATAACGAGCTTACGGCTTCGTTTAATTTTCAAGATTCTATAATTAACAACTCAAACTATTTTGTTCATCATAAAGTACAGATCAACTAACTACTGAATCATAACCCTGTATCAAAATAGCACAACTCAAATAGACATGGTTAGTGCTCGATAACCATCAGCGCCGCCCGCGCCGGCCTCCCCCGAGACCGGCGCTGCGGGTGGGTCAGCGCTCCGCCAGGTAGAGACGGCGCGAGCGGTAGTGCTTGGCGATCGCCCGGATGGTGACGATGAAGACGAAACCTCGCCAGAGGTCGGCCAGAAGGCCATTGCGGCGGCGCATGATGAGACTCCTTTTCCTAGTGCAACGAAAAAGGGACCGACCGGCTCCCGGGAGGGGGAAGGAGCCGGCCGGCCCCTCACTGCCGGTCGCTAACAATGTGACCGGCTAAAAAGCCGGATGGCTGAAATCAGCCGTGCAGCTTGATCGCCGTCTCGGCGATGCGGCGGCCTTGATAGCGGGCGCCGTCCAGCTCATTGGCGCTGGGCTGACGCGAGCCGTCGCCGCCGGCGATGGTGGTGGCGCCGTAGGGGCTGCCGCCGGTGACTTCGTCCAGGGTCATCTGGCCGGCGTGGCCGTAGTCCATGCCCACGATCGTCGTGCCGAAGTGCAGCAGGTTGGTGATGATCGAGAACAGGGTGGTTTCCTGGCCGCCGTGTTGGGTGGCGGTCGAGGTGAAGGCGCCGGCGACCTTGCCGTGCAGCGCGCCACGAGCCCACAGGCCGCCGGCCTGGTCGAAGAACGCGGCGACCTGCGAGGCCATGCGGCCAAAGCGGGTCGGGGCGCCGACGATGATGGCGTCGTAGTTGGCGAGATCTTCCACGGCCGCGACCGGAGCCGCTTGGTCGAGCTTGAAGTGGGCGCCCTTGGCGATCTCCAGCGGCACGGTTTCCGGCACGCGCTTGATGTCGACGGTCGCGCCGGCTTCGCGCGCGCCCTCGGCGACGGCGTTGGCCATCGTCTCCAGGTGACCGTAGGACGAATAATAGAGAACCAGAACCTTGGCCATGACGGCTATTCCTCGGTGTCTTCAGGCGGAAGCGTCATGCCCCGTCGTTGGGCGGCCTTTTGGCGCCGCTTGGGCTTGCGAAACAGCCGAATAAAATCGTCTATTACGTTCGAGATTTTCGAATGAGACGATCGTGAGCATCGAGCCCGGCACCCCTACCCTCGACCAGCTGACGGTGTTCCTGGCCGTGGTCGAGGCCGGCAGCTTCGCCGGCGCGGCCCGGCGGCTGAACCGGGCCAACTCCGTCATCAGCTACGCGATCGCCAATCTGGAGACGCAGCTCGGCCTGGAGCTGTTCGACCGCGACGCGGCCAAGACCCCGGTGCTGACCGAGGCCGGCCGCGTGGTGCTGGCCCAGGCCCGGGTGATCGCCGGCGACGTCGCCTCCCTGCGCGCCATGGCCAAGGGCCTGATCCAGGGGCTGGAGGCCGAGATCCACCTGGTGCTGGACGTCATGCTGCCCACCGCCCGGGTGGTCGACGCCCTGCGCGCCTTCCGCGAAGCCTTCCCGACCGTGACCCTGCGCCTGCATGTCGAGGGCCTGGGCGCGGTGACCCAGATGGTGCTGGAGCGCCGGGCCACGGTCGGCATCGCCGGGCCGCTGGACGTCGTCAACGGCGGCGACGCGCTGGAGACCATCGCCGTCGGCTCGACCTTGCTGATCCCCGTCGCCGCCCCGGACCATCCGCTGGCCCTGGGCGCGAACCCGCCCGGCGCGGCGCGCGGCCACACCCAGCTGGTCCTCACCGACCGCTCAAGGCTGACCGAGGGCCGCGACTTCGCGGTCGGCAGCGTCCACACGTGGCGGCTGGCCGATCTGGGGGCCAAGCACCTGCTGCTGAAGGAGGGCTTCGGCTGGGGCAACATGCCCGAACCGATGGTCCGCGAGGACATCGCCGCCGGCCGCCTCAAGCGCCTGGACATGCCGGACCTCAACGACGCGGTCTACGCCCTGCACGCCATCTATCGCGGCGACACCCCGCCCGGCCCGGCCACCGCCTTCCTGATCGAGCGGTTCCGCAGCCAGGCTGACTGAAGTTTGGTCTGACCTATGGTCTGAACACTCTTGCCGAACCGGGGCGGCGCGGCTGTATTCACGCCATCCGAGAATCCCAGAAGGACGTCCATGCGCACCCAGCCCGGCCAGAGTTTGACCTACGGACTGGTCGAGCAACTGGGTCAGGCCATCGTCACCGGCGACTTCACCGCCGCGGGCTTCCCGACCGAGGCCGAGCTCTCCAAGCAGTTCAGCGCCAGCCGCACCGTCACCCGCGAGGCGGTCAAGATGCTGACCGCCAAGGGCCTGCTCAGCGCCCGCCCGCGCCACGGCACCGTGGTCGAGCCCGAGGCCGAGTGGAACATGCTCGATCCCGACGTGCTGCGCTGGCTGCTGGAGCGCAAGTTCTCGCTGCGCCTGCTGGCCGACTTCACCGAGATGCGGCTGGGCATCGAGCCGGCCGCCGCCGCCCTGGCCGCGCGCAACGCCGACGAGGCCGGGCTGGAGGCGATCCGCAAGGGCCTGGCCCGGATGCAGGCCGCCGCCCTGGGCGAGGACGACCCGCTGGCGGCCGACATCGCCTTCCACGTCGCCATCCTGGATGCGACCAAGAACCCGTTCTATCGCGAGCTGCACGAGCTGGTGAACACCGCCCTGCGCATCTCGATCCGCTTCACCAACCGCATCAAGGGCCGCACCGCCTCGATCCCGTCGCACGCCGACGTGGCCGAGGCGATCATCGCCCGCGACGCCGAGCGCGCCTCGTCCGCGATGCGCGAGATCATCTTCGACGTGCTGGAACTGATCCGCGCCGCGTCACCCGACACCGAAAGCGAAGCCGCGCGTCGCGAGGCTTGAGGACAACACCATGCAGACCCCCTATGTCGCCGCCGCCGACCGCTACAAGGCCATGCCCTATCGCCGCACCGGCCGCAGTGGCCTGGACCTGCCCGCGATCTCGCTGGGCCTCTGGCAGAACTTCGGCGGGGCCGACGTGTTCGAGACCGGCCGCGCCATCCTGCGCCGGGCGTTCGACCTGGGGGTCACCCACTTCGACCTCGCCAACAACTACGGCCCGCCCTACGGCTCGGCCGAGGAGAACTTCGGCAAGGTGCTGGCGACCGACCTCAAGGCCCACCGCGACGAGCTGGTGATCTCGACCAAGGCCGGCTGGGACATGTGGCCGGGCCCCTATGGCGGCATCGGCGGCTCGCGGAAGTACCTGATCGCCAGCTGCGACCAGAGCCTCAAGCGCATGGGCGTCGACTATGTCGACATCTTCTACTCGCACCGCGTCGACCCCACGACGCCGCTGGAAGAGACCATGGGCGCCCTGGCCCACCTGCACCGCCAGGGCAAGGCGCTGTACGTTGGCATCTCGTCCTACTCGCCCGAGCTGACCCGCCAGGCCCACGCGATCCTGAAGAGCGAGGGCGTGCCGCTGCTGATCCACCAGCCGTCCTATTCGATGGTCAATCGCTGGATCGAGGACGAACTGCTCGACACCCTGGGCGACCTGGGCGTCGGCTGCATCGCCTTCTCACCGCTGGCGCAAGGGTTGCTGACCAACAAGTACCTGAACGGCGCGCCGGCCGACTCCCGCGTGACCAAGAACGGCTCGTTCGGCGCCCATCTGCTGAGCGAAGACAATCTCGAACGCATCAAGGCCCTGAACGCGATCGCGGCCGAGCGCGGCCAGACCCTGGCCCAGATGGCCATCGCCTGGACCCTGCGCGATCCGCGCGTCACCTCGGCCCTGGTCGGGGCCCGCACCGTCGCCCAGCTGGAAGATTCCCTGGCCGCGCTGAAGGGTCTTTCCTTCTCGGCCGAGGAGCTGGCGCGGATCGATCGCCATGCCTCGGAAGGCGGGGTCGACCTCTGGAAGGTGTCCTCGACGCTGGAAGGCGGCGATCTACCGCGCGGCTCATAGCCAAGGTTTAATGTTCCGGCGCTTGGCCGGTCCCTTACGTTTGCATATGGTCCCAGGCGATGGATAAGGGCGCTCACACCCTGCCTGACCAGACCGACGGTCTGGATCGCCTCACCGAGCGTGAGCGCGAATGCCTTCGCCTAGTCGATCGCCATATGAGCTCCAAGGAGATCGCCCGTGAACTGGGCCTCTCCAAGCACACCGTCGACTGGCATCTGGACAAAGCCCGAAAGCGTCTTGGCGCGGCCGACCGCTACGACGCGGCGCGCCGTGTCTTCGACCGGGCCAGTCAGGGGGGCTCCGATCAGGGCCCCCATCAGGGGGGCGCCCCCCCTCCGATCGCGTCGGGGTCCGACGCGGCCCGGCTAGGCGAACATCCTTCCTCGCGGTCTGCTGACCTCATCGAGGAAGGAGTTCCCAGTGAACGAGTTGACCCCCCATCAGAAGGACGCGATCGGCCGAGCCGCTCACCTGCGCCAGGAAGTGAAGAGCTTCCAGCACACGTGGCCCCGGCTGAATTCGGCCGAGACCCTGCCCCCCATCACGTGGAGCGAGCTCGAGCGCCAGTTGCAGAACCTGTCGGTGACGCCGGTCGGCGCGTCGATGGTGCACGACTTGGTGGAAGCCACCCGCAAGCAGGCTTCGTTCAAGCCGAGCGAACTGATCCTGCGGGAGATCCTGTGCATCGCCAGCGCGGTGATGGACGAGACGTTCCTGTCGGACTTCTCCTCTTCGGACTCGGAGGCGGACGGCCCAATCATCTGAGCCTTCCCCTCCGATTGGCCTTCATCGCGGCCGTGATGATCGTGACCGCTTTCGCGTTCGGTTCGATCCTGGCCGGGCTCCACGCGCTGCAAGGCCTGTTTCCCTAAGACGTCCGCCTTCGGGGAGCCGGGGCGTCCATTCCATCCCGATTTTCACATCAACAACGCGCCGGGACTGCTCGGCGCGAGGAGACTTCTCATGCTCAAGCAACGCCGCCTGGCCGCCGAGACCGTGGCCGAAGCTCTGTTCGCCGCCGAAAAGGCGATCGACGCCGCCATCACCAGCACCGCCGCCCTGGCTGGCCTGATGCCGTCCACCCGCCAGGACGCCAACCTCTCGGCCCTGATCGGTCAGGACGCCCTGATGTCGGCGATCAACACCATGCAGGCCCTGGGCGCGGCTCGCGAGAACATCGTGGTCACCCACAAGCACCTGTCGGTCGCCCAGCACGATATTGGCCTGTCGGCCGTGTCGTTCGGCGAGCCGGTCGTCAAGCCGGCGGGCATGCTCGAGGCACCCTCCGGCGGCCGTCTGACCGTCGCCGCCTGACCCTCCTAGACCAAGTATCGCGCGACCCTCGCCGTCTCGATCGGCGAGGGTCGTTGCAATCTTAGAGAATGGCGCCACCCTGGCGCGATGTCGCCGCTCAGCTATCTCTATCAATGGGCCAGTCTCGCCGCGCTGCTGACCGCGGCCGGCGTGGCCCTGTGGCGCGGCGGCTGGCCCGAGCGCCTGGGCGGCGCGGCCATGATCCTGGCCTGGTTCGCCACCGGCCTGTTCTACAACAACCTGCAGCGGTTCGGCCCGCAGACCGCCGTGTTCGTGGTCGACTCGACCCTGATGGTGGTGCTGCTGTTCATCGCCCTGCGTTCGGATCGCTGGTGGCCGATGTGGGCCTGCGGCTTTCACGGCCTGACCCTGATCCTAGTGCTGGCCACCCTGCTCGACCACCGCCTCTCCAACCGCGCCGGCTACATCGCGGGCGGCGGCGTCTTCAGCTACCTGACCATGGCCGCGCTGTTCTTCGGCGCCCTGCCCCGCCGACGTCCAAAGCCCTATCGCCCTGACGCCGCGTCACCGCTGACATAGGCTCGAACGGCTGTTTCACTCCTCTCAAGCAAGAGGAGGATCCCATGGGCGAAGCCTATATCGTGGCGGCCGCGCGGACGGCCGGCGGGCGCAAGGGCGGCAAGGTCTCGGGCTGGCATCCGGCCGATCTGGCCGGGACCGTGCTGGACGCCCTGGTGGCGCGCAGCGGCGCCGATCCGGCCCTCATCGAAGACGTGATCATGGGCTGCGTCGGCCAGGTCGGCGAGCAGGCCATCAACATCGCCCGCAACGCGGTGCTGGCCTCCAGCCTGCCCGAGAGCGTGCCGGCCACCTCGGTCGACCGCCAGTGCGGCTCGTCGCAGCAGGCCATCCACTTCGCCGCCGCCACCGTGATGTCGGGCGCCATGGACGTGGTCATCGCCGCCGGCGTCGAGAGCATGAGCCGCGTGCCGATGGGGCTGTCCTCGGCCCTGCCCTACAAGAACGGCTTCGGGACGTACAAGAGCCCGCGCATGGAAGAGCGCTATCCGGGCATCCAGTTCAGCCAGTTCGCCGGCGCCGAGATGATCGCCAAGAAGTACGGCCTGTCGCGGGCCGAACTCGACGCCTACGCCCTGTCCAGCCACCAGCGCGCCATGGCCGCCACCAAGGATGGCAAGTTCGCCGCCGAGATCGTGCCGATCGAGGTGACCCTGGAGGGCGGCGTCACCGAGACCCACGACAAGGACGAAGGCATCCGCTGGGACGCCTCGCTGGAATCTATCGGGTCGGTGAAGCTCCTGACCGAGGACGGCCGCCTGACCGCCGCCACCTCCAGCCAGATCTGCGACGGCGCGGCCGGGGTGATGATCGTCAACGAGCGGGGCTTGAAGGCTTTGGGTGTCGAGCCGCTGGCTCGAATCCACAGCATGACCGTGATCGGCCACGACCCGGTGATCATGCTGGAGGCTCCGATCCCCGCCACCCTGAAGGCGCTGGACCGGGCGGGCCTGAAGATCGGCGACATCGATCTCTATGAAGTCAACGAGGCCTTCGCCTCGGTGCCGACCGCCTGGCTGCAGGTCACCGGCGGCGATCCGGACAAGCTGAACGTCCACGGCGGCGCCATCGCCCTGGGCCATCCGCTGGGCGGCTCGGGCGCCAAGCTGATGACCACTCTGGTGCATGCCCTGAAGGACCGCGGTGCGCGCTATGGCCTGCAGACCATGTGCGAAGGCGGCGGGCTGGCCAACGTGACGATCATCGAGCGCCTCTAGGGCCACAAGGGGAGAGGGAAAACCCTCCCCCTTATCGTCTTACGGCAAATTAACTCAGCGACCCGAGGTTTGTCGGCTAGAAGGCCGTCGGGCTTAATTTGTTGCTGGGGAAATGTTCGTGCTTAACGGGATCAATGGGCGCCGCCCGACTCTGAGCGCGCTGGTCTTGGTCCTGGGCGTGAGCGCGATCGCTCTGGCAGGATGCGGGAAGAAGCCGGAGAAGAAGACCAAGCCGTCGCCGAGCGCCTCGGCGACCGTCAGCGTCGCCACGGTGACCAGCCAGCCGATCGCCCGCCAGATCAACGCCACCGGCACGATCTCGCCGTGGGAAGAGGTGCCGGTCGGCGCCGAGACCGGCGGCCTGACCGCCGTCGCCGTCAACGCCGAGGAAGGCCAGACCGTCCAGGCCGGCCAGGTCCTGGTCCAGCTGAACAGCGCGCTGATCAGCGCCCAGCTGCGCCAGCAGGACGCCAGCGTCGCCAGCGCCAAGGCCACGCTCGCCGAGGCCAGCGCCGCGCTGAACCGCGCCAAGGAACTGCAAGCCAAGGGCTATCTGAGCCAAGCCGGCCTCGACACCGCCGTCGCCCGCCAGGGCACCTCGGCCGCCAACCTGGCCGCCGCCGAAGCCGCGCGCGGCGAGACCGCCGCCCGCGTGGCCCAGACCTCGATCCGCGCGCCGGTCGGCGGGCTGATCAGCCGCCGCAGCGTCACCAAGGGCCAGATCGTCACCGCCGGTGCGGAGCTGTTCCGCATCGTCCGCGACAGCCGCCTGGAGCTGGACGCCGACATCCCCGAGACCGACCTGGCGTCGATCAAGGCGGGCATGCCGGCCAAGGTCTATTCCGACAAGGTCGGCGACATGACCGGCCGCGTCCGCATCGTCACCTCGGAAGTCAACAACCAGACCCGCCTGGGCACCGCCCGCGTGGCCCTGTCGTCGATGGGCGGCTTCCGTCCCGGCATGTTCGCCCGGACCACGATCGACGCCGGCGACCAGCCGGCCCTGGTCGTGCCCAGCGCCTCGGTGCTGTACCGCGAGAACCGCCCCGGCGTGTTCGTGGTCGACGCCGCCAAGAAGGTCCACTTCCGCCGCATCGCCATCCTGACCAACACCGGCGACCGCGTCGCCGCCACCGGCCTGACCGCCGGCGATCAGGTCGTGGTCGAGGGCGCCGGCTTCCTGGGCGAAGGCGATCTGGTCCGCATCGGTCAGGCCGTCCCGACCGCCGCGAAGCGCTAAGGACGAGCCCCCATGCGCAATATCTCGTCCTGGTCGATCAAGAACCCGATCCCCGTCATCCTGCTGTTCATCCTGCTCTGCGTCTCCGGCGTCGCCGGCTTCAAGAGCATGCGGATCAACAACAACCCCGACGTCGACCTGCCGATCGTCGTGGTCACGGCCGTGCGTCCGGGCTCCGCGCCCAGCGAGCTCGAGACCCAGGTCACCCGCCTGGTCGAGGACTCGATCGCGGGCCTGGGCCAGGTCCGGCACATCAACTCCACCGTCGTCGACGGCGCCTCGACCACGGTCATCGAGTTCGAGCTGGGCGTCGACCACGAGCGCGTCACCAACGACGTGCGCAACGCCATGTCCAACCTGCGGGGCGAACTGCCCCAGGACATGCAGGAGCCGACCGTCACCCGCGTCGACATCTCGGGCGATGATTTGATCACCTATGTGGTCAAGGCCCCGACCCTGACGCCCGAGCAGCGCAGCTGGTTCGTCGACAACGACGTTTCCCGCACCCTGCTGGCCATCCGCGGCATCGGCGAGGTCAACCGCCGAGGCGGCGTCAGCCGCGAGATCGAGGTCGCTCTCGATCCCGATCGCCTGGCCGCGCGCGGCGTCACCGCCGCCGCCGTCAGCCAGGCCCTGGTCTCGTCCAACGCCGACCTGCCCGGCGGCCGGGTGACCATCTCGGGCGCCGAGCGCGCCATCCGCACCCTGGGCGCGGCCGGTTCGGTCGAGCAGCTGCGCGAGACCCGCGTGCCGGTCACCGGCGGCGGCACCGTGCGCCTGGCCGACATCGGCCAGGTCAACGACCACTGGGCCGAGCCCCGCTCGCGCGCCCGCTATGACGGCCAGGAAGTCGTCACCTTCTCGATGATCCGCTCGCGCGGCGCCTCGGAAGTGCAGACCGCCGAGAAGGTCCGCAAGGCCGTCGAGAAGCTCGACAAGGAACACCCCGAGGTCCAGATCGAAGAGATCACCTCGAACGTGAAATACATCGAGGAGAGCTATATCGCCTCGATGGAGGCCCTGATCATCGGCGCCATCCTGGCGGTGCTGGTCGTGCTGCTGTTCCTGCGCGACTGGCGCGCCACCCTGCTGGCGGCCGTGGCCATCCCGATGTCGCTGTTCCCGACCTTCGCGGTCCTGGCGCCGATGGGCGAGTCGCTGAACGGCGTCACCCTGCTGGCCCTGTCGCTGACCGTCGGCATCCTCGTCGACGACGCCATCGTCGAGATCGAGAACATCGTCCGCCACATGCGCGGCGGCAAAAGCCCCTACGCGGCGGCCATGGAGGCGGCCGACGAGATCGGTCTCGCCGTCGTGGCCACCACCTTCACCATCGTGGCGGTGTTCGCACCGGTGGGCTTCATGCCGGGCATCATCGGCCAGTTCTTCAAGGCCTTCGCCCTGGCCGCCTGCGTCTCGGTGCTGTTCTCGCTGGTGGTCGCCCGCCTGCTGACGCCGCTGATGGGCGCCTACATGCTCAAGGCCGACGCCAAGCATGAGGACAAGGACCCGGCGTGGATGGGTCCGTACCTGAAGGCCCTGAACTGGGGCCTGAACAATCGCTGGAAGGTCCTGGCGATGGGCATCCCGATGTTCATCATCTCGGTGTTCCTGGCCACCCGCCTGCCGTTCGAGTTCCAACCCCAGGCCGACCGCGGCCGGTCGCAGTTCTCGATCGAGCTGCCGCCGGGCGCGACCCTGGACGAGACCGACGCCGTCGTGCAGCGCGTCACCAAGGCGCTGATGGCCCGCAAGGAAGTGGTCGGCGTCTACGCCTCGGTCGGCAGCAACAACGCCGTCAACAAGGGCTCGGTGACCGCCGACCTGACCGAGAAGGGCGAGCGGATCAGCCAGCAGGCGTTCAGCCGCCAGATGGTCGACCAGTTCGCCCAGATCCCGGGCGCGCGCATCGGCGCGGGCAGCAACAACGGCGGCGGCCCGTCGAACGGCGGCAGCTATACGCTCAGCCTGGTCAGCGACAACGGTCCAGCCCTCGAAGCCGCGGCCCGCAAGGTCGAGGCCGAGATGCGCGCCGTGCCGGGCCTGGCCCACGTGGTCAACACCGCCTCGATCGCCCGTCCCGAGATCGTCGTCACGCCCAAGCCCGACCAGGCCGCCCGCGCCGGCGTCTCGGCCGGGGCCATCTCGCAAGCCGTCCGCGTGGCCACCATCGGCGACGTCGACCAGAACCTGCCCAAGTACAACCTCGGTGACCGTCAGGTGCCGATCCGCCTGCGCCTGGACCAGGGCGCGCGCGAGGACATCGCCGTCCTGCAGACCCTGCAGGTGCCGTCGGCCAACGGCCCCGTGCCGCTGAACGCCGTCGCCGACGTCCGCTTCGGCGCCGGTCCCTCGCAGGTCGACCGCCGCGACCGCTCGCGCGTGGCCACCATCACCGCCGAACTCGACGGCATCGTCGTCGGCGAGGCGGCCAAGCGCGTCCACGCCCTGCCCTCGGTCAAGAACCTGCCGACCGGCGTCAAGGAAGTGGCCGCCGGCGACGCCGAGTTCATCGCCGAGATGGTCAGCGGCTTCCTGGGCGCGCTGATCACCGGCATCCTGCTGATGTACGTCGTGCTGGTGCTGCTGTTCCGCAGCTTCGCCCACCCGATCACCATCATGGTGGCCCTGCCGCTGGCCATCGGCGGCGCCTTCGGCCTGCTGGTTCTGGCCCACTCCAGCTTCTCGATCTCGACCCTGATCGGCATCCTGATGCTGATGGGCATCGCGGCCAAGAACTCGATCCTGCTGGTCGAGTACGCGATCATGGCCATGCAGGAGCACGGCGTAGACAAGCGCACGGCCATCGTCGACGCGGCCCACAAGCGGGCCCGGCCGATCCTGATGACCACCGTGGCCATGGGCGCGGGCATGCTGCCCACCGCCATCGGCCTGGGCGCGGAAGTCGAGTTCCGGGCTCCCATGGCCATCGCGGTCATCGGCGGCCTGATCACCTCGACCCTGCTGTCGCTGCTCTACATCCCGGTGGTCTTCGTGCTGATGGACGGCCTGAAGACCCGCTCGGAGCGCCTGATGGGCCGGATCTTCGGCGGCCACCACCACGTGGCGGTGAAGAAGCCGCACGTCGCCGAGTAGGGTCCTAACCGGATCGAACCAGAACGCCCTTCGCCGGACCTCGGCGGAGGGCGTTTTCGTATCCGGGCCTAAGCCTTCAACGCCTGCGCCACCACCGGCGCCAGACGATCGGCGATGATCCGCGCGCCGTCGGCATTGGGATGGATCCCGTCCCGCTGCATGTAGCGTGCGACGCCGATCACCCCCGTGAGAAAGTCCGGCGCGTAGAACACCCCCTGCTCCCGCGCCAGGTCCGGATAGAGCTGGGTGAAGCGGCGGGCGTAGTCGACGCCCAGCAGGCCCGGGGCCCGCACGCCGGCCAGCACCACGCGGATGTTCTTGGACTTCAGGTGTTGGACGATGGCCCGCAGATTGGCCTTGGTCATCGACGGGTCGACGCCCAGCAGCAGGTCGTTGCCGCCCAGGGCCACCACGCAGACCGTGCTCTCGGCCGGCACGCGATCGACCCGGGCCAGGCCGTTGGCGCTCGTGTCGCCCAGCACGCCCAGGTTCCGCACCCGCGACGGCGCGCCCATCCGCTCCAGCGCCGCCTGCAGCCGCGCGGGCATGGAGAGGTCCTGCGCCAGGCCGAGGCCCGCCGTGATCGAGTCACCCAGCACCGTCACCACCGGCGGAGGCGGCGGCGGGGCAGGCTTCGGCGCCGGCTTGGACTTGCGCGAAGCCGCCAGCATGGGCAGCGCCACAAGGCTGGCCAGCAGCGCGCGTCGATCAAAAGGAGTGGACTGGAACTTCACCATCGCCGAACCGTATCAATAACCAGAACAGATCAAAGGGCCTGCACGTTGAACGCAGGCTGAAGAGGGAAGCGTCCTATGCACCGTCGGTTTCGCGAAATCTTGATCACGTGCGTGGCGCTGACCGCCGTCGCCGCCTGCGGCCAGAGTAACGGCCAGCAGAACAGCAGCGTCGGCTACGGCGCCAATCCGGCGCTGCCCAAGCCCAGCAAGTCGCTGATCCCGACCGTCAAGGTCTCCGAGGTCGTCGGCTGGCCGGCCGGCGTCACGCCGCGCGCCCCGGCGGGCTTCCGCGTGCAGCCGTTCGCCCAAGGCCTGGACCACCCCCGCTGGCTGCTCGTCCTGCCCAACGGCGACGTGCTGGTGGCCGAGAGCAACGGCCCTCCCAAGAAGGAGCCGTCGCACGGCATCAAGGGCTTCTTCGAGAAGATCATCATGAAGAAGGCCGGCGCGGGCGTGCCCAGCGCCAACCGCATCACCCTGCTGCGCGACGCCGACCACGACGGCGTGGCCGAGATGAAGACGCCGTTCCTGACCGGGCTCTATTCGCCGTTCGGCATGGCCCTGGTCGGTGACACCCTCTACGTGGCCAATGCCGACGCCATCGTCGCCTTCCCCTACACCACCGGGGTGACCCGCATCTGGGCCACGCCGCGCAAGGTCGCCGACCTGCCGGGCGGACCGATCAACCACCACTGGACCAAGAACATCATCGCCAGCCCGGACGGCAAGCTGCTGTACGCGACGGTCGGCTCCAACAGCAATGTCGGCGAGAACGGCATGGAGAACGAGACCAACCGCGCCGCCATCCTGCAGGTCGACCCGGCCACCGGCTACTCGCGCGTCTTCGCCTCGGGCCTGCGCAATCCCAACGGCATGGGCTGGAACCCGGCCAATGGCGAGCTGTGGACCAGCGTCAACGAGCGCGACGAGCTGGGCAACGACCTGGTGCCCGACTACATGACCTCGGTGCGCGAGGGCGGCTTCTACGGCTGGCCCTACAGCTACTACGGCCGCCACGTCGACAAGCGGGTCAGGGACAAGGACCGCCGCCCCGACCTCGTCGAGCGCGCCAGCGTCCCCGACTACGCCCTGGGCGCCCACACCGCCTCGCTGGGCCTGACCTTCTACAGCGGCAAGAGCTTCCCGGCCCACTATCAGGGCGGGACCTTCGTGGGCCAGCACGGCTCGTGGAACCGGAACCCTCAAGCGGGCTACAAGGTGATCTTCGTGCCGTTCGCCGGCGGCAAGCCGGCCGGCGGGGTCGAGGACTTCCTGACGGGGTTCCTGGATGAAAACGGCAAGGCGCAGGGGCGTCCGGTCGGCGTGACAGTGGATGCGTCGGGGGCGCTGCTGGTGGCGGACGACGTCGGCAATGCGGTCTGGCGGGTCAGCCCGGCGCAGTAGCCAGCTCCACCTCCGCGCCCTTCACCATCAGGTCCAGCCCGCGCTCGAACAGGCCTTCGTGGCCGCTCGTCCGGTAGTAGGCGATGGCCTCCGACAGGATCGGATAGGCCTTGGCCGCCTCGTCCAGCTGGGTCTGTTCGATCGAGCCGTCGATCGGCGAGGCCTGCTCTTCCAGCACGCAGCCAACCACGTAGCGGCCGACGGCGACGAACAGCTGCATGGCCTGGCCGGGCGTGAAGCCGGCGGCGACCAGGAAGGCGGCCTGGGTCTCGACGTGGTTCAGGTCTCCCGGATCGGCCTCGGTGCCGGCATGGACCCGCGCGCCGTCGCGGTAGCTGAGCAGCGCCGTGCGGAAGCTGCGGCCGTTGCGGCGCACGAAGTCCTGCCAGGTCTCGCCGGCCCTCGGCACACGGGCCTCATGCGCCCGGGCCAGGATCTCGCCGTTGATGGCGTCCAGCAGGGCGCGCTTGCTCTTGAAGTGCCAATAGAGGGCCGGCTGCTGCACGCCCAGGCGCTGGGCGATGGCGCGGGTCGACAGGGCGTCGATGCCGACCTCGTTCAGCACCTCCAGCGCCGTGTCGAGAATGCGCTGGCGGTCGACCTTCATGGAGTTCCTATCTGAATCATCTTGACCTCGCGGCCGATCCGGACTTTATCGCCGATAAGGAACTTTATCGATGATAAATTTTATGAAAAGCCGCACCGAACTCGCCTTTCCCCTGATCCTCGGCACCGTGATGCTGGACGCCGTCGGCATCGGCCTGGTCATGCCGATCATCCCCAGCCTGCTGCGCGAGGTCGGACACACCGGGGATCTCGGCTGGCGGTTCGGGGCCTTCCTGGGCCTCTACGCCCTGATGCAGTTCCTGTGCGCCCCGGTGCTGGGCGCGCTGAGCGACAAGCTGGGCCGCCGGCCGGTGCTGCTGGTCTCGCTGGCCGGGGCGGCGATCGACTATGTGTTCATGGCGCTGGCGCCGAGCCTGGCCTGGCTGTTCGTTGGCCGCGCCATCGCCGGCATCACCGGGGCCAATATGGCCGTCGCCCAGGCCTATATCGCCGACATCACGCCAGAGGCGCAGCGCACCCGCCGTTTCGGCCTGTTCAGCGCCATGTTCGGCGTCGGCTTCATCCTCGGACCCGTGATGGGCGGCTTTCTCGGCGAGGTCTGGACCCGCGCACCGTTCCTGGCGGCCGCCGCGCTGAACGGCGTCAACTTCCTGATGGCCGTCTTCATCCTGCCGGAGTCGCACAAGACCCTGGCCGAGGCCCGCGCCAAGCCATTCGATCGCGCGGCGTTCAACCCGTTCGCCTCGCTGCGCTGGGCGACGGCCTTCCCCGCCCTGCTGCCGCTGATGGCCGCCTTCGTCATCCTGGCCATCGTCGGCGAGGTCGGCGGCACGATCTGGGTGCTGTACGGCGAGGACAAGTTCCACTGGGATCCGTGGACCATCGGCTTCTCGCTGGCCGGGTTCGGGGTGTTCACGGCGCTCTCGCAAGCTTTCGTCGCCGGACCGGTCGCCGAGCGCTTCGGCGAGCGCAAGACCCTGGCCATCGCCATCGTCTGCGACGCCTTCGCCTATGTCGCCATCGCCCTGGCCAGCAAGGGCTGGATGGCCTTCGCGCTGCTGCCCTTCTTCTGCCTGGGCGGCATCGGCCACGCGGCCATCGCCTCGCTGCTGTCGGCCCAGGTCGGCGAGGACCAGCAGGGCCGGCTGCAGGGCGTGATGGCCAGCCTGGCGAGCCTGGCCTCGGTGATCGGTCCGGTGGTCATCGCCCAGGTCTATTTCGCCAGCCGAGGCGTGTTCCCGGGCCTGGTCTGGACGGTCGGCGCGGTGCTGGGCCTGATCTGCCTGCCGATCCTGCTGCGTGGCCCTAAGGGGAAACTTGCACAACAGGACTGACTAGATCTAGGGTCCTCCGCAACTAAGGAGGAGCCGCCCATGAAAGTCGATCGCCTGCCCAAGGTGCGGACCTCGCTGTCGCCGACCAACCACCCGTACATGACCGGCGCCTGGACGCCGCTGCACGAGGAGGTCAACGCCTGGGACCTGGAGGTGCTGGAAGGCGCCATTCCGGCCGACCTGGACGGCGTCTATCTGCGCAACACCGAGAACCCGGTGCACGACCCGGTCGGCCGCTACCACCCGTTCGACGGCGACGGCATGGTCTGCCAGATCGAGTTCCGGGGCGGGGAAGCGACCTACCGCAACCGCTTCATCCGTACACGGTGTTTCGAGGCTGAGCAGGAAGCCGGCGAGGGTCTATGGGGCGGGCTGATGGACGGTCCGGGGACCTCCAAGCTGCCCGGCTTCGGCGCTCATGGGGGCCTGAAGGACACCGCCAGCACCGACATCGTTGTCCACAACGGCGAGGCCATCGCCACCTTCTACCAGTGCGGCGAGGCCTATCGGCTGGATCCCCTGACCCTGGAGAACCTGGGCGTCGCGTCCTGGGCCCCGCTGGAAGGCGTCTCGGCCCACCCCAAGGTCGACGAGGCCACGGGCGAGCTGATGTTCTTCAACTACTCCAAGACCTGGCCCTACATGCACTACGGCGTGGTCGGCGCGGACGGCAAGCGCGGCGTCTATCAGGGCGTGCCCCTCCCGGGTCCGCGCCTGCCGCACGACATGGCCTTCTCGTCCAAGTACGCGATCCTCAACGACCTGCCGGTGTTCTGGGACCAGGACCTGATGGCCAAGGGCATCCACGCCGTGCGCCTGCACAAGGGCCTGCCGTCGCGTTTTGCTTTGGTGCCACGCGAGGGCGGCGAGCCGCGCTGGTTCGAGGCCGCGCCGACTTATGTGCTGCACTGGCTGAATGCGTACGAGGACGGCGACGAGGTGGTGCTGGACGGCTACTTCCAGGAGAACCCAATCCCGCGCCCGCTGGAGACCGCGCCGGACGGCCACAACCACCTGATGGCCTATCTGGACGAGCACAGCTTCCGCTCCAAGCTGCACCGCTGGCGCTTCAACCTGAAGACCGGCGAGACGACCGAGAAGCACCTGGACGAACGGGTGCTGGAGTTCGGCATGTTCAACCAGAAATACGCCGGCAAGCCGTACCGCTACGCCTATTCGACGACGTCCAAGCCGGGCTGGTTCCTGTTCAACGGCTTCGTGAAGCACGACCTGGAGACGGGCGAGAGCTGGGAGATCGCCTTGCCCGAAGGCGTCTACGCCAGCGAGGCCCCGTTCGCGCCGCGCGTCGGGGCGGTGGACGAGGACGACGGATATCTGGTGAGCTTCCTGATCGACGAGAACCGCGGGACCTCCGAGTGCGCGATCGTCGATGCGAAGAGCTTCAAGATCGTGTGTCGGGTGGCCTTGCCGCACAAGCTCAGCAGCGGGACGCACAGCGTCTGGGCCGGGCGGGAGATGCTGACCAAATAACCCCTCTCCCCTTGCGGGAGAGGGTGGCCCACGAAGTGGGTCGGGTGAGGGGTTGCACGGCGCCGCCGAGAAACCCCTCATCCGTCGGCTTCGCCGCCACCTTCTCCCGCAAGGGGAGAAGGGGAAACATGGTTAATCGGCCCTTTACCCTGTTCGCGCATGATCCCCCCATGCGCCGCGCCCTGCTCGTCCTGCTGACCCTGGCCGTCACCGGCCCGGCCCTCGCCGCCCCGGCGGCCAAGGTCGTGGCCAAGCCCAAGCCGGTGGTCGTCGCGCAAACCCCGATCGACACCCAGAGCTACGTCCTGCCCCCGCTGGTCCCGCTGGCCTCCCAGCGCCCCGGCGGCGACGCCGGCCAGTGCCGGGCCGCGTGCAGCAAGCAGCTCTACTTCTGTAGCGTCGACAATGACGACGGCAGCTGCGGCAGCCTGTTCGCCCAGTGCTCTGCCTCCTGCACCGCCACCTGGACCGCGCCCCGCTTCCGCTGAGCTCCCTAAGTAGCCGGCCAAGCTTGCCGCCGACGCCCGCGCGGCTATCGTGACTGCATGACCGCCCCGGCGTTCCGTCCGCGTTTCCTGGCCCGACTGCTGTCCCTGCTGGCGGCGGTCCTGCTGGTCGTCGCGCCGCTCGCCCCGGCCATGGCCATGCCGATGGACTGCTGCCCCGACGCGCCGTGCCAGGACCTCGACAAGTCGATGTGCCCGCAGGCCTGCGCCGTCGCCTGCGTCGCGATTCCCACCCCGGCCGAGACCCTGGCCGAGCCCGTGCGGCTCGAGACCCCGGTCCCGGAACAGGCGCCCATCCCGCGCCTGATCGGCCGCGACATCACGCCGGAGCCGCCACCTCCCCGCTGAAACCCGCATTTCCAGGCTACCAACACATCAACCTGAAAATCGGAATTTCATCATGAAACGCATCTTCTCGATCGCGGCGCTGACGCTGCTCGCCTCGGCCACCGCCGCCTATGCCGCCGCCCCGGACGCCGTCCACAAGGCGGTCGAAGCCTGCTGCGCCCTGGGCGCGGCCTGCTGCAACGGCGGCCCCTGCTGCTAGGCTGAAGCCGGAGCGCCCGTCCCGCGAGGGGCGGGCGCTTTCCGCTGACCTAAGGTCCGCTTGCCGGTCCGGATAACGCTGATACGCTCCTGAACAACGATAAGTCAGGAGGGTGGAATGTCGCTCAAGCTCCCGAAGGCCTGCGTCATCGGCGCGGGCTGCAGCGGCTTCACCACGATCAAGCGGCTGAAGGACTACGGTGTCCCCTACGACTGCTTCGAGATGTCCGACGAGATCGGCGGCAACTGGTACTTCAAGAACCCCAACGGCATGTCGGCCTGCTACGAGAGCCTGCATATCGACACCAGCAAGTGGCGGCTGGCGTTCGAGGACTTCCCCGTGCCGAAGGACTGGCCGGACTTCCCGCACCACGCGCAGCTGTTCCAGTACTTCAAGGACTATGTCGACCACTTCGGCCTGCGCGAGACGATCACCTTCAACACGCGGGTCGAAAGCGCCAGGCGCACCGACGAGGGCCTGTGGTCGGTGACGCTGTCGACCGGCGAGACGCGGCTCTACGACGTGCTGTTCGTCTGCAACGGCCACCACTGGGACCCGCGCGTGCCGGAGTATCCGGGCGAGTTCGACGGCCCGGCCTTCCACGCCCACGCCTATTCCGACCCGTTCGATCCCGTCGACATGCGCGGCAAGAACGTCGTGGTGGTCGGCATGGGCAACTCGGCCATGGACATCGCCAGCGAGCTCTCGCAGCGGCCGATCGCGAAAAACCTGTGGGTCTCGGCCCGGCGCGGGGTGTGGGTGTTCCCCAAGTACCTGAACGGCAAGCCGGCCGACAAATCCGCCATGCCGGCCTGGATGCCGCGCAAGCTTGGCCTGTCCCTCGCCCGCTCGGTGATCAAGAAGACCATCGGCAAGATGGAGGACTACGGCCTGCCCAAGCCCGACCACGAGCCGCTGGAGGCCCACCCGTCGGTCTCGGGCGAGTTCCTGACCCGCGCCGGCTGCGGCGACATCAAGTTCAAGCCGGCGATCAAGGCGCTGGAGGGCAAGCGCGTGCGCTTCGCCGACGACACCGTCGAGGACGTCGACGCCATCGTCTTCGCGACCGGCTACAAGATCAGCTTCCCGTTCTTCGACGACCCGGCCCTGCTGCCCGACGCCGACCACCGCCTGCCGCTGTTCAAGCGGATGATGAAGCCGGGCGTGCCGAACCTCTTCTTCATGGGCCTGGCCCAGCCCCTGCCGACCCTGGTGAACTTCGCCGAGCAGCAGGCCAAGCTGGCGGCGGCCTATCTGGCGGGGAAGTACGCGCCGCCGAGCGAGGCCGAGATGATCCGGATCACCGCCAAGGACGAGGAGCGCCACACGGGGCAGTTCTACGACTCCGCTCGCCACACGATCCAGGTCGACTTCAACGTCTACTGCGCCGACCTGAAGAAGGAGATCGCCAAGGGCGAAGCGCGGGCGAAAGCGGCCGGCGGACGGTTGCCAGTCGCCGCCCTGGCTGAGATCAAGACGGAGCCGCTGCTGGCCAGTTGAGAGTTCCCGATGCCCAAGATCACCTTCGACAAGGCCACCCGCACGCAGCTGGCCGGCGCTCTGTCCGACTATCTGCGGACCGAGCTGGACCTGGAGGTGAAGGGCTTCGACGCCGAGTTCCTGCTGGACTTCATCAGCGAACGGCTGGGCCCGCACTACTACAACCAGGGCCTCCAGGACGCGCAGGAGCTGTTCCGGACCAAGTTCGAGGCGGTGCTGGAGGCGGTCTACGAGATCGAGCAGCCGATCAAGTCCTGACCTCCCCCAGCGTCAACATTGACGCCCCTCCCAACGGGTTCATCATCGGTGAACAACGATAAGTCGCCCTGCCACGGCAGGCGACGGGAGGAAGCTCGATGGCCGATGGCTCCGCCGCCTTCGCCTTGCCCAAGGTCTGCGTCATCGGCGCGGGCTCTTCGGGCATCGCCACCTGCAAGCAACTGCACGAAGCCGGTATCCCGTTCGACTGCTTCGAGGCCTCGGACCGGGTCGGCGGCAACTGGGTGTTCCAGAACACCAACGGCATGAGCAGCGCCTACCGCTCGCTGCACATCAACACCAGCCGGGACAAGATGGCCTATTCGGACTTCCCGATGCCGGCCGACTATCCGGACTATCCGCACCACAGCCACATCGCCACGTACTTCGACAGTTATGTCGACCACTTCGGCTTCCGCGACCGGATCACCTTCCAGTGCGCGGTGACCTGGGCCAAGCGGCGCGAGGACGGCCTGTGGGAGATCACCCTGGAGACCGGCGAGAAGCGGCTCTACGACGCCCTCTGCGTCGCCAACGGCCACCACTGGGACCCGCGCTGGCCCGAGCCCAAGCCGCCCGGCAAGTTCGACGGGCTGGAGATGCACAGCCACTACTATATCGACCCCGCCACGCCCCACGACCTGCGCGGCAAGAAGGTGGTGATCGTCGGCTTCGGCAATTCGGCGCTGGACCTAGCCTGCGAGCTGGGCCGGCGCGAAAATACAGACGGGGTCTATCTGTCGGTCCGCCGCGGCTACTGGGTGGTGCCGCGCTATTTCGGCTCCGACGTGCTGGACTTCTTCAACAACCACCCGAGCCAAGACCCGCCGCTGATGGCGCGCCTGCTGCCCGGCAAGATGGTCGCCAAGGCCATCGAGAAGAAGATCGCCGCCGTGCACGGCCGTCCCGAGGACCACGGTCTGCCGAAGCCCGACCACGACTTCGGCGCCTCCCACCCGGCCATCAGCCACGAGCTCTACAACCGCATCGGCTCGGGCGACGTGACCATCAAGCCCGACATCGAGCGGTTCGACGGCAAGCAGGTGTTCTTCAAGGACGGCTCATCCGTCGAGGCCGACGCGGTGATCTGGTGCACCGGCTACAAGATCACCTTCCCGTTCTTCGACAAGCTGACCATCGACGCGCCCGACAACGACATCGCCCTGTGGAAGCGGATGATCGACCCGCGCTTCGACAACCTGTTCATGGTCGCCCTGGTCCAGCCGCTGTGCGCCATGATGCCGATCGCCGAGGAGCAGTCGAAGCTGATCGCCGCCTACCTGACCGGCCGCTATGCGATACCCGATCCGGCGACCATGGCCCGCGAGCGCGACGCCATGCACCAGGGGGTGAAGTCGCACTATGTCGCCTCGGCCCGGCACACCATCCAGATCAATTGCGGGGAGTACGCCTTTGATCTGCGCAAGGAGCTCAAGCGCGGTGTGAAGCGGGCCAAAGCCGCCGGAAACCCGCTGCCGATTCAACCGCGAGCGGCGAAAGTCTTGCGTGTTGCCGCGGAGTAAGGCTGTGATCGTGACGGGGCGTCACGAACGTCCCGCTCCTGAGTCGCGGTCCATGTCGAACATCGCCTACTTCCCCAAGCCCCATATCGACCAGCGGCCGGGCAAGCGGGAACGCACCAAGACCGCTAACCGCCAGGCGATCCTGGACGCCGCGCGCGAGGTGTTCGGCGAGCTGGGCTACGACGCCGCCACGGTGCGCGACATCATCCGCCGCACGGGTTTGGCCTCGGGCACCTTCTACAACTACTACAAGTCCAAGGAGGAGGTGTTCGACGCCCTGGCCGACGACGGCGCGCGGCGCTTCCGGCCGCTCCTGCGCGCCGAGTCCGAGAAGGCGACCGACTTCGAGAGCTTCGTGCGCGGCGCGATCCTGGCCTATTTCAACTTCGTGGCCACCGAGCAGGAGAGCTGGCGCATCAACCGGCCGCCGGGCGAGCAGATTCCGCACGCTCGTCCCACGCCCGAGGTCACCGCCGTGTTCGACGAGGTCCGCCAAGCCTTCGCCCGGGTGCTGGAGCAGACCCATGCCCCGCCCGTCGACCTCGACTACCTGACCACCGCCTGCATCGCCGTGGCCCGCGAGATCGGCGACAAGATGCTGGAGCGGCGGCCGGTGGACACCCAGAGCGCGGCGGACTTCGCGGTCAAGCTGATCCTCGGTGGGCTGCCGGCACTGCCAAGACTGTAAGAACGACAACAACAAGAACGCAGAGAGTGGGGAGTTTTAAATGGCCTCGGACGCCGCCCAGAAGACCATCCTGAAGCTGATCCTGTCGCTGCCCAGCCCGGTCCTGCGGGCCATGTCGGGCGGCGGGGTCGTCTACAAGGGCGGCCGCACCCTGGACCCCCGCTTCCAGTTCTTCGCCCACGCGGCCAAGAAGATGCCGCCGATGAGCAGCGTGTTGCCCGCCGAGGCCGTCGCCGGCAGCGCCAAGGGCCTGGCCGCCGTCCAGGGGCCGCTGGAGCCGGGCGTGCGCACCGAGAGCCTGTCGATCGAAGGCCCGAACGGCCCGATCCCGGCCCGCGCCTATCGGCCCGAGAGCCAGGACAGTTCAGCGCCTCTGATCGTCTACGCCCACATGGGCGGCGGGGTGATCGGGGACCTTGAGACCTGCCACGCCTTCTGTTCGATCCTGGCCCGCATCGCCCGCACGGCGGTGATCTCGGTCGACTACCGCCTGGCCCCGGACCACAAGTTCCCGGCCGGGCTGGAGGACGTGCTGGCCGCCTATCGCTGGGCGCGCGAGAACGCTCCGCGCTTCGGCGCGGCGGCGGTCCCGCCGGCCATCGGCGGCGACAGCATGGGCGGCAACTTCGCCGCCATCATCGCCCAGGAGATGCAGCGCAAGGGCGAGCCGCAGCCGGCGCTCCAGCTGCTGATCTATCCCGCCGTGGACGTGGCCAGCGAGACAGCCTCGATGACCACCTATGCCGACGCCTATCCGCTGACCCGCGCGACCATGGACTGGTTCATGGGCCACTATATGGGCGCCGACGCCGACCCGGCCGATCCGCGCCTGTCGCCGGACAAGACCGCAGACTTGAGCGGCCTGGCCCCAGCCGTCATCGCCACCGCCGGCTTCGACCCGCTGGTCGACCAGGGCGAGGGCTACGCCAAGCGCCTGCAGGCGGCCGGCGTGCCGGTGCTCTATCGCTGCTACGACAGCCTGGCGCACGGGTTCACGGCCTTCACGGGCGCGATCCCGGCGGCCGACGGGGCGTGCCGCGAGATCGCGGGGCTGGTGCGGCAGGCGTTCGATCAGCGGACGGCCTGATGCGCGCCCTCGTCGTCGAGGACCTCGCGCCGGACTTCGCCGGCTGCGCGGTCCGCGAGGTCCCGACGCCGCAGCCTGGCCCCGGCGAGGTGCTGGTCCGCGTCCGCGCGGCCAGCGTCAACTTCCCCGACCTGCTGATGACGCGCGGCGAGTACCAGTTCAAACCGCCCCTGCCCTTCACGCCGGGCCTCGACATCGCCGGCGAGGTCGCCGCGCTCGGTGAGGGCGTGACCAGCCTGAAGGTCGGCGACGCCGTGGTCGGCGGGGCGCGGCTGGGCGGGTTCGCGGAGTATGCGGTGTTGTCGGCCGAGGCCTTGAAGCCCAAGTCCACGCGGCTGTCCTTCGCCGAAGCCGCCGCCTATGGCGCGGCCTATCTTACGGCCTATGTCGCCTTGGTCCGCCGCGCGCGGGTCGAGCCTGGCCAGTGGGTGCTGATCCATGGCGCAGCCGGCGGCGTGGGCCTGGCGGCGGTGGATCTGGCCAAGGCGCTGGGCGCGCGGGTGATCGCGGCTTCCGCCTCCGACGACAAGCTGGCGGCGGTGCAGGCGCTCTACGCCCCCGATGCGGTGGTCAACGTCACCAACGGCTTCCGTGAGCAGGTGAAGGCCATCACCGGCGGCCGTGGGGCCGACGTCATCTACGACCCCGTGGGCGGCGACGTGTTCGACGAGAGCGTCCGCTGCATCGCCTTCGACGGCCGGCTGCTGGTCATCGGCTTCACCTCGGGCCGCATCCCGAACGTCTCGGTCAACATGCCGCTGATCAAGGGCTTCTCGGTCATGGGTGTGCGGGCGGGGGAATACGGCCGGCAGTTTCCGGAGAAGGGCCGCGAGAACGGCGAGGCGATCTGGCGGATGGCGGATGAGGGAACGATCCGGCCGCATGTGCATGCCGAGCTGCCGCTGGAGCGGTGGCGGGAGGCGTTCGAGCTGCTGAGCGAGCGGAAGGTGGTGGGGAAGGCCGTGATTACGCCCTGAGCCATCCCCCTCCTCCGTTCTCCCCGGCGAACGCCGGGGTCCAGATCGAACCCACGGGCGCTGGACGGGCGGACAGGAACGCATCCCGGATCATCCCAAACCGCTCCGGATGAATCTGGGCCCCGGCGTTCGCCGGGGAAACGGGTATAGGGAGTTCGCGAGAAGGGGGCGGAGCAAACTTCCTAACCCTCTGAACCGACTCAGGTTGACATCCCTCGCCCGTTCTTTTATCCACCGCCCCTCACTCGCGGAGCCCTTGGCCTCGCGTCCAACGTTTATGCATTTCGGAGCCACGTCGTGAAGCGCACCTTCCAGCCGTCGAAGCTCGTGCGTGCCCGCCGTCACGGCTACCGCGCGCGTATGGCCACCAAGAACGGTCAAAAGATCGTCGCGCGTCGCCGCGCCAAGGGCCGCAAGCGCCTGACCGCCTAATTGTTCTTCCTCCTTCGGGAGGCGAGACCATGATCAAAGCCGCCTTTCCCACAGACCTGTTTTCAGGTTCTCGCCGGAAAGGCGGCTTTTTTCATGTCTGAGGTCCAGACAACCTTGAAGTTCGAGCGGCTGCGCAAGCGCCCCGACTTCCTGCTGGCGGCCAAGGCCCCGGCCCTGTCGCGCGGCGCGGTCTTCATCCAGATGCGCAAGCGGCCTGACGACGAAGACCCCACCGTCCGGGTCGGCTTCACGGCCACCAAGAAGATCGGCGGGGCCGTCGATCGCAACCGCGCCAAGCGCCGCCTGCGGGAGGCCGCCCGGCTGGTGCTACCCCTTCATGCGCGCCCTTCGCACGACTATGTGTTCATAGCGCGCGGAGGAACCACCGTGCGCGAATGGGGGCGTTTGCTTGACGACGTCAAAACCGCGCTGATAAGCCTCGCCGCCGAGTACGATCGCGGCGGAGCCAAGGTTCCCCAACGTCGCCCCGGCCAATCGTCTGAAGCCGCCTCTTCCCAACAACCCGATCCCACAGTTTCCGGTTAAGCGCTCCATGCAGAACGACAACAAAAACACGCTGATGTTCATCGTCAGCGCGTTCGTGATCCTGATCGGGTACCAGTTCTTCATCCTGGGTCCGCAGCAGAAGCGCGCCGAGATCGAGGCCCGCGCCAAGAAGGCCGCCGAGATCCAGGCCAAGGCCACGCCGGGCGTGACCCTGGACGCCAACGGCAATCCGGCCCCGCTGCGCCTGTCGCGCGACGCCGCCAAGGCCCAGAGCCCGCGCATCGTGGTCGACACCCCGGCCCTGTCGGGCTCGATCGCCCTGAAGGGCGGCCGCATCGACGACCTGTTCCTGCGCAAGTACGCCGAGACCATCGACAAGAACTCGCCGCCGGTCGAACTCTTCCGTCCGGAAGGGGCAGAGCACGCCTGGTTCGCCGATTTCGGCTGGGCCGGCGCCAACCTGCCGGGCCTGCCCGACAGCCGCACCGTCTGGACCGCCGCGCCGGGCCAGGTGCTGCGTCCCAACTCGCCCGTCACCCTGACCTATGACAACGGCCTGGGCCTGACCTTCACCCGTCTGATCGGCGTGGACGACCAGGCGATGTTCACCGTCACCGACAGCGTCAAGAACAACGGCACCAGCGCCTTCCAGCTGGCCCCCTACGCCACCGTCCAGCGCCAGGGCATCACCGATCACCTGGGCAAGACCCAGATCGTCCACGAGGGCGCCATCGGCGTGCTGGGCGCGGGCAAGGACCACGAGCTGAAGCTGTCCAAGTACGGCAAGTGGAAGAAGGACAAGCCGCTCGAGACCTTCGACTCGGTCGGCGGCTGGGCCGGCATCACCGACAAGTACTGGCTGGCGGCCCTGATCCCCAACCAGGACCAGACCATCAAGGCGCAGTACCGCGTCACGCAGGCGTCGGGCACCGACATCTATGACGTCAACATCGTTGGCCCGACCCAAGCCCTGAACCCGGGCGCGACCCTGATCCAGAAGACCCGCCTGTTCGCCGGCGCCAAGACCGTGCCGCTGCTGCGCAAGTACGAGTACGGCGCGACGACCCCGCCGGCCATCTGGGAGTTCTGGAGCAGCGCCAAGAGCGAAATCCCGCGCTTCGACGACGCCGTCGACTGGGGTATGTTCCGCTTCTTCACGCGCCCGATCTTCAACATCCTGGAGATCTTCTACAAGCTGGTCGGCAACTTCGGTCTGGCCATCATGGCCCTGACCGTCCTGCTCAAGCTCATCCTCTATCCGATGGCGGACAAGAGCTATGAGAGCATGGCCAAGATCAAGAAGATCTCCCCCGAGGTCGAGAAGCTGAAGGCCAAGCACAAGGACGATCCTGCGAAACAGCAGCAGGAGATGATGGCCCTGTACGCCAAGGAGAAGATCAACCCGATGATGGGCTGCCTGCCCATGCTGGTGCAGATCCCGGTCTTCTACTCGCTGTACAAGGTGCTGACCGTCACCATCGAAATGCGCCACGCGCCGTTCTTCGGCTGGATCCACGACCTGTCCTCGCGCGATCCGACGACGATCTTCAACCTGTTCGGCGCGATCCCCTGGGATCCGGCCCACGCCCCGCTGATCGGCGCCTTCCTGTCGACCACCCTGCACATCGGCGTCTGGCCGCTGCTGTACGGCTTCACCATGTGGCTGACCACGGCGATGAACCCGCCGGCGGGCGACCCGATGCAACAGCGGATCTTCCAGCTGTTCCCGATCGTCTTCACCTTCACCCTGTCGCAGTTCGCCGTGGGTCTGGTGATCTACTGGTGCTGGTCCAACATCCTGACCATCATCCAGCAGTACATCATCATGCGCCGCTACAAGGTCGAGAACCCGATCGACAAGATCATCGCCCGCATCCAGGGCAAACCTGCTAACGCCACCTGATGAGCGAAGAACCCAACCTTCCCGCCATCCTCCCAGGCGCGGCCGACTTCACCGAGGAACAGATCGAGACGGCGCGGGTGTTCTTCGCCCAACCCGTCGCGTTCATGATGGGCGCGGTGCGCATGGACCTCATGCCCGCGCCCGACCTGCCGGAAGTGGCCTTCGCCGGCCGCTCCAACGTCGGCAAGTCCAGCCTGATCAACGGCCTGGTGGGGCAGAAGTACCTGGCCCGCGCCTCGAACGAGCCGGGCCGCACGCGGGAGATCAACTTCTTCCTGCTGGCCGAGCAGGTGCGCCTGGTCGACTTGCCCGGCTACGGCTTCGCCCGCGTCTCGCGCTCGATCGCCGACAAGTTCCAGGACCTGGGCCGGGCCTATCTGCGCGGCCGCCCGAACCTCAAGCGCGTCTACGTGCTGATCGACGCCCGCCATGGCCTCAAGAAGGTCGACCTGGAGGCGCTGGACGCCCTGGATACGGCGGCGGTCTCGTACCAGATCGTCCTGACCAAGGCCGACAAGATCAAGCCGCACGAGGTCGACAAGGTCGTCGCCGAGACCCAGAAGGCCATCGCCAAGCGCGCCGCCGCCTTCCCGCGCGTGCTGGCCACCTCGTCCGAGAAGGGCCTGGGCATGCCCGAGCTGCGGGCCGAGATCGTCCGGCTCTGCATCGACGAATAAGAACCTGGCCGTGGAGCCATCCACAGCCTTTCGATCGCCATTAACCTCAAGCTAGGGTTCCATCGCCAGAACCCCCGCCTTCCCGTTTCCGTAGAAAAAGTCCGCCGCCCATGACCCGCCACGAACTCAAGACCTGGCCCAAATATTTCGCCGCCGTGCGCTCGGGCCAGAAGCGCTTCGAGATCCGTCGCAACGACCGCGAGTTCAAGGTCGGCGACATCCTGGTGCTGCGCGAGTTCGACCCGGAAGAGGACGCCTATACCGGCCAGACCGAAGAGCGCCAGATCACCTTCCTGCTGTCGGAAGAGGACTACGGCGTCATCCACGGCTTCGTGGCCATCGGCTTCGGTGAAGTGGCCCCGCATCCGGACGCCGCCGCCGAGGTCACCGTCGACAGCCTGGCCGAATGGCACGAGACCGCCGCCTCCAACGCCGCCCTGCGCGCCCAAGAAGCCCGCAAGGTCTCGGAGAGCTACACCAAGAGCAATATGAGCGTCGCCAGCGACCGCCACGGCGCCGTGGCCGACCTGGCCGCCGCCGAAGCCGGCTTCCACGCCGCCGCCGCCCGGATCGTCCGCAAGAGCTGATCCCCGAGCAGCAGACACAGAAAAGGCCGCCGAGGTTGCCCTCGGCGGCCTTTTCTTTGACCTGGATAAGACGCTTAGGCGGCTTCGCGGATCACCGTCGGGAACACGTCGTCCATGCGCAGATAGGTGATCAGGCGGTTTTCCATCGAGATGATGGCCTGGATGTAGCGCAGCTCTTCCACGCCGACGTCCGGGGCCGGCTGCAGGCTGTCGCGCGGCACGGTGAAGGTTTCCGACACGGCGTCGACCAGGATGCCGGCCAGGCGGTCCTGGCACTCGACGACCACGATGACGTGGCGGGTCTCGGGGATGGTGACGCCCAGGCCCAGGCGGTTGCGCAGGTCGATGACCGGCATGATCGCGCCGCGCAGGTTGATGACGCCGCGCATATAGGCCGGGGCGTGCGGGATCGGGGTGGCCGGGGTCCAGCCGCGGATTTCGCGGACCGTCTTCACGTCGATGCAGAATTCCTGCTCGCCGATGCAGAACGAGATCAGTTCCAGCGCGGGCGCGGTGTTGTCGGTCATGGCGGTATCCCCGGGTCGAATGGTGGCCCGAAGCGGCGTGTTCGACGCGCTTCCGTGGCTGGATGCCAGAAGAGCCCGAATGGCCTTTAACAACCGTTAAGGCTGAGCACGAAGGGGCGCGGTGCAATGTCGCGGGCCGAAAAAACTGTCATCCCGGCCGCAGCGAAGCGGAGAGCCGGGACCGCCACAGGCTCAGAGCTTCCGGCGGTCCCGGCTCGGCGCGCTTCGCGCTTGGCCGGGATGACAGATTTGGTTGCTAATGCTCTTCCGACAGGCCCTCGTCGCCCTCGTCGGAGAGGTTGAACTCGTACCAGATGCCGTTCAGCACGCCGAAGGCGACGGCCAGGCCCAGGCCCAGGATCCAGGTGAAGTACCACATGGGTCGTTCTCCTCAGTACAGGTCGGGGTTGGTGGTGAGGGCGCCGGTCGTGCTGCGGCCCCAGAGGACTTTGTAGACCCAGCTCGTGTAGATCAGGATCAGCGGCAGGAAGACCGACGTCACGATCAGCATGACGAACAGCGTCAGGTGGGTCGACGAGGCGTTCCAAACCGTCAGGCTGGAGCGCGGGTCGAAGCTGCTGGGCAGGATGAACGGGAACATCGACAGGCCCACGGTGGCGACGATGCCCACCGCCGAGGCAGACGAGCCGCCGAACGCCGCCCAAGCCTTGTTGAACCGCATGCCGTAGAGAGCCAGCGCCGCGCCGACGAAGCCCATGATCGGCGCGATCATCATCCAGCCGTGGCGGCCATAGTTGTCCAGCCAGGCGCCCGGAGCCCGCACGGCGGCAGCGCCGCGCAGCGGGTTGGAGGGGCCAGCCGCGTCGGCCAGGCCTTCGATCCGGAAGCCGAGCCCCCCGAACGCCACCCAGAAGCCGCCGGCCGCGAACAGCACGATGCTAGCCAGGCCCGCGATCTCGCCGATGCGGCGGGCGCGCTCGACGACCGGGCCGTCCTCGGCCTTGACCGTCAACCAGGCCGCGCCGTGCAGGACCAGCATCGACACCGACAGCAGGCCGCACAGCAGGGCGAATGGCGAGAACAGGCCGATGAAGGCGCCCTCGTAGAAGGACCGCAGGTCGCTATCCAGGCGGAAGGGCGCGCCTTGCAGCACATTGCCCATGGCCACGCCGAACACCAGCACCGGCACGAAGCCGCCGATGAACAGGCCCCAGTCCCAGAACGCCCGCCACTTCGCGCTCGGCCGCTTGGAGCGGTACTTGAAGCTGACCGGCCGCAGGATCATGGCGGCCAGCACCACGAACATGGCCAGATAGAAGCCCGAGAAGCTGATGGCGTAGGCGAACGGCCAGGCCGCGAACAGCCCCGCCCCGCCGACGATGAACCACACCTGGTTGCCTTCCCAGGTCGGGCCGACGGTGTTGATGACCATGCGGCGTTCGGCGTCGTCCTTGGCGACGAAGGGCAGCAGGGTCCCCACGCCCATGTCGAAGCCGTCGGTCAGGGTGAAGGCGATCAGGATGATGCCGATCAGGGCCCACCAGAGGACGCGAAGGGTGGCGTAGTCGATTGGGAGTTCCATCGTTCTGGTCTCCTTAGGCCACGGCCGGTTCGGGCTCGGCCGGTTCCCCGTCCGGGACGGGGTCGTGCTGGGCGAACGGGCCTTTCTTGATGGCGCGCAGGATCAGGCCGACCTCGACCACGGCCAGCGCGCCGTACAGCAGGGTGAAGATCGTGATGCTGGTCAGCAGCTGTGGCACCGAGAGGCTGGAGGCGCCCAGGAAAGTCGGCAGCACGCCGTCCACCGCCCAGGGCTGACGCCCGACCTCGGCCAGCACCCAGCCCAGCTCGGTCGAGATCCACGGCAGCGGGATGGCCGCCACGGCGATGACCAGGAACCACTTGGTGTCGTGCTTGCGCAGGGTGACCAGCACGAAGGCCGTGGCGAACATGGCGATCATCAGCACCCCGATCCCGGCCATGATCCGGAAGCTCCAGAACATCACCGGCACGTTGGGCACCGCGTCCCAGGCGGTCGTCTTGATCAGCGCGGGCGAGGCCTGGCGCGGATCGGCGACATAGCGCTTCAGCAACAGGGCGTAGCCCAGGTCGCGGCGATGCTGCTCGAAGGTGGCGCGGGCGGCGATGTTGTTCGGATCGACCTTCAGCGCCTCGACCGCGCCATAGGCGACGACGCCGCTCTCGATGCGGTCCTCGGCCTTGGCGACTAGCGAGAAGATGCCCTCCACCGGCTTGTCGAAGCTGCGGGTGGCGATCAGGCCCAGGACGTAGGGGATCTTGATCTCGGCGTGGGTCTTGCGCTCCTTCAGGTCCGGGATGCCGAAGGCGGTCAGGCCGGCGGGCGCGGCTTCGGTCTCCCACATGGCCTCCAGGGCCGCGAGCTTCATTTTCTGGTTGTCGGTCAGGGCGTAGCCGCTCTCGTCACCCAGCACGACGACCGACAGCGAGGACGCCAGGCCGAAGGCGGCGGCCACGGTCATCGACCGCTTGGCCACGCCGCTGTGCTTGCCCTTCAGCAGGTACCAGGCCGAGACGCCCAGCACGAACACCGAGGCGATGGTGTAGCCGGCGCTGACCGTGTGCACGAACTTGGCCTGGGCGACCGGGTTGAACAGCACGTCGCGGAAGCTGGAGACCTCCATGCGCATAGTGTCGGGGTTGAAGGCCGCGCCCATCGGGTTCTGCATCCAGCCGTTGGCGACCAGGATCCACAGGGCCGACAGGTTGGTGCCCAGGGCGACCATGAAGGTCACGAACAGGTGGCTGACGGGTTTCAGCTTGTCCCAGCCGAAGAACATCAGCCCGACGAAGGTGGCCTCCAGGAAGAAGGCCATCAGCCCTTCGATCGCCAGCGGGGCGCCGAAGATGTCGCCGACATAGTGCGAGTAGTAGGACCAGTTCATGCCGAACTGGAATTCCATGGTCAGGCCGGTGGCGACGCCCAGGGCGAAGTTGATGCCGAACATCACGCCCCAGAACCGGGTCGTGGTCCGCCAGATCGGCCGCTTGGTCATCACATAGACGCTCTCCATGATGACCAGCATGAAGCTCAGCCCGATCGTCAGGGGGACGAACAGGAAGTGGTATAGGGCGGTCAGCGCGAACTGGAGGCGCGACAGGTCGATGACGGCGGGGTCCATGGACAGCTCCGAGACGAACGGCCGATGATCACGCCGATCGAGGGCTCATCCCTAGACCACCGCAACCGCCCGGTCCTTGATCAGGATCAAGGCTTCCGGATGAAAGCAGCCTACACTCAACCCATGGGCGCCCGAATAGTACAGATTGGTCTTTCCGTAGAGCCAAAGGCGTGGCTTGACGCGACGAGTCGCCAGGGCGGCCCGGCGATGGGCCGTGCGCGGGCGTTCGTGCTGCTGGACGGCGTGGCCGCGATCGGCTTCGCGGCGGGGCTGGCGTTCGGCGTCGATGCGATCGCGAGCCAGCGTGGACCGCTGATTCTGAGCCTCTGCCTGCTGGCCATCGTCGTGGCCGGCGCGCTGCGCGGCGTGCTGGCCCGCCTGGCCACGGAGGCCGGCGCCCAGGCCGCCGCTCAGGCCAAGGCCGGCGTCCGCGCCGATCTGGCCCGCTCCATCTTCGCCGGCCCGCGACGTCCGTCTGGCCAAGCGGCCACCGCCCTGGTCGAGGGCGTCGAGGCGCTGGACGGCCACTTCGCCCGTTTCCTGCCCACGCGGATGGCCGCCGCCGTGCTGCCGCTGGTGATGATCGCCGTCGCCGCGATCGCCAGCCCGATCAGCGCCGCGATCATGCTGGGCACGCTGCTGCCGTTCATCGCCGCCATGATCCTGGCCGGCACGGCCGCCGCCGCCGAGAGCCGCGCCCAGTTCCTGGCCCTGGAACGCCTGTCGGGCCTGTTCCTCGACCGCGTCCGCGCCCTGCCGGTGGTGCTGGCCTTCCAGGCCGAGGGGACGACCACCGCCGCCCTGCGCCGCTCGGCCTCGGAACTGGCCGAGCGCACCATCCGCGTGCTGCGCGTGGCCTTCATCTCGTCGGCGGCGCTGGAGTTCTTCGCGGCCCTGTCGGTGGCGCTGGTGGCGGTCTATTGCGGCTTCAACCTGCTGCGCCTGCTGCCCTTCCCGGCGCCCGAGACCCTGGACCTGAAGCGCGCTTTCTTCGTCCTGGCCCTGGCGCCGGAGATCTACGCCCCAATGCGCCGCCTCGCCGCCGCCTATCATGATCGCCAGGCGGCGGAGGCGGCATCGGCCAGCCTCGCGACATTCGAGGCACCAGCGGAGAAGCCGGCCTCTACGCCGGGCGAGGCCCCGACCATCCGCTTCGAAGGCGTCACGGTCCACTATCCCGACGCCGACGCGCCGGCGCTGGACGGCTTCGACCTCGTCGCCCAGGCCGGGACGATCACTGCCCTCGTCGGTCCCAGCGGCGCGGGCAAGAGCTCGCTGCTGAACCTGCTGCTGGACCTCGCGCCCCTGACCGCCGGCCGTATCCGGATCGAGGGCGGGACCGACATCGCCTGGGCCGGGCAGTCGCCGCTGATCCTACCGGCCTCGATCGCCGACAACATTGCCCTGGCCCGCCGTGACGCCAGCCGCGCCGAGATCGAGGAAGCCGCCCGCGCCGTGGGCCTGATCCTCGACCGCCCCGGCGGCCTCGACTTCAAGCTCGACGAGCGCGGCAGCGGCCTGTCCGGCGGCGAGCGCCGTCGCCTGTCCCTGGCGCGCGCCCTGCTGAAGCCCGCCCCAATCCTGCTGCTGGACGAGCCGACCGCCAATCTCGACGCCAAGGCCGAGGCCGAACTGCTGACCGCCATCCGCGCCGCCGCCAAGGGCCGCACGACCTTGATCGCCACCCACTCCGAGGCCGTCGCCGCCCTCGCCGACCAGGTGATCCGCCTGTGAGCCCGCTCGACACGCTCATCAAGGCCCAGAAGCGCGAGCGCGCCGGCGCCCTGCGGCTGGCGATCGCCAGCGCCGTGGTCGTGGGCGCGGCCTCGACCATCCTGCTGGGCCTGTCGGGCTGGTTCATCGTCGCCAGCGCCGCCGCCGGCCTGGCGGGCCTGGCCGTGGCCCATACCTTCAATGTGCTGATCCCCAGCGCCATGATCCGCCTGCTGGCCATCCTGCGCACCGCCGCCCGCTACGGCGAGCGCCTGTCCGGCCACGCCGCCGCCCTGCGGGCCCTGGCCGCCATCCGCCCGGCGGTGTTCGAGAGCCTGGCCGCCGCCCCGCCCTCGGAGTCGCTGACTCTGTCGCGCGGCGAGGCCTCGGCCCGGCTGGTGCAGGACGTCGACGCCATCGAGACCCGCTTCGTCCGTCTCTCCGCGCCATGGAGCGCCGTCGCCGGCCTGGGCTCGGGCCTGGTCATGGCCGCCTTCGCCGGCTGGCTGCCGGCCGTGGTGATCCTGCTCGCCGCAAGCGCCGCGATCCTGATCGCCCGCGCCCTGGCCAAGCGCTTCTCCACCCCGGCCCGCGCCGCCGTCCAGGCCAAGGTCGGAGCGCTGAAGGATGCGACCGCAGCCCTGGTCGCCGCCTCGGCCGAGCTGCGCGCCTACGGCCTGGACGCCTGGGCCGGCGAGACCCTGAACGTCAAGGCCGCCGAACTCGACACCGCCCGCCTCGCCGCCGCCCGCGCCCAGGGTCTGATTCTGATGAGCCAGGCGGCGATCCTGGGCGCGGCCGTCGCCGCCGCCGTCGCCAGCGCCGCCCCGGCTGGCGCGCCGCTGGCCGCGTTGGCCGGTTTGGCCGCCGCCATGAGCGTCGACGCTTTGGCGGGCCTCGCCCATGCCTTCGACCAGGACGGCGCGGCGCGTGAGGCGCGCGAGCGGTTGGACGCGATCCTCCAGCATCAGCCGAAGCCTGCACCGGAGCGTGAGGGTGTCCCCGCGCTGACAATCCTCGGCCAGACCTTGAACCCCGGCGAACGCCTCGCCGTCGTCGGCCCGTCCGGCTGCGGCAAGACCACCGCCATCGAGACTTTGCTGGGCCTGCGCGGCGAAACCGCCCTGCCCCGTTCGACCTTCGCCTGGCTGCCGCAGGACGCCGGCCTGATCGCCGGCACCGTGCGCGAAAACCTGCGCCTGGCCGCGCCCAAGGCGACCGACGCCCAGCTGTGGGAGGTGCTCGAAGCCGCCGCCCTCGCCGACCGCGTCCGCGCCGCGCCGAAGGGCCTGGCCGCCTATCTCGGCGACGACGGCGAGCGCCTGTCCGGCGGCGAGCGCCGACGGTTGGCCTTAGCGCGGGCTTATCTGCGCGATGCGCCGTGGCTGCTGCTGGACGAGCCGACCGAGGGCCTGGACGCGGCGACCGAAGCCCTAGTGATGGAGCGGTTGCGCGAACGCCTGGACCGCACCGGCCAAGGCCTGGTGCTGGTCAGCCACCGCGCGGCGCCGGCGACGGTGTGCGGACGCCGCATTGAAATGAAGGCAAACAAAAACCCGATCTCCCCGGCGAATGCCGGGGCCCAGATCGAACCCACCAACGCTTGAGGATTGGACGCGAGGGCTGTCGCGAAAACCCCAAAGGCTCCGGATGGATCTGGGCCCCGGCGTTCGCCGGGGAAATCGGGGGTGGAGGAGCTCCCAGCTCGACTTGGGAGCGCCCCGACTACTTCATGTTCACCCGGATGTAGGTCACGAACAGCACCACGGCGAACGCCGAGAACGCCGTGATCACCAGACCCAGATACGCCATTTGCCCGCCCGACATCGGAAGCTCCTCTTTGCTTGGAGCGGCGAGCTTCCGGCCTACGCAATGACCCCGCCTTGACCTGGCTCAAACCCGGCCGGCTATAAGAGCTCCAGACTGGGAACACCGATGAAGCCTGCCCGGGGCCTGTCCTCGACCCTGTACAGCGATCCGCACCCGACCGCCTATCTGGCCGCCTTCGCCGCGGTGATGGCGACGGCGGTGGCGCGCCTGTACCTGCCGGCGGCGTTCACCGCGCCCTCGTCGTTCCTGCTGTTCGTACCGGCCGTGCTGGTCAGCGCCGCGCTGGGGGGTCTCGGCCCCGGGGCCTTCGCCACCACCTTCGCCTGGGGCAGCGTCTGGTGGGTGACGCGGCAGATCCCGTTCAACCTGGTCAGCGGCCTGTGCGCGGCGATCTTCCTGTCGGTCGGCTTCGGCATGGCCGTCGGCGGGGGCTGGTTCCACGCCGCCCGGCGGCGGGAGGCGGCGGTCAACGACCACCTGCGCTCGATCCTCGACACGGTTCCGGATGGCGTGGTGGTCATCGACCGCGCCGGGATCATGACCTCGTTCAGCCCCGCCGCCGAGCGGATGTTCGGCTGGAAGGAGGACGAGGTCCTAGGCAAGAACGTCAAGATGCTGATGCCCGAGCCGCACGCCGCCGCCCACGACGGCTACATCTCGCGCTACCACCGCACGGGCGACAAGCGGATCATCGGCGTCGGCCGCGTGGTGGTGGGCCAGCGCAAGGACGGCTCGACCTTCCCCATGGAGCTGGCGGTCGGCGAGACCAAGGGCTCGACGCCCTCCTATACCGGCTTCATCCGCGACCTGACCCAGAGCCAGGAAACCGAGACCCGCCTGCAGGAGCTGCAAAACGAGCTGATCCACGTCTCGCGCCTGACGGCCATGGGCGAGATGGCCTCGACCCTAGCTCACGAGCTGAACCAGCCGCTGTCGGCGATCGCCAACCTGCTGACCGGCTCGCGCCGCCTGATCGACCGGGGCCGCGAGGCCGACCAGGCCAAGGTCCGCGACGCCATCGATCGCGCCGCCACCCAAGCGCTGCGGGCTGGCGAGGTGATCCACCGCATGCGCGACTTCGTCCGCCGGGGGGCCAGCGAGCGGGCCGACGAGAGCCTGTCCAAGCTGATCGAGGAAGCTTCGGCGCTGGCTCTGATCGGCGAGCGCGACCGTCAGGTCGATGTGCGCCTGTCGCTCGATGCGGCCGCCGACGACGTCTATGCCGACCGGGTCCAGGTGCAGCAGGTGCTGCTGAACCTGATCCGTAACGGCATCGACGCGATGCAGGAGAGCGGCGCGCGCCGCAAGGCCCTGACCATCACCAGCGCCGTGACCGACCAGGGCTGGTCGCAGGTCAGCGTCGCCGACACCGGCCCCGGCATCGCCGACGAGGTGCGAGAGCGCCTGTTCCAGCCGTTCATGACCACCAAGCCGCAGGGCATGGGCGTGGGCCTGTCGATCTCGCGCTCGATCATCGAGGCGCACGGCGGCCGCATCTGGGCCGAGGCAAATCCCGGCGGCGGGGCGCTGTTCCGCTTCACCTTGCCGCCCGCCGATCACAAGAAGGAAACCGTCGATGAGTGACGCCGCCACGCCCCAAGTCGTGCACGTGGTCGACGACGACGAGAGCGCTCGCGAGTCGCTGGCCTTCCTGCTGGAGTCGGCCGATTTCGAGGTCGTGTCCTACGCCAGCGCCCCGGCCTTCCTGGAGGCCCTGCCGGACGCCAAGCCCGGCGTGGTGATCACCGACGTGCGCATGCCCGAGATGAGCGGCCAGGAGCTGGTCGCGCGGCTGGCGGCCCTGAAGGTCAAGATGCCGATCGTGATGATCACCGGCCACGGCGACATCCCGATGGCCGTCGAGGCCATGCGCTCGGGCGTCGTGGACTTCATCGAGAAGCCGTTCTCGGACGCCCGGATGCTGGACGCCCTGGGCCGCGCCATCAAGGCCGCCGAAGCCGCCCCGGTCACCGACGACCAGGCCGCCATCCTCCACCGCCTGGAGACCCTGTCCGAACGCGAACGCCAGGTGCTGGACGGCGTGGTGGCGGGGCATGCCAACAAGGTCATCGCCCGGGAACTGGGGATCAGCCCTCGGACGGTGGAGATCTACCGCGCCAAGCTGATGACCAAGATGCAGGCCGACAACCTTGCGGCCCTGGTGCGGATGACGCTGTCGGCGCGGGGCGGCGCTTAAGCCCGGCCCAGCACGGTGGAGAGCTCGCGGCTCAGGGCGTCGCCCAGCAGCGGCTTCTCCACCAGCGACACACCACGCACACCGCGCCGCACCAGCCGCTCTGCGTCGCTGGTCAGGACGATGGTCGGGCGGCCCTCAATGGGATCGGGCCAAGCCTCGCCGCCATCGTCGATCACCACCGCCGCCACCGGCCTCCCGTCCGGGCGCGTCCCTACCGCATAACCCTCGATCTCCAGCGAGAAGCGCAGCGCCTCGCGCAGGGGCTCGTCCTCGACGAGCAGCAGGATCAGGGGACGGTTCGACATCGCATCATCCTGCCCGCGCGCGCGCCGCCGGGAGTTGATCCGCCTCAAAACGCCCCCACCCGCAGGGCCGCGTAAGGGGGTTTCCTTAGGCGCGCCTCCCGAATGTCCCGCCGCCGCGAAAAGGCGCATGACCCTACCAACAGAAGGGTCTTTCCATGCTGTCTCCGCTCCGCATCGACGCCGTCCCCACCACCATCGACGTCCTGGCCATTCCGGGCGCCTGCCCGCGTTTCTCGCGCGACGAGGAGATCTTCGGCGAGGGCGAGGCCGCAGACTATGTCTACCAGGTGGTCACCGGCGCGGTGCGGACCTACCGCATCCTGCGCGACGGCCGCCGGCAGATCGACGAGTTCCACTTCGCCGGCGAGTATTTCGGCCTGGAGATGGGCGAGACCCACCGCATCACCGCCGAGGCCCTGACCGACGCCAGCATCCGCATGATCCGGCGCGGGGCGCTCAGCGACCTGGCGTCCAAGCGCTGCGACGCCGCCCGGGCCCTGTTCCGCCTGACCGCCGAGGGCCTGCAGCGCAGCCAGGACCACGTGCTGATGCTGGGCCGCCGCTCGGCCCAGGAGCGGGTCGTGGGCCTGCTGCTCGACATCGCCGAGCGCACCAACGCCCGCGCCGAACTGGACGTGCCGATGGGCCGCCAAGACATGGCCGACTATCTGGGCCTGACGATCGAGACGGTGTCGCGGACGCTGACGGCGCTGCAGGAAGAAGGCCTGATCGCCCTGCCGACCGTTCGCCACATCGTGCTGAAGGACCGCAAGGCCCTGGAGCGCAAGGTCGACTAGACCCCGCCCTCGTCCGACCGCTCCAGCCCGGCGATCGTCGCTTCCTCGGTCGGGCCGCCCTTGTCGACCGCCCGCAAGGTCGCCTGGCGCAGGGCGTAGACGACCAGCGCCGCCAGGATCGCCGCGTTCAGCACGAACGGGCCCCAGCCGATGCGCTCGTAGAGCAGCACGAACAGCGGCGCGACCACGACATTGAGGCCGTTGATCGCGGCGATGGCCCCGGCCGCGCCGGCCTGGTCCTTGGCCTCCACCGACAGCGAGGCGCCCGCCGTGAAGCCCGGCCGCGCGAAGCCGTAGCCCAGGCTGGCGATGGCGTAGCCGATGGCGACGGCGGCGTAGTCGGGCGCGAAGGCCACCACGATATTGCCGACCGCCGCGCAGCCGACGCCCCAGCGCATCAGGTCGCGCGGACCCATGCGGAACATGCGGATCAGGCCCCACTGGGCCAGCAGCGCCGCCACGGCCCCGGCCGCCATGGCCAGGGTGATGTAGCCCTGCGCCTTGACCGGCGGCAGGCCCAGCTTGTCGATGATGAGGAAGCCCAGCGTCTGGGTCTGGGCCGTCTGGCAGGCGGCGACCAGGAAACCGAAGATCAGGAAGGGCTTCAGGCGCGGATCCTTCCACAAGGCCGCGTCGCCGCCCCGCCACGGCAGGCCAATGCGCCGGCGCGGCGGGGTGTCGGCGTTGCCCGGCTTGAAGGTCTCGGGCAGGCCGCGCTGGACCACGACCAGCATCACCGCCGCCAGCAGGGCGAAGGCGAACATCGGTCCGGCCAGTCCCACGCCCGGCAGCACGAACAGCGGGGCCAGCAGCGGCCCCACGACGGTGCCCAGGCCGAAGGCGCCGGCCAGGGTGGCCATGGTCTGGGTGCGCTCCTCGCGGCTGGTGCGCTCGGCCATATAGGCCTGGGTGGCCGGATTGGCCGCCGAGCCGAAGGTCCCGAACAGCGCCCGGCACAGCAGGAAGGCGAAGAAGATCACCATCGGCGGGGCCAGGTGATGCAGGCCGGCCGACACCACCAGGGCGCATAGCAGCATCGACACGCAGAAGCCGCCCAGGCCCAGCAGGATCAGCGGCTTGCGCCCGCGCAGGTCCGACTGCCGGGCCCACAGCGGCGAGGTGATCGCCCACAGCACGGCGGAAAGGGAGAAGATGGCCGCGACCATGGCGTCGGGGATGCCGATCTGGCGGCCGATGGCCGGCAGCACCGACAGCATGCCGTTGTTCCCCATCGCGGTCGCCACCGACACGCCGAAGAGGATGGCGAACGCCCCGCGGTTGTCCCGCGCTTCTTTGGACTCCCCAGTCATCAAACAGTTGTTAGACCCCGCAAGCGTCGCACGCAATGTGTCGCAGGTCACAGACCGGGAGTCGGCGGCGTGAGAACCTTGGATTAATCATTAACCGCGATCATGCGGCTTCATTCTCGGGGTCGGCCACACCACCATGTTCCAGATCATTGGCATCGTCCTGCTGTTCGGCATGGTGTTCGGCAGCTACCTGATGGGTGGCGGCAAGCTCGACGTCATCATCGAAGCCGCCCCGCACGAACTGATGGCCATCCTCGGCGCGGCCGTGGCCGCGTTCCTGATCTCCAACTCGATGGTCGTCATCAAGGGCACGGCCGGCGGCTTCGGCAAGATCTTCAAGGGCCCCAAGTGGAAGCCCGCCGACTATCGCGACCTGCTGTCCCTGCTGTTCCTGCTGACCAAGACCATGAAGTCCAAGGGCGTCATCGCCTTGGAAAGCCACATCGAAAAGCCGCACGAGAGCACGATCTTCGCCCGCTATCCGAAGGTCACCCACGACCACTTCGCCGTCGACTTCATCTGCGACACCCTGCGGATGATGACCATGAACCTGGAGGATCCCCACCAGGTCGAGGACGCGATGGAAAAGCAGCTCGAGAAGCACCACCACGAGGCGCTGGAGCCGGCCCACGCCCTGCAGAGCATGGCCGACGCCTTGCCCGCCCTGGGCATCGTCGCCGCCGTGCTGGGCGTCATCAAGACCATGGGCTCGATCACCGAACCGCCGGCCGTCCTGGGCGGCATGATCGGCGGCGCTCTGGTCGGTACGTTCCTGGGCGTGTTCATCGCCTATGGCATCGTCGGCCCGATGGCCACGCGCCTGCAGGCCGTCGTCAACGAGGACGGCGCCTTCTACAAGATCATCCAGGCCGTCCTGGTGGCCCACCTGCACGGCAACGCCGCCCAGATCTCGGTCGAGATCGGCCGCGGCAACGTGCCCTCGCCCGCCCAGCCCAGCTTCGCCGAGCTGGAAGAGGCGCTGTCGCAGATCCCCAACGAGTAGGCGCACGTTAGCGCGTCGTAACTTGCACGCGCTTTCGAACCGGTATTCCTTGCCGTCAACGACGTTTAGGGGACACCTCATGAGCACCATCCGCAAACTCATCATCGCCGGCGTGGCCGTCTCGGCCCTGTCGCTGGCCGCCTGCGGCGGCAAGCATGAAGACGCCGAGGGCGACAGCGCCGCCGCCAAGGCCGCCGCCGCCGACGCCTCCACCGTGACCGACGCCGCCTCGGCCAAGGACCAGGCCGCCGCCGACGCCAACAAGGCCGCCGCCGACGCGGCCGCCGCTCCGGCCGATCCGGCGGACGCCGCCACCCAGACCGCCAACGACGCCGCCGCCACGGGCGCGACGAGCACCCCGTCCGCGACCTCGGCCACGGCCGCTGCTGACGCGGCTTCGAAGCCGGAAGAGAAGAAGGCGGGGCACTAAGCCTCTCCGGATCGCGATCCAGAAGGGCCGCCCCGTTCGGGCGGCCCTTTTTCGTTGACGCCCGCCGCCTCCCGGCGCTCTAGCAGCCCCATGAACCCCACCGCCCCTACCGGCCCGCTGATCTGGCGCGAGGACGGCCTGCCGCAGTCCAGCCTGTATGGCGATGTCTACTTCTCCAGCGTCGACGGCCTGGCCGAGACGCGGGCGGTGTTCCTGACCGGCTGCGGGCTGCCGGAACGGTTCAGCCAGGATTTCACGGTCGGCGAGCTGGGCTTCGGCTCGGGGCTGAACATCGCCGCCTTGCTCGACCTGTGGCGGCGCGAGAAGCCGGCCGGCGCCCGCCTGCACATCTTCTCGATCGAGGCCCACCCGCTGGCGCGCGACGAGGCCGCCCGCATCCTGGCCCACTGGCCCGAGCTGGGCGAGGCCGCCCAAGTGCTGCTGGACCACTGGCCCGGCAAGGCGCGCGGCTTCCACCGCATCGACCTGCCCGGCTTCGACGCGACCTTGGACCTGGCCGTCATGGACGTGATCGAGGCGCTGGAGGCCTGGGACGGCGCGGCCGACGCCTGGTTCTTGGACGGCTTCTCTCCGGCCCTAAACCCGGCCATGTGGCGTGAAGAGGTGCTGGCCGCGGTCGCCGCACGTTCCGCCCCCGGTGTCCGCGCGGCGACCTTCACCGTGGCCGGGGCCGTGCGACGCGGCCTGCAAGCCGCCGGCTTCGAGATCGCCAAGCGCCCCGGCTTCGGCCGCAAGCGCGAACGGCTGGAAGCCTGGCTGCCCGGCGAGCGTGAGACCGTGCCGCGCCCCCAAACCCTCGCGATCATCGGCGGCGGTATCGCTGGCGCATCGCTAGCCCGCGCCGCTCACGCGCAAGGCCTGACCGTCACCGTCCTCGACGATCCGGACGGCGTCGCCGCCTCCGGCAATCCGGCCGCCCTGGTCACCCCGGCGCTCGACGCTGGCGGCGGTCCGCGCGCGGCGCTGTACGCCCAGGCCTTCTGCCGCGCCGTGACGCTGTACGAGGCCGAGCCCAACGCGATCATCGCCCGCGAGGTGACGCAACTGCCCGCCAGCGACCGCGACCCGGCCCGCTTCGCCAAGGTCGCCGAGCAGAACCTGTTCGAGCCGGACACGATGGTCCTGCGCGACGACGCCCTGGCCATGGCCTGCGCCCTCGTCATCGAGCCCGCCGTGGTCACCACCGCCTGGTTCGGAAACGTGATCCGCCGCCGTGTCGCCCGCCTTGAGCGTGAAGGCGAAGGCTGGAACCTGTTCGACGAGGCCGGCACACTGATCCTCACCGCCGACCGCGTGGCCCTGGCCGGCGGCGCGGTGACTGGCGAACTCGCCGCCGAGATCCGCCTCAAGCCCGTGCGCGGCCAGGCCAGCTGGACCGATGGCGAGACCACCGCCGCCACGGCGTTCGGCGGCTACGCCGTCCCCACCCGGACCGGCGTGCTGTTCGGCGCCACCCACGACCGCGACCAGACCGCCACCGACGTCCGCCCCGAGGACCACGCCCGCAATCTGGAGACCCTGGCCAAGGGCTTGCCGGACTTGGCCGCGCGCCTGGCCGGCAAGCCCTTCGCAGGCCGCGCCGCCATCCGCGCCACCACGCCCGATCGCCTGCCGCTGGCCGGGATCCGCGACGACGGCGTGCTGGTGCTGACGGGCCTGGGCTCGCGCGGTTTCTGCCTGGCGCCGCTGCTGGCCGAGCATCTGGTCGCCCGGGCGCTGGACATCCCCTCGCCTCTGCCGCGCCAATTGTCGCACCTGACCGAGTCCCGCCGTTTCGACTCGCCCGACACGCGTATCGGCGTATAGTCGAACACGGTTATCGGAGCGCTCGCGACGGACCCTTTGCCGTTCCCGCGCTTCCTAATCCGCTCAAGTCCACATGAGGCCGGCGCCCCTATTTGCCGGTTTTCGTGACGGCGGTCCTCCGCCCTCTTGGTCCGCCGGATCGGACGCTCCCGACGCCCCATCGGGAGCGTCTTTCCGTTTCAGGCTCCCTCCGCCCATAGAAAAAGGGGCCGGCCTTTCGGCCAGCCCCCAAATCCTTCGATCGGGACTTCCTTATTGGAAGTTGATCGAGACCGTCGAACGGCGGTTCAGCGGTTCCTTGACACCATCGCCGGTGGCGACGGCCGGAGCGCTTTCGCCCTTCCAGTCGACGGCCAGCGCCGTGGCGTTCAGGCCCTGGCTGACCAGGCCATCGGCGACGGCCTTGGCGCGGCGTTCCGAGAGCTTCTGGTTGTACTTGTCCGAGCCCGAGGTGTCGGTGTGACCCGTCACCACGACCTTGGTCGCGTTGCCGCCCTTGGCGTATTCGGCGGCCTGTTGGACCACGGCCTGAGCTTCCGGCGTCAGGATCGACTGATCGAACGGGAAGTAGACCACGAACTCGCGCGCTTCATACGCCGGAGCGGCCGGCATCGGCGGCGGGGGCGGGGGAGGCGGCGGGGGCGGCGGGGGAGGCGGCGGCGGGGGCGGAGGCGGCGGGGGCGGCGGAGGCGGCGCGGACCCGAAGGTGTAGCGCAGACCCAGGGTCACCGAAGCGTCCTTGTACTTGCCCGAGAAGGTGCCGACGTCGGTGATCGAACCACCGGCCGGACCCGTGTTCTGGGTCACCGAACCCCACTTGAGGTTCTTGGTTTCCAGGTAGCGGCCGGTCAGGTCCATCGACCAGTTCTCGGCGAAGTTCCAACCCACGCCCACGATGCCTTGGTAGGCGAAGGCCTGGTCGACGTCGTCGAAGTTGGTGTTCTGGAAGCGCGCGCCGCCTGCCGGAACGCCCGACAGCTGGCCATAGGCCTTGTTGTGCACCCAGGCCGTACCGGCGCCGGCGCCGATATAGGGGTTGAACGTGCCGCCCGGGGCCAGATCGAAGATCACGTTGGCCATCAGGGTGGTGGCCTTCAGGCTGCCGTCGATCTCACCGCAGTCCGGCGCGGCCGGCGAGCGGCCGACGCCCGGGGTGCAGAGGCCGATCGGCTGAGCGCCGGCCAGACCATTGCCACGGACGCTCTTCTGATCGCTGGGGCGATAGCCGTATTCGGCTTCCACGCGCCAGTTCGGGGTGAACTTGTAACCGAAGCGACCGAAGCCGGCCCAGTCCTTGTCGCCCGAGAAATTCCACTGATAGCCGTTCGAGGACGTGGCCTTCACATCCCTCGGCTCGTGGTAGCCCACATCGCCCGCGACATAAAAGCCGCTCAGGGCGCTTTGAGCCGAAGCGCCCGAGGCCGCGCCGAGCGCGATCAAGGCGACGCCGGCAAGCAACCGCATATTCATGTGTAAAAACCCTCTCTAGTCTCTGTCGTATGTCGCGGGCCCGACACGTCCCCGGGACCTCAGCACGACAAACGCGCACTTCACGGATTCAGGTGTGGCACAAACGCCACAGAGGCAGGTCAATTGTAAAAATGGTCGCGGGCAGAGGGGCGGTCCGGCAGCGCTTAGCTTGGCCGGACAACTGCGCGCAGATGTCGCAAATAGCCGAGATTGCAGGGGAAATCCCGATTCTACATACTCCTGGCGTTGGGCGAGTGGAGTATGTCCGTGAGTATTGAACCTTTTCCCGTAGCCGACCTGGAACCCGTGACGATCACGGGTGATCAGACCCCGAACAGCTTCGTCAACGCCGACGCCCGCGATGGTGTGGTCGCCGGCAAGGACAGCCTGACCGTGGCCGAGGCGGCCTCGCAGCTGCTGCGCGGCGAGCCCGGCTGGGGCCCGGCCCTGAATGTCGCCGCGACGGTGACCTACGCCTACCGCGCCTCCGCCCCGGCCACGATGCCCAGCGACACGGCCGGCTTCTCGCAATTCAACAGCGCCCAGATCCTCCAGGCCGAGAAGGCCCTGCAGGGCTGGTCGGACGTGGCCAACGTCACCTTCGTGCGCGCCGGCGTCGGAATCTCGGGCCCGGCCGCCTACAGCGACAGCGCCTCGATCCTGTTCGGCAACTACAGCACCGGCGAGTCCGGCTCGGCAGCCTTCGCCTACTATCCGGGCAACGCCCAGGCCAGCAGCCGCTCCGGCGACGTCTGGATCAATTCCAGCCTGGGCTACAACAGCAACCCCAGCGCCTCGAACTATGGCGGCATGGTGCTGGTCCACGAGATCGGCCACGCCATCGGCCTGGCCCACCCGTCCGAATACAATGCCGGCACCGGCGGCTCGATCAGCTACGGCGCCAGCGCCTCCTATTACGAGGACAGCCGTCAGTACACGGTGATGTCCTATTTCGGCGAGAGCAACACCGGCGGTTCGTTCGGCGGGGTCTATGCCTCCGCCCCGCTGCTGGACGACATCGCCGCCGCCCAGATGGCCTACGGCGCCAACATGACCACCCGCACCGGCGATACGGTCTATGGCTTCAACGCCACCGCCGACCGCGACTGGTTCTCGGCCACCTCGTCGTCGACCAAGCTGGTGTTCGCCGCCTGGGACGCCGGCGGCACCGACACCTTCGACTTCTCCGGCTACAAGACCGCCCAGACGATCGACCTGCGTGAAGGCTTCTTCTCCAGCGTCGGCGGCTCGACCGGCAACGTCACCATCGCCATCGGCGCGATCATCGAGAACGCCATCGGCGGCTCGGGCGTCGACACCATCATCGGCAACGCCGTCGCCAACCGCATCACCGGCGGCCAGGGCAACGACGTCCTGGACGGCGGCGCGGGCATGGACACCGCCGCCTATGCCGGACGGTTCGCCAACTACGCCATCAGCGCGCTCGCCACCGGCGGCTGGCAGGTCAAGGACAACGCCGGCGTCGATGGCGCCGACAGCCTGACCAATATCGAAGGCCTGCAGTTCTCGGACCGCGCCATCGCCATCGTCGACAGCCGCGTGGCCTCGGCCATGGCCAGCGTCCTGCGCCTGCAGACCTTCAGCACCGGCGCCGACGCCATGACCAAGTCGATCGCCGGCGCCATGGCCTCGGGGACCAGCTACACGGACGCCCTCGGCCTGGTGACCAAGGCCGCGATCGGCACCAGCGCGGTGGCCGCCCTCTCCTACCAGTTCTTCACCGGCAAGACGCCGACGGCGACCGGCATGGACTATCTGGTCGACCCGAACGGCGCGAACCAGAACAACCTGAACAGCGCCTATTACCAGTCGTTCGACACCATCAACCGCTTCATCAACTTCGCGGTGAACCTGGGCAAGAACGGCGAAGGCGCCTCGGCCTTCAGCGCCTCGTACGGGTCCTTGAGCCTCTTCGACGCCACCAAGAAGGCCTATGCCAGCATCTTCGGCGCGACCCCGACCGACCAGAAGGTCCACGACCTGCTGGACGCCACGGTCACCCTGGGCAGCGGCAGCATGACCCGGACCGACTACCTGGCCTACTATGGCCGGGACGGCGCGAACGGCCAGGGCACCAAGGCGGCCATGGTCGGCTTCCTGCTGGCGGCGGCCGAGAACGAGCATGTCGGCGTCTACGCCAAGTCGGCCGACGCCTTCTTCGCCGACCAGCTGACGCACAATGTCTACGGCGTCGACCTGATCGGGACCTACGCCAAGCCGGAATACAATCTGATCTGAGGCGACAGCTTCCAGTCGGCACGAAACGAAGCGGTGGCGGGGTTCAATCCCGCCGCCGTTTTCGCATGCGATGAATCCCGATCGCCTTCCGACGCGTTACAGCCTCATGCCCTTCACCGTCCGCGCCCTGCACCTCCACGGTCACCACGCCCGCCCCGTCGACGAAGCCAGTCCCGAGGCGGCCGCCATCGCCTATGTCGAGGACTTCGCCCACGACGCCGACGGCGACGACCTGTCGATCATCGTCCGCGACGAGGACACCGGTCGCGAGCAGTGCTTCCGCGTGGACCTGGAGACCGGCGAGACCGCGCCCTGCGGCTAGGCTGCCTACGAAAAGCCGGTTTCCTTCAAGCCGCATCGGCCCGGGCATGGTGGATGCCGCTCGTCATTCCCCCACCTGGAGTACCCGACATGAAGATCGTCAGAAGCGGCTCGGCCGCCTGGAGCGGCGGCATCAAGGACGGCAAGGGCTCGATCTCGACCGAGAGCGGCGCCCTGACCGACTATCCCTATGGCTTCGCCAGCCGATTCGAGGGCCAGCCCGGCTCCAACCCCGAGGAGCTGATCGCCGCCGCCCACTCGGCCTGCTTCACCATGGCCCTGTCGCTGATCCTGGGCGAAGCCGGCCTGAAGGCCGACCGCATGGACACCTCGGCCAAGGTCACGCTGGAACAGGTCGAGGGCGGCTTCGCCATCACCGCCTCGCACCTGACCCTGAAGGCCAGCATCCCCGGCGCCGACCAGGCCCAGTTCGACGAGCTGGCCGCCAAGGCCAAGGCCGGCTGCCCGGTCTCCAAGCTGCTGAACGCCGAGATCACCCTCGACGCCAGCCTGATCGAATAGGATCCTTTCCGGCGTCGCGCTCCGTCCGGGTGCGACGCCGGGAGACTGCTCCATGAGCCACTACAGCTTCCTGGACCTGGCCAGCTCGCCCAGCGTGCGCGCGGCCCAGGCCGAGATGGGCGTCGACCATCTGTGGACGCCCGGCGCGGTCGATCGCGTGTCCGAGGCCTTCACCGAGAACGAAGTCGCCTTCATCGCCGAGCGCGACAGCTTCTACATGGCCAGCGTGTCCGAGACCGGCTGGCCGTATGTGCAGCATCGCGGCGGCCCGCCCGGCTTCCTCAAGGTGCTGGACGAGACGACCCTGGCCTTCGCCGACTATGCCGGCAACCGCCAGTACATCAGCACGGGCAATCTGGACGCCAACGACCGCGTGGCCCTGATCCTGGTCGACTATCCCCGCCGCGCCCGCCTGAAGATCCTGGCCCACGCCGAGCGCCTGGCCCTGGACGCCGAGCCCGACCTGATGGCGCGGGTCGCGGTTCCGGGCTACCGCGCCCGGCCCGAACGGATCTTCCGCCTGCGGCTGGCGGCCTTCGACTGGAACTGCCCGCAGCACATCGTGCCCCGCTTCACCGAGGCCGAGATCGCCCACGCGGTCGCGCCGCTGCGCGAACGGCTGAGCGCGCTGGAGGCGGAAAACCAGCAGTTGCGCGATCGCTTGGGATCGTTCCCTTCCGGCAACTGACAAAGTCGTGTCTTGGCGTGATCGGCCTCGGCGCCGCACCCTGTGCGGGCAGGAGAGGGACCCACGATGAACGAACGCATCTTCCGTCAAGGCGACATGCTGCTGCGCACCGGCGTCAGCCTGCCCCACCTGGGCGTCTATTCCGGCCAGGTCTACGAGGTCGAGGACTACCACCACCACGCCGAGGGCCTGTACGTGAAGGGCGTCGACGAGGGTCTCGACCCGGCCAGCTTCCAGGCGGTTGGGGAGCCGGTCTAGGCTCCCTTCTCCACTAACGCGTCGCCCAGGCGCGCCCGATCTCGGCCAGCGGCACGCAGCCGTGATAGGCGCCGGGCACAGGCTCGTACTTCAGGGCCTGGGTCGCGCCGACCTCGGACGTGAAGTAGCCGACCGTGACCATGTCCTCCAGAACCGGGAAGAAGTGTGACTGGCCCTGCCCGCGCGCGGCGCCGGCCTCCTGGTCATAGGTCGTCAGCAAGGCCACCTGCTGCTCGGGCGCCAGGGTCACGAAGCCGTCGCCATGCGCGGCGCGGGCGTCGGCGTCCATGCGCGAGAGGCCGCCCAGCAGCTGCTCGACCTGCCCCTTGTCGTAATAGTCGCCGACCGCGCGGTCGACGAACTGCGGGACGCCGGCTTCGCGGGCCCCGGGTGTGTCGGTCGCCGGGATGATCAGCTCGGCCACCACGTCGAGCAACCGGGCCTGGTCGGCGGTCAGGGCCGTCGGGGTCCAGGTCAGGGTTGGGGCGGGCGCGGCGGCGGCCAAGGCGCGCTGCGCCCAGCCCGTCGAGGCGACGCCGACCGCCAGGGCCAGGCCGCGCAGGGTGTCACGTCGGTTCAGCATCAGATGTCTCCCCGCTTGCGAGCCTTCACCGCGTGGTCGGCGGCGCGGGCGGTCAGGGCCATGTAGGTCAGGGACGGGTTCACGCACGAGGCCGAGGTCATGGCCGCCCCGTCGGTGACGTAGACGTTCTTGCACTCATGGACCTGGTTGTGGGCGTTCAGCACCGAGGTCTTCGGGTCGCGGCCCATGCGGGCGGTGCCCATCTCGTGGATGCCAAGACCCGGGGCGTAGCCGCCGTCGTGGCCCTTGACGTTCTTGAAGCCGGCGGCCTCCAGCATCTCGACCGCCGCCGTCTGCATGTCGCGGCGCATGGCCATCTCGTTCTCACGCATGGTGACGTTGAACGACAGGGTCGGCAGGCCGAACGCGTCCTTCACCGCGTGGTTCATCGTGATGCGGTTGTCCTCGTAGGGCAGGATCTCGCCAAAGCCGCCCAGGCCCATGTTCCACGGACCGGGCTGGGTCAGCGCGGTCTTGCGCGCCGCGCCGAAGCCCTTGGCGCCCTTGGCCCGATTGCCGAGATCGCGATCCCAGATCGGCCGCGACGCCCCGCCCTGATAGCCGAAGCCGCGCAGGTAGTCGGTGCGCTTGGTGGCCGCGTCGCCGAGGTTGCGGAAGCGCGGCACGTAGATGCCGTTCGGCCGCCGCCCCGAATAGTACATGTCCGCGAACTCGGGCGCCTCGCCCGACGCCCCGACGCCCAGATGGTGGTCCATGACGTTGCGGCCCAGCTGGTCGCTGCCGTTGCCGAAGCCGTTCTCGAACCGCGAGCTGGTCGAGTTCATCATGATCCAGGCCGAGTTCAGGGCCGAGGCGCACAGGAAGATGACGTCGGCGTGGAACTCCTCCTCCTGCCTGGTCACGGCGTCGAGGATCCGCACCCCGGTCGCCTTGCCAGCCTTGGCGTCATAGACCAGCTCGGTGACGATCGAGTTCGGGCGGATGACCATGTTGCCGGTGCGCTCGGCCGCCACCAGCCCGCCGGAGTTGGAGCTGTAGTAGCCGCCGAACGGACAGCCGCGGATGCACTGGTTGCGGTACTGGCACTTGGTGCGGCCCAGGCTCAGCTGCTCCTCGGTCGGATCGGTCAGGTGGGCGGTGCGGCCGATGCTGACGCGGCGCTCGGGGAAGCGGGCCTCGGACTTGGCCTTGAAGGCCTTCTCGACGCAGTTCATCTCCATCGGCGGCTGGTAGTGGCCGTCGGGGAAGTGGCTGAGACCCTCGTGCTGGCCCGAGACGCCGATGAAGCGCTCGACGTGCTCGTACCAGGGCGCCAGTTCCTCGTAGCGGATCGGCCAGTCGACGCCGATGCCCTCCTTGGCGTTGGCCTCGAAGTCGATCGGGCTGTGGCGATAGCTCTGCCGGCCCCAGGTCAGCGAGCGGCCGCCGACGTGATAGCCGCGGATCCAGTCGAAGCGGTTCTCTTCGGTGTAGGGGTTCTCGTCGTCCTTGACGAAGAAGTGCTGACTGTACTCCGTCATGGTGTAGCCGGTGCGGCGCTGCACCTGGTAGTGCGCGTCCAGCTCGGCGTTCGGCAGCTGGCCTTGCGGGTACTTGGTCTGCCAGGGATCGAGGACGGCGGTCGGATAGTCCTCCAGATGCTTGACCATCCGGCCACGCTCGAGGACCAGGACCTTCAGGCCCTTCTGGGTCAGCTCCTTGGCCGCCCAGCCGCCCGTGATACCGCTACCCACCACGATCGCGTCGTAAGTGTTCTTACGCCGCGCGCGGCCGTTCAGATTGGCCATGTTCGCTCCCTTTGCGGTCGCTCGATGGACCACGCCGGAAGCCTTAAGCAACGCGACGCCCCGACCTCGGCGAACCCTTCATTCTTGCCTGGAGGCTTCCATGAAATGGGTTACATTGCAAGAAAGCTCGGCATTTCACGACAAAATCGCCGAGCGCCTGGGAGGGGATGAGGAAACCATGAGCCAATCGACCATTCGCGCCGGTATCGCTACCATCGGACTTATGCTGGCCCTGTGCGCGGGCGCGGCGAATGCGCAGGACGTGAAGGCCGGCCCCTGGCGGTCGCTGTTCGACGGCAAGACCCTGGACGGCTGGACGGCCAAGGTCGCCAAGCATCCGGTCGGCGAGAACTACCACGACACCTTCGTCGTCGATCACGGCGTGATCCGCGTGTCCTACGCCGGCTACGACAAGCTGGACGGCCAGTTCGGGCACCTCTTCTACAAGACGCCGTTCAAGGCCTATCGCCTGAAGCTGACCTATCGCTTCCTGACCGAGGGCGGCCTGGCCGATACCCCGGCCTGGGCGCGCAGCAACAGCGGGATCATGTTCCTGAGCCAGAGCGCCGAGAGCATGACGGTCGAGCAGCCCTTCCCGGTCTCGATCGAGTTCCAGCTGCTGGGCAAGGACGGCGATGCGCCCCGCCCCACCGGCTCGGTCTGCACGCCGGGCCTGACCATCACCATCGACGGGACCAAGGTGAAGGAGCACTGCACCGTCTCGGCCAACGCCCCGACCATCCCCGATGGGACCTGGGTCCAGGCCGAGCTTGAGGTCCTGCCCAACGGCCAGATCACCCAGAAGATCAACGGCGTGGCCGTCCACCACTATGCCGACGTGATGCTGGACCCCGACGACACCGTCGCCGCCGGCGCCAAGCCCTACATCCTGGCGCGTGGCGCGAAGCCGGTGACCGAGGGCTACATCGCGCTACAGAGCGAAGGCCACCCGATCGAGTTCAAGAACATCCAGATTCAGGAGCTGACGGCGCGCTGAGCACCGCACTTCAACGCTCTAAAATCTTGTCATCCCGGAAGCCTCGCAGAGGCTGTCCGGGACCCAGGGGCCGGCGCAGTGCGGCTGCCCCTGGGTCCCGGCTCTGCGCTTCGCTGCGGCCGGGATGACAAGTTTGGGGTCCGAACCCTAAGGGCGCGTCGTCACTTCGCGCCGGGCAGCTTGATACCCAGCAGGACCAAGCGCTCGCCGGTGATCCCGAACCAGTGGGGGACGCCGGCGGGCACCAGGATGACGTCGCCGGGGCCCAGCGTCCGCGTCGTCCCGCCCTCGATCCTGTCTCCGTCGGTGAGCGTGGGGTTCTTGACCTTCGGATCGACGAGCGTCCCGCCCGAGACCAACGTGCCGGCGCCTTCCAGCACGATGGCGTATTCCGCTTGATCGGGGTGGACGGCGGGGCGGCCCGGCTTCTTCCAGATCTCGATCGCCGCCACGGTCGCGCCGTCGCGGACCAGGGGGCGCCACATGAACCCCTGGTCGGGCTTCATCGTGGCGAGCATGTCGCGGGTTTGCGCCTGGACATCCGCGCCGGTAGCAAAGCCGGTCGGGTCGGCGGCTTGAGCGCCGGCGATGCCTGGCGCGGCCAGCAGCAACGCCGTCGCGCAGATCATGAGGGCTCTCGCCATCGTCTTCATCGCGGCTCTCCCAGCCTACTTCTTCACTGACGACAGATACTGGATCACCGCCGCGCGCTGTTCCGCATCCGGCGCGCCCAGCAGCATCTTCGTACCCGGAACCTTCTTGCCCGGCGCCTTGATGAAGGCGTCCAGTTCTTCCGGGGTCCAGGTGATGCCCGAGCCCTTCAGGGCGGTGCTGTAGGCGAAGCCCGGGGCGGTCCCGGCCTTGCGGCCGGCGACGCCGGCCAGGGGCGGGCCCATCTTGCCCGGCGCGGGCTGCAGCGAGTGGCAGACCGTGCAGCGCTGCTCGAACACCTGCTGGCCGGTGGGCCCGGCGACGGCGCCGGTCGCCATCGCGGCCAGGACGCCGGCGAGCATAAGCGGATACTTCATCGAAAGAACTCTCCGTCGGAGGATGGTCACAGACCCAATAGACGACGATTGCGACCGGCGTCCGGGGCGCTGCCGGCGAAGTCGTCGAACGCCTTGTCGGTGACCTGGATGATGTGGTCGCGGATGAACGGCGCGCCTTCGCGGGCGCCCTGTTCGGGATGCTTCAGCGCGCACTCCCACTCCAGCACCGCCCAGCCGTCGAAATCGTACTGGGCCAGCTTGGAGAAGATCGCCTTGAAGTCCACCTGGCCGTCGCCCAGCGACCGGAAGCGGCCCGGCCGCTCGGCCCAGCCCTGGTAGCCGCCATAGACGCCCGACTGGGCCGTCGGCCGGAACTCGGCGTCCTTGACGTGGAAGGCCTTGATCCGCTCGTGGTAGCGGTCGATGTAGCCCAGATAGTCCAGCTGCTGCAGGACGAAGTGACTGGGATCGTAGAGGATATTGGCGCGCGGGTGGCCGCCGACCTCGTCCAGGAACCGCTCGAAGGTCGCGCCGTCGTGCAGGTCCTCGCCCGGATGGATCTCGTAGGCGACGTCGACGCCGTTGTCCTCGAAGACGTCCAGGATCGGCTTCCAGCGGCGGCCCAGTTCGGCGAAGGCCTCCTCGACCAGACCCGCCGGCCGCTGCGGCCAGGGGTAGAAGTACGGCCAGGCCAGAGCGCCGGAGAAGGTGGCGTGGGCCTTTAGCCCCAGGCGGCGGCTGGCGACGGCGGCGGCCTTGACCTGGCCCACGGCCCAGACCTGGCGCTCGGCCGGCTTGCCGCGCAGCTCCGGCGGGGCGAAGCCGTCGAACAGCTCGTCATAGGCCGGGTGCACGGCGACCAGCTGGCCCTGCAGGTGGGTCGAAAGCTCGGTGATCTCCAGACCGTACTCGGCCAGCAGGCCGGCGATATCGTCGCAATAGGTCTGGCTCTCGGCGGCCAGGGCCAGATCGAAGAACGAGTCCGCCCCGCCCGTCGGCATCTGCACCCCGACATAGCCCAGGTCGGCGACCCATTTGGCCATGGTCTCCAGCTTGTCGAACGGCGGCTTGTCGCCGATGAACTGGGCCAGGAAAATCGCGGGGCCTTTGAGCGTCTTCATCGCCCGTCTCCTTGAAGCGACACCCAGCCGGCGTCGTCGCGGCTGGCGGCCACGGCGCGCTCGACGAAGGCCATGCCGCGCACGCCCTCGCCGATGTCGGGCACGACCCCGCCGTCCCGCCCTTCGATGGCGTCGGCGAAGTCGCGATAGATGTTGGCGAAGGCCTCGATGAAGCCCTCCGGGTGGCCCGTCGGCAGGCGGGTGACCGCGCGCGCCGCCGCGCCCAGATAGCCCGAACCGGCGTGCAGCACGTGGCTGGGACCGTCCAGCCAGTCGATCGTCAGCACGTTGGGATCCTCGTGCGACCAGGTCAGGCCGCCCTTCTCGCCATAGACGCTGAGCCGCAAGCCGTTACGGGCGCCCGCCGAGATCTGCGAGGCGATCAGCACCCCGCGCGCCCCGCCTTCGAAGCGCAGCAGCACGTTGCAGTCGTCGTCCAGGCCGCGGCCCGGCACCACGGTGGAGACGTCGGCGCACAGGCGCTCGACGCGATGGCCAGTGACGAACTCGGCGATGTTGAAGGCGTGGACGCCGATGTCGCCGATGCAGCCGCCGACGCCCGATTGCTTGGGGTCGGCGCGCCAGCTGGCCTGCTTGTTGTCGCCGTCGCGCTCCAGCGGCTTGGACAGCCAGCCTTGCGAATATTCGACCACGACCTTGCGCACCGCCCCCAGGTCGCCGCGCGCCACGATCTCCCGCGCCTCGCGGACCATCGGATAGCCCGTGTAGGTGTAGGTCAGGCCGTAGAGCTTGCCCGACGCCGCGACGATGTCGGCCAGTTCCTGGGCCTCGGCCAGGTTCAGGGTCGCGGGCTTGTCGCTGATCACGTGCAGCCCGCCCTTCAGCGCGGCGGCCGAAACGTCGAAATGCAGGTGGTTGGGCGTCACCACCGAGACCAGCTGGACGCCGTCTTCACGGGCTCGCTCGGCGGCGATCATCGCGTGATGGTCCGGATAGACCCGGTCGGGGGCGACGCCCCAGGCGGCGGCCGCCTGGGCGTTCTTGGCCGCGTCGCGGCTGAACACCCCGGCGACCAGCCGGATGCGGCCGTCCAGCTCGGCGGCCATGCGGTGCACGGGCCCGATGAACGAGCCCGGACCGCCGCCGACCATGGCCATCCGAAGGCTCATCAGGCGACGACCTTGGCCAGGTAGTCGTAGCTGATCTTGGCCGACTCCAGGCGCGGATGGGCGAACGGCGGCTCCTGCTCGTAGTAGAAGCCCCGCACCCCGGCGGCGTAGGCGGCCGGCAGCAGCTTCTTCCAGTCGATCATGCCGCTCCCGACCTCGGTCGGGTCCTGCTTGAGCTCGAAATTGGTCTTGGTCGTCGCCTTGACGTCCTTGACGTGCATCTGGGTGAAGCGGCCCGGATGAGCCTTCAGCAGGGCCAGCGGATCGTGACCGGCGGCCGTGACCCAGCCGGCGTCCATCTCGAAGGTGACCACGCTGGGGTCCGTGCCCTTCAGCAGGATCTCCATGCCGTTCGTGTCGCCAAGCGGGGCGAACTCGAAATTGTGGTTGTGGTAGCCGGCGGCGATGCCGGCCTTCTTCAGCACGGCGGCCTTCTCGTTGAGGAAGTCGGCGTTCCACTTCCAGTCGTCGGCGGTCATCTGCACGCCGGCCGCCCGCAGGTCCTGGCTCAGGCGATCGGGGATGTAGAAGATCGGCATCATCACCGATTTGACGCCGATCACGTGCATCTCGTCGGCCAGCTTGTTGAGGTCGCCGCTGAAGCCGCTGGGCCCCTTGGGCGAGATGTGGGCGCTGGGGCAAACCAGGCCCGCCTTGTCGAAGGCGGCGCGCAGCTCGGCCGGCGTGCGGCCCAGATAGCCGGCCAGCTCGACAGACTTGAAGCCGATCTTGGCGACAGTGGCCAGCTGAGCGTCCAGCTCCTTGGCCAGGTCCGGACCCAGGCTATAGAGCTGGATGCCGACCGGCAGCTTGTGGCGCTGGAAGAACGGGGCCGCCGCCGCGTGAGCGCCGCCGGCCAGGCTCGCGCCGAGCAGGGCCGCGCCGGCGCCGAGAAGACCACGCCGGGAAAGATGTTCGTGCACGAGGCTGTCCTTTTGCATGAAGGCTTAGACTTGGGCCGGGCTGGCCGTGGCGGGGAGCTCGTCGGTCTCGGCGACCGGGCCGCGCGAGGGCGGGCGGAAGAAGATCGCCAGCAGCAGCACGGCGACCAGGGCCATGCCGGTCGGGACCATGAACAGGCGGGTGTAGTCGACGGCGCCATTGGCGCTCAGCTTGCTGATCAGCTCGGGGAACAGGAAGCTGGCCACCACATTGCCGATCCCCAGGATCAGCAGGTTGAACAGGCCCTGGGCGCTGGAGCGCACGTCCTTGGGGAACACCGCATCGACGAAGATATACACGGTGGCGAAGAAGAACGCGTAGCAGATGCCGTGCAGCAGCTGGACGGCGACGATCGTCGGGATGCTGTCGGCGGCGAAGGCGAAGACCGCGAAGCGCGCGGCGTGGCCCAGCACGCCGATGATCATCGTCGTCTTCCAGCCCAGGCGCACCAGCACCCGGCCCAGCAGGAACATGGTCAGCACCTCGGCCACCTGGCCCAGGCTCAGCACCACCATGGAGAGGTTGCCAGCGATGCCGACGCGGTTGGTCAGGAAGGCGTCGGCCATCACGAAATAGCCGTTGTGGATGACGCTATCGATGAAGGTGACGATGAACAGCACCAGCACGAACGGCGCGGCCAGCAGCTTGAAGGCCCGTCGCCAGGCCAGCTTGTCGATGCCCGGCGCGTCCTTGCGAGCGGGCGTGTGCGGCAAGGTCAGGGCGTAACCGGCGAAGGCGAACGAGACGATCGCCGCGACCAGGAAGATCCAGCGCACCTGCTCGACCGAGGCCTGAGCGCCCAGCAGAAACACGAACGGCCAGCTGACCAGCACCCAGCCGACCGTCCCGCCCATCCGCACCGCGCCGAAGCCGGCGGCCGGGTCCTTCAGGTTAGCGAAGGCGATCGAGTTGGTCACCGACAGGGTCGGCACATAGACCAGGCTGAAGACCAGGTAGCAGGCGAAGAACGGCCAGAAGTCGGTGGCGAACGCCGTGCCGACCAAAGCGAGGCCGCCGATCAGATGGCTGGCGGCCAGGAACCGCTCGGCCGCGAAGTTGCGGTCGGCGAACTGGTTGGAGAAGAAGATGCCGACCAGGGCGGCCACGCCCCACGAGCTGCCGACCAGCGACTGTTGCCATGGCGCGAAGCCCAGCATCCCCATGTAGGGGAAGATCTTCGGCGCCCAGGCGCCCCAGATCGCCAGCTGCAGCACCATCATCACGAAGAGCCGGAAGCTCGTGTTCATGGATCTGGCCTCCCCGACCAGTTTGGGCGGCTGGTTTCGTCCTTTTGGACGCCCTCCGCTCCGATGTAATCGAAATCATCGATAACAGGGGTCCGCCAGCTTGCCAAGCTGTCGGCATGTCGCCAGTGTCCGGCCAATGGCGACGATTCAAGACGTAGCGCGCGACGCGGGCGTCTCCACGGCGACGGTTTCACGGGTGTTCAGCGCGCCGGAACTGGTGCTGGAGACCACCCGCAACAAGGTGATGGAGGCGGTCAACCGCCTGGGCTACGAGCCCAACTTCGCCGCCAAGAGCCTGCGCACCCTGCGGACCGAGAAGATCCTGGTGACGGTGCCGGACATCTCCAACCCGTTCTTCTCGCAGGTAATCCGGGGCGTCGAGGAAGCCGCGCTGGCCGCCGGCTATTCGGTGCTGCTGGGCGACACCCGCCACGAGGAGACGCGCGAGGAACAGTACGCGGCCATGTTCCGCCGCAAGGAAGCCGACGGCCTGATCTTCCTGGGCCATCGCCTGCCCGACGTGCTGGCCGAGATGGTCGCCGCCAAGGGCCCCAAGACCCCGATCGTCAATGGTTGCGAGTTCCGGCCCGGCCTGGCCGTCTCCAGCGCCCATATCGACAACGCCGCCGCCGCCGCCGAGGTCGTCGACTACCTCTACGGCCTGGGCCACGCCCGCATCGGCGTGGTGACGGGCCCGCTGGCCAGCCCCATCAGCAGCGACCGCCTGGCCGGCGTGCTGGCCGCCGCCCAGCGCCACGGCCGGGCCAGCGCCCTGCGCATGGCCATCGGCGACTTCTCGATCGAGTCCGGCGTGCGCCAGACCGGCGAGCTCTTGGACGAGCCCGGCCGGCCGACGGCGATCTTCTGCTTCAGCGACGAGATGGCCATGGGCGCGCTGGAGGCGATCCGCCAGCGCGGCCTGCGCTGTCCGGAGGACGTCTCACTGGTCGGCTTCGACGACATCCGCTTCGCCCAGTACCTGCACCCGCAGCTGACCACGGTCAGCCAGCCCAAGGAGCAGATCGGCCACGAGGTGGTGCGCCTGCTGATGGACATCCTCAGCGGCCGCGCCACCGCCCTTCAGAACGTCACCCTGCCCCACCAGCTGGTGGTGCGGTCCAGCACCGCCCCGCCACCCGTCTAGCGCGGGGCCAGCTCGCGGACCCAAATGTTGCAGAAGCTGATCGGCGCGCTGGGATCGCCGTGCGCCTGCAGCTTGATCGGCGCGGGGCCGTGGGCCTTGTAGGACGGCTTGCCGATATAGACCGTCTCGCCGGCCAGGATCGTATGGTCCTGCACGAGCACGCCGTTGTGGATCACGGTGACATCGGCCGGCGTCACGAGCGTCCCGTCCGCCCCGAACACCGGCGCATGCCAGACGATGTCATAGGTCTGCCATTCGCCCGGCTTGCGGCTGGCGTTGGCCAAGGGCGGATGCTGCTTGTAGACGCTGGCCGCCTGGCCGTTGACGTAGGTCGGGTTCTCATAGCTGTCGAGGATCTGCACCTCGTAGCCCTTGTCGCCCACGCCCGTGGACGCCAGGAACACGCCGCTGTTGCCGCGCGCCTGGCCCGAGCCGGTGATGCCCTCCGGGATGCGCCATTCCAGGTGCAGCTGGTAGTCGCGGAAGCTCTTCTTCGTCTCGATATTGCCCTTGGCCTTGTCGACGGTCAGCACGCCGTCCGCCACCGCCCAGGCGGCCGGCGACTTGTCCTTGGTGGCGACCCATTGGCCGAGGTCATGGCCGTCGAACAGCACGATCGCGTCGGACGGCGCGGCCCCGGAAGTCGCCACGACGGGCACGGCCGGCTTCCAGACCTCGGTCTCCTCCGGCTTGGTCTGGGCCATCGCGGAAGAGGCCACACACAGGCCGACGGCGAGCGTGAGAACGGAGCGAAGTGGCATGTGACCTCCCTGTCGAACCCCGGACCTTAGGTTGCCGTTCCGCGCCCGCCAATACGACCATGACATCCTTGACAACGCTGTCGCTCAATCGGCGACTAGAGGCCAAGATCGTGGGAGGACGGCATGCTCGAGACCTTGGCCCTGATGGCGGCGCTGGCGCTCGCCGAGCCCCGTCCGCCCCTGGCGCTGACCGACGTCCCCAAGGCCACGGGGCCGAAGACCGTGCTCTTCAACGGCAAGGACCTGAAGGACTGGCGCCCTTGGCTCGGCTATGCCGACCCGGCTGTGACCTACAAGCGCCCCGCCGTCGCGCCGATCGGCGACACGCCTCAGAGCGCCGAGATCTTCAAGGTGGTCACCGAGGACGGCCGCCCGGGGCTCTACGTCAACGGCAAGACCTGGGGCAGCCTGGTCCACACCGGCGACTTCCAGAACTATCACCTGCGGCTGCAGTACAAGTGGGGCAAGGGCCGCTGGGCGCCGCGCGAGACCCAGGCACCCAACAACGGCCTGCTCTACCACTCGCACGGCGCGCCGGGCGTGGTCTGGGGCACCTGGAGCCAGGCGGTCGAGTTCGAGATCATGACCGGCTCGATCGGCATGGTCGTGCCGGTCGGCGAGGCGATCAGCGTCGTCACCGACGCGGTCAACGACCCGTCCTTGATCAAGCCCAACCTGCGCTTCTCGCCGACCGGCAAGCCCACCACCGCCAAGGGCGGCACGGCCGACTGGAACGTCGAGGCCTATGCCGACGCCGAGAAGCCGGCCGGGCAATGGAACACCCTGGACCTCTACGTCCTGGGCGACCGCGCCGTGCACGTCGTCAACGGCGTCCCGGTCCTTGAGGTCCGCGACCTGAAGGCCGACGGCCAGCCCCTGACCCACGGTGCCATCCAGCTGCAATCCGAAGGGGCCGAGACCTTCTTCCGCGACATCGTCCTGGAGCCGATCACCGCCCTGCCGAAGGTAAAGCCGGCGCGCTAGGCCAGCCTAGTGACCGCCTTCCACCCAGGGCACGCCCGCGGCGCGGAAGGCCTCGGCCAGCGCGGCCTCCAGGTCCAGCGACTCCCACTGGCGCATGGGGTTGAGATGCTCGGTCAGCGCCGGGACCAGCCGGACGCCGAACCGCTTGGCCGCGCCGCTGGCCTTGTAGCCGGTCTTGTGCTGGTCGAAGCGCAGGTCCGGATCGCGGGAGGTCTGGCCGACATAGAGCCCCCAGGGATCGGCGCGACGCGGATCGTGGAGCAGGACGACATAGACCGAGTGCTTGGCGCCCCTGGCCTTGCGCGTCGTGGCCTTGAAGGCCAGCGCGGCGCGCTCGGCCTTCGACCACCAGGACGGACCGCTCGGTTGAACCATGCCGTCGAGCCTAGGCGGCGATCGCCACGCGGCCAAGCCGGCGCGGGAAAACGCCCAGAACCCGTCGCGGACCGGATGACCGATCTCGCCGCAAGTCTCTGATTTTCAGGGAGGGAATGGTGGACGCGACAGGGATTGAACCTGTGACCCCTACGATGTCAACGTAGTGCTCTCCCGCTGAGCTACGCGTCCGCCGAAGCGAACCGGAAGCGCCTTGGTGAAGACGTCCCGGCCGGGAAGGTGTGGGGGTATAGCGGCGGCTTGGCTGGTGCGCAAGCCGCCAAAAACAGATTTTTAGGCCGCCATCATTTTTTCCACCTCGGCGACCAGATCGCGCAGGTGGACGGGCTTGGACAGCACCTTGGCGCCGGCCGGAGCGCGGTCTTGCGCCGACAGGGCGACGGCGGCGAAGCCGGTGATGAACATGATGCGCAGGGACGGATCGCGGGCGGCGGCCTGGCGGGCCACCTCGATGCCGTCCATGCCCGGCATGACGATGTCGGTCAGCAGCAGGTCCCAGGGATGTTCCAGGTGCTGGACGGCTTCCTCGCCATCCGCGCAGGCCTGGACTTCGAAGCCGGCGCGTTCCAGCGCCCGGGCCAGGAAGCCACGGAGGGAATCATCGTCTTCGGCGAGAAGGATGCGGGCCATGAGGTCACGTTCCAGGGGAAAATTCGTCGATCAGAGAGGTACTTTACCCTGATGTCCGTAAATCGGGGATGAACCTAAACGTCGCGGCCTGTGGACGAACCGACTTCTGGCTGTTTGTCGTTTGACCCGGCGCGGCCGGCCTTCGATGATGCGAAGCATGAGCGCCTGGCGGCCCCTTTCCACTGAAGACGCGACCACGCCGCTGGAGACCTTCGGCGGTCCGGCGTTCGAGGTGACGCGCGCCGCGCCGGCCGGCGCCCCGCCGCCGACGGCCCTGGTGTTCGCCTCGCCGCATTCGGGCGACCTCTATCCCGAGGACATGATCGCCGCGTCCCGCCTGCCGGTGGAGACGCTGCGCGCGTCCGAGGACGCCTTCGTCGACCGGATCATCGCCGGCGCGCCCGCCCTGGGCGCGACCACGGTCCGCGCCCGCTTCGCCCGCGCCTATGTCGATCTCAACCGCGAGCCGTGGGAGATGGACGCCTCGATGTTCGAGGGCGACCTGCCCGACTACGCCCACGGGCGCTCGGCCCGGGTGGCGGCGGGGCTGGGCACGATCCCCCGCATCGCCGGCGAGGGTCGGCCGATCTACGCCCGCAAGCTGACCTTCGCCGAGGCCAGCGCCCGCGTCGAATTGACTCACCGCCCCTATCACGACGCTCTCGACCGCCAGCTGGCGGCGGCGCGCGCGGCGCATGGGGCGGCGATCCTGATCGACTGGCACTCGATGCCGGCCGCCGCCGCGCGCGGCCAGCGGGCCAGGAACGGCGGGCCGTGCGACATCGTGCTGGGCGACCGCTTCGGCGCGGCCTGCTCGCCCAAGCTGACCGGCCTGGTCGAGCGCGAGCTGGAGGCCCTGGGCTACCGCGTCGTGCGCAACGCCCCCTACGCCGGCGGCTACACCACCGAGCACTACGGCCGCCCGGCCAAGCGCACCCACGCCCTGCAGATCGAGATCAACCGCGCGCTCTATATGAACGAGACCACGCGCGAGCCGACCGAGGGCCTGGCGCGGCTGACGGCGGACGCGGCGACGCTGACCAAGGCGCTGGCGGCCCTGGACGTGGCCGAACTGAAGTAGCGCCCCCGCTGCAACCTTGACGAACTCCCGAGGCCGAATAACGGTCGGGTCTTTTGCGAGACGTCCCTGGGGAGGGATGTCCCAACGACCCAAGGGGGAGCGACTATGTGGCGGGTAAAATCGCTGGATGCGATTCTGGCGACGGCTGAGAAGAAGTCCCTGCATCGGTCCCTGGGGCCGATCCAGCTGACGCTGCTGGGCGTCGGCGCGATCATCGGCACCGGGATCTTCGTGCTGACGGCCGCGGCGGCCCAGAAGGCCGGGCCGGGCATGCTTTGGAGCTTCGTGATCGCCGGCGCCGTCTGCGCCGTGGCCGCGCTCTGCTATTCCGAACTGGCCTCGATGGTGCCGGTCTCGGGCTCGGCCTACACCTATTCCTATGCGGTGATGGGCGAACTTCTGGCCTGGATGGTCGGCTGGGCGCTGATCCTGGAATACGCGGTCGCCGCCAGCGCCGTCTCCGTCGGCTGGTCGGGGTACTTCCTGGGCCTGCTTGAGAACATGTTCGGCTTCCATTGGCCTGACTTGCTGAGACACGGACCGACCTGGGCCATGCACGGCATCCTGCCGGTTCCTGACTTCAGCGCCGGCGTCGTCAACGTCCCGGCCATCGTCGTGGCCCTGGCCGTGACGGGCCTGCTGGTGATCGGCACGACCGAGAGCGCCATGGTCAATGCCTGCCTGGTGGCCATCAAGGTGACGGCGCTGACCGTGTTCATCGTGCTGACCCTGCCCGTGCTGAAGGGCCAGAACTTCGCGCCGTTCGCGCCGACCGGCTGGTTCGGGGCGCAAGGGACCAGCGGCATGGGCATTGTCGGGGCCGCGGCCTCGATCTTCTTCGCCTATGTCGGCTTCGACGCCGTCTCGACCGCGGCCGAGGAGACCAAGAACCCGCAGCGCAATGTGCCGATCGGCCTGATCGGCAGCCTGGCGCTGTGCACCGTCTTCTATCTGCTAGTGGCCTCGGGCGCGATCGGGGCCATGGGCGCCCAGCCGGTGCTGGCGCTGGACGGCTCGGTGCCCGAGCCCGGCTCGCCCGCCTTCCAGGCCGCCTGCAATCTGGCCGCCAACAAGGAGGCCCTGGTCTGCTCGAACGAGGCCCTGGCCCATGTGTTGCGCCAGATCGACTTCCCGCTGATCGGCAACCTGCTGGGCCTGGCGGCCAATCTGGCCCTGCCCTCGGTCATCCTGATGATGATCTACGGCCAGACGCGGATCTTCTTCGTCATGGCCCGCGACGGCCTGCTGCCGGAAGGCCTGGCCGCCATCCACCCGAAGTTCAAGACGCCGCACGTGGTGACCATCATCACCGGCCTGTTCGTGGCCGTGGCCGCCGCCTTCTTCCCGGTCGGCCAGCTGGTGGACATCTCCAACTCCGGCACCCTGTTCGCCTTCTTCATGGTGGCGATCGCGGTGATGGTGCTGCGCAAGAAGGACCCGACCCGTCACCGCCCGTTCCGCACGCCGCTGGTGTGGATCATCGCGCCGATCGCGGTGTTGGGCTGCGTGGTGCTGTTCTTCAACCTGCCGAGCGCGGCCAAGCTGCTGTTCCCGATCTGGTCGGGAATCGGCCTGGTGATCTATTTCGCTTACGGCTTCCGCAAGAGCCACGTCGGGCGCGGCCTGGTCGAGGTCGCGGAGCTGGATCCCAACGCGCCGGCCGGTCCCGTGCCGCCGATGCCGGGCGCGCCGGCCCCGGGCTCGAAGGAAGAGCGGTCCTGATCCTGGGCTGAAAGGCTTGGTTCAGAGAGGGCGGGCGCTTCGGCTCCCGCCCTTTTTCGTTCGTGGACGGCTGAAACACCACGCCGCCCCGCGCGTTTGGAAGGGCGACAGCGTCCCTCCCCGGCCACAGGCCAAAAAAAAGCCCGGCGAAACCGCCGGGCCAGTTCATTAGGGAGGAAACGCCCAGGAAGGGCAGAAGCGGCAGCGCCGCCTCACAGGAATGTTTATAGGGTGCGGCGCAAAAACAGGCAAGCAAAAAAGTCGGCGTTAATGTCGATTTTTTGACAGGGGTTTAGCGCAACCCGTTGTGGGGCAAGGATCGCGGAACGGCGCTATTCAAAACTGCCTTAATTTTATGCATGTTGCAGTGCACAATTTGTTGCGTTTGAAACGGTCTCCGATGAGAACATCGCGCAAACCCAAGCGTCATAAGGCTTTGTTGATGACACCGGTTACCTGCGACAAGTCTTTCCAACCGTCGGGGGTGGATAAATCGGCCGCAGTCGCGTAAAAGCCGCGCGCCTGACGCGCACAGCGTCATCCCTATTCCTCCCGAAAGTCCGTCCGCTCCCATGTCCATGCGAAATATCGCCATCATCGCGCACGTCGATCATGGCAAGACCACCCTCGTCGATCAGCTGCTGGCCCAGTCGGGCGTCTTCCGCGCCAACGAAGCCACGACCGAACGCGCCATGGACTCCAACGACCAGGAGCGCGAGCGCGGGATCACCATCCTGGCCAAGTGCACCAGCGTGCTGTGGAACGGTGAAGCGGGCGAAACCCGCATCAACATCATCGACACCCCCGGCCACGCCGACTTCGGCGGTGAAGTCGAACGCATCCTGGGCATGGTGGACGGCTGCGTCCTGCTGATCGACGCCGAGGAAGGCGTCATGCCGCAGACCAAGTTCGTGCTGACCAAGGCGCTGAAGATGGGCCTGAAGCCGATCCTCTGCATCAACAAGGTCGACCGCGCGCACGCCGATCCGGACCGCGTCCACAACGCCGCCTTCGACCTGTTCGCCGCCATCGGCGCCACGGACGAGCAGCTGGACTTCCCGCACATCTACGCCTCGGGCCGCGCCGGCTGGGCCACGCTGGACATGAATGTGCCCAGCGACAACCTCGGCCCGTTGTTCGACCTGATCGTCCGCCACGTGCCGGAACCGAAGCAGATCGCCAAGAAGGACGCGCCGTTCCAGATCCTGAACGTGCTGATCGAAAGCGACCCGTTCCTGGGCCGCCTGCTGACCGGCCGTATCGAGAGCGGCAAGGCCGTCCCCGGCATGGCCATCCACGCCCTCGACCGCGACGGCAAGGAAATCGAGCGCGGCCGCATCACCAAGGTGCTGGCCTTCCGTGGCCTGAAGCGTTCGCCGGTCGACGAAGGCGCCGAGGCGGGTGACATCGTCGCCATCGCCGGCATGTCGAAGGCGACCGTGGCCGACACCCTGTGCGCCATGGAAGTCACCGAGGCCCTGCCGGCCCAGCCGATCGATCCGCCGACCATCTCGATGACCGTCTCGGTCAATGACTCGCCGCTGGCCGGTCGCGAAGGCGACAAGGTCCAGTCGCGCGTCATCCGTGACCGTCTGCTGAAGGAAGCCGAATCGAACGTCGCCATCAAGGTGGCCGAGACCAGCGAAGGCGACGCCTACGAAGTCTCGGGCCGCGGCGAACTGCAGCTGGGCGTTCTGATCGAGAACATGCGCCGCGAAGGCTTCGAGGTCTCGATCTCGCGTCCGCGCGTCGTGTTCCAGACCGATCCGGAAACCGGCAAGCGCCTGGAGCCGATGGAAGACGTCATGATCGACGTCGACGACGAGTTCTCGGGCATCGTCATCGAGAAGCTGTCGCTGCGTAAGGCCGAGCTGAAGGACATGGGTCCGTCGGGCGCCGGCAAGACCCGCATCCAGCTGACCGCGCCGTCGCGCTCGCTGATCGGCTATCAGGGCGAGTTCCTGACCGACACGCGCGGCTCGGGCGTGCTGAACCGCGTGTTCAGCCACTACGAAGCCTACAAGGGCGCCATCGACCAACAGCGCAAGGGCGTGCTGATCTCGAACTCGGACGGTGAAACCGCGGCCTACGCGCTGTGGAACCTGGAAGAGCGCGGCGTGATGTTCGTCGGCGCCGGCGAGAAGACCTATCTCGGCATGATCATCGGCGAGAACGCCCGTTCGGACGATCTCGACGTCAACCCGATGAAGGCCAAGCAGCTGACCAACGTCCGCGCCTCGGGCAAGGACGAGTCGATCCGCCTGACCCCGCCGCGTCGCATGACCCTCGAACAGGCCATCGCCTATATCGAGGAAGACGAGCTGGTCGAGGTGACCCCGAAGAACATCCGTCTGCGCAAGCAGATCCTGAACCCGTCGTTCCGCAAGCGTCGCGTCAAGGAAGAGTAGGCTTCTCGAGCCTTCGAAAATTGGGCCGCCGTTCGCAAGGACGGCGGCCTTTTTCTTGGGCCGCGCCCGCCACGCCAGCCTTGGCGCGGCAAACACCATTCCCCTGCGTTAATCATGAAGATCGCGGCGGGGAATATTCAGCAAATCCGACCGCGAATACCGCTACGCATTCGATTTCACCCGTCCGTTTGCTCAAACGATACGTGGACTTAACCGCAGGTTTACCCGGGCGAACGATGGTTTCTTCGGGGGACTCCACTCCGGATGAGACGAGGGTCGCGCGTGCGCGCCATCACCAGTTCGATCGGCCGCGGCCTGGCCGCGCTCGCTGAGCGCGTCAGCCCGGCCGTGCCCGAGGCCATGGCCGGCCGCGTGCGCATGGAGCAGGTGCAGAGCATCCTGCGCATGACCCCGGTGATGATGAGCGCCAACATCGTCATCGCCCTGCTCGTCAATCTGGCCGGCCTGACCGGTCCGCACCGCGCATCCCTGACCATCTGGGCGACGCTGGTGATGAGCTACGCGTTCCTGGGCCTGCGCGGCTGGTACGCCGCCAAGCGGCGGAAGGGCGGCAAGTCCACCATCTCGGCGCGCGGTGTTCGCCGCATCGTCCTGCAGGCCGGCATCCTTGGCCTGCTGTGGGGCGTGCTGCCGATCCTGACCATGCCCAAGGAACAGGGTTTCGCCGGCGCCATGCCGATGCTGGTCGCCTCGGTGATCGCGGGCATGATCGGCTGCGGCGGCTTCGCCATGCTGACCCTGCCGGCCGCCGCCATCGCCTATTCGACCCCGATGGTCATCGGCTCGCTGTGGGTGCTGGCCACCAGCAACGACCCGATCCTCTACGCCCTGGGCTGCCTGCTGATCTTCTGCCACCTGGTGGTCAGCGTCTCGTGCCTGTCGCACGCCAAGATCTTCGCCGACCGCCTGGTCGCCGCCGACGAGCTGGAGAAGCAGAAGCAGGTCGTGTCCCTGCTGCTCAGCGACTTCGAGGAAGGCGCCAGCGACTGGCTGTGGGAGGTCGATGCTCACGGGGCCATGACCTACGTCTCCGACCGCATGGCCGCCGCGGCCGGCGTCGACAAGGATGCCCTGATCGGCCATCCGATGTCGGCGCTGTGCGGCGCGGCCGAGGCCCCGAGCGGCCCGGTCGCCGCCCTCTCGGCCCTGTTCGCCGAGCAGAAGACCTTCCGCGACGTGGTCGTCTCGATCGGCGTCGGTGAGGAGACCCACTGGTGGTCGCTGTCGGCCAAGCCGGTGCTCGACCTTGATGGGGCCTTCATCGGCTTCCGGGGCGTCGGCGCCGACATCACCCAGGCCCGCGAGGACCAGGCCCGCATCTCGCGCCTGGCCCATTACGACGTGCTGACCCAGCTGCCCAACCGCCTGTCGTTCCTTCAGGCCCTCTCCAAGGCCTGGACCGAGCATGGCAAGCCGGGTGGGACGGGTTGCGCGGTGCTGTGCCTGGACCTCGACCACTTCAAGGGCGTCAATGACAGCCTGGGGCACCCGATCGGCGACGCCCTGCTGATCCAGGCCGCCGCCCGGCTTCGGGATTGCGTCGGCGGCCAGGGTCTGGTCTCGCGCCTGGGCGGCGACGAGTTCGCCGTGGTCATCGCCCCCTCGCCCGGCGCCGAGGCCTTGGGCGACCTGGCCCAGGCCATCGTCGACACCCTCTCGGACCCCTACGACGTGCGCGGCCACAATGTGCTGATCGGGGCCAGCGTCGGTATCGCCGTCGCCCCGTTCGACGCCGACGATCCCGACGGCCTGCTGAAGAACGCCGATCTGGCCCTCTACCGCGCCAAGGGCGACGGACGCGGAGCCTATCGCTTCTTCGAGACCGCCATGGACGTCTGGGCCCAGGAGCGCCGGGCGCTGGAACTGGACCTGCGCGACGCCCTGGCCAATCACGAGCTGAAGCTGTTCTTCCAGCCGCTGATCGGCGCCCACGAACACGAGACCACCGGCTTCGAGGCCCTGCTGCGCTGGCAGCATCCTCGCCGGGGCCTGGTGCCGCCGGCCGACTTCATCGAATGCGCCGAGCAGTGGGGCCTGATCAACAAGATCGGCGAGTGGGTGCTGCACGAGGCCTGCCGCACGGCCGCCAGCTGGCCCGCGCACCTGACCGTCGCCGTCAACCTGTCGCCCAATCAATTTGCCTCGGGCGATCTGGTGGCCCAGGTCCGCGCCGCCCTGAAGGCCTCGGGCCTGGCGCCCGCCCGCCTGGAGCTGGAGATCACCGAGGGCCTGCTGCTGCACGACAGCGTCAAGACCCTGGAGCAGCTGGCCGCCCTGAAGGCCCTGGGCGTCAAGATCGCCATGGACGACTTCGGCACCGGCTATTCCAGCCTCGCCTATCTGTGGCGGTTCCCGTTCGACAAGATCAAGATCGACCGCTCGTTCGTGGCCGAGATGCAGGACAACACGGCCATCGCCGACATCCTGCGCACCATCGCCCTCTTGGGCCAGACCCTGAACCTGCAGGTCACCGCCGAAGGCGTCGAGACCCCCGCCCAGGCCCGCCTGCTGGCCGACATGCGCTGCGACACCTTCCAGGGCTTCCTGTACGGCCGGCCGATGCCGGTGGGGGATATACCGAGCTTCCTGCTGTCGAACCTGGCGCGGCAGATGCGGGGCGAGGCCGATACGGAAGCTGGCGAGGCAGTGACGGGGTAGTTCCCTCTCCCCTTGCGGGAGAGGGTGGCCCGCGCAGCGGGTCGGGTGAGGGGTCGCGCCGCCCTGTCGGACAAGCTTTTCAACCCCTCATCCGTCAGCTTCGCTGACACCTTCTCCCGCAAGGGGAGAAGGGGAAATTCTACTTCTTGATCAACCCCAGCAGCCACAGCAGCAGGATCGCGCCGAGGGTCGAGATCACCAGGCTGCCGACCCAGCCCCAGAAGTGGATGCCCAGCATCCCGGCCAGAAACGCGCCCAGCAGCGAGCCGACCAGGCCGACGATGAGGTTGGTCCAGAAGCCGTGATCGCGGTTCATCACCTTCTCGGCGATCCAGCCGGCGAAGATGCCGATGATGATGGCTCCGATAAATCCGACGCCGTGCATGCTCATGCCCTCCTGTGGAAGCTGCGCCGTAGAAATGCACGAGTCGGGGCCGGGTTTCAGAAATCTCGCGTCGTGTTAGGCAAAGGCATGGTCCATCCCGTCTTCGACAACCTGCCCACCACGATCTTCGAGCGCATGAGCGGCCTGGCCCGCCAGCACGGCGCGATCAATCTGGGCCAGGGCTTTCCCGACGACCAAGGCCCCCTGCCCGTCCGCGAGGCGGCGGCGCGGGCGCTGATCGAGGGCTCCAACCAGTATCCGCCGATGCGCGGCCTGCCCGAGCTGCGCGCCGCCGTGGCCGGGCACTATGGGCGGGCCCAGGACCTGACGCTCGATCCCGATACGGAGATCGTCGTCACCTCCGGCGCCACCGAGGCCCTGGCGGCGGCGTTCACGGCGCTGATCTCGCCCGGCGACGAGGTGGTATTGTTCCAGCCGCTGTACGACGCCTACCTGCCGCTGGTGCGCCGGGCGGGCGGCGTGCCGAAACTGGTTCGCCTGGCCCCGCCGCACTGGCGCTTTACCCGGGCGATGCTTGAGGCCGTGTTCAGCGACAAGACCCGCATGGTGGTGCTGAACAGCCCGCTGAACCCGGCCGCCGTCGTCACGCCCGAGGAGGATCTGGCCCTGCTGGCCGAGTTCTGCGTCAAGCACGACACCATCGCCGTCTGTGACGAGGTCTGGGAAGCCGTGGTGTTCGACGGTCGCGAGCACCGGCCGCTGATCACCTTCCCCGGCATGCGCGAGCGGACGGTGAAGATCGGCTCGGCTGGCAAACTGTTCGGCATGACCGGCTGGAAGGTCGGTTTCCTGATGGCCGCCCCCGCCCTGACCAAGGCCCTGGCGGCGGCGCACCAGTTCCTGACCTTCACCACGCCCCCGAACCTGCAGGCGGGCGTGGCCTGGGGCCTGGAGCACCACCGCGCCTGGTTCGACGAGATGCCGGTGGAGATGCAACGGTCGCGAGACCGGCTGACCGCTGGCTTGCGGGCGGCCGGCTATGTGGTGCTGGAAAGCCAGGGCACGTACTTCCTGAACGTCGACCTGACGGCGTCGGGGATCACGGTCGATGACGTGACCTTCTGTGAACGGACGGTCGTGGAGTTCGGCGTCGCGGCGATCCCCGTGTCGGCGTTCTTCGCCGAGAATCCGGTGACCAACGTCGTGCGGCTGTGCTTCGCCAAGGCGGACGCGACGCTGGATGAGGCGTTGCAGCGGCTGGCGGCGGCGAAAGCGGCCTTCGCCTAGAGCGCGCTCAGCCCCGCGGCCAGCTCACGCGCCACGCCTCGCGCCAGGCAGCGGTCCATGGCCGACAGCAGGTTCCGCAGGTCGATCGGCTTGGCGACGTGCGCGTCGCAGCCGGCTTCCAGGCAGGTCTTGATCTGAGACGACATCACGTCCGCGGTCAGGGCGATTACCGGCAGGCGCGCGAAGCGCGGGTCCTGGCGCAGGCGGCGAGTGGCTTCCAGCCCGTCCAGCACCGGCATGTTGACGTCCATCAGCACGATGTCGACCGGTTCGCGGTCCAGGGCGTCCAGGGCCTGCTGGCCGTTCTCGGCCTCGAGCAGCTCGCACTCGAACGGTTCGAGGAACAGGCGGATGACCCGGCGGTTGACCGGATGATCGTCGACGACCAGGACGCGGCGACCTTGCAGCGCCGCGAAGCCGGCCTCCTCGTCGCCCGTCTCGGCCTCCCAGACCGGGACGTCGGACGTCTCGGCGGCGTCGACCAGCATCTCGATGGTGAAGACCGAGCCCACCCCCTCCTCGCTCTCGACGCGGATCTCGCCGCGCATCAGCTTGACCAGGCGGCGGGTGATGTTGAGGCCCAGGCCCGTGCCGCCGAAATTGCGGGTGGTCGAGGCGTCGGCCTGGGTGAACGGCTGGAACAGCTTGGCGACCGTGGCCTCGTTCATGCCGATGCCGGTGTCGGACACCCGCAGGCGCACGCGGATGCGGCCGTCGCGGTCCGGATAGCAGGCCAGGCCCACCTCGACCTTGCCGTGGGTGGTGAACTTCAGGGCGTTGGACACCAGGTTGGTCAGGCACTGGCGCACCCGCACGCCGTCGAACAGCAGCGGCCCGGGCGCCTCGCTCTCCAGCTTGAAGGTCAGGGCCACGTCCTTCTCGCGCGCCGTGGGCTGGTAGCCGCCGACCAGGCGGGCGCAGGTCTGGACGAGGTCGCCGACCGTCGGCGCGATCTCCAGCTTGCCGGCCTCGATCTTGGAGAGGTCGAGGATGTCGTTCAACAGGACCAGCAGCGTGTCACCGCTGTCCATGATCAGGTCGACCTGCTCGCGCTGTTCGGCCGTCAGGGTTCCGGCGCGCAGGGCCTGGGCCAGGCCCAGCATGCCGTTCAGCGGCGTCCGCAGCTCGTGGCTCATCACCGCCAGGAAGGCCGACTTGGCCTTGTTAGCGGCCTCGGCGTGCTCCTGCGCCCCCTTCAGGCGGCGCGAGGCGCGGCGCTGGTGGACGGTCCAGGCGACGCCGCCGGCGACCAGCACGCCCAGCAGCAGGGCGATGACCACCGAGGCCCGCGCCAGACTGCGCGACAGGCGCACCTCCTCGGTCAGGCGGCGGCTCTCGTCGCGCTTGGCCCGCAGCTCGCTGTCGAGGGCGGCGGACATCTCGGCCACGCTGCGGGCATGGGCCCGGTCGGTCTCGGCGCTGTTGGTCCGGCGCCAGGCGTCCAGCTCGCGGAAGGCCAGATCGCTGCGGCCCTCGGCCTGGTCGATATAGGCCTGGACCAGGGCCTCGACGTGCGGATCGCGCTGGGTCAGCACGTTGGGCACGTTCTTCAGGCGCTCCAGGTCGGCGCGGGCGGCGGCGGCCATGCCCAGCTGGGCCTCGGCCTGGGCGCGTTGGCGCAGCAAAATGACTTGAAGCCGGCGCGTCGGATTGGCGAGCTCGGCCTCTGCGCCCTGCAGGCAGTCCAGCACCTTGCGCGGCTGGTTCAGGATCAGGGCGATGCGGCCGCACAGATGCTGGTCCCAAGTCAGCAGGTCCTTGTCGCCGTCGGCCACGACCATCCTGTGGTGCAGGTCGGCCATCCGCTGGGCCGCGCCCATCTCGCCGAGGTCGGCGGCGGTGTAGGCGATGTCGTAGATCCGCTCGATCTTGCGGATGTGGAAGGCGTCGCGCTCGTCCAGCCGCACGGCCTGGGCCATGTGGTCCAGGGAGCCTTCCTTGTCCCCGATGTCCGACAGCGTGTAGCTGTGCACCTGGTGCAGCTCGGCCAGCACGGGCTGGGCCACGCGACCCCGACGCTCGATGTCGACGGTCAGGTCGGCGGCCATCCGCGCGGCCTCGGCCCAGCGCCCCACCTGCCCCAGGTGACGGACGCGCTCGATCCCGGCCATCACCCGGATGTCGGGACCCGATTGGGTCAGGTACCTGCGCCAGTCGCCGTCGGTGAAGGCGCGGAAACCGTGGGTCTCGTGGCGATAGGCCAGGGTCTCCAGCTCGACCAGGGTCTCCAGCGGCTTGTCGTGGTCGCGCTTGGCGGCTTCACGAGCCAGCTTGGCCCATTCGTCGAAGCGGCCCTCGATCTGGTTGCTCTTGTAGGCGTAGAGCACGCGCCACAGGCCGTAGAGCCGGGCCTGGCCGCGATCGCGCAGGGCGCGGCGGCCGGCGCGTTCGATGTCTTCGTTGTCGCGCGGCGGGTTGCGGACCTCGTGGGCGCCGATCTCCTGGGCCAGTTGGTCGAGACGCTGAGACAGGGGCGCATTGCCTTGCGCCTGCGCGGCGCCGGCCACGAGGGACCCGATCAAGGCAAGAAAGACGAGGAGGCGCCGCAAATCCGGTTTCCTGGGAACTGCGGCCACCCTTCAAGGCGAGAGATGTAGGACGGGTTAAGCACATCGCGCGGGTTGCGCGACTTCGGGTTTGACCCGCCTAGATGGTCGCCCCGCCATCAACCACCAGCGCCTGGCCGGTCATGAAGCTGCCGGCCTTGGAGGCCAGATAGACCGCCGCCCCCGCCAGTTCGTCCGGCTCGCCGATGCGGCGCAGCGGCACCGTCCGGGTCGAGCGTTCCAGGGTCTCGGGATTGTCCCACAGCGCCTTGGCGAAGTCGGTCTTGATCAGGCCCGGGGCGATGCAGTTGACCCGCACGTTGTCGGGCCCGAACTCGTGGGCCAGGTTGCGGGCCAGCTGGAAGTCGGCGGCCTTGCTGATGTTGTAAGCCCCGATGATGGCGTTGCCGCGCAGGCCGCCGATCGACGAGACGATGATGATCGAGCCGTCCCTGCGAGCCTGCATCTCGGGCGCGACCATCGAGATCAGCCAGTGATTGCTGATGATGTTGTTGTCCAGGATCTTGCGGAACTGGTCGTCGCTGATCCCGGCCAGCGGGCCGTAATAGGGATTGCTGGCGGCGTTGCAGACGCAGATGTCGACCTGGCCAAAGGCCTTGCGGGTCTCGTCGACCAGGTGCTGCAGGTCGTCCTTGGAGGCGATATTGGCCGGGACCGCGATGGCCGTGCCTGCCCCGTGCTTGGCGTTGAGGGTGGCGGCGACCTCCTCGCACGGCTCCAGCTTGCGTGAGGAGATCACCACCTTGGCGCCGTGCTCGGCCATCCGCTCGGCGATGGCCTTGCCGATGCCGCGCGAGGACCCGGTGATGATCGCCACCTTGCCGGTGAGGTCGAAGAGGCTCATGGCGCGCCACCCTAAAACGTTTGTTTGAATTTCCGCCACAGTGCGGCGAGCGCTTCAAACGGTCAAGCGGGCAGCGCGCCTGAGGTTATTCGTGCGGATGCGCCCGGCCGATCGGCTCGGCGGCCGCCTCGTCTTCATCATCCTCGGGGACCACGACGCTGGGCTCCGCCTGGCGGGCCAGGTCTCGGGCGCCGACGCCGCCGCCTTGCTGGATGTTGCGTTCGACCTCGACGCTGGTCGGTTCGTAAGCGTCTTCACGTTCGGGCATCACGGTCGCTCCTGGCTGTAGTCCTAGACGCCAACGACGCGTCGGCCCGGCGAAAGTTCCGCAGCCGGACCGACACGTCTTGAACGAAAGCCTAGTCGAGGAAGCCGGTGATCAGGGCCGTGGTCGCGGCGGGCTGCTCTTCCATCACCCAGTGGCCCGAGTTCGGCAGGATCTTGGGCGTGACGTCGCTGGCCACCAGGCGCAGCACCTCACCCTGGGCCGCGCCGAACGAGTGGTCGGCGCCGATCGCCAGCACCGGCATCGGCAGCTTGCCCTTGGCGGCGAAGACCTTGTTGTCCTCGGCGTCCTGGGTGAAGGCCTTGAACTGCTCGAAGGCCGAGTGCATCGCGCCGGGGCGGGCATAGAGCGCGGCATAGTGCTGGCGGGTGTCCTCGGTGATCGAGGCCGGGGTGAACGACAGCTCGTTGTAGAAGCGGTCCAGATAAATGCGCTCACGGCCGGCGACCAGGCGCTCCATGTCCGGGCCGCGGAAGTTGAAGTGCCACAGCATCGGCAGTTGCAGGATCTCGGTCCAGTTGCCGATGCCCGGCAGCGGGGCGTCGATCACCACCCACTTGCTGATGCGGTCGGGATGCTCGGCGGCCAGGGCGTAGCCGACCATGTTGCCGATGTCGTGGGTGACCAGCTGGGCCTTCTGGACCTTCAGGGCGTCCATCACCGCGGCGATGTCCTCGCCCTGGTTCTTCTTGTCGTAGCCGCCGGCCGGGTGGGCCGACAGACCCATGCCGCGCAGGTCGGGCACGATGACGGTGTGGTTCTTGGCCAGCGCCTTGGCGACCGGGGCCCACATGTCGCCGGTGTCGGCGAAGCCGTGCAGCAGCACCACCGCCGGGCCGGTCCCGCCGACGCGGACGTGCAGGGTCGTGCCGTTGACCGCGATGTCGCTGGCCTTGAAGCCGGCCGGGAAGGCCTCGACCGCGTGGGCCGAGGTCGAGGCGAAGAGCGTGGAGAGGGTGAGGGCGGCGAGCGCGCCGGCGAGCTTGCGGGTCATGGTCGTTTCCTTGGTAGGTCGGACCGTCCGACCGTCGAAGGCCAACATCGGTGTTTCGGGCTCGCGCCTCTGTGCTGGAGCCACCGGGATTTGGCGAATTCCATCGCGGAACGCCGTTCGTCAGAATTTTTCGTGACGACTGTCGGGACGACTGGATCAAGGCCGTCCTTGAGGCGAGAACTTGATCAAACACGGAGACACCCCGATGCCCCTCGACACCGCGAACTTCCCCGCCGCCAATTTTCCCGAAGATAGGGAACTGGTCCTGGAACGGATCATCGATGTGCCGCGTGAGAAGCTCTACAAGTGCTGGACCACGCCGGAACTGATGCCGCAGTGGTTCTGCCCCAAGCCCTGGACCGTCTCCAACGTCCGCATGGACGTGCGCACCGGCGGCAACACCTATCTCGAGATGAACGGTCCCAACGGCGAGGTCATGCCGCAGCCGGGCGTCTATCTGGAAGTCGTGCCCAACGAGAAGATCGTCTTCACCGACGCCTTCACCGAGACCTGGCAGCCGTCCGCCAAGCCGTTCATGGTCGCCATCGTCACCTTCGAGGACCTGGGCGACGGCAAGACCCGCTACCGCGCCGTGGCCCGTCACTGGAGCGCCGAGGACAAGGCCGCCCACGAGCAGATGGGCTTCCACGAGGGCTGGGGGATCGTGGCGGACCAACTGGCCGCGCTGGCGGCGACGCTCTAGCTCACGAACACTTCGTCCACCCGCTCATGTCGAGGTGGAAGTGGTCGCGGTGCTCGGCGTTGTAGTCCGGGCTCAGCGTGGTCAGGAACACGCGGCAGGCGCCATCGCGCACCCGCCGCAGGAACTGGCCGCGCGGACCCGGATCGGTCCAGTCGGACGCGACGCTGACCACCTGGCCGTCGGTCAGCCGAAACCCCGAGATGTCGATGGCGTCGGCGCGGGCGTGTTCGCTGACCGGGCCGTCCTTCTGGCCGTACATCCGCCGGCAGGCGTAGCTGCCGAAGTGCTCGATGCCGACCACGCCCTGGCCCAGCAGCTCGTCGGCGGCCGGCTGGACCACCTGGCGCTCCCAGATGGTCACGGCCAGGGCCTCCTTGCAGGCCAGCGGCGCGGAAGCGGGTTCGAACCGCGCAAGGCCCGACTCCAGCTGCACGGCGTCGCGCAGCTCGCAGAACTCGCCCTCGGTGCGCTCGGGGACCTCGGCATAGACCACCCCGGCCTTGGCCATGATCCCCCGGCACAGCTTGGGATCGGCCCCGGCCCGCGCTGCCTTGACCCGGGTGGCCAGGCCGACCGGATCGACGACGCTGAGCGGCTTCCATGGCAGGTGCTGGTCGGGGATCTTGCGCTCGGCCACGAAGGTCATCAGCAGCACGATCAACCATAGGATCACCAGGCCGGCGTAACGCGCCAGGCGCGCCCGATGCCGGACTTCGTGCTCGATGCGCGGGTTGTGCGGAACGCGATAGCGCATGGAACGCGGAAGGGCCTCAGGCTGAAAAGGTTAACGCCGCTCACCAAGCACAAGCTCCGCGACAGGTTCAACCGTCGAGCGCCAGCAGGCTTGGCTACGGCGCGGAAAAAGGCCATGTGCCCCGACATGAACACGCCCGCCCCCTCCGGACGCCTGGTCGACAGGACGCTCGCCCCGCGCTTTGCTTTGCTGTGCCTGGGCATCTGGTTGAACGCCGCCGACACCCTGGTGACGGCGACCATCATGCCCAGCGTCGCCAGGGAGATCGGCGGCTACCAGTATTTCGGCTGGTCGGTGGCGGCCTATCTGACCGGCTCGATCGTCGCCGGGGCCTGCTCGGGCAAACTGTCGATGGCGCTGGGCCTGCGCACCGCCACGGCGCTGACGGGGCTCGTCTACGCCATCGGCTGCGCGATGAGCGCGCTGGCGCCGGAGTTCGTCACCTTCATCCTGGGCCGCCTGATCCAGGGCCTGGGCGCCGGCGCCGTCGTGGCGCTGTGCTACGTGGCCATCACCGCCCTCTTCCCCGAAAGCCTGTGGCCGCGCGTCTATGGCGCGGTGGCCGGCGTCTGGGGCGCGGCCACCTTGCTGGGCCCGCTGCTGGGCGGCCTGTTCGCCGAGGCCCACTTCTGGCGCGGGACGTTCTGGTTCTTCGTCGTCCAGGCGCTGATCTTCGTCGGGGCGGTGATGGTCATGCTGCCCAGCGACCACACCGACAAGGGCCGTAGCCGCATCCCCACCCTGCAGCTGATCCTCCTGGTGATCGGCGTCACCCTGATCGGCGGCGCCGGCATCGTCGCCTCGCCGACCGTCTCGGCCATCCTGGCGGTGGGCGGGGTCGTCGGCATGGCCGCCATGCTGGCCGCTAACGCCCGCACGCAGGACCGTCTGCTCCCCCGCACGGTCGCCGACCTGCGCACCGCCACGGGCCTTGGCCTCACGCACATCTTCGCCTGCGAGGCGGCGATCATCGGCTTCACGGTCTATGGCGCGGCCTTCATCCAGGCCCGTCACGGCGCCTCGCCGCTGACGGCCGGCTATGTCACCGGCGCCATCGCCGCGGGCTGGACCCTGGCCGCCCTGCCCGCCGGCAATGTCCCGGCCGACAAGGATGGCCGCATGATCCGCCTGGGTGCGGCCGTGATCGTCCTGGGGGCCTTCGCCAGCGCCTGGGCCACGGCGCGCGGGACGCTGATCGAGAACGCCCTGGCCTTCCTCGTCCTGGGCTGCGGCTTTGGCCTCGCCCACGCCTTCGTCGCCCGCCGCGCCATCGCGGCCGCCCCGGCCGACGAGCAAGGCATGGCCGCCTCCGCCGTCCCCACCGCCCTGCTGATCGGCGGCGCCGTCGGCTCGGCCGGCGCGGGCGCGCTCGCCAACCTCCTGGGCTTCGGCCACGGCGTCGACCCGGTGCTGGCGCAGACCGACGGCCTGCTGCTGTTCGGAGCCTTTACCCCGCTGGCCCTGGTGGGGCTGTGGGCGGCGTGGCGGCTGACGCGAGCCTAGGCTTCCGCCAGCGCCGTCGCCTCCACCAGTCGCACCACATCGCCCATGATCTCGGTGATCTTGAAGTCCTTGGGCGTGTAAATCCGCGCCACGCCCATCTGCTTGAGGATCAGGGCGTCGGCCTCGGGGATGATGCCGCCGGCGACGACCGGGATGTGCTCGAGGCCCTCGGCGCGCATGACGCGGATGACCTCTTGCACGAGGTCCAGGTGCGAGCCCGACAGGATCGACAGGCCCACCACGTGGGCGCGGCTTTCCTTGGCGCGGCGGACGATCTCCTCCGGCGTCGAGCGGATGCCGTCGTAGATCACCTCCATGCCGACGGCGCGGGCGCGGGTGGCGATCTGTTCGGCGCCGTTGGAGTGGCCGTCCAGGCCGGGCTTGCCGACCAGATAGGTGAGCGTGCGGCCCAGCAGTTCGGAGACGCGCTCGACCTCCGCTTTCACCGCCTCGACGTCCTCGGCCTCGTTGGTGGAGACCACGATCGCCACGCCGGTCGGGCCGCGATATTCGCCGAACACTTCGCGCAGGGCCCCGGCCCATTCGCCGGTGGTGACGCCGACCTTGGCGGCGGCGATCGAGGGCTCCATGACGTTGCGGCCGTCGCGGGCGGCGGCTTGCAGGGCGGCCAGGGCGGCTTGCACCGCGCCGTCGTCGCGGGCTTCGCGCCAGGCCTTCAGGCGAGCGACGACATCGGCTTCCAGGCGCGGGTCGACAGTCTCGATCGAACCTTCGCCGGCCGACAGCGGCGAGACCTCGGTGTCCGTCCAGCGGTTGACGCCGACCACCGTCAAGTCACCGGTCTCGACCGAGCGCACCCGCTTGGCGTTCGAGGCCACCAGCTCGCCCTTCATGTAGTCGATGGCGCTGGACGCTCCGCCCATCGCGTCGATTAGCGCCAGTTGCTCCAGCGCGCCCTTCGACAGCTCCGCGACCTTGGCCTCGACCACATGGGAGCCATCGAACAGGTCCTCGTATTCCAGCAGGTCGGTCTCGTAGGCCAGCACCTGTTGCATCCGCAGCGACCACTGCTGGTCCCACGGACGCGGCAACCCCAGCGCCTCGTTCCAGGCCGGCAGCTGCAGGGCCCGGCAGCGAGCGTCCTTGCTGAGCGTGACGGCGAGGGCCTCGATGAGGATGCGGTAGACGTTGTTCTCGGGCTGCGGCTCGGTGAGGCCCAGGCTGTTGACCTGCACCCCGTAGCGGAAGCGCCGCGCCTTCTTGTCCTGCACGCCGTAGCGCTCCAGCAGGATCTGGTCCCAGAGCTTGGTGAACGACCGCATCTTGCACAGCTCGGTGACGAACCGCACGCCGGCGTTGACGAAGAAGCTGATCCGCGAGGCGACGATCTCGAAGTCCTCGTCAGGGACCTGGCCGCCGGCCTTGACCGTGTCGAGCACCGAGATCGCCGTGGCCAGGGCGAAGGCCAGCTCCTGCTCCGGCGTCGCGCCCGCCTCCTGCAGGTGGTAACTGCAGACGTTCATCGGGTTCCACTTCGGAACCTCGCGATAGCACCAGGCGATCATGTCGCCGATCAGCCGCAGGCTGGGCTCAGGCGGGAAGATGTAGGTCCCCCGCGACAGATACTCCTTGATCAGATCGTTCTGCGTGGTGCCCTGGAGCAACGCCCGGTCCGCCCCCTGCTCGTCGGCCAGCGCCACGTACATCGCCAGCAGCCAGGCGGCCGGGGCGTTGATGGTCATGGAGGTGTTCATCTTCTCCAACGGAATGTCGCTGAAGAGCTGGCGCATGTCGCCCAGATGGCTGACCGGCACGCCCACCTTGCCGACCTCGCCCCGCGCCAGGATGTGGTCGGGGTCGTAGCCGGTCTGGGTCGGCAGATCGAAGGCCACCGACAGACCCGTTTGGCCTTTGGACAGGTTGGCCCGATACAGCGCGTTGGATTTCTCCGCCGTCGAGTGGCCGGCATAGGTGCGGAAGATCCACGGCGGATCCGGCGCATGCTGGTACGGCGTCGAGGACATGGCGGGCTCCCGGGGCGCTTTATCGTTCTTGATTACCAACGATCATGAGCCCGCTCTTGCTGCGACGCAATATGAGGTTCGCGCGTGCGAACGAGGGCGCCTCGGCTCACATTCTCGATAAGGGAGAATTCGATCAAAATACAACTATGCCGCTTTTAATCTCGCAAGGGATCGGCCATGCTCGCCTCAAGGGGGAAACATGGCCAAAGCACAATCGCACCTGACGCTACCGCGCCGCGGCTTTCTCGTCGGCGCCTCGGGACTGCTGCTCGCGGGCCAGGCGGCGGCCGCCGCGCCCCGGGCCTGGCGCGAACATCATCGCCCCAAGGGCGAGGGCGCGTCCCCGACGGATTGGAGCCAACTGGCCAAGGCCCTGCGCAACGGCCAACTGCTGCGTCCCGACGACCCCGACTTCCACGCCATCGTCCGGCCCAACAACCTTCGCTACGACGACGTGCTGCCGCAGGGCGTGGCCCGGTGCGGATCCGCCGCCGACGTCGCGGTCGCCATCGCCTGGGCGCGCGAGCATCACGTGCCGCTGGTCACCCGCGGCGGCGGCCATTCCTACGCCGGCTATTCCACCACCCAGGGCCTGATGCTCGAGACGAGCCTGATCAGCCGCGCCGCCTACGATCCGGCCCGGGGCGTGCTGCGGGTCGGGGCTGGCGCGCGCAACCGCGACCTCTATCGCCTGCTGGGCCAGCACGGTCGGGCCATGACCCACGGCCGCTGTCCGTCGGTGGGCGCGGCCGGCTTCCTGCTGGGCGGCGGCATCGGCTTCAACATGCGCGCCCACGGCCTGGGCGGCGACCAGGTGCTGGGCTCGGAGATCGTGCTGTCGGACGCGCGCCTGCGCCGGGCCTCGGCCAAGGCCCAGGACAAGCTGGACCGCGACCTGCACTGGGCCAGCCAGGGCGGCGGCGGCGGCAATTTCGGCGTCACCACGTCGTTCGACCTGCAGACCTTCGACATCCGGGGCCAGCGCGTCACCGTCTTTGACCTGAAATGGACGCGCGATCCCGAGACGCCCTGCAAGGTCCCGGTCGAGCGGCTGGGGGCCCGGCTGATGGCGACCCTGGACGCCGCGCCGACCAGCCTGGGCTCGCGGGTGTCGTTCGAGGCGGTCAAGGCCGCCGAGCTCGACAACGGCTTCGACGTCAATATCAGCGTGCTGGGCCAATATGCCGGCCCGCGCGCCGAGCTGGACGCCATCCTGGCCCCGGTCATCGCCCTGTGCCCGCCCAACGGCGGCCGGGGGATCAAGGAATTCGACTACTGGCCGGCCCAGGAATTCCTGCACGAGGACGGCGAGACGACCTGGTACCAGGAACGCTCGGCCTTCGTGACCGGCGCGTTCGGCGAGGACGACCTGGGCGCGGCGCTGCAGTACCTGCGGTCCAAGCCGCCGGTCAGCGGCTATTGCGACCTGCGGTTCTTCCAGACCGGCGGGGCGGTCAACGCCCCGAAGGCGCGCGACACCGCCTTCGTCCACCGCGACAGCCGCTGGCTGATGGTGGTCGGGCTCTACTGGGACCAGAACGACCAGGAGGACGCGCGGCGCATGGCCCGCGCCCACGCCTGGCAGGACGCCCTCTATGACCGCATGCGGCCGCTGGCCGGCGGCGGCGCCTATCAGAACTTCACCGACCCGTCCCTGGCCGACTACCGGCAGGCCTATTACGGCCTGAACCTGGATCGCCTGGCCGACATCAAGCGTCGCGCCGACCCGGCCGACCTGTTCCGCTTCCCGCAATCCATCTGACCCGCACGAAAGGCCGTAGCATGCGCTCGCGCACCTTCCTCCTGCTGGGCGTCGCCGCCCTGGCGATCACCGCCGCCGGCGTTGCCCAGGCCGCCGACAAGAAGCCGGCCAAGCCCGCCGCCATCCAGGCCGGCTCGCCCGCCGACCGGTCCTTCGCCAACCCGCCGGCCGAGCGGCCCGACGACGCGGTCCCGGCCGCGACGCCGCCGCGCCTGACCGAGGCGGTCGCCTCGACCAGCGTGAGCGAGGCGCTGAAGGCGGTCGACAGCTATGTCGACCCGCGCGACACCATCCAGTACCGCTTCCAGATCCGCTTCACCGACGGCGAGATCTACAACCCCTGGACGCTCAGCAACGACAAGGTCCGGCTGCGGTCCTATCGCGGCGCCAAGGTCGACCAGAAGACGCCGTTCCTGGCCCCGACCATCACCATGCGCCCCGGCCAGACGGTGCGGATCAGCCTGGCCAACGAGCTGTTCGACCTGGGTCCCGACGGCAAGCCGCTGCCGCCCAAGCCCTGCACCCACGAGGACGTCAACGTCCCGCACTGCTTCAACGAGACCAACCTGCACTCGCACGGCCTGTGGGTCTCGCCGACCGGCAACAGCGACAACGTACTGATCTCGATCAATCCGGGCGTCACCTTCGAGTACGAGTACAACGTCCCGGCCGACCACGCGGCGGGCACCTTCTGGTACCACCCGCACAAGCACGGCTCGACGGCGCTGCAGGTGTCCAGCGGCATGGACGGCGCGCTGATCATCAAGGATGACCGCGTGCCGACCGCCGTCACGCCGGGCGACATCGACATCCTGCTGACCGACGCCGACAACCGCGCCATCGCCGACAAGGTGCTGCTGTTCCAGCAGGTGCAGTACGCCTGCTTCGACAAGGACGGGAAGATCCAGACCACCGACGGCAAGCAGCCCTGGGTCTGCCATCCGGACCAGGTGGGCGAGATCCGCGACTACAAGCAGCAGTTCGCGCCCAGCTCGACCTGGATCAATTCCGGCCGCTTCACCTCGATCAACGGCGTCGTCCAGCCGATGATCGGCGGCCTGAAGGCAGGCCGCTTCGAACGCTGGCGGCTGATCCACGGCGGCGTGCGCGAGGCGGTCGACTTCTCGATCTTCCCGCTGAAGGCCGGCGCGCCGGACTTCCGGGCCGTGAAGGCCGCCGACCAGGCCGCGTGGATGGCCAAGTACTGCGAGACGGCCAAGCCCGTGCCGCTGTTCGAGATCGCGCTGGACGGCCTGACCCGCCAGGCCGTGCGCCGCACCAGCGACACGCGCCTGCAGCCCGGCTACCGCTCCGACCTGGTGGTCAACTTCCCGACCGGCGGCCGCTACTGCGTCATCGACGTCGCCGCCCCCGCCGTCGGCAGCCCTTCGCAGCTGCCCGAGGCCGCCCGCGTGCTGGCCATCGCCGAGGTCGAGGACGATCCGTCGGTTCAGGGTATCGATACGGAGAAGGCGCTGCGCGACATGATGGTCGCCGCGGCCAAGCGCAACATCCCGACCGGGCCGACCCAAGACAAAGTTGTCGCCGACCTGGCCACCCTGACCCTGTCGGCCTTCGTCTGGCACAAGACGATCGACAAGGCCGAGCTGAACGCCCCGGACGAGGAGCTGGTGTTCAACATCGTCTCGACACCCAAGACCACCCGCTTCGAGGTCAATGGCGAGCCCTACGACCCGGCCCGCGTCGATCGCAAGCTGAAGCTGGGCGACGTGCAGGAGTGGCATCTGACCTCGGACACCGCCAGCCACCCGTTCCACATCCACGTGAACCCGTTCCAGGTCGTCTCGGTGAAGACCAAGGCCGGCGTCGACGTCACCGATCCCAAGGGCGGGTCCTTCGACGCCGACTACGGCGGCATGGTCGGCCAGTGGAAGGACACCCTGTTCGTCAAGCCGGGCCTGATCGTCACCACCCGCACCCGCTACGAACGCTATATCGGCGAGTTCGTCCTGCACTGTCACATCCTGGACCACGAGGACCAGGGCATGATGCAGAACATCTCGATCGGCATTCCCGACGGCTTCGGCGGCATCGCCAGCGCCCACGCGCCGGCGGCTCCCGGGAAAACGCACGAGCACTAGGGGCGGCCTAGCGCCCCGAGAAGACCGCCGCCCGCTTGCCCATGAACGCCGCCCGCGCCTCGGCGTGGTCGGCGGTGGCGGCGAGGCCAGGCGTCTCGGCCTCGGTGGTCGAGACCCCCGAGGCCACGCGCTTGGTCGCCGCGATGGCCAGCGGGGCGCGGGAGGCGATGGTGCGGGCCATGGCCATCGCGGCGTCCAGCAGGACGTCGGCCGGATGAACCTCGGCCACCGTCCCGTCGGCCAGCGCCCGCGCCGCGTCGAACGGCGCGCCGGTCAGCAGGTGCGGCTTGGCGCGGCTTTCGCCGATCAGCTGGGTCAGCCGTCCGGCCGAGGCGGTCAGGCCCATCCGCACCGCCGAGCAGGCGAAGCTGGCGCGGTTGCTGGCCAGGCGGATGTCGCAGGCCAGGGCCAGTTCCAGGCCGCCGCCGATGCACCAGCCGTCGATGGCCGCGATCACCGGGACGCGGGCTGCGGCGACCGTGTCGGCCATGGCCAGGAAGTGGAGGATCGCCGCGCTCTGGGTCTCGACGTCGCGGATGAGGGACTCGGCTAGGTCGTCGCCCGTGCAGAACGCGGCGTTGCGGCCTGTGAGCACCACAACCCGGACCGCCTTGGCCGCCTCGATCTCGGCGAAGGCCTCCAGCAGCCGGGCCCGTTCGGCCATGGCGAGGACGTTGGCGGGAGCGGTGTCCAGTTCGACCAGGGCGATGGCGGGATCGGGATGCGACAGGTGGATCATGCCGCCAGCGTGGCCCGCGCCGCCGCGCCGGGCAACCTTCCGCAGCGCCATGCTGCGCCGCACAAGATTTCCCTTGCCAGTTTCAAACAGTTGTCTCAGCCTCGCTTCCGAGACCCGGAAACAATCGGGCGCGCATAGCCGAGTTTGACGCTCGCGCGTTGTTGCAACGCGGCAGGAACGGGGAGTGAGATGAGCGCTGTCCTGAAGGACCTCTACGAGATCGGCGAGATCCCGCCGGCCTTCCACGTGCCCAAGTCCATGTACGCCTGGAGCATCCGCAAGGAGCGCCACGGGCCGCCGTCCACGGCCATGCAGGTCGAGGTCGTCCCCACCTGGGAGATCGGCGAAGACGAGGTGTTGGTCCTCGTGATGGCCGCCGGCGTCAACTACAACGGCGTCTGGGCCGCGCTCGGCGAGCCGATCAGCCCGCTGGACGGCCACAAGCAGCCCTTCCACATCGCCGGCAGCGACGCCTCGGGCATCGTCTGGGCGGTCGGCTCGAAGGTGAAGCGCTGGAAGCTGGGCGACGAGGTCGTCATCCACTGCAACCAGGACGACGGCGACGACGAGGAGTGCAACGGCGGCGACCCGATGTTCTCGTCCAGCCAGCGCATCTGGGGCTATGAGACGCCGGACGGCAGCTTCGCCCAGTTCTGCCGGGTGCAGTCGCGCCAGCTGTTGCCGCGTCCCAAGCACCTGACCTGGGAAGAGGCCGCCTGCTACACCCTCACCCTCGCCACCGCCTACCGCATGCTGTTCGGCCACAAGCCGCATGAGCTGAAGCCCGGCCAGAACGTGCTGGTCTGGGGCGCGTCCGGAGGCTTGGGCGTCTTCGCCGTGCAACTGGCCGCCGTGGCCGGGGCCAACGCCATCGGCGTGGTCTCCTCCGAGGACAAGCGCGAGTTCGTGCTGTCGATGGGGGCCAAGGCGGTGCTGAACCGCAACGAGTTCGACTGCTGGGGCCAACTGCCCAAGGTCAATGGCCCCGAGTTCACCGACTACATGAAGGAGAGCCGCAAGTTCGGCAAAGCCATCTGGCAGATCACCGGCAACCGCGACGTCGACCTGGTGTTCGAGCACCCCGGCGAGGCGACGTTCCCGGTCAGCGTGTTCGTGGTCAAGCGCGGCGGCATGGTCGCCATCTGCGCCGGCACCAGCGGCTTCAACCTGACCATGGACGCTCGCTTCCTGTGGATGCGCCAGAAGCGCGTGCAGGGGTCGCACTTCGCCAACCTGATGCAGGCTTCAGCGGCTAACCAACTGGTCGTCGACCGGCGCGTGGACCCGTGCCTGTCGGAAGTCTTCCCCTGGAACGACATCCCCGCCGCCCACGAGAAGATGCTAGCCAATCAGCATCTGCCCGGGAACATGGCGGTGCTGGTCTGCGCCCAGCGTCCGGGCCTGCGGACGTTCGAGGAAGTGCAGGAGCTCAGCGAGGGCCTCTAGCTCTCCTTCTCCCCTTGCGGGAGAAGGTGTCATCCGCAGGATGACGGATGAGGGGTCGCGCCGGACACGCCGAGAAACCCCTCACCCGACCACCTTCGGCGGCCACCCTCTCCCGCAAGGGGAGAGGGAGAAGCATAAGGAGCCCCGCGCATGATCACCGTCTATGGCGAAGGCCGGGGGTTCCGGGTTGTCTGGCTGCTGGAGGAGATGGCGCTGCCCTATCGGCTGCGGCCCGTGGACCTGCTGGTCGGGGTCGAGCACGATCCGGAATATCTGGCGATCAATCCGGCGGGCTTCATCCCGGCGCTGCGGGACGGCGACACCACGCTGGTCGAGTCGATCGCCATCATGGAGTACCTCACCGCCCGTCACGGCCCGACGCCGCTGGCGCCGGACCCGGACGATCCGCGCTTCGGCCAATACCTGCAGTTCCTGCACCTGGGCGAGGCGGGGCTGGCGGCGTCCTGGTACTTCGTGGTCGTCAGCAAGAACCTCGCGCCGCCGGCCGAGCGCGACAACTGGGGGGCTCGCAAGGCCCGGTCGGTGTTCGAGAGCCGCCTTGGCCTGGTCACCCGTCAGCTGGCCCGCGCGCCCTACATGGCTGGCGAGGCGTTCACGGCGGCCGACATCTCGGTGACCTACGCCCTGGAGTTCGCCCAGCGGCATGGCTACGCCCTGGGCGAGGCCGAGCGGGCCTACGTCGCCCGCACCACCGCCCGCGAGGGCTACCAGCGGGCCATGGCCGCCTGCCACGCCACCCGGGGCTGGGTCGAGAGCCTGAAACCCTAGCTGGACGATCCGCCCAGGGAGTGTTTGGCTCCTGCCCGCTGACTGGGGAGTCGGCGGGGGGACGACATGGACGGCAAGATCTCACACCTGGTGATCGTCGGCGGGGGTACGGCCGGCTGGATGGCGGCGGCGTTCTTCTCGAAGATCTTCGCAGCCCCGCAGATGCGCATCACCCTGGTGGAGTCGGCCGAGATCGGCACGGTGGGCGTGGGCGAGGCCACGATCCCGCCTATCACCTTCTTCAACCAGATCGTCGGCGTCGATGAAGGCCGGATGCTGGCGGCCACGGAAGGCTCGTTCAAGCTGGGCATCGAGTTCGTCGGCTGGGGCGATCCGGCGAAGAGCTACCTGCATCCGTTCGGCAATTTCGGCGGGCCGATGGGCGGCGGGGTGTCGTTCCACTCGTACTGGCTGCGGGCGCGGAAGCTGGGCTACCAGGCCGGGCTCGAAGAGTTCTCGCTCAGCAACATGGCCGCCAAGGCCGGGCGGTTCGACTGGCGCACGGACGACCCGCGCGATCCGCGCGCGACCATGGCTCATGCCTATCACTTCGACGCGGCGCTCTACGCCAAGCTGCTGCGGGAGGTGGCCGAGGGTCGGGGCGTGCGGCGCATCGAGCAGACCATCAAGGGTGTGAACCTCGACCCGCTGGACGGGACCATCGCGTCGGTTACCCTGGACGACGGCCAAGCCCTGGAAGGCGACTTCTTCATCGACTGCTCGGGCTTCCGGGGCCTCTTGATCGGCAAGGCGCTTGGCGTCGGCTACGAGGACTGGTCGTCGTTCCTGCCGGCCGATCGGGCGGTGGCGGTCCCCTCGGCGCGTTACGAGGACCCCGTCCCCTACACCCGCGCCATCGCCGACACCGCCGGCTGGCGCTGGCGGATCCCGCTGCAGCACCGCACCGGCAACGGCTATGTCTATGTCAGCGACCACATCGGCGACGACGACGCCGCCGACGTGCTGCTCAAGAGCCTGGCCGCCGAGCATCCCGACAATAAGGTGCTGGCCGATCCGCGCTTCCTGCGCTTCACCACCGGGCGGCGAAAGAAGTCGCGGTTCAGGAACTGCGCGGCCCTGGGCCTGTCGAGCGGCTTCATGGAGCCCTTGGAATCGACCTCGATCCACCTGATTCAGCACGGCCTGATCAAGCTGGCCGGCAGCTTCCCGCGCGCCAGGAACGACCCGGCGGCGGCCGAGCTCTACAACGACATGATGGCCGAGGAGATGGAGCAGATCCGGGATTTCCTGGTGTTCCACTACCACGCCAACCAGCGCGTCGGTCAGCCGCTGTGGGACCGGATGCGGCACATGGAGGTCCCGGACTCGCTGCGTCACAAGATGGCGCTGTTCCGCACGCGCGGCATGACCATCTTCCCGCACCCGTCGATCTTCCAGGAAGCCAACTGGCTGGCGGTGATGATCGGCCAGAGCGCCGAGCCGGAGGGCTACGATCCGCTGGCCGAGCTGATGGACGAGGGAGCCATGCTGGAGCGCCTGGAGCAGATCCGCGCGCTCTATCGTCAGACAGCGGAACGGATGCCGCCGCATGGGAAGGCGCTGGAGCGGTTCGGGCGGAACGGCGCGGCCTGACCCACACTTGTCACCCCGGGAGGCCTCGAAGCGGAGAGCCCGGATGACGCCCCTCAGTTCGCGAAGGGGTCGCCGGGATTCATCCGGTGAGCCTCACGCGCGCATTGCTCAAGCTTGGCGGCGGCGGCCGCACTGCCCGACAGGCTGAGGCTGGTGACGACCACGCGGTCATTGTCCCGCATCAGGGCGAAGGTGGTGGACGCCTTGATATCCTTCAGGAACTCGGTCGCGTTGAAATTCATGCTGATGGCGCGAACCGTTTCCGACACGATTCCGACGGCCTTCACCTCGCCCCAACCGCTATCGAGCTTCCCGCTCTTCCTGAAGTACACCGTGAGGGGGTATTCCTCGCCGTCCTTGATCGACTTGAAGGCCTGATCATTGACCACGGCCTTCACCTGATTTTTCCCGACCGTATATCTGAAGTACAGCGCCGAGCCGTCTTCATAGGTCGTCATCATACTGCAGGCGCCTTCAGTGCTCATCACGGACCACCCGCCGACGTCGGCGTAGGTCTCGCTGTCCTTGGCCAGAACGGACGAGCCGGCGGCCGCCAGCAAAGCCCCTGCGATGATGGCCCTTGTCTTCATCTTCTCCCCCTCAGCGGCTCCTTCGCCGCTTGCCCATGCTGGCCATGAGCATCCGTTTTGCAAGCCCCACGCTACGGCAGCATTGCCAGCCGAGCTTGGCCGACGCACAGTCCTTCCCAACAAGCGTTTAGGGAGTTGCGTGATGGGTGTCGGGGGTAAGGTCGCGCTGACGGCCGTGGGTCTGGTCCTGGCCGTGACGGCCGTGGTCGCGGTGCGGACCGCCACCTTCAAGGCGCCGGCCGTTGTCGATCCCGCCAGCGTCAAGCTGGCTTCCGCCCGTCCTGTCGACGTCAACAAGGTCGCCGGCCACCTGGCCGAAGCCGTCCGCTTCCAGACCATCAGCCACCAGGACAAGGCCGAGGACCAGCCGGCCGAGTGGGACAAGCTGCACGCCTGGCTGCAGGTCACCTATCCCGAAGCCCACAAGGTCATGACCCGCGAGGTCATCGCCGAGCACACCCTGGTCTACACTTGGCCCGGCTCGAACCCGGCCCTGCCGCCGATCGTGCTGATGGCCCACCAGGACGTGGTGCCGGTCACCCCGGGCAGCGAGGGCGCCTGGACCCACCCGCCGTTCGACGGCGTGGTCGCCGACGGCGCGGTCTGGGGCCGTGGCTCGATCGACGACAAGGGCTCGCTGGTCACGCTGTTCGAGGCGATCGACGCGGTGGCCGCCAGCGGCTTCAAGCCCGTACGCACCGTCATCGTGGTCAGCGGCCATGACGAGGAGGTGCGCGGCGTCGGGGCCCGCGCCGCTGCCGCCCTGCTGAAATCGCGCAACATCAAGGCCCAGTTCGTGCTGGACGAAGGCATGGCCGTGGTCGCCGACCACCCGGTCACCGGCAAGCCCGCCGCCATCATCGGCACGGCCGAGAAGGGCTACGGCACCATGAAGGTCGTGGCCCCGGCGGTCGGCGGCCACTCCTCGGCCCCGCCGGCCGACGGCGGCGGCGTCGTCACCCTGGCCAAGGCGGTGCAGGCCATCGACGAGCACCAGGCCCCAATGAAGTTCCAGGGTCCGGGCGCCGACATGCTGAAGGCCATCGCCCCGCACGCCTCGCCGGTGGTCAAGATCTTCGCGGCCAACACCTGGCTGTTCGCGCCGCTGCTGGTGAAGGTCACGGCCAAGACCCCGGCTGGCGCGGCCATGCTGCACACCACCATCGCCCCGACCATGCTGAAGGGCTCGCCCAAGGAAAACGTCCTGCCGCAGGACGCCACCGCCTGGATCAACTACCGCATCGCGCCGGGCGACAGCTCGGCCAAGGTGATGGCGCGGGCCAAGGACGCGGTCGGCAAGCTGCCGGTCGAACTGTCCTGGACCAAGACCGACGAGCCCTCGGCCGTCTCCTCGACCAGCTCGGATGCCTGGAAGACCCTGGCCGGCCTCGCCGCCGACGAGAGCAAGGCCCCGGTCGTGCCGGGCCTGGTCACCGCCGGCACCGACAGCCGCTATCTCGGCGGCGTCGCCAGCGACGTGTACCGCTTCCAGCCGCTGGTGCTCAAAGTCGACGAGACCAAGATCATCCATGGCACCGACGAGCACATCAGCCTGGACAATGTCGGGCGAATGGTGCGCTTCTATCAGCGCCTGGTGGAGACCGCCGCGTCGCGGTGAGGCCTGTCCCGGGCGGGGCGTGAGTTCGGGGGAATTCGGTCAAGGGGTCTGGCGGTGACAGTCCGCCCAGGCCGCTGGCTGGCGCTTTTCTGAGTCCGTGTACGGCTGTCGCAGATCACTGCGACACTGCGCCTCAAGTTACAGCGTTCACCCAAGACCGTTAGAAGCGACCCCATGCCGCCCGCCGACGACGCCTCGCTCCTGAAGGCCAAACCCACGGCCAAGCCCCTCACCGACAAGTTCGGCGAGGGCTTCGTCTGGGACGCCTGGTACGTCGCCTGCCTGTCGCCGGACATCAAGCCGGGCAAGGCCGAGAAGCGCGAATACCTGGGCGAGCCGATCCTGCTGGGCCGCACCCGCAAGGGCGAGGTCTACGCCATCCGCGACATCTGCCCCCACCGCGCCGCCGCCCTGTCGGCCGGCCGCGTGCACCGCGAGGCCGACGGCAGCGACAGCATCGAGTGCCCCTATCACGGCTGGCGCTTCGGGCCGGACGGGGCCTGCAAGTCGATCCCGTCCCTGACCGCCGACAGCGACTTCGACATCTCCAAGGTGCGGGTGCGCAAGTATCCGACGGTCGAGGCCCAGGGCCTCGTCTGGATCTGGATGGCCTCGGACCCGCGCTTCGACGGCCAGCCGCCGGAGCCGCCGCCGACCATCCCCGGCGTGGTGGGCGGCAAGCCCAAGCTGGTCGACCACCTGGACTACGACATCCACATCGACCACGCGGTGCTCGGTTTGATCGACCCCGCGCACGGCCCGTTCGTGCACCAGCAGTGGTGGTGGCGGACCAAGACCAGCCAGCACGAGAAGAAGAAGACCTTCAGCCCGTCCGAGGCCGGTTTCACCATGGTGCGGCACGAGCCTTCCAAGAACTCCAAGGCCTACGCCATCCTGGGCGGCGAGCCGCTGACCGAGATCACCTTCCGCCTGCCGGGCCTGCGCTGGGAGCACGTGACGGTCGGCGACAAGCAGGTGCTGGCCCTGTCGGCCATGACCCCGATCAACGCCGGCAAGACCCGGATGAACCAGATCATGTGGTCGGATCACTGGGCCTTCACGGCCTTCTATCCGATCATCCGCGTGGCGGCCCGGGCGTTCCTGCGCCAGGACGGCGCCATCGTCGCGGCCCAGACGCCGGGGCTGCAGCAGAACCCGCCGCTGATGTGGGTGGGCGACGCCGACCAGCAGGCGCGCTGGTACCACCAGTGCAAGCGGGAATGGACGGCCAGCCGGCGCGAGGGCCGGGCGTTTGTGAACCCGGTGAAGGATCAGACACTGCGGTGGCGGACTTAGGGGTTCAGCCCAAAAGCTTGTCATCCCGGAAAGCGCGCAGCGCTTGTCCGGGACCCAGGGGCCAAGCCCCGTGCGGCGGCCCCTGGGTCCCGGCTCTCCGCTACGCTACGGCCGGGATGACAAGAGGGGTGCGATGACTTTCACGATTTACCGCCACCGCCTCCTCAACAGCCTCCGCACCCTGCCCACCGCGCGCGGCTGGCTGTTCTGTCTCGCCGTCTCCGCCGCGACTCTGGCGCTGATGATGGTCATCGGTTTCGTGACGGGCCTCTACAAGCTCCAGCCGACCGAACCGGGCCTACCACTGCGGATGCTCGTGGTCTTCTTCGTCCCCGCCCTTGGCGAGGAGCTGCCGTTCCGGGGCGTGCTGACACCCGGACCCAGCGAGAGCAACCGGCCAAAGCTCGAGATCGCCACCTCCACCGCCCTCTACACCGTCTGGCACGTCTTCGAGGCCGTGACCTTCCTGAAGTCCGCCGCCGGCATCTTCCTGCGTCCGGACTTCCTGCTGTGCTGCGCGGTCCTCGGCCTGGGTTGCGCGATCACCAAGCGGCAGACCGGTTCGATCTGGCCGGCGGTGATCCTGCACTGGACGCTGGTGGTGGTCTGGCAGACCTGGCTGGGCGGGGTCAGCGCGCTCAGCTAGCCGCCCCCTCTCGTAACAACGAAAAAGCCCGTCCGGTCATGGGGGCGACCGAACGGGCTCTCTTTTCGAAGCGCGGCCAGAGGGACGGAGCGGACGCGCCCCGAAAGCTCGGCGAGGGTGACAGCCGAAAGTGGAAGCCGGTTTCGGCGCCCGTCACCCTCGAAAGCTAAAAGTTAGGCGCGGTAGACGTAGGCGCTGCTGACATAGCCGACGCCGACACCGTCCTGGCCGACCAGGATCCACTTGCCGTCACCGGTGCGGCCCAGGGCCTGGAAGGTGCTGCCCGAGCTGACCGCGCCCAGACGTTCACCACGAGCCGAGGCGGCCGAGCGCAGGTTCAGGGTCGAGCGGGCGACGTACTTCTTGTCCATCTTGACCAGCGGGGCGGCCTGGACCGTCTGGGCGTAGCGATAGCCGCCCGACTTGTAGATGCCGCCGACCTCCTGGGCCGCGTCCTTCTTCTGCATGCCGCAGCCGACCGCCGAACCGGCGCCCGCGCCGACCACGGCGCCGATGGCCGTGCCCGTGCCGCGATCGCCCTTGCCGGCGATCTTGTTGCCGGCCAAGGCGCCCAGCAGACCGCCGACGACGGCGCCGACTTCCTGCTTGGAGCCCGAGGCCTTGCAGCCGACGACGCCGGCGCTGGCTTGCGGAGCGGCGGCCAGCGACAGAGCGGCGGCGGCGGCGCCCAGGGTCAGGGTGATGGTCTTGATCTTCATCGAGATGGTCATGGTCGTATGTCCCTTTGAAAAGTCTTCGGGGTCAGCAACCCCGTGAGACAGACCATGACAGGGGCAAGCTGAACGGTTGCGCGGACCCGTTCAGCAGATTTCGTTCATGTTGAAAAAAGTTCGTTCGGGGTGTTACAGGCCGCCCGCAACGACTTCGGAAAGCTGGCGATGATCCAACCTGGCGCGACCTTCAAGGACAACCTTCAGCACCTGCCGCCGATCGACGGCGTGCAGCGCATCGACCTCGTCGACGCCGAGGGCGCGGTGGTCGCCAGCATCGAGAACCAGCCGGGCAAGCAGGGCTCGCTGGCCGTCTATCAGTACCTGAAGCAGGCCTTCGGCGCGCTGGACGCCAAGGCGGCCGAGCACGGCCTGCTGGTGTTCGGCGAGCACACGGCGGACGCCCGCGAGCGTCCGGGCGCGCATCCGAACATCGACCGCCTGCTGGCGATCGCGGCCGGCGGCGCGCCGTTGGCTATCGAGATCGTTTAGGCCCCCAGCGCGTAGGGGCCGCTCTTCTCCAGCGCCGCCTTCCAGGCAGGCAGCGCGTGCATCCGCTCGATCCAGGCGGCCATGTGCGGGTATTCCGGCAACTTGCCCATCGCCTTGGCGACCTCGGGCACGAAGCTCATCTGGATGTCGGCGCCGGTCAGGCTGTCGCCGACGAAGAACGCACGCCCCGCCAGGTGGTCGTTGACGAACGACAGGTGGTTGGTGATCTCCGACTGGATACGCGGATGCAGCGGCGCGCCGCCTTCGCCCAGCCGGCCGACATACATGTTGAGCATCAGCGGCAGCATGGCCGAGCCCTCGGCATAGTGCAGCCACTGCTGGTAGCGGTCGTAGTCGGCGCTGGCCGGATCGGGGGCCAGACGGCCTTCGCCATGACGGCGGATGATGTAGTCGATGATCGCGCCGGACTCGATCACCGTCAGATCGCCATCGACGATGACTGGCGACTTGCCCAGCGGGTGGATGTCCGTCAGCGACGGCGGAGCCAGGCGGGTCTTGGGATCGCGGGTGTGGAAGACGATCTCGTAGGGAACGCCCAGCTCCTCCAGCAGCCACAGGATCCGCTGCGAGCGCGACTCGTTGAGGTGGTGAACCGTCAGCATGTCTCTTCCCCTTTTATGATTTTACGCTGCGCTGCGGCATTGCTCGCAGATGCGAAAAGCGCCAGGGTGAAAGAAAACAACTGTTTGGCGCAGGGGAGCAAGCATGACGCATACGGCAAGCCCGTCCGAGACGTTGATCCTGCCCGGCCTGTTGGGCCTTCTCCGAGAGGCCGCCGACGCCGCTAGCCTGTTCGTCGCCGAGGCCAAGCCGCAGGTGCTGGCCCACATCGCCGCCGATGGCGGCAAGATCGACCGCAAGCTGGCCGACATCCACCAGCACCGCGTCCACGGCTATGGCTGGTACGCGGCCTATGCCGAGCTGATGAACCAGGTCGCCGGCTGGGCCGAGCGGCTCCAGGACGAGGGCAAGTTCGGTGAGATCGAGGCCCTGCTGGCCCAGCTGCTGTTCTCCGAATACTGCGCCCAGTTGGTCGGCGGCGTGCCGATGAACCAGGGCGAGATCGTCCGCCCGGCGCACCTCGTGGAAGACCGCGCGGTGCTGAACCGGCTCTATTCCAACGGCCTGATGAAGCTGATGGTCGAGGGCGGGACACAGGCGGTGAAGACCCGCGTCGCCCAGTTGCTGGCCGACGCACGCGGAAAGCCGACGCTCGAACAGACCGGTCTCGACGAGACCTTCGAGATGATCCGCGACCAGTTCCACGCCTTCGCCGAGGAGAAGGTCACGCCCTTCGCCCACGAATGGCACCTGAAGGACGAACTGATTCCGATCGAGCTGGTCGAGGAGCTGGGCGCGCTGGGCGTGTTCGGCCTGACCATCCCCGAGGAGTTCGGCGGCAGCGGCATGGGCAAGACCGCCATGTGCGTGGTGTCCGAAGAGCTATCTCGCGCCTGGATCGGCGTCGGCTCCCTGGCCACCCGCTCGGAGATCGCCGGCGAACTGATCCTGACCGGCGGCACGGAGGCCCAGAAGGAATACTGGCTGCCAAAGATCGCCAGCGCCGAGATCCTGCCGACCGCCGTCTTCACCGAGCCGAACACGGGCAGCGATCTGGGCTCGCTGCGCACACGGGCGACGCTGGACGGCGACAACTACGTCGTGACCGGGAACAAGACCTGGATCACCCACGCCGCCCGCGCCGACGTCATGACCTTGCTGGTCCGCACCGACCCGGCCACCACCGACTATCGCGGCCTCTCCATGCTGCTGGCTCCCAAGCCGCGCGGCGTCGAGGGCGACGACTTTCCCGCCGACGGCATGAGCGGCGGCGAGATCGGGGTGATCGGCTATCGCGGCATGAAGGAGTTCGAACTGGGCTTCGACGGCTTCACCGTGCCCGCCGAGAACCTGCTGGGCGGCGTCCCGGGCCAGGGCTTCAAGCAGCTGATGGCGACGTTCGAGAGCGCCCGCATCCAGACCGCCGCCCGCGCCATCGGCGTCGCGCAAGCCGCGCTGGAGACCGGCTTGGGCTACGCCCTAGATCGCCAGCAGTTCGGCCAGGCGATCTTCCACTTCCCGCGCGTGGCCAACAAGCTGGCCATGATGGCCGCCGAGATCATGGGCGTGCGCCAGCTGACCTATTACGCCGCCCGCCAGAAGGACGAAGGCAAGCGGTGTGATCTGGAGGCCGGCATGGCCAAGCTGATCGCGGCGCGGGTCGCCTGGGCGGCGGCGGACAACGCGCTGCAGATCCACGGCGGCAACGGCTTCGCGATGGAGTACGCGGCCAGCCGCCTGCTCGCCGATGCCCGCATCCTGAACATCTTCGAGGGCGCCGGTGAGATCCAGGCGCAGGTGATCGCGAGAAGGCTGCTGGACGGGGGTAACTGAGGCTTGTCCCTAGGCCGACGCTAGGCTTAGCTTCGCGCCCCAACAAGGACGCCTCCATGCTCGCCACCACTCGCCGCACCGCCCTCGTCTCGGCTCTGGCGACGGGAGGTCTCGCGGCGTTCGGCAACCGGGCCTTCGCCCAGGAGACCGGGGCCGTCGGCGCGGCCGTCGACAAGTTTGCGCAGGACGTCATGGCCGCTTTCCCCGACCAGCCGGGCCTGGGCGTCACGGTGGTGGAGAACGGCAAGGTCACCCTGGCCAAGGGCTATGGCGTCAAGAAGCTCGGGACCCAGGACAAGGTCGACGAGAACACCGCCTTCGGCATCGCCTCCAACACCAAGGCCATGACCGCCGCCCTGATCGCCATGCTGGTCGAGGAAGGCAAGCTGGCCTGGGACGCGCCGGTTACGAAGTACATGCCGTCGTTCCAGATGAGCGACCCGGTGATCACCAAGCTGATGACCGTCCGCGACCTGCTGGTCCACCGCAGCGGCCTGACCTTGGGCGCCGGCGACCTGATGATCTGGCCCTCGCCGACCCACACCCGCGCCGACATCGTGGCGGGGCTGAAGTACCTGCCGATCGGCGGCCAGTTCCGGGGCGGCTACGCCTATGACAACGTGCTCTATGTCGCCGCCGGCGTGCTGATCGAGACCGTCACCGGCCAGAAGTGGGAAGAGGTCATCAAGACCCGCATCTTCCAGCCGCTGGCCATGGCCGACACCGTCTCCAGCCCGGCCCTGGTCAACCTGGCCCATCGCGCCCAGCCGCACTGCCGCCTGGGTCCGCCCGTGCGCGGCCTGGGCCCCCAGACCGTCCTGCCGTTCGACTCAAGCTTCGACGCGGCCGGTCCGGCCGGCGGGGTCAATTCCACGCCCAAGGACATCGCCCAGTGGCTGCTGGTCCAGCTGGGCCTGGGCCAGTCGCCGAACGGCAAGCGGCTGTGGAGCGAGGAGTCGGCCAAGGAGATGTGGAAGCCGCAGACCATCACCGCCTCCAGCGATGGTCCGATCACGGAGAACCCCTCGCGCCCGTCGATCCAGGCCTACGCCCTAGGCTGGTTCGTCCAGGACCACCGCGGCGAGCGGCTGCTGTGGCACACCGGGGGCCTGGCCGGCTTCATCTCGTATACGGGCCTGCTGCCGGGCCGGAAGTCAGGCATCATGGTGATGACCAACGCCGAGGAGAACCCGGTCCTGCGCTCGATGCGCTACGGCGGACCGGACCGCCTGCAAGGCCGCAGCGACTTCGACTGGATCGCCTCGTCCAAGCGCGTCCAGGCCCAGAACGACGCCGACACCATCAAGGACGCGGCCAAGGCCACGACGCCCTCGTCGGGCGCGAAGCCCAGCCTGCCGCTGGCGGCCTATGCCGGGGTCTATCGCGATCCCTGGTACGGCACGGTGACGGTGAGCGTGGTCGGGCCCAAAAAAGGGGACAAGGGCAAGACCCAAGGCCTGCACGTCTCGTTCGACAAGACCCCGCTGCTGAAGGGCAAGCTGGAGGTCTTCGACGGCGAGACCTTCAAGACCGTCTTCGACGACCGCACCCAGGAAGACGCCTTCTTCACCTTCGACCTGAAGGACGGCAAGGTCGTCTCGTGCCTGGTCAAGGCGGTCTCGCCGCTGGCCGACTTCAGCTACGACTACCAGGACCTGCGCCTGGCGAAGGAGGCCTAGCCCCTTTCGGAGCGGCGCATCCCCTCGAACATCGTCTGGTAGGCCGTCAGCTGGCGGCCTTCCTCGATCTCGTCCGGCGTCTCGGCGCGGACGCTGGCGGTGACGACGATGTCCTGGCCGCTCGGCAGGCGCACGACGCCGGTCTGGTTGGGCAGCAGGTCGATCGAGGCGGTCTGCTCGGGCCGGAAGCTCCGCCCCAGACTGACCGTGACCAGCAGGTGGCCACCGTGCTGGACCACGCTGGTGAACAGCGAATAGCGGCTGCCGTCCCGCTCGTAGGCGCCCTTGCGGTAGAGGCGTTGCGAGCCGAAGGCGGTGAAGTCCGCCCACAGCAGGCCGCCATCGGGCGCGACGCCACTGGCCACGACCTGCACCGCCGAGCCGGGCTGGACCTGCGAGCGGTCGGCGATGGCGTAGACGAATCGGGCGCGGCGCATCTGCATCGGCGGCTGGATCACGACGGGCGGCGGCTCGGCGATCGGCTGCAGGACAGGCTCGGCGACGGCGACCTGGGCCGGAGCCACGACGGCGCGATGCGGCGAGGCCTTGGGCGCGCGCGGGGCGACCGGGGCTGGCGGCGGACGCGGCGCTGCCGGCGGAGCCTCGACGAAGCGCGGCGGGTCGACCGCCATCACCACTTCCGGCGGACGCGAGGCCCAGACGGCCGATGCCCCGCCCAGGCCTAGCAGGGCGATGCAGTAGAGGCCGGCCAGACGGCGGAAGCGGCTGGGCGTCGGACGCGACAACAGCTTCACGCGCTGGGCCAGCGGATGGCTCGCCCAGTGGCAGCCCAGCGGCAGCGGCCGCGCCGCCAGCTGGGTCTTGAGCATGGCCTCGGCATAGGCCCGGCGAGCCTTGGGATAGGCGGCGACCACACCGGCGTCGCAGGCCAGCTCCTGGTCGATGCGCAGCCAGCGGCCCATCACATGGACGGCCGGGTTGAACCAGTTGATGCAGGTCGCCACGGCCACCAGGGCGTTGACCGGCGGGTCGCGGCGCTTCAGGTGCGTCTGCTCGTGCGCCAACACGACCTCACGCTCGCGCGGCGTGTAGCGGCCTTCGAAATCGTCGGGGACCACCACGCGGGGGCGCAGCACGCCGACCACAGCCGGCCCGGCCTTCCCGGCCTTGGCGGCCTGCGCGAACCGCGCCTGGTTCCAGACCAGCCAGGCCAGGCTGGCGACCACGCCCAGCAGCCACAACGCCACCAGATAGGGCCGGATATCGACCGGCGCACTGGCCAGAGCCGCTCCGCCCGCAACCGTCGCCGGCCCTGCCTCGGTCGCCGTCGCCGCCGGGATCCGCACCGTCATCACCCGCGCCGGCAGCAGCATGGCCAGCCCCGCCAGCAGCGGCAGGCTCCACAGACCGTACGCGACCCGCGCTCCGAACAATCGCCGCGCCGGCAGGCGCAGGGCCATCACCGCCGCGACCGCGACGGCCAGGGCGAGGTTGAGGTTCAGCAGGTCGGTGAACAGATCAGCCATCGTCCTCGATGTCCGCGATCAGATCCTTCAGCAGCTTGACGTCCTTAGCCGTCAGCGACCGGTGCTGCGCGAAGTGTGCGACCAACGGCGCTACCTCGCCGCCGAAAAGGCGATCGACCAGGTTCTGGCTCTCGGACTGCACGTAGTCGTCACGCGACACCAGCGGCCGATAGAGATAGCCGCCCGCCTCGCGCGCGCCGGCGATGGCGCCCTTCTTCAAGAGGCGGGTGATCAGGGTCTTCACCGTCCCGGGCGCCCAGTCATGGGCCTCGCCGACCTCGGCGACCACGCCCTCGGGCGTCAGGGGACCCTGGCGCCACAGCGCTTCCATGATCTGGCTCTCGGCGCCGGAAATCCGCATGCGCCCACTCCATTACCGAAATTACATTTGTATTCTACGCGAGAATACAGCTGTATCCTACCTCAGTCCGTCGCCGACGCCAGCGACTTATGGGGGAGTTCAAGTGTCTATCGTCGCCGTCTCGATCGCGCTGGCCGCGCAAGCCGCCGCAGCCGCTTCCCCCGCCCCGCAGGCTCCGGCCAAGAAACCCGCCGAGGCCACCAACGGCGTCAGCGCCGTGACCATCACCGCCGACGCGCCCGCCGTGCGCACCTCGATCGACCGTCGTAGCTACAGCGTGTCGGGCGACCTGGGCGCGCAGTCGGGCGGCATCGCCGACGCCCTGCGCAACGTCCCCTCGGTCGAGGTCAGCGTGTCGGGCGAGGTCAGCCTGCGCGGCGATCCCAACGTCACCATCCTGATCGACGGCAAGCCCTCGGGCCTGTTCAGCGGCGACAGCCGCGGCCAGGCGCTGCAGCAGATGCCGGCCGAGCGCATCGACCGCGTCGAGGTCATGACCAACCCCTCGGCCGAGTTCCGCGCCGACGGCACCGGCGGCGTCATCAACCTGATCACCAAGAAGGCCAAGGGCGCGGGCCGCACCAGCTCGATCCGCGTCACCGGCGGCGACCACGGCCGCAACGGCCTGTCGGGCAATATCGGCTACAACTCCGGCAAACTGTCGGCCTCGGGCGACATCAACTACCGTCGCGACGTCTTCAACCAGGAAGACTACGAGCGCCGCCAGCAGGCCAATCTGGACAGCGAGACCAAGGGGACCACCGACTTCGACTTCGATGGCGTCACCAGCCAGGCCACGGTCGACTATGATGTCTCCGACAAGCTGCGGATCGGCGGCGAGGCGCGGCTATCGCGCTTCAACCTGGCGATCGACAGCACGGCCGGCACCACGCGCGAGAACGCCACCGGCGCCCTGATCCAGGCCTATGGCCGCGACCTGACCATCCGCCAGCAGCGCGACAACGCCGCCATCGTCAGCAGCCTGCGCCGCAAGTTCGGCGGCGACGGCCATGAGCTGTCGCTGCGGCTCAGCTACGATGTCACGGACGACAACCGCACGCGGACGGGCCACACGACGGCGACCGTGCCGACGGCCTCCAGCGCCTATGACCAGCAGCGGCTGGGCTACGACACCCGCCAGACCGACTTGAAGGGCGACTATGTCCGGCCGATGGGCCCAGGCCAGACCCTGAAGATGGGTTTCGACCTGCAGTTCGACGACAACGTCTATGACAATGTCGGCCTGCGCGGCGGCTCGCTGGGCGGCCTGGTCGTCGATCCCGGCCTGACCAACAAGTTCTTCTACGAGCAGCAGCTCAGCCAAGCCTACGTCACCTACGAGCGGCCACTGGGCGGCAAGCTGACGGCGCTGGCCGGCCTGCGCTACGAGCAGTCGAAGCTGGATCTGACCTCGACCGGCGGCAAGAACGACAACGACACCACCAAGCTGATGCCCAGCCTGCACCTGTCGTACAAGCTGAACGACCAGCAGAAGCTGACCGCCAGCTACAGCGAGCGCCTGCAGCGCCCCGGGCCGTTCGACCTCAATCCCGTGCCGTTCCTGCTGGACCCGCTGAACTACCGGATCGGCAATCCGAACCTCAAACCCCAGCAGACCCACTCGTTCGAACTGGGCTGGCAGTACCGCAAGGCGCCGGTCATGGCCCTGGCCACCCTGTTCTACCGCGAGAACGACAAGGTCGTGACCGACGTGGTCACCGACCAGGGCGGCGGCGTCTTCGTCACCACCAAGGCCAATGTCGCCAACACCCGCAACGGCGGCCTGGAACTGGTCCTGAACGGCAAGATGACGAAGACCCTGACCTACAATCTCAGCAGCACCCTGTTCTGGGCGCAGCTGGACGGCTCGAACCTGGGCTTCACCGACAAGCGCACGGGCACGACGGCCCAGGGCCGCGCAAGCCTCAGCTGGCAGGCCACGCCCAAGGACCTGCTGCAGGTCAACGGTTTCATGGTCGGCAAGCGCCTGACGCCGCAGGGCTACGCCCTGCCGTTCGCCGGCGTCGATCTGGGCTATCGCCGCAAGGTCAACGAGCAGCTGTCGCTGCTGGTCACCGTCCAGGACGCCCTGGGCATCTTCCGCGAGAAGCAGGTGATCGACACGCCCTCGCTGAAGAGCCTGGTCGTCCGCGATCCCGACGCCCGCATGATCCGCGCCACCCTGGCCTGGACCTTCGGGACCGGCAAAGGCCGCAAGGACCCGGGCTTCGACTTCGGCGCCCCGGGCGCGGGACCGCAGTAGACCCTAGTGCGTGGCCTGGTCGTCGTCGTCGGCGACGGCCAGCGCCTTCAGCGCGCCCAGGTGCTGATGGACGCCGCGCCAGACCTCCGGCGGGATCGCGCCTTCGCCTTGCTGGGCCGCGTCGAACACGATGCACAGCTCCTGCAGGAAGTGTTCGTCCTTCAAGGCCAGCAGACCCAGAAGAGCCTGCAGCAGTTTCTCGTTGACCTGTGATCTCAGGTTCGCCGCCTCGGCGAGCCGGATTTCACGCCCCTCTTCCGTCACGCTACGCACACTCCCACGATACTGGGGCGGCGTTCTCCCCTCCGCCCTTGGACGAGGACAGTGGAGAACTAAAACGTTCTTGGAAATTGCATTTTTAAGAACACCCCGTGAAGGTTGCCCGTCTTGGGTACGCCCGTAGTCCGACTTACGGCGTTCAGCGCGGTTTCCAGCCTTCGGCGATCATGCCGATCTGCTTGTCCATCACCGCCGACATCTCGGCCGCCGGCATGTTCCCGCCGGCCGCCGCGGCCATGCGGTAGTTCCAGGCGTACGAGGCCTTCAGAGTGTCGACGGCCAGCTGCAGATCAAGATCGCCGCGCACCTCGCCCTTGCGCACGCCCTCGTCCAGGATGTCGAGCAGCATCTGGTTCAGGCGCGGATTGCGGCCATAGGGCGTGACGCCCGGATCGTTGTTCGGATTGTACGAGGCCGCGACGTGGGCGAGGAACAGCTTCACCCGCCGGGTCTCGAACTCGTAGTGGATCGCGAAGATCGAGCACAGCTTGTCGGCCGTACTGCCGCGCAGGAACGGCACCACCCGGTCGAACTCGCCATAGAGCTCGGCCAGCCGGTGATTCATGACATGGCTCAGCACCTCGGCCTTGGAGGCGAAGGTGGTGAACACGCTACCGACCGAGACCCCAGCCCGTTCCGCGATGGCGCGGATGGTGGTCTCCTCGTAGCCGACCTCATTGAAGAGATCCCTGGCGGCCTCAAGCACCCGTTCCCGGGTCGCCGCCTTCTGATCATCTCTTACGCCCACGCACGTCCCCCTCGAACACGCTAGCGTCGTTGTTACAAAGGCGCTCCGTTCCCCCGAACGGAGCGCCCAGTTTCGTTCGTCAGGCGCGAGCGCCTGCGAAGATGACTTTCAGTTGATCCGAAAGACGCGCTAGCAGAGCTTCCACCGACCAGCCGTCATAGACGGCGCGGCGATAGTTGGCGACATACACGTCCCAGGTCATTTCAGCCAAGAGCTTGCCGTCGATATCGGCCTTCAACTGGCCTTGATCGATGCCGCGCTGCAGGGCGTCGGCGATCAGACGGAAGATGTGCTTGATGTCGGCGCGGGCGCGACGCTCGGCGGCTTCCGAACGGGTCCACGACACCGCGATGCTGGCGCGCAGCAGCGGCAGTTGCTCGACGTGGAAGCCGTAGCCGATCGCGAACAGGCCCAGCAGGGCCTCGTCGATCGTCTTGGCGTTGCGCGCGGCCTGGACCATCTGGGCGTAGATGACTTCGTAGTCGGCGGTCAGGATCTCTTCGAAGAGTTCCGACTTGTCGGCGAAGCTGGCGAACACGGCGCCGGTCGACATGCCGGCGGCCTGGGCGATGTCACGGATCGTGGCGCCTTCGTAGCCGCGCTCGCTGAACAGCTGGCGAGCGGCGGCCAGGACGCGTTCACGCGTGCGCTGCTTGGCCAGGGCCCGGCGAGTCAGCTTCACCGGAGAGTCGGTGGCGGACTCGATGTTTACGGACACAAAGCTCATGCGGCGGCCTCCAGGCGGGCGAGAGCGGCTTCGGCCCGCTTCTCGAATTCAATGCAGTACTCATCGACGACGTTCTGAAGGACGTCGGCGTAACGACGGGCCAGCTGGCGGCCATCCTGCGCGGCGTCGCGCAGGTCGGTGATCAGTTGGCGGACTTCGGCCATGGCTTCTTCGCGATCGGACGCGGAAAGCGCAGCGTTGGTCGAGAGCAGAGCGCTCTGGGCCATTGCAGTTAACTCCTACCCCCGCTGGGGTGAGTGAAAGGCGTTGAACGATCCGCGGTGGGGGAGGTTGATCATGTTCAACGAACGCGCACTGTAAAATAGGAAGCGGGCGCAATAACGCTAGGGGAAGAGCTTTGCAACCGCGAAAACGAACTAAAATCGCCGAACGAAGGCGTACGGCATAGATATGGGAGCGCTCTCAAAGCGTCACTGCGACAAATGCGCTCAACGAACAGGTTCGGCGAATTGACTCAACGGACAGTGGTCATCGAACCGAGTCGCCGCTTTAAGGCGGGTCAACGCGCCACCGCCCTTACGGCTCCGGCCTCTATGGCGCGGTGTGCCGCGAAGCTTTATTCTCCGCGCCCATGAGCCACCTGTTCGATTTCCTCGTCCCGATCGCCCTGGGCGCCGTGCTGATCGCCCTCGGCGCGGGCCTTTACGCCCTGTTCCGCGGGGGCGACTTCGGCCGCTCCTACTCCAACAAGCTGATGCGCCTGCGCGTGCTCTTGCAGTTCATCGCCATCATCGTGCTGGTGGCCGCCGCGTTCTGGTGGCGGCGTGGTGGCGCGTAGGTAGACTGCTTCGTCGAACGGGAGTCCGCGACGTATGGTCACGCTTAATCGCATCTATACCCGCACGGGGGACGGCGGCTCGACGCGCCTGGCCACCGGCGCGCCGGTCAGCAAGGCCTCGCTGCGGGTGGAAGCCTATGGCGGGGTCGACGAGACCAACGCCACGATCGGCGTGGCGCGACAGCACACGGCGCATGATGCGACGCTCGACGCCATGCTGGAGCGGATCCAGAACGACCTCTTCGACCTGGGCGCGGACCTCGCCACCCCCGAGCAGCACGGCAAGCCGGAGTGGGAGCCGCTGCGCATCCTCGACGGCCAGGTCGAGCGGCTGGAGCAGGAGATCGACCTGCTGAACGGCGAGATGAGTCCCCTGACGTCGTTCGTGCTCCCCGCCGGGTCGCCGGCGGCGGCCGCCCTGCACGTGGCGCGCACCGTCTGCCGCCGGGCCGAACGGACCTGCGTGGCGCTGTCGGAGATGGACGGCGAGATCATCGGCAAGCCGGCGATCAAGTACCTGAACCGGCTGTCGGACTTGCTGTTCGTCGCCGCGCGCTGGAGCAACGACAAGGGCAAGGCCGACGTGCTCTGGAAGCCGGGCGCGACCCGCTAGGGCCTACTTCTTTTCCGGAGCGGCCGGAGGCGTCGCCGGAGCAGCCGGCTTCTCCCCATTGATCGGCGGCACGTTCAGCGGGCGGCGCGTCAGGGTCTCGATCGAATAGACCCGCCCGCACTTCAGCCACTTGCCCGCCCAGGGACGGCCCTGCTGCTCGCACTTCTCCTTCGGCCACACCCAGACGACGTGGTAAGTCAGGGCGGCGCCGCTCAGCAGCACGAACAGGCCCAGGAAGATGTACTTCAGGCGGGTGAAAGTCTTGTTCATGGGCGCCCCTTACCGTCTTTCCGCGCGTAAGGGAATTGGCGCGAACAGCGCCGTCCCGCCACGAAGCCAAGGAAATCGTACAACTGTTTGAACGATAGCCCCACTTACGCATTACGCTTACGCAAAGGGAAACTTGCATTGCGCCGCACAAGCGGTAAGTCGGAGGCCAAGCATGGATAAAAAACAGCCTGGAGGCGGTGGAAACCGATGAAGGTCCTAGTCCCGGTCAAACGGGTTATCGATTACAACGTCAAGGCCCGCGTGAAGGCGGACCAGACTGGTGTCGACCTTGCCAACGTCAAGATGTCGATGAACCCCTTCTGCGAGATCGCGGTCGAAGAAGCCGTGCGTCTCAAGGAAAAAGGCGTGGCGACCGAGGTCGTCATCGTCAGCATCGGTCCGGCGCAAGCCCAGGAAACGATCCGCACGGCGCTGGCCATGGGCGGCGACCGCGGCGTCCTGATCACCACCGACGCCGATCCCGAGCCGCTGGCCGTGGCCAAGCTGCTGGCGGCCGTCGTGGCTGAAGAGAACCCCAACCTGGTCCTGATGGGCAAGCAGGCGATCGACGGCGACAACAACGCCGTCGGCCAGATGCTGTCGGCCCTGCTGGGCTGGCCGCAGGCCACCTACGCCTCGGCCCTCGAGGTCTCGGCGACCAGCGCCAAGGTCACCCGTGAAGTCGACGGCGGCCTGCAGACCCTCGACGTCGACCTGCCGGCCATCGTCACCGCCGACCTGCGCCTGAACGAGCCGCGCTACGCGTCTCTGCCCAACATCATGAAGGCCAAGAAGAAGGAGATCGTCAGCAAGACGGTCGCCGACTACGGGGTCGACATCGCGCCGCGCCTGAAGGTGATCAAGGTCACCGAGCCGGCCAAGCGTTCGGCCGGCATCAAGGTCGAAACCGCCGCCGATCTGGTCTCCAAGCTCAACACCGCGGGGGTGCTGTAATGGCTGTTCTCGTCGTCGCTGATAACGACAACGCGCACCTGCGCGACGGCACCCACAAGGTCGTCACCGCCGCCCTGAAGATCTCGGGCGACGTGGACGTGCTGGTCCTGGGCAAGGGCGCCAAGGGCGTCGCCGACGCCGCCGCCAAGATCGCCGGCGTCCGCAAGGTCCTGTTGGCCGAGTCCGACGCCCTGGGTCACGGGATCGCCGAAGCCCAGGCCGACGCGGTTCTCGCCCTGGCCGGCAATTACGACGCGATCCTGGTTCCGGCCACCTCGGGCGGCAAGAACTTCGCGCCGCGCGTCGCCGCCAAGCTGGACGTCGCCCCGATCTCCGACATCGTCGAGGTCGTCTCGGCCGACACCTTCACGCGCCCGATCTATGCCGGCAACGCGCTGGAGACCGTCCAGTCGTCGGACGCCAAGAAGGTGATCACCGTCCGTCCGACCGCCTTCCCGGCGGCGGGTGAAGGCGGCAGCGCCTCGGTGGAAACCGTGGGCGGCGCGGACGCGCAGCAGACCCGCTTCGTCAGCGAAGAGATGGTCAAGTCGGACCGTCCGGAACTGGCCGCGGCCAAGATCGTCGTCTCGGGCGGTCGCGCCATGGGTTCGGCCGAGGAGTTCCAGCGCGTGATCGAGCCGCTGGCCGACAAGCTGGGCGCCGCCGTCGGCGCCTCGCGCGCGGCCGTCGACGCCGGCTACGCCCCGAACGACTACCAGGTCGGCCAGACCGGCAAGGTCGTGGCGCCGCAGCTCTATGTCGCCATCGGCATCTCGGGCGCCATCCAGCACTTGGCCGGCATGAAGGACTCCAAGGTGATCGTCGCGATCAACAAGGACGCCGACGCGCCGATCTTCCAGGTGGCCGATTTCGGCCTGGTCGCCGACTACAAGACGGCCGTGCCGGAACTGATGGACGCCCTGACGGCGGCCGGGAAGTAAGCCCAGCCTCTACAGGCTTCTGAATAGCGGAAAGGCCCGGAGGAAACTCCGGGCCTTTCTTGTTGAGCTGGTCATGTGAGCGCCGCTCACCGCGCGGTGTGGATGATGCGGGCCCATGGGGCGTTGGGGTCGGCCAGGGAGCTGGGATCGCGCACGGCGCCGGTGGCCAGGGCGAGCACCATCGCGCCCGCCAGAAGCAGGGTCTTCATCGTCTTCGTCCTTTGAAATCGTGTGGGGCAGTGCGGCGCCGCGATCAGGACCATGCCAAAGCCAGCGGTGCTTTACGAACGATGCTAATTGCGGGAAGTTGTGAGCCTGGCTAACAACCAGGCCACCCAACCATGCGCCTGCCGCCCTTCTCGTCCCTGGTCGCCCTGGAGGCCGCCGCCCGCCATCGGTCCTACAGCCGGGCGGCCGACGAACTGTTCGTGACCCATGGCGCGGTCAGCCAGCAGGTCCGCAAGCTGGAAGAGGAGTTGGGAGTCCAGCTGTTCGCCCGGCGCGGCAACCAGATGGAGCCGACGCCCACCGGCGCGGCCCTGGCGGCCCGGGTCGGCGAGGCGATGGCCAGCCTGCGTGAAGGCGTCGACATCGCCCGCCGCGCGGCCAGCGGTCCGATCGTGGTCTCGACCGGCACGGCCTTCGCCACCCGCTGGCTGGTCACCCAACTGGCCCGCCTGACCGCCGAGACCGGCGAGCTCGACCTGACCATCCGCGTCGAGGACCGCCTGGCCGACCTGTCGACCGACGGCTCGGACGTGGCCCTGCGGTTCGGCACGGGCCCCTGGCCGGGCACCGAGGCGGTGCGACTGATCGACGAGGTGATGTTCCCGGTCTGCAGCCCCGCCCTGCTGGCGCGCCACCCGATCGACAAGCCCGAGGACCTGGTGAGCGCCCCGCTGCTGCGCCACACCGACCTGCCGTGGTCGACCTGGTTTCGGGCCATGGGCGTCGAGGCGCCCGTGCTGTCGCCGGCCCTGGGCTTTGACAACTCGGCCATGATGCTGGACGCCGCCGCGCAAGGCCTGGGCTTTGCTTTGGCCCGCAGCGGTTACGCCAAGCGTGACCTGGAAGACGGCCGCCTGGTCCGCCCCCTCCCCGGCCAGGTCGAGGTCGAGACCGGCCACAACTTCGTCTGGCGGGCCGAGAACCCCAAGCTGCCCCGGCTGCTGAAGCTCAGAGACTGGTTCCTGAAGGAGACCGAGGGCGAACGGGCGCGGTAGACTCGATTCTCCACGGAGGTCTCGGATGCCACACAGCCAGTTCATCGCCAGGCGGACGCCGGAGTCGGCGGCCATGACCGCCAAGCTGAAGCGGGCCGCGACGATCACCGCCGCGCTGAACCGGCTGACCTTCAACGAGGCCGGCGAAGTCCGCGCCCTGTTCGCCGAATTGATCCAGCAGCCGGTCGACGAGACCTTCCTGCTGATCCCGCCACTCTACACGACCGGCGGGCCGGACATCCGCGTCGGGCGCAACGTGTTCATCAACCAGAACTGCACGATCTACGACCTGGGCGGGGTCGAGATCGGCGACGATGTGATGATCGGACCCAATGTCAGCCTGATCACCTCCGGCCACCCGATCGAGCCCTCGCGGCGGCGCGACGGGGTGACCGCCGCGCCGATCCGGATCGAAGCCAATGTCTGGATCGCCGCCAATGTAACGATCATCGGCGGGGTGACGGTGGGCGAGAACTCGGTGGTGGCGGCCGGCTCGGTCGTGACTCGGGACGTGCCGCCGAACACGCTGGTCGGCGGCAATCCCGCGCGGGTGATCCACTCGATCGCCGAGGACTAGGCCGCCAGTCGCAGCATCGGCGCGCTTTCCACCACCGGCACCTCCAGTCCCCGCATCGTCGCCGCCACCGCCACGTCCAAGGGCGTGCGGGGCTCCTCGCCGAGGAAGGCGACCAGGCGGCGGTTGTCGAGGCGGACGGGGTCCTGCCAGAAGGGTTTCATCTCGAGCAGTTCGCGCAGGGTCTCGCTGAACGGCGCGGCCAGCGGCAGCAGGCCCCAGGGCAGGCGGCGGACGTTGGCGCGCTTGTGGCCGGCGGCGCGGGCGATGGCGCGGACCATGACGGTCCCGTCGGCGTCCCACTGGCCGTCGAAGTGGAAGCGGGCGAAGGCCGGCAGCTCGGCCTCGCGGTCGCCCAGGCGGGCGAAGGTCTCGCCGACGTCGGGCAGATAGGCCCAGGCGTGCCCGACATCCCTGTCGCCCGGATAGAGGATGGACTTCACCGGCTTGCCGGGCGTGACCAGGCCCGAGGCGAACCAGCTGTTCAGGGTCGAGCGCGGGCCGAAATAGTCGCCGGCGCGGAGGATCACGGAACGGACACCGCTGGCGGCGGCGGCTTCCAGGCGGGCCTCCATCTCGACGCGGATCTTGCCCTTGCGGGTGTAGGCGCGCTGCGGCGTGGTCTCGTCGATCAGGGCGTGGGCGGCGGGATCGTAGTTGTAGATCGTGCCGGGCAGCAGGATCCGAGCGCCGCTGGCGCGGGCGGCGGCGATCGAATTGTCGATCATCGGCAGGACCAACTGCTTCCAACCGCGATAGCCGGGCGGGTTGACGGCGTGGACGATGATCGACGCGCCTTGGGCGGCGGCGACCACGGCGGCGCGGTCCATGACGTCGCCTTGCACGTATTCCAGGTCCGAGCGCGTGGCCTTACTCGGGTCGCGGACCAGGGCGCGGACGGTCCAGCCGTGGCGGACCAAGGCGGCGGCGGTCTCGCCGCCCACGCCGCCATTGGCGCCGAGGACGAGAGCGATGCGGCCAGTGGCGCTTTGGGGGGAGGTGGTCATCGGGCGTCTCCGTGAATTGCGATGACCGGAAGATGCGGTGCGGTGACTTCGATAGAAATTGCCGAGAATGATCGATCAGCTTATCAAAAATAGATGAGCTTCGACCTCCCCTCCGCCATCGATTGGGAACGCCAGCGCGCCTTCCTGGCCGTGATCGACACCGGCAGCCTGTCGGCGGCCGCCCGCCAGCTGGGCGCGGCCCAGCCCACGGTGCGCCGGCGGATCGAGGACCTGGAGGCCCAACTGGGCGTGGCCCTGTTCACCCGCTCGCCCTCGGGTCTGACGCCGACCGCCTTGGGCAAGGACCTGGCCCAGCACGCCCGGGCCATGGCCCTGGCCGCCGCTTCCTTGGCCCGCGCGGCCTCGGCCGAGGCGGGGGCGGCCTCGGGCGTGGTGCGGATCACCGCCAGCGAGGTGATCGGCATGGAGGTGCTGCCGGCCATGCTGGCCGACCTGCGCGAGACCCATCCGGGCCTGGTGTTCGAGCTCGCTTTGACCAACCGCAGCGAGGATCTGCTGCGCCGCGAGGCCGACATCGCCGTGCGCATGGTCCGTCCCACCCAGGAGGCGCTGGTCGCCAAGCGGATCGGCAACGTCAGCCTGGGCATGTTCGCCCACAAGCGCGTGCTGGACGCCTGGGGCCGGCCCACGACGATGGACGAGGCGCGCCGCATGCCGCTGATCGGCTATGAGAGCGAGACCATCGGCGTGCGCGCCGTGAAGGCCATGGGCCTGGACCTGCGCGTCGAGGACTTCGCCTTCCGCACCGACAACGACGTGGCCCAGCTGCAGGCGATCCGGGCGGGGCTAGGGCTGGGGATTTGCCAGGTCGGCCTGGCCGCTCGCGACCCGATGCTGGAGCGGGTGATGGCCGACACCTTCGCCTTCGATCTGGAGACTTTTGTCGTCACCCACGAGGACCTGAAGGACGTCCGCCGGGTCCGTCTGGTGTTCGACGCCCTGGTCGACGGCTTGACGCGCTACGCTAGAGTTGGAAATATAGTTTAAACTGTACACTTTTCCACCTAAAGTGGACTGGCGATTCGTGCAATCGCACCGGCGGCGCCTTTCGGGGGCGTGTTGAGTTCGTGGAGTAGCGATGGTCGCCGGCGTTTCCGAGAGCCTCTCCAGCCTCCCCGCGTCCCGCATCGCGACGCTGAGCGCCGCTGCCCTGGCCGACGCACCGCCGTCCGAGTTCGCCAAGCTGACCAAGGCCCAGGTGGCGGCGATCTCGGCCACCGCGATGAGCGGCCTGACCGCCGCGCAGCTGGCCAAGTTCGACAAGACCCAGCTGTCGGCCCTGACCACGGCCCAGCTGCCGCGCCTGTCGGCGGGCGTCACCTTCAGCGGCGACCAGCTGAAGCTGCTGAACAACTCGCAGGTGCAGGCTCTGTCGGCCACGACGGTGTCGCGGCTCTCCACCGACGCGCTGGACGATATGTCCCTGGCCCAGGTGGCGTCCCTGTCGTCCGCCGCCGTCTCGTCCCTGTCGCGCGAGCAGGTCCAGAGCCTGTCCCTGGCCCAGGTGCGGTCCCTGACCACCGGCCAGCTGCGCCTGCTGCCCGCGTCCGACATCGGCGAGTTCAGCAACGAGCAGCTCTCGGCCCTCAGCGCCGTGCAGATGGGCGGCCTGACCCAGACCCAGATCGCGGGCCTGTCGCCCGAGCAGTTCGCCGAGTTCAGCCCCGCCCAGTTCGCGGGCCTGTCGGTGCCGACCATCAAGGGCCTGAGCGCCGAGATGATCGCCAAGACCACGCCCGAGCAATGGGCCGGCGTCAGCGCCCTGCAACTGTCGGCCCTCAACGCCACGCAGCTGAAGGCCCTGGGTCCCGAGCGGGTCGGCGTGCTGACCGCGACCCAGATCCGCAGCCTGTCGTCGGCGGAGATCGGCAAGGCCGGCGCCGACTTCCTGAACCAGCTGCGGCCGAACCAGATCAGCGGCCTGAGCGGCAACCACACCGGCGGCCTGTCGGTGACAGACATCGACGCCCTGCGTCCCGAGCTGCTGGCCGCGATGGATCCGGTGGCGATCGGCGGCCTGTCGGCCACCGCCTTCGCCAGCCTCGACGCCACCCAGGTGGGCGCGCTCAGCGCCGCCCAGATCGCCCGCCTGCTGCCCGCGCAGCTGAAGGCCCTGAGCGGCGACGACTTCAACGAGTTCACCCGCGCCCAGTTGAAGGCCTTCACCGCCGCCCAGATCCGCGAACTGCCGCCCGAGCGGCTGGCGGCGCTGTCGGACGAGGACTTCGCCGAGTTCACCCCGACCCAGATCAAGGCCCTGCAGCCGCTGCAGCTGAAGGCCCTGTCGACCAGCGACATCGCGGCCCTGACGACCGCCCAGGTCGCGGCCCTGACCTTCGACCAGATCGGCGCCCTGTCGGGGACGCAGTTCGCGACCCTGCGCAGCGTCGCCTCCCTGACCAGCCTGCAGCTGAAGGGCGTCACGGCCACCCAGATGAAGGTGCTGACGCCCACCGACATCGGCCGCCTGACCCCCACCGAGGTGGCCGCGCTCAGCGCCACCCAGATCGGCGGCCTGACGCCCGAGGCGCTGTCGGCCCTGGACGCCACCCAGGCGGCCCGCCTGAACATCAACCAGATGCGCGGCCTGACGACGACCCAGCTGAAGGGCCTGACGGACGAGGACGTCGGCGAGCTGAACACCACCCAGATCGGCGCCCTGGACGGCAATCAGGTCGGCGTCCTGGTCCCGCATCTGTCGACCACGGCGATCAGCAGCCTGGGCAGCACCCAGGTCGCCAAGATGTCGACGACGATGCTGGACAGCCTCAGCGCCACCCAGATCGCGGCCCTGGGCGCCAACCAGCTGCGCGGCCTGACGGCCGACCAGATGGCCAACCTGCCGTCCGACATCGCCTCAAGCCTCAACGCCACCCAGATGGCCAGCCTGTCGGCTAGCCAGCTGGGGCAGCTGTCGGTTACCAATCTGGGCCGGCTGAACGCCGACAGCCTGCGCCAGCTGACCACCGCCCAGGTGCGCGGCCTGACGTCGACGCAGCTCAAGGGCTTCGCCACGACGATGTTCAGCGTCCTGGCCCCGACCCAGATCGCGGCGCTGACCGGCGTGCAGATCGCGTCCCTGACGCCCGAGCTGATCGGCAACCTCAACGCCAGCCAGTGGGCCGGCCTGGCCGTCACCCAGATCCAGGGGCTGAACGCCACCCAGCTGTCGGGCCTGGACGCCACCGACCTCGGCTATCTCAGCACCACCCAGTGGGTTGGCCTGCGTCCCAGCCAGCTGGCCGGCCTGAACGGAACGGCGGTGGCGTCGATCGCCACCGATCGTCTGTCCCTGCTGACCGCCAGCCAGATCGGCGGCTTCTCGGCCACCGCCTTCTCGGCCCTGGACGCCACCCACGTGGCGAACCTGACCACCACCCAGATCGGCGGCCTGACCGCTACTCAGCTGCGCGGCCTGGCGTCCGAGGACATGGGCGAGTTCAGCGCCACCCAGGTGGGCTCGATCGCCGCCTCGCAGCTGGCCGGCCTGTCGGCGACCGACGTCTCGGTCCTCAGCCCCACGCAGCTGGCCGCGCTCAGCACCAACCAGGTCCGGGCCCTGGCCCCGTCGCAGATCTCGGCCCTGCAATCGACCCAGGTCGGCGGCTTGTCGGCCACCCAGCTGGCGGCGCTCAGCTCGGTCCAGGTCGGCGCCCTGGCGCCCGACGCCCTGCCCGCGCTCAGCGCCACCCAGGTGGCCGGCTTCACCTCGGCCCAGCTGGCCGGCCTGTCGACCACCCAGGCCGGCACCATGGTCGGCGAGCAGTTGGCCGCCCTGGCCGTGACCCAGGTCGGCAGCCTGTCCGGCGCCTTCCTGTCGGCCCTGACGCCGACGGCCTTCGCCGCCCTGACCGCCACCCAGGTCGCGCGCCTGTCGACGTCCCAGATCCAGAACCTCAGCACCACCCAGATCGGCAGCCTGTCGACCACCGACTTCGGCGAGCTGTCCACCACCCAGGTCGACAGCCTGACCGCTTCGCAGCTGGGCGCGCTGTCGACGACCAATATCGACAGCCTCACCACCACCCAGATCGCCGACCTGTCGTCGGCCCAGTTCGCGGGCCTGACCCCGACCCAGCTGGCCACCTTGCCCGAGAGCGTGTTCCAGGGCCGCCTGCCGACCCTGAGCGCCACCCAGATGGCGGGCCTGTCGCCCACCTTCATCGCCGGCCTGACCTCGACCGAGGTCGCCAACCTGAACCCGACCCAGCTGGGCTCTCTGTCGACCCAGGCCTTCGCGGCGCTGGGCGCGACGCGCCTTGCCAGCCTGACCACGACCCAGATCACCGGCCTGTCGACGACCCAGGTGGCCAGCCTGGACGCCAACGCCTTCGGCGCGCTGACCACCACCCAGGTCGCCGTGCTGTCCGGGACCCAGATGGGCGCGGTGCGGGGCGAGATCCTCTCGGCCCTCGACGCCACCCAGTTCGCCCGCCTGACCACCAGCCAGGTGCGCGGCCTGACGACCAGCCAGATCGAGCAGTTCAGCCCCGCCGACATCGGCGAGTTCACCGCCACCCAGATCGGCGCCCTGGGCGCGGGCCAGCTGGAAGGCTTCTCGGCCGCCGACATCTCGGCCCTGAGCGTCACCCAGGTGGCGGCGCTGTCGGCCGGCCAGATCTCGGCCCTGACCCCGGTGCAGGTGCGCGGCCTGACGCCTGTCGACATCGGCGAGTTCAACAAGACCCAGATCGCCGCCCTGACCAACACCCAGATCAGCGCCCTGTCGCTGCCGGCGGTGAACGGCATGAGCGACGACCAGTTCGGCAGCCTCTCGGCGACCCAGGTGCGCGGCTTCTCGGGCGAGCAGCTGACGGCGTTCGGGGCCGAGGGCCTGGCCCGCCTGTCCGGCGCCCAGCTGGGGGCCCTGACCACCACCCAGGTCGGCCAGCTGCCGGCGGTGGCGATCCGCAGCCTCAACGGCACGCAGATCGGCCAGATCATGCCCAGCCAGATCTCGGGCTTCACCAGCGAACAGATCGCCGCCTTCAGCCCCAACCAGCTCAGCGGCCTATCGCGAGCCCAGGTCAACAAGCTGACCGCCGCCCAGCTGGACGCCATGTCCGTCGCCCAACTGGAGGCGATCGGCCTCTAAACTCTGGAGCACTGTGGCGCCGGCGCCACCATCACGCGAGCGTCGTACTTCTGTCGCCGAGCCGTCTTGAGGCGTCCCTATCCCCGCCCCATCGCATCCTTTGGTGGGGATAGGGGACAATGCAGAATACCAAGACTTCTAAGCGCCAGACCGGACTCTGGTGCGGGGCGGCCATGCTGGCCCTGCTGGCCACTAGCGCGCACGCCGCCGAGACGGCCGCCGCGCCGGCTCCGGCCGAAACCGAATCGACCAGCGTCGAGCAGGTCATCATCACCAGCCAGCGCGAGACGCGCTCGGCCGTGGCCATGGAAGCCCAGCAGATCCAGCGCGTCCTGCCCGGCGCCAGCCCGCTGAAGGCCATCCAGTTCCTGCCCGGCGTCGTCTATCGGACCGCCGATCCGTGGGGCAACAACGAGCAGAACCTGTCGCTGTTCGTCCACGGCTTCTCGACCCAGCAACTGGGCTTCACCATGGACGGCGTGCCGTTGGGCGACCAGCAGTACGGCAACTACAACGGCCTGTCGGTCTCGCGCGCCGTCACCAGTGAAAACGTCAGCCGCGTGACCCTGTCGTCGGGCGCCGGCTCGCTGGGCGTGGCCTCGACCAGCAACCTGGGCGGCGCCATCGAAACCTTCAGCCGCGACCCGTCGGCCGAGCGCGGCCTCAACATCCGCCAGACCGTGGGCAGCCACGACGCCAGCCGCACCTTCGTGCGTCTCGACAGCGGCGATCTGGGCAACGGCTTCCGCAGCTACATCTCGTACCTGCGCCAGGACGCCAAGGCCTGGGACTTCGAAGGCCACCAGCGCGGCCACCAGGTGAACCTGAAGATCGTCAAGGAAGGCGAGCACGGCAAGTTCACCTTCTACGCCGACTGGCAGATGAAGGTTGAGCCGAACGAAGACGCCACCGCCTTCGGCAACCAGCAGACCGCCGCGGCGGCCGGCTTCACGCCCTATAGCCGCCCGTTCCTGTATCCGAACCTGGCGGCCTGCACGAGCACCCTGACGGGCGGCCCGGGCACGCCCAATCCGGCCCAGGGCAACAACTTCTCGAACTGCTTCAGCGCCGCCCAGCGCGAGGACATCCTGTCGTACGTGAAGTACGACTGGACCCCGGTCGAGGGCTTCACCTGGAGCAACCAGGTCTATTTCCACTACAATTTCGGCCGCGGCATCGTCGCCGGCCCGGTCAACAACGCCGGCCTGCCCGCGCTGTTCGCCGCCTACTATCCGAACCTGATCGTCGGCGGCTCGCCGACCAGCACCGGCAGCCTGCAGAACCTGGTCAACCTGTTCGGCGGCAGCGGCAACGAAGTGCGCACCACCGAGTACCACATCAACCGTCCGGGCGCGATTTCGACGGTCGAGTGGACCCTGGGCGATCACCAGATCAAGGGCGGCGTCTGGTTCGAACACAACGAACCGACCCAGCAGCGCGCCTGGTACCCCTTCACGGCCGAAAACAACGACCTGACGCCGTACGACGTGCCGCGCGGCAAGAAGGCCCTGGTGCAGTACGCCGCCGAGTTCTTCACCAACGACATCCAGCTGCACCTGCAGGACCAGTGGCGGATCACCCCGCAGCTGCTGCTGCAAGCCGGCTTCAAGTCGAGCCTGCAGGACGCCACCGGCAAGTTCCCGATCAACCAGGTGAACCTGCCGACGACGGCCGTGCCGGTCCACTATCCGACCGGCAGCATCACCTCGAACAAGTGGTTCCTGCCGCAGGCCGGCCTGCTTTGGGATGTCAGCGAGAACGACCAGGTCTTCGTCAACGTCCAGCAGAACATGCGCCAGTTCATCCCGTACGGCGCCGGCAGCGGCTTCTACGGCTTCTCGGCCTGGAGCCTGGGCACCCAGGCCGCCTTCGATCTCTTCAAGACGACAGTGAAGCCGGAAACCTCGTGGACGTATGAAGCCGGTCTGCGCACGCGTCGCGACGTGGCCTGGGGTCCGATCACGGGCGTCGATGGCCAGATCAACGCCTACAATGTGAAGTTCAGCAACCGCCTGCTGAACATCGCGCCGTTCAACTTCATCAACCCGGCGCCCGCCATCCTGGCCAACGTCGGCGGCGTGACGACCAAGGGTATCGACGTCGCCGGCACCCTGAAGTTCGGCTCGCACTTCCAGCTCTACAACGCCCTGTCGTACAACGAGTCCAAGTACGATCAGGACTACCAGTCGGGCACGACCATCGTCGGCGGCGTCTCGACGCCGGTCACGGTCGCCACCGGCGGCAAGTACGTGCCGCTGATGCCCAAGTGGCTGAACAAGACGATCGCCCGCTTCAACTACGGCGCCTTCGACGCCCAGATCAGCGGCGACTATGTCGGCAAGCGCTACGTCACCTACCTGAACGACATGTCGGTCAAGTCGATGATGCTGGTCGACCTGCAGGCCGGCTACACCTTCGACATGACGGACAAGGGCTTCGTGAAGGGCCTGCGCCTGACGGGCAACGTGACGAACCTGTTCGACAAGAAGGGCGTCTCGACGGCCACCGTGACCGGCAACTCGGGCGGCTACGGCGCCTTCCCGCAACCGCCGCGCATGGGCTACCTGACACTGTCGGCTGATTTCTAAAGCCGAGCACCGGAAACCTCGCCCTTCGACAAGCTCAGGGTGAGGTTTCCGACTGAGCGGCCCTAACAGTAGTCCTCATCCTGAGCCTGTCGAAGGACGAGGGCGGACCAAGAAAAAGGCCCGGTGGGAAACCACCGGGCCTTCGTCGTTTCGGAGCTGCCGAAGAACCTTAGTCCTTGGCGCGTTCCTGATAGCTGTTGTCTTCCGTCAGGATGATCACGCGGGTGCCGACCGAGATGTACGGCGGCACGGTGGTGCGGACGCCGTTGCTGAGGATGGCCGGCTTGTACGACGACGAGGCGGTCTGGCCCTTCACCGACGGTTCGGTCTCGACGATCTCGAGGATCACGGTGCGCGGCAGTTCGATGGCGATCGGCACGTCGTTGTGCGTCGACAGCTGCACCGTCATGTTCTCTTGCAGGTAGGGCGCGGCGTCGCCGATCACTTCTTCGGTCGCGACGAGCTGGTCGAAGCTTTCCGGGTTCATGAAGTGGAAGCCGTCGCCGTCCTGGTACAGGAAGGTGTGGTTGCGCTGGTCGACGAAGGCGCGCTCGACCTGCTCGGTCGTGCGGTAGCGTTCCGAAACCTTCACGCCGTCCGAGATGCGGCGCATGTTCAGCTGGGTCACCGGCGTGCCCTTGCCCGGGTGGATGTTGTCGACCGTCAGGACGACATAGAGCTTGCCGTCCATGTCGACGACGGCGCCTTTGCGGAGCGAGCTGGCTGCGACCTTCACGTAGTTACGTTCCTTGGATGAAAGCGCGCGCGAGGCCGCGGGCGCTATCGTGCTATTGATCCGTGAGCGCCCTCGTATAGCGATCGGGCCGAAATCTCCAGTCTCTTCGGTTGTTAGCCCTTGCCCTCACCTTCGACGACTTGGTGGCGCCGCGACGTCCACGCCGACCGCCGCCCGTTCCTGCTGGCCCGCAACCGCATCACCAAGGCCTTCCGCGCCTGGTTCGAGGCCGAGGGCTTCGAGGAGGTCGAGGCGGCCGCCTTGCAGGTCTCGCCGGGCAACGAGGCGCACCTGCATGCCTACGCGACGGAGGCCCTGACGATCTCGGGTGAGGCCAGTCCGCTCTACCTGCACACCTCGCCGGAGTTCGCCTGCAAGAAGCTGCTGGCGGCGGGCGAGGAGAAGATCTTCAGCCTGGGCAAGGTGTGGCGCAACCGCGAGCGCGGGCCGCTGCACCATCCGGAATTCACGATGCTGGAGTGGTACCGGGCCGGCGCGCCGTACCAGACCTTGATGGACGACTGCGCGACCCTGCTGGCCCTGGCGGCCGAGACGGCGGGGACCAAGCGCTTCGATTTCCGGGGCATGGCTTGTGACCCCTTCGCCGAGCCCGAGCGGCTGTCGGTGGCCGAGGCCTTCCAGCGCCACGCCGGTGTCGATCTGCTGGCCAGCGTCGCTCCGGATGGCTCGACCGACCGCGACGCCCTGGCCGCCGCCGCCCGCGCGGCCGGTATCCGGGTGGCCGACGACGACGGCTGGGCCGACGTCTTCAGCCGCATCATCGTCGAGAAGGTCGAGCCCCGCCTGGGCGAAGGCCGGGCCACGGTGCTGTGCGAATACCCGATCTCGGAAGCGGCCCTGGCCCGCCCGAAGGACGCCGATCCGCGCGTGGCCGAACGGTTCGAGCTCTATGCCTGCGGCGTCGAGCTGGCCAACGCCTTCGGCGAACTGACCGACCCGGCCGAACAGCGCCGCCGGTTCATGATCGAGATGGACGAGAAGGCCCGCATCTACGGCGAGCGCTATCCGATCGACGAGGACTTCCTGGCGGCTTTGGAGCACATGCCGGAAGCCTCCGGCTCGGCCCTGGGCTTCGACCGTCTGGTCCTGCTGGCCACCGGCGCCCGCCGGATCGAGGACGTGGTCTGGACGCCGGTGGCTGAGAGCTAGTTCACCCGCTGATGGACCACCGCGTACGGGTCCGCGTGGATCCGTCGCCAGGCCGGGTCCTTGTCCAGCAGGGTCACCACCGGGTCGTCCGGCGTGAAGATCGTCCAGGCGACGTGGTAGTCTGCCAAGAGCTTGCGCAGAGCGACGGGGTCGGGCTCGACGGCCGTGAAGTAGCGGGCGCTGAAGGCGTCGCCGTACATGTCGGCGCGGCCGTCGATGAAGGGCTTCACGCCCTTGTAGATGAGGTAGCCGCCCAGGCTGTAGCCGTTCAGGACCGGCTTCGCCTTGAGGTCGGCGGGCACACTGTCGATCGCGGTCACCGGGCTGTTGAGGCCGTCGACGCGCTGCAGCGGCAAGGCCAGACGTACGCCCAGCAGCAGGACGCAGGCGACGCCGAAGCCGGCCAACAGGGCGCGGGAGAGCTTGGGTTTCGCGGACTCATGCCCCAGCGCTTCGGCCAAGGGCCCGGCCAGCAGCAGCGGCGCGATGGCGGCCAGCACCAGCTGGTGGCGGACGTGCTGCAGGCCCATCAGCAGCAAGGCGAGCAGCAGCAACAGCCGGAAGGTCGGGACCTTCACGCCCCGGCCCAGGCAGACGAACAGGGTCGCCAGCAGCACCATGGCGAAGGTCGAGACGTGTGAGAAATCCTCGGCCCGCCACTCGGTGATGTGCGGCAGCACCGCCATGCTGGTCACCTGGAACGGGAACAGCAGCGCCGCCGGCCCATGCGGGGTGATCGCGGCGCAGGCCAGGCTCGCCAACCCGAACAGGCCCCAGCCACGCAGCACCTTCAGGCGGTCGGCGCCCGGCGCGGCCAGGGCTTCCAGCCCGAACGCTCCGGCGACCACGAAGCCGAACACCCAGCTGCCGTGCAGGTTGGCCCACAGGATCATCAGCGGCGCGAACCACAGGCGCGGCGCGCGGTCCTCATCGCGGGCCGCCAGCATCTCGATCGTCCAGATCAGCAGCATCGGCAGCATGAAGAGGTGCGGCCGCACCAGCAGGCTGCCGCTCATGCAGGCCAGAGCCAGCACGGTCGTCGTGATCAGGGTCAGACCGCCCAGGCTCAGAGCTAGCCGCCGGACCAGCAGCCAGGTCGCACCGCCGACGGCTACCGAGAACAGCGCCGTCACCCCGGTCCAGCCCGCGGCGCGCGCCGCCAGCGCCATCAGCGCCTCGGACAGCCACTCGTGCGCCACCCAGGGGCGGCCGGCTTGCGTGTAGGAGAAGACGTCGTGGTCGGGGACCCGGCCGTGGGCCAGGATCCACTCGCCCGTGGCCATGTGCCAGTAGGTGTCGCCGTCGTTCAGCACCTGTGGCGCGAACAGCATGACCACCGCCATCAGCAGCGCCGCGGCCAGCGGGACGATGTTGCGCTCCTGGGTCACGATGGTCCTCTCCCCTTCCGAAACAGGGTTAAGGGCCAGAGTTGAACAGACCCGTAATTTGCCTCCGCCCCGGAAATCCCGCATATCCCCGCGCCTCATGGCTCCCGTCACCAAGACCCTCCGAGACGCCCGGTCGCTGACCGAGGCCGGGCTGGTCCCGCCCGAGCGCCTGCCGGCGCTGGAGGCGGTGGCGGCGCGCTATGCGGTGGCGATCACGCCGGCGATGGCCGAGCTGATCGATCCGGCCAACGCCAATGATCCGATCGCCCGGCAGTTCATCCCTTCCTCCGAGGAGCTGGTCGCCAGCCCCGGTGAGAGCGGCGATCCGATCGGCGACGATATCCACAGCCCTGTGGATGGAATCGTGCATCGCTACCCCGACCGGGTGCTGCTGAAGCCGACCCACACTTGCGCGGTCTATTGCCGGTTCTGCTTCCGCCGCGAGATGGTCGGGCCCGAGGGCCTGTCGAACCTGTCGCCCGCCCAGTTGGACGCCGCCTTCGCCTATATCGCCGGCCGCCCGGAGATCTGGGAGGTCATCGTCACCGGCGGCGACCCGTTCGTGCTGTCGCCCCGCCGTCTGGCCGACCTGATGGACCGGCTGGAAGCCATCCCGCACGTCCGGATCGTCCGCTTCCACACCCGCGTGCCGGCCGTCGATCCGGCGGCCGTGACCGACGACCTCGTCGCCGCCCTCAAGCGCACGACCAAGACCGTCTATGTCGCCCTGCACGCCAACCACGCCCGCGAGCTGACCCCGGCGGCCCGCGCCGCCTGCGCCCGGATCATCGATGCGGGCATCCCGATGCTGAGCCAGACCGTACTGCTGCGCGGCGTCAATGACGACGCGCAGGTGCTGGGCGAGCTGATGCGGACCTTCGTCGAGCTGCGGATCCGGCCCTACTACCTGCACCACGGCGACCACGCCCCGGGCACGGCCCACCTGCGCACGACCCTGGCCGAGGGCCAGGCGATCATGAAAGCCCTGCGCGGGACGGTCTCGGGCCTGGCCCAGCCGACCTATGTGCTCGACATCCCCGGCGGCCACGGCAAGGTTCCGGTCGGCCCGACCTATGTCGACGACGGGTCGGTCGAAGACCCGAATGGGACCGCTCACCCCTATCCGCCCCAGAACTGACGCGCCGTAAGCCCAACCGCTGCAAGGCTTTGCGGCGCCGCTCGCGCTGCATCGCAGCAAAGCCTTGGCGAGCGCGGGGTTTCTCGTGCTAGAAAAGTCGGCATATCCAAAGGCCCGGGCGCGTAAGCCTGGCGCGACATCAAGCGAAGGCTTGGCTTTTATGAGTGAAATCAAGACGGTCGGCATCATCGGCGCCGGCCAGATGGGGTCGGGCATCGCGCATGTCGTCGCCCTGGGCGGCTATGACGTGCGCCTTCACGACGTCTCGCGCGAGCGGATCGACGCGGGCCTGGCCCTGATCGAGAAGAACATGGCGCGCCAGGTCGGCCGCGGCATCATCGACGACGAGGCCATGAAGACGGCCCTGGCCCGCATCTCGCCGGCCGAGAGCCTGGAGGCCATCGGCGCCACGGACCTGGCCATCGAGGCGGCGACCGAGAACGAGGAGATCAAGAAGTCGATCTTCCGCAGCCTGCAGCCGCACCTGGGCGCCGACACCATCCTGGCCTCGAACACCTCGTCCATCTCGATCACGCGCCTGGCCTCGGTCACCGACCGTCCCGAGCGCTTCATCGGCCTGCACTTCATGAACCCGGTGCCGCTGATGAAACTGGTGGAGATCATCCGCGGCATCGCCACGGACGTCCCGACCTACGAGCGCGCCGTGTCCTTCGCCCAGTCGCTGGGCAAGATCACCAGCAACGCCGAGGACTTCCCCGCCTTCATCGTCAACCGCGTGCTGGTGCCGATGATCAACGAGGCGATCTACACCCTGTACGAAGGGGTCGGCACCGTCGACGCCATCGACACGGCGATGAAGCTGGGCGCCAACCATCCGATGGGCCCGCTGGAGCTGGGCGACTTCATCGGTCTGGACACCGTGCTGAGCATCATGAACGTGCTCTACGAAGGCCTGGCCGACAGCAAGTACCGCCCCTGCCCGCTGCTGGTGAAGTATGTCGAGGCCGGCTGGCTGGGCAAGAAGACCGGCCGCGGCTTCTACGACTATCGCGGCGAAGTGCCGGTTCCCACCCGCTAAGGGTCCAGACGTATCGTCGGCGCGATCAGGATACGCGCCGACGATCCGCCCCCACAGCCTCCCTGATTCCGCACGGAGGCCAGGACAAGGCGCGCCAATACCCCACCGGCGCGCGACATGCCCCTTGTTCTCGCGCGGCGTCGCGGCTCTGTCATTGACCGACGATCCACATTCTATTGCTCTGGGGTTTTCGCCGGGATGAGTCTCGGCCGTTGGTCGAGGCTTCCGCGTGAGTGAGCGTCTGAATCGGGATCTATGGGTGCTGGACGCCCGCGAGCAGCCCGACGCCGTCGAACAGTACCGCAAGGCCTGCGCGCATCTCTTCGAGGTGACGCTGCTGTCGCCCGAGACGGCGTTCCACAATCGGCTGGAAGGCTACCAGCTGGGCCATGTGGTCATCATGCGATGCGTCGGCGTGCCCCAGCGCTTCGAGCGGAAGCTGACCCACATCATGGCCGACCCCACCGACACCGTCATGGCGGTGCTGGACCTCGAGAAGGCCGACTGGCGCGCCGACTACGATGGCCGCGAGGCCGCCAGCGACATGGGCGACATCAGGATCGTGGACATGGCGCGGCCCTCCGACCTGACCAGCCGGACCGACTACTGCACCCTCTACATGATCGTTCCGCGCAACCTGCTGGACCCGCAGACCGCCGGGCTCGACTTCCATGGCCGCGTGATGTCGGAGACCAGTCCGACGGGACGGATATTCGGCTCGCATCTGCGCACGCTCTGGGCGTCGGTCGAGGAGATCAGCCCGGCCGAGGCGCCGCTCGTCGCCAAGGCCACGGCCGCGCTCCTGAGCGGCCTCATCCTGGCCTGCGGCGATCCCATGGGCGCCGATCTGCGGCCGCTGGAGAAGGTGCTGCTGATCTCGGGCCAGCAGTTCGTGAACCAGCGCCTGGACGATCCGGACCTCTCCCCGGAAACGGTGCGCCGCCACCTCGCCGTCTCGCGCAGCCAGCTCTACAAGGTTTTCGAGCCGGCGGGCGGGGTCAGCGCCTTCATCCAGCAGCGCCGGCTGGACCGGGCTTTCGACGTCATCCTGCAGGACGGCGCCGAGCAGCTGACCCTGGCCGAGGTCGGATACAACCACGGCTTCCGCTCGGACGCCCATTTCAGCCGCGCCTTCCGGGCGCGGTTCGGCGTCACGCCGGGCCGCCTGCGCAAGGTCGGCGAGGCCGCGCGCCAGGAAGGCCTGTCGGCCCAGGAACGCCCCGACGACGTCTTCGCCTGGGTGAAGGGGCTCTGAGCGCCTAGCCCGCGCCCATCGCCACGGCGATGTGGTAGGTCGCGAACGAGGCGATGTAGGCCAGCGAGGTCATGTAGACGAACATCACGGCCGGCCAGGTCCAGCCGTTGGTCTCGCGCTTGACCACGCCCAGCGTCGCCGCGCACTGCGGGGCGAAGATGTACCAGGCCAGGAACGACAGGGCGCTGGCCAGCGACCACTGGTGGGCCAGCAGCGAGCCCAGGGTCGTTGCCGCCGCGTCGCCCTCGCCGCCGACAGCGTAGACCGTGCCCAGGGCGGCCACGGCGACTTCACGCGCGGCGAAGCCCGGGATCAGGGCGACCGTCATCTGCCAGTTGAAGCCGATGGGGTGCATGATCGGGGCGATGAACTGGCCGATGCGGCCGGCGAAGCTGTAGTCGATGGCCGGGCCCGTCGCGCCTTCCGGCGGATAGGGGAAGGTCGACAGCACCCACACCAGCACCATCAGCGGCAGGATGATGCGGCCGGCGCGGTTCAGGAAGATGCGGGCGCGGGTCCAGAGGTTCATCAGGACGTTGCGCGGCTCGGGCCAGCGATAGGTCGGCAGCTCCATCATGAAGGGCTCGACCGTGCCCCGCCAGAAGATGCGGCGGATGACCGTCGACACCACTAGGGCGCTGACAATGCCGGCGGCGAACAGGCCGAACATCACCAGGCCCTGCAGCGACAGCCCGCCCCACACCTTGGCGCGCGGGATGAAGGCGCCGATGATCAGGGTGTAGACCGGGATCCGCGCCGAGCAGGTCATCAGCGGCGCGATCAGGATCGTGGTCAGCCGGTCCTGCTTGTTGTCGATCACCCGCGTGGCCATGATCCCCGGGATGGCGCAGGCGAAGCTGCTGAGCAGCGGGATGAACGCCCGCCCGTGCAGGCCCGCCACCCCCATCAGCTTATCCAGCAGGAAGGCCGCGCGGGTCATGTAGCCGCTGTCTTCCAGCACCAGGATGAAGAAGAACAGGATCAGGATCTGCGGCAGGAACACCAGCACGCTGCCGACGCCGGCGATCAGGCCGTCGGCGACGAAGCTGGTCAGCAGGCCGGCCGGCAAGTTGGCGTTGGTCCAGCCGGCGATGGCCGCGAACGCCGCGTCGATGCCGTCCATGATCGGGGCGGCCCAGGTGAACACCGCCTGGAACATGATGAACATCAGGGCGACCAGGATCAGCAGGCCGGCGACCGGGTGCAGCAACACGCCGTCGATCTTGCCGGTGATGGTGTCCGGACGCTCGGGCGGCTTCACGCACGCCTTGAAGATGCGCTGGGCCTCGGCGTGGGCGGCGCGGATCTCGCCCGCCGTCGGCTCGTGCCAGACGTTCTCGGCCTCGACCTTGCGGGCCGCGACCAGCGCCTCGACCTTGTCCAGCAGCTCGGGCAGGCCGCGCTTGCGGGTCGCCACCGTGGTGACGATCGGCGCGCCGATCTCCTGGGAGAGGCGCTCCAGGTCGATGCGCAGGCCCTGGCGCTGGGCGATGTCGAACATGTTAAGGGCCAGCACGAACGGGCGGCCCACCTGCTTCAGTTCCAGCACCAGGCGCAGGACGAGCCGCAGGTTGGTGGCGTCGGCCACGCAGATCAGCGCCTCGGGCGCGATCTCGCCCTCCAGCTTGCCGATCACGGCGTCGCGGGTGACGACCTCGTCGGGGCTACGGGCGCGCAAGGAATAGGTGCCGGGCAGGTCCAGCACGCGCATCTGGCGGCCGGACGGCGTGGTCAGCACGCCTTCCTTCCGCTCGACCGTGACGCCGGCGTAGTTGGCCACCTTCTGGCGGCTGCCGGTCAGGGCGTTGAACAGCGCGGTCTTGCCGGAGTTGGGATTGCCCACGAGGGCGATCCGGGCCGTGTCGGTAACGGGCTTGGTCGTGTCGGACGGAGCGACGGCGGTATCTAGGGCCAAGGTCTTAATGTCCGTCGAATTTCACGGTGACGGCGGCGGCTTCGCGCCGACGCAGGGCGACGCGGGTGTCATCGACACGCACGGCGATCGGATCGCGGCCGAACAGGCCCTCGTGCAGGACCTCGATGGCCGCGCCCTCCACGAAGCCCATCTCCAGCAGGCGTCGCTCCAGTTCCTCGGCGGCCACGGACTCGTCCGCGCCGGACACGCCGGTGACCTTGACGATCACGCCGCGATCGCCCCGCCCGGCCGTGGCCAGGGGACGCACGCCGGGAGTCTCGGCTGGGTTGAATGGGGAGGACAACGCGTACGCTTCGGACATAATGGCTCCGATTAGATTGCGAACGATTATCAGTCGAAGACACCGATGTCGATTCAACGATCCGCGTAGTTTGGGTTATGATGACTGCTTAAGGGCTGTTGGGACCGAATGGCGCAGGGTCGTTAATAGATTCGACTCTTCGACCGCCGGTCGGTCTGATTACGACTTACGATTCGTATGGGCGAATGATGCGTAGGCTGATGCTGGGGCTCCTGACGGGGGCTTATCTTTGTCTGGCTCTGATCGTCTCCCTCTTCCTCTGGAGGATGGGCGCGACCCCGGCTGTCGGCGTCTCGGCCTTCATCGGCACCTTGGGACTGGCCTTCGCCTTCCACGGCCTGCTGGGCCAGACCTTCCTGGCCGCCGCCCTGCGCGGCGACATCGACACCGTACGCGAAGCCCACGCCATCCTCCTGGACCAGATCGAGAAGGTCGACGCCCGGGTGTCTGACCTGGTGGAGTCGGTCGCCGCCGACGCCCAGCGCCGCACCGAGGAACTGTCGACCGAGGTCCACCAGCTGGAAGACATGATCTCCCAGATGAGCGACCGGATGGAGCAGCAGCTCAGCCACCAGGTCGCCGCCGCCTCGGCCCGTAGCCACAGCCTGGGCCGCGAGCGCGCCCCGCAGGCCAGCCACATGCTGCAGGTCGTGCAGGACGCTCTCGCCGAGAACCGCGTCGACCTCTACCTGCAGCCGATCGTCAGCCTGCCCCAGCGCCGGACCGTCTTCTACGAAAGCTTCTCGCGCCTGCGCGACGAGACCGGCCGCGTGATGATGCCGGCCGAGTACCTGGCCGTGGCCGAGCCGGAAGGCCTGATGACGGCCATCGACAACCTGTTGCTGTTCCGCTGCGTGCAGATCGTCCGCCGCCTGGGCAAGCAGGACCGCAAGGTCGGGATCTTCTGCAACATCTCGCTGGCCAGCCTGGGCGACGAGAGCTTCTTCCCGCAGTTCCTCGAGTTCATGCAGGGCAACAAGGACCTGGCCGGTTCGGTGATCTTCGAGCTGGGCCAGGCCGCGTTCGAGCGCCGTGGCGCGGTCGAGGCCCGCCACATGGCCCGCCTGGCCAGCCTGGGCTTCAGCTTCAGCCTCGACAAGGTCAACGACCTGGACCTGGACTTCCAGGACCTGGCCCGCGCCGACGTGCGCTACATCAAGGTCGGCGCCCAGATGATGCTGGACCAGCTGGAAGAGCAGGACGGCAAGCTGGTCATCGCCTCGCTGCCCGACCTGAACGCCAGCGACTTCGCCGCCCTGACCCGCCGCTACGGCATCGAGGTCATCGTCGAGAAGGTCGAGGCCGAGAAGCAGATCGTCGACATCCTCGACCTGGATATCGGCTATGGCCAGGGTCACCTGTTCGGCGAGCCGCGCGCCATCCGTGACGCCGTCCTGGCCGAGGCCGAACCGCCGCAGGACTTCATGCGCGGGGCCCTGCGCCGTCGCGCGGTCGGCTGGTAAGACTGCTGACAGGTTTGGGCGCCCGGCCGCAAGCATCGGAATGATCCGGCGCGCGGTCTGACGCATGGTCTCCCCACGAAAGGAGACCTACCGATGACTGCTCCGACCTATCTCACCGACGACGCGCGCTGGGACGCCATGCGCGCCAAGGACCGCGCCACCGAAGGCGCCTTCTATATCGGCGTGCGCACCACCGGCGTCTATTGCGTCGCCAGCTGCGGCGGCCGCCCGCTGCGCAAGAACGTCGCCTTCTACGACACCCGCGAACAGGCCCGCGCCGCCGGCCTGCGCGCCTGCCTGCGCTGCAAGCCCGACCTCAACCGCGAGACCCTGCGCTGGGGCGTCACCCCGACCAGCCTGGGCCTCGCTTTGGTCGCCCGCTCCGACGCCGGTCTGCGCCTGGTCACCCTGGGCGACGACGTCGAGGCCCTGAGGGCGGACCTGGAGAAGCGCTTCAAGCACGCCCGCATCGTGCCGGATGACGAAGGCCTGGCGGCGGACCTGAAGGCGGTGGCCAATCTCGTCAATCACCCGGACCACGCGGCAAACCTGCCGATCGACGCCCAGGGCACCGACCTGCAGAAGGCCGTCTGGGCCGCCCTGCGCGAGATCCCGGCCGGCCAGACCGCCTCCTATGCCGACATCGCCAAGGCCATCGGCCGGCCCACCGCTTCACGCGCCGTGGCCCAGGCCTGCGGGGCCAATCCGCTGGCGGTGATCACGCCCTGCCACCGCGTGGTCCGCGCCGACGGCGGCCTGTCCGGCTACCGCTGGGGCGTCGAGCGCAAGGCGGCCCTGCTGGCCCGCGAGGCGGCGTGACTCTCGACTGGACCCGCATCACCGCCGAACTCGACGCGCGCGGCTGGGCCCTGACCGGCCCGATCCTGAAGCCCGAGACCTGCGCGGCCATCGCCGACCTGTACCCGCAGGACGCCGGCTTTCGCAGCCGGGTGGTCATGGCCCGCCACGGCTTCGGGCGCGGCGAGTACAAGTACTTCAGCTATCCCCTGCCGGACGTCGTCCAGCGACTCCGGCAGGGTCTCTACGGCCCGCTGTCGACCATCGCCAACGCCTGGGCCGAGCGGCTGGGCGAGGACCGCCGCTTCCCGGAAGCGCTGGACGACATGCTGGCGCGGTGTCGTGAGGCCGGGCAGGTCCGGCCGACGCCACTGCTGCTGACCTATGGGCCGGGCGACTACAACTGCCTGCACCAGGACCTCTACGGCGAGCACGTCTTCCCGCTCCAGGCGGCGTTCCTGCTGGACGAGCCCGGCCGCGACTTCGACGGCGGCGAGTTCGTGATCGTCGAGCAGCGGCCCCGGCAGCAGAGCGCGCCGCAGGTTGTGCCGCTGAAGCAGGGCGAAGGCGTGATCTTCGCGGTGCGCGAGCGGCCGGCGGAGGGGACGCGGGGTGTGCACCGGCGAGTGCTACGGCACGGGGTGAGTGAGATCAGGTCAGGCCGTCGAAGGACCCTGGGCGTGATCTTTCACGACGCGACGTAGAGCGCCCCCTCCGTCTCGCTGCGTATCCGCAGCGATCCACCTCCCCCGTTTCACGGAGCTTTATCCTCCCCTGCGAAGCGGGGGAGGTGGCGCGGCGCGGATACGCGCCGTGACGGAGGGGGCGCTCAGCGCCTCACCCCAACGGCGAAACGCCAAACAGCACCCGGTGCAGGAACAGCAGGAACACCAGATACAGCACCGTCCCCGCGACCACCGCGATCACGTCCGCGATCGGCTTGGTCACCACCGGCGCCGGCTCCCCACGTCCCAGCGCCGAAGCCAGGTCCACGATCGCCCACACCAGGAAGCTCCCGAACAGCAACGCCGACGCCTGATCCCCATTGGCCAGCAGATGTCCCGCCGACCAGGCGATCGTCCCCAGCAGCATCGGATGGCGCACGGTCGCCTTGATCCGCCCGACCGGCCCGTTCGAGCCCGCCATCAGCACGAAGGCGATCCACACCAGGCCCATCGTCGCGTGACGCCCCCAGGGCGGCGGGTCGTAGAGCTGCGGGGCCAGCGGCCGGAACTGGATCCAGCCCCAGATGATCAGCCCCAGCCCCACCGCCGAGACCAGCGAATAGAGCCCCTTCCAGCGCCCCGGATTGGCGGCGATCTGGGCGGCGCGGAACGGCGCGGCCAGGATTCGCACCGAGTGGATGCCCAGGAACAGCACCAGCCCCAGGATCAGTATCGTCATCGGCCCCTCCCCTGTCTGGCGGGGAGGATAGTCACGGAACGCCGATTTCCGAAAGCTGACGCAGACGGGTGTGAGCCTGGGCCAACCGCCCTTCGCAGGCCGCGAGGATGGCCGGCCCGGCTTCACGGCGCTTGTCGTCCGCATCCTGCGCGAAGGTCTGTTCGGGATATTTGGCGTTGCGACGCGTGGCCTCCCGCATCCGCGCGACCGTCGCGTCGTCGGGGCTGACGCCGAAGTGCGGCAGGATGCGATCGAACAGCGCGTCGGGCAGGTCGCGATAGTCGACAGCCAGGCCGCCGCCGAGGTCCCAATGCGCCAGCGCGCCCTCGCAGACTCCGGTCAGCACGGCGGCGTGGTAGGCCGGGTCCAGCGGGTTACCGATTTCTGCCAGTCCCAGACGGGCCGGAGCGACCAGGTCACCGACCATCTGGCTGCCCGGCCGGCGGGCGTGGGAGACCATGACCTCGACCGGATCGCGATAGACGAAGATCCACGGCGTATCCGGAAACGCCGCCCGGTACAGCGGCAACTCGCGCGCCGCCCAGCAATCCAGCTTCAGATACAGCGGCCCGTCACCGGCCAAAGCAGCGGCGGCGGCCCGCAGCGCCGCCGGATCACCGCTCAGCGCCGCTTGGTCGACGCCCGGATCCTCGTTGATCGCCGTATTGGCCGGGTCCGCCGCCAGCATCCGCACCAGCAGGGTCGAGCCGCACCGCGACATGTGGAAGATCAGGCCTTGCGGCGCGCGCGTCATGCGGTGTCCGTCGCTTGTGACATGGAGAGAGACCAGCATAAGCTGAACCCATGCGCTTTCCAGACCGCTTGCGGTTGCCCTTCGCCTTCGATCCGGACCGGCTGCGCGCGGACCTCGCGCGGGTGGAAACCGACACGACCTGGACCTCGCATTTCGTCCGCCAGAACTATGACGGCGACTGGAGCGCCGTCGCGCTGCGCGGCCTGGCCGGCGAGACCCATCCGATCCGGATGATCTATTCCGACCCGATCCGCACCGACTATGTCGACACGCCGCTCCTGGAGGCCTGCCCCTATTTCCAAGCGGTCCTGGCCGCGTTCCAGTGCCCGCTGACCAGCGTGCGGCTGATGAAGCTGACGCCCGGCTCGGTGATCAAGGAGCACAGCGACCACGACCTGGCCGCCGAGGACGGCAAGGCGCGGATCCATATCCCCGTCACCAGCAACCCGGACGTCGAGTTCAAGGTCAATGGCGTCGCCGTGCCGCTGGCCCTGGGCGAGACCTGGTACCTGCGGCTTTCCGATCCCCACACCGTCGCCAATCGCGGCCAGACCGACCGCGTTCACCTGGTCATCGACGCCCGCATGAACGACTGGCTGGACAAGCAGATGACCCTGGCCCTGGCGGCGGACGGCGTGGATGCCTAGATGGCGTCGCAGTTGACGCCCCTCCTTGCGAGCTTTACCGCCCAATCCATGATGGACTTCCCCGCCGGCCTTTCCGCCCTTTCCGACCGCTACGACGTGGTGCTGTGCGACGTCTGGGGCGTGATCCACAACGGGGTCCGCAGCTTCCCGGAAGCCTGCCAGGCCCTGACGACCTGGGGCGAGACCAAGGGTCCGGTGGTGCTGATCTCCAACTCGCCGCGTCCCTCGTATGACGTGGTGGCCCAGCTCGACAGCCTGGGCGTGCCGCGCTCGGCGTGGCAGGGGTTCGTGACCTCGGGCGACGCGACGCGAGCGCTGCTGACGCCGCACACCGGGACCAAGGTCTGGAAGATCGGTCCCGAGCGCGACGGTCCGCTGTGGGCCGGCTTCGACCTGACCCTGGCGAACCCCGAGGACGCCGACTTCATCCTGAGCTCGGGCCTCTATGACGACGAGAACGAGGTCCCCGAGGACTATCGCGACCGCCTGAAGGTCGCCGCCGACCGGGGTCTGCTCTTCATCTGCGCCAATCCCGACCGCGTCGTGCAGCGCGGCGATCGCCTGATCTTCTGCGCCGGCGCCCTGGCCGATCTCTATGAGAGCCTGGGCGGCAAGGTGGTGATGGCCGGCAAGCCCTATGCGGCGATCTACGACCTGGCCGTGGCCGAGGCCGCGCAGCTGCTGGGCCGTCCCGTCGATCGCGATCGCGTGCTGTGCATCGGCGACGGCGTCATCACCGACGTGAAGGGCGCCCACGACCAGAAGCTGGCCTGCCTATTCATCGCCAAGGGCATCCATGGCGAGACCGCCGTCGGTCCGGACGGCCAGCTGATCCCGGACGCCGTCCAGGCCCTGCTCGACGCCGAGGCCGTGGGCGCGACCCACGCCATCGGCGATCTGGTCTGGTAACAAGAAGAACAAGGGGAGCGTCATGCGGGGCAAGTTTCTGGAAGAGCTCAGCGTCGGCCAGTCGGCCGAGCTGGTCCGCACGGTCGGCGAGGCCGACATCGTCGCGTTCGCTCAAGTGACCGGCGACACCAATCCGGTGCACCTGGACGCCGACTACGCGGCCACGACCAGCTTCGGCCAGCGCATCGCCCACGGCATGCTGTCGGCCGGCTACATCTCGGCCGTGCTGGGCACGACCCTGCCTGGCCCCGGCGCGATCTACCTGTCGCAGGCGCTGAAGTTCAAACGCCCGGTCAAGATCGGCGACGAGGTCACCGCCGTGGTCACCATCTCCGAGATCAACGAAGCCAAGGCCCAGGTCACCCTCGCCACCGTCTGCAAGGTCAACGGCAAGGCGGTGGTCGACGGCGAGGCCGTGGTCATGGTTCCGCGCAAGGCCGCCTGATGTCGCTCAAGACCGTCAACGCCTGGAAGGACCTCCCCGCCGACGAGCGCGGCGCCGCCGTGGCGCTGGGCAATTTCGATGGCGTCCATCGCGGCCACCAGCAGGTGATCGCCCAGGCGGCCAAGGCCGCGCTGGAGCTGAAGGCGCCGCTTGGCGTCATCACCTTCGACCCGCACCCGCGCCGCCTGTTCCGGCCAACCGAGCCGGCCTTCAAGCTGATGACCCACGCCCAGCAGGCCCGCGCCCTGGCCGGGCTGGGCGTCGACCTGCTGTATCTGCTGCCGTTCGACTTCGAGATGGCCAGCTTCGGCGACCGCGAGTTCGTCGAAAAGGTGCTGGTCGAGGGCCTCGGCGTGAAGCACGTCGCCGCCGGCTTCGACATCTCGTTCGGCCGGGGCCGCACGGGCAGCGCCGACCTGCTGCGGACCTATGGCGAAGAATACGGCTTCACCGTCTCGATCGCCGAGCCGGTCGCCAGCCGCGACGGCGACAAGTTCTCCTCGACCGGCGTCCGCGACGCCCTGCGCGCCGGCCAGCCCGACCAGGCCGCCCGCATCCTGGGTCGCCCCTTCGCCATCGAGGGCGTGGTCCGCCGGGGCCAGCAGTTGGGCCGCCAGCTTGGCTTCCCGACCGCCAATGTCGAGGTCGAGGACTATGTGGTGCCGAAACTCGGCGTCTACGCCACCCGCACGCGCCTGCCCGACGGCCGCGAGGTGCCTGGCGTGGCCAATCTGGGCAACAACCCCACCACCGGCATCGTCGAGACGCGGCTGGAGACCTGGCTGTTCGACTTCGACGAGGACCTCTACGGCCAGATCATCGAGACCGACCTGATCGCCTTCCTGCGCCCGGAACTGAAGTTCGACAGCCTGGAGCTGATGATCGAGCAGATCCGCCGCGACGAGCAGGAAGCGCGGGCGATTGTCGCGCCGGGGTTCTAGCGGCAAGCGAAACCCTTTCGCGTTCTCCCCGGTCCCGTTAACCTTGTTTAACGGCTGGGTGGGGACCGCATGCTCAAGGGGCGCAAGTACCAACATTTCGCGCGCGCCATGCGGCCTGTCGCTCGGCGTTCGCACGAGATTCTGGCCTATCCCGAGGGCGCGCAGTTCGTGTTCGACACGGGCAAGGCCGTCGAGGTCGAGGGCGGCTATTGCGCCCTGCCCGACGGCGATCTGCTGGACGCCTATTCCAACGCCGTGGTCCGCGCCGTCGAGCGCATCGGACCCAGCGTCGTGCGCATCCACCCGATGCTGGAAGACCCGCGGATGTCCGGCGTCGGCTCGGGCTTCGCGATCGGCCCTGACGGCCTGATCCTGACCAACAGCCACGTGATCCAGGGCGCCAGCCGCTACATCGTCATCACCGCCGAGGGCCGCAGCTTCACCGCCCGCTGCGTCGGCGACGATCCCGACACCGATCTGGCCGTGATCAAGATCGACCAGGCCGTCGATCTGCCGGTGGCTAGGCTGGGCGACTCCAAGCGGTTGCGGCGCGGCCAGCTGGTCATCGCCATCGGCGCGCCGCTGGGCTTCGAGGCCACGGTGACCACCGGCGTCGTCTCGGCACTAGGCCGCTCCTTGCGGGGCGAGCGCGGCCGGCTGGTCGAGGACCTGATCCAGACCGACGCGGCGCTCAATCCCGGCAACAGCGGCGGGCCCCTCGTGAACTCGACCGGCGAGGTCGTGGGCATCGCCACGGCGATCATCGCCGGCTATCAGGGCCTGTGCTTCGCGGTGGCGGCCAACACCGCCCGCTTCGTGATCGCCGAACTGCTGGCGCACGGTCACGTGCGGCGCGGCTCGATCGGCCTGATCGCCCAGCAGGCCCCGATCCCGGTGGCCCTGGCCAAGGCCACCGGCCTGCACCAGCCCTATGCGGTCTATGTCGCCCATGTCGATACCGGCGGCCCGGCCGCCAAGGCGGGGATCAAGGAAGGCGACCTGCTGGTCTCGGCCGGCAGTCAGGTGCTGACCGGCCTGGACGACCTGCTGCGCGCACTGGACCACCACAGCATCGGCCGGCCCACCGACTTCCTGGTCATCCGCAACGCCCGCCTGATGACCGTGACGGTGACGCCCAAGCTGCGGAAACCGGGGGCGTAGCCGAAGCCTTTGCGCGTCGGCCCGCCCTCTGCTATCCCGCTGGCCATGAATTTCGTTCGGAAGATTTCGCGAATTATCCGCCCGGCGTGACGCCGCCGGACGATCCTCCAGCGCGCGCCGGGTTTTCCCGCCCTCTTCCGACACCCTAAAAGCCGGACACCTATCCATGGCCGACGACGCCACGACCGCCCGCGACTATCGCGAAACCGTCTTCCTTCCCGACACCCCGTTCCCGATGCGCGGGGGCCTGCCCAAGAAGGAGCCCGAGATCCTGGAGGGCTGGGCCGCCCTCTCGCCCAAGGGCCTGTACGGCGCCGTGCGCGCCAAGCGTCAGGCCGACGGCGCCCCGCTGTTCGTGCTGCACGACGGCCCGCCCTACGCCAATGGCGCGATCCACATCGGCCACGCCCTGAACAAGACGCTGAAGGACTTCGTGGTCCGCTCGCGCTTCGCCCTGGGCTACGACGTCGACTACGTGCCGGGCTGGGACTGCCACGGCCTGCCGATCGAGTGGAAGATCGAAGAGGAATTCAGGGCCAAGGGCCGCCGCAAGGACGAGGTCCCGGCCGAGGAATTCCGCACCCGCTGCCGCGAATATGCGGGCGGCTGGGTCGAGGCCCAGAAGACCGAGTTCCAGCGCCTGGGCATCCTGGGCGACTGGTGGAACCGCTACGCCACCATGGACTTCACCTCGGAAGCCACGATCGTCGCCGAGTTCCACAAGTTCGCCGCCTCGGGCCAGCTCTATCGCGGCTCCAAGCCGGTGATGTGGAGCCCGGTCGAGCGCACGGCCCTGGCCGACGCCGAGATCGAATACCACGACCACGTCAGCCCCACGATCTGGGTGAAGTTCCCGGTCAAGGTCTATGACGAGGAGCACTACGCGCTCTCGGGCAATGCGGCCGGCGACAACGTCTTCCGCCTGGCGCCCAACGACGCCAGTGTGGTGATCTGGACCACCACGCCGTGGACCATCCCCGCCAACCGCGCGATCAGCTTCAACCCCAAGGTCGAATATGGCCTCTATGAGGTGGAAGCCATGGAGGAGAACCTCGAGTTCGCCCCGTGGTCCAAGGCCGGCGACCGCCTGATCATCGCCGACAAGCTGGCCGAGGACGTGCGCAAGGCCGCCAAGGTCGCGACCTGGCGCCGGGTCGAGCCCGTCGATCCGACCGGCCTGGTCTGCGCGCATCCGCTGGCCCAGTTCGACGAAGGCTTCGGCTTCGACGTGCCGCTGCTGGCCGGCGACCACGTGACCGACGACGCCGGCACCGGCTTCGTCCACACCGCTCCGGGCCACGGCGCGGACGACTATCTGGTGTGGCTGAAGAGCGGCTACGCGCTGGACTCCATCCCCGACACCGTCGATCCGGACGGCGCCTATTTCCCGCATGTGCCGCTGTTCGCGGGCCTCAAGGTCATCGAGACCGAGGGCAAGAAGGCCGGCAAGTTCGGCCCCGCCAACGGCGCGGTCATGGACAAGCTGATCGAGGCCGGAAACCTGCTGGCGCGCGGCCGCGTCGAGCACAGCTATCCGCACAGCTGGCGCTCGAAGGCCCCGATCATCTTCCGCAACACCCCGCAGTGGTTCATCCGCATGGATCAGCCGCTCGACAGCGGCAAGACCCTGCGCGAGACGGCCATCCAGGCCATCGCCGACACCGCCTTCCACCCCGACGCCGGCCGCAACCGCATCGGCTCGATGGTCGAGACGCGCCCCGACTGGCTGGTCAGCCGCCAGCGCGCCTGGGGCACGCCCCTGGCCATGTTCATCGACAAGGAGACCGGCGCGCCGCTGATGGACGCGGCCGTCAACGCCCGCATCCTGGCGGCCATCCGCGAGGGCGGCGCAGACGCCTGGTTCTCGCGCCCCGACGCCGACTTCCTGGGCGAGGCCTATGACGCCGCCCAGTTCGAGAAGGTCGGCGACATCCTGGATGTCTGGTTCGATAGCGGCTGCACCCACGCCTTCACGATCGAAGGCCGCGACGACAGCCACTGGCCGGCCGACCTCTATCTGGAAGGCTCGGACCAGCATCGCGGCTGGTTCCAGTCCAGCCTGCTCGAAGGCTGCGGCACTCGCGGCCGCGCGCCCTACAAGGCGGTTCTCACCCACGGGTTCACCCAGGACGAGAACGGCGAGAAGATGTCCAAGTCCAAGGGCAACACCGTCGAGCCGCAGTCGGTCACCAAGGAAAGCGGCGCCGAGATCCTCCGTCTGTGGGCGGCGATGGTCGACTATTCGGAAGACCAGCGGATCGGCAAGACGATCCTGGCCACCACCACCGACGCCTATCGCAAGCTGCGCAACACCACGCGCTACCTGCTGGGCGCCCTGGCCGGCTTCGACGAGGCCGAACGGGTCACCGACTACGCCGACTTCCCGCCGCTGGAGAAGTACATTCTGCACCGCCTGTGGGAGCTGGATCGCGACGTGCGCGCCGCCTATGAGGCCTATCGCTTCAGCGACGTGGTCCGGCCGCTGATCGAGTTCTGCCAGGGCGACCTGTCGACCCTGTTCTTCGACATCCGCAAGGACAGCCTCTATTGCGACGCGCCGACGGCCCTGCGCCGCCGCGCCTATCGCACGGTGCTGGACTACGTCTTCGAGCGCCTGACCATCTGGCTGTCGCCGCTGACCAGCTTCACCATGGAAGAGGCGTGGCAGACGCGCTTCCCCGACGCCGGCTCCAACAGCCTGCGGGTGATCCCGGAAACGCCGGCGGAATGGCGGAACGACGCCGAGGCCGCGCGCTGGACCAAGGTCGAGACGGTGATGTCGGTGGTGACCGGCGCCCTGGAAGTCGAGCGCCGCGAAAAGCGCATCGGCTCGGCGCTGGAGGCGGCTCCGGTCGTCCACGTCGCCGACGCCGACCTGCTGGCCGCCTTCGACGGCCTGGACGCCGCCGAGGTGTTCCGCACGTCGGCCGCCAGCCTGGTCGCCGGTGAAGGCGGCGCGTTCACGACCGACGAGGTCAAGGGCGTGTCGGTGGATCCCAAGCTGGCCGACGGCAACAAGTGCGCCCGCTCGTGGCGGATCCTGCCGGAAGTCGGAACCGATCCCCGCTATCCGGAGCTTAGCCTTCGCGACGCTGAAGCTGTGGCGTACTGGGACGCGACGCACGCGACCGCCTAACCCTCCTTGTCATCCCGGAAGCCTCGCAGAGGCTGTCCGGGACCCAGGGGCCGGCGCAACGCGGTGCCCCTGGGTCCCGGCTCTCCGCTGCGCTACGGCCGGGATGACAAGTTTTAGGAACGTGGCTTAGGTAACGGAATGAAATCGATCACCCGCCTCGGCTGGACCGCCTACGCCGTCGCCGCCGCCACCCTGGTGCTGGACCAGATCTCCAAGCTCTGGATCCTCGGCCTGCTCGGCCGCGAGCAAGGCGCCTCCGTGCACGCCGTCGGCCCGCTCTACCTGACCATGGTCCATAACTACGGCATGAGCTTTGGCCTGCTGAAGGACCACGACTGGGGTCGCTGGCTGCTGATCGGCTTTTCGATTCTCGTGGTGGTCGGCCTGTCGTGGTGGGTCCGCAAGTCCGCCAAGCTGCTGCCGGCCATCGGCGTGGGCATGATCATCGGCGCGGCGATCGGCAACAACCTGATCGACCGGGTGCTGTACGGCTATGTCGTCGACTTCATCGACGTCTCGCGCCTGAACTTCCCGTGGGTTTTCAACGTCGCCGACTCGGGGATCAACATCGGCGTGGCGCTGCTGCTGATCGACAGTTTCCTGTACGGCGAGAAGAAACTTGCTGAGCCCGCCGAGTAGTTAGGGCCGCCAAGGCGAGACTGAATGACGCCGCATTCGCGTGGGAGATTGGCGCCCGGGCGAGGATGTCGTATCGAGAGCGTCCAAAATTTGGGCCGGGGGTCGGCCTGCTGGAGCATGGTTTGATGAGTTTCAATCGGGTCGCGACCGTGAGCGCCCTGACCGCCGTTGCCGCCATCGGCATGGCCGGCTGCACCTCGACCCAGAAAGCCCTGGGCATGAACAAGGTGGTTCCCGACGAATTCCGCGTCGTCAGCAAGGCCCCTCTGGCCGTGCCGCCGGACTACGCCCTGCGCCCGCCGGCGCCCGGCGAGCCGCGTCCGCAGGAACTGCAGCCGGAAAGCGCCGCTCGCGCCGCCCTGATCGGCCAGAGCAACGCCGCCGGCCGTTCGGAAGGTGAAAAGCTGCTGGTCGCCCGCGCCGGCACCGACAAGGCCGATCCGCTGATCCGCTTCGTGGTCGACGACGAGAACGGCGACCTGGCCCACAAGGACGAGAGCTTCGCCAGCAAGGTGATGTTCTGGAAGAAGGGCCAGCCCAAGACGACGAACGTGGCCACCGCCGCCGAGTCGGGCGCCAACGCCCCGACCGAGGTCGACGCCGCCGCCGAGGAAGCCCGTCTGAAGAAGCTGGTGGGCGCCGGTGGCGTGGTCATCAGCCGCGAGAAGAAGACCGGCATCAAGCTGCCGGGCCTCTAGGGCTCGACACGCCGAGACAATCGAACGGCCCGGGACCTCGCGGTTCCGGGCCGTTTTCGTTTCAGTCCTCGTCCAGCTGGGCCGGGGTGCGGACGACGTAGCCGCGCGACCGAAGCTGGTCCAGCACGCCTTGCTGACGCAGCAGCGGCACAAGATCGACCAGCGCGACGGCGTTCTGGCCAGCATCCAGGGTCTCGGCGATCGCGGCGGCGAGGGCGTCGTCCTGGCGCAGGAAGGCCGCATTGAGCTTGGGAAGGCTGCTCTGGCACGGATCATAGGCCATCTTGCCCCGGACCAGGTGACGGATATCGCCCCTCATCCAGGCCTCGGCATTGGCGCGCATCGCCTCCGGCTGGGTGACCATCCGGGTGACCGAATTCAGACAGGTGAAGTCGTCCATCGAGGCCTCCTTCAGCGACACGCGGAAGGGCCAGGCCAGGCTCTCACCGACCGGGGCGGTCCTGGCGTCCAGCGCCTTGGCCCGCATCATCAGGCGCAGCTTGGGCGACAGCCTTGGCGGAAAGGCCACATAGCCCAGTTGAAGCGCCGCGGCATTCGGCGTCGACGAGACCATGGCGGCCTGGTCGGCGCGCGTGATGTCCATGGCGCGCGCGAAACGCTCGAGATCTTCCGAGTTCAGCTTTTCCACCCAACGCCGGCTCGTCGTCATCTCCTCGTGGGTCATGCGCGCCATCGGCGACGTTTCCGCGTGGATCAGCCGGCCGCCCCTACCCAACCGTCGCTCAAAGACCTTGGTGTCCCAACGGTCATCGTCGCGAAAGCCGCCGCTCGTCAGGCCCAGCACCCAGACCTTGGCGTCGCCCTTCGAGACACTCCACCAGGCCGGCCCGGGCGTACTGGCGTTGACGACCAGCGCCTCCACCATGTTCGGCTCGTTCTGGGCGAACGCCGTCAGCGGCGTCGCCAGGATCGCCAAGACCGCCATCAAAGCCGCTTTCATCCGCCCCTCCGCTCAACCTCAAGTCAAGCTCGGTGGTTGCGGCGCGCGCGTCAATCCCCCGGCGTGACCACGGTGAAGCCCTTGGCGCGCAGCTGATCCAGCACCCCGTCCTGGGCCAGCAGCGAACGCAGCTCGATCACCGCCACGGCCTTGCCGGGCTTCTGCAGAGCCTTGGCGATGGCGTCGACCGCCTCGTCGCGGCCCTGGCGCAGCTCGCGGGCGATCGAGGGCGTGGAGTCCAGGCAGCGCTGGAAGCCGCGATCGGCCGAGACCACTTCACGCACCTGGCCCTGGGCCCAGCGCTCGGCCGTGACCTGGATCCCGCCCTGGCCGTTCTCGGCCTGGCGCAGGCCGGCGTCCAGGCACAGCTCCTGCAGCGGCTGGGGCGCGTTAGCCAGGGCCTTGATGGCGTCGACCAGGCTGTAGTCGGACAGGTTCTGGATGCGCGGATGCTTGGCGACGTCCTTGCTCTTGGCGATCTGGCGGACGCGGTCGGTGACCCCGCCCAGACTGATCGAGACGTCGCCGCCGTCCTGGCTGTTGCCGACCAGGAAGCCGGCGAAGGCGGGCTTGATGTCGTCCATCGCGTCCGGCTTTTCCTTCATGATCTTCAGCCGGGCGTCCAGCCGCTCGCGCAGATCGGCGGGCAGGGTCTGGCGCATCGGCTGCTTCACGATGAACAGCTTCCGGCCGCCCACGGCCAGGCCGATGATGCGGACGATGCTGATGTCGGCCTCCTGGCCCATGATCAGCACATTGGCCCCGTCGAGGCGGCGGCGCAGCACGCTCTCCTCGGCCTTGGTCTTCGACGGCACCAGGGCCGGCACGCCCAGGACATAGACCGTGGTGTCGGCGTCGGTGACCTTCCACCAAGCCGGGCCCGGCACGCGGGCGTTGACGATCAGTTCCTCGACCAGGTTGGCGTTGGGGTCGACGGGCGTGAGGGCGACGGGCGCGGTCTGGTGGATCGAGACCTCGTTTTTCGCCTGAGCCAAGGCTGAGCCCCCGCAAAGCAGCGAAAGGACAAGGCCTGTGGCGGCGAAACGGCGAAGGGTCACTATCTGTCTTCCTCGAACGGCGGCGGAATCGAGATAAACTCCGCGATCTCCCTGTCGTTGGCCGATCGGTCCGCCCGGTCAACTTAAGGAGTTGCAATGCTGGAGCTTCGGCTCCGGCCTGCCTCGTGAAAGTCCGTGTCCATGCCTATCCGTCGCCTGCCGCCCGAAACCGTCAACCGCATCGCCGCCGGCGAGGTGGTCGAACGGCCCGCGAGCGCGATCAAGGAACTGGTCGACAACGCTATCGACGCCGGCGCGACGCGGATCGAGGTCGAGGCCCACGGCGGCGGCCTGACCCGTATCCTCGTCGCCGACGACGGCTGCGGCCTGTCGGCCGAGGAACTGCCCGTCGCCATCGAGCGCCACGCGACCTCCAAGCTGGCCCCTGACGAGGACGGCCTCTGGGACCTGTTGCGCATCCACACCATGGGCTTCCGGGGCGAGGCCTTGCCGTCGATCGGCTCGGTGGCCCGGCTGACGATCAGCTCGCGCGCCAAGGGGGCGGCCGACGCCCACTCGATCCTGGTCGAGGGCGGCAGCGTCGGCGACGTCGCGCCGGCCGCCTTCCCCGGCCCGCACGGGGCGCGGATCGAGGTCCGCGACCTCTTCTACGCCACGCCCGCGCGCCTGAAGTTCATGAAGTCCGAGCGCGCCGAGTCCCTGGCGATCACCGAGGAGCTCAAGCGCCAGGCCATGGCCAATGAGAGCGTCGGCTTCTCGCTGGACATCGACGGGCGTCGGGTGCTGCGCCTGCCGCCGGAGCATCCGGGTCCGCAGGGGCGTCTGGCGCGCCTGGCCGCCGTGCTGGGCCGCGACTTCCAGGACAACGCCATCGAGATCGACCAGGTGCGCGACGGCGTGCGGCTGTCGGGGTTCGCCGGCCTGCCGACCTACAACAGGGGCAACGCCGCCCACCAGTACCTGTTCGTCAACGGCCGGCCGGTGCGCGACCGCCTGCTGCAAGGCGCCCTGCGCGCGGCCTATGCGGACTTCCTGGCGCGGGACCGTCACCCGACGGCGGCGCTGTACGTCACGCTCGACACGTCCGAGGTCGACGTCAACGTCCACCCCGCCAAGGCCGAGGTGCGCTTCCGCGATCCGGCCCTGGTGCGTGGCCTGATCGTCGGAGCCCTGCGTCATGCGCTCGCCGGCGCCGGCCACCGCGCCTCGACCACCGTGGCGACCCAGGCGCTGGACAGCATCCGCGCCCAGCAGAGCCCGTTCCCGGGGTACCAGCCTGGGCCGTCGCCAGCGGGTTTCTCGGCCTGGCGCGAGGGCGGCTGGACGCCGCCGACGCAGCGGCCGATGGACTTGCCGGGGCTGAACGAGGTCTCAGCTCGCGTCGAGCCGAGCTTTGGCGGCGAACTGGCCGAGGTGGTGCGCGAGGCCTACACCTCCGTCGCCTTCGAGGACCGCCCGGCCCAGGACTACGCCCACGCCGCGCCGTTCGACCCGGTCGACTTCCCGCTGGGCGCGGCCCGGGCCCAGGTGCACGAGACCTATATCGTCGCCCAGACCCGCGACGGCATGGTCATCGTCGACCAGCACGCCGCCCACGAGCGCCTCGTTTATGAGCGCATGAAGGGCGAGATGGCGACTGGCGGCGTAGCCCGTCAGACCCTGTTGCTGCCCGAGGTGGTGGACCTAGATCCCGCCGAGGCTGAGCGGGTCATCGCCCGGTCCGAGGAGTTGGCCAGCCTCGGTCTCGTCCTCGAAAGCTTCGGCCCCGGCGCGGTGCTGGTGCGCGAGACGCCGGCCCTGCTGGGCAAGACCGACGCCGCCGCCCTGGTCCGCGACATCGCCGACGACCTGGCCGAGAACGGCCAGGCCCTGGCGCTGAAGGAACGGCTGGAGGAGGTCTGCTCGACCATGGCCTGCCACGGCAGCGTCCGCGCCGGCCGCCGCCTCAACGGCGCCGAGATGAACGCCCTGCTCCGCGAGATGGAAGCCACGCCCCACTCAGGCCAGTGCAACCACGGCCGCCCGACCTATGTGGAGCTGAAGCTGGCCGATATCGAGAAGCTGTTCGGGCGGCGCTAAGCCGCCCGCTTCTCCGCGAACAGCCGCATCGCTGTCGCCAGGTACTCCGTCAGCCCCGGCGCGATCGCCTCATAGCGCGCTGTGAACTCCGGGCTGTCCACGTACAGCCGCCCCAGACCCGTGAACGCGTCGGCCGTCGGCTCACGGTTCCAGGACTTGGCCACCCAGGCCCAATGCCGGCGCATGATCGCCGCCACCGCGTCGCTGTCGGCCGGCAGGCCTTGGCTGAGCGCCTTGGCCATGTCGTGCTCGATCGCGGCGGCTTCCTGCTGGAAGCCGGCCCAGTCGCCTTTTCCCCAGCTCTTCATGCCCGCCTTCGAGTGGGCGATCTTCTCGGCCATGCCGTCGCCGTAGCGCTCGACCAGTTCGGCCTCGTGCCGGGCCTGCTTTTCCGGGTCGAAGCCCGCGAACAAATTCTTGTCTTCCATCGTCTCGTCTCCTTTGAGGTCGGCGAGGGTGCGGTCCACGACGTCCACCAGCTTGGCGTAGCGCTCGGCCTGCGCCGCCAGGCGTTCGCGATGGGTGCGAAGCGCGGCGGCGAGGTCGAAGCGCGGGTCGTCCAGCGCGGCCTGGATGTCCTTCAGCGGAGTCTCCAGGGCGCGGTGGAACAGGATCTGCTGCAGGCGCAGCAGGTCCTGGCGGTCATAGTAGCGATAGCCGTTGGCCCCGACGGCGCGGGGCCGCAGCAGGCCGATGGCGTCGTAATGGTGCAGAGCCCGCACCGAGACGCCCGACAGCTTCGCCATCTGTTTGACCGTGTAGACGCTCATTCAGGTGTCCTTGAACCTTCCCTCTTCGATGGACGGATCAGTCAGGTCTGACGCGGCGTGAGGGTCAAGCGGGTCGCAACAAATTCCGCATCCGAGGCGTTCGGACCCGAAACCGGAGGCTCTCCCATGGAAGTCCGTCGCGGCCGACTGATCGACCACATCCAGCTGCGCGCCAAGGACCTGGAGGCGACCAAGCGCTTCTACCGCGCGGTGCTGGAGGTGCTGGGCGTGCCCTATAACGAGGACGCTGCCCACCTGGACGCCGACGAGATCTGGATCGACGCGGGCGAGCCGGCCACGCACATCCACCTGGCCTTCCAGGCCAAGGACCGCGAGACGGTCGAGCGTTTCCACAAGGCGGGCGTGGAGGCCGGCGGCCGCGACAATGGCGGACCGGGCGAGCGGCCCTACCATCCGGGCTATTACGCCGCCTTCCTGTACGATCCGGACGGCAACAATATCGAGGCGGTGTTCCACGGGCCTAGCGAGCGTTCGGCCGAGAGCGTGGTCTTCACCTTCGAGATGCCGAAGGCCTAAGCCGCGTTCGCCGCCGCCAGAACCGCGCCGTCGGGGCTGGCGACCGGCTTGTCGAGGAATTCGGTGACCGCCGGGCCGCGCACGAGGGCGATGCCGGCCGCCTTGCAGGCTTCCAGCTCGACCGCCGAGCCGACATTGGCCACCGCCTGCCCGACTTCCTTGGCGACGTAGGCGGCCTTGCGCTCGACGAACTTCAGGATCTGCTTCAGCCGGTCGTGCTCGGTCTCGCCGTTCAGGACGAGGGTAATGGTGTCGACCAGCTCGGGCGGCAGGCCCGCGATCGGGAAGGTCGGGTCGGTGACCTGGACGTCCATCCGCGAGAAGCTGCCCTTCAGGAACAGGCGCATCTGCTGCAGCATGCCGATCGAGGCCTCGCGCGGCGTGGCGTAGATGGTGGCGGTCAGGCGCGGCTGCTGGTCCAGCGGATAGCGCGACAGGCGGCTCTTATAGGCCTCCTGCGAGGCCGGGGTGGTCAGGTTCCAGAAGCCGAACGGCACGAAGATCTCGCCGTACGCGGCGCCCTTCAGGGCGGCTTGCGTGTCGGTCAGGCAGACGAGGTCGCGCTTCAGCAGCTTGGCGTCGTCCTCGGGGGCCGGGCCGATGAGGTCCGAGCGCATGGCGATGGCCGATCCGACGAAGGTCCCCTGGACCAGGTCGTGGACGCCCCACCAGCCGGTCTCGGCCGGCGGCGGCGGGGCCGAGATCTTGGCGGCGGCGGGCTTGGCGACCGGCGCGGGTTCGGCCTTGGCCGGTTCCGGCGCGACGGGCGCGACGATCGGCGGCGGCGCCTCGACGGCGACCGGCGGAGCCGGCTCGACGACGGGAATGGTGGAGACGGGCGCGGCGGCCTTGGCCGGACGGTCCGGCGCGACGGTCGTGGCGGCGGTCAGGCCCTGCTTCTTGGCGCTGGCCTTGTCCTCGGCGAAGGTCTTGGCTTCCTCGCGGGTGCTGGGGCGCGGCTCGACGCTGTCGGCGGTGACCACGTGGACGCGGCCGGCCGGGCCCTCATAGCCCTCGCCGGCCATCAGGCCCGCGAGTTCAGCCTGGGTCAGGGCGGCGAATTTCAGGACGGCCTGCTCGTCGCCCTCGAAGGTCATCAGCGCGATCTGGCCGATCGGACGACCGGGGAAGAGAACCTTCTCCAGCTCGGCGGCCAGGGCCTGCATCTCGGTGGGATCGAGGGTCTCGACGCGGTTGTCGGCCAGGACGAAGGCCATCGGCGCCACGGCCCCGCACTTGCGCGGCTTGCGCCAGCGGGCCTTCAGGAACGCGTCAGCGACGCCCTGAGCCTTGTGCTTAGGGACTTCACCCGGCTGGCTTTCGCCGACGGTGAACAGGATACGCAGGCAACAGATGGCCGTCATGAGGTCCGACCATAGCGACCGAAGCTTTTTGAACGGTTACAACCGTCGGGATAACGACGTTTTATTTCGCCATCCCGGGAACCTTTTTAGACGCCCCTTAAACGAACGTCTCGCTGAGGCGGAATTCGAGGCGTTCGCGGATCGCCGGCCAGTCGTAGTCGGTAATCGAGAACACCGCCGTGTCGCGGATATGGCCGGTCCAGGTGACCTTGTGATTGCGCAGGACGCCTTCCTTGCTGGCCCCCAGCTTCTCGACGGCGGCCTGGCTGCGGGCGTTGCGGACGTCGATGTTGAACTCGACGCGGATGGCCCCGGCCTTCTCGAAGGCGTGAGCCAGCAGCAGACGCTTGCTCTCCGGATTGACCGGACCCGAGCGGGCGTCGGGGTTCAGGAAGGTCGAGCCGATCTCCAGTCCGCCATGCAGGCGACGGATGTTCAGGTAGCTGGAGGTGCCGATGATCTTGCCGTCCGACAGACGGCGAATGGCGTAGCCGATGCGCTCGCCCCGGTCGGTCTCGCCCTGCAACGAACCCCAGAAGTCCTCGAAGCCTTCGCCGCAGCCGTTGACCGACATGATCTCCCAGCTGGCGGGATCGCAGTCGATGGCGCCCTTCAGCTCGTCGCGGTGATCGATGGTGATCGGTTCGAGACGCACGTAGCGGCCCTGCAGGATGTCGGCGGTCAGGTTCAGCATGGTCCCGTTGTCCGACAGGCTTGCCGCCCGCGTCAAGCCGGTCTACAAACACTTCAAACAAGCGTTTGACACATAGAGAACCGGGCAGAGGGAACGACCATGGACTTCGATATCTCCCCCACGCAGCGCGCCTTCCTGGACCGCGTCACCGCGTTCATGGACGAGCACATCGTTCCGGCCATCCCGGTCTATGAGACCGAGATGAACGTCCTCGGCGCCGAGCGCTGGAAGGTCGTGCAGGTCGTCGAGGAGCTGAAGGCGAAGGCGAAAGCCGCCGGCCTGTGGAACTTCTTCATGCCGCCGCACAGCGGCCAGACCCATGTCGACGACACCTTCCAGTTCGAAGGCGTCCAGCTGACCAACCTGGAATACAGCCTGATCGCCGAACAGCTGGGCAAGGTCGGCTTCGCCTCGGAAGTCTTCAACTGCTCGGCGCCCGACACCGGCAACATGGAAGTGCTGATGCGCTACGGCACGCTGGCGCAGAAGGAAAAGTGGCTGCGCCCGCTGATGAACGGCGAGATCCGCTCGGCCTTCCTGATGACCGAACCGGCCGTGGCCAGCTCGGACGCCACCAATATCGAGACCCGCATCGAGCGCGACGGCGATCACTACGTCATCAACGGCCGCAAGTGGTGGTCCTCGGGCGTGGGCGATCCGCGCTGCAAGGTCGCCATCGTCATGGGCAAGACCGACCCCGACAACGCCAGCCGCCACCAGCAGCAAAGCCAGGTCCTGGTGCCGCTGGACGCGCCGGGTATCGAGATCGTCCGCATGCTGCCGGTGTTCGGCTATGACGACGCCCCGCACGGCCACGCCGAGGTCATCCTCAAGGACGTGCGCGTGCCGATCGAGGACGCCCTGCTGCTGGGCGAAGGCCGCGGCTTCGAGATCGCCCAGGGTCGCCTCGGCCCCGGCCGCATCCACCACTGCATGCGCACCATCGGCACGGCGGAAGTCGCGCTGGAGAAGATGTGCAAGCGCCTGATGAGCCGCAAAGCCTTCGGCAAGTACGTCTCGGACCACTCGGTGTGGGAAGAGCGCGTCGCCGACGCCCGCATCGACATCGAGATGTGCCGCCTGCTGTGCCTGAAGGCCGCCGACATGATGGACAAGGCCGGCAACAAGTCGGCCCGTCTGGAGATCGCCATGATCAAGGTCGCGGCCCCGCGCCTGGCCCTGAAGATCATCGACGACGCCATCCAGGCCCACGGCGGCGGCGGCGTGACCACCGACTTCGGGCTCGCCAAGGCCTATGCCGGCATCCGCACCCTGCGCCTGGCCGACGGCCCGGACGAGGTGCACCAGCGCACGATCGCGCGGATGGAATACGGCAAGTACGGCGACCTGGTCTTCAAGCAGAAGGCCGAGAAGGAAGCCGCGCTGCACGTACCGGGCATTCGCTAGCAACAAACGGGCGGACGGCTCATCGCGTCCGGGCGATGATCGCCCGATGAGTCGTCCCGCCCGCCTTGTCCTCGACCGCGCGCCCTCGCCCATCGGCGAGCTGCTGATCGTCACCGACGAGACCGGCGCCCTGCGCGCGCTGGACTTCCACGATCACGAGCCCCGCCTCGACCGCCTGCTGAAAACCCACTACGGCCCGCTGCGGCCCGAGCCTGGCTCAGCCCCCGCCACGATCCGCGAGGCCATGGCTGCCTATTTCGCCGGCGAGCTCGACACCCTGAACACCATCGCCTGGGCCACCAACGGCACGGCCTTCCAGCACGCGGTGTGGACAGCGCTGTGCGCGATCCCCGCCGGCCAGACGATCACCTATTCGGAATTGGCCCGTCGGGCCGGGCGTCCACTAGCGGTCCGCGCCGCCGGCCACGCCAACGGCTCCAATCCCTTGAGCATCGTCGCGCCCTGCCACCGGGTGATCGGCATGGACGGCGCCCTCACCGGCTACGGCGGCGGCATCGAGCGCAAGCGCTGGCTTCTGACCCACGAGAAGGCGCTTTAGGCCAGCCGTGCGCCTTCGATCACCACACGGCCGATGTTGAAGAACGGCAGGCTCAAGGTGATCCCGATCAGGGCGTTGAACACCATCGCACCGCTATTGTAGCGCCCGGCCTCGCCGTCCAGCGCCGCCGAGATCGCCCGGCCCGCCGCAGCGCCCAGCCAGGCCACCGCGAGCGCCAGCGCCATGGCCGAGCCGATCCGCGGCTGGTAGCCGAGATAGAGCGCCGCCACGCCGTGCGAAGCGATCAGCACCCCGCCCAGCGCCCGGCCCTCGGCGAACAGCGCGGGTCGAGGGGCATCGTCGTCGGCCAGACCCGCCAGGCTCAGCATGGTCTGCGGCCGCGCCAGGATCATGCCGCCCAGACTCCCGCCGATGACACAGGCCAGGACCGCCAGGAACAGCGACAGGACGTAGCTCGACATAGGCCTTGGAACTCCTGCTATCTTTGTCGCTATTCTGGCGCGCGGCAGACAGCCTCGACGTTGAAGCCGTCCGGGTCCAGAACGAACGCGCCGTAATAGTCCTTATCGTAATGTGGGCGAAGTCCGGGCGGTCCGTTGTCTTTTCCGCCGGATTTCAGCGCCGCTTCGTAGAAGGCGTCGACCTGGGCGCGGTTTTCCGCCGCGAAGGCGATGTGCAGCTTGCCCGAGGTCGGGTCCTGGCCCGCCACCCAGAACATCGGCCGCTCGCGCCCGTAGCCCACCACGTCGACGCCGTTGGTGAATTCCTTGGGCACGACATACAGCTGGCGAATGCCCAGCGGCGCCAGGGCGGCGTCATAAAAGGCCGTCGCGCGCTGGTAATCGCTCGTCCCGAGACCCATGTGGTCGAACATCGAAGCCTCCCTCCTGTTAACCCTTCGCGAAAAGTTCGCGGGCGTCGTCCTTGACTCCCCCGAGCCCCCTGCCTAACTCACGCCTGACGTTGGCACTCGATGGGAGCGACTGCTAACAGCGCAGCTCCCCGGTCCAGCTCAGCCTTTATTTGAAACCGTTCCGACGGAGAACACCCATGAAATTTCGTCCCCTGGGCGACCGCGTCCTCGTGAAGCGCGTCGAAGAAGAAACCAAGACCAAGGGCGGGATCATCATCCCCGACACCGCCAAGGAAAAGCCGCAGGAAGGCGAAGTCGTCGCCGTCGGCCCCGGCGCGCGTAACGACAAGGGCGACGTCGTCGCTCTGGACGTCAAGGCTGGCGACCGCATCCTGTTCGGCAAGTGGTCGGGCACGGAAGTGAAGGTCGACGGTCAGGACCTCCTGATCATGAAGGAAAGCGACGTCCTGGGCGTGGTCGAGGGCTAATCCCTCCCGTCTTCCAGACGCTTCCTTCTTCCAGAATTTTCTAGATCAGAAAGGCGCCCTCCATGGCCGCTAAAGACGTTTATTTCGGTTCCGACGCGCGCGACAAGATGCTGCGCGGCGTCAACATCCTCGCCAACGCCGTGAAGGTGACCCTGGGCCCCAAGGGCCGCAACGTGGTCATCGAAAAGTCGTTCGGCGCCCCGCGCACCACCAAGGACGGCGTGTCGGTCGCCAAGGAAATCGAACTGGCTGACAAGTTCGAGAACCTCGGCGCGCAGATGATCCGCGAAGTCGCCTCGAAGACCAACGACAAGGCCGGCGACGGCACCACGACCGCCACGGTCCTGGCCCAAGCCATCGTGCAAGAAGGCCTGAAGTCGGTCGCCGCCGGCATGAACCCGATGGACCTGAAGCGCGGCATCGACAAGGCCGTCACCATCGTCGTCGCCGAGATCAAGGCGTCGTCGAAGAAGGTCACGACCAACGCTGAAATCGCGCAAGTCGGCACCATCTCGGCCAACGGCGACAAGGAAGTGGGCGACATGATCGCTCGCGCCATGGACAAGGTCGGCAACGAAGGCGTCATCACCGTCGAAGAAGCCAAGACCGCCGAAACCGAACTCGACGTCGTCGAAGGCATGCAGTTCGACCGCGGCTACCTGTCGCCGTACTTCATCACCAACGCCGACAAGATGGAAGTTCAGCTGGAAGAGCCGCTGATCCTCCTGTTCGAAAAGAAGCTGTCGTCGCTGCAGCCGCTGCTGCCGGTGCTGGAAGCCGTCGTCCAGTCGGGCCGCCCGCTGGTCATCATCGCCGAAGACGTCGAAGGCGAGGCCCTGGCCACGCTGGTCGTCAACAAGCTGCGTGGCGGCCTGCGCGTCGCCGCCGTCAAGGCTCCGGGCTTCGGCGATCGCCGCAAGGCCATGCTGGAAGACATCGCCATCCTGACCGGCGCGCAAGTCGTGTCGGAAGACCTGGGCATCAAGCTCGAGAACGTGTCGCTCGACATGCTCGGCAAGGCCAAGAAGGTCTCGATCACCAAGGACGACACCACGATCGTGGACGGCATTGGCGAGAAGGAAGCGATCGAGGCCCGTATCGCCCAGATCAAGCGCCAGATCGAAGACACCACGTCGGACTACGACAAGGAAAAGCTGCAAGAGCGTCTGGCCAAGCTGGCCGGCGGCGTTGCGGTCATCCGCGTCGGCGGCTCGACCGAAGTCGAAGTGAAGGAAAAGAAGGACCGCGTTGACGACGCCCTGAACGCGACCCGCGCGGCCGCCGACGAAGGCATCGTCCCGGGCGGCGGTACGGCTCTGCTGAAGGCCTCCAAGGCCCTGGCGAACGTCACCGGCGACAACGACGACCAGACCGCTGGCATCGCCATCGTCCGTCGCGCCCTGCAGGCCCCGATCCGTCAGATCGCCGAAAACGCCGGCGTCGAAGGCTCGATCGTGGTCGGCAAGATCCTTGAAAAGGACGACGCGACCTTCGGCTTCAACGCCCAGACCGAACAGTATGTCGATCTGGTCGCCGACGGCGTCATCGATCCGGCCAAGGTTGTCCGCACCGCTCTGCAAGACGCCGCTTCGGTGGCCGGCCTGCTGATCACCACGGAAGCCGCCATCGTCGAAGCCCCGAAGAAGAACGCCGGTGGCGCTCCGGGCGGCGGCATGCCGGGCGGCATGGGCGACATGGACTTCTAATTCAGAAGACCAAGTCAGCTCACAGCTGAGAATGAGAAGGGCGGGGCCGCGAGGCTTCGCCCTTTTTCTTGGCTGCTTGGCGCGCTCCCCAGCGCGTGCCAGAAACACCCAAGGTAGCGCTGATGCGCGACATCGAACTCTTTGGGGGAAAGTCTTGAAGCACGCACTCGCGGCCGCCGTCTGCGCCATCGCCCTTGTTCCGCAGCTCGCCCAAGCGGGCGCTTGCGAGGCCCTGGAAGCCGGCACGATCCCCACGATCACCGATTTCGGCGCTACGCTGGCGAAGATCCGGGCCGCCACGCCGGTCAAGGACGAGTTCGAGACCACGGACGCCTACAACCAGCGCATCGCCGCGACCCAGGCTCAGGCCGTGGGCGGCGTCACGGAAATGACCTTCGCCTGGAAGATTCCCACGCAGGACATCACCTACAACGCCGACACCCAGCAACTCCTCATCACGCCCACGCTCTTCAAGGGGTGCTCCTACTACGTGGCGAACCCGCCGGAGAACGCGCGGTTCACGGTCGGCAAGGCGCGCCGCTCCGGCAACTCTCAGTCGGTCTGCCTGAACAGGACCATCTCGGTTCAGAGCGAACCCGGCTACACGGCCACCAACGCCCTGGGGGCCCAGGTCAATATCGACGTCGAGCGTCGGTTCATCGAAGGCGTCTATCTCGGCATGGGCGACGGCACCTACGATCCGGTGCTGGGCTACAACGCCGACCTTTCGTACAGGGCCGGCACCCTGGCGACCGTCTTCCAGCCCCCGGAAGGTGCGCGCTCCTTCAAGGAGAACGGGATGCTCCTGATCGTCGCGCGTCCTCGAGCGCCGTTCTATTTCCCCTCCCGGACCGTGACGACGCCAACCTTCGATGAGCCGCACAAGATCTTCCGGGAGACCCACATGCTGGTGGCGGACGTGGCCTGCACCGCCGTGATCGACGCGAAGACGCAGAAGGTCCACAGGGTCCTCTGGGACAAGCCCACGCCCAAGAAATAGCCCGGCGCAACGCCTGGTATTCCAAGGGCGGGGCCGGGAGGCTCCGCCCTTTTTCTTTGTCCGCATAACGACGGTCTCACACTCCCGTGACGAGCGAAAAGACCATGCATCCAAGGTGGAGCATCGGCGTTAACCTCTCGCTCACGTTTCAGGGCATGGAGGCTTCAATGTCGTTCGTGCGTTTGTATTCCACCCATCGTCGCCGGCGTCCTTCGCGGACCAATCTGGTGGTGATCGGCGTCTCGGCCTGGCTGGTGCTGGGCCTGATCAGCCAGGCGGCATTCCAGCTGATCGGCTAGCGCCCCCTATCCGCGAGGCCGGGCGAGCGCTACATGCGCTGGCATGTTCCGCCAACGCCCCGACGCCGATCTGATCGTTCAAGGCTGGGTCATCGGCGTGATGGTCGAGGTCCCGGGCGAGCGCGTGCCCGTCCGCCACTACTTCGCCGTCGGGAAAGCGGATCGCGCTCAGGCCGAGTGGAGCGCCGTGGACATGGCGATGAGCGCCGGCTCGGTGGCCTCGAGCCCCGTCGCCGGCAAGGAGCCCGTCGAGGCCCTGCGCGAGATCGTCGCCTATCGGATGCGTGAGTTGGGCCTGCGGCCCGGCGAAGCCCGCGCCCTGGGCGACAAGAGCCCCAGGCGCTGGCTTTCGCTCTGACTTAGTGGTGCTTGCCGCCGCCACCGCAGGCGCTGCAGCCGCCCTTGCCGCCACCGCCGCCATGATAGCCGCCGCCGATGCGGATCGAGGACGACGCAGAAGCCGAGGCTGAAGCCGAGCTCGAGGCATAGCCGCCCGAATAGCCGCCGGCGTAACCACCCGCATAGCCGCCACCGCCGGCCAGGCCAGGACCGCCGTAGCCGCCCCCGCGTCCGCCCGACTGCGCGCCGATATAGCCCATCGGCAGCGGCGGCGGCTCGATATAGTTGCCCCAGGCCGAGCTGCCGGCCGAACCGGCGTTCCAGCCGCCGCCGGCGCTGTAGCGCGAACCCGAATAGTCATAGGACGAGCGCTCGCGGCTTTCCTCGTAATAGCTATCCTCATAGCGCTGGCCGCCGCAGGGGCTGCATTGCTGCTGATAGACCGCGCCGCCGCAGACGCGCGGCTGGCAGCCGCCCTGCTGCGGGACCGGCACATAGACCGGACGATCCACGGGGACCGGGCGATCCACGGGGCGGTCGACATAGACATAGACCGGCACCTGGATGATCCGGTCGACCACCTCGCCGCCCGGGCCCGAACAGCCCTGCTGGCATTGCGTGACCGCGGGGACCGGGGTCGGAACCGGACGCTCGACAGGCACGGGGCGATCCACCGGGATGGGACGGTCGACATAGACCGGACGATCGACCGGCACTTCCACGCGCTTCTCGACGATCTTCTCGACAGGACGGTCGATATAGACGGGCCGCTCCACGATCTTCTCGACCGGGACCTCGACCAGCTTCTCGATCGGCACCTCGATGCGCTTCTCGACCACGACCGGGCGCTCGACGATCACCGGCTTCTCGACCACCTTCTCGACGATCTGGGTGGTGGGGCGGTCGACATAGACCGGGACCTTGCGCTCCACGACGCGGTCGACATAGACGACCTTGGTGCGCGTCGTGACCCGTTTTGGCGCATGGCTCACGTGGACCGGCGCGCGCTCATAGCCGTCGGCCAGAACGGGCGAAGCCAGGGTGATGCTGGCGAAAGCGGCCAGAATGCCGATGCGGACAAGGGTCTTGGGGCTCATGGCCGGCCTCGATACGAAATACGGAACGTCCCTGGACGGGACAGTCACCGCCAACGTCGCAAAGCCGGCGCCAAGCCCCCTTGGCGAGCGCCGTTCTCTCGGCCATTGTCCGCGCCAAACAAGTGTTTGGAGGGGAAGACGATGGCGAAAACTCTAGCCGCTATGATCCTGACGGCCGGCCTGGCCCTGACGAGCGCAGCCTGCGCCCAGGCGCCGGCCAATATCGCGCCGAACGACTACGGCAAGAAGGACAACTGGCTGTGCCTGCCGGGTCGGGCGGACGCCTGCGCGGTCGACCAGACCACGACCATCGTCCAGGCCGACGGCAAGACCTCGACCGAGGCCTTCAAGCTGGCCGCCAACCCCGCCTATGACTGCTTCTACATCTACCCGACCGTCTCGACCGATCCGGGCGGCAACAGCGACATGGTCATCGACGAGGCCGAGCGCCGCGTGGTCGAGCAACAGCTGGCCCGCTTCGGCGGCCAGTGCCGGGTCTATGCCCCGATGTACCGCCAGGTGACCCTGGCGGCGCTGCGCGCGGTGATGATGGGCCAGCCCTCGCCGGGCAACGGCGTCCTGGCCTATGGCGACGTGCGCGACGCCTGGCGCTGGTACCTGGCCAACGAGAACAAGGGCCGCGGCGTCGTCCTGCTGGGCCACAGCCAGGGCTCGCGGATGCTGCTGGACCTCTTGAAGAACGAGATCGACGGCAAACCGGCCCAGAAGCAGATGATCTCGGCCTATGTGATCGGCATGAACACGCCGGTCACCGACGGCAAGTTCGGCTCGATCCCGCTGTGCGACAAGGCCGACCAGGCCGGGTGCCTGGTGACCTATGTCTCGTTCCGCGCGTCGAGCCCGCCGCCGGCCAACAGCCGCTTCGGCAAGACCGACGAGCAGGGCCGCCGCGCCGGCTGCGTGAACCCCGCCGCCCTGGTGGCCGGCAAGGCCTCGACCGATGAGGCACCCGTCCACGCCTACCTGAGCAGCAAGAGCTTCCTGTCGAGCGGCGAGCCCAAGCCGTTCGCCAAGGACCTGAAGGTCACAACCCCGTTCGTGTCGCTGCCGGGCCTGGTCTCGGCCCAGTGCGTCAGCGCCGGCGACTTCACCTATCTGTCGGTGAAGGTGAACGCCGATCCGGCCGACGCTCGCACCGACGAGATCACCGGCGACGTCATGGTGGCCGGCAATGTCCTGAAGGACTGGGGCCTGCACCTGATCGACGTGAATGTTGAGATGGGCGACCTGAACGCCCTGGTGGCCCGTCAGGCCAAGGCGTACGCGGCCAAGTAATAACGCGGGACGCTAGGACCTCTCCCACGGGGTCCTAGCGCCACACTCGTGCCGGCGGCGGGGTCGACGTCCGCTCCGGCCCGCGCAAGGCGCGCGGCGGCTATTTCGGGCCGGCCGCCGCCTTGAACACGGTCACGCCCAGCAGGGCGAAGATCACGAAGCCGATGAGGAATAGGAAGAACAGGATCTTGGCGACGCCGGCGGCCGCGCCGGCGATGCCCGTGAAGCCCAGGGCCCCGGCGATGATGGCGACGACGGCGAGAATAAGAGCCCACTTGAGCATTTGCGGTTCCTTCGAGGAGCGCCGTTTCGGCGCCGTTGGAAAATCCCAAAGGCGCCGAAACGGCGCCGTTAGAAAATCAACGTCTCGTCCGCGCACGGCGTTCCTTGTTTTCGCCGCCCGGCGCCGCTAACTCGAAAGCCATGGCCTCCAAGCCCGAAAGCCCGACCGAACCCTTCAAGCGCGCCCTGGCGCACGCCGCGCGCTCGCTCGCCGAGACCCCCGACCTCGAGGTCGTGTTCTCGGGCGATGGTCCACAGCTGCTCGGCAAGCGGGCGATCCTGCCACATCCGCCGCGCGACCTGTCGTCGAAGGAGGCCGCGCGCATCCGGGGCCTGGCCGATCAGATGGCCCTGCGCCTGGCCCACCACGATCCGATCGCCCACGCCCGCGCCCGCCCCAGCTCGCCCGACGGCCAGGCGGCCTTCGAGTCGATCGAGCAGGCGCGGCTGGAAGCCATCGGCGCCAACGCCCTGGGCGGCGTGCGCGGCAACCTCACCGCCGCGCTGGAGGCCCGGCTGGAACGGCAGGGCCTGACCCGCGCCGTCGCCACCGACCGCCAGTCCGCGCCCATGGCCGAGATCCTGGGCCTGTTGGTCCGCGAGCGCCTGACCGGCGATGCGCCGCCGGACGGGGCCAAGGCCCTGGTCGACATCCTGCGCAACGACATCGAGATGAAGGCCGGCAAGGACCTGGACCGCCTGGCCGCCGCCATCGACGACCAGGCCGCCTTCGCCCGCGTCACCCGCGAGATCCTCCGCGACCTCGACCTCGGCGAGGAGATGTCCGACGCCACCGAGAGCGCCGACGAGGACGACGGCGAAGAGGAAGGCGCGACCGAGAATTCCGACGAGGATCAAGGCGAGGGCGAAGGCGAACAGCCCGAGGGCTCCTCGCCGCAGGAAAGCGAGAGCTCCGACCGCGAGACCGAGGCCGGCGACGAGGAGATGGTCCAGTCGGACCAGGAAGGCGAACCGGAAGAGAGCGACGAGCAGCCCGAGATGGGCGACGGCGCCAAGCCCGCCCGTCCCGACCCGGGCGCGTCGCAGGGCGGCGAGCCGCTCTACAAGATCTTCACCACGGCCCATGACGAGGTCGTCGACGCCGAGGACCTGTGCGACGCCGAGGAGCTGACCCGGCTGCGCGCCTATCTGGACCAGCAGCTGTCGGCGCTCTCCAGCGTCGTCTCGCGCCTGGCCAACAAGCTGCAGCGCCGCCTGCTGGCCCAGCAGAACCGCGCCTGGACCTTCGATCTCGAGGAAGGGATGCTGGATGTCGCCCGCCTGACGCGGGTGATCATCGACCCGACCGCCCCCCTCTCCTTCAAGCAGGAAGAGGACCAGGAGTTCCGCGACACGGTCGTGACCCTGCTGATCGACAATTCCGGCTCGATGCGGGGCCGGCCGATCATGGTGGCGGCGATCTGTGCCGATATTCTCGCTCGGACCCTGGAGCGCTGCGGCGTCAAGACCGAGGTGCTGGGCTTCACCACCCGCGCCTGGAAGGGCGGCACCAGCCGCGACGAGTGGATCAAGCAGGGCAAGCCCGCCGCGCCGGGCCGCCTGAACGACCTGCGCCACATCATCTACAAGGCCGCCGACAGCCCCTGGCGTCGGGCCCGCAAGAACCTCGGTCTGATGATGCGCGAAGGGCTCCTGAAGGAGAACATCGACGGCGAGGCCCTGATGTGGGCGCACCAGCGGATCATCGGCCGGCCCGAAGCCCGCCGCATTCTGATGGTGATTTCCGATGGCGCGCCGGTGGACGACTCCACCCTCAGCGTCAATTCGGGCCACTATCTGGAGCGTCACTTGCGCCAGGTCATCGGTGAGATCGAGGGCAAGAGCCCCGTGGAGCTGATCGCCATCGGCATCGGCCACGACGTCACGCGCTACTACCGCCGCGCCGTCACCATCGTCGACGTCGAGCAGCTGGGCGGGGTGCTGGTCGAGCAGCTGGCGGCGCTCTTCGAGGAAGAGCCGCGCCAGATCGCCCGCGCGCGCGGCCTGCTGGCTCCGCCGCCGGTCGTGACCCCGCAAGTCCCCAAGACCGGCAAGGTCCCCGCGTGATCGGTCTGCGCGCCGCGCTCGTCTTCGGCATGATCGGCGGTCTGTCCGGCATGGCGACCCAGTGCACGCCGCGCAAACCGCCGCCCGTGGTCGCCGCGCCGCCCGCGCCGGTGAAGGCCGGGCCGGAGATCACCGTCACCGCCACGCCCGTGCCGCTGGACGCCGCCAATCCGGCCAAGGTCGATGTCGGCGGCGGCTTCACCTATGCCGGCGGCCTGTGGCTGACCAGCACGACCACCACGCGCCTGCACGGCCTGTCGGACCTGTCGGTGACCGGCGACGGCCGCCTGACGGCGATCAGCGACGAGGGCGACGTCTTCGAGGCCAAGGTGGCGCTGGACGCGGCCGGCAAGCTCTTCGGCCTGACCGAGACCAAGCTGTGGCCGCTGAAGGGTCCCGACGGCCAGGCCTTGCAGAACAAGCAGCACACCGACGCCGAGGGCCTGGCCGTGCTCCCCAACGGCGACCGCCTGGTCAGCTTCGAGCGCGACCACCGCATCTGGCGCTACGCCGTCGGCCCCGACGGGACCTGGAGCCTGCCCGCCCCCGCGCCCAAGCCCGCCACCATCTTCCCCGACAACGAGGGCATGGAGGCGATCTCGGCCTATCCGGCCGCCGGCCCCGACGCCTATCTCGTCGGCGGCGAGGAGGGCGAGGTTTGGCTGTGCAAGCTGTCGGCCGACTGCAAGTCGCTGCCGCCGCAGTCGGGTCCGGACTTCACCTGGGGCCTGACCGGCTTCGCCCCCTTCCAGGGCGCGGCCATCGCCACGCTCCACCGCGGTTATGACCCGGTGCGCGGCTGGCGCTCGGTGGTGCGGTTCATCTCCGATCCTACCCTGCCCGCCGCCCGTCAGCGGACCACGGCGGCCCTGCACATCGAGGGCGCCATGCCGCGCGACAACTTCGAGGGCGTGTCCCTGACCGGCCCGCCCCCAGGCGCGCCGGCCGGCTCGACGCGGATCTATCTGATCTCGGACGACGGCGCTGTCAGCAACAGCCAGCGCACCCTGCTGCTGGCCTTCGACTGGGTGGCCCCGCCGCTTCCTCCGCCGATGCCGCCCAAGCCGCCGCGCAAGTCTGTTCGCAAGCGCTAAGACGGTTTCGTTTCAAACGAGACGGTTTCATTACCAACTATATGATTATATTGAACTTTTTGTCGCACATAGCGATTTCGCACTTGCAGTAGGTACCGGTACCATTTATTCAAGACCTCGACGGGGCGACGAGGGCGAGAACCTGCGGCCGTCAGAGGAACGCGTCGGGAGGCGGTTGAACTCAACCTCCTTTCCGGGACTACCAACATGATCCGTCTGCTCGTTATCGCCATTACCGCTCTGATGGCCACCACCGCCGCCACCTCGGCCAGCGCTGGCGAAATCAAGGTCAAGGTCGCCGGTCGCGACACCGCCACCGTGCACGCCGAAATCGTCCAGGCCGCCAAGCAGCTGTGCCAGGAAGACCTCGTCGGCAACCCCTACGCCGTCCAGATCGCCCCCTACTGCGTGCGCGACGTCGCCCGTGACGCCATCAGCCGCGCCCACAGCCGCGACCTGATCGCCTACGACAAGGCCCAGGGCCGCGACGTCTATTTCCTGAAGGTCGCCACCCGCTAAGAGCGGTCAGCGCTTTCACGACAGAGCCCGCGAAACTCAGGTTTCGCGGGCTTTTTCGCGCCTGCAATCGGTTGTTCGCACGCGAAACAACCGCCCAGCTCCACCTTAGGTGCGCCGCAACATAATCGTTGATAACCCACGAGAACGTTGCTATATGCAACGCGACGGGCTGAGCAGGCGATAGACCGGGGACGGGCCGTCAGAGGAACGCGTCTGGAGGGGGTTGAACCCAACCCTCTTTCGGAACATCGACATGATCCGCTCCATCGTTCTGGCCGCTTCGGCCATCGCCCTGTTCGCCGCCGCTCCCGCTTCGGCCGCTGAAGTCCGCGTCAAGGTCGCCGGCAAGTCGGCCGCCGAAGTCCGCGCCGACATCGTCAAGGCCGCCTCGACCGTCTGCTGGCAGGACATCCGCGGCGAAGCCCTCGCCGGCTACCTGTACCCGGCCTGCATCCGCGCCTCGGTCAACGACGCCGTGTCGAAGATCAACAACCCGGCTCTGTCGGCCTACAACTCGGCCAACCCGTCGTCGGGCGCCGTCGTCGCGCGCTAAGCGCTGACGAAGTTACCTAGTACCAAGCGTTCAAAACCCGCCGCGGCATAGGTCGCGGCGGGTTTTGCTTGTTCAGGCCTCGCTGCGGGCGCGGATGTCCGCCAGGGTCTGGTCGACCAGCAGCTGGCCGTTCTCCCAGACCGTGACCATGGCGTCGCGCCAACCGGGGTCGGGGGCTTGGCCCTCGGCCAGAGCCACGGTGCGGTAGGTTCCGGCCCCGTCGACCAGCAGGGCCAGCCTGCCGGCCTTGGACTTCTTGCCCGGATCGGTCGCCGGATCCTTGCTGACGTCGATCCATTGGCCGTCGACCTTGGCGGCCGAGCACTTCAGGGCGAACTTCTGGGTGTCGCGGTCCAGCTGCTGCAGCAGGCCGCCGCCCATGCCGAAGGCCAGGTTCTCGGCGCTGAAGCCGTCGGCGACGATGCGATCGAGGATCTGGCCGATGCTGACCGGATTGACCCCGTCGCCCTGGATCACCCGGACGTGGTTCAGCACCTTGTAGCCCTTGCCGTTCACCGTCGAACCGAAGGTCTCGTCGAGGATCTTCAGGGTCTCGGCGACCACGGTGACCGGGTCGCCGGAATCGGGCCGCACGACCAGGGTCGCGCCGCTATCGATCACCGCCTGCTTCAGCTCGCCGCCCCACAGGTCCCGGACCGCGTGGAACAGGTCGTAGCTGTCCGACACCACCGAGAACAAAGCCCCCGGCTTGCCGAAGCGAGTCAGCATGTTGCGATAGGCCTCGACCTCGCTCTCCCGCCCCCAGCTGGTGATGGTGCTGTGCTCGGCGGCCGGGATCGAGAAGGCGGCCATCGGTTCGTTGTACCAGGCGCGGCCGGCCAGCACGGCGCTCAACGTGTCGCTGCCCTGGAAGTTCACCAGGTGCGCCAGGCCGCCCAGGGCCGCCGATTCCTGGCTGGAGACACCGCGTGCGCCAAAGTCGTGGAGTTTGAACGGCAGCTCGGCGGCGGCGTTGTCGCTGGTCTTCTCCAGCGCAGCCTTGATCGTCTGCTTCACATGCCAGCTGATCGTGGCGACCGTCACCGGATACCAGACCCGCAGCAGCAGGGTCTCCAGGTACGACGGCAGCCAGTAGCACTCCGGGTCCGTGCTCTCGATCGTCATCAGCGCCTGGTGGGTGAGCACGACCGTCCCCTCGGGCACGGCGCGGATCCGCACCGGCAGGCGGCCGCCGTGGACATCGACGATCCGCCGCCAGCCGGCCTCGTTGAAGGGCTCGCCATGCAGCGCCAGCAGCGCGGCGGCCTCGTCGATCATGGCGTGGGTGACAGGCTGGGCCAGCTGGCTCTTCAGGATCGCCTGCAGGCCGAAGAAGACCGTGCGGTCATAGCGCCCGCCCCGGCTCTCGACATACGAGAAGGCGCCGGTGGTCCCGGGCGGATATTGCAGCCAGTGGCTGGCCTTGTAGCTGTCGGTGTTGAGGACCAGGTTGCCGAACATCGCGGAAGCTCCTTCACGCGGACACGAACAAAAAGCAGGAAATCAGGCGCCGCCGACGAAGTGCTCGAGGATGTGGAAGTGATCCTCGAAGAACTGCTCCTCCATCAGCATCGCCTCGCTGAGCGGGACCCAGCGGACCCGGTCGGCGTCGTCGGCGGCGCGGACCTTGGGCAGGTCGCCGGTCGGGAAGTCGAAGTGGAAGGCGTGGGTGATCGTCCGGCCCCGCAGCGAACGTCCCGGATAGTCGAACACCTGCCGGGCCTTGATCGAGCCGCGCAGCACGGCCGGCGGCACCTTCAGGCGGGTCTCCTCGTGTAGCTCGCGGATCGCGGCCTCCTGCACGGTCTCGTCCTGCTCGACGAAGCCGCCCGGCAGGGCCCACAGCCCCTTGCCCGGCTCGGCCCGGCGGCGGACCAGCAGCACGTGGCCGGAGTGGACGACCACCGAGTCGGCGGTGACGAAGGTCGGCGCATAGGGCGCGGCGGCCCAGCTCTGGCGATAGGTCCGCATGAAGGCGTCCTCGCGGGCCAGTTGGGCATAGGCGGGCGAGCCGGCGCGGAAGGCCTCCAGCATCTCGAACACGGCCGGCGGGGTGTTGGCCTCGACCAGGCGCAGGGCCCCGGTCTCGCCGGAGAACAGCCAGGCCCGCAGCTCGGTGGCCGACAGCACGTCGGTGTGCTGCACGTCGACCAGCGGCCATTGCGGGAAGGCGGCCAGATAGGCGCCGGTGGCCCCGTCCTTGTCGCGGCCGATCAGGCCGACCTTGGCGTCGGGGGCCGCGCCCTCGGCTTCGAGCGTATCGGCGACCAGGCGCTGGACGTCGGCGACCCAGACGGTCTCGTTATAGAGCCGGTCGCGCAGCGGCTTGACGATCAGCCGTCCGGCCGCGTCCCCAGCCGCGGCGCGGATCATCACGGCGCGTTCGCTGGCGTTGAAGGGATTTCGGGTGGTGCGCGGCTGGCCGGCGCTGCCGACCAGGACGATGACCTTGTCGGCCAGGCGCAGCGCGTGGCTCAGCACCGACAGGTGGCCGTTGTGGAACGGCTGGAAGCGTCCGATCAGGACGAGATAGTCGTAGCGCATGAGGCTCCCTCACGCTGGTTGACGCCGCCGGTCTATCCAGCGACAGGCTTATGCTAACTTTGAGCATAAGCAGCTGTCAACCCGTGTTCGGGCTTGAAGCGAGAACGACGAAAAGCCCGCCGGGAATGACCCCGGCGGGCTTTCGTAGGATCAGCCTTGGAAGGGCCGAAAGCCTTAGGCGGCTTGCAGGGCGGCGGCCTTGGCCTTCGCCTTCACCTGGGTCTTGATCTTCAGGGCGCGCGGCGACAGCTGCTCGTCCTTGGCGCCCAGCAGGAACACGTCCAGGCCGCCCTTGAAGTCCAGGGTGCGCAGAGCGGCGTTGCTGATGCGCAGACGGAACGTCTGGCCCAGCGACTCCGACTGGAGCGTGGCAGGCGACAGGGCCGGCAGGAAGCGGCGCTTGGTCTTGATGTTCGAGTGGCTCACATTGTGGCCGACCATCGGACCGATACCGGTAAGTTCGCAACGGCGCGACATGGTGGTTACCTTGGCTTGGGCGAAACCGTCTGGCTCGGTGAAGAGCCTGGCTCCGATAAGATATGAATTCGGACACACGGTTGGACCAGGCCGACCGCGCGAGAGCGGGCGATATAGGCGAAGGGTCGCCCCTGAGTCAAGACTGGTGCATCAAGGCTGCGCGGAACCCGCCGCCCAACCTCCGCCTTCAAGCACGGTTCATATGCCACTCTATATAGGAGCGGTATGAAGGAGACCCGCCGCATGCGTTCGACCGCCCTCGCCGCTTCTGTTCTGGCCCTCGTTGTAGGCGGCGTCGCCCTGGCCCAACCCGTGGTCCGGACAGCCGCGGCCGCCAACGCCAAGTCGACGATTCTGCCGGGCCAGTGGGAGTACGACTACAAGGTCGGCGTCATCCCGGTCAGCAGCGAGCGCAAGTGCCTCAAGCCGGCCGACGCCGAGCAGTTCTCGCGCGGCATCTGCACCAAGCGCTATCGCTGCGACTACACCACCAATGTGGTCAAGGACGGCAAAATCCAGCTGAAGGGCACGTGGACTGACAAGAAGGACCGCGTCTCGCCGGTGTCGGCCAACGGGACCTACACGCCCGAAAGCTTCCGCATGGACATCCACCTCAAGACCATCAGCGGCATGAACCTGGCCGGCAGCATGGACGCCAAGCGCATCTCGGCCGAGTGCGCACCGGAAGAGAAGCCGGTGGAAAAGAGCGCGGACACGGCGGCGAAGTAGCCGCCCCTCGCGAAACCAATTTGTGGTTAATCGACTTTAAGATACAATAGCTTGTAGGGAACAAACACTGAATTGGCCAACGTCGCCGATTCGGTCCTGATTCGTTTCGCCCCTGTTCGAAGAAGCGTTACCGCGCGTTAAGAGGCGTGGGCGGACGGTCTTCTCTCTCTTCAAAATTCACGGCCTGCCTCCCCTCTCCTCTTGCGGGAGAGGGTGGCCCGCGTAGCGGGTCGGGTGAGGGGTTTCGCGGTGGATCGGGCTATCAAACCCTCATCCGTCAGCTTCGCTGACACCTTCTCCCGCAAGGGGAGAAGGGATTAGTGCCCGCGCCGAGGCGCGACCGAGAACTCCAGATCAAACAGCGTCGGCACCGCATCGGTCCGCGCCTTCTCGATGGTCAGCAGCTTGGCCTTGGTCTCCGCCCCGCCCGGGGCCGAGAAACCGCCCATATTGCCCGACGCGCCCAGCACGCGGTGGCAGGGCACCACGATCGGCCAGGGGTTCTCGCCCAGGGCCTTGCCGACGGCCCGCGCCGCGCCCGGTTCGCCCATGGCCTTGGCCACCTCGCCATAGGTCGAGGTCTCGCCCGGCGTGATGGCCCGGGCGATCTCGTAGACCCGCAGGTTGAAGCTCGGCTGGCCATCCAGATCCAGCGGGATGTCCGCCAGGTCGTCCTTGCCGCCGGCCATCAGGTCGCGGATGCGCTCGATGACCGCCTCGATCTCGGCGGGCGGTTCGGCCTCGACCGCATCGGGGAAGCGCTTGCGCAGGCGGGCCCACGCCGCGCCCGGCGTGCTCTCCGGCAACTGCAGGCCGATCAGGCCGTGCGCGCCCCAGCCGATGCCGCAGCGGCCGATGATCGTGTCGAAAAAGGTGAAACGCTGGGCGCTCATGACGAAAAAATAGCAGGACCGTTGCGACTTGCGAGGGGCGCCGCGTACGTTTTCCGAAACTTGCTAAGCTTCGGAGGTCGCTCTTGCGCCGGATCCTGCTCGCCGCCCTGCTCGCCGCGACCTCTTTCACCGTCGCGAACGCCGGCGACATCCTCATCCACGGCGGCCCGATCCACACCGGCGTCGACGCCAAGCCGACCGCCCAGGCGGTGCTGGTCCGCGACGACAAGATCCTGTTCGTCGGCGACCTGGCCACGGCCAAGAGCAAGGCCGCCAAGGACGTCCGCGACATCGACCTGAAGGGCGCGGCGGCCTATCCGGGCTTCGTCGACGCCCACGCCCACCTGACCGGCATCGGCCTGCGCGAGCTGACGCTGAACCTCGACCAGACCAAGTCGCTGGCCGACCTCGTGGCCACGGTGAAGGCCTATGCCGCCGCCCATCCCGAGGGCGCGATCTACGGCCGAGGCTGGATCGAGACCCACTGGCCCGAGAAGCGCTTCCCGACCAAGGCCGACCTGGACGCCGCCGCGCCCGGCCGGATCATCGTGCTGGGCCGCTCGGACAGCCATGCCAGCATCGCCTCCAGCGCCGCGCTCGCCAAGGCTGGCGTCACGGCGACCACCACCGCCCCGGCCGGTGGCAAGATCCTGATGGGCGCCGATGGCCAGCCCGACGGCATGCTGATCGACCACGCCCAGGCCCTGGTCGCCAATGTCATCCCGCCGCCCAGCGAGGCCCTGAAGCGTGAGGCCCTGCGCAAGGCCGGTCAGCTCTACGCCTCGCGCGGCTGGACCGGTCTCGACAATATGAGCGTCATGGCCGACGACCTGGCCCTGCTACGCGACGAGGCGGCCAAGCGCGCCTTCCACATCCGCGTCGACAACTACATGGACCCCAGCGGCGCGGCCGAGGTGCTGGCCAAGGGCCCGCAAACCGATCCCACGGGTCTTATTCGTGTGCGGGGCGTCAAGCTCTACATGGACGGCGCCCTGGGCTCGCGCGGCGCGGCCCTGCTGGAGCCCTATAGCGACGCCGAAGGCCTGGGCCTGCAGCTGACCCCGCAGGACAAAGGCCTCGCTTTGATGAAGCAGGCCAAGGCTGCGGGGGCGCAGGTCGCCATGCACGCCATCGGCGATCGCGGCAACCGCATGACCCTGGACTGGTTCGAGCAGAGCCTGGGCGGGGATGCGAAGGCCCGCTGGCGCATCGAGCACTCGCAGATCGTCGCCGACACCGACGTGCCGCGCTTCGCCAAGCTGGGAGTGATCGCCTCGATGCAGCCCAGCCACGCCATCGGCGACCTCTATTTCGCCCCCGCGCGCCTCGGCCAAGCCCGCCTGCACGAGGGCTATCGCTGGAAGGACTTCCTGAAGGCCGGCGTCGTGGTCGCGGCCGGCTCCGACGCCCCGGTCGAGGTCGGCGACCCGCGCATCGAGTTCTACGCCGCCGTCTACCGCCACAGCCTGGACGGCTTCGCCAATGCCGACTGGCACCTGGAAGAGGCCGTCACCCGCGCCGAGGCGCTGAAGATGCTGACCCTGGCCCCCGCCTATGCCGTGTTCCGCGACAAGGAGCTGGGCACGCTGGAGGCCGGCAAGAAGGCCGACCTGACCGCCTTCGACAAGGACTTCATGACCGTCGAGCCCAAGGAAATCCTCACCGCCCAGCCGGTGCTGACCGTGGTCGACGGCAAGGTGGTGTTCTCGCGGTAGCTCCTACTCGCTACCCCTTTTCCCTGTCATCCCGATGCGGGACCCAAAGTTCAGCTTCAACGCAAGAGCCTTATCCTGCTCCCCACGTGTGAAGGACAAATGGGTCCCGCGCTGAAGCGCGGGATGACGAGCTAAAGTTAGGCGCTCTTTCGAAGCAGCTCCAACACTTGGTCTTCCGGCATCGGACGATCGGCGTCATTGCACGCGTCGTAGAGCTCCTTGCTCCACGGAACTAGCTCCCTGCTCTCACTAGTCCGGCGCCTCTCGTCGAACCCTCGGTCACCGCCGCCAAAAACCAAAGCACCAGGCTCCCTTACGATACGCTCGACAAGCCAAACCAGCTCGAGCATCGGCGAGCTCCCGGCCGAGCTGATATTGGCACTCTTGAGACTGCGCCAGCTTCGGACAACTGAGGTCATGCGTTCACTCCAGTAGAGCTTAAGCAAACTCGGCGAGAATCATCTCTCTGGCTGCATCATAGCATGCGAACTTGCCTCCCCACGATTCCCGCCCCACCTTTGGACCATGAGTGACCGTTCGACCGGCCTGGCCCCTTCGAAGCTGACCGCCGTCCTGGGCCCCACCAACACCGGCAAGACCCATCTGGCCGTCGAGCGGATGCTGGCCCATGGCTCGGGCATGATCGGCCTGCCGCTGCGCCTCTTGGCCCGCGAGATCTACGACCGGATCGTCAAGCTGCGCGGCAAAGCCTCGGTCGCCCTGATCACCGGCGAGGAGAAGATCACCCCGCCGCGCGCGGCCTATTTCGTCTGCACGGTCGAGGCCATGCCGCTGGCCCGCGAGGTCGAGTTCCTGGCCGTCGACGAGATCCAGCTGTGCGCCGATCCCGAGCGCGGCCACATCTTCACCCACCGCCTGCTGCATGCGCGCGGCAAGTTCGAGACCATGTTCCTGGGCGCGGGCACCATGGCCCCGCTGGTCCGACGCCTGCTGCCCGACGGCGAGATCGTCTCGCGCGAGCGGTTCAGCAACCTGTCCTATGCCGGCTCCAAGAAGCTGACCCGCCTGCCCCGCCGCAGCGCCATCGTCGCCTTCTCCACCGACGCGGTCTACGCGATTGCCGAGCTGATCCGTCGCCAGCGCGGTGGCGCGGCGGTTGTGATGGGCAGCTTGAGCCCCCGCACCCGCAACGCCCAGGTCGCGCTCTACCAGTCGGGCGAGGTCGACTTCCTGGTGGCCACCGACGCCATCGGCATGGGCCTGAACATGGACGTCGACCACGTGGCCTTCGCCGGCCTGCGCAAGTTCGACGGCAAGCGCACCCGCTGGCTCTATCCGCAGGAGGTCGGCCAGATCGCCGGCCGGGCGGGCCGCTACACCCGCGACGGCACTTTTGGCGTCACCGGCGACTGCGAGGAGATCGACGACGACCTGGTCGAGGCCGTCGAGAGCCACACCTTCGAGCCGATCACCCAGGCCGAGTGGCGCAACCCCCGCCTGGACTTCGGCTCGCTGCCCGGCCTGCTGCGCTCGCTGAACGAGACGCCCAAGCGCAACGGCCTGTCGCTGTCGCAGGAAGCCCTGGACGAACGCACCCTGCGAGCCCTGGCCCAGCAGGAGGACGTCATCAAGCGCTGCAAGACCGACCGCTCGGCCCTGCTGCGCCTGTGGGACGTCTGCCAGACGCCGGACTTCCGCAAGACCACCGACGACGACCACCAGCGCATGGCGCGCACCCTGTTCGATGACCTGACCACCGGCCGCAAGCGCCTGCCCGAGGACTGGATCAACAGCCAATACAAGGCGCTGGACCGCGTCGATGGCGAGATCGACAGCCTGGCCGGCCGCCTCTCGGGCGTGCGCACGCTCAGCTACATCGCCAACCGTCCCGACTGGGTCGCCAATCCCGCCCACTGGCAGGGCCTGACCCGCCAGCTGGAGGACCGGATCAGCGACACCCTGCACGAAAAGCTGATGGCGCGGTTCATCGACCGCCGCACCAGCGTGCTGATGAAGCAGCTGGGCGAACGCGAGACCCTCTATGCCGGCGTCGGCCAGGACGGCGAGGTCACGGTCGAGGGCCATATCGTCGGCCACCTGGCGGGCGTGGCCTTCACCCCGGTCAAGGCCGCCTCGCCGCTGGAGGAGAAGGCCCTGCGCAACGCCGCCCAGCGCGCGGTCGGGCCCGAGATCGCCAAGCGCCTGGGCCTGCTGGCCAGCGAAGCCGACGACGCTTTCGCCCTGACGCCCGACGGCGCGATCCTGTGGCGCGGCGAGGCGGCCGGAGCCGTGCGCCGCGACCTGCCCCTCCTCTCCCCTCGCGCCCGCCTGCTGGGCGAGCTGGGTCCCGCCGCCGTGCGCGAGCGGGCCGAGCGGCGGCTGGACGCCTTCCTGGCCAGCCAGGTCGACACCCAGCTGGCCCCGCTGCGCAAGCTTGAGCGCGCCCTGGGCGGCGGCGAGCTGAAGGGCCTGCCGCGCGGCATCGCCCACCGCCTGCTGGAAGCCGGTGGGGTTCTGGACAAGCGTCCCGTCGATCCGGAGCTGAAGGCCCTGAGCCAGGCCGAGCGTCGCACCCTCAAGGGACTTGGTGTGCGCATCGGCGCGTTCAGCCTCTACTGCCCCGGCGCGATCAAGGCCGAGGCCATCGCCTGCGCCCGCGCCCTGAACCCGACCGGCTGGCGCGGGGCGCTGACCACCCTGGAGCCCCTGCCCTCGCCCGAACCCTCGGCCCGCGAGTTGTCGGCCAGCGGCCTGCGCGCCGTGGCCGGCTTCAGCATCCCGGTGGACGCGCTGGAAGAGCTGGACGCCCTGTTGCGCGCCGAGCAGCACCACGGCGGCGTGATCCTGACGGACAAGGCGCTGGAGAAACTGGGCTGGACGGCCAAGCAGGCCTCCAACGTCCTGCGCGCCCTCGACTACACCCCCGCCATCCGCGCCAAACCCGACCAGCCGATCGTCTGGAAACGCCGCGGCGCCGCCAAGTTGGACCAGAAGCCGGTCAAGGCCCGTCCGGACTCGCCGTTCGCGGCCCTGGCCAAGCTGACCGAACCGCCGCCGAGGCGGAAGAAACCGCGCCGCAAGAAGTCGGCCGCCCAGAAAGCCGCGTCATGACGGATACTCATGGTGACGCCGTCCGCGCCGACGTCTGGCTGTGGCGGGCGAGGTTCTTCAAGACCCGCTCCCTAGCCGCCAAGTTCGTCGATGAAGGCCGCATCCGCCTGACCCGCTCCGGCGCGGAAAGCCGCGTCGACAAGCCGTCCCGCACCGTGAAGCCCGGCGACCAGCTGGTGTTCGGCCTCGCCGGCCGCCTGATCTCGATCCGCGTCCTGGACTGCGGGGAGCGGCGTGGACCGGCGACCGAGGCGCGCGGATTGTACGAGGCGGTGGAGGGCTAACCCTCCGACAGCGCCACCGGCGGCCAGATCCGGGCGCTCACCCCGCCGCCTTCGCGGTTGCCGATCACTAGTCTCCCGCCGAACCGCTTGATCAGTCGCTCCGCCGTCGGGATGCCCAGGCCGAAGCCGCCGGTGTCTCGCGCCCGCGCCGCGTCGCCTCGGAAAAACGGCTCGTAGATCCGCGCCATGGCGTCGGCGGTGAGCCCCGGTCCCTGGTCCAGCACCTCGATCAGCGGACCGTCCGGACCATCCGCCACCAGCCGCACCTTCGCCTGGCCGCCGAAGCGCACGGCGTTGTCGATCAGCCGGATCAGCGCCTGCTCCAGCGGGCCGCGATGGGTAGTGACCTCCAAAGCCTTGTCGCCTTCGTAGCGCACCGCCTCAGGCCAGCGAGCGGTGACGCCCTGGATCAGGGACGGCAGGTCGACGACCTCGGCGGTGCTGGCCGAGTGCTGGGCGCGCAGCCAGTCGGCCAGCGACTTCAGCATCGCGTCCAGCTCGCCGACATTGTTCGCGACCAACTCCTTGATGTCGTCCGGCTCGATATAGTCCGCCGCCAGGGTCATGCGGGCCAGCGGCGTGCGCAGGTCGTGGCTGAGGGCCTCCATCGCCTTGGCCTGGTCCTCGATCAGGCCAGCGATACGGCGCTGCATGTCGTTGAAGGCCCGGCCCAGCTCAACGATGTCGTTGGGCCCTTCGACCACGATCGGCGACGGCGGCGCCTCGCCGACGTGGCGCGAGGCCTCGGTCAGACGGCGCAGCGGCTCGCCCAGCTGGCGCAGGGCGTAGGCGCCCAGGGCCACGCAGGCCAGGGAGAACACCAGCGTCGTGGCCACCGCGCGCAGGGCGATCGGCCAGGGCCGGGGGAAGTTGCGCGAGCGGAAGGTCAGCCAGCGGCCGTCCTCCAGCCCCATGACCCCGACGAGGTCACGGCCGCCCTCGGGCCGGCTCTCGGACCACAGACGCAGCGGCCGGTTGGCCAGGATCGGCTCCCACCGGCGGACATAGTCGGCGATGGCGTCGGCCTCGGCCTTCTGCACCTGGGTGACCGGCGGCCCTTCCGGCGGCAGGGCCACGACCTCGGCCTCCATGTAGTGCGAGGTCATCACCTTGTCGAAATCGGCCTGGCCCAGCCTGGCGACGCGCTCGCCGACCACCAGCAGCTCGCCGATCCGCCGGGCGTGGTCCTCGCGCAGGGTCTGGCGATCGATGGCGCTGTAGAAGGCCACGCTGGCGCACAGCTGCAGCAGCACGATGGCGACCACCACCCAGATGGATCGCCCCACGAAGCCGCGGGACCGGCCCAGAACCTTGCGCACCGTCAATGTCATGCCGCGAGGCTAACGAAGCGGAGGGCGCTAGGCCACTAAGGGTTGGCCCCGAAGCCCTTCAGGAAGCCCGCCACCTGGTCCGCCGGCATCGGCCGGCCGAAATGGTAGCCCTGCACCTGGTCGCAGCCATAGTGCTCCAGCGCCTTCAGCTGCGCCGCGTCCTCGACGCCCTCGGCCACCACCTTCATGCCCATCGAGGTGCCCAGGGTGATGACGGCCTTCACGATGGCCTCGTCCTCGGTGTTCTGGACGAAGGACTTGTCGATCTTCAGGCGGTCGATCGGGAACTGGCGCAGGTTGGCCAGCGAGGCATAGCCGGTGCCGAAGTCGTCCAGCGCGATCATCACGCCGGCGTCGTGCAGCTGCTTGACGGTGCTGCTGACCAGGTCCGAGCCCCAGCCCATATAGACGTTCTCGGTGACTTCGATGGTCAGCCGCTCGCACGGCACGTTCCAGCGAGCCAGGCGCTCCTGGATCTCTTCGGCCAGGCGGCCCGAGCGGAACTGGGCCGAGCTGATATTGACCGCCACGCGGCCGAACTCGACGCCCTGGTCCAGCCATTCGCGCATCTGGCGCAGCGCCGCCTCGAAGGCGACGTCGCCCAGCTTCAGCGAGAGGTCCTGGTCCTCGAAGGCCGGCATGAAGCGGGCCGGGGTCAGCACGCCCTGCTCGGGATGGATCCAGCGCATCAGCGCCTCGAAGCCGGCGACCTGGTTCTCGCGGATGTCGACGACCGGCTGGTAGAACAGCGTGAACTCGTTGTCGGCCAGGGCCATGCGCACGTCGCGCAGCAGCTCGATCCGCTGCTCGACCTCTGACCGCATCGACGGCTCGAACACGATGCTGCGGTTCCGGCCCGCCGCCTTGGCGCGATAGAGCGCGATGTCGGCGTTCTTGATCATGTGGGCCGGATCGGCGTCCGGGTCCCCGTGCAGGGCCGCTCCGATGCTGGCGCTGGCCGTGAAGCTGCGGCCGCCGTGCTCGATCGGCCGGCGCAGCAGGTCCTGCAGCTTGGCGATCGGCCGCAGCATGTCGGCCTCGCCGTGCAGGCCGCGCAGGATCACCGCGAACTCGTCGCCGCCCAGCCGCGCGACCGTGTCGTTGCTGCGGAAGGCGTGCTGCAGCATGGCCGCCAGGCGCTTGAGCAGCTCGTCGCCGGCGTCGTGGCCCAGGGTGTCGTTGATGTCCTTGAAGTGATCGACGTCGATCATGATCAGGCCGAACATCTCGCCCAGGCTCTCGGACGCCAGCACGGCCTCCTGGAAGCGGTGTTGGAACAGGGCGCGGTTGGGCAGGCCGGTCAGCGCGTCGCGGAAGGCCAGGGTCTCGATCGCCTCCGTCTGCCGGCGACGATCGGTGATGTCCTTGAACAGGTTGACCAGCTTCTCGGGCTTGCCGTCGGCGCCGACGAACACCTTGCCGACCGAGCGGACCCAGGTCTCGACCCCGTCGGGACGATTGAGCTTGAACTCGAAGACCTTGGCCTCGCCGATCTTGCGGGTGGCGACGAGGTCGGCGCAGCGCTGGCGGTCGTCGGGATGGGCGATCTCCAGCGGATCGTCCTTGAAGACGCAGTATTTCTGCAGCTCGGGCGCGTGACCCGAGAAATAGAGCTCCTTGGTGCGCAGGTCGTATTCGCGGACCAGCAGGTCGTCGAGCTCCAGGGCCATGGTCAGGCGCTGCTTGTCGCGCTCGGCGCGCAGCACGCTCTCGGCATAGCCCGTCACGTCGCGGGCGGTGATCATCACCGCATAGCTCTCTTCGCCGTCCCGGCAGGCGCTGAACTCGGTGCGCCAGACGTGCTGGACGCCCTCGGCGTCCAGGGTCGGCAGGTAGCGCGAGAAGGCGACGCCTTCCTCGGCGCAGGCGAGCAGCACCCCCACGTCCTCGGACGCCACCAGGCCGCCCGCTCCGGCGTCGCCGCCGATCGCCAGGCTGGGCGCGATCCCCTGCGCCGCCCACTCGCGGCTGACGGCCACCAGCATCAGGTCGCGGTCCAGCAGGGCCGCGGCGAACGGGATCTCGCGGATGAATTCGCCGAACGCCCGCGCGCGCGCCTTGGACAGGGCGCGCGTGGCGGTGTCGGCCTCCAGGATCGGTTGGATAGCCAAGGCTTCAATCTTCATGCGTGTCGGCTTTCCGACTTTGTTTTTATTGAGCGTTTCCAATCCCACATATTGGTGTTCGTTCGATAAGAAAGTGTTTGCGACGACGACACAGCGTCAGGACGCATTGTCGCCCTCTAGGGAACGCGCGGGTACAGAAAGACGACCCACAATGGCCACGCCTAGAGAATTCCTGAGCGCGCGGGCGGCCAAGCCGCATTGACAAGCCGGGCCGGGGCTCCGAAAACGCCCGCGCTTAACCCGTCCCGATCCTCTTCCCGAGTTTTCGATGACCTACATCGTCACCGACGCCTGCGTCCGCTGCAAGTTCATGGATTGCGTGGAGGTGTGCCCGGTCGATTGCTTCTACGAAGGCGAGAACTTCCTCGTCATCAATCCGGACGAATGCATCGACTGCGGCGTCTGCGAGCCCGAGTGCCCGATCGACGCCATCAAGCCGGACACCGAGGACGAGGCGGACGGCAAGTGGCTGCGGATCAACGCCGACTACGCCAAGGTCTGGCCGAACATCACGGTCAAGGGCGAGCCGCCCGCCGACCGCGAGGAGTTCGAGCGCGAGACTGGCAAGTTCGAGAAGTACTTCAGCGAAAAGCCGGGCAAGGGCTCGTAAGGGCTAGCGCGATTTCTCAAGCTTGATCCCCCGCCAGGCTACGAAAGCTTGGCGGTGCGCCGTGCATTGCCGGACGCAACCCTTTCATAGGGCTGAATTTTATGCTATTGTCGCTGCCGACGTGACGGTTGCGGCTCTTCGCGACGGTCCGTCTTGTCGAAGAAGTCGGTTCGAGAAGCTATTCGAGCCGGCCCGCCCGATCGAAGGCGAAGGTGTCTTAGAGATCTATTCCCAATCCTGACAGGCTTAGCCCCGCGCACATCATTTCGCGGAGCAAGGACCTGTCGTTTTTGATTGGGGGATGATCACGGCGTTCGGGTCCCGAGGACCCGCATAGATGAGGACGAACATGAGCAAGACTGGTCTGGAATTCTCGGTCGGCGATCACGTCGTTTACCCCGCGCACGGCGTGGGCACTATTCAGGCGGTCGAGACCCAGGAAGTGGCCGGTTATTCGCTCGAAGTCTACGTCATCACCTTCGACCACGAGAAGATGACCCTCCGCGTCCCGACCAAGAAGGCCAAGACGGCCGGCCTGCGTCCGCTGGCGGAAGGCGGCACGGTCAGCCAAGCCCTCACCACCCTGAAGGGCCGCGCCCGCGTGAAGCGCACCATGTGGTCGCGTCGCGCCCAGGAATACGAAGCCAAGATCAACTCGGGCGACCTGATCTCGATCGCCGAGGTGGTCCGCGACCTGCACCGCGCCGAGAACCAGCCGGAACAGTCCTACTCGGAACGCCAGCTGTATGAATCGGCCCTGGACCGCATGGCCCGCGAAGTCGCCGCCATCGAGCGCATCGACCGCGAAGCCGCCATCGGCATCCTGACCAAGTCGCTGGTCAAGGCCGCCTAAGGCAGCCTCTTCCGGTTTCGGAACACGAAGACGCCCTCCGCCCCGCGGAGGGCGTTTTTGTTTGCCTGCACGCCGAAAGGTACAGCCAACTCAACGCTGGCTCACCTAGTCGCCACTAGCCTTCCGAAGCTTCATGCTCAGCGATCAGGCGCTTTCCTAAGAACTCAACACCGGCTCCAAGCTGCACTAAGGCATGAGCCAAATTCGATAGGCCCGAAAAGCTTGTCGCCTCGAGGAGTTCAACCGTTCTCCGATCCTGCAAATCCAGGTGTGCGCCAATTTTGTCAGCTATCGCATGCAGGAAGTCCTGATTGCTCAATTTCTTGCCCCCAAAGATTCCCGCAGACTGGGACAACCACTCATCCAAATCAGTTTCGTGAGTATGGAACTGCCCCGGACTTCCGGAAAATCCCCCCTCCATCCAGAGGCTAAGCTTCCCTTCACCATTCAACTGTTCAGGCGTCCACCAAGTCGGATCAATTGGCGGGCGCACCCAAACTATAAGCGGCTTTCCATCGAAGGCCGCACAGTCCTAAAGGACGTGATTTCCCCGACCACCACCGATTAGCTTACGCAAATGCAAACTGACGGTTACAACCTCGTCCAAATTGCCACCCAATAGACGCTCTAGAGCGCCCCGCAAAAGACGACATTCCCGAGCGAGATCCCCCCAACGCTGCTGGATCTGTGCAAGTGATATTCCCCTCCCCAGATATTCAACCTTTTGCAGCTCTCTCCGTTTGAGCGCATTCGTAATTGCCGGCCCATCGGAGGTATTATTACTGTATAAATAGGACTGATTCGTCGCCTTCAATTCTATTTCATCACTGCCAAAATCGACTTCAGAGCCATTAACATTAATACGAATAATTTTTTCTCTAATTTTTACACGAATAGATAATATCGCCAAAACCTGACCAGCGCTAATCACGCGAATTAAAGGAGTTTCTTTGGCAAATATTATCTTACCTTCATCGTTTTCTACAAATGCGCAAATTCTCCCCGAAATTGAAAACATTGCCTTAAACTCAAAATTTTCCAGCTTCTTGCTAAGAAATACAAAATTAGACTTTACTGGCCATATATTAGGAACTTCAATCATCGTGACGATGCTAAACTCATCAGTCATTTTTTCATTCCCAATCATTAATATGTTGAATTCTCCAAAACACATATTTTATTATTTAACGCCACCTCCAAAAATTACATAAATTCAAAATATCTCTCCAATACTGAATCCCTATACTCGCCGCTGAAGCTGCGCTGAAACCTGCAACTGCAAAATACCTCGCAATCGCAGGCTCCACCCCATGCCTCAACATATCTAGTGGTAGTATTTGCTCATTGGCTATCGCTGAGAAGCTATTGGATCACCCGCGCCCGTCGCGCCGCCTCGACCATGTTGGCCACGGCGGCCTTGGTCTCGGGCCATTTGCGGGTCTTCAGGCCGCAGTCGGGATTGACCCACAGCTGGCCGCTCGACAGCCGCGCCCGGGCCGCCGTCAGCAGCTCGGCCATCTCTTCGACCGAGGGCACGCGCGGGGAGTGGATGTCGTAGACGCCCGGGCCGATCTCGGCCGGGTAGGCATAGCCGGCGAAAGCGTCCAAGAGCTCCATCTTCGAGCGCGCCGTCTCGATCGAGATCACGTCGGCGTCCATCGCCCCGATGGCGGCGATGATGTCGTTGAACTCCGAGTAGCACATGTGGGTGTGGATCTGGGTCGCGTCGGCCACGCCCGAGGCGGTCAGGCGGAAGGCCTCGACGGCCCAGTCCAGATAGGCCTGCCAGTCGGCGCGGCGCAGGGGCAGGCCTTCGCGCAAGGCGGCCTCGTCGATCTGGATGATCTTGGCGCCGGCCGCCTCCAGGTCGACGACCTCGTCGCGGATGGCCAGGGCGATCTGCCGGCAAGCCAGCTCACGCGGGACGTCATCACGGACGAACGACCAGTTGAGGATCGTCACCGGCCCGGTCAGCATGCCCTTCACCGGCCGGCCGGTCAGGCTCTGGGCGTACTGCCACCATGCGACCGTCATCGCCTTGGGCCGCGAGACGTCGCCGAACAGGATCGGCGGCCGCACGCAGCGCGAGCCGTAGGACTGCACCCAGGCGTGCTTGGTGAAGACAAAGCCCGACAGCTGCTCGCCGAAGTACTGGACCATGTCGTTGCGCTCGAACTCGCCGTGGACCAGCACGTCGAGACCGGCCTCTTCCTGCCAGCGGATGGCGCGCTCGGTCTCTTCCTGCAGGAAAGCCTCGTAGGCGGTGTCGGTCAGCTCGCCCTTGCCGTGGGCCGAGCGGGCCTTGCGGACCTCTTCGGTCTGCGGGAACGAGCCGATGGTGGTGGTCGGGAAAGCCGGCAGGTCCAGTTGCTGGGCGCGGCGGCGATCGAACGCGGCGTGGCGCTTGGCCATGGCCTCGGTCGTGGCGGCGAGGCGCGCGGCGACGGCGGGGTCGTGGATCTTCGGCGAGACCTGGCGGGCCTGGGCGGCCTGGGCGCTAGCCTCCAGTTCGGCGGCGACGCTGGCGCGGCCGGCGTTCAGCGCATTGGCCAGCACGGCCAGCTCCTCGATCTTCTGCACGGCGAAGGCCAGCCACTGGCGGACCTCGGGGTCGATCGCGGTCTCCAGGGCCAGGTCGATCGGCGTGTGCAGCAGCGAGCAGGACGGCGCTAGCACGATCCGATCCGCGCCGCGCTGGGCGACGACGGGCTCCAGGCGGTCGAGCAGCTTTTCCAGGTCGGCGCGCCAGACGTTACGGCCGTCGATCACGCCCAGCGACAGGACCAGGCTCTCGCGGCTGGCGGCCAGGGCGGACTCCAGCTCTCGCGGCGCGCGGATGAGGTCCAGGTGGACGCCAGCGACAGGCAGGTTCACGGCGGTCGACAGGTTCTCGCCATAGCCGCCGAAATAGCTGGTCAGCATCAGCCGCAGGTCGGGCGCGGCATGGGTCAGGGCGCCATAGGCCCGGCGCAGCTCGCCGCGCTCGAAGTCGGTGAGGTCCAGGGCCAGGCACGGCTCGTCGATCTGCACCCAGTCGGCCCCGGCTTCGGCCAGACGCTGTAGCACTTCGGCATACACTGGCAGCAAGGCCGACAGCAGCGACAGCGGCGCGAAGTCGGCGTCCTTGGTCTTGGCCAGCTTCAGGAACGTCACCGGACCCAGCAGCACCGGGCGAGTGTGGATGCCTTGCGCCTTGGCTTCCAGGAACTCATCGACCGGCTTGGTCGAGGACAGGGCGAAGGTCTGGCCGCGCGACACCTCGGGCGCGAGGTAGTGGTAGTTGGTGTCGAACCACTTGGTCATTTCTTGCGCCGGGACACCCGTCTTTGGCCCGTGGTCGTGACCGCAGGCGGCGAGTTCGACGCCCTGGCTGCCGCGCGCCATGGCGAAATAGGTGTCCAGCGACACCGACCCGCCGGTCCAGCCGTAGAGGGCCGGGATCGCGCCGACGAGGACGCTGGTGTCCAGCACCTGGTCGTAGAGCGAGAAGTCGCCAGACGGCACGTGGTCCGCGCCCAGGGCTGCCTGGCAGGCCCAGGTCTTGGCGCGCAGCTCGGCCGCGACGGCCAGCAGCGAGGGCTGGTCGCTCTGGCCGGACCAGTAGCGTTCGAGGGCGGTCTTCAGCTCGCGCCTGGGACCAATGCGGGGGAAGCCGAGTGTGGCGACGGTGACGGTCATTCTTGAAAAGCCTCTGCCGGTGTTGTGGCGAGGCTGATCGGGACGCGCGCAGGTGGGCGCGCACGGACGGAAGTCCGGTCACGCCGTAAAGCATGCGACCAGACCGGACACCCCGCCGGAGGACGTTATCTGTCGAGGCAGGTCTCCTGGCTCACGGGTCGTCGCCCCTGCCCTGGCCTTCCCGACACGCCACCGATCCAGCTCGGCGCGTCAGTGACACGTAACGGACAGCGGCTCGCCGCTCACAGTTGCGGGGGCAGCGCCGGATTCGGGGTTTCACGCCCTCACCGACTTCCCTCTTAGCTCCGGGCGCGAACGCCCGCAGACCACGACACAGGCAATAGGCGCTGGAACGGCGCGCCCGTCAAGAATGATATAAAGATATCCTTATATGACCTTCGTTTGCCCTGACCGGACGAAGCGGCTTAGCTGGAGGTTGTCCAAGGAGACGAGACCGGATGAACGACGCCAATGCCCGGCAAGGCGCGGTCACCCGCTTCCTCACCACCGCCCCGCCCTGGGTGTTCGCGCTGTACGGCGGCCTGTCGTCGTTCGCCGTCTATTTCGCCATGTTCGGCTATCGCAAGCCGTTCACGGCCGCCGCCTACGACCACCCGGACGGCTGGCCGTTCGCGATCGACTTCAAGATCGCCCTGGTGATCGCCCAGGTCGCCGGCTACGCCACCGCCAAGTTCATCGGGGTCAAGGTGATCTCCGAGATGCGGGCCAACCACCGGGCCATGGCCATCCTGACCCTGATCTTCGGCGCGCAGATGTCGCTGCTGCTGTTCGGCACCCTGCCGACGGTGATCGGGCCGATGGCCATGTACCTGAACGGCCTGTGCCTGGGGATGATCTGGGGCCTGGTGTTCGGCTTCCTCGAGGGTCGCCGCCTGACCGAAGTGCTGGGCGCCATGCTGTGCGCCAGCTTCATCCTGTCGTCGGGCGTGGCCAAGTCGGTCGGCAAGATGCTGCTGCTGTCCCATGTCGACGACAAGTGGATGCCGGCGATCTCGGGCCTGGTGTTCGCGCCGCTGATGCTGATCGCCGTGGTCGCCCTGGCTCAGCTGCCGCCGCCCAACGCCGCCGACGAGGCCGAGCGGGTCAAGCGCGCCCCGATGACCCGCCAGGACCGCATCGCCCTGTTCGCCGCCCACGCACCGGCCCTGATCCTGCTGATCGCGGTCTATGTGATGCTGACCGCCCTGCGCGACTTCCGCGACAACTTCTCGGCCGAGATCTGGGCCGAGCTGGGCTTCAAGAACGCCGCCGCGATCTTCACCCTGTCGGAGCTGCCGGTCGCGGCCATCGTGCTGGTGGGCCTCGCCGCTCTCATGGGGGTCAAGGACAACCGCCGGGCGGTCGCCTTCAATATCGGTTTCGTGGCGCTGGGCTTTGCTTTGCTGGGCGCCTCGACCCTGGCGTTCCAGCTGCATGTGCTGAGCCCCGTCTGGTGGATGATCCTGGCCGGCGCGGGGCTCTACATGGGCTACACGCCGTTCAACGCCATGCTGTTCGACCGGATGATCGCCGCCACCGGCAAGGTTGGGACGGCGGGGTTTCTGATCTATGTGGCGGACTCGTTCGGCTACCTCGGCAGCATCTCGCTGCTGCTGGTGAAGTCGTTCGGCCACTTCGACATCGCCTGGGCGCAGTTCCTGGCCGTCGGGGCCTATGGCGCCTGCGGCCTCGGCCTGATCGGCCTATTCTTCGCCAATCGCTTCCTGAGGACGCTCTGACATGCGGGCCATCAGCCTTCGCGCCCGGCGCGCGCTCATGGATTTCCTGAAAGACGAGGCGGCCGGCGGCTATGTCCTGATGGCCGCCGCGGCCCTGGCGCTGATCGTCGCCAACTCGCCGCTGGCCGAGACCTATTTCCACGCCCTGCACCTGAAACTGGGGCCGATGGGCGCTCAGCACTGGATCAATGATGGGCTGATGGCGCTGTTCTTCCTGCTGGTCGGGCTGGAGATCAAGCGCGAGGTCCTGGACGGCCAGCTGTCCAAGCCCGCCGACGTGCTGCTGCCCGGCGCGGCGGCCCTTGGCGGGGTGATCCTGCCGGCGGCGATCTACCTGGCCTTCAATCTCAAGCATCCCGACAGCATCGCCGGCTGGGCCATTCCGTCGGCCACCGACATCGCCTTCGCGCTCGGGGTCCTGGCCTTGATGGGCCCGCGCGTGCCGACCTCGCTGAAGGTGTTCCTGACCGCCATCGCCATCATGGACGACCTGGCGGCCATCGTGATCATCGCCCTGTTCTATACCGCGCAGTTGCACCTGCTGGCCCTGGCCGGCGCGGGGGTCGTACTGCTGGTCCTGATCGCCCTGAACCGGCTGAAGGTGCTGGTGCTCTGGCCCTACCTCCTGCTGGGCGCGGTGCTGTGGGTGCTGGTGCTGAAGTCGGGCATCCACGCCACCCTGGCCGGCGTCGCCCTGGCCTTGACCATCCCGCTGCGCGAGGGCGACCACTCGCCGCTGCACCGGCTGGAGCACGCCCTGCACAAGCCGGTCGCCTTCGTCATCACGCCGCTGTTCGGCTTCGCCAACGCCGGGCTGTCGTTCGCCGGCGTCGGGCTCTCGGCCCTGCTGGACCCGGTGCCGCTGGGCGTGGCCCTGGGGCTGTTCCTCGGCAAGCAGGTCGGCGTGTTCGGCGTCACCTTCGGCCTGGTCAAGCTGGGCTGGGCGCGCCTGCCGCGCGGGGCCAGCTTCGGCCAACTCTATGGCGTGGCGGTGCTGTGCGGCGTCGGCTTCACCATGAGCCTGTTCATCGGCGGCCTGGCGTTCAAGGATCCGCTGCTGATCGACGAGACCAAGATCGGGGTGCTGGTGGGGTCCCTGGCCTCGGCGCTGGTCGGCATGGCGATCTTGCGGGTCGCCAAGCCAAGCGCCACCTAGAGCATGGTCCGCCGCGCGAAGGAGACCCGCGTGAAGCTGCTCTACCAGACCCATTCGCCGTTCGCCCGCAAGGCCCTGGTCTTCGCGCACGAGGCGGGTCTGGCCGACCGGATCGAGGTGATCCACCACGAGACCAGCCCCACCGCCCGCAACGCCGAAGTCTTCGCCCTTAATCCGCTGGGCAAGGTGCCGGTGCTGATCACCGACAACGACGAGGCGATCTTCGATTCCGGCGTCATCTGCCAATATCTGGATGGCCTGCACGACGGCCGGCCCCTGATCCCGGCCGCGGAGCGCATCGCGACCTTGCGCCTGCAGGCGGTGGCCGACGGCCTGTCGGAAGCCGGCGTCCTGGTCCGCTGGGAGACCACGCGTCGCCCGCCCGAGCTGCGTTATCCGCCCTTCGGCGACGGCCAGTTGGCCAAGGTCGCCGAGGGCTGCGCCTATCTGGAGCGCACGTTCCAGCCACGCGACACACCGGGCCTGGCCGAGATCGCCATCGCCACGGCGCTGAGCTGGCTGGACTTCCGCGCCGTCCACGACTTCCGTCCGACCTGCCCTCGCCTGGCCGCCTGGTACGACGCCTTCAGCCAGCGTCCCTCGATGCGCGCCACCGCGCTGGAGGGCGAGACGGTCGACGCTTGAGCTTGGCCGGGTTTGGCGCGAAAATACGGGCGGCGGGCGCCCCTAGGAGTAAGAGTTCATGCGGATCCTGATCGCCTCGGCGGCCGTGCTGGCCGTCCTCAGCGCCACCCCGGCCTTGGCCGATGAAAAGCCTCAGCCCGACCGCAGCGCGTGCTTCCGGGCCGACGAGGTCAACGGCTTCAACGTCATCGACAACCGGAATGTCGACGTCTCGATCGGTCCGCGCGACGTGTGGCGTCTGACCCTGTTCTCGAAGGCCCGCGACATCGACACGGCCCTGAACATCTCCGTCGTGGCGCGCACCGGCTCCTGGGTCTGTCAGCCCGCGGACGCCACGGTCGTCGCGCCCGGCCCGATCGGCCCTCAGCCCTACGCCATCACCGCGATCCGCAAGCTGACGCCGGAAGAACTGGCTCCGAAGAAGAAGAAGCCGAAGGCCTAAAGCGGCTGATTGATCGGCGCGGGGGCCGGGCTCAACGCGCCGGGCAGCCGCGCCTTCAGCTTCAGGGCCGGCTTCTCGACCAGGAACCAGGACGCCGCCGCGAACGGCAGGGTCAGGGCCAGCGAGGTCAGCACGTTCAGGCGATCATGCTCTGCCAGCACCTGCTGCAGCGGGAAGCTGTAGATGTAGAGGCCGTAGGACACGTCGGCCGGCAGCCTCGGCGCGGTCATCCGGCCCAGGGCGATGACGGCCAGCGGCGTCCCTAAGAACCAGAGCGGGGTCGGCAGCAGCACGAGCCCCGCCACCGCCGTCCAGGCCGGCGGCTTGACCTCGAAGGCCTCCAACGCCGCGCCGCACAGGAAGAGCCAGCCGTTCAGGGTCGCCAGCGAGGCCAGCCGCGCCAGGTCGCTGCGGGCGTCCAGACCCGTGAAGTGCACCGCCAGGAACGCGCCCGCCGCCAGCAGCGCCAGCCCGGCCAGCACCGGCGCGCGGACCAGCCGCAAGACGCCCAGCAGCGCCAGGCCCAGATAGGCGGTGAACTCCAGCCGCAGGCTCCACAGCGAGCCGTTGACCACATTCGGATACGGCGCGTGCTCGAAGACCTCCGGCAGGTCGTAGGTGACCGCGTAGAGGCTGAGGTTCTTGAGCACATAGAGCCACGGGGCCGCGCCGCCGAAATACGCCGAGACCGGCAGACCGCTGACCAGCGGGCCGAGCACGAGGGCGGTCAGCAGCAGGGCCGCCAGCAGGCCCGGCGCGATGCGCAGCACCCGCTTGGCCATGAACATCCAGACGCCCGGCGTCCGGCGCAGGCTGGCCGTCACCAGGTAGCCGCTGATCACGAAGAAGATCCCGACGCCTAGCGCGCCAGGATCAGGTCCCCATCCGATCATCCAGGGCGGCATGCCATTCAGCACCCGCGCGTGATGGACCAGCACCAGCGCGGCCGCGATCAGCCGGAGGTGATCGAAGCCGTTCGCTGCTGAGCTTGGCCGGGACACACACCTTGCTTAAGGGCGCCCGTCCCGGCCTGACAAGCGATTAGCCGAACAACGGTACGGGTCCGCGCCCGCCGCCGTTCCAGGCGCCCCAATTGGGGAACACGTAGGGCAGATCGGCGGCGGCGACGCCGTACCATTGGGCAATGGCCCCGATATATTCCTCGGTGGCGATCGACGGGATCCAGCGGCCGTCGTTGGAGGCGTCTTCCGGTCCGCCGAAGGTCAGGTCCGGATAGCGGCCGTGCACCTTGCCGTCGGCCAGGGCGCCGCCGATCACCAGGTGGTTGGAGCCCCAGGCGTGGTCGGTGCCGCCGCTGGCGTTGCCTTTGTAGACGCGGCCGAAGTCCGACATCGTGAAGGCGGTGACGTTGTCCTGGAGGCCCAGGGCCTTCATGGCGTTGTAGAAACCGGCCAGGGCGTTGGCGAGGTCGGTATAGAGGTTGGTGTGCGACGCCAGCTGGCCGGTGTGGGTGTCGTAGCCACCCTGGCTGACGAAGAAGCTCTGCTTGTTGTGACCCAGGGTGTTGCGCGCCTCGATCATCCGGGCCGCGCGCAGCAGTTGGCGCGACAGCTCCGAGGTCAGGGCCACGCCCGTGGTCGGGTTGACGAAGTACTTGTCCACCACCGAGGTCGTCGCGGTGATGGCGGCATTGGCCTGGATCGCCTGGGCGTAGGCCGAGGACATGCCCTTGCCGGTCAGGTCGGTCAGCGCGCCGTAGGACGAGCCGTCGGCGAAGACGTCCAGCGCCGCCTGGCGCGCCTTGACCGCCGCGTCGGTGCTGGCGGCGTTGTAGCCGTTGCGGACGATGCCGCCGCTGGACGGCAGGATCAGCGGCGAGGATTGGTCGCCGATCAGGGCGAGGCTGGAACCGGCGACCGAGATCAGCGGCGGCAGGCCGGTGGGGACGCCGGCGCGGTCATTGATCCGCCCCAGGAAGCCGTCGGCGTTGTGGGCGCGCATGCGCATGCCCTGCCACTGGTTCTGCTGGTCCTCGTGGGACATCAGGTTGACCGGACGCAGGTCCGGACGGCTGGTGTAGAGGGCCTTGGTCAGCGGCGCGAACAGGGTGCCGGTGTTGAGCACGACACCCAGGCCGCCCTCGTCCCAGACCGACTTCAGGGCCGTCATCGACCCGTGCAGGCCAAAGCCCGTGCCGGTCAGCGGCACGAGGCTGGACTGAGGCAGGGCGAGGCTCGTGCCGCGCTGCTTGGCGTAGTCGGCATAGCGGCTGTCGCTGGGCACGACCATGTTCCAGGCGTCGTTGCCGCCCAGCAGGAAGACGCCGACCATGGCGCGGTAGTTGCCGCCATCGGCGGCGAGAGCGCTGGAGAGGCCCAGCTGGGTCAGGGCCGCGGCGGCGGAGCCACCGGCGACCATCTGCATGATTTCACGACGAGAGACGGTCATGGCTACGCTTACCGATCCACTTGGAAAAGCGGCGAGGACGCCGCGATGTACAGGGCGACCTGGGCGCGCTTGCGGGCCTGCAGGGCGGGGTCGTTGTTCTTGATGGCGGCCATGGCCGTGAGCAGCGCCTGGCGCTGGGCCGTGGTCATCGTGCCGTTCATCAGGACGAGGTTGATGCGGTCGATGGTCTTGCCGTCGTCCGTCCCATTGGCTTCCCAGCTGGCCCAGTTGGGGACCGTGCCGGTGGCGTAGGTGATCGTCGCCTGCTTCAGGAACTCGCCGCGCGTGCCGTCGCCGCCGACGGTCCAGTCGTAGATCAGGTTGTGGCGGGCCACGACGGTGGGCGCGGTCATCAGCTTGCTGACCGGGCTGACCAGACCCGCGCCCTGCGGCAGCGGGAAGTCGTAGGGATAGTAGTTGAACACCGACGGCGCGCGGAACGGGGCCTGGCCCATGCCGGCGTCGCGGGTCGTGAAGGCGTAGCCGTCGGTGGTGTAGCCGATCGCCCGGGCCAGAGAGGTGGCCAGCAGCACCGGTTCCTTGACCTTGCCCGGCAGCTGCGAGACGACGCGCGCCTCGCTGTCCAGGTAGATGGCTCGGACCACGGCCTTCATGTCGCCGCGCACGCCCGCGCCGTTGTCGGCGAAGACGGCCGCCACGCGCCCGACATAGGCCGGGGTCGGGTTGGCCAGGGTCAGCTGCTGGATCAGGCGCTTGCAGATGAAGGGGCCGGTGTTGGGGTGGTTGAACACCGCGTCCACGACGGCGTCGACACTGGCCTGCTGGGTGGCGTTGGCCGGGACGGTCTTGCCCAGGAACGTCTTGGCGCCGGTGTCGTACCGCGCGGGGTACAGGGCCAAAGGCTTGGTCCAGTCGCGATTGTTGGAGTCCGGCGTGGCGGTGTTGAGCCGCGAATAGGTCCAGCCGGTCAGGGCCCGGGCCACTTCCTTGACGTCGGTGTTGCTGTAGGTGGCGATCGTCGCGCCGGTGTTGTCGGTCTGCGGCGTGCCGTCGGCGTTCAGCAGCACGGTGCCGACCGAGAACAGCTGCATCAGCTCGCGCGCATAGTTCTCGTTGGGCTGGACCTTGCTGCTGTCAGCCATGTCCAGGTAGTCGCCCATGTACGGGTTCAGGGTGACCGCCGCCAGGATGTCCCGGTAGTTGCCGAAGGCGTTGCTCAGCAGGATCTGGTTGAAGGTCGCCAGGCCCGAGGTGTTGTTGATCTCGACCGCCGAGGCGACGACGATCTGCGACAGGGCGAAGGCCACGCGCTGGCGCAACTGGTCGTCCTTGCCGATGGCGTTGGCGTAGAACCGCATCTGCATCGGCGTGGCCGAGAAGTTCTCGCGGGTGCAGTTGGTCTTTTCCGTCCCGGTCAGGGTCGAGCAGAACGTGGCCAGCACCGGGTTGGCGACCATGTCTGCATAGCTGCTGCTCGACAGCGCCAGCTGCTCGTTGAGCCAGGCCTCTTCGCTGCCCAGGGCGTAGATGTGGTCGATCAGTTCCGGCGTCGGGCCGAAGCTGGCCTGCTTGGCCAGCCGCGCGGCCATTTCGCGGGTGAACTCGCGCGGCGAGGTGCCGCCAAGGCCGCCGGTGTTGATCGAGGTCGACTTCTCGGCGGGGGTGGAGGCTGCTCCGCCGCCGCTTCCGCCGCTGGAGCCGCCGCCGCCACAGGCGGTGAGGAAGAAGGCCAAACTCAGCGCCGCGGCCGAGCCAAAGTACTGTTTACGCATGACAAGGTCCCTGACGCGCGGCAGGGGCCGGCGCGCCTTAAGCTGGAAAACCAGGAAAAGTTGAAAGGATGAGCGGGTTTAGCGGTCCTGGAAGACAACCTCCCTGACCGCTCGGACGCCGTTCTGGCGGTGAAGTTGGATGAAGATGTCGACGACGCGCCGGACATGGTCGACGACGTCGGCGCGACGGAGATTGGCCCCGGCCTGCAGCGCCATCAGCGCCAGCTGGTCGACCGCGCCCGCCGGATCGTCGGCATGGACGGTGGTCATGGAGCCCGGGTGACCGCTGGACACCGCGCGCAGGAACGAGAAGGCCTCGGCCCCGCGCAGTTCGCCCAGGATAATGCGGTCGGGCCGCAGGCGCAGCGAGGCCTGCAGCAGGTCTTCCGTCGTGACCCGGGCCTCGCCCTGCTCGCCACGCACGGCCACCAGGCCGACGGCGTTGGGATGGACGAGGCGGATCTCAGGCGCGTCCTCGATCAGGACGAGGCGCTGGTCGAGCGGGACCTCCTTCAGAAGGGCGTTGAGGAAGGTGGTCTTGCCGGTGGAGGTGCCACCGCTGACCACGATGTTCTTGCCGGCCCGCACGGCGGCGGCCAGGAAGTTGCGGATGTCGCCGGCGTCCAGGAAGGCGCGCAGGACGGCGTCGGAATTGGTCTTCGGCGCCAGCACCTGGTCGAAGGCGCCGAACGCGGCGTAGTCGGTCAGGGACAGGTCGCTGACCACGTGCTTGCGGATCGCCAGGGCTAGGCCCTCGCGCGTCGCCGGCGGGGCCACGACCTGCACCCGCGCGCCGTCGGGCAGCACGGCCGACAGCAGCGGATGCTCGCGGCTGACGCCCTGGCTGGACAGGCTGGCGACCTGGCGGGCCAGCCGCCACAGGTTGGTCTCGTCCAGGGCCGGGACCTCGACGCGCTCGGCGACGCCGCCCAGGCGCTCGACCCACAGCTCGCCGGGACGGTTCACATAGAGGTCCGTCACCGCCGGCTCGGCCAGCCAGGGCGCTAGCGGGGCGAGGTACGCCTCGAGATACACACCGAGCTTGGCGGGCGCGGTCATTTGCGCACGCCCGAGAAGTCGAGGTCGCGGGCCACGAAGATCGTCACCGGCGCGCCCTGCGGAGTCTGGATGGTCGGGGCGACCTGGTCGCTCTTCATCACCGTACCGGCCAGGTTGGCCGCCTCGGAGGCCGAGCCGATATAGATCTGCGAGGTCGAGCGGGCGTTGCCCACGGCCGCGACGCCGGCGTTCAGCACCGACATCAGGATCGAGCCGCCGAAGCGGCTGAAGAAGTGGCGGTCGACCTTGCCCTCCAGGCCGCCACGACCCAGCGGGTCGGCGGCGGGCGAGGCGATCTGGATCGAGACGCCGTCGGGACGGATCACCCGGGTCCAGACCACGAAGACGCGCGACGCGCCCATGGCCACGCCCGACTTGTACTGACCGATCACCCGGCTGCCGCGCGGGATCAGCACGGTGGAGCCGTCGAAGCTCTTGATGTCGCGGGTGACCATGGCCCGGGCCAGGCCCGGCAGGTCGGAATTGATCGCCGTCTCCATCACCGCCGGGATCACCGCGCCTTGCGGGATGACGGCGTCGAGATTGCGCATGGCCGTGGCCTTGGCCGGCTCGGCGTCGCTGGTCCCGACGCGGTCGGCGAACTTCTCGTCGGCGTTCAGGCCGGTGTCGGCGGTCTTGCCGGCCATCGGCGCGGCCTGGTCGGTCGGCAGGCTGGCCTTGATCAGGGTCGGCGCGCCGCCGAAGTCGACCACCAGGGTCGGGGCGCGGCGGCGCTGATCGAGATCGGCCGGCGGGGTCGGCGGCAGCGGCTCGGCGTTCATCGCCGCCACCTGGGCCGGGGTCGGCGGCAGGCTGTTGTTTTCGGTGAACTGCGGACCGGGAATGACGGCCGGCGGCGCGGCGGGCGCGGTCATGGCGGTGGCGGCGATGACCTCGGCCTTGCGCGGCGCGCGCGGCTGGGCGTCGGCGCGATGACCGGCCATCCACAGGAAGACCCCGACGCCGAGCACGCCGAAGCCGGCCATGATCACGGGCGTCGGCAGGCCGGCATGGGTGCGGGCCACGACCGGGCGGACTTGCGCGTCGGCGGCGGCGAGGTCCTCTTGGACCTGGGCGGACTGACAGGGATCGGTCATCGGGCGGCCTGCTGGCTGAAGGCGGCGTTGGTCACGGTCAGGCTGGACTTGCCCGAGCGCAGGACGAAGCGCGGGGCCAGCTGGTCGACGACCAGGTAGCCATCGCGGACCACGGCGTTGGCCAGGCCCTCGACGCCGTCGGCGTTGACCACGAACACCGCCGGCAGGTCGGCCTGGGCCGGCCAGGCGAAATAGGTCGCGACACCGTCGTCGAAGATGCTCGAAGGCCGGATGGCCCCGTCGCCCTTCACGGCATAGGCGCTGTTCTTGGCCACCGGCGCGGCGGGTGGGGCCGGCGGCGGGGCGATCACGGCGACCGGCGCGGGGGCCGGGACCAGCATGCGGACCACATAGGCCAGGTCCTTGGTCGAGGCCTTCGGGCCCGCGACGACCAGCTCGAACACATAGCGTCGACGGTCGGTGACCACGGTCATGTTGGTGGCGGCCGTGCGGTCCAGGGGTTTCAGGAACAGCAGGTTGGCCTTCTTGTTCGGCGTCACCTGCCAGCCCATGGCGTCGCCGATCGAGACGTTCTCGATCCGCTCGTCGGGCGCGAACTCCAGCATGGTCTGGATGCCGAAATAGCCGGTCAGGCGCACGACTTGGTCGGGGTCGTAGGCGACCGTGCGGATGCGCGAGTCGATCGCGCCGGGGCGCGGCGTTTCGGTCGCCAAGGCCGGGCCACCGAGAGCGACGCCCAGGGCCAAAGCGGCGAGAAGGGTGCGGGGATAAGCGAAGGTCACTGGTCTCTCCGGGCGCTGGAGGCGGCGCGGCGGGGGGCGGGTGTGCGGCGATAGGTCTGGCCCAGCGGCGCGGCGGGGCCGGCGGTCTGGACGGTGGAGGTGGAGCTGCGATCCGAGACGACGGTGAGCATCCGCGTGCTGATCGGGTCGGACGACGGAGCGTTCGTATCCCGACGGTCCATGGCCACGGCGGCGGCGGCGATGGTGGCGACGCGGCTCATCGGCTCGACTTGGGCGCTGGCGTAGCGGGTCGCGCCGGGGGCGGCGTTGCTGTCCGACCAGGCCGCGCCGGCCAGGCCGCGCGGAAGCCGCAGACCGGCGGCGATGACGCCCAGCGCGATCACCGCCAGCAGCATGACCAGGGCGAAGACCGTGGTCAGCACCAGCACCGTCACGGCCGGATTGATGTCGAAGGCGGCGAACTGCTGGGCAGTCCGCGCTTCGGCCAGGGCCCGTAGCGACGGGGCCAGCATGGCCAGTTCGAGCGAAAGGGTCAGGGTCGCGACCAGCGGTACCAAAGCCAGGGCGATCATCGCCTTCAGCCAGCCCTCGACCAGGCCACGCGTGGCCTCGAACAGGGCTAGACCCACGACCAGCGGCGCGAGCGCCAGCAGAATGGCCAGCACGACCTTGGACGCCAGCAGCACACCTAGCGTGGAGAGCACCAGGGTCATGCCGCCGGTATTGACCGCGAAGGCCCCGAAGCCCGGACCGCCTTGGGTGGCGGCGGCGCCGACGCTGGCGCGGCTGGCCATCAGGGTCGCCGATTGCTGCAGCCCGTCGAAGGCGTCCTGCAGACGGGCGAACGGCGCCTGGCCGTCCAGCAGGATACCGCCCAGCTCGGTCGGGGCCTTGGTCAGGGTGTCATAGACCAGGGTCTGGAACAGGCCCCAGTTGGTGGCCAGGGCCACGACCAGGCCAATCTTCAGCATCGACAGGGCGGCGTCGCCGACGCGCAGGCCGCCTCGGCCCAGGATCAGGCGATAGCCGATGAACACGATGTAGAGGGTCAGCAGCCCGGTCAGCAGCAGGCCGACCGGCGAGCCCGGTCCGGCCAAAGCCGCGAAGCCGCTCTGCGCCAGGTCGTGCACCCGGCAGTCGACCGAGCCGATCAGGCCCGGGACCATCGGCGCGTCGACGGGAAGCTGCGCGCAGGTCGCCATCACGCGGCCTTCACCAGCTGGGCCATCCAGGCCTGCGGATCGTCGCCCAGCTGTTCGCGCAGGGCGTCGAGCTTGCGCACGCTGGTCTCGCGACCCGACAGCACGGTCAGCAGCTCGGGCGAGCCGGCAAGGTTCAGGCGGGCCACGACGCTGTCGGTCCCGTGCTTGATCAGGAAGCAGCGCGAGGTGTCCGGCAGGGTCTTCACCAGCTCGAACTCGTGCTGGGTCAGGCCGAAGCCTTCGCAGTAGTCTTTCGCCTGGGCCTTGGGGTTGGCCATGAAGATCTGGGTCGCGGCCTGCTCGATGATGGCGCTGGCGATGCGGCTCTCGAGCGCGTCCTGGGCGCTCTGGGTGGCGAAACCGACCACGCCGTTGCGCTTGCGCAGGGTCTTTTCCCAGTCGCGGATGCGGGCGACGAAGACGTCGTCATCCAGGGCCTTCCAGCCCTCGTCGATGACGATCAGGGTCGGGTGGCCGTCCAGGCGCTGCTCCACGCGGTGGAACAGATACATCATGGCCGGGGTGCGCAGCGCCGGATCGTCCAGCAGCTGGGTCATGTCGAAGCCCAGGGTCAGGGCGTCAAGATCCAGGCCGTCGGCCTCGTTGTCGAACAGCCAGGCGTGCTCGCCGGTGCCGTGCCAGGGCGCCAGGCGCGCGGCGAGATCGGCGGCGTCGGGACGGCGCGCGCCCCGGAACAGCTCGGCGAAATAGCGCAGACGGCGCAGGGTTGGGGCCTGGTCGAAGCTGGCGTCGACAGCGTCCTTGATCCGCGCCGTATCGTCGGCCGACAGGGTCTCGCCCGGGACGACGACCAGCTTGGCGACCCACTCCGTCAGGAAGCGGCGGTTGGCGGCGTTGTCGGCCAGGGCCAGCGGGTTGAAGCCCGTCGGCTGGCCCGGGCGCAGGGCCTCGTAGCGGCCGCCGATGGCGCGCAGGAAGATCTCGGCGCCGCGATCCTTGTCGAAGAACACGATGCGCGGGCTGTATTTGCGGGCCTGGGCCAGCAGGAAGTTCAGCACCACGGTCTTGCCCGAGCCCGACGGGCCGATGACCGTGAAGTTGCCCAGGTCGCCCTTGTGGAAGTTGAAGTGGTACGGACCGGCCGAGGTGGTCTCCAGCAAGGTCACGGCCGGACCCCAGTGGTTGTCCTGCGCCTGGCCGACCGGGAAGTTGTGGCCGCTGGCGAAGCCGGCGAAATTGGCGGTCGAGATCAGCGCCTTGCGAGCGATGTCCTTGAAGTTGCCCGGGAACTGGGCCCAGAAGGCCGGCTCCAGATTGATGTCCTCGCGCACGGCGATGGCGCCCATCTCGGTGAAGGCCGACATCACCTCGGCGGCCGAGCGGTCCAGGCCTTCGAGGCTCTCGCCGCGCACCAGCACGGTCAGGTGATGCTCGCCGAAGGCGGCGCGGCCCGAAACGACGTCGTCCTTGGCGCGGGTCAGGTCGGCCCGCAGGCTGATGCCGTCGTCGTCGGCCGCCTTCATGCGGCGCAAGGCCAGGTTCATCCGCTCCAGGGTCGGCTGGCGGTCGACGAAGCCGAAGCTCTGGGTGACGACCATCTCGCACGGCAGGCGCAGCAGGTCGTCCAGCATCCCCGGCGTGGTCTGGGCGGGGTAGTCCTTGATCGAGACCATGGCCCCGAAGCCGCGCGCCAGGGCGCCGGCGCGGGAGAGCTCCAGCGTCTCCAGGCCGAAGCTGGCGCGGCGGTACGGCAGGTACTCGCCGGCGTCGCCCTGCGGGACCAGCACCGGGCGCATCTCGCCGTTGTACAGGCAGGACAGGAATTCCAGCGGCTCGGAGCAGCGGCCGGTCGCGCCGTCATAGGTCCCGAGCACCCGCGCTCCATAGGGCGTGAGCGCCGAGATCAGGCTGTCGCGGGCGCTGTCCAACTCGCGGCGATCGGCGGCCTGGACGGCGGCGGCCTCGGCCTTGCCGGTGCCCTTCAGGGCGCGCAGGAAGCCGTCGATCACCCCGCCATGGCCCTGCAGCGGGCGGCGGACGATCGTCAGGAACAGGTCGTTGACGTAGAGCTTCCGCGCCGCGAGGCGCTCGCTCCAAGTGGCGTCGAGATCGGCGCTGAAGGCGTCCGGAAACGCGCCTTGCGTGCGGGCGTCGACCTGGCGGCGGACCACGTGGTGGTAGATGGCGAACCGCGAGCTGGACAGACCGCGCAGCATCACGTCGCGCACGGCCTTGCGGTAGTTCAGCTCCTCGCTGTCGGCCGTCTCGAACGGCAGGCCGGCCAGGTGGATGACCTGCATCAAAAGGCCGTCGCGCGTCTCCAGCGTGACGTCGTCCAGGTGGCGGGCGTACGGCAGGCGCTTGCCGGCCGTCATCTCTTTGCGAGGATTCACGCGCTGTAGCTGTTGCATCGCCAGGCCCGGAAGTTGGGAACACGGGGGCAGCGGCTGACCTTGGTCAGCCACAGGTCGAAGATGCGCGGTTCACGCAGGCACGCCGCGTAGCCGATCGCGTGGATCACCAGCGCGGCCGCGATGGCCCAGAACGACTTGGTGATCAGGAAGAGTTCGGCCGTCACCACCCCGTTCAGCACGAAGTAGCTGTAGGTCACGCCCGCGAACATCTGCGGGCGCGTCAGGGCGCCGAACACCACGTCGCGATCCAGCGGCGCGGCCATGACCTACGCCGCGCCCGAGGCGGCGCGGATGCCGCTGACGATCGTCGTGGCGCCGAACAGGATGAAGCAGCCCAGGATGACCGTCGCGCCGTAGCGCCAGTTCAGGCGGCCCGTCAGCATCATGAAGCCGACGGCGGCCACGGCCATCACCGCCACGGCGGTGGCGACATTGCCCATCAGCGAGCCTTGCAGCCACATCACGCCGGCCAGCAAGGCGCTGGAGCCTTGCGGGTCGGACTGGACGGCCTGGGCGTGGGCCTGGGAAGCGGCGGCCATGAGGGCGGTCGCGAGCGCGGCGGCCTTCGGCTGGAAGAACTTACGCATCACTGGGGAGCTCCAAGGGCGGGAACGGAGAGGGAGGCCCCGGTCGCGGCCATGCGGCCGAGGATCGAGGTCACGTAGGCTTGGGTTTCGGCGTAGGGCGGCACGCCGCCGTGCTTGCGGACGGCGGCGGGGCCGGCGTTGTAGGCGGCCAGCGCCAGGCGGACGTCGCCGCCGAACGTCGACATCATCCGGCGCAGATAGAGCGCGCCGCCACGAATGTTCTGCGCGGGGTCGTGCGGATCGACGCCCAGGTCGCGGGCGGTGCCCGGCATCAGCTGCATGACGCCGATCGCGCCCTTGTTCGAAAGCGCGTTGGAGCGGAAGCGGCTCTCGCGCCAGGCCACCGCCTCGACCAGCTTCGGATCGAGGGCGTAGGCGGTCGCGGCGGTCGAGATCTGCTGGCGCACCGAGTCCGCGCCAAGGGTGGCGTCGGCGACGGGCGTCTCTTCGATCAGGGTCTTGGCGCCGTCGGCGGTGAACACGGCCGGACCGTCGAAACGGGTCACCGCGCCGTCGGCGCCGATCTCCAGCACCTGGGCCTGGGCGGGCCCGGCAAGCAGACCGCCGCAGATCGCAGCCATGGCAAGCAACGCAGCCCGACCGGCGAAATCGATACTCAAGCACGCCCCCATAGAACGATGGATACAGACCCGTATGGTTAATCCATATGTATCCGGAGCGTGCGACAAGCGTAATGCGTCAGGTTATCGCATTAAGATTTTGAATTCGGCGTCAAAAATACTGAACGATAAGAACTTTTTATGCTTAAGCTTGATGAAATGTCGGATGTTGAACTCTATATTTGCGCGTTAACCATCGATTAACTCATGAATCACCAAGCCGCTATGCTTTGAAAACGGGCGCCCTAACGGTGAGATTCAGCAAAACTTTGATGACAGGTCGCGAACAAGATTGCCTGTGGATAGAATCAGTCGTCAGCCTGCTGCTCAGTTTAGTCAGGGGCGTTCCATGTCAGCGTTGAACAAAACCAGGAACTGGCTGTCGCGTCATTTCGCGGGCAGCCTGCTGAGCGGATGGGTGATGATCGCGATCGTCGGCTGGTACAACGTCTTCCACTGATCCCAGCCGCCCTACCTGACTGATGAACGCAGCTCACCAGCTCGCGTAGGAAAATTCTATAATCCCACGGCCATCGGGGCTTTAACCTGCGAAGTGACGCGCCCGCGTCGCAACCACCACCGCGCTCCTACGCTTTATAGGGCTGGGCGTCGTTGGAGGATCGGAGGATGCAATGGCCGACACGGAAGACCTCAGCCTGTCGAGGCGCGATCTGATGGCCGCCGGCGCGGCCACCGCGACCCTGGCGGGCGCGCCGTCAGCGGCCAATGCCGCTCCGGCCGACGCGCCAAGTCTGGTCAAGGTCGCCTTCGAGGTGAACGGCCACAAGCGGTCCCTGACGCTGGACACCCGCACCACCCTGCTGGACGCCCTGCGCGAGCACCTGAAGCTGACCGGCACCAAGAAGGGCTGCGACCACGGCCAGTGCGGGGCCTGCACGGTCATCGTCGACGGCCGTCGGATCAATTCCTGCCTGACCCTGGCGGTCATGCACGAGGGCGACAAGGTCACCACGATCGAAGGCCTGGGCACGCCGGACAGGCTGCACCCGCTGCAGGCCGCCTTCGTCAAGCACGACGGCTACCAGTGCGGCTACTGCACGCCGGGCCAGATCTGCTCGGCCAAGGCCATGCTGGACGAGATCAAGGCCGGCGTCCCCAGCCACGTCACCGAGGACATCACCAAGGACCCCAAGCTGACCGAGGCCGAACTCAGGGAACGGATGAGCGGCAACATCTGTCGCTGCGGGGCCTATTCCAACATCGTCGAGGCCATCGGCGACGTCGCGGGAGGCCTGGCATGAAAGCCTTCAGCTACGAGAAAGCGCGCACGCCCGCCGAGGCAGCTGCCGCCGTCGCCAAGGACCCCACCGCCCGCTTCATCGCCGGCGGCACCAATCTGCTCGACCTGATGAAGCTGGAGATCGAGACGCCACGCCGCCTCGTGGACGTCAACGGGCTCAAGCTGGACAAGATCGAAGCCACCAAGGACGGCGGCCTGCGCATTGGAGCCCTTGTGCGCAACACCGACCTGGCGTCCGACAAGCGCGTGCGCAAGGACTACGGCGTCCTCTCGCGCGCCCTGCTGGCCGGGGCCTCGGGCCAGCTGCGCAACAAGGCCACCACCGCCGGCAACCTGCTGCAGCGGACCCGGTGCCCATACTTCTACGACACCAACATGCCCTGCAATAAACGTACCCCCGGCGCGGGCTGCTCGGCGATCGGCGGCTTCACGCGCGGCCACGCGGTGCTGGGGACCAGCGAGGCCTGCATCGCCACCCATCCGTCCGACATGGCCGTGGCCATGCGGGTGCTGGACGCCGGCGTCGAGACCGTCCGCCCCGACGGCCAGGTCCGCACCATCCCGATCGCCGACTTCCACCGCCTGCCAGGCAGCACGCCGCATCTCGAGACGGCCCTGACGCCGGGCGAGCTGATCACCGCCGTGACTCTGCCCAAGCCCGTCGGCGGGACGCACGCCTATCACAAGGTCCGCGACCGGGCGTCCTACGCCTTCGCCCTCGTCTCGGTGGCGACCATCCTGCACAAGGACGGCTCGGGCCGGGTCGCCCTGGGCGGCGTCGCCCACAAGCCCTGGCGGGTCGAAGCGGCCGAGGCGAACCTGCCGCAAGGCGTCAAGTCGGTGTCCGAGCTGCTGCTGGCCGGCGCCAAGGCCACCTCGCAGAACGCCTTCAAGCTGACCCTGGCCGAACGCGCCCTGGGCGCGGCGATCACTCAAGCGCGAGCCTGATCCGATGAAGTTCGACACGCCCGCCACCACCAACCCGATCGATCAGCTGAAGGTCATCGGCAAGCCGACCGACCGCATCGACGGGCCGCTGAAGACCACCGGCACGGCGCCCTACGCCTATGAGCGCCACGACGCCCTGGAGAACGTCGCCTACGGCTATGTGCTGGGCGCGGCGATCGCCAAGGGCCGCATCAACGGCATGGACCTCAACCGCGCCAAGGCCGCGCCGGGGGTGATCGCCATCGTCAATGCGGCCAGCGCCGGCAAGCTGACCAAGGGCGACTTCAACACCGCCAACCTCTTGGGCGGGCCCGAGATCCAGCACTACCACCAGGCCGTCGCCGTCGTGGTCGCCGAGACCTTCGAGCAGGCCCGCGCCGCCGCCGCCCTGATCAAGGTCGACTACCAGAAGGCCCAAGGCCGCTTCGACCTGGCCTTCGCCAAGGACGACGCCCCGCCGGCCGGCAAGGACAATCCCGACACCGCGATCGGCGACTTCGACAAGGCCTTCGCCGACGCGCCGGTCAAACTCGACGCCACCTACACCACCCCCGACCAAGCCCACGCCATGATGGAGCCGCACGCCACCATCGCGGCCTGGAAGGGCGACAAGCTGACCGTCTGGACCGCCAATCAGATGATCGCCTGGGGCCGGGGCGACGTCGCCAAGACGCTCGGCATCCCGAAGGACAATGTCCGCCTGGTCTCGCCCTATATCGGCGGCGGTTTCGGCGGGAAGCTGTTCGTCCGCGCCGACGCCATTCTCGCGGCCCTGGGCGCCAAGGCCGCCGGCCGGCCGGTGAAGATCGCCCTGCCCCGGCCGCTGATGTTCAACAACACCACCCACCGCCCGGCCACCATCCAGCGCATCCGCCTGGGCGCCGACCGCGACGGCAAGATCACCGCCATCGGCCACGAGAGCTGGTCCGGCGACCTGCCCGGCGGCGGCCCCGAGACCGCCACCCAGCAGACCCGCCTGCTCTATGCCGGCGCCAATCGCCTGATGAAGATGAAGCTGGCGACTCTGGACCTGCCCGAGGGCAACGCCATGCGCGCGCCGGGCGAGGCGCCCGGCCTGATGGCCCTGGAGATCGCCATCGACGAGCTGGCCGAAAAACTGGCCATGGACCCGATCGAGCTGCGCGTCCTCAACGACACCCAGGTCGATCCGGAAAAGCCCGGCCGGCCGTTCTCGCAGCGCCAGCTGGTCCAGTGCCTGCGCACCGGGGCCGACAAGTTCGGCTGGGCAAAGCGCAGCGCCCGCCCCGGCCAGGTCCGCGAGGGTCGCTGCCTGATCGGCCAGGGCGTGGCGGCGGCGTTCCGCAACAACCTCGTCATGAAGTCCGCCGCCCGCGTGCGGCTGGAGAAGACCGGCCAGATCGTCGTCGAGACCGACATGACCGACATCGGCACCGGCAGCTACACGATCATCGCCCAGACCGCCGCCGAGATGATGGGCGTGCCGCTGCACCAGGTGACGGTGAAGCTGGGCGACTCGACCTTCCCCGTCTCGGCCGGCTCCGGCGGCCAGTGGGGCGGCAACAGCTCGACCGCCGGGGTCTATGCCGCCTGCGTGAAGCTGCGCGAGGCGGTGGCGACCAAGCTCGGCCTTGATCCGTCCACGGCTGACTTTACCGACGGCCGCGTCAAGCTGGGCAACCAGAGCCTGCCCCTGGCCCAGGCCGCCGCCGATGCGCCCGTCGTGGCCGAGGACGCCATGGAGTACGGCAACCTCACCAAGACCCACCAGCAGTCGACCTTCGGCGGCCATTTCGTCGAGGTCGCCGTCGACAGCGCCACGGCCGAGATCCGCATCCGCCGCATGCTGGCCGTCTGCGCCGCCGGCCGCATCCTCAACCCCAAGGCCGCCCGCAGCCAGGTGATCGGGGCCATGACCATGGGCGCCGGCGCGGCCCTGATGGAGGAACTGGTCGTCGACAAGCGCATCGGCTTCTTCGTCAACCACGACCTGGCCGGCTACGAAGTGCCCGTCCACGCCGACATTCCACACCAGGAGGTGATCTTCCTGGACGAAACCGACCCGATGTCCTCGCCGATGAAGGCCAAGGGCGTCGGCGAGCTCGGCATCTGCGGCGTGGGCGCGGCGGTGGCGAACGCGGTCTACAACGCCACGGGCGTGCGGGTGCGCGACTATCCGGTGACGCTGGATAAGTTGCTGGAGGGGATGCCGGTGGTGGTCTAGCTCACGAGCAAGCGCCGGCTTGCCGCGCGCCGTAAGTCGCTTGACTTACGGTGTATTTGTCCCCGGCGTCGGAAGACAGTTGCTCGATGAGCCCCTTACACGAGAAGCCGGTGAGGCTAAGATATTGCTTCGCGGATTTGACCGCGTTCTCGTTCCAATCGACGTTGAGACTATCAACGGCCGCGGTGGCGTCGGCGACGTCGTAACCATCGCCAGCATCCGACGAGAGTTGTTCAATAAGGCCGTCCCGCGAGAAGCCCGACAGGTTGAGATACTGCCTCGCGGACCTGACGGCATTCTTCTGGGGACCCGTCAGTTCCGCCACGCCGCTGCCAGCCGCGTTCCCCGCGCTGAATGCCGCGACCGAAAGAACCGCCGCCACCAGCACCGCTCTACGCGCCAGCGCCATCTTCGAATTCATAACGTTCCCCTTCCCCTAGCCTGCTTGGAGGCTTGGCCATACTTGCCCGAGCGCCCAGACTCAATCAATGCGTGCATTAGTATCGCTGCTCGCTAGGAGCGATCGGCTAAGTGGCTGACTACGCTCAAACGGCCGATTTTGACAACTTAAGCCTGACAACATAACGCCGCCCCAAAGCGGTATATCCGCAATCTAACACCGCCCCAGGTCCTTCGATCTTCACGCAAACTGGCGTGGTCGCTTGGTCTGAGCCATGTCAGCTGAATAGGGCTGCCGACACGCTTGTGTGTTGACCTTGTTGCCCACCGGCCCATGATTTCCAGTCATGACGAAGATACGCTCCCTTCCGGCCGGATCTGCCCGCTCTCAAGGCCCCGCGGGCCCGGCCCACGCGGCTGTTGCCAAACGTAGCGTTAGCTTGCGGATCGACGTGGACACCCGCCAGCTCATTGACCGTGCGGCGGCGGTGCTCGGCAAAACGCGTACAGAATTCATGGTCGAGAGCGCACGGCTGCAGGCGGTCGATGTGCTGCTCGACCAACGCCTTTTCAGGCTCGCTCCCGATCACTTTGACGCGTTCGTGCAAGCGCTCAACACCCCACCGGAGCCAGGCCTGAAGCTCAGAGCCCTGCTGAACCGAACGCCATTGTGGAAGCAGTAGTCGCCCAGCCGATCTCACCCGCACCATGGTCACGACCTCGCCATCTCGCCCTTAGCGAATAGGCGCCGGCTACGTCACTGGCGGTCGCAGCGATAGCTGCGTAGTAGGCGAGCCAAAACGGCGCCGCTCATGGATCCGCAACGCTGCGGAGGAGCCCGACCGAAAGCCCGGCTCCTCCGCCCTATCACTCGGCCGGTCCTCCCAACGGAAATCTCCGACCGAAGAAGGCTTCGATTTCCGCCCGAGGCCAGAAAGGTCCGGCACAGCGCGCGATGCCATGCTTGGTGGGAAGCGCGTCGCGAAGGGCTGGTGAAACCCTCCACCTCCACGAAATTTCCCGCGACGAGATCAACTCGTGGCCAAGCCGCAAGATTTGGTCAGAGGGAAATTCGGCGCTCATACGGCCATTGCACAGCAGCCAAGCCACGTCTCGAGGGAAGCAGTTCAGGTACTGCTCCGCCTCGCCACGGCTGAGATTGGCCTGAACAAGGCAGTCTTCGTAGCTCGCGGGCACCTCAAGCAACTCCGGTCGCCGTTTCGCAGCCAAATCCCACGCGACGCGCTTGGATATGTGGAGATCCTTCACGCTCAACGTCTCGTGGGGGGCGCCATTCCAATAGAGCTCTAGGCGACGCTCAAGCGCAGCCCTGATCATCGCGCTCCAAGGCTTGGGTTGATCACCTATGCCATGGAAGGCGTCTTCCAACGACACGGTCTCGCTATCGTAGGCGGGAAAATGCACGACCGACCGAAGCCTGGCGATGAAGGCGTCCGCGTCAGCACGGATCAACTGGGGCCGCCCATACAGTTCTGTGACGAAGTGGCAGTCATTCAGGGCAAGAAGCCCTGAGCCGACCAACTGTAGCGCTCCATACAGCGGGATATGGTGGTTGCGGGAGAACTCGCGGACCGACAAGCGGCCCGCCAGCTTGTCGGCGATACGGAGGACATCCTCTCGGCGCAGCCAATCGTATCGCCGTTCCGAGCCGCGGGAATCCAGCGGCTCAATAAGCCCTCGATCGACCGAACGGCCAGGTTTTCGACATGGAGCTCCTTCGCCGTCTCTCGGACGGTCATGCAATCCGTACGCTCGCGCTCTCGCTTGAGCCGTTTCAAACCATGACGGCAAGGCTCCCAGTCGGTGAGCAGCCGGTTGAATAGCCGGCCGCACTCGGGGACGCTCCCGGTGAAATCCCGCAGCTGCATCAACTGCTTGGGCAGAGGCCCATTGCCGCCTACGGACAAGTCGTCGAACGACTCCGGATACCGGAGAAGCACCTCCACCCCCTTCGCCAGGTACTTCACCCGCACTAAAGGCGAGGCCTTCGAGTACCTGAACTTGGTGTTCTGGAGGGCGAGGGTCCTGCCAATGAGACATGTTAGTCGGAAAACCCGTAATCGCGCCTCGCCTGTGAGGACTGCGGGTAGTTTCAGATCCGGTGAAACCTCCCCCATAGCGTTGGTGGTGACCAAATCGGCGAGGAACTGAAGATTCCGCCGGTAGTCGGTGGGAATGGAGGTCACCTTTAGGCGCCTCATGTCGTATCCACACCTCTCACAAAGATGCAGATCGACGACAAACGACCAACCTAACTCGTGCCCGCAGTCAGGACATCTTCCCGCAAGAAAGTCCCAATTCTGCGGACAATATGGCAGGCGCGATATCGTCCAGCTGAAGCGATGGTGGAGGCTCTTGTTCAAGCCCCTCGCGGACACCCGCCGCCTTCGGAGATGAAATTCCTTCCTGTATTCTGGGTCGAGTTGGGGCGCCGTGAGGCGCCCTAACTCTTCCGAAGAGATCCCAAGCTGCCGCGCAAGCCGGCCGGTGTCGTTCGCCGCTTGATAGATGTCGCTCGTGTGCAGGATTTGGAGGCCGAGAGCTCGGAGAAGGTCCCTCCGATGCTCAAAGCCATTCCAACTCGCTAGACGCGCCGTGAAGCCGAAATAACTTTCGTCCTCATGCGGCTTTAGCGGGAAGAGAACCCTCGCCATGCTGGTCGTCACGGCGCCACTGGCATGCCCGCTCACTGCTCAGCCTCCTGCAGGAAGGGGTTTTGCTTGGTGATGCCGTTCGGGATGGCCCAGCGATCGACAGCGAGCGCCAAGTCATATCGCTCGATCTTGGTCGCTCCTCTCCGGAGAGCGATCTCGAGGGCGATGGCAAGCAAACGGGAGATCCTCCCGACGATCCCGTCCGTGACCAGGTGCAATCGGGTCAAGGTCCACGGGTCGTGGAGAGCGCTAGACTCTGGAAGGATCTTCTTTTCCAGCATGGCTTGGTCGAGCTTGGCGACATAACCCGCCAGCAGGCTGCGGTCGGTCTTGTTTTGAAGATCGAGCCGGTGGAAGTCGCAGGGCGCGATGAGGCGCCCTGCAAGCTGGATATTTCTGGTGAATAGGTCCTCGGCCTCTTCTGTGCCCATGAAGACGATGGGCACGCCCCCATCATCCAAGAGCCGTTTGAGGCTGTCGGTCACATCGTTCTTTTCGTAGCTTCGGTAGTTGAGATGCTGAACCTCGTCGATGATCAGCAAGACAGTCCCAAATCGCTCGAAGCAGATTTTCACCCGCTTCTTGAGCATCTGCTCGTTTCCGTGTGAGGAGTGTGGATCTCCGAAATACTCAAGGATCGACATCATCAACTTCTTCGCGGTTGCCGCCCGTTCCAGCGCCACGTGGACGATCGGCACGAAGTCGTCGGTCCTGGGATTCTGGGCTTGGAACTGCCTCACAAAGGCTGAAGCGGCCGCCGTCTTCCCAGAGCCTGAGGGCGCTAGAACGCGCATCCCCTTCTGGGGCTGCCCGCGACTGATACGTCCCATCTGGACCAGGTAGGCGCACTGCTGGTGGAATTCGATGTGCGGCGGGTAGGGAATGTAGAGGCGCTCGAACAGAGCCAGCTTCGAGATGACCGGGTCGATTCTCACAGCTCGACCTCCTTCCAGGACGAGAGGTCGACGGAGAAGTCCGCGAGCTGACCTGTCTCGGGTTTGAGATGGCTGTGTTGGTGAACTTCCTTCCTTCGCTTGGGTTTGGGCGTAGGCTTTTTCTTTCGGGCCGGGCGTGACGTCTTTTGCCCCTCGTCGGTTCGCTCCGCGGCCAGGGTGTCGTAGGGCACGATCAGCGGCGCCATCCCGTCGTGGCGGGAGAGCGCATAGGCAAGCCCCACGTCCGATCCGATTTTTGCCTGGATCTTCGGTGAGGCGCTCAGGCGCGCGAATGCGCGCAGTTCCTTGCCCCTAAGGCTAGGCGCGGCCTCTTCAAGCGTTTCAATTAGCGAGACTCTCGCCTGAAGCCGGTCGGCCTCGGTGCTGAACTCGAAGCCCTTCTGCTTCGCCCACTCCTGGATCTTGCGGTGATGCCAGAGAGAAGTTCCCTTGGCATATTTGTCGTCTACGCACTGGAGTGTGACGTAGCAGCCGCGGATTTTATTCCAGACATGTACTTCCGAGATGTTCGCGGGGTTGTACTTGATCTTCACCCGCGCGGTGGCGGACCCTTTTCGGCGTGCCCGAACCGGCTCCGATGGCAAAAGGTCTTCGAGTAGCCCGGCAACCTGGGCTTCATCGCTATACGACAGCCCGAACATCTCGACGCCGGAGCGCGTAAGCACGCGCGGGTATTCGGCCTTCCCCAACATCTTGTCGAGCTGGCTATCGTCCTTGATGACGGCGATGCCGTGCTTCTTCGCGCTTTCTTCCCAGATTTGAGCGCGGGGTGAGCTCTCCCCCTCACTAGGTGTGATGTGGCGGACAACGAGGGCCTCCCAGATGAGAGTCTCAAGTTCCGCGAGCGTGAGAACTGCATCCTTGTACGGGTCGTAGCCGAGTTCTCTCAGGAGTTCCGGTTTGAGCGTCCCACCGGGCAGTTTCTGGTTTAGCAGAGTATTGAGCGCGCCGAAGAACCGCTCGATCGGCGCCTTCCACGTTGGCGCTCCGACCGGGGGAAGCCGCAACGACGGGCCCGCATCGACGAGGCTGTCTTGCATCGCCACCCCTGCGAACTCCATCGCATTGTCGGTGATGATCTCGTCGAACCGGCCGAAGATGAACATGAGGATCGGGTACTTGCTGGCAGAGTTCGGCAGCTCTATTTTCGGTCGATTGGCGCGCTTGATGCACTCCATCACTGAGTAGATGGACGGGGGCTCAAAAGAGATAAAGAAGCCGACGATACAGCCGCTATGGACGTCCAAAAGGGCCGTAAGCCACGGGCGCCCGAGAGGAAGCATATAGGCGGCGTCGAATACGGCTACGCCGTCCAGCAGCGTATGATCCATCGCGCCAAGCTGCAGGATTCTCGTTGCGCGAAGGCCCTGTCCAGTAGGCTTGAACCGAGCATCAGCTACTCGGGCGCCGAACTTTTCCCGAACGGTCTCTGCACACTCCAGGCGGCGAATCGTCCGTCGAAGTATTTCCCGCGAGGCTAGGCAGAGTGGCGGCAACTCGAACGAAGCGCGTTCCTTGTTGATCCCTTCAAGGGCCGAACGCAGGCGCGCATGCGCGTCGGTGATCGACCATCTTCTTGCTGACCAATACCAAAGCGCTGCTCTATGGATTTCGTCGTGGATTTCAGAGCAAAGACGCTTCTTGCGATCGGTCCGGCCAGACATCGAGACCATCTGATTGAGCGGTCGATCACCTGGCGCGCCACGCGTATCGATCCAACGCCGCACCGTGCAGGGGGCTGGCCTTTTCGGAAATTTCGCCACAGCCTCCGGCTTTTCGCCCCAGATTTTGGATAGAGCTATACGGAAAGCCCGATCGCTCCTGGGCAGCTCCGGAAGGGCATCCAGGGCTTTAAGGACAAATAGGCGCATCTCCGCTTCCGGATCGCGCCGGCGGGCTGTTTCAGGGTCGATCTCCTGCAGGGCGGCTTGGCGACGCTCGGGCGGACCGTTCGGATCCCGCTCCCCCTTGAGGTCGCCGGCGGCAAAAGCCCGCAGAGCCCACTCAAGATCAGGAGCACACGGGTTGCCTTCCTCATCTTCAACCTGGAATGCACTGAGCGTTCGTTCGTCGCGGAAGAAGAGGCGACCGTTCCCCATCTCGCATTCAAACCTGATGCGCTGGCCGCAGTACGACCAGCAATCGCCCGCCTTGAAGAGAATGGAGGGGTTCATGACAGCCCTCCTAGGCGGATGGACCGAGCCGTCGGGACGAGCGTGACCTTGCTTAGGTCGGTGAGCGGGGCAGTGATGTCGATGTTGATCCAACGCCGGACCATCATCGCTTGCGCCATGGCGCTCCCGAGCGGGCCAGGGCTCAACAGCCGGGATATCGCGCCCAGCGAGCTGCCACCTCCTTCCTGATCGAGGAGATCAAGCACTTCGTAGGCTCGCGGAAGATCGACCGCGACGAGCCGCCGTGACTGGATCAGGTCGATGTTCGCGTAGGTGGCAGGTGGTTCGAACAGCCGCTCTTGAGTCATGACCGTGAAGCGCCAACCAAGCTCACTGCAGATGTCTCGCACCCGGTCGAGCTTCTGAAGGTAGTCGGCGTCACCGAGGCTATTGCGCGCGCCTTTGACCTCGACAACTTCGATGGTCTCGTCGTCGAGGAGCCTCGCACAATCGGCGATGTAGGTGCGTGGCGTGCCGTCGAGCACGAATTCGAAGCGGAAAGGTTGGGACCGGTAGTCCACCACCCGCGTATCGACCTCGCAGTGCTTGAGCATGGCCGCTTCGTTCATGCTCTCGAACGGCAAGGCTCGACCGGCTTTGCGGCTGCTGTAGAAGCCCGTGACGATGACGCGGCGGCCGGTGATCACGCTACGGATGGGGCTGCCGTCCGGTGTCATGACGATCGTCGCCGAGCTTGGCGTGACGGCGCCATGGTCGCCGTGCTTTCGCTTCTTCAGCGGCGCGAGGATCGCATCGAGCAGCGTGAGCAGTTTGGAGCGTCGTTCAAAGGCGAGCGGCGTCTGTGCGCTCGCCCAGTCATTTGTGTGCTTGTTCATGTGTCTCTCCTTGTTTTGGGAAGGCGGAGCACAGGCGCGTCTCGTCGATCGGCCCGGCAGGGGCCGTTGACTCCGTCGGCTTGTGGGGGGAGAGTTCCGCTCGCTTGGAAACGAGTTTCGGATTCGCTCCGGAACCGACCTCGGGAAGGTTGGCGCTTTCCCGAGGTCAGCTTCTCCGCCAGATGGCGGTGTGGTTTAGCTGAGCCTCATTTTCATTCCTTTCGATCTGCGGTGGCGAGGCCTGACAATCAGGCAAAGCTTCGCCGCCCTGCGCGCTAAGGGCCCGCAAGCTGAATAGCCGAAATGGCTAATCGCTATTCAGATCGAAAAAACGAGTCTTATCAAGTGCGTAGCGCGACATATGCTGATGCTGTGGCGCAGGTATATTTATGCCATATCAGGCATGCTCTAATATATGCGACCGTTAACCCAATTTAGGCCATCTCAGATGATTTTAAATTCAGAAATTGTCTGCAATTCCTCGCGACAACATCTGACGCGATGGCAAGAATACGTTGCCTGGCGAAACTCCGGCCTTCCGCCTTTTCGTAGATGCGCGCGCTTAGAAACTTCGCCGCTCGCTCTTCTTGCGAAGCCGCCCTTACGGAGTCCCTCCGGCGCATCTGAAGAGTCTAACGAAAACGCCCTTCCTGCCGCGCTCGCGACCAGCCGTTGTGCTTCAAAGCGTATCGGGTGATCATCATTCCGCACAGTAGGGAAGGTGGACGTGGCCGCGTTGCTGAGCACGCCACAATGCCTCTGTTCGCGGCCTGAGAGCGCTGCCAGGGTCACAGTTGGGAAAGCCATTAATGCATGGGCTGCAGGCCGACAACGCGACACTTCTAGACACCACAATCGACTTCGATGGCGCGGAACTAATATTCCATAGCCGCGGCGGCACTAGAGGGCGGCCAGATGCGCGCAATATGGACTATGGCCTCGGCCTGCGCCTTCTGCTGCGGCGAATACAGGATGCAAGGCTTCACCTTGTCGGTGCCTGGCTCGATAGCCGAGACGCCCGAGCGACGCCGCGCGACGATAGGCGCATTTTGTTCGAAGGCGAGTTCGATCTAGACCCGATTCTCCAATTTCGACGGATGTCGGATCGTATGCAGGCATATGGTCGGCCCTGCGGCGCGCCTCGCGGAGGCAGCCGGGTTAAACGAGTTCGCCTGGCCTTGGGAGATGTGGGCGGATTTCCGGTCGCGGCAGGACAGCTCGGCATAGTCACGCCCATCATGTCGTTGGCTGCGACTGACGAGTCTCGCCATGATGATTTTCCGGCGTACGAGGAGGATCGTGTCTGGGCCGAGGGAAGCCGTGCACGCATACTCCACCTTAGACGCGAGCGCGCGCCCGGATTGGCGGCGGCGAAGCGAGCGGCCTTCATCCGGGAGTTTGGCGCGCTGCGATGCGAGCGTTGCGGCCTAGATCCCGCGAACCTGTACGGTCCGGATCATGGAGCCGCCTGCATCGAAGTACATCACGCGTCACGCGCCCTGAGCGAGATGAAAATCGGAGACAACACGCGCCTGGAAGACCTTCAGTGTCTGTGCGCAAACTGCCACCGGGTCGTACATGCGATGATGCGAACAAAGAACGCCCGAAATAATCGCTCGAGTTTCGCGCCAAGGCCTGCTAGCTGACGCACAATGGCAAATCAGACGGTCGTCAGCCTGTTCTCGGGCATCGGGGGTTTCGAAAGCGGCTTCGCTCAATCCGGCCTGCACACGACTCTGATGTGTGAGAAAGATCCATCGGCTCAGGCGGTCTTGCGCGCCCACTTTCCAGACATCGCCCTCATGGATGATGTGGTCGAGATGAAGGGCTTGCCAGAGTGCGACATCGTCGTCGGCGGCTGGCCTTGTCAGGATCTTAGCCAGGCAGGCCGGGTCGCGGGACTCGGCGGTAGTCAGTCCGGTCTTGTGTCACATGTTTTCCGGCTAATCGACGCCTCGTCGAAGAAGCCGAACACCGTCGTCCTCGAAAACGTGGCCTTCGCGCTCAGCCTGGAGAAGGGCAAGGCGATCCAATACGTCACCGACGAGCTCGCCCAGCGGGGTTATCGGTGGGCCTATCGCGTGCTCGACACCCGCGAGTTTGGGCTCCCTCACCGGCGTCGACGCGTCTTCATCGTCGCGATGCTAGACGGCGATCCGACCGATCATTTGTTTGCAGGGATCGACGGCGTAGCCTCGAAGGAAGACGATCCGACCGATGTCGGCTTCTATTGGACCGAGGGTAATCGGGGGGTCGGCTGGACAGTGGATGCCGTTCCACCCCTGAAGGGGGGGTCTGGCCTGAGCATTCCGTCGCCGCCCGCCATCTGGAATATCGCCACGGGTGCCTTTAGGACGCCGGGCATCGAAGATGCCGAGCGCCTTCAGGGCTTTACTGCCGGCTGGACGTCCGCCGCACGGGACGTCGCCAAGGCCGATCGTCTACGCTGGAGACTGGTCGGCAACGCGGTCAGCGTCCCCGTCTCGACCTGGCTCGCCCAACGTCTCGTCTCGCCGGGCAGCGGCGCCCCAGCATTCCAGGGCCTTGGCACAGCAACCCGTTGCCAGCACAACGCCGCATGGGGCGGACCAAAAGAGACGACCCATTACCTCCCTTCGGTATGCGAGGGGCCGGGCGGGCGTATGACCGTCGATGCTTTCCAGCTCGCTGCCGCAAAACCGCTATCAGTTCGCGCAGCGGAAGGCTTCCTGCGCCGATACATGAAGAGCAATCTGAAAAAGAACCTTGCCTTCGCACAAGCACTTGCAACGCACTGCGGCCTGTCCGAGGTCCCGGCCTAGACCCGCTGGAACTGGCGGTGCGCCCGGTATCGCTCTAGACCTTTGATCAGGGAGATCATGAAGACCCTGATGCGGCGGAATTTCTCCACCATGTCTTGAGTACTGAACTGGGAGCCGACAGTCTCGAATGTTTCGGCGCCATGCGCCAGAACGTTTCGCATCTCCCTAACCAGCGCTAGATCTGACCCGCCCAGACAGGAGCGTGGCGGACGCCATTGACTATCGATCCGCGCCACGAACCGCATCAGTTCTCTGTGATCGACGGTTCCAATGAAGGGGAGACGATGCAAGTCGGATTTCCAATCGAGCACGCCGGGGGCAAAGCTGGCGATGTCCCGAATGAGGGCGTCATGGCTTGAACCTTGGGCGAGGCGATCCTTAAAATGAGCGCGGACGATCTCCTCGCGCCAGTAGTCCTTGAGCGCGGAAAAGCTCTCTCCGCTATCAAGGATTTCTTGTCGCAAGCTCGTCAGCGCCTCTCGCGTCCCTGACTCGACGCAGTTGTAGATCATAATGAATGCTGCCGCCCGCGAGGCGGTGACCGCGCTTGCTGCACGGTAGAAACCTCTGCCCGGATCGTAATTCAGATGTTCCAGCGACTGCAGTGATTTCAGATACTCCGAAACCTCCCGGGCACGAACACGAAAGCGGCCTTCAACGCTCACGGCCGATCCCAAGCAGGCTGTCACGGACGAAGCCGATACGCCCCCGCAACTTCGGTGCGCTATTGCTCGCGTCTGTCCGAACCAACTCTTCGAACTGCTCAGATTTGAGCCAGGTTGAAGACGGAGCCGTTAGGTTCGGATTCTCGCGCAGAGCTAGCGCCGTACCGACCGCGATCGCCTCAAAGCGGACACGAGGGACGCGACGTCCCCCGTCCGGACGATAGAAGGCAGTCGGGTAGTTCGCCTTGATGAAGTACATCGTTCGAATGAACTCGTCCCGCATCGCTGCGAGCTGGGATTCGCTGAGAGTCCGATTGAACTCATTCATGTTGGCGTCGAGGAATTTCCTCACATCGTGACGGAAGTCCATGAAACGATCGCAGTAGACGAAGAACCGCGTGACAAGCTCTTGCCGTTCGCTGCGCGGGTCAACGCCTTTGGCCATGTCCGGCGTCAGGCTCTTAAACAGGTCGGACGCGGCCTGCTCTACGACCAAGTCTAGGAAGGCGCCGCGATAGACGCCTTTGCGGATCTCGGCGTCCTCCAGGCGTTTGCCCGAGGTGTTTAACCGTCGAAACAACTCGACCCGAGTGCTCTCGTCGGTTCCCTGATCGAGAACGAATGACCGGATCGGAGTGTTATTTAGCCGCCGCTGGACCGAAGGCGGAAGGTCGCCGAAATGATAGCCGTTCAAGATGTCGAGCTTCTCCAGCCCGCTCAATCCGAAATCGTTCTTCAGGAAACGCACGAGCGTACGGAAGCGCTGTGATCCATCAACGATCTCAAGCCGACCATCCACGTCGTAAAGGAACACAGGCGGAACCGGCACGCGCAGGATCAAGCTCTCGATGAAGTAGGAGCTTTGTTCATCGTTCCAAGCGAGACTGCGCTGATAGTCGGGCACATAGATGTCCCCCTCGGCTTCGCCCTGGTCGCGGAACTTCGAAACAACCAGCTCCACAGTGAAGTCCGTCACGACGTAGCGGGCCTCCCGGCGCACGTCGTCGACCACCATCGCCACTTCATTGGGATCGGCTAGTTGCAGCAGAAGGTTCGACATCGGTTAGCATTCCAAGGCCGGTGAGAGATCGGGACAGGACCGAATCATCAGTTTCGTGGTCGCGGGAAGCCTATCACTCCGGTTGCGGGTGCCTAACCCGCCCGAAATCGTCACCCAGACTGCCGCCCGAGCTATAAAGGCTGCTTGCAGTCGCAAGCTCAACCGTTGAATGTGAACCGGATTGGGAAGCACCCGGGCTCGCCGGGAGTAGGTTCATTTGTCGTCGCTGCCGAGCGCCGCAGCGAATGGGTTGCTGACTTCCGCCCAGTGGGAAGACAAACTCGTCGCGCACTCTGCGACCCGACGGCCCTTCGGGGGGCAGATTGCTTACATTTATCGACGCGCCCCCTGCGGAGTTGGCCCTGGCGAGCCAGATCGAGGGACTTGATGACGAGGCGGCGCAAGCCTGTTTCCTCGCGCATTTCAGGCATCGAGACATTTCTGATTGGCTGTCGGGGCATTGTCGGCCGCCGACATATGACACTGGCGGATGGTCGGCAACGCGGTGAGCGTGCGAATGGCGAAGTGGGTCGCCGAGCGACTGTCCCTTGAAGTCACCGAGTTCGACTCTAGAGCGATTGAAGGCCTTCCACGTGACCGAAGTTGGCCGTCGGCAGCCTGGGGTCATCGCGGCGAACGGAGCCGATCCGAGGTATCCGAGTGGCCGGTGGCGGTGGCAGGACCTCATCTCGCGGGATTCCTTACACGCAATCCGCATCCTCTCTCTGCCAAGGCAACCACTGGGTTTCACGCTCGCCTGCTCAAGAGCTCACTCCGCTACGAGGAGCTCTTGGAGGCTGACCTCGCCCACCACATCGAGCGCCAGACCCGCAGGTGATGCGCACGGTCCGTGCCCGAGAGCAGCAAACCGCTGCAAGCTCGTCCGGTGTACGTTGGAGCCCAACTAGGTCGCGTGATTGGCACGGGCGGCGACGGTGTCGCAGTCGTGCGACGTGGTCGCGGATCGATGAAGCTGCCACCTCGACCTCAAGACCGATGTGATCTCGCCGTCCGCGCAATCGATGCGTGTTGTCCTCAACCGCATTCACGCTAAAGTCAGGGAACAGGGACCGCCTTCAAACACGAAGGGTGAACTGCGGCCGGGGGGCGGAATGGACAGTGCGAACATCGCGCTGCGAGCAGTTTTAGGACGACTGACCTTGCCGAGGACGGGTGATCAACCCGACGGCCGGCCACTCTACGCCTACAGGTTTGACCGCGATGATTTCGAACTGGCGCGCGAGGCGCTGAAAGCGGCCGGCGCTTCCGCCCTGACGACCTTGCATGGTGGCGCGCTGTTCGTGGCGTTCGCCGCCGAATGGTTCAGGCGGGATCGAACGGGCGGTCACTGGGATTGGAAACGTCCGCTCCTGGAGATCGGTCTGACCTACGGCCAGGACGAACCCCGGGCCAATATTACCTACGATGAAGTCCGCGCGGCCGTCGAAAACGGACTTCGCTGGTGGAGACGGCCGCCCCTCACTGACGGCGGGAGAATTCTGGCAATCGTGAAAGAAGCGGGTTTCCCTGCGGCTGCCATGCGTGACAATCGCCGGGTTGCAGACTGGCTGCGCAACGCCGTCCGCCTCATCGAACGCGGCTTCACCGCCGCCGACGCGGTCCGCAGCGAAGCCTGGCGCCTTCATGCCGACTCCATCGTTCAGGTCACCGTTGCGGCAGCAATAGAACTTAGCGAGGCGTTGGTCCGGTTGAGGACAATGATCAGGGAGCGCGGCGACGTCGCCGTGGACCCGATCGCCATGCTCGATGCGACAGAGCCCGATTGGAGAGCGCGGCTGCCCTTCGAGCTTGAGGCGCAGGACATCGTCGCGGTCGTCGAAACCGTGTTGAGGTCGCCGCTAGACCGCTCGTCAGCCCTCTTCGTCACGCGTCGCCTCCGACTGTCGAAGGGAATCTGGCGGGCTACAGCCGCCGTGGGGCTTACGGGCGAGTTAGAGCAACGGAGATTGCCGCCCTCGCTCGCTCGGCAACTGACCTCCGCCCTACGGGTCCGCATCGTCCCGCGTGGCGATCTGGCAGGGCGGACCAACGCGCTCGCCGCCCTCGAACGGTTGGGAGACGACGAGCAGGAAGCGGAAGCCACCTGGGCGTTGCGTCCGTTGCTCAACGGCTTCGAGGTTGCCATGGACCTCGACGTTGATGTCAGACTCGGCGCCGTAGCTGGCGATCGGTTGCTCGGCGAATTCCTAGCCTATGCCGGGGAGGGCCTCGCTTCCGGAGTCGTTGTCCTGGAGCCGGCAGGTGCCGGTGAACCGGATGAGATCGAGGAATTGCTCGTACTCGGAATTTCGCCTGTCAGAAGCAAGCGTCCTTGGCTGGCGCTCGCAATGTCGCCGGAGACGCTGGAGCGTATCCGGTTCGACGGCACCCGATCGGACCTCGGAAGGTGCGCCGACGGGCGAGTGTTGATCGCCTTTTCGGGAACAGCGAGCCTGGCAGCCGAGGACGGCGCGACCATGCGATGGCGCACGGGAAGCGACACGACCGAAAATCCTCGACTGGTGTTGGTCGGTCCGACGATCCGTCAGACGCGAGAAACGGTGTTTCGTGGCCTGCCTCGCGTTTGGCTGGAAACCGGCGACGTCTGTCGAGAAGCACCCCGCCAGGATCTCAAGTGGCGACCCCGAGGACGGGGGCAATGGCGACCTCTCGGGGAGGGGGTGCCGTTCGGCAACATCGCGATCGGTGTATTCTCGTCGGGTGCACTGGTCGCGTTCAGTGGGGTGACCGTTGTACCTCCGGATTTCGAACTGGTTCCATCACGGTCCAGGACAGGCCTGATAGTGCGAGGAGCCGAGGGCGCCAGGCTGTTGGCGCAAGCGCGACGAGCTCTGGGAATCTCCCTTGAGCCAGACGGCGATTTCGTCGATCTCCAAGGTATCGAGCCCGGACAGACGGTGACGCTCAAGCTCTCCTGGGACGCCCGCACCGAGATCACGCTCTGCAATCCCGTGACGCGCCAAGCCCTGATCTTGCCGGAGGGTGGGCAGGCGCCACGGCACCTGGCGCTGTCGATCGACCGGCTGCACGGATATCACCTGATGACCGCCGAAAGGGGGCGGCTCGTATTCGAGCTCGTCACCAAGTTCGGGCGGCTACGATCGTTCTCGCGAGGTGTTCACGGCGAGGTGCCCTTGATCGCCTACCTCGACGACCTACGAAATTTGCTGGGCAGCTCGGATTCCCTCGATGCCGCAGTCAGACTGTCGTGGATCGGTGGCGGCGACTGGCTCTGCGAGATCAGATGGTACGACCTCGATCCGCAACCCTATGAGAATCTCGATCGGACAGTGTTCGGGGCGTCGAGATTGGCGCTCCTGGGGATCGAGTCCGTTCGCGCGTTTTCGATAGCCGATCCAGCCCATGGCGTGACCGGCGTCGCCGCGGCGGAGATCGCAACCCTCCCGCAGGAGCTGGACCGGGCCATCGGCGGCGGACCTTGGCTAATCTTTGGCAAAACTCGCACCGGGCAAGTGCTACGGCCCAGGACGCTCGCCTCGGCGACGGGGGCGAGCGGAATGGATAGCGCCCTGGTCGCGGCGGTTCGAACCCCTCAGATGGAAGCTCGGGCGCGTCGTCTCGACGAGCTGGCCAAGTCACCATCCGCCTGGTCGCCGGAGGATCGTCGGCGATTGCTCGATCTCGTCAAACTCGCGGCGACCGAAGGCCTTCCCTACGCAGCCTTGGATCCACTGCGGATGCTGGCTCAGCATCCCGGCGCGGCTATCTGGCTGCTGGCGTTTTGCGAGACTATCGAAGAGCGGAGCGCGGTTCTCGCCATTCAACGCGATCTGTCGCTCCTATGGGGGGCGACCCCGATAGAGCTATGGGTGGAGGCGTTCGAGGCGCGGGCCGCGTTCCTCGTGGCTCGCATGGAGGAGGCCGGCATTGACGCGGCCATGGCTCCATCCATGATCGCTGCAGCGCTTTCACAAATCCTGGACTTAGCGCCGTGTCTCGCCGTTCAGGTGCGATCAGTTCTCCTCGTCTGCGTCGCGGCCGGCTGCGCAACCTCGCTAGCGGCCACCGCAGCACTCGCCGATCGTCTCCGCCGAATCTATTCGGACGCCAACGAAGTCGATCTTGCCGGACGGACGAATCTTTTCGTGCAGCGTCATGTGGACGGACCGTCGCCGCCTTCGGGGCTGGGTCTGGCGGCGGCGACGCACAGCGCGCGGCTCTTGATCGACCGGTTCGGCGAAGGCTTTGCCGACGTGATCGCAGCGCCCCTGGCTGCCGCCAGCGGCGCCTTTGACCGGGCCGGACCCGATGCAGCGACGGTGTCCGCCTGTCGCGAGGCCTGGCTGTTTGATCCGGAGCACTTCGAGTCCACGACCGCAGCGGCCTTGGTGGCCTGGGGTGCGACCGGACCACCTCGCCGCTTGGAGACCACCTCTTGATCGATCTCGAACAATTGCTGCGACGGGTGCCGATCGACGCCGCGGACGCCGTGGTGGGCATGGCGCGCCTGAAGTCCGCGACCTTGAACGCGACCCTCCGGGGCCGGCTCGGCGGACCCGCCGGCGCCGAGGGTTCGGTCTTGTCCGAGCCCTTCCTAGAGGGCGCCTTTCCCTGGCTGCCCTATCCTGGCGGATGGGACAGCCTTCCGGACGGCCTTCTCCACCCTCGAACGTTGGAGGTGTTGCGGAGTGTTTCGCGCCCGCCCTACCAGCATCAATTGGAAGCTTGGCGTCACCTCTGTCGTGACGATCCGAGTTCCGTCATCGTATCGAGCGGCACCGGGTCGGGGAAGACCGAGTGCTTTTTCACCCCGATCCTCGACCGTCTCGTCAGGAAGTCCGGTGGCGGCGGGACCAGGTTGGAGGGTGTGCGCGCCCTCATGCTCTATCCGCTAAACGCCTTGATCAGCAGCCAGGAAGAGCGCCTGTCACGCTGGTTCGAACCGTTCGGCGGTGCCCTGCGCTACGCGCTTTACAACGGCGAGACTCCCGAAGACGCGCCGACCAGCGGCGAGCGGCGGTTTCCCTGGAAGGTCGACAATCGTCGCGCGCTTCGGGATTCCCCACCGCCGGTGCTAGTCACGAACGTGACGATGCTGGAGTACATGCTGATCCGGCAGAAGGACGCACCGATCCTTCGCAAGTCGCAAGACACGCTCGATTTCATCGTGCTGGACGAAGCCCATTCCTATGTCGGAGCACAGGCTGCGGAAATCGCCCTGTTGTTGCGCCGGGTGGCGCTGGCCTTTGGCCGGAGCCCCGATCAACTTCGCTACGTCGCGACGTCGGCCACCATCGGCGACGGCGCCGACGAACAGCTGCGAGGATTCCTGAAGGACCTGTCGGGCGCGCCCGACGACCAGGTCTTCGTCGTGAACGGGCGCCGGGCGCCGCTTCCACGAGCTCCCGAGGCGACGCACGCCACCGAACCACCCATCGCGCTGCGTGATCTCTCCGAAATCGAGGCTGGCCGACACCTCGCCGCCTCGAAACCGCTGCGCGCGGTGCGCGAGCGGCTGCGCAGCGGCGAGGTGATGTCGTGGTCGGCCTGGACCCAGACTTGTGAGGAGATCCTGGATCGACCGGCGTCGGATGGTGAGGTCGTCGGCCTTCTCGTGGAAAGCGCGCGAGCTCAAGATCCGAATGCTGAGGCTTCGCTCGCGCTCGCTGGTGCCGACAACATCCTGCCGGTTCGGGTACATCTGTTCCACGGCACGCTGACGGGTCTTTGGGCCTGTATCAATCCGCAGTGTCCAGAACGGCCCGATGCCGGGTCGGATACCTCGGACTGGCCTTACGGCGCCGTATTCGCAGAACAGCGGACGCGATGCTCCCACTGCGAATCCATGGTGCTTGAGTGGGCCTTCTGCGGACATTGCGGCGACGGTGCATTGAAGGCGGAAGAGTACGACGGCGGCGCTCGGGTAGCGCAATGGACCGAACCCGGAAAGGACGACGAGTTCGAGCAGACCCTTGAGTTGGACGAGACATTCGGCGAGGAGGCCGAAGATGGGGAGGTGGAGCTCTCGCCCGTGGTCGCCGTATCCCGACGATACCTGGTCGCCGCCTCGCCCCAGCGTCTGGCTCGCGTACGGATCGACGGGCGGACAGGCTTCTACGCCGAAGGCGACTCGACCGCCGGCTTGAACTTTCTCGCCAGCACAGATCTGGGCCGTTGCCCATGCTGCGATGTCACCCCGCCCCATCCTGATCTCAGGAAGGGTGTTCTGCGATCCTTCGTCGCCGGCGCGCCGTACCTGATGTCGCAGATCGCACCGGGGCTGTTGACGCACCTTTCTCCCCGCACCGACATCGAGCCGGGGGCGCCGTTCCAAGGGCGCCAGCTGATCACCTTCACGGACGCGCGTCAGGGTACGGCTCGGCATGCCGCCAATATTCAGATCGCGTCGGAACGGGCCTTCGTACGCGGCTTCCTCTATCACACCCTTCAGGAGCGAAAGCCTGTCGATCCGACCGCGCTCGCAACGCTGAACAAGCGGATCGAAAAGCTTTCCTCCCTCGCATCCGACCCGACTTTCGCGGAGATGCTACGACAAGCCAATGAAGAGAAAGCCGCGCTTTCGGCGGGTGGAGGCCCCATAGCCTGGCCGCATATAGTCGAGCGGCTCGCGGGCGACCCGACGCTGAAAGATCATTTGCGGGAGATCTGGAGGGAGCGCGACGAGCGTTTTCAGGATTCTTCTCGGCTCGCCGAATTTCTTCTCTATCGCGAGATCATGCGCCGACCGGTGCGCGCGAACAGTGCCGAGACGCTGGGTCTCGCGCGTTTTGTCGTCCCGACCGTGGACGGGCCGTCCGCCCTGCCGCTGCCCGGCGCCGCGACCGCCCTCGGGCTGAGCGAGTCCGACTGGGCCGATGTCGTGAGGCTGCTGCTCACGCATTTCATTCGAACGAACGTCGCCCTTCAGTTCGACCACGAGGGCTGGATGCCATGGATCGACAGACGGCAAGTGCCGGTGGAAGCGACGCTGCGACGGCCGGATTCTATCTCCAGCCGCTACGTACGTTTCTGGCCCTCCGCGCGGCGCACGCGACCGACACGCGTCGTGCGCCTGGTGGCGCAGTCCTTGGGCTTGTCCCTGGACGACGCCGGGGCGCGAGACCGGCTCGACGAACTCTTCGGAGCCGCCTGGACGCGACTGCAACGCTTTACGGTAGGCAGCCCCAACGGCGTTCGTTTCAAACTGGACGGATTCGAGCTGGCTCCCGTCGAGAAGGCCTTCGTCTGTCCCGTTACTCGCAGGATTGTGGATACGACGTTCAGGGGACTCAGCCCCTATGATCGTGGTGGGCTGCATGTGCCGGCGACGCCGGTGAACATGCCGCGATTTCCGTACTCGTGGCGACGCGACGCCACCGGCGCCGTCGTCGAAAAGGAGACGGTCGACCAATGGCTTGCGACCGACGTCGAAGTTGCTGAACTGAAGCGTCTCGGCGTCTGGGGCGACCAGCAAGAGCGGGCCGCACGACTAACGCCCTGGCTGAGGGCGGCAGAGCATTCAGCGCAGCAGCCGGGATTTCTCCTGCGGCGGTACGAGGACGAATTCAAACGTGGACAGATCAACGTCCTGGGTTGCTCGACGACCATGGAAATGGGTGTCGACATCGGGTCGATAGAGGCGGTCCTGAATACCAACGCTCCGCCAGCCATCGCCAACTATCGGCAGCGCGTGGGCCGTGCCGGGCGCCAGAGACAGCCCATCTCGGTGGGTCTGACACTCTGTAAGGACCGCCCGCTGGATCGCGCCGCCTTCGCGGAGCCAGAACTTTTCTTGAATCGCGAGGTGCGCGCCCCGAGGGTGAGTCTGGAAAGCCCGACGATCGCGCGACGGCAGGCCAACGCCTATCTCCTCGCCCGCTTCCTGGGCACCCGTGGTGCAGAGCTCCACAAGCTCACCAACGGCGCCTTCTTCGGATTAGGGCGAGATTCCGAGGCTGCGGGGGGAGGAATGACTCCCGCGAACGAGTTCCTGCAATGGCTGGATCGAAGCTCCGGCGACGACGACGTCTTGCGAGGCTTGGGCGTATTGTTGGCAGGGACGCCCCTGCTTGGAGGGACGACCGCCCGACCCGACATGGACTTATGGGCCAGCGTGCGGGATCAAATGGAGGTGGTCGGCGCGGAGCTGGCTGCGGAGTGGGAGGCGCTCCAGGGGCGCGCCGCCGCCACGACGGCGCCGACAGATGGCCGTCTAGTAGTTGCTAGAGCGCGCGACCTTCAGCGTGAACGGCTGGAGCGTGGATATCTCCTGAGCGAGCTGGCTGGACGAGGCTTCCTGCCATCGTACGGGTTTCCGACTGATGTGGTCCAGTTCGCGACCGAGACCCAGGGCGAGAAACGCAAGCGTAAGGCGGAGGACGAAAATCGCCTTTCGAGCCGGGGTTACCCGTCGCGTTCACGCGACGTCGCGATCTTCGAGTATGCGCCGGGACGCAGCATTGTTGTGGACGGTGTCGTGCGGGAATCGGCTGGCGTCACCCTGAACTGGAAGCGCCCGATATCCGAGGAGGGGGTGCGAGAGGTGCAGAACCTGCGCGTGGTGAGCTCATGCGGACGTTGCGGGGCGCTCTGGTCGAGTCCGACGGCTGCCGCGCGAAGCCTTTGTCCCGAATGCGGATGGACCGAACCTAGGTCGATACGCTTCCTGAGCCCGGGCGGGTTCGCTGTCGCCAACGACTTCAAGGTTCACGACGATCCATCGGATCTGGGAGCCGGCTCGCCGGTCGATCCATGGGTCTCGGCGCGCGGGGGCGCCTGGCGAGCTTTACCAAACCCCGACATCGGACGCTTCCGGGCCAGCCCGACGGGCTTGGTATTCTGGTTCAACCCCGGGCCCAACGGACATGGCTTCGGGATCTGCCTCCATTGCGGTCGGGCTGAGGCTGAAACCGAAGCGGACGGGGGACAAGCGCTGCCGAACCATAGGCCCTTGCGCGGATGGCCACGCAACGAAGTAGGTGGTCTGTGTACCGGGACGCCGGAGATCAATCCTTTTGCCGTGCAGCGCCGGCTTCGTCTCGGCCACGAGATCCGGACGGATGTCTGCGAGGTGCAGCTCTACGAGTGCTCGTCGGCCGCGACGGCGCTCGCTATCGCTCTGGCGCTGCGCGAGGCGGTCGCCCGCAGACTCGGTGTCGATGCTGACGAGATGGGTTTCGCGGCGCCTCCCGCTGCCGATCCCCTCGGAACTCGGCGTAGCTGGAGCGCGGTTATATTCGATCGCGCCAGTGGTGGCGCCGGATTCTCCTCAACCCTCGCCGAGAACCCGATCCCGATCTTGACGGAGGCTCGGGCACTTCTCGATTGCATTGGTCCAGGCAGATGCGGCGATTGCGAAGCCGTGACGGTCTGCCCGCTTTGCGTGCTTGGCGCCGACAGCCAACACAGTGCGGAGGATACAGACCGGAAGGCGGCCTTCGACTTGCTCACCGATGTTCTCGCACGCCTGGTTCTCCCGCATGAGCACCGCCTCTTCGGTGCTTCCTCGGAGTTCGAAAGCGCGCCCCTGGCCGTCGCGCTGGCCAGTCGCCTCCAAGCCAATCCCGCCGCCGCGCTGACCATCTTCCTGTCCGGGCGCTCCGATGATTGGGACCTCGACGATTGGCCGATGACACGGGTTCTCGATCTCTGGGGTGGGCGGGGGAGAAAACTGGCGGCGGCCGTGGATGGCGCCGCGCTCGCCACGGCGGATCCCGTCACCAGACGACGGGTCGTGCTCTGGGCAAAACACGCCAGGCTCAACCTCGTCGACAATAGGGAGCCCTCGACGGCAACTCCCCTCCTTGCCACGATCTCCGTCGGCGACAACGCTACGTCTTGGGCCTCGGCTCGCACCGAAGCGGCGCAGATCGGTCCGACTTGGGCCGCCGTTTCGGTGGCTCCAATCGTCAGGGGAAAAGCGGCGTCAGCCCACGTTGTGCGCTCAGTCATCGATCCAGAAGGCCTCCTGCGAGAACAGATACGCGAGGCCGTCTTCGAGATCAGCGGCGAACTCGATGGGCCGGTCGCCGGCTTCGGCGCGCGGTTCCGGGAGTTGATCCGCGCCGCCAACCCAGATCTCGCTCGCGCCTTTGACGAGCCCTCGCTTAAGCTCACATATACGGACCGCTACTTGCTGAGCCCTTTGACCGTACGCTTGCTCGGGGAGCTCCTGGCAGGCTTCGCCGGGCCAGCGACGCGCATTGAGGTGAGGACGCTGGCCGCACGGCCCGGTGGCGATTCAAAGGGCGGTGTAAAGATCGATAAGGATTGGCGTTCGATAGCCGATCGCGACCTGATCCTTAGAACAACTTTGGGGGCCGTTTCACCGCTGGCGTCGCTGGAGACGTCCCATACCATTCCGCATCGGCGGCGGCTGGACTTCCGGACGAACGCCGCGAGCGGGACCATATTCTTCGATCAAGGTGTGGGATCGTGGCGCACCGCCAACGAAACGTCCTTCGACTTCGGCGACACGCCCAACGGCCAGATCGAACAAATTAGGCGGGCGTTCGAAATCGTAAATAATCCTCACGGGACATTTGTCGCGGTAAGGCTCGACCCAGTCGGCGCGTCTAAATAATGCCTCAAGGGCAGCGCTCGATATTGAACGGTGCCACCACCAAGACACTCGTAGGCAATTGCTCCTTGAAACGCTCCGCGAGATTGCCGCTCAGCCTTGGTTCATCCCTTCTGGCGCTTAGACGCTTCTTCAGTTTCGTTGGGCCCGCTTGAGGCGACGATCCGATCGATTGACGCGGATCAAGTCTGGTTCGCCGATGTATTCGATGTCGCTCGACGGCCGGTCAAAGCGATCGAGCGCGCCAGACAACGCTCTCCGATCGCACCATGATCCGAGGCGCAAGGAGGGCGGAATGACAGATGACGAAGTGGAAGCGTTGCTGAACGAGTATAGCGCCAAGCGTTTCAGGGCATTTCAGGATGGCCACATCGCGGCGCCTCCGGCTGCGCCAGAAGGGTTTGAGAGCGAGATCGGCGCCACGCTCTGGTACGTGGGATACGTTGGGGCTCCAGAAGCTCTAGCTAGGGCTGGGGCCACAACTGATCAGATTTCGGCCATCCTTCGGTCAGCCAAAGACCGGTTCGGCATCGTTGAGCCTGAGGATTTGATCGACATGCCCGACGATCTCGTGGCCGACATCGCTGGAGATTTGGAGGCGGCGCTGGCCCGAGAGCCTGAAGGTGCTTTCCAACGTCTCGACGAGCGCCACGTGAAGTGGGTCAAGGAATATCGCGTCCTGATCTATTCCGATGAGAGCAAGCATCGCGGTCGCCCCCACGTAGTGGTCGTACTTCCGGGGGGCGATATTTCGGTGAGCCTCGATGACCCCCCACAGGTTCTGACGCCGCACGGGTATCGGGGCGAGGCTAGCGCATGCAAGGTGATTGCCAAATATCGCAACCGCCTCGTTGATCTGTGGAACCGCACCCGTGCCGACGATCAGAAGCTACCAAGCTGATCAAAGCCGGGCCTGCTTCTCTCCTGGCACGCCAAGAGGGACCGGCGCGACGTCATCAACGCCCTGCATAGGGGCATGACCCAGGCCGTTCGAGACTTTCACGCCTGGACGGATGAATCGATCGGTGAGTGGGGCGCGAAAAGTTTGGTGGAGAACGCCGGACGCGTGATCGACCTCATCAACGCTGCGGGCCGAGCCTGCAAGGGCACGGCGTCATCAAGGCGGGGCTCTGCTGCAGCGCCGAACGGAAGCCGGCTCAGCACCTTATTGCGACTGCGTCGCACCATCGTCAGTGTTAAGTTGCAATTGGGGCGGCGTTAAGTTGCAACGACAAAGCCTCTGGCGGCCCAGGAGGGACTCGAACCCCCGACCTTCGCTTTAGGAAAGCGCTGCTCTATCCTGCTGAGCTACTGGGCCTCGCGCATGAGGCGCAGGGTCAATAGCGCAAGATCGCGGGCGTGCGAACCCCGTCGAAAAGGCTCCGGGGGGCGAACGCGGTGCGGCATCTGAAATCGATCTATGTCCAGGTCCTGATCGCCATCGCGCTGGGCATACTGGTGGGCGCGCTGTGGCCGAAGATCGGGGTGGCGGTCAAACCGCTGGGCGACGGCTTCATCAAGCTGATCAAGCTGGTCATCGCGCCGGTAATCTTCTGCACCGTGGCCGGCGGCATCGCCCGGATGGGCGACATCAAGGCGTTCGGCCGGGTTGGCGTGAAGGCCCTGCTCTATTTCGAGGTCGTCTCGACCTTCGCCCTGATCCTGGGCCTGCTGGTCGGGCGCACTTTGAAACCCGGCGCCGGCTTCAACATCGATCCCAAGACCCTGGATCCGACCATCGCCGCCGGCTACCTGGAGAAGGCCAAGCACGGCGAGGGCCTGGTCGCCTACCTGCTGCACCTGATCCCCGACACCTTCTTCGGGGCCTTCTCCGAGGGCAACCTGCTGCAGGTGCTGCTGATCGCCATCCTGACCGGTTTTGCCTGCACGCGGCTGGGCGACTTCGGCGACAAGGTCGCCAACGTGCTGGAGGACGCCTCCAAGCTGTTCTTCGGCATCATCCAGGTGGTGGTGCGCCTGGCGCCGATCGGCGCGTTCGGGGCCATGGGCTTCACGATCGGCAAGTACGGCATCGGGGCGCTGATGCAGCTGGGCGCGCTGGTGGCGACCTTCTACCTGACCTCGCTGCTGTTCGTGCTGGTGGTGCTGGGGACCATCGCCTGGGCGTGCGGCTTCTCGATCCTGCGGTTCCTGGCCTACATCCGCGAGGAGCTGCTGATCGTGCTGGGCACCAGCTCGTCGGAGAGCGTGCTGCCGCAGATGATGATGAAGCTGGAGAACGCCGGGGCCCGCCGCTCGGTGGTCGGGCTGGTGATCCCGACCGGCTACAGCTTCAATCTCGACGGCACCAACATCTACATGACCCTGGCCACCCTGTTCCTGGCCCAGGCGACCAACACCCATATCACGCTGGGTCAGGAGCTGGCCTTGCTGGGCGTGGCCATGCTGACCTCGAAGGGCGCTTCGGGCGTGACGGGCGCGGGTTTCATCACCCTGGCCGCGACCCTGGCGGTCGTGCCCGACATCCCGATCGCGGCCCTGGCCGTGCTGGTCGGGGTCGATCGCTTCATGAGCGAATGCCGCGCCCTGACCAATCTGGTCGGCAACGGCGTGGCCACCCTGGTCGTTGCACGCTGGGAGGGAGCACTTGATCGAGAACGATTGACGCGTGTGCTGAGGGGTGACACGGTCGGCTCTGAGACTGCGACAACCTGACACATCCTGGGGGCTGTGTCAGTGTCGGCGATCTCAAGAAACAATGTTCATCGAACGCGTCAATTTCTCTGTACTTAGGCCGCGCAGATCGTATCGTGACGGCAAGAACCGACCACAGAATAGTTCACTAGAAAGTGGGGGAGGAACGTCTTGACCCAGCCGTATGTCGGTGAAATTCGCATGTTTGGCGGGAACTTTGCGCCAGCAGGATGGGCGATGTGCGATGGCCAGCTCGTAGCGATCGCCGAGAACGAGACCTTGTACCAGCTGGTCGGCACGACCTACGGCGGGGACGGCGTCAACACGTTCGGCATCCCTGACCTGCGCGGGCGCGTCGTGACCCACTGGGGTACGTCCGCGGGGACGACCTACACCCTCGGCGAAAAGGCCGGCGTGGAAACCGTCACCCTGACGCTCAATCAGATCCCGCAGCACACCCACACCGTGCTGGCCACCACGCTCCCGGGCGACACCGGCACACCCACCACCGGCACGGTGCTCGCGGCGGGGCAGACCGGAAGCACCATCCCCGAATACGCGACCGCCGGCGGCGCCCAGACCGTCGCCTCCGCCAACAGCACGACGCAGGTCGGCGGCAACCAGCCGCACGAGAACATGCAGCCCTATCTGGCGGTGAATTTCATCATCGCGCTGTACGGCATCTTCCCGTCGCAGAACTGACCGCCAGCTCGAGGAACCCCTTCATGTCCGATCAGTTTCTCGCGGAAATCCGCATCTTCGCCTTCCCGTTCGCGCCGGCCGGCTGGGCGCTCTGCAACGGCCAGATCCTGCCGATCTCGCAGAACACCGCCCTCTTCTCGCTGCTGGGCACGACCTATGGCGGCAACGGCACCTCGAACTTCGCCCTGCCGAACCTGCAAGGCTCGGCGTCGCTCCACGTCGGCCGCAACCAGCCCGGCCCCGGGCTCAGCATCTATGACCTGGGCCAGACCGGCGGTTCGGCGGGCGTGACCCTGCTGCAGACCGAAATCCCCACCCACTCGCACGCCCTCTCCGTCGTCAGCGGCACGGGCACGGCGCTGTCGCCGGCCAGCAACCAGCTGGCCAAGGCCTATACCGGCAACTTCCAGAAGAACAGCCAAGGCCTGATGTACACCGCCGGCGTGGCCAACGTGCAGATGTCGCCGCAAACGGTGAGCATCGCCGGCGGCAGCATCGCCCACAACAATGTCATGCCTTCGCTGACGGTGAGCTATTGCATCGCGCTGCAAGGCGCCTTCCCGGCGCGCAACTAAGCGCCCTTCAATCTTTCGGAGCGCCTCGCCATGGCCATGCAATACATGGGCGAACTTCGCATCATGAGCTTCAACTTCCCGCCCAAGAACTGGGCGTTCTGTAACGGACAGCTACTGTCCATCCAGCAGAACCAGGCCCTGTTCTCGCTGCTGGGCACGACGTACGGCGGTAACGGCACCACCAACTTCGCCCTTCCGGACCTGCGCACCCGCACGCCCCTCCACCAAGGGAGCGGCATCTCGGGTCAGAGCGTGGTCATGGGCGAAGTGTTGGGCCAGTATTCCCATACGCTGATCAGCACCGAGATGCCGCAGCATATCCACTTCATGAACGCCAGCACGACGGCGGCCGCCACGGCCAACGTCTCGACCCCGACGAACGCCATGATCCTCGGCAACGCCGTGGGCACGGCGACCTCGGGCGCGGCGCCGACCTTCCTTCCCTACAAGGCGACCAGTTCGTCCCTGGCGCCCATGGCGCCCCAGACCCTGGTGGCCCAAGGGGGCACGCAACCGCACGAAAACCGGCAGCCCTACCTGGCGCTGACGGTCTGCATCTCGCTCGCCGGCATCTACCCGTCGCGCAACTAACCGCGCCCGGACCCGCGCTCTTCTTCCAAGGAGAAGAGCGCGGACGATCTCAATTGAAGACGGCCTGATAGTCCTGGCAGTCGGGACTGGGGGTGTGGATCGGCGCGATATAGATGTCGTGCACCACGCCGTCCGGCCCCTTCACCGACCAGAGGTTCTCCGGCGCCCAGGGGGCCTTGGGCCCCCGGAACAGCAGGGTGAACGGCGCGCGTTCGCCCGGAGGCGCTTCACGCGTCTCGACGTCCACCAGGGTCAGGGACAGCTCGGTGTCGCCCATCTGAAACAGCGCGCCGACATGAGGCGAGAACTGGTCGGCGGTGAGGGCGGCGATAACGTCAGACATCGAATGGGCGCTCTTTACGGGCTTTGCTCTTGAGGCTCCGACTATGACCTCCAAAGACCGCGAAGGCCAAGACGCCATGCTCGTTCGCCGTGCGGAAAACGCTTCGGATCAACCTTTCCTGCAGGCGCTGTTCTCCTCCGTCCGCGCGCCCGCGTTCGCGGTGTTGGGCCTGCCCGAGCCCATGCTGGAAACGATGATGCGCCAGCAGTTCCACGCCCAGAGCACCGGCCACCAGGCCCAGTATCCCGACGCCCGGCGCGAGATCGTCGAGGCGGATGGGACGGCGATCGGCCGCCTGGTCAGCGACCTTGGCGACACGCACCTGCACCTGGTCGACATCGCCCTGGCGCCGGACTGGCGCGGCCAGGGCCTGGGCTCGGTCCTGATCGGTCAGTTGCAGGACGAGGCTCGCGCGGCGGGGCTGGCGATGACCCTGCAGGTCGCCCGCGACAACCCGGCGGCCAACCTCTATGCGCGCCTCGGTTTCGAGATGACCGCGGCCGACGAGGTCTATCAGGACATGCGCTGGACGCCCGCCTAGCGGCCGTAGAGCTCCAGCCGCACCGGCTTGCCCGACCGGCGCACGACCACGCCGTGGTCGCTGATCGCCAACACCCTCCAGCCGTGCAGGCTCTCGCCGACCGTCAGCCGCGCCGACTGGCCTTGCAGGGTAAGGATCGCCACCGTCCGCTGGCCGCGCACCAGGCCCACGAGGGTCGGCGGCGTGGCCTCGACCAGCGCCTGGGCTTCCAGCGCGCCGGGCGGGGCGAAGGCCAAGCGGCGGGCGGTGGACGAGGTTGAAATCTCGGTCGCGCCAGGCCGCGCCTGGGTCCCCACAGACAGGCCGCCGCTGGAGGCCGACGACACTTCGTCCGGCCGCGCCAAGCCATAGGCCAGAGCAGCCCCGATCACGGCCGAAACCAGCAGCGCGCCCAGGGCGAAGTTCTTCTGGGTCATGGTCTGCGCTCCGAGCGCAAGCGGACCAGCACGGTCAGCTCCGCGACGGTCTCGGCGCGCGGGCCGATCGTCGGGGGCGTCTTCATGGTCAGGCCGTCCAGGACCAGGGTGTCGTCCTTGGCCGCCACGGCGCGGCTCCAGCGCGCGACGCCGTCGGCGGTCGCCAGGCCCGAGACCTTGATCCGCGCCAGGGACAGGCCGGACTTCAGGGCGGTGAACTCCAGGGCCGTGGCGGTCATGTCGGGCAGGCCGGCGGCGCGCAGATCGGCCTCGATCGTCCGCTCCAGCGCGGGACCCGCCGTGACCTTGTCCAGGACCACGGCGCGCCCGCCCAGCGACCGGGCGGCGACGTGCTGGTAGCGAGCCCGCTGGTCGGCCTGGGCGGCTTGCTCCGTGGCCAGATCGGTCTTCTCGCGCAGTTGCAGCCCGACCCGCGCGGTCAGGCCGGCCAGGGCCAGGACGGCGACCAGGGTCAGGGCGGCCAGGGCCGGGGTCGTCAGGCGCTCGCTCATGGGCAGGCCCACCGCGCCAGGGTCAGGGTGGCGGTCTCGGCGATCGGCGGCGGAGGACTAGTGGGATCGACGAACCCACCGCCCGCGCCGGAGGTCGGTCCGTACACGACACCCGGATAGAACCCGCCCTGCCCCGGCGCGCTGCGCGGCGGCGGCGGACCGCGCCTCGGATAGCCGGGCGCGGGCTGGAACGCTCCGGGCACGCCATAGGCCGGCGCGGCCGGCGGCGGCGTGACGGGAAGCGCCGCGACCGGTCCGGGCGTCGGCGCGCTTGGCGCCAGTCCCAGAGCCGCCAGGGCCGTGAGGCGCTCCGGCGTCGGCGCGGTGCTGTAGTCCGCGGTGATCAGGCCGGGCGTGATCGATAGTCCGGACAGATAGGTCCCGCCCGCGGCCAGGCGGTCGAAGACGCAGCCGACCCGGCCGGCCTGGTTGGTCTCGCCCAGCTGCGCCCAGCGCCGCGCCGCCGCCGATTGCGCCTGGGCTTGCCGGCGCGCGGCGGCGACGCCGGCGTGGGTCCGCTCCAGTCGATCCTGATCGTCGGCCAGACGCTGGTCCAGGCCGATGCTGGCCCCGCCCAGGATCAGGATCAGGCACAGGGCGCTGATCGCGACCACCTGCAGATGGCCCCGGACACCCTCGACACGCTCGCCGGCGGTCTCGGGATGGTCGAAGCGGAAACGATAGGTTTCGCCCTCCAGCGTCCCATCCAGCCAGACCCGCTTCAGCGGCCGCCCGCCCGGCGTGGGCGTGAAGATCGCCAGCGGCGCGACGGCCACGGCGTAGCCGGTCAGATTGGCCTCGGCCGGGCCGATCAGGGCCACGGCCGCGACGCCTTCACCGGGCGGCAGCGGCGACAGGCGGTCGAGTTGCAGGGCGACGGCGGCGCGAGCGTCCTTCAGGGCCGCGACGGGCAGATCGACCGCCTGCACGAACAGGTCCGCCGACGCCGGCGCGACAGGTCGCGCAGACGCCGGCGGCGTCAGGTCCAGGATCGGCGGCGCGAAGGCCTTGAAGCGGGCGCGGGACTTCATGGCGACGCCGCTACCGGGGCCTTGGCGGCGCGGCACGAACCGCCGGCCGCGCTGGCGCAGATTTCCGGCAGGTCACAGCGCATCGCCCCCGTTGCGACGATCTCGCGGGGGGTCTCGACGATCACCGCCGAGCGCCCCGGGCGAGCCTGGCCGTCGGCGTCCGTCGCTCCGACCAGCCTCAGGCTTACCGAGTCCCGCAGATCAAGGGAACCCAGAGCGGCCGAGACCAGCCGGACGTGGCCCTGGCGCGACTGGTCCCGCTCCAGGGTCAGGACGCGGCGAGTGCTGTCGCCCGTCGCCACCGCCACGCCGTTGTCGTCCTCGACGAACGTCGCGCCGGGCTCTGCGCAAGGATCGGCGTTCAGCTGCGTGTTCAGCCGCCCGGCGTTGCGGGCGTCGAGGATGCCGGCCGTCAGCCCCCCGGTGAAGCCGACATAGTTGACGTGCAAGGCCAGCAGCAGGCTCAGGATCAGCGCCCCGATGGCCAGGGCCACGAGGGTCTCCGAGAGCGCGAAGCCCCTGGCGCCCCGCCGCTTCATCGGGCGCTCGCCGGCGCGATCACCGCGCGCACGCTGTGCTTGTAGGGCTTGCCGCGCACGGTCCAGCGCACGTCGATGCGGACGTCGATCGGGCTGTCGGGCAGGTCGCGCTCCACCGGCCCCGCGCCCTTGCGCAGCCAGGAATACTTGCCGACCTGGCCCGTCGCGACACCGTTCAGCTGCGCCGCCGAGGCCAGCCGCGCCTCCTCGTAGACCGCCTGCGTCAGGCGCGCCGCGCCGCGCTCGGCGGACGCCTTCTCCAGCTGGCCCGAGACGGTGATCAGCACGACGATGGCCAAGGTGGCGGCCAGGCCGGCGATCGCCGTCGAGACGATGGCCTCGGCAAGGATGAAGCCTCGCGCGCCTCGCCCTTTCACGGCTCGACCCCGGCGCTGATCGACAGCAGGCCCTGGAAGATCACCAGCACCACCCCGCCGACCAGCAGGCCGATCAGCAGCACGATGGCCGGGGTCAGCAGCGACAGCAGCCGTTCGGTGCGCTCGTGGGCGCGCTCGGACAGGGTCGTGGCGGCCTCGCCCAGCACGCGCGGCAGGTCCTGGGCCTGCTCGCCGACGCGGGTCAGGTTCAGCAGCAGGGCCGGCGCGTGCGGCGAGGCGGCCAGGGCGTCCGACAGCCGCGCGCCCTCGGCCAGGCGCGGGTCCTGCGCCTCCAGCGGCCGACGCACGGCGTTGACGCCGATGGCCATCACCGACACCCGATAGGCCGAGATGGTCGGCACCCCTGCCAGCAGGGCGATCGACAGCCGTTGGGCCAAGCTGGCGAACAGGGCGTCGGCCAGGATGCCGCCGCCCAGGCGGCTGAGCAGCAGGCGCTCGCCCACCTCCAGCACCGCGCGCCGCACCGGGGCCAGGCCGGCGATGGCCAGAGCGACCACGGCCAGGAGAAGACCGACATAGGGCGCGCTGGCCCGCAGGACCGCTCCGCCCGTCAACACCGCGCGGGTCGAGGCCGGCAGGTCGCCCACGCTGTTGAAGGCTGGTTCCAGGGCCGGCAGCACGACGACGGCGAAGATCATCATCGCCGCCATGGCCATGAACAGCACGAACAGCGGATAGAGCACCAGGGTCAGCAGCCGCCGCTTCAGCCCGGCCTGGGCCCGCAGCGCCACCGCCCCGCCGGCCAGGATCTCGTGCAACCGGCCGGTCGTTTCACCCGCCCGCGCCAGGGCCTGGAGGAACCGTCCGGTGCGCCCCGGCGCGGCTTCCAGCGCCGCCGACAGCGACAGGCCGCGCAGCAGGTCCTCGTGCAGCCGCCTCGCCAGCCGCGCCTGACGGGGCTGGTCGCCGCCGGTTTCGATCAGCTGCAGGGCCTGGCCCAGGGAGAGGCCGCTGCGCATGAAGCGCGCCAGGTCGGTGGCCAGACCCGCCGCCGAAGCGTCGTCCAGCTTCAGCCCGCCCGAACCGCCCTCGCCCCAATCGCCGCCCCGCGTGATGGCCAGGGGCGTGATCTGCTCGCCCAGCAACAGGTCGCGCAGGTGGGTCTCGTCGCGCGCCGCCCTGCGGCCGCGCACGGGCCGTCCCTGACCGTCGAGGCCCCGGTAGGCGAAGGTCGTCACAGGCCCACCGTACGGTAGGCGTCGTCGAGGCAAAGCTCGCCCCGTCCGACCCGGTCCAGCACCCGCCGGGCCATGACCGCGAAGCCGGGGCTGGCGGCCAGATGAGCGCGGATGTCGGCGGTCGGCGCGCCGGTGGCGATCAGCCGCTCGATCGTGGTGTCATTGTCGAAGGTCTCGCCGATCGGCGCGCGGCCGATCCGACCGGTCTCGTCGCACTCGCGGCAGCCGCGCGGCTCGCGCAGGCCCGCCTCCGGCGCGGCGGCGCCATGACGGGAGAACAGGGCTCGCTCCTCCTCCGTGGTCGGACGAACGGTCGAGCAGGCCGGACACAGGCGCGGGATCAACCGCTGGGCCGACACCCCGACCAGCACGCTGGACAGCAGATAACCCTCCACGCCCATGTCCATCAGGCGAGCCGGGGCGGTGGCGGCGTCGTTGGTGTGCAGGGTGGCCAGCACCAGGTGGCCGGTCAGGGCCGCCTGCACGGCCAGCCGCGCGGTCTCGGAGTCGCGGATCTCGCCCACCAGGATGACGTCCGGATCGTGGCGCAGGAAGGCGCGCAGGGCCGAGGCGAACGACACCCCGGCCGCCTCGTTGACCTGGGTCTGGTTGATGCCGTCGAACACGTATTCGATCGGGTCCTCGACGGTCAGCACCTTGCGCTGGCGCGTGCCCAGCCGGCGCAAGGCGGCGTAGAGCGTCGTGGTCTTGCCGCTGCCGGTCGGGCCGGTGACCAGGATCAGGCCGTGCGGCTTGCGCAGCTGGCGGCCCAGGGCGGCGACGAAGTCAGGATCGAAGCCCAGGCTGTCCAGGGTGAAGTCGACGCCTTGCCGGGCCAGCAGGCGGATGACCACCGACTCGCCATGCACGGTCGGGGTGGTCGAGATCCGCATGTCGATGGTCTCGCCGCGCACCGGGGCCATGGCCCGACCGTCCTGGGGCGAGCGCACGGTGGCGACGTCGAGATCGGCCAGCACCTTGACCCGCGCCACCACGCCCAGACCGAAGGCGGCCGGTAGGATGTCGGCGTCGCGCAGGTCGCCATCGATCCGGAAGCGGACGATGCAGCGATCGATCTTCTGCTCCAGGTGGATGTCCGAGGCCCGCTCGGCGACGGCGCGCTCCAGCAGACTGTCCAGATAGGTCACCACCGGCGCGTCGCGCGCGGCCGGATCGGGATTGGCGGCGGTTTCGGTCTCGACCTCCGGCCCGTCGTGCAGGGCGCGGGCGCTGAGATTGCGCCAGGCCGAGAACGGAAGGGTGGCGAAGGTCACCGGACGGTCGGCGGCGTAGCGGATGCCGCGCCGCGCGGCCTCGACCCCGGCGTCGACCAAACCGACCACCAGCCCCTCCGGATCGGCGCGCAGCACGGCGGCGTGGTGGGCCAGCAGGAAGCGCGGGTTCAGGCCGTGGCCGCCGGCCAGGTCCTGGCGGGAGGGCAGCGGCTCGGCCCAGACCGGAGTGGCGTGCAGGCCGGCCGAGGCGTCGGCGATGGCGGTCTCAGGCGCCAGGCCCAGCTGGTTGGCGACCACGGCGGCGGGCTGCCCGGTCAGGCCCACGCTCTGCACCAGACGCTCGCGGCGCGAGGCCGGCAGGTCCAGCATGTCGGCCAGTTGTCCGGCCGCAATAGCGGCCTGCGCCGCAAGTGTCGGTCGAAGCTCGATGGACTCCGTCCCCGATTTGGAAGCATCTGATAGATCAGAAGGATCGGTTTGGGGCATATATCGATCGATTTTGGGGTGGAAGGCTAGAACTTGGCGCATTGTTATCAGCGGCGTAAGACCGCGCGAGGCCGAAAAGCTCTATCGGGGTACACGCTCACCGAAATGTTGGTGGTTGTCGCCATCATCGGTTTAATCGCGGCTGTCGTCGTGCCGCAGACCATCGGCCAGCTGGGCAAGACCCAGTCGCGCGCCGCCAAGCTGCAGATGCAGTCCGTCGCCGCCGCCGTCGAGCTCTATGCCGGCGACATCGGCCACCCGCCCACGGCCGAGGAAGGCCTCAAGGCGCTGATCACCGCCCCGCCCGGCGCCGACAACTGGACCGGCCCCTATCTGCGCAAGCCCGAACAGATCGTCGACCCGTGGTCGCGGCCGTTCCTCTACACCGTCGACGGCTCGACCTTCACGCTCCAGACCCTGGGCGCCGACGGCCGTCCGGGCGGCGTCGGCGGCGATCGAGACATCACCGTCCAATGAGCGCGAGGGCCCTTTCGCGCGCCGGCCTGGCGTTGAGCCTGTTGGCCAGCGTGCTGTCGGGTTGCGCCGCGCCGCGCGTGCCGCATGGCCAGGTCGCCCTGCCCGCCTCCGTCCCGCCGCATCCGGCCAATCCACGCCCCGAGGCCGCGCCCGAGGCGCCGCGCGAGGGCTGGCGCATGGATGCGACCCAGCCGCCGACCACCCGACCGCTGCCGCCCAACGCCATCGTCGCGCCGCGCCTGAAGATCAATATCGCCCTGGAGGGCGCCCCGATTGCCGCCGCCGCCGACGCGGTGCTGGGCGAGGCCCTGGGCCGCTCGTTCCGCGTCGATCCCGGCGTCCAGGGCGCGGTCTCGATCCGGCTTATCGGCGAGCTGACCGAGGCCGAGATCCTGACCCAGTTCGACCAGGCCCTGCGCGCCAGCGGCGCGGCCCTGGCCGGCGGAGCGGGTGGTGGTATCGCCGTCGTGCCGGCCAGCGCCGCGCCGACCTTCTCGTCGATCTCGCCGGGCGACGGCTCGCCGGTGGCCTATCTGACCGGCGGCCTGGCCGTCTATCAGGCCCGCCACCTGGGGGCCGCCGAGCTGGCCAAGCTGCTGGAGCCCCTGGCCGAGGGCGGCGCCCGCCTGCGCGCCGATCCCGCGCGCCAGCAGGTCTACATCTCCGGCTCGCCGTCCATGGTCGGCAGCCTGGCGCGGGCGGCGGCGATCTTCGACGTCGACTGGCTGGCCGGCCGCAGCGTCCAGTTCTATCCGATGCGCCGGGCGGCCGCGAAGGCCGTGGCCGACGACGTCCAGAAGGTGATGGGCGGCGCGGCGGGTCCCGTCGGCAGCCAGGTCGAGATGATCGTCGTCGATCGCCTGAACGCCCTGATCATCACCGCCAAGTCGCCGGAACTGCTGGACCAGACCCTGCAATGGGTCCAGCGCCTGGACCAGCCGGCCGAACCGTCGGACCGCCGCCTGCGGGTCGTGCGCCTGACCAACCTGGCCTCGGCCGACTTCGCCAAGACCCTGAGCGAGCTCTTCGCCCGCGCCCCGACGCCGGGCGCCGTGGTCGGCCCCAACCGGCCCCGGGCCGACGGCGCGATCACCGCCGACGAGCGCTCGAACTCGATCCTGATGTTCGCCGACGACGCCGAGTACCAGAGCGTGCTGGAGATCGTCCGCCAACTGGACGTGCCGGCCCAGCAGATCATGATCGAAGCCACGGTCGCCGAGGTCACGCTGAACAACCAGCTGAAGTACGGCGTCCAGGCCTTCCTCGACAGCGGCAAGCTGACGGGCGGGCTGTCGGCCAGCGACAGCGCCGCCGGCGCGCCCGGCTTCCCGGGCCTGGCGCTGCGCTATATGAACGGCGACTTCCGCGCGGTGCTGAACGCCTTGTCGACCGTGACCGACGTCGAGCTGATCTCGACCCCGCGCATCCTGGTCACCGCCAACGAGACCGCGACGTTGCAGGTCGGCGACCAGGTGCCGATCATCACCCAGTCCAGCCAGGCCACCGACACCAGCAACGCCCGCATCGTCAACAGCGTCGCCTATCGCGACACCGGCGTCGTCCTGACCGTGACGGCGCGGGTCGGCGAAGGCGGGCGGATCTTCATCGACATCGCCCAGGAAGTCAGCGACGTCACCGACACCATCACCTCGGGCATCGACTCTCCGACCATCCAGCAGCGCCGGTTCAACACCCACATCCAGGTCGATGACGGCCAGGTGGTGGCGCTGGGCGGCCTGCTGCGGTCCAGTCGCACGCGCGGGGCCACGGGCCTGCCGGTGCTGAGCCGCGCGCCGATCATCGGCGGGCTGTTTGGCCAGACCACGCGCAACGACCGACAGACCGAGCTGGTGGTGTTCCTCAAGCCCCAGCTGGTCGAGACCCGCTCGGAAGCCGACCGCATCACCGACGAGATCGCGGCGCGGATCAAGGCGCTGGGGTTCGGGCGTGCCGGGCGCTAGGCGACAGAAGGGGGCAAAGGGCTTCACCCTGGCCCTGACCACCATCCTGACGTTCTCGCTGATGAGCCTGGCGGCCGGGATCGTCGGCCTGGCCGTGACCCAGGACCGCGCCGCGCGCCGGGCCCTGGACAATGTCGACACCACCATCGCCCTGGAGTCGGCCTCCGAGATGGCCCTGCTGACCCTGCGCCGCGACGGCGTCCCTCAAGCGCCGACCTGGCGCGAGGACGTCGACTGGGAGGGCCAGACCATCGCCGTCGACCAGTTCGACACCGCCTACAGGCTGGACATCAACGCCGACACCGCCGCCGTGCTGGCCGCCGCCCAGGCCCAGCCGGCCGCTACGCGGCTGGGCGAAGACCTCGCCGCCGTCATGCCCCCGCCCGCGCCGCCGTCACCGGATGCGCCGGTGTTCTCGGTCCAGCGCCTGAGCGAACTGGTCTCCCGGATGCAGGCCGACGCGGCCGAGGAGGACTGCCTGCGGATGCTGGCCACGATCGGCCGCGAGGCGACGCGCCTGGAGCTCGAAAAGCCCGCGCCGCTGGTCGTCCCGCGCCAACCGCTGGTCCCGAACCAGGTAATCGAGCTCCGCGTCGCCGCCCGCGACGGCTTCGGGCGCAACCAGGTCCTGTGGCGACGCGTGCGCTATTTCGGCGCCCCGCAGCGGGTGTTCGGCGACCACGACTGGCGCCGCCTGACCCTGGCCGACGCGCGCCCGGCCTGCCAGCCGGCGACGTCCTGATGGAGCTTACCGCCCGGCTGTTCTGGGTGCTGATCGGCCCGTTCATCGGGCTCTATGTCGCCACCTTCGCCGTCGCCTGGCCGCGTGCGCCGCGACTGTGGGGCCGGTCGCGCTGCGACCGCTGCGGCACACCGCTGCGGGCCCGCGACCAGGTCCCGGTGCTGTCCTACCTGCTCAAGCGCGGCCGGCGCGGCTGCTGCGATGGCAAGATCCCGCGCACCTTCCCGCTGGGCGAAGCCGGGGGCCTGGGCGTAGGCGTGATCGCCGCGGCCTGGCCCCAGCCCTGGCAGGCGGCCTTGGTCGCCGCCCTGGGCTACTGCCTGCTCTATCTCGCTCTGGTGGACCTGCGGCGCTACCGCCTGCCGATCCCGGCCCTCTGGCTGGCGGCGGTGCTAGCGGTGGGGCTCTGCGCCTGGACACGATGGCCGAAGCTGCCCGGCGACCTGCTGGGCGCGGCGACCGTGGCGGCCTTCATGCTGCTGCTGCGCCGGATGGGTCCCCGGCGCGACGACCCGGAAATGAGTACGGGCATGGGCGGCGGCGATGTGGCGCTGGCGGCGATCGTCGCCCTGCTGGCCGGATGGCGGCTAGCCCCGCTGAGCCTTGCGGTTGCCGCTCTGGCGCCGCTTCTGATCATGACGATTCAGCGAAGGCGAGGACCTGTCGCTTTCGGCTTCTGGTTGAATCTAGCAGGTCTATTAGCCCTGATTCCCTTGAGGGGAACTTAGCCTTGTCTTCGCCCCGCCTAGCGTAAGTAATCTTTGCCTGATAGATCATTGTTATCTTAGAAGGGGCTAAGGCATGGATCGTCGCGCATTTATCGGTACCGCCGGGGCCGCCGCCTTTTCTGGCGCAGCTTTGTCCGCAACGCCTAATTGTGCGATCGCCGCCCCGGCCCTGCAGCAGATGAGCGGCCGCAAGGTCCGTCTCCAGGGCTGGCTCCAGCCGGCCGGCCAGGACCAACGCCACTTCTTCACCCTGACCGCCGACCGAAACGCCCAGCCGGTGACGGCCACGCGTCCGGAAGACTGGCGCGGCGACAGCATCCGCGTCCTGCCCAAGGATGCCTCTGCGTTCCACGCCGCCGGCCCGGTCTGGGTCGAGGGCGTGCTGCGGACCGGCCGTTTCGCCGACATCTCGACGGGCCTGGCGACCGGCGCCGTGCTGCTGGACGCGCGCCTCGTCTGAGCCTCTCCGGGCCCGCTGAACGCCCGGTATCCGACACTCATCCCTATCCGTCACGGTCGTGGTCATCCGCGACCGTTTGACGCGCGACATGGGCGGGAAAACGCGCCGTGTAATGCCCATTTCTCGGCGATTTCCCGCGCCGCCGAACGCGCGGGCTCCGGCTAGAGCCTTGACCTATCAACGTTCTTAACGTGCTGGCGCACCCTTTGTCGGATATCCGACGCATGGCATGGTCCGCGCCAATAGGGGCCAATGCACGGTTCCTCGAAATGTATACCGGCGGCTCAGCTTGTCCGGCGCCGTCTGCGTGTTAGGGTTTCAACCACAATCAACGTGCAACGCTGGAGACATGCTGGATTTAGCGCTCCGAGACGAAGTGGCGGCGCCCGACGCGGGCCTGATGACGCTGATCGAAACGATCGAGGCGCTGTCGGCGACGCGCACGATCGCCGAGGTGGCCGACGTCGTCCGCAAGGCGGCTCGCCGGGTTTCGGGCGCCGACGGCGTGGCCTTCGTCCTGCGCGACAACGAGCAGTGCTGGTACTTCGACGAGGATGCGATCGGCCCCCTGTGGAAGGGCAAGCGCTTCCCGCTCACCGCCTGCATCTCCGGCTGGGCGATGCTGAACCGCCAGACGGTGGTGATCCCCGACATCTATCTGGATGACCGCATCCCGCACGACGCCTACCGCCCGACCTTCGTCAAAAGCCTGGTGATGACGCCGGTGCGGATGGAGGACCCGGTCGCCGCGATCGGCGCCTACTGGGCCGAGGAACAGACCCCCTCGCCCGAAGTCGTCAAGAAGCTGCAGGTCATCGCCCGCGCCACGGCCTCGGCCTTGGAAAGCGGTCGCCTGCACGACAGCCTGGTCGACGCCCGCCACCACGGCACCTTCCTGCTGCAGGAGCTGGACCACCGGGTGAAGAACACCCTGGCCATCGTCCAGTCGATCTCGCGCCAGACGCTGCGCGCCTCCCCTTCGCCCGAGGCCTTCGCCGAGGTGTTCGAGGAGCGCATCCTGGCCCTGTCCCAGGCCCACGAGCTGCTGACCCGTCGCGCCTGGGGCCGCGCCCAGCTGCACGAGATCCTCGACAAGGCCCTGGCCCCGTTCAGCGTCGACCTGGTCGACCGCTTCGACATCATCGGCCCGGCCATCACCTTCAGCGCCGAGACCTCGGTCTCGGTCCACATGACCCTGCACGAACTGGCGGTGAACGCGGCCAAGCACGGCGCGCTGTCCACGCCCGAGGGCAAGGTCGTCATCCGCTGGACGGTGGACGAGGCCGCCTCGCCGCCGATGCTGACCCTGACCTGGCGCGAGGTCGGCGGCCCGCCGGTCAACAGCCAGCCCGAACACCGCGGCTTCGGCTCGCAGCTGATCAAGCGCGGCCTGGCCCGCGACCTGGGCGGCGCCGCCACCCTGGACTTCGCGCCCGCGGGCTTCGTCTACACCCTCCGCGCACCGCTTTCCGAACGTATGAGTCTCGCCGCATGAAGCCCGCCAAGGTGATGATCGTCGAGGACGAGGCGCTGGTGGCCATGATGGTCGAGGACATGCTCGACGACCTGGGTTGCGAGATCGCCGGCTCGTTCGGCGCGGTGGGCGACGCCCTGGCCTTCCTGGGCAGCGGCGAGCCCGCGCCCGACGGCGCGGTGCTGGACGTCAATATCGGCGGCGAGATGGTCTTCCCGGTCGCTGAACAGCTGCGCGAGCAGGGCGTGCCGTTCGTGTTCGCCACGGGCTATGGCGACCTGCCACGCAAGGGCTTCGAGAGCATCGAGGTCCTGGCCAAGCCGATCAACGCCGGCGCCCTGCGCCTGGCCGTGGACAAGTTCCGCACCGACGACTAGGCGCCGTCCTTCAGGAAGTCGATGAAGGCCCGCAGCGGGGCCGGCGCCCGGCGTCGGCTGGGATAGTAGAGATAGAAGCCCCCGTAATAGGGGCACCAGTCCTCCAGCACACGCACCAGCCGGCCCTGGGCGATCAGGTCGGCGACCTGGTCCTCGAAGGCGAAGGTCACGCCCAGCCCGTCCAGCGCCGCCTGGATGGTCAGCTGCTGGTCGTTGATCGCCAGCGGACCGTCGACCTCGATGTTCAACTCGACCCCGCCACGCTCGAACTCCCAGGCATAGAACCGGCCGCTGGCGAAGCGAAAGCGGATGCAGGGCAGCTCGCGCAGCTGCTCCGGCCGCGTCGGCTTTGCATGCGTTTCCCAGAAGGCCGGCGAGGCGACGATGGCCGTGCGCTGGCGTCCGCCGATCGGCACGGCGACCATGTCCTGGGCGATGGTCTCGCCGAAGCGAATGCCCGCGTCGCAGCCCTCGGCCACCATGTCGACCAGAGCGGAGTCGGCGATGATCTCGACGGTCACGCCCGGCTGCTGGGCCATGAAGCGCGTGACGGCCGGCAGCAGGATCATCTCGACCGCCCCGCGCGCGGCGTTGATGCGCAGCGTCCCCATCGGCCGACCCCGGAAGTTGTTGAGGTCATCGAGGGCGTCGTCGATGTCGCGGAAGGCCGGCGACACCCGCTCGTACAGGCGCTCACCGGCTTCGGTCAGGGCGACACTGCGGGTGGTGCGGTTGACCAGGCGCAGGTCCAGCCGCTCCTCGATGCCGCGCAGGGCGTGGCTCAGCGCTGAGGGCGTGCAGCCCAGCTCGTCGGCCGCGCGGCGGAAGCTCTTGTGGCGGGCGATGGCCAGGAAGCTGGCCAGGTCGGCGGGGGCGACGGGGGCGACGGGACGCATTGATGAACTCAACTCACCATGTCGGCGATAATTGAGAAGATTATCTCATCTAAGGCGCGGGTCTAGATGTTCGTCCGTCGCCGAGGCGCTCCCGCCCGGCCAACGGAATAGGAGATCATCATGCGCACTTGGTTCATCACCGGCGCCTCGCGCGGCTTCGGCGCCCTGATCGCGGAAAAGGCCCTGGCCGCGGGCGACGCCGTCGTGGCCACCGCTCGCAACCCCAAGACCGTCACCGACCGCCTGGGCGAGCATCCCAACCTCCTGGCCGTGGCCCTGGACGTCACCGACGAAGCGCAAGCCCACGCCGCCGCCAAGGCCGCCGTCGAGCGCTTCGGCCGCATCGATGTCCTGGTCAACAACGCCGGCTACGGCCTGCTGGGCGCGGTCGAGGAAGCCACCGGCGCCGAGATCGAGGCCCTGTACCGCACCAACGTCTTCGGCCTGCTGGCCGTGACCCGCGCGGTGCTGCCGCACATGCGCCGCCAGCGTTCGGGCCGGATCCTGAACCTGTCGTCGGTCGGCGGCCTGCGCTCGGGTCCGGGCTTCGGCGTCTACTGCTCGACCAAGTTCGCCGTCGAGGGCCTGACCGAGGCCCTGGCCGCCGAGCTGGCCCCGCTGGGTATCTTCGCCACGGCCGTCGAGCCGGGCTATTTCCGCACCGACTTCCTGGACGTGACCTCGCTGAGCATCAGCCCGGCCAGCATCGCCGACTACAACGAGACCGCCGGCGCCGTGCGGGCCCACGCGGCCGTGGTCAGCCACAACCAGCCGGGTGACCCCAAGCGCCTGGCCCAGGTGCTGATCGAGTTCGTCGATGCGCCGAACCCGCCCGTCCGCCTGCCCCTGGGCAGCGACACGGCCGCGGCGACCGAAGCCGTGGCGGCCGCCCACCTGGCGGTGCTGAAGGACTGGCGCGTGGTGGCGGAGTCGACGGACTTCCCTACGGCGTGAACCGCAGCACCAGGATCTGGTTGATCTGCTTGGCGTCGTAGTTGTCGTCCGACGCCAGGACGAGCGTGCGGACCCCGTCTGCTTGGCGGGGCCCCCAGGCCATGGCTTCCAGGTTGTCGATCCGGACGCCCAGGCTGTCGAAGTTCAGCAGCAGGCGCTTCTCCATCGGGCGAAGCGGCGTCGCCAGCAGGCTGTCGACCTTCGACACGTCCTGGGCCCTGGCGACATCGGCCAGGTAGAGCCGGATGTGATAGCTGTAGTGGCCGTCGGCCTCCTTGACCCCCGAGCGCTCCAGCACCAGCAGGCGATGGTCGTCCAGGGTCAGGATCTCGCTGATCCCGTTGTCGCCGACACCCACCGGCGAGGCGACCTGCACCGGGTCGATGCGGTAGGCGTACTGCGCAGCCAGCTTGCCGGAACGGTCCAGGCGGCTCAGCCGCGTCAGCCCGCCCTCGGCCACCGACGGGATCGGCCCGTCCTGGACCAGCGGCCATTCCATCGACACCCACAGGGATCGTCCGTCAGCGGACCAGCTGATCCCCTCTGTCGTGGCGTTCTTGCGCGCGCCGGTCTTGCCACCGTCGTGGAAGGTCAGGGCGTCGGGCACGACGTAGCGCCCGACGGGCATCCCGTCGGCCTTCACGCGCCTAATGGCCGGCGGATAGCCGTGATCGAAATCGCCTTCGGTCGACCAGACGAGGTCGGCGCTTTGCGGATCGAAGCGGATCGCCTCGCCATCCGCCGCCTCGGTCCCGGCCTTGCGGTCGGGGAAGGTCTGGCCATCCTCGCGGCGCAGCGGAACCATCGCCGTCAGCTCCGGCCCGCAGGCCTTGCCCGGTCGGACGTCCAGCTTGCCCAGGAAGAAGTGCGACGGCCCGTGCTCGGACTTGTCGTCGCTGATGAAGGCCCAGAGCTTGGCGCGAGGGTCGTAGTCGATCCCCGAAATGCCGCCGTAGCCGCCGCCCTGGAACTCGATCTCCTTCGGCGTCTCGCAGGCCTTGATCAACGACACCCGCTCGGCGGCCGAGACGGGACCGGTGACCAGCAGGGCGGCGAGGATCAGGGCCTTCACAGCAGGAACTCCGGTTCGCCGGGCGGCGGGCCATCGTCCCAGCCAGCCATGGCCTTGCGGGCCTCCGCCCGCTCCACCGCTACACCCAATTTGCGACGGAACTCGTCGGGGTCGATCGTGAACGGCTGGTTTTCCTGCGGCGCGATCGTGTAGAGCCGCGCCTCGCCGTCGGCCGGCAGGATGTAGCCAACGTCGTGGCGGCGGAAGTTGGCGATCCGCGACTGCACCTCGACCAGCCAGTTCATCGACACCACCTGGCAGCCTTCCGGCGACAGCAGGGCGTTGTGCAGGCCCGAGCCGAACTCGCCGGCCACCACCCGCGCCCGCGAGAAGATCCGCGCCTGCTCGGCCCAGCTCTTGGTCTCGGGGCGCAGCAGGGTCAGGCCCAGGTCCTGGGCGATGCCCTCGATCTCGGCTTCGTTGGCCAGTTCGCGGAACGACTGATCGGTGCGCACCCCGCCCCGGCTGACGAAGATCATGTCCTCGCCGGTTCCGCGCGACCAGGCCAGGGCCTCGCGCTCCAGGCTCCAGCGCAGGAAGTCGTGGAAGGCGTAGTTGTGGTGCAGCATGTGCGGCAGCAGGGCCGTGCCGATCTCGACCGCCTCGTCGCGATGGTCGTAGGTGACGATCTCCTGTCCCGGCAGCATCATCCGGATGATCTTGGTCACATAGCCCGGCGCGGTGCGCGGCAGCACCAGCGGCGCGGTGATGCCGGCGGCGTTCAGGGCCCGGATCACGAACAGCTTCGGATACATCTCGGTCAGCCAGTGACCCCAGACGAAGTTGAAGTGGGTGATCACGAAGGCCCGGTCCAGGCTGATGCGGACGGGCGCATCGAAGTCCCAGGCCGGCCGCGTGATGTCGTGATCGTACCAATGCTTGATGTAGTAGGGGTACGCGCCCTCGGCATAGACCAGCTGGCCGTCCAGCTTCAGGTGCGCGCCGGTGCCACCGGCCACGACGCGCTTGACGACCAGCAGGTCGATATCGGGCGAGACCAGGTCACCCAGTTCGTGCAGGCCGTTCAGCATGTCGCCGGCGCAGGGCCACAGCATCGGCCGGGGTGGAATGGGCTGGCCGCCCTTCATCAGCAGCGTGCGCGCCGCCCGGTCGGGGCCGTGCAGGGCCTGGGCCAGGGGAACCTGCTCGCCGCCGGAAAGATCGATCGAAGAGGCCACCCTGGAGTCCTAGATCAGCCCGTCGAGGAAGGCCAGGAAGGCGGTCACGTCCAGCCGCCAGCCATAGGCCGAGGCCGGGCGCAGACGCGGCTCCAGCGGCACCTCGGGCAGGATGACCCCGGTCCCGGAGACGAAGCCGTGCCAGGCGGCGCCGACCTGGGCGGTGAGATCCCGCGTCCAGGGCTCGGCCGGCTCGGCGGGCTGGATCTCGATCACCTTCGCGCCCGGCGCGCAGAACAGCACATTGGCCAGGATCGTGCCCGAGGTGGCGACCACGACCTCCGCGCCCCGGAACAGGGCGACCAGTTCGCGGACCGAGGACGTCTCGGGCCGGACGATCGTGAAGCCGCGCGCGGCCAGGCCCTCTTCCAGCCAGGCCTCGGTCTCCTGAGTCGCCTTCAGCGAGCCCTGGCGGCTGACATAGATGCGGCGGGCCTGGGCCGGCGGCACGGCGGCCAGGACCCGGGTCCGGACGACATCGAGGCCTGGACCGAGGGTCGGCGACGGCAGGATCATCGCTTCGTTCAGGCCGACCAGCGGGGCGTCGATCACCGTGGGCGACCGGGCGCCCGCCAGGGTCAGGAGATCGGTGTGCCAGGGCGACAGCGGCGGAGCGATCGGCGGGAAGCGCTCCAGCACCTCGGCCTCGACCGTCATCAGCGCCGGCAGGGCGCCGAGCAGGAACTGGGCGTAGTTGTGCGCCGCACCCCACCCCATGAACACCGCGCCAGCAGGCAGGATCGGGGTGTTCTCAGGCAGGGCCAGCCGCGTCTCGCCGTCCTCGCGCCGGGCGCCGGGCAGGCGATCCAGGGTCGGCGTCAGCCGTTGCGCCGAGCGCGCGGTTTGCGCGAACACGCGCCCCTTCGCATCGAAGACGACGCCAAACGCGGGCGCGCACCAGACGCTGCGGACCGGCTGGTCCAGGTCTTCCTCGACGATCGTCAAGACCAGACCCGTCGGCAGCGGCGGCTCGGGGACCAGGGCCTTCAGCTTGCGGCCGACCCGGCGGACCAGGCGCTTGATCGGGCTCACGACTCGAAGCTCGCGCGATAGCCCGCGCGGGCAACGATGGCGGCGGTCAGCCGCTCGATGGCGTGGGCCGTGGTGCCGTCGACGCGGCCCAGCTCGGGCTCGAAGCCGATCTCGGCGTCGGTGAGGTCGGAGAGCGGCGCGAAGGCTTCCGTCCGCCCCCAGAACATCGAGCCGGCCGCGAACGGCGTCTCGGGCCGGGGCTTCAGGCCCATGCGGGCGGTCAGGCGTTCGACGGCCACGCGGTTGTTGTCCATCACGTCCGGATCGCCGATCCGCATCCGCGCTTCGGACGAGGCCAGCAGGCCCAGCTGCGGGTCTTGGCTGAAGGCGCGCAGGGCCAGGGCCGCCGCCTCGCCGCCCAGCAGACCGTCGACCAGCTCGGCCCGCCACTGGTCGCCCTTGGCCCGGTGCGGCGAGCGCTTGGAGTGCAGCTTGCAGAACACCGAATAGCCCAGGGCCTTGGCGCGGCGCAGGGTCTCGACGAATGGCCGGATGTCGCGGCCACGGTTGTGCGCAATGGCCAGGTGCGCGGCCGGGAAAGCCTTACGGACGCGGGCGAGATCGGCCTCGTCCCAGGTCTCCGGCACGGTGATCATCAGGTCCAGGACGTCGGCCGTGGCGGCCAGACGCTCGGCGAACCAGTCGATCAGTTCCGGATAGAAGAGGTGCAGCAGCGTCACCGCCTCGGCCCGCTTCACGAACCCGGCTTGCGCCGCCGCCACCAGCGGATGGGCGTCGGTCAGGCGCGGCGTGTAGGCGCTGAGCGCCGTGCGGGTGGCGTGCAGATAGCCGTGGCCGAACCAGCGGTCGGGCTCCAGATAGGCGCCCTCGCCCCACTCGTTCCAGGCGTTGACGAAGACCATCGCCTCGCCCTTCGGGTGCTTGGCCTCGGCGTGGGCCAGCGCGCCCGACAGCCAGGTCAGGTAGCTTTCCGGGTCGGCGTTGTGGAAGGCGTGGCCGGCCCAAGGCTTGCGCGCCTGGTTGTCCCAGCCCGGCATGACGCCCGGCACGAAGGCGTCGGGCACGGCCGACAGCTCGTCCAGCTTGGACTGCACCACGACCGGATAGTCATAGACCTTGCCGGTGAAGCCCGCGTGCAGCGGCGTCACTTGCCGGGTGATCTCGCCCTCGACGATGGCGTGCGGCGGGAAGTCGATGATCCCGTCGAAGCCGTGCGACGCGTAGTCCTGGAAGCCGAACGCCGTGGTGCACAGCAGGCAAAGCTCGCCGATGCCCATGGCCCGCGCCTGGGCGCGCCATCGGTCGGTCGTGGCCTTGGAGTCCGGCAGGATCTCGGGGCGATACAGCACCAGCACCGGCTTGCCGCCGACCTTCAGGTAGCGCGGATCGCGGATGTAGCGGGCCATGTCCTCGAACACGGCGCGGTCGTCCTCGGGCGAGTGGTCCTGGCCCATCAGGACGTCGCTCTCGTCGCCGTCCCAGCGCCGGGTCCAGTTCTCGTTGGCCCAGCAGAGGGCGAACGGGAAGTCCAGGGTCGGGTCGGCGAGCACCAGCTCGATCGGCCGTTCCAGCAGGCGCTTCCCGGCGAACCAGTAGTAGTGGAAGCAGAAGGCCGAGACGCCCGCGCCCTTTGCGAGTTCAATCTGCTGGGCGACTGCGTCGCGCTGGCGCAGATCGTAGAAGCCCAGATCGGCCGGGAAGCGCGGCTGGTAGTGGCCCAGGAACTGCGGCTGCGCCTTGGAGACGTTGGTCCACTCGGTGAAGCCCTTGCCCCACCAGAGGTCGTTCTCCGGGAACGGATGGAACTGCGGCAGGTAGAAAGCCACCACCTTCGGCGCGTCGGCCGGCAGGGCGATCGGCGCGGCGATCGGGGCCGCGTAGTGCGGGCTGCGGAGGTTCTTCGAGACCTGCAGCGCGTGGGTGAACGTCGCCTGCACCGGACCGGCGTCGCCGCCGCCGACGCGCGGCGCGCGCGAGCCTTGCAACGCCGCCCGGCCGCGCCGCCAGAGCGCGCCGGCCGGCTTGCGAAGCGGGCCCAGCAACGGCTTGACCGCCTGGATCGCCGCGCCGCGCAGGCCGCGCGGGTCCTTGCCCAGGTCGCCGATGCGCGTGACCTTGAAGTCGGACACCGTGAACCGGCACTCGCCCTCGGACGGGTCGAAGCGCACGGCGGTCAGCTGGAAGCTGCGCGCCGGCAGCGAGGCGAACCAGCCGTCGGGACCAGCCTTCAGGCGCGTGTAGGAATCCTCGGAAAAGCCGTCGCCCCAGTCGGCATAGAGCGCCGGGCCGACCAGCTGGCCGTCGGTCGCTTCCAGCTTCAGATCGATCCGCACGGCCTTGGCGGCACGCAGGCCCGCGCGTTGCTCGCGGGTCGGGGTCCAGACCATCTGCGGGTCGCCGCCGGCCGCCGCCAGGATCGTCCGGCCCTGGGCGTCGAGGCCCTGGACCGTGACGTCGCGGCCGGGCTTCAGACCGCCCAAGATCACTTTAGGCGGCAGACCGCTCATGCCTTGCCCGTCATCCAGGCGCTCAGGCGCGCGAAGAGGCCCTGCTTGGCGTTCGGGTCGCGTTTGCGGATCACCACCGCCGCCTGCCAGAACTGGGCCGGGTCGTCGATATAGCGCACCACCTCGCCGCCGTGCGGCGCGGCTTCCTTGGCCACGAACCGGGGCGTCACCACCGCCTCGCCATAGACGTCCGGTCCGCGATAGTCGCCGCCGCCCGAGGCCAGATAGGCGATGCCTTCGTTGGCCAGGTCGGCGCGCAGTTGCGGCAGTTGATCCTTGTAGATCGACAGGGCCGCCATCCAGGCGTTGTCAGCGTCGGGCGCGATGGCCTCGACCATGTCCAGGAAGCGCGGCGGCTCGACCGTGAACACCAGCTGGCCGCCGGGGGCCAGCACGCGCAGCAGCTCGGCCAGCCAGGCGCGGAACAGGTGCGGCGGCAGGTGGGTGAACACCGAATAGGCCGTGACCAGCCGGAACTGGCCGTCGGCGAACGGCAGCGGCTGGCCATTGGCGATGGTCTCGAACCGGCCTGGCAGGTCGGCCCCGGCGCAGAAGGCGACCATGTCCGGATCGATATCGACCCCGACCATGTCCTTGCCGTCGAAGTCGCGCAGGAAGAACCGGCCGATCCGGCCCCAGCCGCAGCCGAAGTCCAGATAGCCTTGGCCCGTCGAGGCCTTGTAGGCGCGGTCGGCCATGGCCTCCTGCGCGAAGGCGTAGAACTTGCCGGCCTCGTCCAGCGCGTCCTCATAGGCCGAGCCGACGAACTGGCGCTGGATCTCGGCCGAGGGGAAGTTCGGGTACAGCAGATCGCTCTGGGTGCGCTCGACGACCGAGCGCTTCAGGCGCGCCAGCCAGACCTCGGGCGCCAGGCCGGCAAGGTCCTCGTGAGCCAGGAGACGAGCGGTCATGCGGCGCTGGCCTCGCGGTGGACGAGCCAGTCCTCGGTCGAGCCCAGGAAGACGATCTTGCCGGCCTGCAGCTCGCAGACGCGGTTGCAGACCCGGCGGACAAGGTCGTGGTCGTGGGTGGCCAGGACGACGATCTTGGCGTCCTCGACCATGCGCTGCATGCGGTCGGCGGCCTTCTGCACGAAGGCGGCGTCACCGGCGCTGAGCCACTCGTCCAGCACCAGGATGTCGGCCTCGAACTCGGTGGCGACGGCGAACATCAGGCGCGCCTGCATGCCGGCCGAATAGGTGCGGACCGGCAGATGCAGGAAATCGCCCAGTCCCGAGAACTCGGCGATGGCGTCGATGCGGCTGTCGATCACCTTGCGCGACAACCGGCGCATCAGGCCCAGCTTGTGGATGTTGCGAAGGCCGGTGGCCTCCATGTCCAGGCCGGCGTTGATGGCGATCATCGAGGTGATGTCGCCGTCGATGACGAGATCCCCGCGCGTCGGGCTGTAGATGCCGGCGATCACCTTCAGCAGGGTGGTCTTGCCCGAGCCGTTGTGGCCCACGAGCGCGATGCGGTCGCCCTCGACGATTTCCAGGTTGATGTCGTGCAGCGCCTTGACCGCGGCGACGTCGCCGGCGGCCTTGTACATCTTGCCGCCGACCGCGAGGTTGAACACCGCGCTGCGCAGCGACTGCGAGCGCAGGCTGTAGACGAAATAGTCGAGATCGACGTTCGTCAGCTTGATCTGGTGCGTCATCGCCCTCTCCTACAGCCAGAAGACCACGCGCTTGCGGAACATGGCCAGCAGCGCGAGGGCGACGATTGCGAGGACACCGGTGGTGCCCAGCGTCCAGTACCAGTCGAGAGCGGCGGGGGCGTGGCCGGTCAGCGGCGCGCGCAGCAGCTCCACCTGGTGGGCCAGCGGGTTCAGCTCGACCACCCAGCGGTGCTTGGCGCTGACATTGGCGGTCATCCAGAACACCGGCGTCACGTAGAACAACAGCTGGACCACGTAGCTCATCATATAGGCCACGTCGCGGAAGCGGGTCGACGGGATGGCGATGATGAAGCCTTGCAGGCAGACGATCAGCAGCATCAGGGCGACGGCCGGGATCAGCGTCCAGTGCGGCACGGAAAACCGGCCGATGACCAGCATCACCGCCCAGAACGCGATCGCCTGGAACAGGAAGTTGGTCGCCGCCTTTTGGGCGTGCAGGAAGACGTAGAAGCTCAGCGGCAGGCGTTGGCTCTGCATCAGGCCGGCGTTGTAGAGGAAGATCGCCTGGGCCTCGGCGATGGTGGTGCCGACCAGCGACCAGGCCAGCAGGCCCGCGACCACCTGCGGATAGCTCTTCGACATATCCACGCCCATCAGGGCGCTGACCAGGAAGGCCAGGGCGAAGGCGACGACCAGCAGGTTGCAGGCCATCCAGAACGGACCCAGGATCGAGCGCTGGAAGCGCGAGGCCGTCTGGTCCAGGCCGAGCCGCCACCACAGGGGCGCGAGACGGACGCCGTCTCCCACATCCTTCAGCGCCGCCATCAAGGGACTCGGCATCCGTAACCTTCCAAAGCGCCTCTCGGCGGTTAGCAAGGGGCTTGCTTACAGAGCCCCGCGCGCGCCGACAATTGCTTTGGAAGGTCGCTGAACGTCGTGTTGCGTAAAAACTTTAGTCGAGCGCCTTGAACCGGACCGCCGTCCCGCCGCCGGCAGCCATGTCGAAGTCCAGGCTGTCCTTGGCCGTGACCACCTTCTTCTCCACCGTCAGGGCGCCGGGGTTGGTGCGGTAGTCGGCCCAGGGACCGTCCTTGTAGATCTGGGCCTCATAGCGTTTGCCGGGAGCCAGGAAGTCCAGCTTCTGGCTCAGCTTGCGCGGCGCCTCGTCGGTCAGGGCGCCCAGGAACCAGTCCTTGCCGCCGCGCGGCTGGCGGGCCACGACGATGTAGTCGCCGACCTCGCCCTGCAGGGTCTTGGATGTCTCCCAGTCGGTCGGCACGTCGCGGATGAACTGGAAGGCGTCCGGCCGGGCCTCGTAATTCTCCGGCAGGTCGGCGGCCATGTGGATCGGGCTGTAGAGCACGACATACAGCGCCAGTTGCACGGCGATGGTCGACTGGCCGCGGCGGGTCAGCTCGGTCTTGCCGTGGATCACGTCCATGATCCCCGGCGTGAAGTCCATCGGCCCGGCCAGCATGCGGGTGAACGGGATGATCACCGTGTGCTCGGGCGGGTTGGTCGGATCGCCCCAGGCGTTGAACTCCTGCCCGCGCGCGCCCTCGCGGCTCAGCATGTTGGGCCAGGTACGGCGCAGGCCGGTGTCCTTGACCGGCTCGTGGGCGTCGATCGAGATCTTGTGGGTCGCCGCCACCTGGGCGGCGTGCAGGTTGTGGCGGACCATGTACTGGCCGGCGAACCACTGCTGCTGGCCGTCCTGGTCGAGGATCGTGCCGCTGTGGCGGACATAGCCGGTCTTCACCTGGCTGACCCCGACGCTCTCATAGAGCTTCATGGCGTCTTCCAGCTGGGCCTCGTAGTTGACCACCGCCCCGGCCGTCTCGTTGTGGCCGATCAGCTTGACGCCCTTCTTGCGGCCGTACTCGGTGATCGCCTTGATGTCGAAGTCCGGATAGCTCTGGGTGAAGCTGAACTTCTCGCCGTTGCTGATCCAGTCGCCGTCCCAGCCCTTGTTCCAGCCCTCGACCAGCACGCCGTCGAAGCCGTACTTGGCGGCGAAGTCCATGTAGCGCTCGACATTGGCGGTGTTGGCGCCGTGGATCGGGCCGCTGCCCCAGGTCGAGCGGTTCAGGTGCATCTCCCACCAGACGCCGACATATTTGCCGGGCTTGATCCACGAGGTGTCGGCGATCTTGCTGGGCTCGTTGAGATTGAGCTCGATACGGCTGTCGGCCAGGGCGCCGGCGCTGTCGCCGATCAGCACGGTGCGCCAGGGCGTGGTGAAGGCTCCGGTCTTCTTGGCCAGGGTCCCGTCCTGCCACGGCATCAGCTTGGCCTTGTAGGTCCCCGCGCCATTGCCCGCGAGCAGCATCGACGGGAAGTCGACCAGGGCCGCCTCGTGGATCGACAGGTGCAGCCCGCCCTTCTCGCGCATCGTCAAAGGCGTCTCGGCCAGGGTGATGCGGCGCGCGTCGGTCTGCTTGTAGAGGTACTCGTCGCGCTCTTGGCCCAGCGCCTCGTACCACCAGGCGTCATAGGCCCCGACCGGCTTGAACTCGGTGCGGTCGTCGGTGACCGCCACGGCCTGGCCGGCCGGGATGGCGGTGTAGGCGTAGCGGAAGCCCAGGCCGTCGTCGAACAGGCGGAAGGTGACGTCGACGCTGCGGTTCAGCGGCGTGTCGCCGGCCAGGGAGACGGTCAGTTCGGAATGGTTGTCGCGGATGAGCCGCTGCTCGCCCCAGGGCTGCTCCCAGCTGGTGTCGCTGGCCGAGCGCTTGGCGGCGGTGACGCCCGAATAGCGCGCCTGCGCCTCGCCGGCGAAGGTCAGGCCCATCGCCCCCGGCGCCAGCACGACCTTGCCGCCCTTGCTCACCTCGTAGAAGACCTGACCGTCCTTGGTGAAGACGCACACCTCGATCACCTTGCCCGGCGACTGGGCGCACTCGCGTTCCGCGGCCTGAGCGATCGCCGGCGAGGCCAGGGCGGCCAGCAGGGCCAGGGTTCGGAAGCTCATCGACAGTCTTTCTTCGAAAAGGGCGCCCCGGCTCCGCAGGATCGGAGCCGGAGGCGCAGGGGGAGGACTTGAACCGGCCCAACACTCGGGCCGATCGAACGCAAAAGGTCTTCGGAGCGCGCGCCGGATTGCCCGCGCCAGGACGAAGATCGAACGAGGGTTGCGAGGCGGGCGCTATCCGGTGTCGACCGCCTCGATGAAGCCGTTGGCCGTCAGCCGGCCCGTGGCGGGATCGGCCGATCCGCCGCCCTGGCCAAGCAGGCCGGCGTGGAGGACATGGCCTCGATAGATGATCAGCCGGTTGAAGACGGCTTCGGCCTGGTCGATCAGGTCGTAGCCGGGCGTGCCGGCGCCGGCGAACGTGCGGCGCTCGTGGGTCATCTCGGCCTCGAGCGCGGCGGCGTAGGCGTCCATGCGGCTGGCGTCGATCGACTCGAAGCCGGTGGCCTGGTGGCGGAAGAAGCCGGTGCCGCCGAACTCGCCCTGGCTGAAGTAGTGGACCATGGCCAGGCGGCGGGGGTCCGGCCCGTCCAGGTGCGGGAGCGTCTGCACGGGCGTCGCGGCCGAGGCCGGCGTCGTGGCCAGGGCGAAGAAGCCGAAGAACTTCAGCACCGCGCTGGCCGACACCCCGAACGCCGCCTCGATCGGACCACGCAGGGCGGTGACCACGGTGCGGTAGTAGGCTTCGGGCAGGTTGGCGTTGAGGCCGGGATAGTTGGTGTGCGGCGGGCGGTAGAAGTCGGCGGCGCGGGCGGCGTCGATCATCGCGTGCGGATCGGCCAACACGTCGTCGACGATCAGCAGCGGCTGCTGCTCGGCGCCGATCTTGCGCAGGCGGACGCTGATGTTCGGCCCCAGCAGCAGGGGTTTGACGGCGGTCGCGACGGTCATGTCGGCGACCTCAGCACGGCCATCTTCAGCTGCTGCTTCAGGGCGTTGCGCTGGGCGGGGCTGAGTGTGCCGAGCGCCCCACGCAGGGCCTCGGGGATGTGCGCCGTCGCCTCGCCGCGATCGCCGAAGACATAGGTGGCGAACATCTCGCGCCAGTAGGCCTTCTCGCCCTCGGGCAGATCCTTCAGGGCCAGCAGGGCGATCTGGAAGACGTCGACCGGCCGCTCCAGGCCGACGGCCGTGTCGCCCCACCAGTAGTTGACCATGGCGTTGTAGGGTTCGAGCGAGGTGACGTGGTGCCACCAGTGCTTGGGCATGAAGAGGGCGTCGCCCGGCTCCAGCCACGCCACCCGCGCGACGGCGTAGGCGTCGCGGTAGCGCGGGAAGCGGGCGAGGTCGGGCGCCTCCGGGTCGACCAGCGACAGCGGCGGCGGGTTCTCCAGCGGGCCGACATAGAGGTTCGACACCTGCTCGGGCGGGAACAGCACGAAACGCCGGCGGCCGGCGAGCACGCAGGCCAGGTTATGGTCGCGGTCGTTGTGGGTCTGGGTCCGTAGCGGCCCGCCGACCCAGAGGCGCGGCATGACCTTGGGCGAGACCAGTGGCATCGGGTTCTGGCGCACGAACTCGGGCATGTGCGTAGCCAGCGGCAGCATCTGGATGGCCACGAACGGCGCGTCCTTCTGGCCCAGCAGGGCTTCGATACGGTCCAGCGTCTGGCTGATCCCGGCGTTGCGCTTGGAGAAGCTGAACTCGCGCAGGTCTGGACCGTAGGCGTACCAGCCGTTGGTCGAGGCCGGCGCCTCCATGACCGGACCCGGCAAGCCGCTGTCCATGGCCTTGAGGTAGGCGTTCATGGTCGCGGGCGAACGACCGGCCGCGAGCGCGGGCCAGGTCTCGAGCAGACCCTTGATCACCACCGGCGCCTCAGCCGCGACGATGCGCTCGAAGGCCTCCGGCGAGGGCGCGGCGACGGCGGCCACGCGCGGCAGGGCTTCCAGGCTCAGGGTCGGATCGATGGAGAGGCCGCTATCCATGGACGGGCTCCCGGCCGCAGAAGCTCTCCAGATAGAGGTCGTGGGTCGGCTGGCGTTCGACCTGGTCCTTGATGAAGCCCAGGATGCGGCGGAACTCGTGCTTCATCAGCTCTGGCGCGGTCGCGTCGATGCCCGGGGCGTGGCTGTCGGGCGTGACGCCGTGGCCGACGAACAGCGCCCTCCAGCTATCGGCCGGGAAGCTGTCGTGCTCGAACGGCGCGATCTCGCCCCGCGCTCGGAACGTGGCGATTATGTGGGCCAAGTCGGCGGAGACCGGCGCCTGGCGGGCGCGGGTCCAGAAGTCCGAAGCGCCGTAGCGGTTCAGGGCGTAGTGCAGCTGCTGGAAGTCGCGCACCCGCTCGAACTGCTCGGCCATGGCGCGGTTGTAGGCGGCCTGCTCCCAGGCCCAGTCGCCCGAGACCGGGAACAGGGCCAAGAGCTGGACCAGCCCCATCTGCACCGCGTGCAGGTCGACGCCGTGTAGCGGGTCGAACACGCAGGCCGCCTCGCCGAGGACGACGACATTGCGGTCCCAGGCCGACAGGCGGCGGCCGGGCGCGACGGCGCGCACGGAGGCGTCCTGGATCGGCAGGCCGGAGGCGGCGCTGGCGGCCTGCAGCGCCTCTTCATCCGTACATAGATCGGATGCGTAGACCTGGACGATATGAGTGGCGTTCTGGGCCGGATGCAGGGCCGTCCAGCCGCGCGCCCAGGCGCGGGTTTCGGCATAGGCCGGGATCGACGGGAAGGCCGGAGCCAGGGCGGTCAGCACGCGGTCGGCCGGGAAGCTCCAAGCCTCGCGTGGGCTGTCGACCACGCCTTCGACGTCGATGAAGAGGTCGCCGGTGATCCGACGGCCTTCGCCGAGATCGAGGGCGGCGACGTCGCCAGCCTCCGTGCGCTCGACCGCGACGCTCAACGCCTGATGCGCCTCGACGCCGCGCCGGACGGCGAGGCTCTTCAAAACGCCGGCATAGGCGAGGGCCGGCAGGTGGTAGCCGTAGTCCGTGCGGCCGAAGACCTCGGTCTCCTCGTCCGGCATCACGAACCGGCCGTGGCGCGCGGCAGCGGCGGTCAGCGAGAAGTCGGCGAACTCGGCGTTCAGACCCAAGGCTCTCGCCTTCAGCCAGTAGGGGAAGAAGTCGCGGCCATCGATCGGCGCGCCGTGCGCCCCGTGGGCGTGGAAGAAGGCCGGGGCCTGGCCCGTCAGATCGACGAAGTTGCCGCCCAGCGAGAAGGTCCCGCCGACGCCGCGCAGCAGCGCCGACTCGTCGAGGCCCAGGAGATTGTGCAGCGCCTCCAGCGCCGGCAGGGTCGCGTGGACGCTGGCCAGTGTGAGGCGGCTGGGCAGCTCCACCGCCGTGACCGCCATGCCAGCCGGCTCCAGCGCCGCGCGCAGCACGGCGGCGGACAGCCACAACGGGGCGTCGCGGCCCACGACGACGACGGAGTTCGGCGCGGCGCTCACTGGGCCACCGCCTTTCGCGGGGCTTCGACGGCGCCCGGCGCATACCGCGCGATGAAGTCCGCATGCGAGCTCATCGCCGCCACGTTCGTGTCGATCCGCGTCTTCAGATCCGCCAGCTTCGACGCCAGCACGTCCAGCGGCATAACCTCGGCCAGGCGGTCATAGGCGCGCGGCGCGATCCCCTGCCCTTCCAGCACCGACAGCCAGCTGTCGCGCGAGAACAGGCCGTACTTGTAGTCCGGCAGGCCGGCGCGGCCTTCGAACAGGGCCAGCTTCTCCTCCAGGCTGGCCGGGATCGGCATGGTCCGCACGTGATCCCACAGCGGCTGCCCGACCCGCTGATTCAGGCGGTAGTGCAGGATGAGAAAGTCGCGGACCCGGTCGTACTGGATCTCGAACAGGCGGTTGAACTCGGAGGCAAGGCGCGGGTCCATGCCCGTCCGCTTCGTCGGCATCAGATTGATCAGGTCGACCACCGCCGCCTGGATCAGGAAGATGCTGGTGCTTTCCAGCGGCTCCAGGAAACCGCTCGCGAGCCCCATGGCCACGACATTGCCGGTCCAGCCAGCCTTGCGACGGCCGGCGGCGAAGCGCAGCAGCTTCGGCTCCATCTGCGCCGGGGCGTCCAGCTGGGCCAGCAGGGTGTCGCGGGCCTTCCCCTCGTCCATGAAGGCGCTGGAGAACACATAGCCATTGCCGGTGCGGTGCTGCAGCGGGATCCGCCAGATCCAGCCGCCCTCCTGGGCGGTGGAGCGAGTGTAGGGGCTGAAGTCGCCGGCCCGGCCGCACGGCACGGCCATGGCGCGATCGCACGGCAGCCACTTGGTCCAGTCGTCCCACTCGGCCTTCATCAACCCGCCCAGCAGCAGCGAGCGGAAGCCGGTGCAGTCGATGAAGAGGTCGCCCTCGATGCGCTGGCCCGACTTCAGGGTCAGGCCGGTGACGTGACCGGTCTCCCCGTCCTGGGCGATGTCCTGGACCAGGCCCTCGATCCGGGTGATCCCGCGCGCCGTCGCCCAGCGGCGCAGGTAGGCGGAATAGAGGCCGGCGTCGAAATGGTAGGCGTAGGCATAGGTCGAACGGATCGATTTCTGATCCTCGTTCGGGAATTCGAAGGCGTTGGCGCGGGCCGCGACCACGGCGTACGAATAGGCCTGCAGCGGGGCCGGATCGAGCCCGGCCAGCCTGGCGCGCGTCCAGTGATGCTGGAAATCGACCCCCGCCCACGGCTCGCCGAACGTGCCGAACGGGTGGTGGTAGAGGTCGCCCGGCTTGCCCCAGTCGCGGAACTCGATGCCGAGCTTGAACGTGCCTTGGGTCTCGCGCAGGAACTCGACCTCGTCGAGCCCCAGCATGTCGTTGAAGGTCTTGATGTGCGGCAGGGTGGCCTCGCCGACCCCCACCGTGCCGATCTCGTCGGACTCGACCAGGGTCACGGCGTAGTCGCGGGCGTCCAGAAGGCGGGCCATGCCGGCCGCGCACATCCATCCCGCCGTGCCTCCGCCGACGATAACGACTCTGAACCTGTTCTCTGTCCGCATGGTCGGACCTCAAGCTGGAACCCGCGCCGCCACGGCGGACCGTAGCGGCGCGAGCCCTGTAGCGACTAGTACTTGAAGCGGACGCCGAACTGGACGCGGCGGTCGTTGCGGATCCAGCCCGTGTCCTTGACGACGGCCTTGGCGTTGGGCGTCAGGCCGCTGTCGCCGAACACCTGCTGCTGGAACACCGAGGTGGTGTTGAGCAGGTTCGAGCCTTCCAGCGACACCTCGACCTTGTCGTTGACCGACCAGCGGATCGAGCCGTCCAGGAAGCCGGCGGCCTTCTGGTAGATCGGCATGCCGATGCAGCAGTCGAGGTTGTTGGTCAGGAACTTCGAACGCCAGTTGTAGGCCAGGCGCATCGCGATCGGGCCTTTCTCGTACAGGCCCACGATGTTGTAGGCGTTGTCCGAGATGCCGGCGAGGCGGTGGCTGTCCATGACCTGGCCGTTGACCTGCAGGCCGCCGCCGAAGGCGACGGTGCCGCCGGCCGCGTAGCCCGGCTGGTTGGCGAGGTTGGAGTTGCTGATCCCCGACTGCTTGGTGTGGGTCCAGTTGGCCTGGAAGCCCAGGCCGCTCCAGATCCCCGGCAGGAAGTCGAAGAAGGTCTGGTAGGCGACCTCGAAGCCCTTCAGCTCGCCGCCGCCGTCACCGTTGCGCGGGCCGCGAACCAGGACGTTCTGGGTCGAGCCGTTGTTGGTGAAGGAGCGCAGGAACTCGCCGTAGGCGATGGAGCCGTTCAGCTTCTTGTAGAACAGCGCCGCCGTGAACGAGCTGCTTGGCGTGAAGTAGTTCTCGTAGGTCACGTCGAACTGGTCGGCCGTGATCGGCTTCAGCGCCGCGTAGCCGGAGTCGGCGTTGAACTGGAAGTTATAGCCCTTCACGTTGGCCGCGGTGTGCGGGGCGTTGGGGTCGTTCCAGATGATGTACGGCGAGTCCGGACCGGTGTTGATGGCCGGGCTCTGCACGCCGACGAAGTTGCGCAGCAGGCCGAAGTCCGGACGCGACAGGGCGCGCGAGGCGGCGAAGCGGACGAACTGCTTGTCGGTCAGGCCGAAGCGAACGTTGAAGCTGGGCAGCCAGTTGTCGTGCGTCTGGCCGTAGTCGTTCAGCGCCGAGCCGCCGTTCGAGAAGGCCAGCAGCTCGGGCTTCAGCCAGCACGAGATGTTGGTGACATTGCCGCCCGACAGCGGCGTCGAGCACGGCACGGCGGCCGCGGTCGTGTACCAGGTGTTGACCGGGAAGGCGACGCCGCCCGAGCTGGACACGTCGGTGTGGACGTAGCGCAGACCGACGTTCCCCTGGACGGTGACGCCGTCGAAGATCGTCTTGTCGTCGCCGCCGAACCGCAGCATCGCGTAGGCGGCCTTGGTCTTCTCCTGTACCTTCAGCATCTCGGGCGCGATGAAGCAGCCTTCGGTGTTGGTGGTGCGCTCGCACAGCGGGGTCCACTGCATGGGCGAGTTGGTGGTCTTGCCCGACAGCGCCTTGATCAGCCCGTCGTGGTCGGCCAGCGTATCCTTGCTCAGGAACACCATGTCGCCGTTCGGGAAGACGTCGCCGTTGTAGAAGTCGCCCAGACCGGTCGTCGTCCAGATGCCCTTGCCATAGCCCTGGAAGGTGTCGGTGCGGCCGCAGGCGGCCGGGTAAGGGGTCGGGGTGGTGTTGTCGACGTTGAAGCCCGGGCCGTTGCAGTTCCACGGCGCGGCCACCGGCGACCAGTTGTAGGTCGAGTAGCGGACGTTCTGCTTCCGGTCGGCGTAGCGCACGCCCACCTTCAGCGAGTTCAGCCAGCCGCCGCCTCCGAAGCTGTATTCGGCGTCGGCGCGCAGGGCCAGTTCCTTGGCGTCGTTGTCCTCGTAGTGGTCCTGGATGAACGGGATCCAGTAGTTGTGCGGGTTGGCGAGGCCGCCCGTGGCGTAGTTGACGTTCGAACCCGGCAGCAGGGTGATCTTCGGCGTGCCGTCCTTGTTCACCTCGTACTTGGCGTCGGCCATCGTGCGGTTGGCGACCAGGATGTCGTAGTTGTTGGTCGTGGCCTTGATGTACTGGGTGTCGAAGCTGGTCTTCAGCTTGTCGGAGACGTCCCAGTCCAGGTGGGTCGAGAAGTCCTTGGTGCCTTCGGAGTGGTTGAAGTTCCGGGCCTGGTTCTCGATGTAGAGGCCTTCGCGCTGGCTGGCGCAGGCGGGCGCGCCGGCGCCGCAATAGTTGACGAACGGCAGACCGGCGACGGCCGAACCCCGGGCGATGTTGTCGGCCGTGCTGCCGCCCCAGTCGCCCATCGGCTGGGTCAGGACGCCCGAGGTCAGCATGCCGTCCTGGCCGAAGGTGAAGGCCGAAGTGCCGGCCGCCGGAGCCAGGAAGGCCGTGGTCTGTGGCGAGAAGGCCGGCGAGGCCCACAGGCCAAAGCCCACCACGTTCACGCTGCGCTCAAGCCAGGCGTTCTTGTAGTAGCTGTCGTTGTACTGGGCCGAGAAGCGGACGTTGCCTTCGTTGTTCTCGTACTGGAAGGCCAGGGCCGTGCCGTGGCGCTTACGGTCGTAGACGACCTGCGAGTAGTTGACCTGGTCGGGGATGAACACCCAGCTGGAACCGCCGTACGGGTTGGCCGTACAGGCGATGGTGCCGTCCGACTTGACGATCGGCTTGCCCGTCGCGTCCTGGTAGCCGGCCGAGCAGAAGGTGCCCAGGCGCTGCATGACCACGCCCTCGGTCTGGGTCAGGACGTGCGAGTTGGCGTAGTTGGCCATCAGGCCGACGCGGCCGATGCTGGTGTCCCAGGTCTTGGTGATGATGCCGGAATATTCGTAGGTGGTCTTCTCGGACTTGTCGCCGTAGTTGGCCTTACCTGTGACCGAGATCACCTGGTTCTTGCTGTCGAACGGCAGACGGGTGCGCAGGTTGACCGTGCCGGCGATGCCGCCCTCGATCATCTCGGCCGTCTGGTTCTTGTAGCTGTCGACGCCGGCCATCAGTTCCGGCGAGATGTCGTTGAAGTTCAGGCCGCGATTGGCGTCGGCCGAGAAGCTGTCACGGCCGTTGAACTCGGTGCGCACCTGGGTCAGGCCGCGGATCAGCACGCTGGCCGGCTCGGCCGAGAAGTGCGAGCTGTCGTCGCTGGACTGCAGGCGGGAAACGGTGATGCCGGGCACGCGCTGCAGCGCCTCGGCCACGGACTTGTCGGGGAACGCCCCGATGTCGGTCGCGGTGATCGAGTCGACCACCGTGTCGGCGTTCTTCTTGATCAGCTGCGCGCTTTCCAGCGACTTGCGCACGCCCACCACGACGACCTCGTCGACGGTGTCGTTCGGATCGCTCTTGGCGGTCTCCTGCGCGTAGGCCGTGCCGGCTGCGCCTAGAGCGGCCCCAACGGCCACTAGAGTGACCAGCGAAACAGTCCCCCGCAGGACAGTCTTCCGGCCGGGGCCGAAATCGAACTTCCTCATCCCTCTGCTCCCTAACGTCTTGTTTGCCCGCGCCTGATCGCGGGTCGTTTGTGTTCGTCTCGCGCCGGTCCCACCGATCGGGCCGGGCGCTTTCTTTGGTCTTGCGATGTCGATGGTCCGGCCCGAGCTGCGCGCTCGCCAACCGGACGGACGCCTTGCGGCGCCGTTCCCTCCTTCGTTTCCCCCGCGAGAGATTTACGCAATTTTTGCGCAATTCTGGGCAATCACCGGGGACCGCCGCGCTCTCGTGTTGCGTTGTTTTTGCGCCAATTTGCGCGTGTTGCAATAGCAGCGTTACGGAAATTTACGCAAAAAGCCGCGCAAAGACACGCAAACCCCTTGCCCAGCAAGGCGTTGAGACCCGCGTTACGCAAAAGGGTTGCGCAATTTTTGCGCTGAGCGGATAGTCACACTCCATGATGGGGCGCATCGCAAAATCAGGCAGGCCTGGATCAGCCGCGCTCGGCGTGGTCCTGGATGGTCAAGGCCAGCACGGCGGCGATGGCGAAGGCGCCGCCGGCCAGGGCCAGGGCCAGGATCGCCTGGCCGCCCAGCAGGCGGCTGACCACCGCGCCCAGCACGGTGGCGGCCACCAGCTGCGGGATCACCAGGAACAGATTGTGGATGCCCATATAGACGCCCATCTTGCCCGGCGGCACGGCGCTGGAGAGCATGGCGTAGGGCGCGGACATGATCGACGCCCAGGCCAGGCCGATGCCGATGATCGGGATCCACAGCAGCATCGGATCGTCGATCAGCACGAAGCCGGCGAAGCCCAGCGCCCCCAACGCCAGGCACACCGCGTGGCTGACCGGACGTCCCAGACGCCTCGCCAGCAGCGGCAGAGCGAAGGCCGCCAGGGCGGCGACGCCGTTATAGCCGGCGAACAGCACCCCCACCCAATCGGCCCCGGCGTTATAGGCCGCCGAGGTGGTGTCGACCGCGCCATAGTGGCGGGCGGTCACGGCGGGGGTGGCGTAGATCCACAGAGCGAACAGCCCAAACCAGGTGAAGAACTGCACCACGGCCAGGCGTTTCAGCACCTGCGGCATGTGGACGATGTCCTCGACCACTTCGAACAGACCCACCGAGGTCCGGCCCTGGCCGCGCAGCCAGCTGGTCGCCAGCTGGGCCGCGCCGAAGATGCCCGCCATCAGCGCCAGCACGTGGATCTCGCGCCCCCAGCGACCCAGGAAGGCGCACAGGCCGACGATCGCGGCGGAGGCGATCCACAACAGACCGCTGTTGCGCATCCACAGCACGGTCTCGGGCGAGGGCGTGCGGCTCTCGATCACCGGCGCGCCGTCGGCCAGCCGCTCGGGCGGGGTCTCGCTGGTGGTGAACACGGTCCACAGCACCGCGATCATCAGGCCCGCGCCGCCGACATAGAAGGCCGCGTGCACCGAGGGCGGCAGCCTGCCCGGCGCGGCCTGGCCCGACACCCCGAACCAATGGGTCAGGATCCACGGCAGGGCCGAGGCGAACACCGCCCCCGCGCCGATGAAGAACACCTGCATGGCGAAGCCGGCGGTCCGTTGCTGGTCCGGCAGCGAGTCAGCGACGAAGGCCCGGAACGGCTCCATGGCGACATTGATCGAGGCGGTCAGCAGCCACAGGGCGAGACTCGCGGCCAGCACGGTCGGGGCGTTGGGCGTCAGGATCAGCGCCACCGTGGTCAGGATCGACCCGTACAGCAGATAGGGCCGGCGACGGCCGAGGCGCCCCCAGGTCCGATCGCTCAGATGACCGATGATCGGCTGCACCAACAGGCCCGTGATCGGCGCGGCGATCCACAGGATGGCCAGTTCGTTGACGTCCGCGCCCAGGGTCTGGAAGATCCGGCTGGTGTTGACGTTCTGCAGGCCCCACACGATCTGCACGCCGAACAGGCCACAGCACATGTTCCAGATCTGAAGGAAGCTGAGATTGGCCTTCGGCGGCGCGGTCGCGCCCGCGCTTCGGAGGTCTTGCGGCTCTCCTGGCAAAGGCTTCCTGTTCCCCCGGCCCTTCGGCCTTATTCTTATGTGTTAGAGCGCGATGGCGGACGATAACAGCAACAACATCACGCTTGAAGACCTGGCGACGATCGCCGGCGTGTCGGTCTCGACCGTCTCGCGGGCGCTGAACGATCACCATTCGATCAGCACCAAGACCAAGCAGAAGATCTGGGCCCTGGCCAAGGAGCGCGGCTACTCGTTCCGCCGCTACATGCCGGCCGCGCCGATCGGAGCCGAGGGCGCGATCGCCATTGTCCTGCCCCGCACCCACGGCCGCCCGCTACCGCTGTCGCACCCGTTCTTCCTGGAGCTGCTGGCCAATATCGGCGAGGCCGCCCGCGATCGCGGCTGCGACTTCACCGTCAGCCACACTGCCCCGGCCAGCTATGACGACCTCTATCTGGCCGTCACCGCCAGCCGCGCCAACGGCACGATCTTCCTGGGCCAAGGCGACCTGCACGAGGCCTTTAACCAGCTGGCCGCCACCGACGCCCGCTTCGTGGTCTGGGGCGCCCAGCTGCCCGGCCAGAAGTATTGCTCGATCGGCTCGGACAACTTCTTAGGCGGCCGCCGCGCGACGCTCCACCTGGCGCGCCTGGGCCGCAAGAAGATCGTCTTCCTCGGCGAAACCCACCCCGAGGCGACCCAGCGCCGCGAGGGTTATCTCGACGCCCTGCGCGAAAGCGGCCTCGAGCCCGAGCCCTCCCTCGTGCTGCCGGTCGATTTCGAACTGGAATCCGCCGACGCCGCCGTCAGCCGCCTGCTACGCCGAGGCGCGACCTTCGACGCCATCTTCGCCTCGTCCGACCTGATCGCGCTCGGCGCCATCCGGGCCCTGCAACGCGCCGGCATGAAGGTGCCCGAAGACGTCTCGGTGGTCGGCTATGACGACATGCTGCTGTCGCGCCTCTCGACCCCGGCGCTCAGCACCATCAAGCAGGACACCTCCAAGGCCGGCCGCCTGCTGGTCTCCCGCATCCTCGACCAGGACGGCGACCACGGGCCGGAGACCCTGCCGACCGACCTGATCGTGCGGGAAAGCTGCGGGGCATAAGCGCGACAGCCGAAAGTGTCCGCGGTTTCGGCGCCCGTCGCGCGCCAAACAATCAGAACCAGCCGGCTTCCTTCAGCACTGGCGCGTAGGTCCGGCTGACCGGCGCTTCCAGGCCGCCCGCGAGGCGGACCTCGCCCGCGCCACGACGCCAGCGGACGGCTTCGACCGCCTCGGCCGCGACCCACCAGGAGCGGTGGACGCGCCAGCCGTGAGCGCGTTCCAAGTCGGCCAGGGCGTCGGCGAAGCGCAGGGTGATCAGCTCCTCGCCGGCGTCGGTGTGGACCTTCAGGTAGTGGTCGTGGGCCTCGACGGCGATCAGACGGGCGGTGCGGCGCTTGGCGGAGAGGCGCTTGCGGAAGGCCGCTTCCGCTTCGGGCAAGGGCGGGGCGACGACGGTGCGGGTCTCGACCCTGGGGGGCCTGGGACGCCAAACCAGGGCGCGGACCGCCATCACGGCCAGGGCGATCGGCAGCACCTGGCGCTGCAGCCGCCAGAAGCCCTTCCAGCTGTAGTGATCGCCGAAGATGACCACCGCGGCGGTCATCACCAGCAGCGAGGCCAGCGGCGTCATCACGATCGAGACCACGGCCACGCGCGGCCAAGTGTCGGGCACACGCCGCGCCAGAAGTTGGTCCAGCGCGACCCCGATCACGCCGCTGCCGACCATGCAGACCATCCAGTAGACGTAGCGTCGCCCGAGCGGCATGTGCTCGGAGCCGAACGGTCCGAGGAAGCCCATCAGCAGGCCGATAGCGATCAGCACCGCCAGGTCGACCGCCCATCGTCGTCCCATGTCCAGGCCCAGCCCCATCTCGCGATCCCGTTCGCGCAGCCCCGGCGCCATTCACGAAGCAAGGCCTAGCGAGCCCCGGCGATCGCCGCAACGAGGTTCGGCGAACCAGATGGGGAACCTCAAGCCTTGACCACCACGACCCTGCCCACGCCGCGCTGGCCCGCCCGCGCCTTCTGGACGATCGCCGCCCTTCTCTGCCTGGGCGTCGCCGGCTACGCCGCCAGCCGCTACCTGCTGCACCCGCCGACGACACCGAAGGAGGCCCTGGGCAATCCGCTGGGCGTGCCCTGGCTGTTCGTCCACGTCGCCGGCGCGGTCACCGCCTTGCTGCTCGGCTCATTCCAGTTCCTGCCCGGACTGCGCCGGATCGGCGCGCACCGTTGGGTCGGGCGGGCCTATGTGCTGGGCTGCCTGGTCGGCGGCGGAGCGGGGCTGATCCTGGCGCCGGGCTCGTTCGCCGGCCCTATTGCCACAGCTGGTTTCGGAAGCCTGGCGGTGATCTGGATCGCCGTGAACCTGCTGGGTTGGCGCGCGGCGCTGGACCAGCGCTTCGTAGAGCATCGCCGCTGGATGATCCGCTCCTGGGCCCTGACCCTGGCGGCCGTCACCCTGCGGCTCTACCTGCCGGCGGTGCAGATCCTCGACCTGCCGTTCCTGCCCTGGTACCGCGCCATCTCGTTCCTGGCCTGGGTCCCCAACCTGCTGATCGCCGAGTGTTTGTTGCGGAATGATGCGCGGCGCGTATCGGGCGATCATTGAATTGCAATGGATTTGCGCCACGATGCCCCTATGGTGGCCTGACCAATTTGGATGGGGCGGAGGCCAAGCCTCACGCAACACCACGCGCAGGCCGACACTCGAAGACCGTTAGGGACCATGCTCAGCAAATCTCTGAAGACCGCGCTCGTTCTCGGCGCGCTCCTGGCGAGCAGCGCCGCCATTGCCGCGCCCGCCGACGCTCCGCCCGCCGCCGATCCCGGCAAGGCCATCGTCAACCGCGCCTGCCAGTCGTGCCACGACCTGGGCATGGTCACCGAAGCGCGCCACACGCCCAAGGAATGGGCCGGCATCATCGAGCGCATGCGCGGCAACGGCGCCGAGCTGACCGACGAGGACGCCAAGCAGGTGCAGGCCTATCTCGCCAAGGTCTACGGCAAGCCGGGCTGATCCCAGCCTTTCCCGTTTCTCTGGAAGGCCCGCTTTTCTGTTCCCCCAAACCTTCCAGAAACTACGGCGCCGGACGGCTCGTCCGGCGCCTTTTCTTTGGTGTCAGGCGCCAAGTCTCTCAAGGGATGGCAGCCCCAAGTCCTCGCACAGCGCCAGGAAGCGCGGCAGCACCGGATTGTCGTTCTGCCGCCGCCACAGCATGTACATCTCCAGCGGCCGCTCGGGCTCGAGCCGCACGGGGCGAAAGACCACGTTGTCGAGCCGCAGCCGCGTCACGCCCTCGGGCACCAGGGCCGCGCCGAAGCCGGCCGAGACCAGCGACAGGATCGTGTGGTTCTGGTCCAGGTGATAGGTGATGGTCGGCGAGACCCCGGCTCGATCGAACATCGCCGACAGGATGGCGTGGCTGTAGCCGGCCCCCTCGACCGAATACATGATGAAGGGCTGGCGATCGAAGTCGCGTAGCTCCAGCTGCTCCAGTTCCGCACGCGGATCGTCGACGTGCAGAGCTGCGAAGAACGCCTCGGTGCGCAGCGGCAGGACCCCGAACTTGCCGTGGTCAATGGGCGGCCGCAGCACGGCCACATCGACGATGTCGGCCAGCAGGGCGTCACGCTGGGCGGCGGAGGTCATCTCCTTCAGATGGATGCGCACGTCGGGCAGCGCCTCGGCCGCCCGACGCAGGATGATCGGCAGATCGACGAAGCCGGCCGAGGCCACGAAGCCCAGGCGGATCACACCCGCCTCGCCCTGCCAGGCGCGGCGGGTCAGGTTGGTGGCGGTCTCGGCCAGGAACAGGATCCGCTTGGCCTCGGGCAGGAACACCCGGCCAGCCGGGGTCAGCTTGACGGTGCGGTTGGCGCGCTCGAACAGCTCGACCCGCAGCGTCCGCTCCAGGGCCTGGATCTGGCGGCTGAGGGTTGGCTGGGTGGTGTTCAGGCGCGCGGCGGCGCGGCCGAAGTGCATCTCCTCGGCGGCGGCGACGAAGCATCCCAGCTGGCCCAGCTCCAGCATTGCTGGTCGTTCTCCCCGTGGTCCCCGCCACCAGGACAATTGAAGGACAATTCGCCGGACTCCACAAGGGATTGGCCTGACCTGTCGGTTAAATCTGGTAAACCCAACGCCGTTTCAAGCGTGCGGTACATACGAAACCCGTATGGCTCCATGATGAATTTGCAATGGACCGAAATGAGGTCCTCGACGATGCTCCGCTCGCACTGGTCAGGCCAGTTGGCCAATCAAGTCAGGCCAATTGGTCTAGAACATCCAGGCTGGGGGGCGGGACGGCGTGATCGAGATCGATCAATCGACTTTGGACAAGTTCAAGGGCGTCAGCACGCCGACCCTGGCGACCGCCCTCTACAAGCGCGGCCTGCGTAACCAGGCCATTCAAGGCGTGCGCCCGCTGGGCCCGATAACTGAGAGCATGGTCGGGCGCGCCTTCACCCTGCGCTACATCCCCGCCCGCGAGGACCTCAACGGCATCAAGGTGTTCGAGGACCCCAAGCATCCGCAGCGCGCCGCTGTCGAGGCCTGTCCGCCCGGCTGCGTGCTGGTCATGGACAGCCGCGGCGACGCCCGCGCGGCCTCGGCCGGCGGCATCCTGGTGCGGCGCCTGATGATGCGCGGCGCGGCCGGAGTCGTCACCGACGGCGGCTTCCGCGACAGCGCCGAGATCGCGCAGATGGCAATGCCGGCCTTCCACCAGCGCCCCTCGGCGCCGACCAATCTCACCCTGCACCAGGCGATCGACATCAATGCGCCGATCGGCTGCGGCGGCGCGCCGGTGTTCCCCGGTGACGTGATCGTCGGAGACGCCGACGGCGTCATCGTCGTTCCAGCGGAAATCGCGGCGGATCTCGCCGACGAGGCCCTGGCCATGACCCTCTACGAAGACTTCGTGGTCGACATGGTCAAGGCGGGACAGACCATCATCGGTCTGTACCCAATGACTAACCCAGAAAACAAAGAAAAGTTCGACCACTGGCGCAGGACCAGGTCGCCTCAATAACCGAGCAGGAGGGGAATCCTAGCTCTATAAATAAAGGGGAGTGACTGATGCATACTCAAAAGAACCACACCGCGCACCGCGCGGCATTACTGCTTGGCGTCTCGGCGGCTGTTCTGGCGATCCACGGACAGGCCTCCGCACAGGAAGCCGCCAAACCCGATGAATCCCAGGTCGTCGAAGCCGTTACGGTGACCGGCTCGCGCATCACCGCGATCGCCACCAACGCGCCGACGCCGATCACGGTCGTCTCGACCGAACAGATCCAGCAGACCACGCCCAGCAGCCTGCCGGACGGTCTCAACAAGCTGCCGATCTTCCAGGGCTCGGCGATCCCGACCCGCTCGGGCGACGGCGCCGGCAACCAGGCCCAGAACGTGCTGGCCCTGCGCGGCTTCGGCACCCAGCGCACCCTGGTGCTGATGGACGGCCACCGCCTGACGCCGTCCAACGCCAACGGCACGGTCGACGTCGACTCCATCCCGCAGATGCTGATCAGCCGCGTCGACGTCGTCACCGGCGGCGCCTCGGCCGTCTACGGCTCGGACGCCGTCACCGGCGTGGTCAACTTCATCATCGACAAGAAGTTCACCGGCCTGAAGATCGAGGCCAATGCCGGCATCTCCACCTATGGCGACGGCAACAGCTACAAGTTCGGCATCGCCGGCGGCGCCAGCGTGCTGGGCGGCCGGGGTCACGTCCTGGGTTCGTACCAGCGTCGCGAAACCGACGACGTCTCCAACTTCGACCGCGCCTATGGCCGCGGCGTCTACACCCTGACCGGCAGCGGCACGGTCGCCGCGCCGTTCACCACCTCGATGAACGTCCGTCGCGGCGACAGCGCCTTCGGCGGCAAGATCACCGCCTGCACCAACTCGTGCTCGGCGCTGAACCAGCAGTTCATCAGCAACGGGGTGCTGGGTCCGTTCCTGCCCGGCCAGACGACCGGCACCGGCAACCAGAACGTCGGTGGCGACGGCGCCTATGCCCGCTACACCACCGCCCTGGTGGCCATGCGCCAGGACGAACTGTTCGGCCGCTTCGACTTCGATCTGACCGACAACGTCCAGTTCTACGCCCAGGCCTCGTACGCCAACGCCTACTCGGGCGGCTGGCACTTCCCGGTCAAGCTGACCCCCGGCAACGGCCAGGCCAGCACCTTCTACAAGAACAACCCGTTCCTGAACGCGGCGACGCGCACGGCGCTGGGCGACAACGGCCTGTCCGATGCGACCAACACGTTCCAGATGGGCACCTACATCATCAGCACCGGTCCCAAGGGCCTGACCGGCACGCGCAACGTCAACGAATACACCAACTTCAACACGGGCCTGAACGGGACCCTCGGCGACTACCGCTGGGACCTGACCTACACCCACGGCCGCAACGACCTGATGGTCGAGAGCCGCAACAACTCCAACTACCAGAAGCAGTTCGCCGCCCTCGACGCCGTCACGGTCGGCGGGACGGTGCAGTGCTACGCCGCTACCCAGGCCGCCACCGCCGCGGCCTACAAGGGCTGCGTGCCGCTGAACGCCTTCGGCCCGACGGCGATCAGCCAGGACGCCTTCGACTGGTTCACCGACAACACCCACCAGAACGTCATCAACACCATGGACGACGTGGCCGGCAGCTTCACCGGCACCGCCTTCCACAACTGGGCCGGCCCAATCAACTTCGCCATCTCGGGCGAGGCGCGCTGGAACAAGTACACGGTGTGGAGCGACGCCAGCCCGACGGCCACCGTCGACTGCACCGGCCTGCGGATCTGCAACCCGGCCCTGGCGCTGTGGGCCCAGCCCGTCTCGGCCAATGTCACGGCCAAGAACAACGTCTGGGAAGTCGCCGGCGAACTGGCCATTCCGCTGCTGAAGGACCTGCCGCTGGTCAACAGCCTGGATGTGAACCTGGCCGGCCGCTACACCGACTACAGCACCTCGGGCAGCGTCCAGACCTGGAAGGCGGGCCTCGACTATCGCGTCAACAACACCCTGCGGTTCCGGGCGACCACGTCGCGCGACATCCGCGCGCCGACGCTGAACGACCTGTTCCAACCGGTGCAGGCCTCGGTCAGCGGCTTCGTCGACCTGCACACCAGCACCAGCAGCACGGTGTTCATCTCGACCAAGGGCAACCCCGACCTGGTCCCTGAAGTCGCCCGCACCTACACGGTCGGCGCGGTGTTCACGCCCAGCTTCCTCCCGGGCTTCAACGCCTCGGTCGACTGGTACAAGATCAGCATGGACAACGCGATCGGCGCGATCGCGGCCGGCAACAACACCATCCAGCGCCTGTGCGAGGACTCGGGCGGCAGCTCGCAGTACTGCACGCTGTTCGAGCGTCCGCTGCCGTTCAGCGACCACACGCCGGCCAACTTCCCGACCAAGGTCTTCAACCAAAGCCTCAACACGGCCTTCACCGAGATCAAGGGCTGGGACGTCGAGGTCAACTACCGCTTCCAGGCCCTGGGCGGCTCGTGGACGACGCGCCTGTTCGGCAACTACCAGCCGACCAACGTCTCGCAAGCCTTCCCGAACGCGCCGCTGACCACCGTCTCGGCCCCGCAGGCCCGCATCACCGGCATCCTGCGCTACGAGCGTGGTGACCTGGCGATCGGCGTCCAGGACCGCTGGCTGGGCGGCTTCAGCAAGATCACCTCGCCCGGTCAGGTGTGGGTCGATCCGGACGTGCGCCCCTTCAACTCGGCCGACATCAATGTCGAGTACAAGCTGGGCGCGGACAAGAACACCACCGCCTATGTCACGATCCAGAACGTGGCCAACTCCAAGCCCGAGATCGTGCCGCTGGCCGGTTCGATCGGCCTGACGTTCCCGGTCCCCGGCGGCCAGGACATCATGGGCCGCTACTACACGGTGGGCGTCCGCGCCCGCTTCTAGCGACGACTACGGCGGCCGCCTGCGCTTCACGCGCGGGCGGCCGTTCGCGCTTTCAAGTTCCCGATTTCACAGGAGCAGTCCGATGCTCGACAAGCGCCAGCCCTGGTCGCGCCGCACCCTGTTGCGCCTGGCCGCGACGGCCGGAACCGCCAGCCTCGTCGCCCCGGCTCTCGCCGCCGAGCGTGTCCGCCCCGTGATCCGCGACGTGCGGACCATGACGGTGCAGGGCCCTGGCCGCACCTATGTCTATGTGAAGATCGAGACCAAGGACGGCACCTTCGGCGTCGCCGAGGCCTACGGCTCGCCCGGCGTCGGCGTGGCCGAGCAGATCGAGGCGATCAAGCCGGCTCTGATCGGCAAGGACCCGCTGGAGATCGACAAGCTCTACACCTTCATGGGCGACGGCGCCTCGGGCCTGTTCGGCTCGCGCACGGACGGTTCGGCCCACCAGCTGATGCGGGCGTCCAGCGGCCTTGAGATGGCGCTGTGGGACCTGGCCGGCAAGCTGCTCGAGACCCCCACCTGCGTGCTCCTGGGCGGACGGTTCCGCGACCGGGTGCGCGTCTATGACCATTCTCGGCCCCGCGACCCGCTCGACAAGGCCTCGTGCCGCGAGTGGGCCGCCAAGGTCGCCGCCCATCCCAGCGGCTTCACCGCCCACAAGGTCGACATCCCCCGCACCCTGGCGTTCGGCGAGACCGGCAAGGGCCTGCCCGACGCGGCCAAGGACCCCGGCAACCGCCGCCTGACCACCCAGGAACTGCGCCAGATCGGCCAGGCCTTCGAGAACATGCGCGAGGCGATCGGCTGGGACCATGACCTGATGGTCCACTGCCACTGGGAGCTGGATCTGCCCTCGGCCCTGCAGCTGGCCGAGGTGGTCGCCCCCGTCAAACCGCTGTGGCTCGAGGACCCGCTGGGCGTCGACTACAGCGACTCCTGGAAGACCCTGGCCGCCCGCTCGCCGGTGCCGATCCTGACCGGCGAGAACCTGGCGCGGCGCGAGGGCTTCCTGCCCTTCCTGGCCAACCAGGGAACCCAGCTGGTCAATCCGGACCTGCGCAACAGCGGCGGCTTCCTGGAGACCAAGCGCATCGCGGATCTCGCATCGCTCTACGGGATCCCGCTGACCACCCACAACACCGCCAGCCAGTTGCACACCTGGCAGGTCTGCCAGTGGGCGGCCTCCATCCGTGACTTCGTCATGTGCGAGACGGTCACCGGCGAGGGCGGCTGGATGGACCAGGTCCTCAAGCTGGACGGGCCGTACATCGACAAGGGCTACGTCAAGGTCGGCGACAAGCCGGGCACCGGCGTCGAGCTCAATCGCGAGATCGTCGAGGCGCACCTGGCGCCCGGCCAGAAGTGGTGGGGCTGATGACCAGCAAACCGTATTCCACCACGGGCCGTTGGCTCGTCGTCGTGCTTTTGGCCCTGGCGGCGGTGTTCGCCTACATCGACCGCGTGAACCTGTCGGTCGCCCTGATCGACCCGCACTTCAAGGCCTTCTTCAAGCTCAGCAACACCGACCGGGGCCTGACCAACTCGGCCTTCTTCTGGTCGTACGCGGCGTTGCAGATCCCGGCCGGCTGGATCGTCGACCGCTTCGGCTCCAAGCGGCCGATGGCGATCGGGTTCCTGGTCTGGAGCCTGCTGACCGCCGCCACCGCCCTGACCACCGGCTTCTCGGCCCTGTTCGCCGTCCGGATGCTGCTGGGCGTCGGCGAGGCGGTGATGCACCCGGCCAGCATGCGCTGGATCCGCTTCAACTTCGAGGAACGCAGCCGAGGCCTGGCGATCGGCGTCTTCATGTCCGGCTCGAAGTTCGGCCCGGCCATCGGCGCGGTCGCCGCCGCCTGGCTGATCGAGCATCACGGCTGGCAGGCGATGTTCGTGATCATGGGCGTCGCCGCCCTGGTCTGGCTGATCCCGTGGCTGCTGTTCGTGAAGCCCGACGCGGGCTCGGCCCAAGCCGTAGAGACCACCGCGCCGACCGTGCCCATGAGCCGTCTGCTGAAGAGCCCGGTGCTGTGGGGCACGGTGATCGGCACCTTCTGCTACATGTACTTCGTCTATTTCTGCCTGACCTGGATGCCGGCCTATTTCAACGAGGCCCGCCACCTGTCCCTGGCCTCCAGCAGCCTCTTCACCACCTTCGGCTTCGCCGGCATGGCCACGGTCTCGATCCTGGGCGGCTGGGCGGCCGATATGCTGATCCGGCGCGGCCATGGCGCGGTGAAGGTCCGCAAGGCCTTCACCATCGCCGGCTTCCTGCTGGCCACCACGGTGCTGATCGGCGCCCAGGCGACCTCGCTGAACGTGGCGCTGGCCTTCTCGGTGCTGTCGCTGAGCGGCCTCGGCTTGGCCACCGCCAACTACTGGGCCCTGACCCAGACCCTGATCCCCGGCTCGTCGATCGGACGGATCGTCGGCATCCAGAACTTCGCCGCCAGCGCCGCCGGCATCGTCGCCCCGATCCTCACCGGCTGGCTGGTCGACACCACCAAGAGCTTCGACGCCCCGATCAAGACCATCGTCGTCTTCATCGCCCTGGGGGTCGGCAGCTACCTCGTCCTGGTCCGTGAAAAGTACGCGGTGACGGAGACCTGATCATGCTCAAGATCATCGCCCTGACGGCCAGCCTGCTCTACGCCGGCAGCTATACGGACGGCACGTCGAAGGGCGTATACGCCTTCCGCTTCGACGAGCAGACCGGCGCCCTGACGCCCCTGGGCCTCGCTGCCGAGACGCCGCAACCGGCCCACGTCTGGATCGCCCCGAACGGCAAGACGCTCTACGCCGTGAACTGGCAGACGCCGGGCGGCATCAGCGCCTTCCGCATCGCGCCCGGTGGCAAGCTGACCCTGCTGGGGCGCGTCCCGTCGAACGGCGACAAGCCCAACCAAGTCGTGCTCGACCCCACCGGCAAGATCGCCGCCACGGTCAACTACACGACCGGCAACTTGGTGGCCTATCGCGTGCTGCCGGACGGCAAGCTGTCCGACCCAATCTATGCCGACCAACACGTCGCGCGGGTTGGCTCGCCCCACGCTCACGGCATCATCTTCACGAAGGACAGCCGGCACATGTTCGTCGCCGAACTGGGGCTGGACCGCGTCTACAGCTACGAGGTCGATCCCGCGAAGGGGATGATCGTCCCGGCCGCCACGCCGTTCGTCAGCGTCCACGCCGGGGCCGGCCCGCGCCGCCTGCAACTGTCGCCGGACGGCCGCCACCTCTACGTCAATCACGAGACCGACGGCGAGGTCAGCGTCTTCGAGGTCCACGGCTCGGACCTCAAGGAAGTCCAGACCGCCCCGACCCTGCCGGCCGGCGTCACGGTCGCCAACAAGACCGCCGAGATCGTCATCGATCAGACCGGCCGCCACCTCTATGTCGGCAACCGCGGCCACGACACCATCGCCGTGTTCGACATCGCCAAGGATGGCCGCCTGACCCTGGCCGCCAACGTCCCGGCCGGCGGCAAGACGCCCCGCAACCTGCGCTTCGACCCGACCGGCCGCTTCCTGCTCTCGGCGAACGAAGGCGACGGCAGCATCACCGTGTTCAAGGTCGATGCGAAGACCGGCAGCCTGACCCTGACGCCGTTCTCAGCCAAGCTGGACACACCCGGCGGCCTCTACTTCCTGGCGCCGAAGCGATGAGGAGCCTGGTCCTCGCGCTCACCCTGCTGGCCTCGACCGCCCATGCCGAGCAGCAGACCTGGCGCTTCGACAACCTCAAGCGCATCGGCGACCACCCCGTCACGGTCGAGGGTGCGCCAAAGCTGGTCGACAGCCCGGTCGGCAAGGCTCTGGCCTTCGACGGCGCCCATGACAGCGTGCTGATCGACGGCCGGCCGCTGGTCGGGGCCAAGGCCTTCACCGCCGAGGTGGTGATCCGCCCCGACGGCGGCGCCTTCGCGCAACGGCTGCTGCATATAGCCGAGACCGATCCGAAGACCGGCCTCGACGTCCCGGTCACCGGCCCCGACCACACCCCGCGCCTGATGTTCGAGGTCCGGGTGACCGACAAGGGCTGGGCGCTCGACACCTACGCCACCAGCGCCAGCGGCAACCGGCCGCTGCTGTTCATGGACAAGCTGCACCCGCTGGGCCGCTGGTCGGTCGTCACCCAGACCTATGACGGCCAGACCTACCGCGCCTATGTCGACGGCGTGCTGCAGGGCGAGGGGCCGCTGGCCTTCACGCCCCACGGTCCCGGCCACGTGCGGGCCGGGGCGCGAATGAACCGGATCGACTACTTCAAGGGCGCGATCGCCCTGGCCCGCTTCACTGACCGCGCGCTGAAGCCGGAGGAGTTCCTGAAGGTCCCCGAGAGCGGCGACTGGCCGAGCTGGGGCCGCGACATCGGCGGGGCGCGCTACTCGCCGCTGACCCAGATCACGCCGGCCAATGTCGCGGGCCTGAAGCTGGCCTGGACCTACCACATGGACCCGGCGCCCAACGCCCAAGGCGAGGGGTTCAAGCCGTTCTCGACCGCCACGCCGCTGGTCGCCGACGGGCGGATGTACCTGGGCACGCCCTACCACCGCGTCGTGGCCCTGGATCCCGCGACCGGCAAGGAGATCTGGGCCCACGAACTGGCCGATCGCGACCAGCCGGCCCTGCGTGGCGTCGGTTACTGGCCCGGCGACAAGGACCACGGCCCGCGCGTCATCGTCTCGACGCTCCGTGGGCGGATCGTAGCGCTGGACGCCCGCACCGGCCAGCCCTGCCCCGACTTCGGCAAGGACGGTGTGGTCGACACCAAGACCCCCGAGATCATGAACAGCGTGGCCGGCGGCTTCTACAGCTACTCGGCGCCGCCGATCATCTTCGAGAACCTGGCGATCCTGGGCTCCAAGCTGCAGGAATATCCCGGCAAAGGTCCGGCCGGCGACGCCCGCGCCTGGGACGTCGTCACCGGCAAGCTGGTCTGGACCTTCCACTCGGTGCCGCGCGAAGGCGAGAAGTTCCAGGACACCTGGGAAGGCGACAGCTGGAAGCAGCGCTCGGGCGTCAACATGTGGAACATGCCGACGATCGACGCCGAGCGGGGCGTCGCCTACCTGCTGTTCAGCGCCCCCAGCTCCGACCGCTACGGCGGCGACCACAAGGGCAGCAACCTGTTCGGCAACGCCTTGGTCGCGGTCGACGCCCGCACCGGCAAGTACCTGTGGCACTTCCAGACCGTGCATCACGACGTCTGGGACTACGACCTGGCCACGCCCCCGACCCTGCTGACGGTGATGAAGGACGGCAAGGCCATCCCGGCCGTGGTGGCGATGAACAAGACAGCCCTCCTTTTCCTGCTCAACCGCGAGACCGGCGAGCCGATCTACCCCGTCGAGGAACGCCCCGTGCCGCCGTCGTCGGTCGCCGCCGAGAAGGCCTGGCCGACCCAGCCTTTCCCGGTGAAGCCCGGCATCATCACCCGCATGGACTTCGCCATGACGGACCTAGCCAACATCACGCCGGAGCACACGGCCGCCTGCCAGGCGATGATCGACAAGGGCCACGCGGTCGGCAGCGTGATGTTCGAGCCCCTGCGCGCCGACAAGCCGATCATCCGCTTCCCGGGCTCGGCCGGCGGACCGGAATGGGGCGGCGGGGCCTTCGACCCGACGCTGGGGCTCTACATCTTCAACAGCAACCAGCTGGGCAATATCGAGAAGCTGGTGGCCAACGACACCAACGAGATGAGCGTCGTCTCCGAACGCTTCCGCGACCGCGAGACCCGCAGCCCCTGCCAGAAGCCGCCGTGGGGCGAACTGATCGCCGTCGACGTCAACACCGGGACGGTCGCCTGGCGTTCGATCCTGGGCGTCACCGACGTCTTCCCGAAGGACAAGCAGGCCACCGGCCGTCCGGGCAACGCCGGCCCGATCCTGACCGCCGGCGGCGTGATCTTCGTCGGCGGCACCGACGACCACCGCTTCCGCGCCTATGAGACCAGGACCGGCCGCGAGCTGTGGACCCAGGTGCTGGACTACTCGGCCCACGCCAACCCGATCACCTACCTGGGCGCCGACGGCCGCCAGTACGTGGCCATCGTCGCCACCGGCGGCTCGTATCTCTCCAGCCCCAGCGGCGGCGACAGCCTGCTGGTCTACGCGCTGCCGAAATAAGCGCGTAACTTTCCGGTGCGTCGCTGCGTATCTGACTACGGGCGGCGAAACGGAGATTGGCGATGACGACGCGTAGAGACTTTCTGGCCACCGGGGCTTTTGCCGGCCTGGGCCTGGCCGCCTTCGGCGCGCGGGCCGAGACCTTCGAGGTCACCCGCAGCGACGCCGAGTGGAAGCGCATGCTGCCGCCGGACTCCTATGAGGTCCTGCGCCACGCCCGCACCGAACGCGCCGGCACCAGCCCGCTGGACAAGAACTACAAGAAGGGCACGTACAGCTGCCGCGGCTGCGACCTGCCGCTGTATTCATCGACCACCAAGTTCGACAGCGGCACCGGCTGGCCCAGCTTCTGGCAGTCCCTGCCCAACGCCGTCGCCAAGAGCGCCGGCGGCAGCATCATGTGGGGCACCGAAGTCCACTGCCGCCGCTGCGGCGGGCACCTGGGCCACGTGTTCAATGACGGTCCCAAGCCGACCGGCCTGCGCTACTGCATGAACGGCGTCGCCCTGACCTTCAAGGCCGCTTAAGGTCCCCCAAATGATCCTGTTCCTGCTGGCCTATCTGGGCGGCGTGCTGACCATCGTCAGCCCGTGCATCCTGCCGATCCTGCCGTTCGTGTTCGCGCGGGCCGACAAGCCGTTCGTGCGCAGCGGCCTGCCGATGCTGGCCGGCATGGCCGTGACCTTCGCCCTGGTCGCCACCCTTGCGGCGGTCGGCGGCGGCTGGGCCGTGCACGTCAACCAGTACGGCCGCTGGTTCGCCCTGGCGCTGATGGCCTTCTTCGGCCTGACCCTGTTGATCCCCAGCCTGGCCGACCGCCTGACCCGGCCGCTGGTCGCCCTGGGCGGCCGGCTGTCGCAGCGCGCTGACCGTGACGAGAGCTTCGCGGCCTCGCTGCTGCTGGGCGTCGCCACCGGCCTGCTGTGGGCCCCGTGCGCGGGCCCTGTGCTGGGCCTGATCCTGACGGGCGCGGCGCTGCAAGGCGCCAACGCCCAGACCACCCTGCTGCTGGTCGCCTTCGCGGCCGGCGCGGCGACCTCGCTGGGCCTGGCCCTGCTGGTCGGCGGCAAGGTGTTCACGGCCATGAAGCGTTCGCTGGGCGCCAGCGAGTGGATTCGGCGCGGCGTCGGGGCGGTGATCCTGGTCGCCGTCGCCGCCATCGCGCTCGGCGTCGACACCGGCTTCCTGACCCGCGTCTCGCAGACCAGCACCGCGACGCTGGAGCAGGGCCTGGTCAACAAGCTGCATCCCCAGCAGGAGTCCGTCCTGCTGCCCGCCGCCGGCGACGCCATGAGCGGCAGCCCCGCCATGATGGCCGCCAACCCGGCGATGATGAGCGCCAATCCCGCCATGATGTCCGCAGGCGGCGCTCCAGGCGGCGCGATGATGATGCGCGCCAAGCCTGGTGAAGGCCCTGCTCTCCCCGTCGAAGGCGCCGCCCCGCCGCTGGACGGCGCGGTGACCTGGCTGAACTCCCCGCCCCTGACCCTGGCCCAGCTGAAGGGCAAGGTCGTGGTCGTCGACTTCTGGACCTACAGCTGCATCAACTGCCTGCGTTCGATCCCCTACGTCCGCGCCTGGGCGGAGAAGTACAAGGACCAGGGCCTGGTGGTGATCGGCGTCCACGCGCCGGAGTTCGCCTTCGAGAAGGACGTCAAGAACGTCCGCAAGGCCGTCGCCGACCTGAAGATCGGCTACCCCGTCGCGGTCGACAACAACTACGCGATCTGGCGCGCGTTCGGGAACCAGTACTGGCCGGCCCACTACTTCATCGACGCCAACGGCCAGGTCCGCCACCACCACTTCGGCGAGGGCGGCTACGACCAGTCCGAACGGGTGATCCAGCAGCTGCTGGCCGAGGCCGGTAGTTCTAAGGGTGGTGGGGCCAAGGTCGCCAGCGGCCTGGTCGCCGTCAACGCCACGGGCGCGCAAGCCGCCTCGGACGGCAAGGACGTCAACTCGCCCGAGACCTATGTCGGCTACGACCGCGCCGAGAACTTCGCCTCGACCGGCGGCGCGGCGCGCGATGCGCGCCACGTCTACGCCCTGGGCGGACCGCTGAAGCTCAACGCCTGGGGCCTGGCCGGCGACTGGACGATCGGCAAGGAGCAGGCCGGCCTGAACGCGGCCGGCGGCAAGATCGCCTACCGCTTCCACGCCCGCGACCTGCACCTGGTGCTGGGTCCGGCGGCCAACGGGGCGAAGGTCCGCTACCGCGTGACCATCGACGGCAAGCCGCCCGGCGACGACCACGGCATGGACACCGACGCGGCCGGCAACGGCGTGATCACCGGCCAGCGGCTCTACCAGCTGGTCCGGCAGAAGGGCGCGATCGGCGACCGGACCTTCGAGATCCAGTTCCTGGACGCCGGCGCCCAGGCCTACGCCTTCACGTTCGGGTAAAGCGCCACTGGGTTTCCGACGACCAGACCTGGCCCGGGTCGAGCCGGGTCGTCGGGAACGCCGGACGGTTGGGGCTGTCGGGGAAGTGCTGGGTCTCCAGCGCGACCCCGCCCTCACGCCCGAACCGCTCGCCGGCCTGGCCGGAGAGATCGGGCAGATAGCCGGCGCTGTAGACCTGTAGACCCGGCTCGGTGGTCCAGACCTCGAGCAGCCGGCCCGAAGCGGACAGCCGGGCGGCCAGTCGGGGCGCGTCGGTGACCCCGCCCGGCAGGACGTAGTTGTGGTTCAGGCCGCGTGAGCCGGCCAAGTCCGGATGGTCGAGGATCTCGCCCAAGCAGCGCGGCTCGCGCAGATCCAGCGGACCGCCGGCCACCAGCGCCACCTCGCCGGTCGGGATGCAGGCGGTATCGGTGGGCGTGAAGGCGCCGGCCAGCACTTCCAGCACGTGCTCACGGATCGTCGCGGCGCCGTCGAGATTGAAATAGGGATGGGCCGTCAGGTTGACGTGGGTCGGCCGGTCCGTCTCGGCCCGGTAGCGGGCGGCCAGGGTGTTGGCTTCGGGCGTGACGACGAACTCGACCGTGGCCCGCAGCGTCCCCGGAAAGCCCTGGTCGCCGTCGGGACTGATCAGCGACAGCCGCACGCCGATCTCGCCGTCCAGCGGCTCTATAGCCCAGACCGCCTGGTCGAAGCCACGCGGGCCGCCGTGCAGTTGGTTCTCGCCCTCGTTGGCGACCAGCGGGTAGTCGCGGCCATCCAGCGTGAACCGCGCCCCGCCGATGCGGTTAGCGTAACGGCCGACGGTCGCTCCGAAATAGGGCCCAGCCGCGCGATAGGTCGGCGCCAGGTAGTCGGCGAGATGTTCGAAGCCGAGGCTCACCTCGCCCAGCTGGCCATCGCGATCGGGCGCGCGGACGCCAACGACCGTCGCGCCGAAGTCGCTGATCCGGGCCTCAAAACCATTGGCGTTGCGCAGGGTCGCCAGCCGGACGGGCGAGCCGTCTTCCAGCGTCCCCCAGCGCCTGATCTCGACGCTCACAGCTTGGCCAGGCGTCCGCCGTCGACCTCCAGCGCCGCGCCGCTGACAAAGCGGGCGTCGTCCGAGGCCAGGAACAGCACCGGTCCGGCCACGTCGTCGGGCTGGCCGACATCGCCAGGCTCCAACACCTCGGCGCCATTGGCGAGGTTGGGGCTGGACCACAGCATCGGGGTGTCGATGGCGCCGGGCATGACGGCGTTGACGCGCAGGCCCTTGGCCTTGCCCTCGATCGCGGCCGTGCGGGTCAGGCTGAGCATCGCCGCCTTGGCCGCCGCGTAGGGGGCGACGTCCGGACTGGTCTGGCGGGCGTGGATCGAGGCGACATTGACCACCGCCCCGCCCGGCCCCATGCGCCGGAACGCCTCGCCGGTGAAGAAGGCCGCGCCCAGCAGGTTGACGTCCAGCAGGCGGCGCCAGTCCGCGCCGGTGAGTTCGGCGATCGGCTTGTAGATCATCATGCCGGCGACGTTCACGACCGCCCGCAGGTCCCCATGAGCGTCCATCGATTGCTCGACGGCGGACGCCACGGCGGCCTCGTCGCCGATGTCGCAGGCCACCGACAGCACGCCGGTCGCGCCCAGGCTTCGCAGCTCCTCGGCGACCGCGCCGTCATCGGCTTTCAGGTCCACAAGGGTCAGGCGCGCGCCCTCGGCGGCGAAGCGGCGGGCGACGGCCAGGCCGATGCCGCCCAGCGCGCCGGTGACGATGACGCCGCGATCTTGAAAGCGCTGGGTCATGCCTTGGCCGTCCCGAACTTCAGGAAGCCCGGCGACTGGCGCAGGCGGTCGAACAGCACGGCCGCCAGCAGGATCCCGCCGCGCACCACGAACTGGTAGAAGGTCGGCACGTCCAGCAGGTTCAGAGCGTTCTGGGCCGCGCCCATGATCAGCACGCCGACGATCACGCCGATCACCGTGGCCACGCCGCCCGACAGCGAGACGCCGCCCAGCACGCAGGCCGAGATCACGGCCAGCTCCAGGCCCTGGCTGGTGTTGGGTTGGCCGCTGGTGATGCGCGCCGCCAGGACGATGCCGGCCAGACCCGCCGCGAGACCCTGCAGCACGAAGACGATGACCCGCACGCGGTTGACCGGCACGCCGGCCAGGCGCGCGGCCTCGGGATTGCCGCCGATCGCCAGGACGTTACGGCCGAACACCATGCGGTTCAGCACCACGGCGAAGACCACGAAGCCCAGCACGGCGATCCAGATCGGATAGTTGATGCCCAGGAACGCGCCCGAGCCCAGCTGATAGAAGCGCTCGACAGGGATCGACACCGCCTCGCCGCCCGAGGCCAGGAACGCCAGGCCGCGCACGATCTCCATGGTCGCCAGGGTGACGATCAGCGAATTGACCTGGAAGCGGGCGACGACGAAGCCGTTGACGAAGCCCACGGCCGCGCCGGCCGCCAGGCCCGCCAGCACGCCGGCCGCGACGCTGCCCGTGCTGGACATCACCACCGCGCACAGCACCCCGGCCAGGGCCGTGGTCGAGCCGACGGAGAGGTCGACCTCACGCAGGGCCAGGACCAGCATCATGGTCGGGGCGATGGTCGCCACCAGGGTCACCGACAGGATCAGGCCGCGCATGTTCCGCAGGCCCAGGAAGTCGGGGACGAACACCGACAGCAGCACGAACAGCACCGCCAGCATCAGCAGGGGTCCGGCGGCGCTGAAGCGGCGCAGGAAGGACAGGTTGGAATTTCCCATGGTCATGCTTTCGGACAATCAGTGGGCCGCGCCGGCCGCATCGGGCAGGGCCAGGCGCAGGAGCAATTCGGAGGTGGCCTCGGAGCGGTCGACGACCCCGGCGATCGCGCCCTCGCGCATCACCACGATGCGATCGGCCACGCCCATCACCTCGGGCATATCGCTGGAGACGAACAGCACGGTCTTGCCGGCCTCGGCCAGGCGATAGATGTGGCCGTAGATCTCGCTGCGGGCCCCGACGTCGATGCCGCGCGTCGGCTCGTCCATCAGCAGGATCTCGCTATCGGCCGCCAGCCAGCGGGCGATGACCGCCTTCTGCTGGTTGCCGCCCGACAGGGTGCCGATCGGCGTCTCGGCCGAGGCGGTCTTGACCCGCATCAGGGCGATCAGGTCCTGGGCCGTCTTCGCCTCGGCCCCGCCGCTCAGGAACGCGGCCTCGCCGGAGCCCAGGTTGCGGGTGGCCACGGCGATGTTCTCGCGCACGGCGGCCAGCGGGAAGATGCCCTCGCCCTTGCGGTCTTCCGGGCACAGGGCCAGGCCGGCGGCGATGGCGTCGCGAGGGCCCTTGAAGACCGCCGACTTGCCGTTCACCCGCAAGCGACCACTGGTCGGGGTCTCGGCGCCGTAAAGCAGCCGGAACAGCTCCGAACGTCCCGCCCCGACAAGGCCGAAGAAGCCCAGGATTTCGCCGCGCCGGGCGGCGAACGCCACCGGCTGGCGCAGGCCCGGACCCAGCAGCGCCTCGGCGGCGATCGTCTCCTCGCCCAGCGGACGGGCGCGGTAGTCGTAGATGTCGGTGATGGTGCGGCCGGCCATGGCGGCGATCAGCTTGGTCTGGTCGACCTCGCCCATGGACAGGTAGTCGACGACGTGCCGGCCGTCGCGCAGGACGGTGACGCTGTCGCTCAGCGCGAACACCTCCTCCATGCGGTGGCTGACATAGAGGATGGCGCGCCCTTCGGCCTTCAGATCACGGATGATCCGCATCAGGGTTTCGGTCTCGCGGGCGCTGAGCGAGCTGGTCGGCTCGTCGAAGGCGATAACGCGCGCGTCGCGCAGCAGGGCCTTGCCGATCTCGATCATCTGCCGCTTGCCGATCGACAAGGACCGGACCGGGGCGTCGGGGTCGATGTCCTCGCCCAGACGCTGCAGGATCTCGGCGGCCTTGGCGCGCAGGGCCTTACGGTCGACGAAGCCGCCGCGTCCGGGGAAGGCGCCCAGCATCAGGTTCTCGGCGACGCTGAGGTCGGGGGCCAGGTGCAGTTCCTGGTGGATGATCGCCACGCCGGCGGCGGCGCTGTCGCGCGGTCCGGCGAAGGCGCGGGCCTGGCCATCGACCTTCACGGTCCCGCTGTCGGGATGGTACTCGCCGGCCAGGATCTTCAGCAGGGTCGACTTGCCGGCCCCGTTCTCGCCCATCAGGGCGCGGATCTCGCCGGCCGCGACCGAGAAGCTGACGTCGGCGAGCGCGACGACGCCGGGAAAGGTCTTGCCGACGCCTTCGTAGGACAGGAGGGCCATCACGCCGCCTCCGCCGCCAGCAGCTGACGGAAATTGGTCCGGGTCATCATGATGCCCGAGGTCAGGGTGATCGCCGGCGGCTTCACGCCCTTGGTGATCCAGTCGAACATGGCCGAGGACGTATCGTAGCCGTGGCGACGGGGGCTGAGCAGCACCGAGCCGTAGAAGCCCGTGGGCTTGGCCTTTTGGAACTCGGCGTCGGCCGTGCCAGACCCACCGATGCCGACGCCGATCACGGAGTCGGCGGTCAGGTTCAGGCCCTCGGCCGCGCGGACGCCGCCCAGCACGGTCTCGTCGTTCAGGCCGACGATGATCCAGTGGCGCAGCTCCGGCTTGCGGATCAGCACCGGCGAGGCGGCGGTGAAGCCGCCCTCGGTATCGGTGGTGCGCTGTGGGGCGTCGACGATGTTGGCGGCCGGCAGGCCGGCGGCGATCAGGGCCTCGCGGGCCCCGAAGGTGCGCTCGCGGGCGGTCTCCAGGCTGTCATAGGCGAGGCGCAGGACGCCCGTCTGCGCGATCGGCCAGCCGCGACGGCGGGCCTCCGCTAGCGCCTCGTCGCCGGCCATGCGCCCGATGGCGCGGGCCGAGATGCCGACGTGCGGCACTGAGGCGATGGGTTGGCCGCGCGGGCCGATCAGGCGGTCGTCGACCGACATCACCTTCAGGTCGTTGACCTTGGCCCGCTCGACGATGGCCGTGCCCAGGCGCGGGTCCGGCGTGCAGATCACGAAGCCCTTGGCGTCCTTGGCCGCCAGGTTGTCGATCGCCGTCAGCACCCGGTCGCCGTCGGTCGCGCCGATGCGGATCAGGTTGAAGCCGCGATCATGGGCGGCCTGGCCGGCGAACTTCCACTCGTTCTGGAACCACTGTTCCTCGGGCTGCTTGACGATGAATCCGATGCGGACCTTGCCGTCGCTCTGGCGGCAGCCGCTGAGCGCGGGCAGCGCCAGGGCCGCCGCGCCGAGGATCAGGCCGCGCCGCCCGATCACCATTCGCGCACGCTGCCGTCTTCGCCGCGCCAGATCGGATTGCGCCAGGTCGGCGCGTCCTTGGCGGCCTCGCGGACCATGTCCTCGTCGATCTCGACGCCCAGGCCGGGCCCCTGAAGGGCGGCCACCATGCCGTCGCGCACGTCGAACACCTCCGGATTGCGCATGTAGCTCAGGAGGTCATGGCCGACATTGTAGTGGATGCCCAGGGACATTTCCTGGATCACGAAGTTGGGCGTGGTCAGGGCCAGCTGCATGCAGGCGCCCAGGGCCAGCGGGCCCAGCGGACAGTGCGGGGCCACGGCCACGTCATAGGCCTCGGCCATGGCGGCGATGCGCCGGCACTCCGACAGGCCGCCGGCGTGGCTGAGGTCGGGCTGGATCACGTCGACCGCGCCGGCCTCGAAGAACGGCTTGAAGTCCCAGCGGCTATAGAGGCGCTCACCCAGCGCGATCGGCACGCTGGTCAGGCGCGACAGCTGGAGGATGGCCTCGGGGTTTTCCGACAGCAGCGGCTCTTCCAGGAACAGCGGCTGGAAGCCTTCCAGGGCGCGGGCCAACTGCTTGGCCATCGGCTTGTGCAGGCGGCCGTGGAAGTCGAGGGCGACGTCCAGGCCCAGGGCCTTGACCGCCGCCACGCGCTCCAACGCCTCGTCGAACTTGCGGGTGCTGTCCAACCAGCCGATCTCGCCGGTGGCGTTCATCTTCACGGCCTTGAAGCCCTGGGCGATGCGGGCCTTGGCGGCGGTGACCACCTCGTCGGGACGGTCGCCGCCGATCCAGGCGTAGACCGGCACACGGTCACGGACCAGGCCGCCCAGCAGACGCCAGACCGGCACGCCAAGACGGCGGCCCTTCAGGTCCCACAGGGCCTGGTCCAGACCCGACAGGGCCGACATCAGCACCGGGCCGCCACGGTAGAAACCACCGCGATAGGCGACCTGCCAGACGTCCTCGATATTGTCGGCGTCGGCGCCGATGAAGCGTTCGCGCAGCGAGGCGAAGGCGCCCGCGACGGCTTCCGAGTGCCCCTCCAGGCTGGACTCGCCCCAGCCGACCGCGCCGTCCTGGGTCTCGATCCGGACGAACAGCCAGCGCGGCGGCACCATGAAGGTCTCGATGCGAGCGATGCGGTTGGCGGGCGCACCGGCGCCGACGAACCCTCCGAAACGATCATCCATCGTGACGTTCCGCCATGGCAAAGGCGCAGCGCGGGGAAGACCGCATAGACATAGCTCCCGAATGGTCCTTGCCCGGTGTTTCACGGGACGTTGCCTCATGGTTATGCCGGCCCGACTGGCGGCGTCAAACGTTTTATCATATTAATCTTCGAATATGGACAGCCGGGGTTTCGCCCCCTACGGTTGCGCTGGAATTTGGAAGCCCGTGATGACCGCCTACGCCATCGTCGACCGTCCCGACCGCGACTTGCTGGGCGAAGGCCCGCTGTGGTCGGCGCGCGACAACGCGCTGTACTGGGTCGACATCAAGGCGCCCCGTATCAACCGCCTGGACCTGGCCAGCGGCGCGGTGCGGACCTGGTCGATGCCCGAGGCGATCGGGTGGCTGATCGAGCGGCGCGGCACGCCGGGCGGCTTCATCGCCGGGCTCAAGAGTGGCTTCGCGGCGCTGACCCTGGATCCGCTGATGATCGACCGTTTCGGCGACCCCGAGGCCCACCTGCCCGACACGCGGATGAACGACGCCAAGGCCGACGCGCGCGGCCGCATCTGGGCCGGTTCGATGGACGAGCGCGGCGAGGCTCAGCCGATCGGCGCCCTGCGGCGACTAGACACGGATTTCACGTGGCGCGAGGTCGACACCGGCTACCACATCGCCAACGGCCCGACCTTCAGCCCCGACCAGAGCGTGCTCTATCACGCCGACAGCGCCCAGCAGGTCGTCTACGCCTACGACGTCGAAGAAGCGGGAACGCTGGCCAACAAGCGCGTCTTCGTGCAGTTCGAGGGCGACATGGGCTATCCCGACGGCATGACCACCGACGCCGAGGGCGGCGTCTGGATCGCCGCCTGGGGTGGCGGCCGGGTCAACCGCTTCACGCCGGAGGGTAAGCTGGACCGCTTCATCGCCCTGCCCGCGTCACAGATCACCAGCTGCGCCTTCGCCGGGCCAGACCTGGACCGCCTGTTCGTGACCTCGGCCGCCATGGGCCAGGACAATGAGCCCCACGCCGGGGCTTTGTTCGAAGTTGACGCCGGGGTGCGCGGCCTGCCGCCCGGCCAGTTTGGAGGCTAAGCGTATGACCGCCTGGACCGACGTCCTCGAGACCCTGCCCCTGGTGGCGATCCTGCGCGGCCTGACGCCCGACGAGTCGGTCGAGGTCGGCGAGGCCCTGGTCGCCGCCGGCTTCCGCTGCCTGGAAGTGCCGCTGAACTCGCCCGATCCGCTGGTCAGCATCCGCCGGCTGCGCGACGCCCTGGGCGACCGCGCGATCGTCGGGGCCGGCACCGTGCTGACGCCCCAGGCGGTGCGCGACGTCGCCGGGGCCGGCGGCCAGATCATCATCTCGCCCAACACCGATGTGGCGGTAATCAGCGAGGCCAAGGCCGCGGACCTGATCTCGTTCCCGGCCTTCTACACGCCCAGCGAGGCCTTCACGGCCATCGCCGCCGGGGCCGACGCCCTGAAGCTGTTCCCAGCCGAGACCGCCGGCCCCGCCATGCTGAAGGCGATGAAGGCGGTGCTGCCGAAGACCACGCCGGTCTTCCCGGTCGGCGGCGTCGAGCCCGGCAATGTCGCGACCTGGCGCGCGGCCGGAGCCAATGGCTTTGGCCTGGGCTCCGGGCTCTACAAGCCGGGCCGCTCGGCCGCCGAGGTCGGCGAGATCGCCAAGACCTATGTCGCCGCCTGGAAGGCCAGCGCCTGATGATCGCGTTTGGAGATTGGGGCACCAGCCGCCTGCGCCTCGGGCTTTACGACGGCGAGACCCTTCTCGAGTCGGTCGAAGGCCCCGGCATCGGCGCGCTGACCGTCTCGGCGGCCGAGACCCTGCTGGGCGCGGTCGCCAGCTGGCGCGAGCGCTTCGGCCTCACGCGCGTGGTGCTGGCCGGCATGGCCGGTTCGCGCACCGGCGTGGTCGAGGCCCCCTATGCCGAGTGCCCCGCCGGCGTCGACGACTGGGCCCGCAAGGCCGCCAGCGTGACCCTGGACGGCCTCTCGATCGAGGTCGCGCCCGGCGTGGCCGGGACCGCCCCCAGCGGCGCGCCGGACGTCATGCGCGGCGAGGAGACCCAGGTGTTCGGGGCCCTGGCCCTGCATCCCGACCTGGCCGAAGGCGAGCAGGTGTTCGTGCTGCCCGGCACCCACGGCAAGTGGTGCCAGGTGCGCGATGGCCGCATCGTGGGCTTCCAGACCTTCCTGACCGGCGAGCTCTTCGCCCTGCTCTCGACCCGCTCCAGCCTGCTGCTGGGCGCGGACACCGCCGAGAACCCCGAGCACGAGGCCGCCGGCTTCGCCCATGGCCTGGAGCGCGCGCGCGGCGGACATCTGCTGAGCGCCCTGTTCGAGGCCCGCAGCGCCCAGCTGCGCGAGTGTCGGACCGGCGCCTGGGCGCGCGGCTTCCTGTCGGGCCTGACGATCGGGACCGAGGCCGCCGAGGGCGCCGCCGCCTTCAAGGCTCAGCGCGTGATCCTGGTCGGGGCCAGCGCTCTGACCGAGCGCTACGCCGCCGTGCTGAGCGCTCAATCCGTTGAGACTATCGCCCTCGGCGGCGAAGTCTGCGTGCTGGCTGGCCTCAAACGCTTCGCCCTGACCCAACGTCAGGCGTGAGCCAATCCAAGTAATCTGTTGCGAGGCCCAGGCAAATTTGACAGCACTGACCTCATGAAAGCCTCTGACGCCATGGACCGCAGCGCGCTCGGGCGCAACCTGACTTTTGGGCTTCTGGACGTGATCGGGCGGGCCATCGTCACGGGCGCCTATGACGGCCGCCCGTTCCCGATCGAAGCCGAGCTGTCCAAGGAACACTCCGTCAGCCGCTCGGTGACGCGCGAGGCGGTGAAGATGCTGGCCGCCAAGGGCCTGCTGACCGCGCGGCCGCGCCAGGGCACGATCATCACCCCGCCGTCGGCCTGGAACTGGTTCGACACCGACGTGCTGCGCTGGCTGCTGGAACGCAAGTTCTCGCTAAGCCTGCTGCGCCAGTTCACCGAGCTGCGCCTGAGCATCGAGCCGGGCGCCGCCGCCCTGGCCGCCGAGGCCGCCCGCCCCGAGGGCATCGCCCTGATCCAGGCCGGCTATGACCGGATGGAAGCGGCCGACCACGGTGACGACGACCCGCTGTCGTCGGACATCGCCTTCCACGTCTCGATCCTGGAGGCGTCGGGTAACCCGTTCTACGCCCAGTTCCGCGACGTGGTGGCCACGGCCCTGCGCACCTCGATCCAGTTCACCAACCGCTATCGCGGCCGCAGCGCCAGCCTGCCGGGCCACAAGGCCGTGCTGGACGCCATCATCGCCCGCGACCCGGCGACGGCCAGCGCCACGATGCGCGTGCTGATCGCCGACGTCATGCTGCTGATCAAGGAAGCCAGCGAGAGCCAGCCCGAGGACTAGCTCCCTCTCTCCGATCCGGAACGTCAAAAACCCGTCGGCCTCGCGGCCGGCGGGTTTTGTTTTGCCCGTTGCGCTCCGGACAAAAAAAGACCGGACGCCGAAGGATGAGATCGGCGCCCGGTCGCAGGAGGGAGGATAGAGGGGTCGTCGGTTAGAAGGTGGCGCGCACCCCGACGGAGACGCGGCGGCCCGTGTCGTCCATCTGGATCAGGCGCTCCTCGTAGATCGAGTAGCTGCGGTTGTGCTTGTTGGTCAGGTTGATGACCTCGGTGAACACCGCGAAGTTCTTGTTGATCTTGTAGCTGCCGCTCAGGTCGTACTGGCCGTAGGCGTCGACGTTCTCGGGCTGGCCGTTCGCGCCGAAGGTGCGGCGCAGGAACTTGTCACGCCAGTTGTAGGCGCCGCGCATCTGGATCGGGCCCTTCTCGTAGAACACCACCAGGTTGGCCGAGTCCGACAGGCCCTCGACGTTGAACGTCTGGGTGCTGAGCGACGGGTCGAAGCTGATGTTGCTCTTGACCTTGGTGTAGTTGGCCGACGCGCCCAGGCCGTCGAACGGCGCGGGCAGGAAGTCGAACGTGTACTGCACCGCCGCTTCGAAGCCGTAGATCTTGGCGTCCTGGGCGTTGGTCGGGCGGGTGTCGAGGAACTGGTAGCCGAAGAACGTGACCGGCGTCGTCACCTGCGAGACGAAGTTGGACACCTTCTTGTAGAAGCCGGCGACGCTGATGTAGCTGGCGTCGCTGATGAACCAGTCGAGGCCCGCGTCGCCGTTCCACGACAGGTACGGCTTCAGGTCCGGGTTGCCGCCGCTGACCGTGTTCGACTGCGGCGGGCGGAAGTCATACGACCGCGACAGCGACAGGTTGGACAGGGTCGGACGCGTCAGGGTGCGCGAACCGGCGACGCGGAAGACCACGTCGTCGCTGATGTTGTAGCGGAACGAGGCCGACGGCAGGAGATAGCCGTACTTGTTGTCGGCCGTGACCGGCACCGGCGGGCTGTAGGCCGCGTCGGCCGAGGTCGGGTCGCTGGGGCGCGGCGTGATCGAGATCAGCTGACGCGAATTGCCCTCGGCGTGCAGGTCCGTTCTGATGTAGCGCAGGCCCGCGACGCCCGACCAGGCATGGCCGCTGAGGTCGCCGCCGAAGTCGGCCTGGGCGTAGACCGCGAAGCTCTTCTCCTCGACCGAGCCCGAACCCTGCGGGTTGTAGACCGGGTTGAGGCTGTTGCCGTTGCCGGCGAACACGGCGCGGAACGCGGCCGCGGCGGCCGGGTCGTTGCGCTGGTTGATCGCAGCGTCGCTGCCCCAGTACTGGACCAGCTTCTTCACGTCGTAGTCCAGCCAGCTCATGCTGGGGCCACCCAGGATGCTGCCGGCGTTGAACACGCTGGTCAGCGAGGCCGGGACCGAGGCCAGGTAGCCGCAGTAGAAGCAGCCCAGAGGATCGGGCGAGGTCAGCGAGACGATGTTCTTCTTACGGAACGTCGCCAGGCCGCCCAGCTTGATGTCCTTCAGCACGCCGTCGAAGTCGTGCTTGAAGTCGATATTGGCCTGCGAGACCGCGTCCTTCACGCTGCCACCGCGCTCGGCGCAGCAGTGCAGGCGCAGGTTGGTGGCGTCCGTGGTCGACAGCACGTTGGCCATCGACGGCAGGCCGCCCGGGTTCAGGCTGAAGGTCGGGGTCAGGCCGGTGTTGCGCGAGCCCAGCACGTAGAACACCGACTTGTTGCCGTCGGTGGCCTGCGAGTGCGAGATGTCGACATCCAGGGTCGAACGATCCGACGGCGTGTAGTGGGCGTTGATCGCCAGCTGATAGGTCTTGGCGTCGCGCGGGCTGTCGAAGACGATCTGGTCGGTGGCTAGGTTGCCCGCGGCGCTGCGGGTGAACTTGGTGACCGTCTTGTTGGCGTTGGCCTCGGCGGCGATCGTGTCGCCCGGGTCGGTGTAGTAGCCGATCTGGTTCGAGCGCGATTTCACCCGGAACTGGGTGTAGAGGCCGTCAAAGCCCAGCTTCAGCTTGTCGTTGACCCACCAGTCGAACGCCATCGTGCCGCCCATGCGCTCGCGATGGTTCTGCTCGACCGTGGTGTTGAACGTGCGGGGCATGGCCACATTGGCCATGTCGATGATGCCGTCCTTGTTGAAGTCGAGGTTCTGGCCCGCGATCCAGCCACCCGTGTTGACGTTGGTCAGGCGCGACTCGCGCTTGTCGTACACCAGGCTGATCAGGCCGCCGAAGGTGCGGTCCTCGTTGGTGTCGCTGAGCACCATCGAGACGACGGGCGTGGCCTTGTCGGTGGTGCTGTCGATCTTGGCGGCCGTGCTGCCGGCGAAGTGGAAGCCCGGGCGGTCCAGCGGACGGGCGGTGCGGATGATGACGGTCGAGCCGATGCCGCCTTCCTGCTGCACGGCGTCGGAGGACTTGTAGACCTCGGCGCCGCTGATCAGTTCGGAAGCGAGAATGTCGAAGCTGAACTCGCGGCCGCCGTTCTCGGTGGCCAGCAGGCGGTTGTTCAGCAGCACGGTGTTGAACTCGGGACCGAAGCCCCGGACCGTGATGAACTTGCCTTCGCCGCCGCTGCGGTCGATCGAGACACCGGTGATGCGCTGCAGCGATTCGGCGACGTTCTGGTCAGGGAATTTGCCGATGTCCTCGGCGGCGATGGAGTCGACGACGCCGACCTGGGCGCGCTTCAGGTCCAGCGCCTTGGAGAGACTGGCCCGGGTGCCGGTGACGACGACTTCTTCCACCGTTGAGCTGTCATTGGCCGGCGCGGAAGGAGCGGTCTGGGCCAGGACAGGCGATGCGAGGAACAGGGTGAAAGCGCTGGCGCTGCACAGCAGCAGGCCGCCGGAGCGGCGATAGGCTTGTGTCATTTCTCTCCCCAGAGACTGCGGGTTTTTATCGTGGCGCACGTGTTTGTTTTGGTGCGTTGAAGCGTCTATCTCATAAATCAGATAAATCTGAAATAGGGAAAATTGAGGGCGCGATCACGGCGTTCCGCCAACGCTCCGATTGACGGCGACGCTAAAAGCCGATTTATCAGACAAATAAAGAAAACGAGGAAACCGCAGGATGTCGACCCTGAAGCTGGACAGAAGACTGATGTGCCTTGGCCTGCTGGCCGGGGCCGCGGGATGGTCGTCTGCGGCCGCCTCCACGGCGCGCTATGACGACAAGACCAAGGTCTTCCGCCTGGACGGCGGCGACGTCACCTATGCCTTCGGCGTCAACGCCCAGGGCCAGGTGCAGTCGCTCTATTGGGGCGGCCGCCTGGCCGATGGCGACTCGCCGGGCCTGCCGGTCAGCCTGCGCGACCACTCCTCGGTCGACCTCTCCACCTCGGTCACGCCGCAGGAATTCCCCGCGCAAGGCGGTGGCATGTTCGTCGAGCCGGCGATCAAGGTCAGCTGGCCCGACGGCGTCCGCGACGTGGTGCTGAAATACGTCTCGCACCGGGTCACCGACCAGGGCCTCTCCGTCCGCCTGAAGGACATCGAGCGCGAGCTCTATGTCGAGCTGCGTTACGTGATGGATCCCGAGACCGGCATCCTGGGCCGCTCGGCCGTGGTCGAGAACCGCGCCAAGACGCCGGTGCGCATCGAGCAGCTGGCCGCCGCCGCCCTGACCCTGCCGGTCGAGACCGACTACCGCTTGCACTACCTGACCGGCCGCTGGGCCGCCGAGTGGACCGTGCAGACCCGACCCGTCAGCCCCGGCTCGACCGTCATCGAGAGCCGCCGCGGCGACACCGGCCACCAGAACAATCCCTGGATCGCCATCGACCGCGACGGCCACTCCGACGAGGAGACCGGCCCCGTGTGGTTCGGCGCCCTGGCCTGGAGCGGCTCGTGGCGGATCACCGTCGACCAGGACACCTTGGGCAAGGCCCGCATCGTCGGCGGCTTCAACCCATTCGACTTCGGCTATCGCCTGCAGCCCGGCCAGACCCTGGAATCGCCGGTGTTCTACGCCGGCTATAGCGGCCACGGCATGGGCGGCGCCTCGCGCCTGATGCACCGCTTCCAGCGCGGGAAGATCCTGCCCGGCGGCGACAAGGCCCCGCTGCGGCCGGTGCTCTACAACAGCTGGGAAGCCACCGAGTTCAAGGTCGACGCGCCCGGCCAGATCGCCCTGGCCGAGAAGGCCGCGACCATCGGCGTCGAGCGCTTCGTCATGGACGACGGCTGGTTCGGCGCGCGCAACAACGACAAGGCGGGCCTGGGCGACTGGACCGTCAACCGCACCAAGTTCCCGGATGGCCTGGGGCCGCTGATCGACAAGGTCAAGAGCCTGGGCATGGAGTTTGGCCTGTGGGTCGAGCCCGAGATGGTCAATCCCGACAGTGACCTCTACCGGGCCCACCCCGACTGGGCGATCAACTTCCCCACCCGTCCGCGCACGCAGGGCCGCAACCAGCTGATGCTGAACCTGGCCCGCAAGGACGTCCGCGATCACCTGCTGAAGGTGCTGGACGAGCTGGTCAGCCAGAACGACATCGCCTTCCTGAAGTGGGACCACAATCGCAACTGGTCCGAGCCGGGCTGGCCCGAACAGCCGGTCGAAGACCAGCAGAAAATCTATGTGGAGTTCGTCCGCAATCTCTACTGGATCATCGCCGAGCTGCGTCGTCGTCACCCGAAGCTGGAGATCGAGACCTGCGCCGGCGGCGGCGGTCGCGTCGACCTGGGCATCCTGGCCCTGACCGACCAGGCCTGGCCGTCCGACAACACCGACCCCTATGACCGCCTGACCATCCAGGACGGCTACAGCCACGCCTATGCCCCGGCCACCATGATGTGCTGGGTCACGGACTCGCCCAACTGGGTCAACAAGCGCACCACCTCGCTGGAATACCGCTTCCTGTCGTCGATGCAGGGCGGCCTGGGCATCGGCGCCAACCTCAACCACTGGCAGGACGAGGACTTCGCCACCGCCAAGAAGCTGGTCGCCGAGTACAAGACCATCCGCAAGACCGTGCAGCGCGGCGACCTCTACCGGCTGATCTCGCCGCGCGACGGTTCGGAACGCTCGGCCACCCTGTCGGTGTCGCCCGACCGCAAGCAGGCGGTGCTGTTCGCCTTCGTCCACTCGACGACCAAGCTGGATCCCCTGCCCCGCATCCAGCTACGCGGCCTGGATCCGAAGGCGACCTATACCCTGCGCGCCATGGCGGGCGCGGCCGATCCGGCCACCCCGGCCAAGGCCAGCGGCGCCTACTGGATGGAGTACGGCGTCGACGTCGCCCTGCGCGGCGACTTCCAGGCCGCCGGCTTCGTGCTGGAAGCCTGACCATGAGCAGCGCTTCGAAACGCCTGATGCTGGGCTCGGCCCTGGCCCTGGTCACCATGACCTCGGCCTTGGCTGATGTCCCCAAGCCGATCCAGCCCCAGGTCTCGGCCGACCGTCCCGACTGGGAGAACCCGGCGGTGTTCGCGCGGAACAAGCTTCCCGCTCGCGCCACCGGCTTCCCGTTCGAGACGCGCGACCTGGCCCTGGCCGGCGACATGGCGGCCTCGAAGCGCTTCCGCTCCCTGGACGGCGACTGGAAGTTCGCCTTCTCGCCGGGCGTCGACCAACGGCCCAAGGACTTCTGGCGCGACGACTTCGACGTCTCGGCCTGGAAGACCATCAAGGTCCCGGCCGACTGGCAGGCCGAAGGCTACGATCAGCCGCGCTACAACAACATCACCTATCCGTTCGCGGCCAACCGCCCGCTGATCCCGCACGCCACCAATCCGGTCGGCTCCTACCGACGCGACTTCGACCTTCCGGCCGACTGGAAGGGCCAGGAGATCGTGCTGCACATCGGCGCGGCCAACTCGGCCTACTACGTCTGGGTCAACGGCAAGCCGGTCGGCTATTCCGAGGACTCCAAGCTCCCCTCGGAGTTCGACGTCAGCCCCTATCTGCGCCCCGGCAAGAACAACGTCTCGATCGAGGTCTACCGCTGGTCGGACGGCAGCTACATCGAGGACCAGGACTTCTGGCGGGTCAGCGGCATCGAGCGCAGCGTCTGGCTGATGGCCGCGCCGACCACCCGCGCCCGTGACGTCTATGTCCACGCCGGCCTCGACAAGACCTATCGCGACGGCCGCCTGTCGGTCGATGTCGAGGTCACCAAGCCCCGCCCGGGGACCAAGGTCCGCACCACCCTGCTGGACGGCGATCGCACGGTCCTGACCCGCGAGACCGCCGTTCCCGCGGCCGGCAAGCTGACGGTCGCCGCCGAGGTCCCCGGCGTGAAGACCTGGAGCGCCGAGACCCCCGACCTCTACACCCTGGTCACCGAGGTGGTCGGCGCCGACGGCGCGGTGATCGAGGCCTCGTCGCGCCGGATCGGCTTCCGCACGGTCGAGATCAAGGCCGGCCAGGTGATGGTCAACGGCCGCCCGATCGTCATCCGCGGCGTCAATCGCCACGAGCACGACGCCGACAGCTTCCACGTCATCTCCGAGGCCGCCATGCGCCAGGACATGGCGCTGATGAAGCAGAACAACGTCAACGCCGTGCGCACCTCGCACTATCCCAACGACGAGCGCTGGTACGCCCTGGCCGACGAGTACGGCCTCTACGTGATGGACGAAGCCAATATCGAGAGCCACGCCTATCTGTCGAAGGGCGAGGACAATCCGGCCCAGCGCGAGACCTACGAGCTGGGCTTCGACCCGGCCTGGGAAGCCGCCCATGTCAGCCGCGTGGCCAACATGGTCGAGCGCGACAAGAACCATCCATCGATCATCTTCTGGTCGCTGGGCAACGAGACCGGCGTCGGGCCGAACTTCGAGAAGGCCGCCGCCCATATCCGCCAGCGCGACCCCAGCCGGCTGATCAGCTTCCTGGGCTGGAGCACGCTGGACGACCACCGGCCCAGCAGCTTCGTCGACATCTACGCGCCGATGTACGACGGCCTGGCCATGATGGTCGACTACGCCACCGACCCGCGCTTCACCCAGCCGATGATCCAGTGCGAATACGCCCACATGCAGGGCAATTCGGGCGGGGTGCTGAAGGACTACTGGGACGTGATCTACGCCCACCCCGAGAAGCTGCAGGGCGGCTTCGTCTGGGACTGGGTCGACCAGGGCATGAACGGCACCGACGCCAACGGCCGCCACTTCTGGAAGACCGGCGGCGACTACGGTTCCAATCCCGGCGGCGACATCGAGTTCGGCGACGGCCTGAACCAGCCCGACCGCACGCCCAATCCGCAGCTGCACGAGCTGAAGAAGGTCTACGCCCCGATCGCCTTCCAGGCGGTCGACGCGGCGGCCGGCCGCTTCTCGGCGCTGAACCGCCAGGACTTCCGCGACCTCTCCGGCTTCGACCTGGAGTGGGAGCTGCTGGAAGACGGCGTCCCGGTCGCCCACGGCGCCCTGCCGAACGCGTCCACGGCCGCCCGCGCCACCCAGGCGCTGTCGCTGGCCCTACCCGCGCCGAGCGCGCCCGGCATCGAGCGGATCGTCACCCTGCGCGCCCGCGCCAAGGCCGGAACCATCCCGCTGGTCGAGGCGGGCTCCGTCGTGGCCTGGGACCAGTTCGTCCTACCCGCCGCCTCGGCCAAGCCGGCGGTCGCCGCCGCGCAAGGTTCGGTGGCGCTGGCCGACGACGGCAAGACCATCAAGCTCTCGGCCAAGGACGCCGAGCTGGTCATCGACCGCAAGACCGGCCTCGTCGACCACTACGCGGTCGGCGGCAAGACCATCCTGTCGGGCGGCGCGCCGAACTTCTTCCGCGCCCTGACCGACAACGACCTGGGCGCCAAGGTCGATAAGACCCACGCCGTCTGGAAGGGCTTCTCGGAGACCCGCGACGTCCGCGCGATCACCGTCGATAAGGACGGCAAGTCAGTGTCGATCGACTATGTCTACGGCGGCGGCGCGGTGCGCTTCCTGACCACCTACGCGCTGCGGGCCGACGGCACGGTCAAGGTCAGCGGCCAGTTCACGCCCGCCCGCCCCGACCTGCCCGATCCGCTGCGCGTGGGTCTGGCCTTCGCCATGCCGACGGCGATGACCGATGTCGCCTGGTACGGCCGCGGCCCGCACGAGACCTACTCGGACCGCAAATGGAGCGGCGCCTTCGGCCTGTGGCACGGCCCGATCGCCGCCCAGAACCACGACTACATGCGGCCCCAGGAAACCGGGAACAAGGTCGACGTCCGCTGGATGGACATCGGCGCCGGGCAAGGCGCCGGCGTCCGCCTGACCGGCGACGCGCCCCTGTCGATGAACGTGCTGGCCTTCCCCTACGAGGACCTGCAACGCAAGACGCCGGGGACCTGGCGCTCGTCGGACATCCGCCCGCACGACCATGTCAGCCTGCTGGTCGACGCGGCCCAGGTCGGGATCGGCGGCGACGACACCTGGACCCTCGCGGCCCGGGCCCACGTCCAGTACCGCATCCCCCTGGCCCCGCTGACCTTCGGCTTCACCCTGTCGCCGTCGTCGCTGGACCGCACCAAGGTGGGGGCCAAGGGCGGGGCGGACTAGTCGAGGAAGAACTGCCGCTTGAAGGCGAACATGTCGTCCAGCAGGCAGTACTCCGGCGCGCCCAGTTCGATGACGGGGCAAGCCTTGGCCAGACGCGCGCGCCAGCCGGCCAGGCTGGCGCGAAAGGCCCGGTCCTCGTCCGGCGTCAGCCAGCGCCAGAGATAGGCCAGGGTGACGTGGAAGCGGTATGCATCCGGCTCCTGGATCGCGATGCCCAGCACCTTCGACAGCCGCGCCCTCAGGCGGCGCAGCTTGGCGGTCTCGGCCGCGTCCACGGGCTCCAGCCGGATGGTCAGCGGACGCTCGCTGGCCGGCGGCTCCGCTCTATCGATCCGCATACGGATCGGAAGCGCGCAGTCCAGATCGAAGGCCTTCAGCCGCTCGCCCAGGATCCGGTCGCACTCGGCGATCGGCAGGTCCAGCGGCAGGCCGGCCGGCCACAGCCCCGGCTGCCGATAGGGGTCGTTGGCCCCGCCGAAGATCGTCATGTGATAGCTGGACGGCGGCAGGGGCGTGATCTTGCCGCTGAACGCCTGGCGCGGCAGCTCGCGATAGATGTCGAGCAGGGCGTCGAAGAACGCCGAGCCCGGCCCCTGCTGCGGCAAGTGGCAGATGATCGTGTTGCCGACGAACGGCATGACCCGCCCCTGCGCGTCGAACTTTTTGCCGACATCGGGCGGAGAAGCGGGACGCTCGTCCGCCAGAGCCTGACCGGCGAGACCCAGCAAGGGTCCCGCCGCCAGCAGCGCGCGTCTCGAAAGCGCGTCCATCAGAACCTCGCCGACACGCCGACCATCACGGCCCGGGGCTGCTTCATCCGCGCCACCGGGATCTCCTTGTCGAGACCCAGGTTGGTGTCGACGCCCTGGCCGGTCAGGTTCGAGCCGTCGATGCGCACGGTGTAGGTCTTGTCGATGTCATAGGACAGCGAGGCGTCGATCTTGTCGGACGGCAGCACCCAGCGGATCTTGTAGAAGTTGGCCAGGCTGGACGTGCCGCCGCCGATGTAGCGCTCCTCGGTCATCACGTCGGTGTGGTTCCAGGCCACGCGGGCGCGCAGCTTGTCGCCCTCGTAGAAGACCGACAGGTTGGTCACGAACTTGGGCTGGCCCGGCAGGGCGTCCAGGGTCTTGGGCGTGCCGTCGGCCAGCTTGATCGGGAAGTCGGTCTTCGAGGCGATGGCGTTGAAGTTGACGCCGAAGTTGCTCCAGGCGCCGGGCAGGAAGCCGAAATACTTGATGAAATTGACCTCGACGCCCTCGGTCGTGGCCGCCTCCGTGGCGTTGACCGCCGTGGTCAGCAGGCCGGGGACCACGGTCCCGCCGCCGATGTCGATGTCGGCCGTGCGGCCCAGCGAATAGATCTCGTTCTGGATGCGCTTGTGGAACAGGGCCAGCGAGGCCAGGCCCTTGCCCTCGTCCAGGTACCATTCCAGCGACAGGTCGAGATTGTCGGAGACTCGCGGCTTCAGGTCCGGATTGCCCGTCGTCAGTTTGGGAAACGACTGGTCCGCCAGGTTCAGCGACCCGCCCAGCAGCGCCATGTCGGTCAGCTTCGGACGGCCGACCGTGCGGCTGTAGGCCACGCGGACACGCTTGTCGGACGACAGGTCGTAGGTCGCCTGGGCCGACGGCATCCAGTGCGAATAGTCGCTGTTGGCCTCGACCGGATCGTAGGTCGTCTTGCCGGCCTTGGTCGTGGCGCGGAAGCCGGTCGTGTCGACCTTGGTCGATTCCAGGCGCAGGCCGCCCTGCACCGTCCAGTTGTCGGCCTTCCAGCGCGCCATGCCGTAGGCGGCGTAGACGTCCTCGCGGATCCAGAAGGTCTTGCTGAAGGCGCTGGCGGTGTCGGCGGTCTTGGTCGCCGTCGGCAGATAGCGGTTCAGCGTCTCGATCAGCTTGCCCTGGTCAACGACCAGGAACTGGCCCGGCTGGCAGTTGATCGGGCACAGGCGGCTGGTCGAGATGACGTCGGCCAGGGTGTAGGGCATGCCCAGCTGGTAGGTCTTGCCGTAGTTCTCGCCGTGGTCGCGCCGGATGCCGCCGCCGCCGAACTCGACGCCCAGGCCGGTGTCGTGGGCGTCCATGTTGTAGGCGGCCTTCAGCCGGCCCTCGTAGTTACGGCCGTCGGTCTTGTAGCGCTCGTCATAGTGCTGGGGATTGGACGCGGTCGGCCCGCCCGCATAGGCGGCCAGGTTGTCGTAGGCGGTCTGGTTGACCGGCGTGAAGGCGACCTCGTCGTCGCTGATGTCGTAGCGGAACGACAGGCCGTTCTGGATGAAGCTGTCGCTGATCTGCGGGTTGTTATAGGTGGCCCGCGAGGCCGCCGCCTTCAGGCCCAGCCGCCAATCGCCGGCCGTGTAGTCCACCGCGCTCTGCAGGCCGTAGACCTTGCGGTCGAACAACAGCTTGAACGACTTGATGTTCTGCGAGGTGTCGCCAGGATTGCCTGGACGCGGCGAGAACACGCCCGACGTGGCCGTCTGGTCGCTGACCAGGGCGCTGGCGCCGATGCTGGCGAGGGTGTCGTTGCGCAGCGACTTCTCGTTCTGGCCGAAATAGTAGCCCGTCGTCCGCACACTGAGATTGTCGCTGGCCCGCCAGTCCAGCACGGTCATCAGCGAGCGCCGCTCGCGGGTGTTGTCGTAGGCGTACCAGCGCCGCTCGGTCGGCGTCGGGCCCATGCCGACATAGGGCTGACCGGTGTTCTTGCCCGTCGCGTCGAACCAGTACGAGCCGCCGCCGCGCTCCAGCTGCGGGATCCACATCTCGCGCCGCCAGTAAGAAGCGCTGACCATCACCCCGAACTGGTCGTCGGCGCCGTAGCGGCGGGTGACGAACACCTCGGCCTGCGAGACCGGCCGCTCGCCGCCCTTGGCCTTGTCTTGGACCTGGTAGCCCAGCTTGGCCGACAGCCGGGTCTGGTCCTTGCGGAAGTCGAACGCACCCGGGATCTTGAAGTTGATCGAGCCGCCGATCGAGTGGCCGTCCATGTCCGCCGTGCTGGTCTTGTAGACCTCCATGCGCGAGGCGACGTTGGACGGCAGGGTCTCCAGATAGAACTGGCGGCCGCCGCCATTGGTCTGGTTCTGGCTGTCCGGCGAGGCCAGCTGCAGGCCGTCCAGGGTGGTGGTGATGTAGTGGGCGTTGAAGCCGCGGATGCTCGCGAAGCGCGGCTCGCCCTGGTAGTCGTAGACGCTGACCCCCGCGATGCGCTTCAGCGCGTCGCCGACGCTGAAGTCGGCCATCTGGCCGATGTCGTCGGCCGAGATGGCGTCCATCACCTGCACCGTGTCGCGCTTGGCGGCGATGGCGTTGCGGTCGGCGGCCCGCTGGCCCACGACCACGACCTGGTCCACGACCGAGGCCTGCTGGGTGACCTCGCCGCCGCTCGCCGCCGTCGCCACGCGGCGCAGGATGATCACGCCGCCGCTGTCTGAGACGATCTCCAGGCCCGTGCCGTCGATCAGCTTGCGCAGGGCCAAGCGGGCATCCATCGAGCCTTTGAGGGCCTGGGTGCGGACGCCTTCCAGGCCGTCGGCCGGAGCCACGACCTGCAGTCCCGCCTGCCGCGCGAAGGCCGAGATCGCCGAGGCCGCGCCCTGGGCCGGCACGTCGAAGGTGCGCTGCTGCGCCGTCGCCGGCATGGCGCAGGCCAGGAGGGCCAGAGCGGCCGCGCCGCCGGCCAGGATGTTCTTCCGCAACATGGTTCGCCCCGAAGTTCGCCGGTCCCGCGCCGGCCTCAACGGGGTGGAGCCTCGATGGCGAAACTCCCGCCATGCCGCCCGCGAAAAAAGTTCTAGCCCCGGCTGAGACGAACGCCGTCAGCCTCCGGCGTCGCCCGGAGACCCAGGCTGAGCGCCGCCGCCTTGGCGAAGCCGTCCGGGTCGCTAGCCGAGAACAGGCCGGTCATCTTCAGCTTGGCGACGGTCGGGTCGTCGATGACGATGCGGCGGTCGGAATAGCGGGCGAACTCATCGGCCACCTGGTCCAGGGTCAGGCCGTCCAGGTCGATCTGCCCCTGCCGCCAGGCCATGGCCCGGTCGACGGCCGCCGCCCCGACCTCGGTCGGCGCCAGGACCCCGGCCTCGGCCACCCGCACCGCGTGCTCGGCGGTGAGGCGCACGGGCTTGCCTTCGGCCCCGCGCCAGACCTCGACCACGCCCTCGCGGACAATCACCCCGACCTGGCCATCGGCATGGGTCCGCACCGTGAAGCTGGTGCCCACGGCCCGCACCCGCACGTCGCCGGCCACCACCACGAAGGGCCGGCCGGGATCCTTGGCGACATCGAACAGGGCCTCGCCCTGCAGCAGCTCCACCCGCCGCAGCTCGCCGTCGAAGGCCGCGCGGATCGTGGTGTCGGTGTTCAGGGTCACGGCCGAGCCGTCGCTGAGCGGGGCGCGGCGGATGTCGCCCTTGGCCGTGGCCACCCGCCCCTTCAGGCGCATCCCGCCATAACCGACCGCCCCCACCACCGAGGCGGCCGCCAGCAGGCCGCCGCTCACCAGCAGGCGTCGACGATCGGCGGCGCGCGCCACTGGGTGGGCCGAGGGCGCGAAGGCCTCGCCCAGGCCCTGAGCGCGATCCAGATGGGCGCTGACGGCCAGGGCCTTGGCATAGGCGCCGGCCCGGCGGGGATCCTGCGCCGTCCAGGCCTCGAGAGCGGCCTGGTCCTCGTCCGACAGCGGCCCCCGATCGACGCGCGCGGCCCAGGCGGCCGCGGTGGCGTCAATGTCGGCGCTGCTTTCTCGGGTCGTGGTCAACTTGGCTCGGGTCCTCGGCGTCTCGGGGACTAGATGCCTGGAAGCGTCCGCTTCCGCCACGTCCCAATGCATTCATCAACACGCCGATGCCCTTGCCGACGTGTTTCTCGACGGTGTTCTCCGACACCCCCATGCGCCGCGCCACCTCGCGCTGCGACAGGCCGTGGACCTTGCGCAGGGTGAAGGCCTCGCGGCACTTGGCCGGCAGGCCGGCGATCAGGCCGGCGATGCGCGACAGCTCCTGGCGGTCGGCCGCCACGGTCTCGGGCGACGGCTCCCCGCAGGGCGGCTCCAGGGCCTCGACCTCGGCCAGCGCCTCGAAGGCGACGATCCGGCTGCGCCGCAGCGACCGCAGCACCACCGACTTGGCGACCTCGAACATGTAGGTGCGCGGGGTCTGGATGTGCTCCACCCGCTCCAGCGCCGCCAGGATCGCGTAGGTCTCCTGTACGATATCGTCGACCTCCAGCCCCGCCAGCGGCCGCCGGGACAGCCACGCCCGCAAGGCCGGCTCATGCGGCAACGCATTCCGCGCCAGCCAGATCGCCCGCTCATGCGTGGTCAAGGTCATGGGCGCAGGCTGCTAGCAGCGATATGTGACAGCTGGACGCTAGCGCGCGCGGAGCGGCGCCGAGGGGCGTGTGGGACCCGCCAAAGCGGTTTCCAACTATGTCAGGAGAAAATGGCGCGCCCGGAACGATTCGAACGTCCGACCCTCAGATTCGTAGCCCGCGCGGTCGGACATTTCGGTAATTTCCCGCCGATAGTTTTCCTTTCCCGAGAATTCCGTAAGCCATTGCGATAGCTTGATAAAATCAAACGGCAGGCCACTCTGGAAATGTCCCGGATGGTTTGGACCACGTGTGCAACCACCGTCCTAGCCACCGTCCTAGCGTTCCGGATGCGTTCCATGGGCCGTTCCCGTTCCGATCCTCTTCGCTTGGCCCTGACCGACCGCTCGGTCGCGGCCCTCCCCTTCTCGGACGGCGGGCAATACATCGCTCGCGACGAGACCCTCGGCGGCTTCTTCGTCATGGTCGGCGCCAGGAGCAAAACCTACTACGCCCAAGGCGATCTCTGGCAGGGTTCGCACCGGCGGAGCGTCAAGGTCCGCCTCGGCGGCGCCGAGGACATCAGCGCCCGCGAAGCGCGTGCCGAAGCCAAAGCCCAACTGGCGGCCATCGCCAAAGGCAAGCCGCCCGAGGGCTCCATTGCGGCGCCCAAGCCCGAGACCGGTCCAACACTGCGGGAGGCGTGGGCGCGCTATCGGGATGTGCATATGGAACGGCGCGGCCGGAGCACGGCCACCATCGCCAGCTACAGAGATCACGTCGAGCGGATGCTCCGCGACTGGCTGGACCTGCCGCTGATGACGTTGGGCGAAAACCCCCGCATGGTCGCCGACCGCCACGACAAGATGAGCCAGGCGCACGGTCCCTACGCCGCCAACGGCGCGATGCGGACCTTGCGCGCGGTCTACAACCACGCCCGCAAGACTTGCCGCGCCCTGCCCGCTGACAATCCGACCTTCGGCGTTGACTGGAACGTCGAGCGGCGTCGCGACACCGCCATGGGCGCCAGCGACCTTCCGCGCTGGTTCACCGAAGCCGGGCGGCTGCGCCATCCGATCCGGCGGGAGTTCCACCTCTTCCTGTTGTTGTCGGGAAGCAGACCGGGCGCCCTGCTGGAAGCCAAGGTCGAGCACGTGAACTTCGCCAAGCGGCTGCTGCGGATCCCCAACCCGAAGGGCGGGCCGTCCAGGGCCTTCGATATCCCGCTATCGCGCCCGATGATGCGGTGCCTCGTCCGCGCCATGCGCGCCAGTCGCCTGCTTCATCCGAAGGAGGCGCGGACCTGGATTTTCGCGGCCAACAGCGGCGTGGGCCATCTGGTCGAGCACGACGAGAAGCGGGAAACCCTGTTCAAGTGGGGCAACGACTTGCGCCAGAGCTATCGGACGCTTGGACAGGCTTGCGGCCTCTCCGAGATCGACATGCACCTGATGATGAACCACTCCATCCCCGGCGTGAACGCCGGATACATCACAAGGGCCAAGCTGCTGGGCGACCACCTCCTGACAGCCCAGGAGAACCTGTCGCGGTTCATCATCGACGTGGGCCGCGTGCGCCGGCGTAACGAAGCGCCGCCCGAGCGGGCCTGGCCATTGCTCCCCAGCCGCAAGATCGGAGATCCGACCCTTGATCCTACGCCGCCAGATCCGCGCGTCGGCAAGGGCTACGGAGGTCGCCCCAAAGGTGGCGGAGGCCCTCGCCCGCCGACACCGACCACACCTGCGCCCGCGCGCGCCATGGACGACGATTGGGAGATCGACATCCGCCGCCGGCTGTCGGCGGCCGGCTTACGGTAAGCCGGCTACTCTGTTGGCTTTGGACGCCGCGTTTCGACACCCATGGACGGCACTGGCCCAAACAGCTCATCGAGGAGGTCGCCGAAGAAGGCTTCGACGAGGCGGACCTCAAGGTCCGAGATCGGCACCATTTCCGGCCAGTCGTCAGTTACGACGATGGGCTTGTCGTTCCGCCGCCACCGGCGTCGGATTGGTGGATCAGGAGAGTTGGCCACGCGCTCACCACGCCAAAAGCTGTGACGCACCATAGCACCTGCATTCATGCTAGCCGCGTCACGTCCTCGGCAGCTTTGCCGGAATGTACGGCTCTCCGCAGCGGGGGCATGTCGCCTGGGCGATGAAATCCATCGCCTTACGCACCAGCGGCGCGGTCGGGCCTGGATCGTGGATCTCGATGCGAGCGGCGATGACGATCAGGCTGGCGGCTTCATGGACGTTGGCCGGGGTCATCTTGGTAATGGCCCGATAGAGGCGCTTGCGTCGGGTGAACAGGTCGTCGAGCTGCTTCTCGATCGCCTCCATTTCCGGTCCCATGGGCAGGCCCCGGCGCTCGCGGTCGTTCATGCGGAAGTAGTCGAAGCTGGCGACCGCCTCCGTCTCCAGCGCCGCCCAGCGGCGGGCCAGGTGGTCGCTCTCAAAGTCCAGCGTCAGCCATTGGGCGCAGCGGCCGATGAGGGTGTCCGCCACTGGCGCTGTTGGGGCGCTGCCGGCAGCGCAGACGACGGGCGCGGTGCCCGCGACCGCCAGCAGAGCGCGGCGGGAGAAGAGGGTCGGCTCGGCCTGGTCTTCGGACATGACGGGGCTCCCGGCGCGAGCGCTCGGCCCGATCTGCGCGCAGATCGGTGGAGTTTTGGAGGATTCCGCTTAGACTTCAGCGAATTCCTCCGACCAAGTCAACGGGAATTTGCAAGAACTCGGAGGATTTCTCTAAAAATGATCTCGCCAGCGCAAATTCGGATGGCCAGAGCGGCGCTCGGAATCAGTGTCCGCGCCTTAGCTGAGCAAGCTGGCGTGGCGGATTCCACTATCCATCGGTTTGAGGCGAGCAAAGGCGGGATGCAGACTGGGACGCTGGATCGTCTCCAGGCAGCGCTGGAGGCGGGCGGCGTAATCTTCCTATCCGCTGATGCCAGCGGCGGACCCGGCGTTCGCCTGTCGAAATAGGGAGTCTGCGGAACCAGGACCGGACACGGTCGGGGCTCGCCCTGAAGCGCTTGGAGAGCCTCTTGCCGGGCGGGCTGGTGAGGGTCAAGGGCGGCTTCGCCGTCGCTCCGCGATGGCGCCGGAGGTGCCACCCTTGACGCTCATCAGCCCGTCCGGCCCTTGCTCCGCCAAGCGCTCCAGGGCGTGGTCCGGCGAGCGTAAAAGGCCGAAAAGGGCCTAGGGTCCCTATTAGGGCGCTGAGTTTGCTGCGGAAATGCCGATGTTAGGGCAGCGACCCGAAGGAGGGTTCCTGTAAAATCTCAACACCATCATGCACTTAGGGACCGAAGGTCCCTGTGCTTTTATCTTGCCTTAGTATTCGTTCTCGTGCGTGGGCCCTTCTTGCCTCCAGACATACTCCTATGAGAGCACGCGGGACCGTCGATGGCCGTGGCGAGGGTCAGGGATGCCACCGGAGACGCCGGGGATCTCTATTAAGCGGCCGCACCCACCTCGCCGCTGAGATGAGCACATACGACGATGGAGGCGTGATCCCGGCGTCTGGTTCAGTGGAAGTCAGATCCATCAAAAAGCTCTGCACCCTGAACTCTCTGCATCCAGAGATCGATCTCGGCGGCGCTGATCAGGGTCCAGCCGCGCCTCGCCGCCATTGCTCGTTCGCCCGCTGATGGTGACGAGAGAACGACGACCAGATCGCTATCCAACCCCCGTTCTGAGTCAGACGATAGAAGCTGACGTCGCTCAGGCTCCGACGCAGGTACGGACAGGTGAATCTCCCGTCCATCGCGCGTTAAGCTGAAGCTGCGGCGGCCTACCTCTCGTTCGACCCAGCCGTAGGCACTGACCAGCGACCGGCAGAACTCAAGAAAGTCCTCCGGTCTGGCTGCATGCTCAACACCGAGCGCGAAGCCAACAACCTCCCGGCTCCGACCGCCTGGATAGGCCTCAAGGTAAATCTGGTAGGTACGCGGCCCGAACTTGATGTCCAAAATTTCAGAGCCTTCGGACAAAACCCACGGCCAATAGATCAAGATGTATCGAGCCGAAGATAACCTAATGTCGGTGCTCAGCATTCCGTACAGGGTTCTTCGAATGAGTCCTTCGATCGAAATAGTTCGTTCGGCGCGGCATGTACCGATGAGCCCTAGAGGGGGCTCCGGATGCGTTTGATCGGAGCCCTCCCTATGTGCCGGTGCCATCGCATTCAAACGGTCTCCATGCTGCGTCAACAGAGTGGCTGCATGTTTGGCCGTGCGCGCGGCAAGATTAGTCGCAACGAGATTGGGTGCTACGCCTTCTCGCTGACGCAGACGGTGCGCTCCGATTGTCCATATGAAATCAAATTCGCGCCCCTTCGTGACCGCCTGCTTGGGAGACAGCTTCAGGGGATTCGGAGAGCCATAGCCAATTGGTCGGACCAGCAAGAGGTGTCGCACGAATTCTTTGTGCATCCGCGCGGCGACGATGCGGTCGAAATCCCTAGGCTCGCTTCCACATATGGCGACATAAACCTGCCGCGCCAGATGCCTGCGACCGCGCCCCCCGGTCGATATGATGTCCATAGGAAGCGCCGGCGCGTTGTTGGACCCTCGCCCATGAAACGGCGCTCTCTCCAATGCCCAGCGGGCAATACCTCCGACCCCCGTCGCGACCCAATCAGGACCTGGACTATGCCATCCGCTTTCTTCCTCTAAGAGCCGACAACCTAGGGCTCCGATCTTGAAGAGGTCCGTTAGGTGTACGAACTTTGAAAACTTAGATTCATCCGATAATCCGGCGAGAACCCACTCAAGTGTAGGTGGGACAAAAACGTTTATAATTTCCCGCTTACCGATCAGAAGAACTCGATCAAGCACCGACGGATCGATAGGTAATCTTGCCGCTCGTTTGATCTCCTCTTTGAGAGCTGGCAGCAAGATGACCGTATCACGCCACACCTCTGCGCCGTGGGCAGACATAGCGCTCAGGCTAAGATAAGCAGCGAACAAGACGTGCTCGATAGACGCGGGTAGGCCAGCAAAAAGCGCTAGATCGGCTGCAAATTGTGGATGCTGCTTGATCAATGCGCCATCAAGTATTCCCATCGCCGCGTCACATATTTGATCCGAAGCGTCGATATGAAGTTGCTCGGAGCCGTCTCTGAACGCCCAAATTGCCGGATCGCCCTCGCCAACCTCAAATTTCTCGGGCGCTGCCAGCAACGCGCCGTCGAACTCGAACGTTTCGAAATCCCTGACGGTCTCGCCTGTCCCAATAACCTGAATGCAATAATGATTTGCGCCTGCCCGTGCTTTGAAGACGGGCAACAGAAAGCCCGCACCGGGACCACCCAGCTCCAGAAGCCCTTCGAGAGCGGCCACTAGAGGTCGGCCTCATCAACCAAACCCTTGTGCACGTAATAGCTGAGACACAGCGTATGGAGCTGGGACATGTATTCGTTAGGGCGTGTGCGGTCTGAAATGCGATAGGGGATTAGGTCTACGCCAATGGCCTTCAGCGCCGCGCCAATGGCGCCATCGACGTACTGTCCCGGAAGGATGACCGCAGCGACGGCCTGCGCAAGGTTGAGAGTCTCGTCGATCTGGACCTCAATGCCGGAGCCGCGGCTGTCGACTGCATTGGCGCCTTTGGCTCCCACGAGCGCGGCATAGGCGTGAGCTTCGAATTCGACGGGGTCGACATCGTCGATAGCCGCCCCCTTCGCACCGAGGTAGGCGGCATTAGAGCCGAAGAATCTCTCGACGACGCGACCCGGCGTGTCCAGATCGACGTCCAGTCCGAAGTCACCCATTTTCATGAGCTTATGAAGAAAGTGGTCGTAGAATCCGTGGTGAAAAGCCCCGGAATCGAAAGGAAAGATGCGCTTAATCTTGAAAGCCCAATCGGGCTTGAGGATCAGCACAATGGGCAGGTAATGACCCATGGAGCTGGGCTGCTCATCCAAGTTCGGACGGAACGCCGGACGGCCGTAAAATAGGTAGGTTAGCGTTTCGCCTTCAAAGACAGGGCACGGCTGCGGCGTAATAGCTTCATTTTGAATGATATCGCCGAGAGCATAGATATCCGTGCTGTGAACAAAAGGCAGTCTCGGGGTGCGAGGCTCAGACGCTTGCACAACTGCCCGAAGCCGAGTTTTGCCCTTATCTAAATCGTGGGCCAACAGACACCCCTCCCCATTGGTGTGGCGACGCTAGAGGCTCACTTGACGCGTAACAAGTGAGGCAAGATGGGCCGGGTGAGTTGATGTCGCCTCAAGCTGGCCCTTTCGCGACGATCGCCCGCCCGTTTGATCGACACGTACAAACCGCGAAAGTTTCGATGATCGCGCCACCCGCTTTGCGCCGTTCGGCACCAGTGGCGCCATGCTCCTCGCCTGGCGGAGCCATCTGGACGCAGCGCATCGATCAATCTGGTCAACTTTCGTTGATCCTCTCCCGATAAGCGCCGCCCCCGATTGGACACCACTCCGCGAAGACTTAGCTTAACAGTTCGCCCCTGGCTTGTATGCTGGCCGCTGATGGTTGGGAGGCGCGCTTTGAGTAGCGACCGTTTAAGAATCGAAAAGCGGCCAGAAGCAATGAGGCCGCTAGTGTCCCAAGTGGTCGCAATCGCAAATGGAGAGAGGGAGGCGCTCGGCTTCCTGTCAGAAGGGGCCTACCTCGATGCCGTGGCCCGCCGCCAAATTTATCTAATGATCGACGGAGACGCGTCCGAACCTGTCGTAGCTGGTTTCATATTGTTCGGCGGGGTCTATCCGAACGCGCGAGTGACGCAGATCGGTGTTTTGCCGGACTTCCGGCGCGCGAGAGTGGGAAGCCGCCTGATGGCCAGCTTAGCTTCCGAGCTAGAGAGGCAAAATTACCTAAGTATAAAGGCGAAAATAGCCGCCGATTTGCCTGTCGCCCTTGGATTTTACCGAAAGAATGGCTTTGAAGAGACCTCTCGCAAAAGAGGTGGAGTTGCCAGAAATAGGGATATACTTGTACATATTCGACATTTGAACACGCCAAATCTCTTTAGCGTATCGCCATCTGCGCCCGCGATGGCAATAAATATACGAAGCAAGGTCGAGGCACCACTATACGCTTTCGACCTTAATGTACTATTTGACTTGGTCCGCACCCGCGCGCGTCACGAGGCTGCGGGAAAGCTGTTTGGCGCAGCTTTGGATCATCGCTTGAGACTGGCGATTTCAAAAGAATTCATTGAAGAACTTCGTCGAACATCCAATTCGTCGGCCAATGATCCTATTTTGCAAATGGCCCTTCGACTTCCTCAGTTGCCTAAACATGCAAATCACGAAGTAAAGGCGTTAGCCGACAAAATACATGATGTCGTCTTTGTGCGAGCCCAGGCTCGCGGGGCCGGAGGAGTTCAGGCGCGCAGTGACTGCAAGCATCTTGCACACGCCGCACTGACGCGTGCGGCGGCTTTTATCACAAGCGATGGCGTAATACTAAATTCTCAGGACGCGCTTCTAGCGCAATTTGGTCTCGACGTGGCCAGTCTTGATGAATTGCTGGAAACCCTTCCCGTGGATCAGGAGCCTGCTAGCGCAGAGTCTTCCAGATTAGGGCTGTACGACATTGCGCCAATGGGCGGCGATTTTTTTCAAGCGGCCGCTAAGGAGCGGCACTTTCCTGAAACTGTCGCGGCGAAGTATATAAAAGATTCAACAACTTCCACCCACGGTTACGTGATTTCGAGCGGCAATCATGTTGTGGCGTTTGGCTGCATTAGCCGACGGGCACGGCAGGAGCATCAGAATATGGCGATTTACGTCAATCCTGAGCACGCCGAGCCAGAAGCCCTCGCCGATTACCTAATCACAAAGTTGCTCTACGCCGCCACGAAGCTGTCCGCACCTGCAACGATCCTTCTGGATCTGTTGCCGGGCCAATCTGTGGTTCATCAAATGGCCCAGGCGCGAGGTTTTCAGCAGCGCCCAGGCTCACATGAGATGGCAAAGGTAGCGCTTGGACGTCCGCTCACGCCCTCCCGCTGGCGAAGGATGACTGATCAGCTACGGCGCCAAACCGGGCTGACTGTGACCCGGGATGAGGCATCTGGATCGCTGCGCGTTGCCGACCCCAACGGTGTCGAGTTTCAAACGAGTTCGGCCCAGCTAGAGGAACTTCTCGGCCCGACGGCAGTCGCCATGCCGGGCCGCTCAGGAGTGATTGTGCCGATTGCCAAGCGGTACGCCGACGATCTGCTCGGCACCGACAACCAACTGAAGTTGGCGTTCGTGGAGCAAAGAGGCGCAGCGCTTCTAACACGCCGGGGATATGTGAACTCGCCCAGGACTGCCAAGGCCATGGTGCCCGGGAGTCCAATATTCTTCTACGAGTCAGGCCGAACGCAGGGCCGCAGCGCAATCGTGGCCGTCGCGCGGATTGTCGATTCCGTCATCGTGGAAAAGGAGACCATCGATGACAGTGAGAAGCGCATGCTCGTGGTGGACGAGTTTCAAAGCATCTCTTCCTCCAAGCACGTTTTGTTAACCACATTCGACAACCTCCTAACCTTCAAGGATCCGGTTCCGTTGAAGGTGTTGAGAACCATGGACGCGATCGGAAAAGCCAACCTCATCTCCGCAACTCCAGTTAGCGATGCAAATGCTGCAAGAATCCTCGATGCGGGCTGGGCGGATTAGTGAGGTGGGAGCCGCGCTGATTTCGATAAAGCCCAAGTACGCTGAAGCAATTTTAACAGGCCGGAAAACGGTCGAGCTGCGCCGGAGAATTCCCGCGCTCGCGCCGGGTACCCGTTTGTTTATTTACTCGACCTTGCCTGTCGGCGCCGTGGTTGGAGCTGCCACCCTGATTGGGGTGACGCGGGGAACTCCAGGCGAGATTTGGGACGAACATGCCTCACAGGCCGGGGTCATCAAGCACGACTACGACGCATATTTCAGCGGCACCAATGAAGCCGTCGGGCTAATTTTGGCGAGTGTCCAGCGCATAGCGCCGGTGACCATCGCAGCGTTGCGCACGCTTCGCCCTGGCTTCCACCCGCCGCAAGTTCTCATCCGCCTTTCGCAAGATGAGGCAAGGGCCATTCAGTGCGGAAATCGCTCACATCAGACTGCCGCGCGAAACCAGTTCGCCCAGCTTAGCCTTGCGAGCTAACTTACAAGATTGGCTAAGCTAGATCGACATGCCGATGTTCTAGCTGACCGCAGATTCGAGCCAGCCCTTCGACCTCAGTGCGCCTAAGGCAATGTCAATCTGGCGAGCCGAGAATTGCTTTTTGCGTTCGTTCCAGGCGTAAACTCTGGCGCGAACTTCCTCGCTTGTGTGTGCCAGTTCGCGGCTCGCCACCCAGTGGACCGTAGCCAAAAGTTCCAATCCGAACGGCGTCTCAAACCCCTCGACCAATTTTCCAACACGATCGAAGCGCTCGCGGGTCTCATTATCTTCGGCCAGAAAAGCCTCCGCGTCGCTCACGGCGCCAGGGACAAGTTCAAGCTGCTTATCCGGCGCGTCGCCACCGTCGTGATACCCTGAGACCATGTGGCCTTCGATCTTAGTTAGAACGTGCCGGAGATTGTCCGCGTATGGGCCGTAGTGATGTTTGATGTAGTTCAACCGGAGGGGCTGCCCCGCCTCCTGCATAAAATACATAAGCTTCTGAAGTTCGATCAAAGTCACAAAGGGGTCCAGAAGACCGCTCAAGTACCGGTTTACCAAGACGACTAGAGCCGCACGCCCTGGCGTTATCCCCGGGACCTCACGAGATTTCGTCGCAACAGGCGCACTTGTGGGTTCGAATACAATGACGCGAACATCATCAAGCGGCTCCATCGCCGCGATAATCCGCGAACGAACATCATCCCAATTCAAGCCGCCTAGCCCCGCTCCAAGTGGTGGAATGGCTATTGAGCGAATACCGAGCTTCCTGACTTCATTCACCAGAGCGACAAGGCCGGACTCGACGTCCTCAATCCGACTCTTGCCCTTCCAGTGGCGCTTCGTCGGGAAATTGATGACGAATTTCGGGTTGGTAAGACTGCGCGTCTCGTAGATGAACATTCGGCCCGGCTGGACAGACTCAGTTGCGCATGCCGCAGCGTAGGCTCGGAAGTTCTCCGGAAACCGGTTCTTGAACTGGAGCGCGATGCCACGCCCCATAATCCCAACGCAGTTGACGGTGTTAACCAGCGCCTCTGCGTCAGATTGGAGGATGTCGCCTGTGGTAAATTCGATCATTCAGGCCCCCTCAATAGTACCAGTCGCGCCGGATTTCGATGGCAGGGCGGTGGCCCCCGGCACCGAAGGCGGCAGAAACTGGTTGGACGTAGGCGTTAGAAAAAACACCCACGCGTTCGACTAAATGCCACGGAAATGATTGCTCGACCAAGAACTCGGCCTGCTTCCCTTCCTTGTGTGCGCCAGCCCACTGTTTTGCCTGCACGGAATCCCACCTGATTTCGTGAAGTTGATTGAGATCCACGCGATCCTCGAAGTAGTAGGCACCGGCGTTCGACAGGGTGAACGCCCAACGGCGACCATTCGCGTTCGCCCAATCGACGGCAGACCGCAAGTCGGCCTCCAAATGCACGATCGGTTCCTGACCGCCCTTATAGGCAAGGTCCTGGTTCCTCATGTGTATCAGATACAGCATAACTGAGCGAGAACAAAAGTAGAACGGCGTGCATTGTCCGACGTGCAAATCCGGATGATGATTCAAGCGGAGCTCGTGAAGCCGCCGATGCTTGATATTGTTCATTCCGATCGTCGTGCCCGGATTGGCACGGGCTGCGATCGCCGCATCGCACAGCACGACTCCGTCAGCGACAATCGAAGCAAGGTTGTTCAGGTGGACGATGTGATAAATTTTTGGTTGAGCAGGAACCGGCATGATCAACGTCCAGCCACGGACCGACCGACTACGATGGGACTGCGGCGCTCCGTGCTACATCGCCGCCCCAACCGCCTAGTCATCGCTCCCCCCGGTTGCAGAGCGCATCCCTGTCTGGATATTGCAGCGTAAATGCGTTCTGGCAACCGCAGGGCCACTTGATGGCGACAACGATCAGGCGACCGCACCGAAACAGAAGCCCGGGACGTTCGGATAGATCGCAATTGGCTGCCCCCCATCGCGTTAATCGAAGAGCGGCTGGGCGCAGTGTCGCAGATTACGCCGCAAAGCCGTTAGGCAGTAGGCATAGCCGGGCACGGCTTCTACGATATCGAAATGCGCCGACGCCAGCAGATGCTTTCCGAGACACCAACCGGCAAGTCTTGGATCGGACAGTTCAACGACGCCGATCAGGCGGCTGCGGCGAGCTTGCTCGACGCGATGTTGCTGCTCAACGCTGAACATGTGAGCCAAGCGCTGCGGACCGAGTTAAGGGCGCTCGGCGGCGGCCGGCTTGTGCGCAAGCGTCGGCTTGCCCTTTACGCCGAACGCAAGCTAGCAGGGGAGCCGTTCTTCGCAGAGAAGATGAAGGCAGACCGCGACGGCAAAAAGCGACTCCGCGCTTTTGGCCGCAACTTTACCCCAGTACAACCTATCCGGGGGAGCACCCGGGTGGGGAGCGAGGCGACAATCGCCAACGTGTTCTCACAATTGGTCGGAAACGCAGGCGGCGATAGGATCTTCGTCAACAGCCCCGGTCCCGACCGTATCCGGGGTAAGTCCGGACCGACCCAAACGATCGTGATCGTCACGGACCTGATCGGCTCGGGCCGACGCATCCTGACCTGGCTGGATGCTCTGTGGAAGATCAAGTCCGTCAAATCATGGGTGTCGTTGAAACTGATCGATTTCGTGGTTGTTGCTGTCGCCGCGACGAAATCGGGCGAGGCTGCCATCCGCGCGCACCGGCTCAAGCCGACCGTTAGGAAAGTCTATGTGGCGCCGGTCATTTCGGCGGCCTCCAAAGACCCCAATGTTGTCGAATGGCGACGGCTTATCGCGACGGTTGGCCCCGCTTCAGGACGCGGCGCGGCCCGTGGAGGGTTCGGCGACGAGCCGTGCCTCGTCGCCTTTAGCTATCGCATACCGAACAACACCCCCGCCCTGATCCACGAGACCGACGCGGAAGTCTCATGGACGGCGCTCTACGAAGGCGGAATACCCGATGATCTCGCGCCAGCCTTCGGCGTTCGCGACGAGCATGAGATCGTTAGGGCAGCGGTAGAGGCGACCGGGACGACATTGTCACCCGACCTCTCCCTCAACGAGCAGCGCACGGTCCTCGTGCTCTCACAAATCAAGGGGCGTCTGAGGCAAGGGCAGTCTGAGGCCATAGCCCAGGAAACCCAGATGTCCTTGCCGACGGTCGAAGCGATCCTGACGGCAGCCGAGACTGATGGACTATTGGATAAGCACGGGCGTCTGACCGACGTCGGGCAAACGACCGTGCGATCAGGTCAAACCGGCGATCGTAAGCGACCAGTGGTTCCCACCGAAGCGGAACCATACTATCCATGGTTGCCGAGGGTCCCCTCGTCGCCGGTCTAGCACCTGCCGTCCTCCGGGACGGCCTTGATGGCAGGCACCAGCCGGTCGTCACGGACAAGGGGTTTCCCTTGTCACTGTCAGAGCGTCGGATTGCAGGTACACGGGAACTCGCCCCGCATTCCCTGCGGGAACCGCCTACGGGCGGCTAGCTTGCGGACCGAGCTCTCGTCCACCTGGACCGATCGAAAGTAGATGGCGAACGAGTGGGACCCTCAGCAGTTTAAGTCCGGCGCGCGTGCGGCCGGCGCCTCGGATAAGATGATCGCGAATGCGCTATCTACCGCTAGCGCGATCAAGAACATGCACCCGGATCTGCCGGTCATATTCACGCTTGGCCACCTGGCTCACTTGGCTGACGTCTCGCTGGCGGAACTCAACAGAATCGTGCGTCGGCGCGTGGACCCCTACAGAGTCTTCAGGCTGAAAAAGAGGGGCACGCCGAAGGCTGGGAATGCACCGCCTCGGCGTTACCGGACGATCTGTGTCCCGACGCCAGGCTTGATGAGGGTGCAGCGCTGGATCGCCCAGAACATCCTCAACATCATCTCCCCTCACCCCGCGAGCTACGCCTTCGCGCCGAACGTCAAGATGCGCGACGCTGCCGCCAGACATGTCAACGCGACCTGGCTGGTAAAGGTCGATGTCCGACACTTCTTCGAGTCGATCAGCGAACGGCAGGTCTATCGCTTCTTTCGAAGCCTTTCCTATCCAGCTCTCCTGTCGTTCGAATTGGCGCGTCTGTGCACCCGCTTGCCGCCGAAGTGGGAAAACTACGGCGGTGCCCCACCGGTGGACGAAGGGCCGCGAGGAGCGTCGGGCCTGACGTATCCCAGTCGCCTCCAAGGGGCCTTGCCTCAGGGGGCGCCAACTAGTCCGATGCTGGCCAACCACGTCGTCAAAGACTTGGACGTGGCCTTGTCGCGCATCGCGGCGGCGGGAGGTTGGCGCTACACCCGCTATGCCGACGACATGCATTTTTCCCGCTCAGGAGACGGCGATCGCCAGCATGCGGTCAACCTGTCGCGCGACGTCCAACGCGAGTTGACGCGCGTGGGTCTGAGGGCCAACCGGCAGAAAACCAGCGTCACGCCGCCGGGAGCCAGGAAGATTGTCCTGGGCCTATTGGTCGACACGCCAACGCCTCGGCTGAACCGGCAATTTCGCAACAATGTCGAGACCCATGTCTATGCTCTGACCCACCCGAAAATCGGGGTTCTGGCTCACCAGCAAGCTCGTGGCTTCGCGTCGACCATCGGAATGCGGCGCCATATTGAAGGCCTGGTAGGTTACGCCGGTCAAATCGACCGCGCTTATGGTGATTGGCTGAAGGCGCGCCTTGCAACAGTCATTTGGTGAGCTTGCCATCGACAAGTTAGCGTAGCTGCCTTTCGGTGCCTGAGCATTGGCGTCGATGGTGCCGGGATTGCGCGCCAGATCGCCAACGGCCACTCATAGTTCTCACAGGCATCCGTATCAGCGCAACGGCCTAGAACTCCCATCCGTGCTGGACGAACGCGCGGGCCGTCTGTAGGCGTCCGGCGGCTGCCGTGCGTCCCCGCTTCACCTCCGCCAGCCTTTCATCCTCCGCCTGCAAGTGGTCCTGCGCGGAGACGTCGTCGGGGCGCAGGTGTGCTTGCTGCGCGGCCTTCTGGAACGCTGCCGTCGCGGCCTTCTCGAGATTGTCCCAGAGCGCCAGATCCGTCTGGGCGTCATTGGCGTAACGTTGCCAATCAGATTTAGACATGGAAGGCATGGCGGTCTCCTAGTCGTTGATAACGAAGCCTGGGTTTCAACCGTAAAGGTTGAGTTCAAGCCAATACGCTCCAGGCGCGATCAAGGTCGCTGGCTGGTCGGAGGCTTGCTGCGGCGGCTCTGGCGATTCAGGACTGCTGCGGGTTGGCGCACCCGACACGATTCGAGCTAGCGCCTCTCGCCCATGACGGTGCCCCGAGCTAAACTCACAGCAATTGGGCGTGGCCAGATCGATTTTTTCTGATCGAGGCAAGCGCAGTAGCGGTCGCGCCAGATCGCAACCACCGTCCTAATCACCGTCCTAGAACGGAAATCGGCGGAGCCGAATTCGGCTAAAGTATTGAAAATATGGCGCGCCCGGAACGATTCGAACGTCCGACCCTCAGATTCGTAGTCTGATGCTCTATCCAGCTGAGCTACGGGCGCGCATTGCCTTTCGGCGAGGCGGGGGAAGTAGCCCGTCCGTTTCGGGAACGCAAGCCCGGTCTTTCAGAAAATTCGAAAAGTTTCGCGAGCCAGCGTTCGCCCAGCGGAACGGCCTTGCCGCGCGAGGGTTCAGGGCGCGGGATTGAGGCCGTTTCCAGAGTATCTGGGCGTGACAGCGTCGCTTGATTGGTGTCCATGGAACGCCTCGGGACGGCGGGCAGGCCTTCCCTCGTGTCCGCCATAGAGGATCCGTATGCGTCGCTTTGTTTCCCTGCTCGCCCTGGCCGCTTCGCTGCAACTGACGCTGGCGCCGATCTCCGCCGCCCACGCCGAGTCAATCCCGCTGGGCATGCCGGCGGCCCGGCCGGTCTCCACCTCGACGCCCGCAAAGGGCATGGTCGCCGCGGCCAATCCGCTGGCGGTCGAGGCGGGTCTGCGGGTGCTGCGCGACGGCGGCTCGGCGGTCGACGCGGCGGTGGCCATCCAGGCGGTGCTGGGCCTGGTCGAGCCGCAGAGCTCTGGCCTGGGCGGCGGCTCGTTCATGGTCTTCTACGACGCCAAGACCGGCAAGGTGACGGCCTATGACGGCCGCGAGAAGGCGCCGGCGGGCGCCAGCCCCGATCTGTTCATGGGCCCGGACGGCAAGCCACTGCCCTTCATCAAGGCGCTGCTGTCGGGCCGCTCGTCGGGCGTGCCGGGCGCGGTGGCCATGCTGTCCCAGGCCCAGAAGGAACACGGCAAGGTCGCCTGGAACACGCTGTTCAAGGACGCCGAGAAACTGGCCGACGACGGTTTCGTGGTCAGCCCGCGCCTGGCCGGCATGATCATCAGCCGCGCGCCCCAGGCCAGCCAGCCGGACGCGGTGAAGTACTTCACTAAGCCGGACGGGACCCGCTACCAGGCCGGCGACGTACTGAAGAACCCGGCCTATGCCGCCACGGTGCGCAAGATCGCCGCCGAGGGCCCGGCGGCCCTGCTGGACGGCCCGATCGCCCAGGCGATCGTCAATCGCCTGCACGAAGGCGACCTGCCCAGCAGCATCACCCTGGCCGACCTGAAGACCTACAAGCCGCGCTCGGCCCCTGCCCTGTGCCGGCCGTGGAAGGTCTATACCGTCTGCGTGCCCAACCCGCAGTCGTCGGGCCTGGCTGTGATCCAGGCGCTGCGGATGCTGGAGCACACCGACATCGGCCAGCGCGGTCCGACCGATCCGGTGGCCTGGACCCAGCTGGCCCAGGCCGAGCGCGTGATGTACGCCGACCGCGACCGCTATGTCGGCGATCCCTCGTTCGTGACCGTGCCGGTCGACGGCCTGCTGGACCCGAAATACGTCGCCGAGCGCGCCAAGCTGATCACCGACACGGCCGGGGCGGCCCCGCCGTTCGGCAAGCCCAAGGGCGCGCCCAAGGTCGGGATCGACATGACCCAGGAGCCGGGCGGCACCACCCACCTCGTGGTGGTCGATCCGGCCGGCAACGTCGTGTCGATGACCACCACGGTCGAGAGCATCTTCGGCAACGGCCGGATGGTGAACGGCTTCTTCCTCAACAACCAGCTGACCGACTTCTCGTTCTCGCCGAAGGAGAAGGACGGCGCGCCGGCCGCCAACGCCGTGGCCCCGGGCAAGCGCCCGCGCTCGTCGATGGCCCCGATCATCGTCCTGGACAAGAAGGGCAAGTTCCTGGCCGCCGTCGGCTCGCCGGGCGGCAACGCCATCCTGTCCTACAATCTCAAGGCCATGGTCGGGCTGTTCTACTGGAACCTGAACGTCCAGGAGGCGGTGTCGCTGCCGAACGTGGTGGCGCGCGGCGACACCTATTCCGGCGACGCCGAATGGTTCGGTCCGGACATGCTGGCCGCGCTCAATGCACGCGGCGTCAATATCAAGGTCGGCCAGATCGAAGGCTCGGGCCTGCAGGGCGTGATCGTGCGGCCGGGCGGCATCCTGGAAGGCGGCGCGGATCCGCGTCGCGAAGGCGTGGCCAAGGGCCTCTAGGGCCCCCTCAGGGACTAGGTGCGGGCCTGATGCTCTTCCAGGCCCGCCTCGACCTCGGCGCGGGAGAACACCTCCTCCTGGCCGTCCAGCAGCAGTTCGGCGTCGGACGCCTCCTGCACCGCCACCATGGCCGCCACGCGGCGCAGGGCGGTCGGGACGTCGGGGGCTTCGACAGTGATCTCGTGGATCGGCTTGCTGTCCGCCGAAGCGCCGATCTTCACCGCGATGGTCCAGGTGGTCGTCATCGAACTTCCTCCTAGGTGGCCGAAGCGTCGGCGGCCTTATCGTCCGGCTCCGGTAGCGGATCGGGCGCGCCGGCCAGGGTGAGGTCGAACACCGAACCGCCGGGACCGGTCTCGACCAAGGCCAGGTCGCCGCCGTGACCCTGGGCCAGCTCGCGGGCGATGGCCAGGCCCAGGCCGGTGCCGCCGCGACGCACCGAGCCGACGAAGGGCTGGAAGAGGTTGGCGCGGGCGCGCTCGGGCACGCCGGGGCCGTCGTCCGACAGCCGCAGGATGCTATGGCCGGCGTCGCGGCGCAGCTCGACGAACACCTTGCCCTTGCCGCCCCGATCGGTGGCGCCCTCGATGGCCTCGCGGGCGTTGCGGAACAGGTTGGTCAGGATGCGGTGCAGCTGGTCCGGATCGGCCAGCAGCTGCTCGCGCGGACCGATGACGGTCTCCAGGGCCACGCCCTGCGGGGTCAGGCCGGCGTCCTCGGCGGCCATGTCCAGGGCCGGGCGCAGCGGGATGATCCGCGTCACCGCCTCGGGCTCCTTGGACTTGCCATAGGCCATGACGTCCGAGGCCAGGGTGATGGCGCGATCCAGGGCTCGCTCCAGGCGCGGCAGGGCCTGGGCCACCTTGGGATCGCCCAGGGCGGCCAGGCGGTCCGAAGCCATCTGGGCGCTGGTCAGCATGTTGCGCAGGTCGTGATTGATCTTGGCCACCGCCTCGCCCAGGGCCGCCAGACGGGCCTTGGAGGCCAGGGCGGCCAGCAGGTCGGCCTGCATGCGGTCGAGCTCGGCCTCGGCGCGGCCGATCTCGTCGCGGCGCTTGGAGACGACGATGCGTGCTTCCGGATCGCCCGGATCGACGCGGAAGGCTTCCATGGCCCGGGTGATGCGCTGCATCGGCCGGACCAGGAAGATGTTCAGGAAGGCGTAGACCAGCAGGCCCGCCAGCACCGCCACGAAGACGGTGACCCCGGCCAGGCGCCAGAAATAGGCGACCAGCTGGGCCTTCAGCGGCGCGTCGGGCAGCACCACCTCGACGAACTCGGCCTTGCGGAAGCGCGGCTCGGCCATGACGCGGACCGTGCTGCCCTTGGGGCTGGTCAGGGTGAAGAACGGCGCGGCCAGCCACGAGCCCGGGTTCTGGCGGCGCAGGTCCACGAGATAGGGTGTCTTGAACGGCTCCTTGGGCGGCAGGACCAGGCGGCGCGCGCCCTCGGCCTGGACGGCGACGGTGACGGCCCCGGCCTGGTCGAACATCTGATTGGCGACCGCGTCGCTGACCCGCAGGTCCGGATCCGATTCGGCGATGGTCGAGGCCAGTTCACCCGCCCGCACGCGGTCCAGCAGCCACTGCTCCTCGAACTGCGCCAGGGTCAGCGGCAGGATCAGCATGCCGCCGAAGGTGACGACGATGGCGGTGAACAGCAGCAGGCGCGCCGACAGGCCACCGGGCCACGGAAATCGTTTCCGGGGCGGGGCGGGCTCAGTCTCCGACGGCGAAACCGTTTCGACCATCCGGCGTGGCTACTTCTCGTCCATGGGCGCTGCTTCGCGCCGCTTGCGCCAATGGCGCCACATCGGCGGCAGAAAGGCCAGAACGCCCATGCCGACAATGGGAAGATAAATCCGTGGCGAGAAGAGGGTCTCCATCGTCACGGGGCCGCCTTGCTCGAAGAGATGGCCAAGTCCCGCGCCGATCCCGGCATAGACGAAAGAGCTCGGGATCATGCCCAGCAGCGAGGCCAGGACGAAGGCGCGGGCGGGAATGTTGGCCACGCCGGCGGCGACATTGACGATCAACAGCGGAAAGGCCGGGATCAGGCGTAGGGTCAGCAGGTAGTTGAAGGCGTCCTTGCGCAGGCCGTCGGCCACGCGGGCCAGGAAGGCGTCGGGCTTGCGGCGCAGCATGTCGCCGAAGGCGGTGCGGAACACCAGGTAGATCACGGTCGAGCCGCCGGTCGCGCCGGTGACGGCCGCGAAGCCGCCGCCGAGCGGGCCGAACAGGAAGCCGCCGGTCAAGGACAGGATCAGAGCGCCGGGCAGCGAGACCGCCACCGAGCCGATATAGATCGCCAGATAGATCGCCACGCTCAACAGCGGCTTCTCGCGGGCGAAGGCCTGCAGTTCTGTCCCACGCTTGCGCAGTTCCTCCAGCGACAGGTGGTCGGTGACGCCGCTGGCGAAGGCGGCCACGAATAGGATCACGATGACCGCGAGCGGCCCGAAGCGGCGCAGCAGCGTCAGGACCCTCTCACGCGTCATGGCGCGCCGACCGCGTCCTCGACCGCCGCGAAGCCGTCGGCCCGCAGGCGGGCGGCCAGGTCGCGCTTGATGCGGGTGACGAGGCCCGGGCCGCCATAGACCAGGGCGGAATAGAGCTGCACGGCCCGCGCGCCGGCGCGGATCTTGGCATAGGCCCCGGCGCCGTCGGCGATGCCGCCCGCGCCGATCAGGGCGACACGACCGGCCGCGGCGGAGTGGAAGCGCTTGAGGACCTCGGTCGAGGCGCTCAGCAGCGGGGCGCCGGACAGACCGCCGCCCTCGCCGGCCCGGGCCGACTTCAAGCTGTCGGGACGAGCGATGGTGGTGTTGCTGACGATGATGGCGTCCAGGCCCGCGTCGACCACGGCCTCGACGATGGCCTCGACCTCGCCGTCCTCCAGGTCGGGCGCGACCTTCAGGAAGATCGGATAGTCGGCGCCCGAGGCGACCTTCATCGCTTCGCGGGTTTCGGAGATCCGGCCCAGCAGCTCCTCGAGCGCCGCCTTGGTCTGCAAGGCGCGCAGGCCGGGCGTGTTGGGCGAGGAGATGTTGGCGGTGAAATAGTCCGACAGACCCCACAGTTGGCTGAGGCCCGTGACGTAGTCCTCGATGCGGTCGCTGGCGTCCTTGTTGGCGCCGATATTGGCGCCCACGACGCCGCCCCGCCCCTCGCGAGCCTTCAGGCGCGCCACGAAGGGGTCGAGGCCGCCGTTGTTGAAGCCCATGCGGTTGATCACCGCCTGGTCCTCGGTCAGCCGGAACAGGCGCGGGCGCGGATTGCCGGCCTGGGCCAGGGGCGTGACGGTGCCCGCCTCCACGAAGCCGAAGCCGGCGGCCAGCATGGCGTCGGGGACCTCGGCGTTCTTGTCGAAGCCGGCGGCCAGGCCCACGCAGTTAGGCAGCTCCAGGCCGGCGATCTTCACCGCCAGGATCGGGTCGTCCGGACCGCTCTCGCGCGGGCCCAGACCCATCTTCAGGCCGCGAATGGCCCAGCCGTGCGCGTCCTCCGGGTCGAAGATGTGCAGGGCGCGGGCGGCGATGTCATGCAGGCTCATGCGAGATGTTCGCCCAGCTGCGGCACGCCGTCGGCGTCGAGTTCGATGGTGGCTTCCGTCACCACCTCGGACACGAGCAACGGCCGGAAGAGATGCGGGAACAGCGCCCCGCCGCGCGAGAGCTCCCACTTCAGGGCCTCGCCCAGGCCTTCGGCCTCGACGCCCAGCAGAACGAGGTCCGGCAGGTCCTTGAAGTAGAGCGCGGCGGTCGTCTGGGCCTGGTCGGCGGCCGACAGGTGGATGAAGCCGTCCTGATGGTCGACGGCCGAGCCCTCGAACCGGCCGACGGCCTTGGCGGCGTCCCACTCGGCGCGGGACAGGATCTTGTAGATCAGGGTCATTCGCCGCCGTCTCCGCCGTTTTCGTTCGCGTAGAAGAGATGCTCCAGCACCGGGCCGGCCGCCGTCCAGCCGAACACCACCACGGTGGATGTCGGGAAGCGGCTGCGCAGCTTGTTGGTGTGGATCGGCGAGGCGCCGCCCTGGAAGGCCAGGCGCAGGGCCAGCTCGTGCAGGCCCGGATTATGCCCGACCACCATCACCGTGGCCGCGCCGTCCGCGTGGTCCTCGATGGCCTGGACGACCTCTTCGGGATCGGCGTGATAAAGGTCGCGTAGGTGCTCGACCCGCGCGGCGGGGAAGTTCGGCGCGACCTGCTCGGCCGTCTCGCGGGTGCGGCGGGCCGAGGAGACCAGCAGCAACTCGGGCGCATAGGCCATCCCGGCCAGCAGCTTGCCCATGACAGCCGCATCGGCCCGGCCGCTGTCGGCCAGGGCGCGCTCGAAGTCGCCGCCGGTCTGGGCGTGCCGCTCGGCCTTGCCGTGGCGCATCAGGATCAGTCGCTCCATGGGTCCTCCATAGCCGTCCGTCGCCTTGTCAGGAAGCCGGTGGTTGACACCTTGTTCGCCAAGGGGTCCAAGGCGGCATGGCTGCGCTCGATCTGTTCACACCCGTCCTGTCCGGCGGGGGAACCTGGCGGTTTCCCGCGAACGAACCTCTGCGGCTCGATTCGGGCGCCATGCTCGAGGGTCTGGAGATCGGCTACCAGACCTATGGCGCGCTGAACGCCGACAAGTCCAACGCCGTCCTGATCTGCCACGCCCTGACCGGCGACCAGTTCGTGGCCTCGCCGCACCCGACCACGGGCAAGCCCGGCTGGTGGCTGCGGATGATCGGTCCCGGCAAGCCGCTGGACCCGGAGCGGCACTTCATCATCTGCACCAACGTGATCGGCGGCTGCATGGGCTCGACCGGCCCGGCCTCGATCAATCCGGGCACCGGTAGGGCCTATGGCCTGGCGTTCCCGGTCATCACCATCCCCGACATGGTCCGCGCCCAGGCGATGCTGGTCAGCGCGCTGGGCATCGACACCCTGTTCGCGGTGATCGGCGGCTCGATGGGCGGCATGCAGGCCCAGCAGTGGGCGGTCGACTATCCCGAGCGGCTGTTCAGCGCCGTGGTGCTGGCGTCCGCGTCCAGGCACTCGGCCCAGAACATCGCGTTCCACGAGGTGGGCCGCCAGGCGATCATGGCCGATCCGGACTGGCGCGGCGGCGCCTATGCCGACCACGGTGTCCAGCCCGGCAAGGGCCTGGCCGTGGCGCGGATGGCCGCGCATATCACCTATCTGTCCGAACCGGCCCTGCAGCGGAAGTTCGGCCGCGAGCTGAAGCGCGACGGCCTGTCGTGGGGCTTCGACGCCGACTTCCAGGTCGAGAGCTACCTGCGCCACCAGGGGGCCAGCTTCGTCGACCGGTTCGACGCCAACAGCTATCTCTACATCACCCGGGCCACCGACTATTTCGACATCGCCGCCAGCCATGGCGGGGTGCTGGCCAAGGCCTTCACCCGAGCCCGCGACGTGCGGTTCTGCGTGCTCAGCTTCACCAGCGACTGGCTCTACCCGACAGCCGAGAGCCGCCATCTGGTCCGCGCCCTGACCGCCGCCGGGGCCCGCGCGGCCTTCGCCGAGATCGAGAGCGACAAGGGCCACGACGCCTTCCTGCTGGACGAGCCGGTGATGGACGCGGCGCTGGCGGGCTTCCTGAGTTCGGCCGAACGCGATCGGGGACTGACGTGAGCGCCATCCGCGAGGACTTCCGCGAGATTCTGCGCCTGGTGCGCCCCGGCTCGCGCGTGCTGGACGTCGGCTGCGGCGAAGGCGCCCTGCTGGACCTGCTGGCCCACGACAAGCAGGTCGATGGCCGGGGGCTGGAAATCAGCTCCAGCGGCGTGGCGGCCTGTATGGCGCGCGGCCTGTCGGTGGTGCAGGGCGACGCCGACCAGGACCTCGACCACTTCCCCGACCGCAGTTTCGACTACGCGGTGCTGTCCCAGACCCTGCAGGCGACGCGCAATCCGCGCCACGTGCTGGACGAGCTGCTGCGCATCGCCGACCGGGCCATCGTCTCGTTCCCGAACTTTGGCCACTGGCGCGTGCGCTGGTCGCTGCTGAGCCGGGGTCGGATGCCCGAGACCAAGGCCCTGCCGATGCCGTGGTGGTCGACGCCGAACATCCACCTCTGCACCCTGGCCGATTTCCTGGCCCTGACCGCCGACCTCAACCTGCGGGTCGACGCCTGCGCCGCCTTCGCCGGAACGGGCCCGGCCCGGGCGATGGACCCCGCCAGCGCGGTCGAGAACTGGCGGGCGGAAACCTGCCTCTTCATGCTCAGCCGCAACGGCGCGACATCGACTAAGGAACTTCCGCCCGTCTCGGGCGATCTCTTCGACGGATGAAGACCCTTCGTCTCATGACCTACAACGTCCACCGCTGCGTGGGCACGGACCGCAGGCTCGATGTCGAGCGTGTGGCGGAGGTCATCGCTGCCGAACGCCCGGACGTCGTGGCCCTGCAGGAACTGGACGTCCTGCGCGCCCGCACCAAGGGCGTCGACCAGGCCCACCGCCTCGCAGAACTGCTGAAGATGAGCTTCCACTTCCATCCGGCCATGACGGTCGAGGAAGAGCTCTACGGCGACGCCATCCTGACCGCCCTGCCCGAGCGCCGGATCAAGGCCAAGGGCCTGCCGCTCTACAAGCGCGTGCCGGGCCTGGAGCCGCGCGGGGCCCTGTGGGTCGAGGTCGATGTCGACGGGACCAAGGTCCAGATCATCAACACCCACCTGGGCCTCGTGCCGCAGGAACAGAAGCGCCAAGCCGCCGCCCTGCTGGGTCCCGACTGGATGGGCGCCGACGAGTGGCTGGCTCCCGGCGTGGTGCTGGGCGACTTCAACGCCACGCCCTATTCGGCCACCTACCGGATGCTGCGGACGGCCCTGCGAGACGCCCAGGCCCCGACGCCGAGCTGGCCTCGACCGGCGACCTCGACCTTCCCGTCCAATTTCCCGTTCATGCGCATCGACCACGTCTTCATGACCAAGGGCCTGGAGACGGTCGGCGTACGCTCACCCTTCGACGCCCGCGCCCGGGTGGCGTCCGATCACCTGCCGCTGGTGATCGAGCTGGAGATCACGGCAACAGGTGATCCGGCGGGATCGGCGGCGGCTCCGTAAGCTTCACGAGGTCGCGCCGCAGCCGGGCGCGACGGCCCCATGGCCGCCAGGCGTCGTCGGGCGCGATGGCGTCGCCCAGGCTCCAGTCGGCGATGAACTTCTGAACCCCGGTCAGCTTGCGCACCGGCACCGGCTGTAGCCGCCGAGGCGGGCCGCCCTTGACGTCCAGCGCGTTGATCGCCGCGCCCAGGCCGCCTTCGCGCTCGATGGCCTCCAGCACGTCCTGGGTCGAGCGGTCGATGAAGTGACCGACCAGCCGACCCAGGAAGGCGCGAACTGTTTCGCGCTCGATCTCGCTCTTGGCCTCGAAGGCCAGGTCGCACTCGCTGTCCAGGCCGATCGAGCGGTTGTTGAGGTTGGCGCTGCCGATCCGCAGCATCCAGTCGTCCATGATCGCCACCTTGGAGTGGACGATGATCGGTCCGCCGCCGGGCGTATGGGCCGAGAAGGCCGAGAAGCGCTTGTGGACGTCGACCTCGCGCAGGCGGTTGATCGCCGAGGTCCGGGCGCTGTCCATGGTCATCTGGTCGAAATAGCTGGGGCTGCGCGCCGGCCCGACCGTGACCACCTCGGGACCGTCGGGCTCGGCCAGGCGCTCGGCCAGGGCTTCGACGATGATCGGCGAGGTCAGGTACTGGTTCTCCAGATAGATCAGTCGTTTGGCCCGGCGGATGGCCGACAGGTGCAGCAGCATGCACTCGGTGACCTCCGGCCGGCCCTGCCAGGCGGCCGAGGTGCGAGCCACGGCGATCGGCAGGCGGCGCAGGTCGGGCAGCAGGTCTTCAGGCCAGGGCGTCTCGTCGGGGCGGTCCGGATGCTCGATCGGCTCGCCGCCGGACGATTTCCAGCGGTCCATGAAGAGCTCGGCCATGGCCTCACCCGCCCGGCCATCGACCAGCATCGAGACCTCATGGCGGGCCGGATAGTGACGCCCCGTGGGCAGACGGCGCAGCGGGTTGTTGTCCAGGTGGCGGGTGTCGTCCCAGCGATCGACGCCGATGTCGCCACCGCTGACGAAGGCGGTGACGCCGTCGATGATCACCGCCTTCTGGTGATGGCAGGCGCTGGCCGGCAGGGTGGCGTCCAGGCGGTACTTCACGCGCGAGCCGGCGAAGAAGGCCGCGCCGCGGTGTGGGCCGAACAGCTGCGAGGCGGCGATCGGGAACGGCATGTCCCAGGTCAGCACCCGCACGTCCAGCGCCGGGTTCAGCGCCGCCTGCCGGCGCAGGATCAGGCCGATGCGGTCGGCGTGGCTGGGGTCGCGGCTGCGCTTGACCCGGTCGGGATCCAGGCGCGTCAGGGGATCGAACACCCAGGCCAGGATCCAGATCGACTTCTTGGCCGACAGGATCAGGGGCTTGAGCGAGTCGAACGCCTCGTCGTTGTCGATGAACAGGGCCACGCGATCGGCGGGCTCGACCCGCCAGCAGTTGTATCCCGGTTGGAAGACGGAAGAGCTGGAACTCATGTCACCCCGAACGCCGTGAGATGCGACAACGCGCGGACAGTGTTATGGCTCCGCTTAGGGACCACGTCCCCAACAATCAGAGCTGAAGCGCCATGACCACGATCGATCCGTCCAAGGCTCCGCATGTCCTGTCGGATCGACAACGACTCTGGGCCTTCTGGCTGGGCTGCCTGGTGGTCACGGCGGGCGTCATCCTGCACATCCCGATGTACCTGATGGGCGCGAACATCGGCTACCAGCTGGCCGGCATGCCGATGGATCTGGGCATGACGATCGGCATGCTGATCATTCCCCCCGGCTGCGCCTTGGCCGGCTGGGGCCTGCTGCCGCGTCGTGGTCACGATCACAGCCATGACCACCACACCGTCGACGTCACCCCGCCCGAGGATGCGCCGCTGTCGCGCGCCCATTGGGGCCTGATGGTGACCCTGGTCGTGGCCCTGATCATCGACATCATGAAGCCGGCCAGCCTGGGCTTCGTGGTGCCCGGCATGATCAAGGAGTACGGGGTCTCCAAGGCCATGGTCGCCTGGCTGCCCTTCGCGGCCCTGACCGGCACGGTGGCCGGCTCGATCATCTGGGGGATCCTGGCCGACATCTTCGGCCGTCGCGCCTCGATCCTGCTGTCGGCGGTGATGTTCGTCGGCACCTCGATCTGCGGCGCCATGCCCGATTTCTGGTGGAACGTCGGCATGTGTTTCATGATGGGCGCGGCCGCCGGCGGCCTGCTGCCCGTGGTCTACGCCCTGCTGGCCGAGACCATGCCGTCCAAGCATCGGGGCTGGAGCCTGGTCCTGGTCGGCGGCCTGGGCGCGGTCGGCGGCTATCTCGCCTCGTCGGGCCTGTCGGCTCTGCTGCAGCCCGAGTTCGGCTGGCGGATCATGTGGTTCCTGAACCTGCCCACGGGGTTGATCCTGATCGCCCTGTCGGGCGCGATCCCGGAGTCGGCCAAGTTTCTGATGACCATCGGCCGGATCGACGCCGCCCACGCGATCATGAAGCGCTTCGGCTCGGTGGTGCGCGAGCGCGACGAGACGCCGGCCGAGGCGGCCGATCACCACCACGTCCTGACCGCGCCGCCGGTCGAGCGCCGCTTCGCCGGCATGACAGCCGCCTTGAGCATCGCCGCCGTCGCCTGGGGCCTGGTGAACTTCGGCCTGCTGCTCTGGCTGCCGGCCGAGCTGGTGGCCAAGGGCTACAGCATGGGCGTGTCCAGCCAGCTCTTGGCCAAGTCGGCCCTCATCGCCTTCCCGACCGTGTTCGTCTGCGCGTTCCTCTACAGCCGCTGGAGCACCAAGTGGTCGCTGGTCGGCACGATGGTGGTCAGCGCCATCGGCGTGTCGGGCGTGCTGACGATCGGGAACGGCGCCAGCCCGATCCTGCCCGTGGCCCTGATGATCATCGGCACGAACGGCCTGCTGGCCATTCTGCTGCCCTACGCGGCCGAGAGCTATCCGCTGCGGGTGCGCGGCAGGGCGACGGGTTGGATCGCCGCCTGCAGCAAGTCCGGCGGCCTGATCGCCCAGCTGCTGGGCATCCTGGGCGCGGTGCCGGCGTTGAAGGTCGCGGCGCTGATCATCATCGCGCCCCTGGCCCTGGCGGCGCTGCTGACGGCGTGGTTCGGGACCGAGACGCGCGGCCGGGACCTGCGCGAGCTGGAGCGCTAGCCGGCGATCGCGGCGGCGTCGCGTTCGCCGGTGCGGATGCGCAGGGCCTGTTCCAGGTCCATGACGAAGACCTTGCCGTCGCCGATCTTGCCGGTGTTGGCGGTGCGCTGCAGGGCCTCGATGACGGGCTCCAGCACGTCGGTCGGCACGGCGATCTCCAGCTTGACCTTCGGCAGCAGCTTCACCTCGTACTCGGCGCCGCGATAGACCTCGGTCTTGCCCTTCTGCCGGCCGTAGCCGCGCACCTCGGTGACCGTCAGGCCCGACGCGCCGGCTTCGGTGACCGCTTCAAGCACCGCGTCCAGGCGGCTCGGCTTAATCACGGCGACGATCATCTTCATGGCGGCTGTTCCCGGGGAGCGAACGGTTGTTACGATTCCAAGCTAGGCGTCCGAACGCTTCGCTCCAAGTAAGAACGGCCTTCCCGACCGTTCGGCGCCTGATGAACAGGCGCCGGCCTGCCTTCAGTGTGGCGCGCGGGTGTCGGTCCCGCCGGACTGGGCAGCAGAACGCCGGGCGCGAACACCCTGGCGCGGGCCCGGTGACCGCGCGGCTTGACCGCGAAAGTCTGCTTGATGGCCTCCATCAGGATCACCCCGGCGAAGCGCGGCCACAGGCGGGCGCCGACCTGCTCGAAGCCCTCGGCCCAGCCGGCCATGGCCCCCATTGGCGGCACGTAGAGCGCCCGGGTCCAGCCGGCCGGCTCCAGGTCGGCCTCGCGAATCAGCGCTTCCAGCTGGCTGCGGCTATAGGGACGGCCGTGGCCGAACGGCGTGGTCTCGGCGCCCGTCCAGACGCCATCACGCGACGACACGGCCACGATCAGCCGCCCCGTCGGCGCCATGACCCGGCCGATCTCGGCCAGCAGAGCGGCGGGATCGTCGGCCTCTTCCAGGGCATGGACGGCCAGGACGCGGTCAAACATGGCGTTGGGCAGCGGGAGAGCCGTCTCCTCGACCAGGCACGCCTGGTTGCGGCCGCCGTGCGGCCAGACCTCGACGCCCTGCTGGGCGGGCATGGCGGCCACGACCCGGCGGGCCTTGGCGCGGGCGGCGTCCAGGAACGGCGTGGCGTAGCCGACGCCCAGCACGTCCAGGTCGCGGGTGTCGCCCCAGGCCTCTTCCACCTTGCGGGTCAGCATCGTCCGCGCCGCGCGCCCCAGCGGGGCGGCGTAGAAGGCTCTCAGGTCCAGCACGTCGCGGCGCATTGAGTCTCCTGATCGTAGGAGCCATCCTTGTAGGCGCGCCGGCCGAGGCGCGATAGAGCAAGCGCCCATGGCCCTGACCGTTCACCAGTTCCCCTGCCTGTCCGACAACTACGGCTTCCTCATCAAAGACGAGGCCAGCGGCAAGGTAGCGACCATTGACACGCCCGACGCCGAGGCCATCCTCGCCGAGCTCGACAAGCTGGGCTGGGGCCTCGACCTGATCCTCAACACCCACTGGCACCCCGACCACGCCGGCGGCAACGAGGCGATCAAGAAGGCCACCGGCGCGACCATCACCGGTCCGGCCGAGGTCACCCGCATCGCGCCGCTGGACCGCGTGGTGCGCGGCGGCGACGTCGTGCTGCTGGGTGAGACCAGGTTCGAGGTCATCGACGCCGGCGGCCACACCCTGGGCCACATCGCCTATCACGACGCCGCCGACGGCATCGCCTTCGTCGGCGACACCCTGTTCGCCCTGGGCTGCGGGCGCCTGTTCGAGGGCACGGCCGAGCAGATGTGGGACTCGCTGTCGCGCGTCATCGCCCTGCCCGACGCCACCACCGTCTACTGCGCCCACGAATACACCGCCTCGAACGCCCGCTTCGCCCTGTCGGTCGACGACGATCCGGCCCTGAAGGCTCGGGCGGAGGCGGTGTTCGCCGCCCGCGAGCGCGGCGAGGCGACCGTGCCCACCACCATCGGCGCCGAGAAGGCGACCAACCCGTTCCTGCGCGCGCCCCTGCTACGGCCGGACGCCGCCACGCCAGCGGCGGCCTTCGCCGAGATCCGGGCCGCCAAGGACAGCTTCAAGGGATGAGTACGAGCGTGAACGATAGAGCCACCGCGGGCGACCTGGGCGCCAAGGAGATCATCCGGATGCTGGACCTCCAGCCGCACCCCGAGGGCGGCTGGTACAAGCAGACCTTCCAGGACGAGCCCGGCCCCGACGGCCGCGCCAGGTCGACCTGCATCTACTTCCTGCTGGAGGCCGAGCAGGTCTCGGTCTGGCACCGCGTCGACGCGGTCGAGACCTGGCATTGGTACGCCGGCGCGCCGATCTCGATCAGCCTGTCGCCGCCCGACGGCGCGGGCGTCACCGCCTATGTCCTCGGCCCCGACCTGCGCGCCGGTTGCCGGCCGCAGGTGGTGGTGCCGACCTCGTGGTGGCAGACCGCCGTCAGTCTGGGCGCCTGGACCCTGGTCGGCTGCACCGTCGCGCCGGGCTTCCGCTTCGAGGGCTTCGAGATGGCCGCTCCCGACTGGAGTCCGTCGAAAACCTGAGCCCCCCACCCCTGCGTCAACCGGTCGCGGATGCTCAGATAGGGTCCCCATAGTGGGTAACTTGGTCGCATGGCGTCGTTCTGTGAGCCATGCAATCCTTTTCACGTCGCGTTAAATCGTCGACCCAGGGGAAACCGAGTCGCCTATGTCCGAAGAGTACGTCAACGCTCGCGCAGCCACCCGCTACGCGACGGATTACATCCTGCGCTGGGTCGAGATCGCCAACGAAGTCCATGGGTCGGACCTTTTGTACGCCCTCGTTTTCACCACCCTGTGGGCGGGCAACTGCTCGCACATCCGGGGCGGCCTCTATGCCGAGGTCGATGACATCCCGCCGGATCATGAGCGTCGTCCACTGACCGTGCGCCAAGTGGCCGACTCCCTGGCCCTGCCCTACGAGACCGTCCGCCGCCGCTTCGTCGAGATGCTGGAAAAGGGCATGGCCCAACGCATCGGCCGCGAAGGCTTCATCGTCCCCGCCTCGGCCCTGGCCAAGCCCGAGGTCGTCCAGGGCCTGCGCCGCTCGCACCAGAGCCTGACCCGCTTCCTCAAGGAACTGAAGACGATCGGCATCGAGGCGGCCTAAGGCCCCTCATGCCCGCCGCCGAACGCGCCCTTCGCGGGCTCACCTGGCTGATGTTCCTGGTCACCGCCATGACGACCAATGTCGTCGGGGTGCTGATCCCGGAGGTCGCCAGGGCCTACGGCCTGAGCCTGACGGGGGCCGGCGGCCTGCAATACGCCACCATGGCCGGGATCGCCCTGGCCGGACTGTTCCTGGGCGGCCTCGCCGATCGGCGCGGCCGCCGGCCGACCGTGCTGCTGGGCCTGGCCCTGTTCGCGGTCGCCGCCCTGCTGATCGTGTTCAACCGCGCCCTGACGCCGCTGCTTGGCCTGCTGTTCGTCAGCGGCCTGGCGATCGGCATCTTCAAGACCGGGGCGATCGCCCTGATCGGCGACCTGTCGTCCTCGCCGGCCGAGCACACCCGGTCGATGAACATCGTCGAGGGCTTCTTCGCCGTCGGGGCCATCGCCGGTCCGCCGATCGTGGCGCGACTGCTGACGGAAGGTCTGCCGTGGACGGCGCTCTATGGCCTGGCCGGCGTCCTGACCCTGGCGCTGCTGATCATCGCCCTCTTCGTCCGCTTCCCCGCCGCCAAGGCCGCGAGCGATCCGGCCCAGGTCGACCTGCTGGCGGCCCTGGCAATTGCCCGCGACCGCCACGCCCTGGGCTTCGGGGCCTGCATCTTCCTCTATGTCGGGGTCGAGACGGCGGTCTATGTCTGGATGCCCAGCCTGCTGGCCGCCGAGGGGGCCAAGCCCCTGCTGCCCGGCGCCTGGGCGCTGTCGATTTTCTTCGTGCTGCGGGCCGTCGGCCGCTTCGTCGGGGCCTGGACGCTGGAGCGGCTGGGCTGGACCCGGGCGCTCGCCGTCTGCTCGGTCGCTATCCTGGTCTGTTTCGCCGGCGCCCTGGCTGGCGGACTGAAGAGCGCCTCGGTGCTGTTGCCGCTGTCGGGGCTCTTTATGTCGGTGCTCTATCCGACCTTGAATTCCAAGGCGATCAGCGGCTTTCCCTCCGCCCGGCACGGAGCAGCGGCGGGCTTCATCCTGTTCGTCACCTGCTTGTCTGCCGTGGTCTCGCCGCTGGCGATCGGCGCGGCCAGCGACGCCTTCGGCGGGCCGCACGCTGGATTTGGCCTGGCCACGGGCATGGCGCTGCTGCTGGCGGCCGCGCTGGTGTTCAATCTGGTGAAGGATCCGAGCCGGGCTCGCCTGGCCGTCTAGACGCTGCTGCCGCGCACGATCAGTTCGACCGGCGACAGGGTCGAGCGCGCGTCCTCGCCGGCCATGCGGCGGAACAGCAGGTCGACCATGGCCCGCGCGCCGAACTCCAGGTCCTGGCGGATGGTGGTCAGCGGCGGATTGCTGTGGCGGGCCAGGACGATGTCGTCGAAGCCGACCACCGCCACGTCGCCCGGCACGCTCTTGCCGGCCTCGACGAGAGCCCCGACCGCGGCCAGAGCGATGACGTCCGAGAAGGCGAAGGCGGCGTCGAACGCCACGCCCGTCGCCAGGAACTCGGTGATGGCGGCGGGCGCCTCTTCCATGGTGTAGGGCGCGGGGACGACCAGGGCCGGATCGAACGGCAGCCCCGCCTCGGCGAGGCCCTGCTTATAGCCCTCGAAGCGCTGGGCGGCCTCGGGGGCGTCGACCGCGCCGAGGAAGGCGATGCGCTTGCGGCCCTGGGCGGCCAGGTGCGCGACGGCCAGCTTGCCGCCCTGCACGTTGTCGCTGCCCACCGCGCAATAGCGCTGGCCCGGCAGCTGGGCGCCCCAGACCACCATGGGCTTGTAGGTGTCGGCGACGACGTTCAACGCCTCGTGCTGGGTGCTCTGGCCGATCAGCACCAGGCCGTCGGCGCGGTGCGACTGGATGATGCGGTCCAGCCAGCCGGGCTCGGTGACGATCACCTTGTTGAGCAGGACGGAGTAGTTGCGGCGGGTGATCTCGTCGGCCAGCCGCCCGACCATCTCCAGGAAGAACGGGTCCGAGATCAGCTGTCCGGCCTCGTGGGCCAGGGGGATGATGACGCCGATGGTGTCGGTCTTGCGCAGGCGCAAGCTGCGCGCCGACTGGTTGACCACATAGCCGTGGGTCTGGGCGATCTCGACGATCTGATCGCGCAGCGTCTTGGGGATCAGCGGATTGCCGGCCAGGGCGCGCGACACCGTCGAGATCGACACCCCCGCCATGCGGGCGATGTCGGCCATCTTCAGCCGCCCGCGTTCGGGGGCCTCAGCGAGCTCGGGGCTATCCATGACCAGACAATAGAACCTTGCGGATGCACGAAAAGCCTCGCTGGCGTCGCATTACGCGGGGTTGAGTCCGCGCGGCGACGCCATCGAAGCTGTGTATGGCCAAGCTAGACCATACGAGTAAACGGCCCCTGAGCGCTTATGGTTACGCTTGAAGAACGATGTTCGCCATAGTTCACGATTCGGGCGAACAATCAGCGGTTCATCACCTTGATGATGCGCTTGGACGAGGGCCGGCCGGCCAGCCCCTGATCCGGGGAATAGGTGATGGTCAGGGCCCCGTCCTTCATGGCCGCCGCCGGCTTGCGGCCCTCGGCCAGCAGGACGCGGAACACCCGCGAGATGATCGATCGGTCGCCCTTGCGCGCCATGCGCTCGAAGGCCTCGGCCACGACGGTGGCGGAATCGGCGGCCAGGACCGAAGTCTCGGGCCGCACGTCCTCGACGGTCGAGAACTCGATGTCGTGCTGGGCCGCGCGGCTGGCGCGGGCCGTGGCCAGGGTCACGCGCTGGACGAAGACCTTGAACGACATGATCGCCGGCGGCTGGATCGACGTGGCCCGGCCCGACAGGGCGGCGGCCGCGCCCATCGGAGCGTCGTCGGTGAACAGGATCATGCCGCCCAGCTTGGTCACCCGCAGCACGGGCTCGCCCAGGTCGTTGCGATAGATGACGTCACCGCGCGAGGCCGGCTGGGCCGACAGCACCCAGACCTCGGCGCTGTTGTCGAACTTCATCAGCGGCTGGGACGAGGCCTGGTCGAAGATGAAGGCGCCGCCGCTTTCGGAGACGTAGCGGCCGACCGGCGGGGCCGCGACGCGGCGGGCCTCGGCCGGGCCCTTATGGCCGAGCAGAGCATCCCGCAGCGAGTGCGGCATCTGCTGGGCGTTCGCGGACGCCGCCATGACCATCAGAGCGGCGATCGCCAGGGCCGCCCGGGCCCCGAAATCAGCCAACTCCGCCTTACAGAATTTCATGCGACCCGTACTGCCCGCCGACTGGGGCGAATCTTGGACGCGTTAACGTCCAAACCCCGAAGCCGGCGGCATGAGGCCCAACCGCAACAGTCGGCGTCAAGCCTTGGCTTCGGGGAAGTCCGTCGAGACCTGGGATCAGGCCATGTATTGGCCGCCGTTGAGGCTGAGCGTGGCGCCGGTCACGAAACCCGCGCGCTCGCCCGACAGGAACGAGACCATGTCGGCGATCTCCTCGCCCTTGCCCAGGCGGCCGACCGGGATGCCGGCGATGATCTGGGCCAGCACGTTCTCCGGCACCGCCGCCACCATCTCGGTGTCGATATAGCCGGGGCAGATCACGTTGACCGTGACGCCCTTCTTGGCGTTCTCGAGCGCCAGGGCCTTGGTGAAGCCGATCAGGCCGGCCTTGGCGGCCGAATAGTTGGTCTGGCCCATCTGACCCTTCTGGCCGTTGATCGAGCTGATGTTGACGATGCGGCCCCAGCCGCGGTCGCGCATGCCCTCGATCACCGGGCGGGTCATGTTGAAGGCCGAGTCCATGTTGACCCGGATCACTTCCGACCACTGCTCGTAGGTCATCTTGTGCAGCATGCCGTCGCGGGTGATGCCGGCGTTGTTGACCAGGATCTCGACCGGACCCAGTTCGGCCTCGACCTTCTTCACGGCCGCCTGGCAGTCCTCGAAGTGGCCGACATTGCCCTTCACGACCATCACGCCCAGTTCCTTGGCGCAGGCCGCGGCCGCTTCCTCGTTCCCGGAATACCCCGCCGCCACCTTGTGACCATCGGCGATCAGCCGTTCGCAGATCGCTCGACCAATGCCGCGGGTGCCGCCCGTCACGAACGCAACTCTCGTCATGGAATGCCTTCCTCTCTCGATCCGCCGCCCGTCAGCGCGGGCGTTGAAATAGTCCCGACTCAGGCACCTTAGCCCGGCTTGCCGTAGAGAAAACGCCAGTCTTCGATGTAGCGCGGATCGCGGATGCCGGCCCCATGATACGGGTTCGGAGCATTTTCCGGCGCGCCCGGCGGCAGGTCCAGCTTGAAGACCCGCACGTGGTCGGCCGGCACGCCCAGGCGGCGGTAGCTCTGGGCCAGGAGGTCGGCGGTCATTTCGCGGCTATTATAGGCGGCGTACCAGCGCGTGGCCGGGGTCGCGCCCGGGCCGTCGATCCAGGGCGCCAGCGTCTGGCCGGGCTGGGTGAAGTCCCAGGGACTGGAGAACAAGACGACCCGCGCCACCGGCGTCTGGTGGGCGATCCAGGCGGCCATGCCCGCGCCCTGCGACAGGCCGCTGACCACGATCCGGCTCCAGTCCGGCGCGCCGCCTTTCAGATAGCCGCCCCAACCCTCGCCGGGATGGTCCTTGTCCAGCTTGACCAGCAGGGCCACGAGGCGGGCCTGGATGGACTCCGCCCGGCTGTTGTTGGCGGCTTTGGACGGGCCATCGCCGAACAGCCGCATGCGGCGGAAGTCCGACGAACAGGCCGGGTCCGGGTCGCGCGGGCAGACCTGCACCACCGCCGGCGTGTTGTTGTATTGCAGGCCGATCGCCGGATAGCCCTGCTCGGCGGCGGCCTGCAGCACGAGACGTCCGCCGGCCGGTCGACCGTTGGTGCCGGGCAGGAACACCACCAGGGGCGTCCCCGCCGCCACCTTGGCCGGACGCAGGACGAGATTGGCCTCGTCGAACTGCGTCACGGCCGGATCGGCTTCGGACGGTTTGACCTGATAGATCGTCATGTCCGCCGCCGAGGCGACGGAAGCCATCGCCACGGCGCAAAGGGCGCCGAGCAGCGCCTTCCGACAGACGGACATGCGATCCCTCTTGGTTCTAGGTCAGACCGCCTCGACGCACATGGCCACGCCCATGCCGCCGCCGATGCAGAGGGTGGCGAGACCCTTCTTGGCGCCCGAGCGCTTCATCTCGTGCAGCAGGGTGGTCAGGATCCGCGCGCCCGAAGCGCCGATCGGGTGGCCGATGGCGATGGCGCCGCCGTTGACATTGACCTTGGCCGGGTCGAGGCCCAGCTCGCGGACGACGCACAGCGACTGGGCGGCGAAGGCTTCGTTGCTTTCCACCAGGTCGAGGTCGGCGACGGTCCAGCCGGCCTTTTCCAACGCCTTCTTCGAGGCCGGGATCGGGCCGGTGCCCATGATCTCGGGCTCGACGCCGGCATTGGCCCACGAGACGATGCGAGCCAGGGGCTTGAGACCGCGCTTGGCGGCTTCGTCGGCGGTCATCAGGACGAGCGCGGCGGCGCCGTCATTGAGGCCCGAGGCGTTGGCGGCGGTGACCGAGCCTTCCTTCTGGAACACGGGCTTCAGGCCCTGGACGCTCTCGATCGTCGCGCCGTGGCGGATGAACTCGTCCTTGTCGACGATCGTGTCGCCCTTGCGGCCCTTGATGGTGACCGGGACGATCTCGTCGTCGAACTTGCCGGCCTTCTGGGCGGCCTCGGCCTTGTTCTGGCTGGCGACGGCGAAGACGTCCTGGTCCTGGCGGGTGATCTGCCAGCGGTTGGCGATGTTCTCGGCCGTCTGACCCATGTGGTAGCCGTGGAAGGCGTCCCACAGGCCGTCCTTGATCATGGTGTCGACGAAGGCCAGGTCGCCCATCTTCTGGCCGCCGCGCAGGTTCTGCGCATGCGGGGCCTGGCTCATGCTCTCCTGGCCCCCGGCCACGACGATCTTGGCGTCGCCGGCCGCGATCTGCTGGGCCGCCAGGGCCACGGCGCGCAGGCCCGAGCCGCACAACTGATTCAGGCTCCAGGCCGGGCTCTGCACCGGGATGCCGGCATTGACCGAGGCCTGGCGGGCGGGGCCCTGGCCGGCCGCGGCCTGCAGCACCTGGCCCAGGATCACTTCATCGACGTCGGCGGGGGCGATGCCGGCGCGCTCGACGGCGGCCTGGATGGCGATCTTGCCGAGGTCCGAGGCGGGCAGGCTGGACAGCGCCCCGTTGAACGAGCCGACCGGCGTGCGCGCGGCGGAGACGATGACGATGTCGCTCATGGAAAGCTCCCGTGACGTTCTGACGTGACGCCTTCGCGGTTGCGGCGCCCGTGCTTTTGCGATGCAGCATCCAACATGCACACCGCGACGGCGTTCGTCACGGGCACATTTTCACGGCTTGGCGACAGCTCCAAGTCATCAGACCACTGGCGCCATGCCTTTGCATTAGCGATAGTGCGGTGCGAGAAGCGGGCGTAACCGCTACCCTAGGGAACGAAATGTCCGAGAACCCTGAACAAGGCGAAAAGACCGCCGGCGCCGAGAAGGCGGCCGGGCAGCGCGTAATCATCAAGAAATACGCCAACCGTCGCCTCTACAACACGGCCTCGTCGTCCTACGTGACCCTCGAACACCTGTCGGACATGGTGAAGGAAGGCGTCGACTTCGTGGTCTATGACGCCAAGTCCAATGACGACATCACCCGCTCGGTCCTGACCCAGATCATCTTCGAGGAAGAGAACCGCGGCGGCGGCCAGAACCTGCTGCCCATCCAGTTCCTGCGCCAGTTGATCGGCTTCTACGGCAACTCGATGCAGGCCTTCCTGCCGTCGTACCTGGAAATGTCGCTGGAGAGCTTCTCCAAGCAGCAGGAGCGCATGCGCGGCCAGTTCGCAGGGCTAGCCCCCGGCAAGATCCCCGGCATGGGCGTCTATGAAGAGCAGATCCGCCAGAACATGGCGCTGTTCGACCGGGCCATGAAGATGTTCTCGCCGTTCGCCTATGTGCGTCCGGAAGACGGCGGCGCCCAGGCCGAACCGCAGCCGGCCCCCGCGCCCGCCGCCCCGGCCAGCGACGACTCCCTGACCGAGCTGAAGCGCCAGATGGAAGCGATGCAGGAGCAGCTCGCGAAATTGGCGAACAAGTCTTAACCACGACAGTCCAGCCGTTCTTAACCGTCTCGGCTCTACGAATTCGGGTATGAACGGCCCGATCGATCCTCTTCGACGCCCTGGTCCCGCGCGCCGCGCCTTGCCGGCGCCGCGCGATGGCCATCGTCACGAGACCGAAGAAGAGGTCGTCTTTGTCGTGGAGGAAGACGCCCCCCCACCGCGCCAGGAACCCCCGCCGCGCCGTGAAGGCTTCGCCGCCTTCGCCGCTCACGTCATGGGCCAACCTGGACAAAAACGCGGCCTGCGCGGTGGGCAGGAAGTGCTCGACGCGGCCAGATCGACCTATCTCGGGACGGAATATTCCGGCCCCGCCGATCGCCGTCCCCAAACGGGCCTGCTGAAGAAGACCAAGATCTAGCCTTTCAGGCGAGCCACCTCCGCCTCGAGCGCGGCCACCCGCGCCTCTAGTGCGGCGATACGCTGGCTATCGCTAGCGGGTGGCGGCCGCACGCCCGCATGGGACGCCGCCTCGGCCGGCGCGACACCCAAAAGCTCCGCGAAGACAGACACTTCCCGCACCGACAGCTCGCGCTGGTCCTTGAAGGCCAGGGCGAGATCCGCCTCGCTCAGGCCGGCGGCGGCGGCCAGGATCGTGCGCGACAGACCGCGCTCGGCGAGGCGGTCGTCGTACCAGGCGGCGTCGAAGAACAGAGCCATCAGCGGGAACCGAAGGGTTGGCGCCAGTCTTGCTTAATCGTTGGTGAATTCATCGCCCACGGGTTTTCGCATGCTGTCCGTCGCCATCCGCATCTTCGACGTCGCCGTCGTGGCCCTGATCTTCACGGCGCTGACCTAATCAGGCGCTTTCGAGCAGCATCATCGTGCCCTGGCCGCCGTCGGCGCAGATGCTGACGATCGCGCGCTCGCCCTTCGGTCGGGCGGCCAGTTCCTTCACCGCCTGGCTGAGGATCCGCGCCCCGGTGGCCCCGAACGGGTGACCCAGGGCCAGCGAGCCGCCGAACGGGTTCATGCGCTCGCGCGGGAACGCCCCCATAGGCGCGGTGACGCCGGCCTTCTCGCTCAGGAACTTGGCGCTCTCCCAGGCGGCGATGTGCGACAGCACCTGGGCGGCGAAGGCCTCGTGGATCTCCCACAGGCCGACATCCGCATAGGTCATGCCGTTGCGGGCCAGCATGCGCGGCACGCCATAGGCCGGGGCCATCAGCAGGCCCTCGTGGCGCAGGTCGATCGAGGTGACCTCGTAGTCGACGATCTTCACCTTCGGCGTCTCGCCCGGCAGGCGGCTCATGCCGGCCTCGGAGCCAACCCAGATCGCGGCCGCGCCGTCGGTCAGCGGCGAGGAATTGCCGGCCGTCAGCGTGCCCTTGCCGCTGGTCTTGTCGAAGGCGGGACCAAGCTTGGCCAGCTTCTCCAGGGTCGAGTCCTTGCGCGGGATGGTGTCGCGCTTGGCGCCGCCGATCTCGATGACCAGGTCGTCGAAGAAGCCCTGCTCCCAGCCCTTCACCGCGCCCTGGTGGCTGGACAAGGCGTGAGCGTCCTGGTCGGCGCGCGACAGGTTCCACTCCTTGGCGGTGATCTCGGTGTGCTCGCCCATCGACAGGCCCGTGACCCGGTTGGCGACCTTGGGGATGAAGAGCTTGACGTCCTTCAGGTTCAGCGCGCCCAGGGCCGACAGGCGCTGTTGGCCCGTCTTGGCCCCCTGGAACTTGCGGATCCAGTCCGACAGCGCGACCGACAGGCCGATCTGCACCCGGCTCATGCTCTCGACGCCGCCGACGAGGGCGAGATCGCGACCGCGCCCATCGATCATGCCGGCCGCCTCGATCGCACCGATCATGCTGGTCGAGCAGGCCATGATGGTCGAGAAGGCCGGAATGGTCGGGTCGGCCCCGGCGTCCAGCAGCACTTCGCGCGCCAGGTTGCTCCAGGTCAGGTTCGGAATGACCGTGCCCCAGACCGCGAAGTCCGGCCGCGCGCCCTTGGCCAGCATCGCTTTCACCACCGGCGCCGACAGCTCGATCGCGTCGTATGAGGCCAGCGGCCCATCGACCTTGGCGAACGGCGTGCGGACGCCCGAGGCGATCCAGGTGTTCGAGGCGGCGGATTTGGCGGCGGGCATGGCGAAACTCCGAGGTGCGGAAACGTTGGCCTATATGGGGTCGCCGCCTCGATATTGTCGAATACCGCCCTTGGATTTGCACCCGGGCGCGCGGCGCTTTAATCGGACGGCATGAGCACCGAACTCTCCCTCGACGCCAAGAAGGCCAAGGCCCGCGCCTGGTTCGAAAGCCTGCGCGACCAGATCTGCGCGGAATTCGAACGGCTGGAGGACGAGGCTCCGGCCGATCTCTATCCCGGCGAACCCGGCCGCTTCGAGAAAAAGCCCTGGGACCGCCCGGCCGGCGGCGGCGGCGTCATGGGCATGATGCACGGGCGGCTGTTCGAGAAGGTCGGCGTCCACGTCTCGACGGTGCACGGGACCTTCACGCCCGAGATGGCCAAGAACATGCCGGGCGCTGCCGACGATCCCCGGTTCTTCGCCACGGGGATCAGCCTGATCGCGCACATGACCAATCCGCGCGTGCCGGCCGTGCACATGAACACCCGCTTCATCGCCACGACGAAGAGCTGGTTCGGCGGTGGCGGCGACCTGACGCCCTTGCTCGGCTATCAGCGTCAGCAGGACTTCCCCGACGCCATCGACTTCCACGCCGCCTACCAGCGGGCCTGCGACAAGTACGATCCGGAGTGGCACGCCAAGTACAAGGCCTGGTGCGACGAGTACTTCTTCCTGCCCCACCGCAACGAACCGCGCGGCATCGGCGGCATCTTCTACGACCACCACGACAGCGGCGACTGGGATCGGGACTTCGCTTTCACCCAGGACGTCGGCAAGGCGTTCCTGGAGATCTATCCGGAACTGGTCCGCCGCCGGATGGGCGAGGCCTGGACGCCGGACGAGCGCGAGCAGCAACTGGTCCAGCGCGGCCGCTATGTCGAGTTCAACCTGCTCTACGACCGCGGCACGATGTTCGGGCTCAAGACCGGCGGCAATGTCGAGTCGATCCTCAGCTCGATGCCGCCGGCCGTGAAGTGGCCCTAAGGGTCTAGAGCTTCATCGACAGCTCGACGTCCTCGTCGAACGGCAGCGACAGGTAGCCGGCTTCGGTCGAGCGCACGCGGGCCAGATATTCCGGGGCGTAGTCGGCATTGTCGGCGACGATCAGCGCGCCGGGGCGCAGGCGGCTTTCCAGCAGGGCCAGAACCTCCGGGTAGAGCGCCTTGGCGCCGTCCAGCAGGACGAGGTCGATGGTCTCGGGCAGGTCGATGGCCAGGGTCTGCAAGGCGTCGCCCAGGCGGATCTCGATCAGGTCGCTGACGCCGCCGGCCACGAAGTGCTCCTGGGCGCGCTCGGCCTTGGACACCTCGAACTCGGTGGTGATCACGCGGCCGTCGCCGCCATTGTCGCGCACGGCCGCGGCCAGGTGCAGGGTCGAGATGCCGAACGAGGTTCCGAACTCGACGATGGTCTTCGCGCCGATCGAGCGGGCCAGCATGTAGAGCAGCGCGCCGGTTTCGCGCGACACCGCCAGGGGGAACTCCTTCAGGTGGCCGTAGAGTTCGAGATATTCGGTCTTGCTGCGCATCAGCCGCTCGCGCTCGGCGGCGGGCACGCCGGAGAAGACGGGACGCGCCGCTTCGCTCAGGCCGAACAGGCGGTCCAGCAGCGGACCCAGCTTGATCAGGGTGTTCATGGAGGTCTCCAAAAGCGCGGTGTTGCGCCGACCCCAGAAATGCGACTAATTCGTCAGGTTTCCTATTCGCGTTGCCGGACGCCTCCATGCCCGACCACCCAAGCCCCCGTATTTCCTCACGAAAGCAGCCCAAGCAGGCCCGCTCGGCCGAGCTGGTGGCGGCGATCCTGGAGGCGGCTGTTCAGGTTCTGGCCAAGGAGGGCGCGGCGCGTTTCACCACCGCCCGGGTCGCCGACAAGGCCGGGGTCAGCGTCGGCTCGGTCTACCAATACTTCCCCAACAAGGCCGCGATCCTATTCCGACTGCAGAGCGACGAGTGGCGCCAGACCACCGATCTGCTGCGCTCGATCCTGGAGGACGGCGCGCGCCCACCGCTGGAGCGCCTGCGCGCCCTGGTCCACGCCTTCGTGCGCTCGGAGTGCGAGGAGGCGCAGATGCGTACAGCCTTGAACGACGCTGCCCCGCTCTATCGCGATGCGCCCGAAGCCACCGAGGCCCGCGCGTCCGGCGTCGGCATCATCCTGAGGTTCATGCGCGAGGTCCTGCCGGATACGCCCGAGGCCAAGTGCGTTCAGGCCGCCGACCTGATCAAGATGACGCTCAAGGAAGTGGCTAGCGTCTTCTCGGAAACGCCGCGCACGGACGCCGAGATCGTCGCGCATGCCGACGCCATGGCCGACATGTTCACCGCCTATCTGGAAAGCCTCAGGCGGCCTTAGGGCACTTGGCCCCAGTGTCGATCCACGCCTTGATCAGCTCGCCGAACTGCGCCTGCGTGCCAGGGGCCGGAACGCGGCCCGCGCCGGGGCGCCAGGCCCAGCCGACCAGGTGGTCTTCGGCCATGTGGTGATGCAGCTCGGCCATCGACTTGCCGCCGTTGGTCGAGGGGTTCTTGATCTGGGCGCAGATCTGACCCAGCGACTTGCCCTGCCAGGCCATCTCGACTGGCGCGAGGCCCCACTTGGGATCGCCGGGGATGCTCTTGATGTCCGCGCCCCAGGTCGGGACGTTGGCGGCCGTATGGCACGAGAAACACGGCATGCCGGCCGGGCCGTGGCCGCTGTCGCCAGCCACCATCGGCGGATTGTGCGGATGCAGGTTATCGCCCTGGGTCGGAGCGCGCTGGACCGGGTGGCAGTTCAGGCAGCGCGGGCTCTGGATGACCTTGCCGGCCTCCTGGAACAGGGCGACCGACCGCGCGGCAGGGTCGGTGATCGACTGGAAGCTGGCGGCGGTCTTCAGCGCCACCGGCGCCGGAGCCGGCTTGGCTTCAGGCGCGGCCTGGACGCTGGCGACGACCGCACCGGCGGCGGCCAGGGTTCCGGCCAGGATCACGACGGTAGCGATACGCATGGACGGACCTCCCGGATTGCACCGGGACGGTAACGTTCCCGCTTAGCCTTGGGTTTCCTGCTTGAGGAATCCGCCGATCCACGCGGCCATCCGCGCGGCGTCGTTGTCGGCGCTCAGGCTGGCGATCGCCGCATCGGCCTGCTCGTCCGTGAACCGCGTGCCGCGCCGCGCCTCGATCAGCGCCTTGGCGTAGGCCGGCGAGAACTCGGGGTGGAACTGCATCGAGATCGCCTTGGCGTCGTCATAGGCGAGGATGCCGTAGGGCGTGAACGCGCTGCCGGCCAGCACCCGCGCGCCGGGCGGCAGGGTCGTCACCTGGTCCTGGTGCGAGCCCGGCACGGCGACGTGGGCCGCGCTGTCCATCCACGGTTCCTGGACCTCGACCGCATAGGCCTGCAGACCCACGCCCCAGCCCTTGTCGGACTTCTCGGCCTTGCCGCCGAACGCCTCGGCCATGATCTGGTGGCCGAAGCACACCCCGACCATCGGCTGCTCGCCCTTGGCCTGGACGAGAAACGCCTTCAGCGGCTCGATCCAGGGCAGCGGGTCATAGACCCCGGCCGCCGAGCCGGTGATGACATAGGCGTCGTTCTCGGCCGGGTCGGCGGGCAGCTCCCCCTTCTGGACGTCGTAGACGCGGTAGGTGTGCTCGGGACCCAGCAGCGCCTCGAACATCGCCGCGTAGCTGCCGTGGGTGTCCGCGAGGTCGCCGGGCGGGTTACCGGTCTCGAGCAGGCCGATCTTCATGTCAGTAGACCATCCCTTGTGCGACCGCCTTCAGGCGCTCGATCGCGCTGAACTTGTCCTCGATGAAGTCCTGGTCGATCCACCAGATCTCGACCTCGCGCATCACCTCGCCGACCAGCGGCCCCTTGGGCACGCCGGCCTGCATGACCTCGTCGCCCGACAGCGGGAAGGCCGGCGGGTTCCAGGTCTCGGCCAGGGCCAGCAGGGCCCGCCATTGAGGCGCCGTCGAGTCGCGGCCCGAACCGGCCCAGGCCAGCTTGATCCGATCGCTGAACGCCCGCACGCCCAGGCCATATACCGCCCGGCGGGCCTCGCGCGGACTCATCCACGAGACGACGCGCGGGTTCTTGCCCACGGCGTCGACAATGCGGTCGCGGACATTGTTGGGCAGGCGCAGGCGCTCGGCCAGGTCGGCGGCCTGCTTGGGATCGTCCGGGATCAGGGCGGCCAGGCGCAGGTCGGGGTCGTTCTCGAACAGTTGCTCGGTCTCGATGGCGACCAGGGCCTCGAAGCGGGCCAGGGACTTCACCTGCGGCAGGATCGAGGACAGCACGCTGGTAGCGCCCATCAGACGCAGGGCCGGACGCGGGTCCTCCGCGGCCAGCATCTTCATCAGCTCCTTCTGGGTGCGCTCGGCGGCGCGACCCGAGACCATGCCCTTCAGCGCCTTGCAGGCGGCCAGGGCCTTCTGGTCGGCGTCGCCCTTGCCGTACCAGGCCTGGAAGCGGAAGAAGCGCAGGATGCGCAGATAGTCCTCGCGGATGCGGGTCATCGGATCGCCGACGAACACCACCCGGCCCTCGCGCGCATCCTTGATCCCCTCGCCGGTCGGGTCGTAGACGCGCCCCTCAAGGTCGGCATAGAGGGCGTTGAAGCGGAAGTCGCGGCGCTCGGCGTCCTGGCCCCAGTCCTGGGTGAAGGCCACCACCGCCCGGCGGCCGTCGGTCGAGACGTCCTTGCGCAGGGTGGTGATCTCATAGGGCCGGCCGCCCGACAGCGCGGTGATGGTGCCGTGGTCGACGCCGGTCGGGATGGCCCGCAGGCCCGCCTGCTCCAGGGCGTCGATGATCAGGTCCGGCGTCAGGGTGGTGGCGATGTCGATGTCGTCGACAGGCTTGTCCATGACCGCGTTGCGCACGCAGCCGCCGACGAAACGGGCGCAGCCGGGATAGCCGCGCGCCTCCAGGGCCGCGAACACGGCCTTGGTCTCCGGTAGCGCCATCCAGGGCTGGATGCCGATCGATTCACTGCTCAACGCCGAACTCCCACAAGTACGCGTCTTGGCCCCTGAAACGGGGCGTCATTGTTAGGCCAAGTAGCCCTGGCTCTACCAGATCGGAAACACCCTATTCGGAGGGTGTCCGTCCGCTTTCGTCGTAAAGCGCTTCGTACAGCGACCGGAGCATGCCGGCCGTCGCCCCCCAGATGAACCGGTCGTTCCAGGGCATCGCATAGAAATGACGTCGCGCGCCGTCGGGAGCCTCCCGCGACTGGCGCTGATGGTTGTCCGGATCCATCAGGAAGGCGAACGGCGTCTCGAAGACGTCGGCCACTTCCTCGGGACTGGCCACGAAGGTCGCCTTCGGATCGATGAAGCCGACCACGGGCGTGACATGGAAGCCGGTCACCGTCTGGTAGCCGTGCAGCAGACCCGCCACGGTCACGCAGGCCGGGTCGAGGTTCACCTCTTCCTGGGCTTCGCGCAGGGCCGTCTGCCAGGGCGTCTCGCCCGGATCGCAGCGACCGCCGGGGAAGGCGATCTGGCCGGTGTGGCTGCGCAGGGTGTCGGAACGGCGGGTCAGCAGGACGGTCAGACCGTCCTCGTGCTCGATCAGCCCCACCAGCACGGCGGCCGGACGCAGGGCGTGCGGATTGTCGACCTTCAGACCCGGATTGAGGTCGTAGTCGGACTTCTTCGGGTCGGCCAGGCTCGGGTCGTACTCCGAGATCGGATGCAGGCGGCTGGTGATCCAGGCGCGGCGCTCGCTCCCCTGCAGGGTATTGGGCGTCATGCGGGAACGGCTCCCGCCGGCGCGATCGGGAAGAAGGCCCCGTTCGAAGTCACGCCCCAGACGTCGCCCTGCTCCCGCGCCATCTCGGCCAGCTCGTAGAACACCGGCCGGGCGATCAGCGCCTCCAGCCCCCTACGGACGTGGACATAGGGACGCGGCTCGCCGGTCTCGGCGTCGATCTCGACGCGGATCGGATTGTCCGGCCCGGCCTTGACCGTGTCGCCGACATTGGTCTGGAAGATCAGCGCCTCGCCTTCACGATCCACGCGCGTGGCGATGAACGGCGCGTCCTCCACCGTGATCTTCATCTTCTCGACCGGCGTGACCAGGTGATAGCCGTCCGGATCGAGCCGCAGCACGGTCGAGAACAGCCGCACCAGCGCCTCGCGACCGATCGGCGTGCCCTCGTGGAACCAGACCCCGTCCTTGCGGATGCGGATGTCGATCTCGCCGCAATGGGGCGGGTTCCACAGATGCACCGGCGGCAGGCCGCGTCCGCCCGCCGCTTTCGCGGCTTGGGCGACGCCTTCCAGTCCAGCTTTGGGGGCATCGGTCATCGCTGATCAGTTAGGCCTATCGGCCGCCTGGCTCAAGCGCGCGGATCGATCGCGACGAGACCCGACAGACCTTCGTCCCCAGCTTGACGCAGCGGCAACAGCAGCACGCGGCGCTGGTCCACCGGTCCCGGCAGGACGACGCCGGCCGTGTGGGCGTTGGTGAAGCCGACCCGGCCGAAATAGGGGCCGTCGCCGACCAGCAGCACCGCGCGCCAGCCGGCGGCGCGGGCGGCCTCGACGGCGCTCTCGACCAGGGCCTGGCCCAGGCCCGCGCTGCGCTCGTCGGGATCGACGGCCAGCGGACCCAGGAACGCCACCGGCTCGCCGCCGATGGTCACCGGCCACATGCGGCAGCAGCCGACAGGCGCGCCATCGCGCAGGGCCACGAACGAGCAGTCGGCTAGCAAGGTGTTGCCCTCGCGCAGGCGCTCGGACGACTTGGCGAAGCGGCCCGGGCCGAACACCCGGTCGATCAGATGGGTGACGGCCGCTTCCATCGCCGGGGTCTCTTGGACCAAGGGCGGATAGGCGGCGGGAGAAATGGACTTTTGAACGGAGGTCATCGGCCTTCGGGAAATGCGAAAGGGCGTCGGGGGCTCCCGACGCGAAGGCGCGACCGGGAGGGCGTCAGATCGTGGCGCGTTCGCGCGTCATTCGTCGAAGGCGTCGCATCGCCTGAAACTCCCAAAAGATGCGCGCGCTGTAGGGCCAAGGCTTTCTCAGGTCAATAACGTTGCGGTGCGGCGACTTGGCCCTATGTTGCGGGCCGATGTCCGAGCCCGCCGAACCCGCACCCGACACGTCTACCCGCGCCCTGTTGCGGGAGCATGACTTCCTCCTCTTCTGGGTGGCGCGGTTCGTCTCCACCCTGGGGGTGCAGATCCAGTCGGTGGCCCTGGGCTGGCAGGTCTACGCCATCGCCCGCCTGACCCACTCGGTCGGGGAGTCGGCGTTCATGGTCAGCATGATCGGCCTGGCCCAGTTCCTGCCGCTGTTCCTGCTGACCCTGCTGGCCGGCGAGACCGCCGACCGGCGGACCCGCAAGCTGATCGTCGCCGCCACGCTGTGCCTGGACGCGATCAGCGCCAGCGTGCTGCTGACCCTGGCCCTGATGGGCTCGCACGCCCTGTGGCCGATCTTCGCCGTCTCCGTGATGTTCGGGGCCAGCCGCGCCTTCCTGTCGCCCGCCAGCAGCGCCATGGGGCCGATGCTGGTGCCGCGCCCGCTGCTGCCGCGCGCCATCGCCTGGAACTCGCTGTCCTGGCAGGGCGGCTCGATCATGGGCCCGGCGCTCGGCGGCCTGCTGCTGATCCACTCGCCGGCTCTGGCCTTCGGGACTTCGCTGGGTCTCTACCTGGTGGCCTCGGTCCTGGCCCTGATGATCCGCAAGAACACCAAGCCCGAGACCCAGCCCGGCTCGCGCGTCGAGCTGATCAAGGAGGGCCTCTCCTATGTCTGGAACAACAAGATCGTGTTCGGCTCGATCTCGCTGGATCTATTCGCGGTGATCCTGGGCGGGGCCACGGCCCTGCTGCCTGTGTTCGCCAAGGACGTTCTGCACATCGGTCCCGGCGGCTTTGGCCTGCTGCGCGCGGCCCCGGCGATTGGCGCGACTGTGGTCGGCGTCTATCTGGCCAGCAGCCCGATCCGCCGCCACGCCGGCCGGATCATGTTTGCCGGTGTCGCGGTCTTCGGCCTGGCCACGGTGGTGTTCGGCCTGTCGAAGCTGGAATGGCTGTCGGTCGCGGCCCTGGCCGTGCTGGGCGGGGCCGACATGCTCAGCGTCTATGTCCGCCAGACCCTGGTGCAGATCGTCACCCCGGACGCCATGCGCGGCCGCGTCGCCGCCGTCTCGGGCGTGTTCATCAGCGCCTCCAACGAACTCGGCGAGGTCGAGAGCGGAGCCATGGCCTGGCTGCTCGGCCCGATCGGCGCCGCGGTGTTCGGCGGCGTCGGGGCCATGGCGGTCACGGCCCTGTGGGCCTTCCTGTTCCCCGACCTGCGCAAGGCCGACCGGCTAGAGTAGCCCCGCGAGCTTCTTGATGCCGTCGCCGGTCAGGCGGCGGATGATCCACTCGTCCATCGCGGCCGCGCCGAGGCTGTCATAGAAGGCGATCGACGGGGCGTTCCAGTCGAGCACCGTCCATTCCAGGCGACCTAGCCCCTCGTCGACGCAGCGCTTGGCGAGGTTGGCCAGCAGCGCCTTGCCCGCGCCCGAACACCGCGCCGACGGCCGCACGAACAGGTCCTCCAGATAGATTCCGTGGCGGCCGACGAAGGTCGAGTAGTTGTAGAACCACAGGGCGAAGCCGACCGGCTGGCCGTCGATCTCGGCGATGTCGGCAGAGGCCCGCGCCTGGGGACCGAACAACGCGGCCGCCGTGTCGGCTTCCGTCGCCTGCACCGTGTCAAGCAGCTTTTCATAGTCCGCCAGATCGAGGATGAACTGGTGGATCAGGGCGGCGTCGGACGGCGTGGCGGGACGGACGGAAACGGGCATGGCGGTCTCTGCGGACTATCGGGACTTCGTTCTGGAGCAACTGGCCCCGCTGGGCCACATCACCTCGCGCTCGATGTTCGGCGGAGTCGGCGTCTATGCGAACGGCCTGTTCTTCGCGCTGATCGACGACGACACCCTGTACCTCAAGGGCGACGACGCCCTGAAGCTCGAGTTCGAAGCCGCCGGCTCCCACCCTTTCGCGCCGTTCGGCCACGACAAGCCGATGGCCTACTGGACCGCCCCGGCCGAGGCGCTGGACGACCAGGATTTCCTGCTGGAATGGTCGCGCAAGTCGCTGGAGGTCGCCGCACGGGCCGCGACCTCCAAGAAGAAGCGCTAGCCGATCTTAACCCCCGGCGGCGGCTCGCTGGTTTCCGGCACGAAGAAGTCCGGCATCAGGGTCGCGCCCTTATCGACCTTGTACTGGTCAAAGTCGCGCACGCCCTCGCCGTAGAGGAACGTGTCGTCGATCAGGAACTGGCCGGTCAGCTCGCGCGAGGGCTTGTTGAAGATCGCATAGGCCGCGTCGGCCATGATCTCCGGCGTGCGGCAGTGCTTGAGGCCTTCCTCGCCGGCCAGGGCGAACTGGATGGCGGCGGTGGCGATGCCGGTGCGCGGCCACAGGGCGTTGAAGGCGATGCCGTCGGCCTTGAACTCCTCGGCCATGCCCAGCACGCACATCGACATGCCGAACTTGGCCATGGTGTAGGCCACATGCGGCCCGAACCAGCGCGGCGACATGTCCAGCGGCGGCGACAGCATCAGCACGTGCGGATTGGCCGACTTCTTCAGGGAGGGGATGCAGGTCTTGGAGGTCAGGAACGTGCCGCGCGTATTGATTTGATGCATCAGGTCGTAGCGCTTCATGTCGGTCGACAGCGTCCCGGTCAGCGAGATGGCCGAGGCGTTGTTCACGCAGATGTCGATCCCGCCGAACTGGGCGACGGCCTTCTCGACCGCCTCCTGGACATTGGCCTCCTCGCGTACGTCGACCACCAGCGGCAGGGCCTGGCCGCCGGCGGCCTCGATCTCCTTGGCGGCCGTGTAAATCGTGCCCGGCAGCTTCGGATGCGCCTCGGCCGTCTTGGCGGCGATGACGATATTGGCCCCGTCCCGCGCCGCGCGTAGGGCGATGGCCAGGCCGATGCCGCGCGAGGCGCCGGTGACGAAGAGGGTCTTGCCCTTCAGGCTCATGCGGGTTCTCCACGCGTTTTGATCAGCTGAACGCCGGCGACGATGAAGCCGAGGATGAAGCTCATCTTGGCCACGTGCGCGACGGGACCGTGATCCTTCAGCGCGACGCCGACAAGGCCGATGACGAGCGCCGCGATCCACAGGCCGGCGGAAATCCGGAACACCTTGGCCCGCAGCAGGTCGATCGCCCAGACCACCATGCCGATCGACCAGAGGCTGGAGGCGATCATGTACGAGGCCTCGCCGAAGATCTTGGCCGACGAGGTCCGCACCAGCATCACGCCCAGCAGGCCCAGCACGAAGCCAACCAGGCCCAAGACGCTGGCCGTGCGCTTGCTCGCCGACCAGACACCCAGCATGCCGATCATCAGCAGGAGGTCGATGGTCACGTAGACGAGGTGCGGCTGCGGCTCGACCAAGTGCGGATAGATCAGGAACGGCGCGACGACATCGATGGCCGAGCCGACGAGCACGGCGGCGCCGGCCAGACGCAGGACGGTGCGGTCCTGCATCAGGCGCCGGCTCCGACGGTCTTTACCGACAGGTCCCACAAGCGGTCGGCCGCCTCGGGGTCCAGGGCGTGGGGCATGACGCCATTCCAAGGCCGCTCCTGACTCCACGGGACGGCCTGGTTGCAGTCTTCCAGATAAAGCCCGCCGACGCCGTCCAGCTCGTCGCCGACCGCGGCCCAGACACTGGTCGCCGCGCCCTGCTCGGTGGTCTTGAAGCCCTCGCGCGGCTTGTCGTTCTCGTCCAGCCAGCCCATGGCGCGCTGCTCCTCGATCGACATGTGCCGCTGCAGCGGGGTCATGATCCCGCCGGGCATGACGGCGTTGGCGTTGACGCCCTCGCCTTTGAACCGCTTGTCGAAGCCGACCGCGAACAGGCTGTTGGCGGTCTTGGCCTGGCCGTAGGCCTCCCACTTGTCGTAGTCGCGATGCTCGTAGTTCGGGTCCTCGAAGTTCACCCCGGCGCGGCGGTGGCCGATCGACGACAGCGACACCAGCCGCGAGCGCTTGCCCGAGGCCTTGGCCCCGGCGACCAGGTTCGGGGCCAGCAGCACCGACAGCAGGAAGTGGCCCAGGTGATTGGTGCCGAACTGCATCTCGAAGCCGTCGGCAGTGCGCATCAGCGGGCTGGCCATGACCCCGGCATTGTTGATCAGGAGGTCGATCGGCCGATCGCCCCAGACGTGGGCGAAGTGGCGGATGGACTCCAGACTGGCCAGGTCGACCATGCCGAAGCTGACGCGTTTGGAGCCGACACCCTGGTTGATCTCGTTGGCGACCTCCTCGCCCAGCTCAGGCTTGCGGGCGGCGATGATCACCTCCGCCCCGGCCTCGGCCAGGGCCCGCGCCGTCTCGACGCCGATGCCGGTGGCCGCGCCGGTGACGATGGCCACGCGCCCCGAAAGGTCATGACCCGCGACGACCTCGCGCGCCGTCGACTTCGCCCCGAAGGGCGAGGTGATCCGTTCCGCCATGCGATCCTCCCAGATCGTTTTGTTATCGGTGGAGCTTAGCCCACCTTCGAGAAATCAGGCGCCCTGCGTTCGGCGAAGGCCATGAAGGCTTCCCGCGCCTCGGCCGTCTGCAGGCGGGCGGCGAATTCCGCGCCCTCGGTATCCATCAGCGCGGCGATCTTTTCGGCGTCGCGCATCAGGCGCTTGGTGACGGTCAGGGCGCCCAGCGGACGCTTGGCCAGCTGGTCGGCGGCGGCGCGGGCGCGGGCGCGCAGGTCACCCAGCTCGGCCGAGCCGTTGGCGATGCCCCAGGCGACCGCCGTGCCGCCGTCGATCGCCTCGCCCAGCGCGAACATGGCGTAGGCGCGAGCGTGGCCGATGCGGGCCGGCAGCAGCCAGCTGGAGGCGGCTTCGGGCACAAGAGCGAGGTTGACGAACGGCGTGGTCAAGCGCGCGTCGGGGGTGACGAACACCAGGTCGCAGTGCAGCAGCATGGTCGTGCCCACGCCCACGGCCTGGCCCTGGACGGCGGCGACCAGCGGCCGGGTGGCGTTGGCCAGGGCCTTCAGGAAGCGGATCACGTGGCGCTCGCCCGTGAAGGCGCCGGTGGCCTGGGCGGCGAAGTCCTGCAGGTCGTTACCGGCCGTGAAGCTGTCGCCGTCGGCCTGGATGACCACGACGCGGACGGCGGTGTCTTTCTCGGCGAGCTCCAGGCTGTCGGCCAGCACGCCATACATGGCGTTGGAGAGGGCGTTCTTCTTTTTCGGACGCGCCAGGGTGATGGTCATCACGCCGGCGTCGATCTCGACCTTAACTTGATCGGTCATGGTCATTCTCCCTTGGGGAACTTGGTCTGCAGACTGGCGAGCCAGCGCGCGACGACGCCGATCTCCTCGTCCGTGAAGCCTTCGGTCAGGTGGGCGTTGATGCCGTCGAGCCCGGCCTTGGCCGCCACGCGGGCCTCTCGCCCACGGTCGGTCAGGTGCAGGCGCATGGCGCGGCCGTCCTTGGCGTCGGCGCGGCGTTCGACCAGTTCGGCGCGGGTCATGCGGTCGATCAGGCCGGTCATGGCCGAGGGGGCCAGGTCCAGGGCGTCGGCGGCCTCGCCGATCAGCGCCCCGTCCCGCTCGCCGAGATAGAACAGCACCCCCGACTGGGCCGCCGTCAGCCCGCCCTTGGCCGCCATCTTGCCCTCGATCCAGCGCTGCACGCGCCGATGGCCGGCGTTGAGCAGGAAGATGAGGCGGCGGTCGGCGGGCACGGACATGCCGGCCAGATTATGTTTCGCACGCGAAATGTCAAACGCGTGTTTTTAGTCTGGACTAGAAAAAGCCGCGTACCAGGCCACGCCCTCGCCATCGACCGTGCGTTGGATCTTGCCGCGACCGATCAGGCAGTTGAGGTGCGCCAGCGCCTCGCCCGTGGCCATGCCCAGCAGGTCCGGTCCGATCTGCCGGGCGAACAGGGCGCCGAAGGTGTCGACCACCCGCTTGGGCTCGACCAGCTTCTTCTCCAGGCGCGCCAGGCCGCGCTCGTGGCCCGAGATCAAGCCGTCGATGCGGGTGTGCAAGCCCTCGAACGGGTCGTTGTGGGCCGGCAGCACGATGACCTCGTCCGGCACCGTCGCCTTGACCTTGGCCAGCGACCGCAGCCAGTCGCTCAAGGGATCGGCGTCCGGCTCGGTCGGGAACACCGAGACGTTGGACGAGATGCGCGGCAGCACCTGGTCGCCGGAGATCAGCACGTTCAGCTCGGGACACCACAGGCAGGCGTGGTCGGGCGAGTGCCCCTGCCCCGTCACCACCCGCCAGGTCTTGCCGCCGATGTCGAAGTCCTCGCCATCCGACAGCCGGCGATAGCTGTCGGGCAGGGCGTAGATCGCCTTGCCGAAGCCGCCGAAGCGGGCCTTGTAATTCTCGATGGCGTCCTCGTCCCAGCCGGCGGCGTGGAAGAACTTCACCCCGTCCTCGGGCGCCTCGCGGCCGGTGTCGGCCACCAGCATCCGGCACTGGAAGTATTCCAGCCGGGTCATCCACAGCCGGCAGTCGAACTTGCGGGTCATCCAGCCGGCCAGGCCGATATGGTCGGGATGCAGGTGGGTGACGATCACCCGGGTCACCGGTTTGCCGCCCAGGGCGCCGACAAAGGCGTCGCGCCAGGCCTGGCTGGTCTCGCGGGTCTGGACGCCGGTGTCGACGATCGCCCAGCCCTCGCCGTCCTGGATGGCCCAGACATTGATGAACTGCAGCGATCCGCCCAGCGGCATCCGCAGCCACAGCACGCCCGACGCGACCTCGACCGCGTCGCCCGAGCCCTGCTCCGGCGCCGTCTCGAACGGATAGACCAGCCGTCCGGCCTTGCGGACTTCGGGGACCTCGGTCGTCTCTTCGTCTTCAAACCCGTCGCGCATTTCGTTCCCTTCAGGGCCGGTTCAGCCGGCGCTTGTCGTTGATCCAACCCATTTTTTGCCCCGAAACCCGGTCATCGTCACGCCCAGGTCGGACGGTATCTTGACCCCTGATACAAGCACGCGCTTATGTCCGCGCGAGGAATCCACCCAGGAGATGTTACCCATGAGGCCTTTCGCGATCGGTCTGACGGCCGCCCTCGCGGTCGCCATTCTCATTCCCGCCGCTGTCATTTCGGCGCCGAAGGAAGAGAAGGGCAAGCCCGCCGCTGTCGACGCCAAGGCGCGTGAGACGGGCATGAAGGAAGCCCCGGCCCTGATCCAGGCCAGCGGCGCGAGCTGCACCGTTTCGGACGCCCGCTTCATCGGCGAAGGCGAAGTGGACATTTCCGACGCCGCCGCCTCCGCCGCCATTTCCAAGGCCGCGAAGGACCAGCTGAACGGCGACAAGGAGGGCATGGCCAAGCTCAAGGGGAAGCTCAAGGAGAAGGTTCGCTACTACGAAGTCGCCTGTAACGAAGGCATGGGCTTCGCGATGATCGCCAAGAAGGACGTGGCTGGTTCGGTCCCGCAGGTCTACACCTGCCTGGAATCGAGCCAACCGGGTGCGGACGGCAAGAAGGGCGGCCTGGCCTGCATCCTGCCGGGCAACGCCAATCCGGGCGCGGGCCTGGCCACGTTCGTCAAGAAGAGCGGCGTGAACTGCGATATCGAGAACACCCGCGCCATCGGCTCGGGCGCCAAGAACTCGTTCTTCGAAGTCGCCTGTAAGGGCGGCGCGGGCTACATCGTCCAGACGACCAACCCGATGAACCTGAACGGCGAAGTCGTCGCTAACAGCTGCCTGCTGTATGAAGAAAGCAGCAATGTCAGCTGCAAGCTGACCAACCGCCAGACCCAGCTGCAGCTGGTCGATGCGCTGAACACCGCCGCCGCCAACAACTGCGTGATCAAGGACAAGCGCTACGTCCTGAGCACCAAGACCGACAGCTACTACGAAGTCGCCTGTCAGGACGGCAAGGGCTACATGTACCAGCAGACGTCGGCCACCAGCGCCTTCGTCAAGTCGATCCCCTGCGCCCAAGCCGGCTTCGTCGGCGGCGGCTGCACCATGACCGACGCCGTCGCCGCTCAGACCGAGCAGGCCGGCTTCTACAGCAAGCTGGCGGCCAAGGCCGGCTTCCCCTGCGACGTCGAGAAGTACGGCATGCTGCCGAGCACCGACCCGAAGAAGGAAGTCGTCGAGCTGCGCTGCAAGGGCAGCGAAAACGGCGCCATCGCCGTGTTCACCGCCACCGGCGGCACGGTGTTCGACTGCCTCACGGCCGAGTTCAACGGCTACCGCTGCTCCTTCTCCAAGAAGGACACGCAGTACGCTCGCCTGAGCCAGGACCTGGTCGGCTTCAACAAGGCCTCGTGCAAGGTGTCGGACGCCCGCATCATCGGTTCGACCGAGAACGAAGGCTTCGTCGAAGTCGCCTGCTCGGACGGTCTGCCGGGCTGGGTGCTGGGCTATCCGACGGGCGTCGCCAAGCCGGCGGCCAAGGAGTTCCTGTCCTGCGCCCAAGCCAAGGGCATCGGCGGCGGCTGCAAGCTGCCGACCAACAAGGTCAAGAGCTGATCCCAGCCTGAAGCTTGAACAAGTCAGCCCGCCCGGAGCGATCCGGGCGGGCTTTCTTTTTGGGCGTCGGCCTGGCTAGGTTTGGACCATGATCCGCACGCTTGCCTTCGCCTTCGCCTTCGCCCTGCTCGCCACCGCCGCTCACGCCGGTCCGCGCTACGTCTCGATGGGCAGCTCCTACGCCGCTGGCCTCGGCATCGCGCCGTACCAGGACGGCGCGCCGGTCCGCTGCGCACGGTCGATGCGGAACTACGCCAGCCAGCTCGCGACCAAGCGAGGTCTCACGCTCGTCGATGTCGGCTGCAGCGGGGCGAAGACCTCGGCGATCCTCCAGCCGTGGGGCGAGCTGCCGGCCCAGATCGACGCGGTGACGGCCGACACGGCGCTGGTCACCGTCACCATCGGCGGCAACGACATCGGGCTGGTCGGCGGCCTCTATGGCGGCTCGTGCCGTCAGCGGAGCGAGGCCAATTGCGCACCGCAATCCTCGCCGACCGAGGCCGACTACGCGGCCCTGAAGACGGCGATGACCGGCATGGTCGCGGCGATCCGCGAGCGCGCGCCCAGGGCTAGGGTCGTGCTGATCGAGTATCCGACGATCTTGCCGCCCCGAGGCGCCTGCGTCGCCGCGCCGCTGGCAGAGGCGGACGCCGACGCCGCCCGGACCAAGGCCGCCCGGCTGCTGGCGATCACGCGGGAAGCCGCGACTGCCGGCGGCGCGACGGTGATCACCACCTCGGAATTCAGCCGGGGCCACGACGCCTGCGCGGCCGAGCCGTGGATGAACGGCTATCCGGCGCCGGGCGCCGCGCCCTATCACCCGAACCTGGCGGCCATGACCGCCATCGCCCAGGCCCTGGACGCCGCCCTGCCCCGCTAGAGCGCGGCCTCGATCAGGCGCGGGCCGGGCGTGGCCATGGCCCGCGCGAAGGCGTCGTCGAAGGCTTCGGCCGTTTCGGCGCGCTCGGCGGCCATGCCCATGCCCTGGGCCAGCTGCACCCAGTCTATGCGGGGGTTGCCCAAGTCCAGCAGCTTCGAAGCCGCCGGCCCCGGATTGCCCGCCCCGGTGCGGCCCAGCTCGATGCCGAGGATGCGGTAGGCGTGGTTGGCGAAGACCACCACGGTGACGTCCAGCTGCTCGCGGACGATCGTCCAGAGGCCCTGCACCGTGTACATGCCCGCGCCGTCGCCGGTCAGGGCCAGCACCTTGCGGTCCGGACAGGCCACGGCCGCGCCGATCGCCAGCGGGATGCCCTGGCCGATCGCGCCGCCGGTCAGCGACAACCACTCGTGAGCGCGGGCGGCCTTGGTCTGGGTGAAGATCGGCAGGCCGGCGGTCACCGCGTCGTCGGAGATCACCGTGTCGGCCGGCATGTGCTTGGCGATCGAAGCTCCAATGGCCCAGGCGTCGAAACGACCGGCCGGCGCCTCGGGCGCGGCATAGGCCTCGACCGCGCCGACCGCCGGCGCGCCAATCGCGTCGGCCAGGGCGTTCAACGCCGCCGCCGCATCGACCTCGCGACCGCTCAGGGTCTCGACCGAGCAGCCTTCTGGCACCAGCACGCTAGGGCGGTCGGGATAGGCGAAGAAGGCCACCGGACGCTGGGTCGAGACCAGGATCATCAGGTCGACACCGTCGAGGTCCTTCAGGGCCTGCTCGCCGAAATAGGGCAACTTGTCGGGCCGGAAGCGCCCCTCGCCGCGCGCCTGGCGGGCGGTGAAGGTATCGGTCAGCACGCGCACGCCGTGGGCCGCGAGCCGTCCAGCGGCGGCCAGGGCGACCTCGCCACAAGCGCCCGAGCCCAGCAGCAGCACCGGTTTCTTGGCGAAGCTCAGAGCCTTGGCGACGGTGTCGACGGCGGTCTTGTCGGGCTTGGCGAAGGCGGGCGGGGTGACGACCGGCCCCTTCACGGTAGCCTCGTTCCAGGCGGCGTCGGCGGGCAGGACGAGGCAGGCGTTGCCGCCGGGCGTCCCGTAGCTGGCGACGATGGCCTCGGCGGTCAGCGGCCCGACGCTGTCGGCGCTCTCGGCCGACTTGACCCACAGCGAGTTGGGCGCGGCCAGGGCGGCGATGTCGCTGTTCAGCGGCGCGTCGAAGCCCCGGTGATAAGTGGCGTGGTCGCCGATGACATTGACCACCGGCGTATAGGCGCGACGGGCGTTGTGCAGGTTGGCCGCGCCGTTGGCGTAGCCGGGACCCAGGTGCAGCAGGGTGCAGGCGGGCTTGCCGGCCATGCGGCCGTAGCCATCGGCGGCCCCGGTCGCCACGCCTTCGAACAGGCAGAGCACCGAGCGCATGCGCGGCTCGCGATCCAGGGCCGAGACGAACTGCATCTCGCTGGTGCCGGGATTGGCGAAGCAGGCGACGACCCCGTTGTCGGCCAGGGTGGTGATCAGGGCGTCCGCGCCGTTCATGCTGTCCTCCGCTTTTATGCCTCCTGTCTCCGACATTTCGGCAAGGACGCCAACCCAGGTTGCGTGGGCACGGGAAGCTGTCGCAGTCTAGCGCTCAAAATCGGGGGAAACGTTCCATGCAAGGGATGAGCGCGGCCGCGCGCTGGACGCTGATCGCGTCCGTGATCGCCGGCGCCAGCTATCTGGCGGCCAGGGCCATACACCTGCCGCCGGGGATCGAGACCGTCTGGAAGGGCGCGGGCGTGGCGCTGCTGGCGGTCCACGCGGCGCTGCGGGCCAAGAGCCTGGACGGTTGGCTGCTGACGGCGGTCATGGCGTTCGGCGCCGGCGGCGACGTGCTGCTGGAGACCCACGGCCTGACGGTCGGGGCGGTGTCGTTCCTGCTGGGACATCTCGTGGCGACGTTCCTCTACCTGCGCCACTACCGACATGGTTCGGTAGCGCCGCTGGTCCTGGCCCCCGTCGTGGTCTGGGCCTCCCGCCTGCTGTCCAGCGGCGACAACGGCGTCGTGGCCTACAGCGCGTTCCTGGCGGTCATGGCCGCCACCGCATTGATGAGCCGCTTCCCGTTCAAGACGGTCGGCCTGGGCGCGCTGATGTTCGTGGTCTCGGACCTGCTGATCTTCGCTCGCACGGGTCCGTTGCCGGACACCCTGGTCACCGGCCTGGCGGTCTGGGGCCTCTACTATTTCGGCCAGCTGCTGATCTGCGTCGGGGTCGCTAGAGAACTAGGACAGCCTCGTCCGGCGTAGTCGCGAACAACCGCTCCAGCTCCTGCGGTCGCCGGTCTCGGGCCATCGCCTGGTTGATATAGCCCTTGTCGGTCAGCTCGCCGCTGGCCGCGTCGGGCGCGCCGTCCAGGATGAGGGCGCGCAGCACCTTGCCGCCGCCGCCCTTGGCCGCCGCGTTCATCCGCGACAAGCCCTCGACGATCGCGGTCCTCACCGCCGCTTCGTCGCCCAGCCGCTCGCAGGCCTTGGCGTCGAGGAACAGCATCAAGCCGACGCCGTCCTGGCCCTCGCCGCAGACCACCGCGTCGGAGACCACGCCGCCAATCGCCGACACCGCCGCCACCCGCAGGGCGCCGGCCGCCACGAAGGTGCCGCTGGCCAGCTTGAAGTTCTCCACGAGCCGGCCGTCGAACACGAGCCCCGCCGCCGGATCGTCCGGATCGGCCAGCCGGGCAGCGTCGCCCAGGCGGTAGAAGCCGTCCTCGTCGAAGGCCTGGGCGGTGGCTTCCGGTTGATCCAGATAGCCCGGCGAAACCTGCGGCCCCTTCACCCGGATCTCGAACTTGCCGCCGTCGCCGGCCGGGACCAGCTTCACCGAAGTGCCCGGGGTCGGCAGGCCGACCATGCCTGAGCGGGCGTTCAGCCAGTGGATGTTGCAGGCCGTCGGCCCGGTCTCGGTCGCGCCATAGCCAGCCGCGAAGGTGATGCGCTCGCCGACCGTTCGCACGGCCACGGCCTGGACGCGATCGAGGATCGACTGGGCCATCGAGGCCCCGCCATACTGAATGACCCGCACCGTCTCGAAGAACCTGGCGGCCAGGACCGCGTCGCGCTCCAGCTCGCCGACGAACATGCCCCAGCCGGCGGGGACCATGTTGTGATAGGTCGTCGCCACCTCGCGCAGGTTGCGGACGGTCTCGCCGAACTTCCCCGGCACCGGCTGGCCGGCGTCGATGTACAGCGTCCCGCCACGGTGCAGCACCATGTGCAGGATGGCGTTGGCCCCCAGGCTGTGGCTCCAGGGCGCGGAATTGACCAGCACCGGCGGCTCGGGATCGGCGTAGCAGCCTTGGATCTGCGCCGCGTTCAGCGCGATGTTGGCGTGGGTGCAGACCACCGCCTTAGGCCGCCCGGTCGAGCCCGAGGTCAGCAACAGCTTGGCGATGTCGTCCGGCTGGGCGACCGGCTCGAGCGGCGTGCTGTTCAGCAAGTCCTCAAAGGCCAAGTCGCCGGCTCGGGCATTGCGACTGACCACCACCGGCAGGCCGGCCAGGAACGGCGCGGCCAGGGCGTCGCCGAACGCCTCGGCGTCGTCGGCATAGACGGCAGCGGGCTTCAGGCGCTCGACGGCATACTGCAGACGGGTCAGGTCCGCGCCCTTCAGCCCGTACTGCGGCGAGACCGGCGCGGCCGGCGCGCCCAGGCTCATGGTGGCATAAGCGATCAGGGCATGGTCGATACCGTTGCGGGCCAGGATCAGCAGCGGCTGGCCGCGTGAGAGGCCTAGCTCCGCAAGGCCACCGGTCAGGGCCGCGACCTTCGTCTTGGCTTCAGCGTAGGTGATTGTCCGCCAGCCCTCGCCGTCGCGCTCCGCCAGCCAGACCCGGTCCGGCGCCTCGGCGGCCCAGCGGGCCAGGGGCTGCGTCGTCGTCCGCACCGCGTCCGAATAGGGCATCGGATTGCGCAGGATCAGCGTCTCGCCATGACGCTCGACCTCCAGGGCACGGGGCGCGTAGCGGGCGTCGCGGAAGGGGGCGGTGTTGAGGGTCGATCCGTCCATGGCCTCCGTTATGCGCCCCCCTCGACATTTTTTCCAAGACCTGTCGAATCCGCGTGAGCCGGCGCGTCTCTCAGGTCGAAGCGTCGCGATGGCCGCGCGCTCATGGGAGACGGACGATGCAATACGCCCTGCTGATCTACGAGAACGAAGAGCTCTATCGCCGCGATAACGGCCGGGCGCTGGAGGAGATCATCACCGCCCACGTGGCTCTGGCCAAGGCCATGGAGGAGGAAGGCATCCTGCGCGGTGGTTCAGGCCTCAACAGCACCGACACGGCCACCACCCTGCGCAAGACCGGCGGCCAGTACAGCCTGCACGACGGCCCGCTGGCCGAGGCCCGTGAGCAGCTGGGCGGCTTCTACATCGTCGAGGTGCCGGACCTGGACGCGGCCATGGCCGTCGCCAAGCGCATCCCCCTGGCCGGCGACGGCTCGGTGGAAGTGCGCCCGACGACGGACTGTTGATCGCTCTAGACCAGACCGCGCGGGAGGCCGGGGGGCGGATCCTCGCCGCCCTGGCCGCGGCCTTCCGCGACCTCGATCTGGCCGAAGAGGCCTATGCCGAGGCCTGCGCGCGGGCTGCGGCCGTCTGGCCGGACGCCCCGCCGCTGGACCCGCCCGCCTGGCTCTACGCCACGGCGCGGCGGTGCGCGCTGGATATGATCCGTAGGCGGAACGTTAGGCAGAACACGCCCCTCGACGCGCCCGAACCGGAGGCTTCGGCCGAGGAAATCCTAGCCTCCGACACCCGGCTGATCCCCGACGAACGGCTGCGGCTGATCTTCGTCTGCTGCCACCCGGCCGTCGCGCCCGAGGCCCGCGCGGCCCTGACTCTGCGGCTGGTCTGCGGCCTCACCGTGCAGGAGATCGCCCGCGCCTTCCTGGTCGCGGAAGCCGCCATGTTCCAGCGCCTGACCCGCGCCAAGAAGAAGATCGCCCAGGCCGGCGTGTCGTTCGAGGTCCCCGGCCCCGAGGCGTGGCCCGAACGGCTGGCGGCCGTGCTGTCGACCCTGGAGGTCGCCTATGCCCGCGCCCACGAGGACGCCGCCGGGACCGGGCAGCACGCCGGCTACGCCCGCGAGATGCTGGGCCTGACGGCGGTGCTGGCCGAACTGCTGCCGAACGAGCCCGAGTGCCTGGCCTTCGCCGCCCTGGTCCGTTTCGCCGAGGCCCGCCGGCCTGCGCGACTGGACGCCGAGGGCGCGATGGTCCCGCTGTCGGAGCAGGATCCGGCGCTCTGGAACCGCGCGCTGATCCGCGAGGGCGAGGCACTGTTGCGTCAGGCCGCGCGATTGAACCGTCCAGGCCCTCGCCAGCTTAGGGCGGCGCTGCACGGCGTTTGGTGCGTGCGCCGCTCGCTGGCCGAGCCGCCGCCGTGGTCGGCGGCCCTGGCGCTGTACGACCTGCTGCTGGCCTGGCGCGAGGACCCGTTCGTGCGGATCAACCGCGCCGTGGTGCTGGCGGAAGTCGCCGGGCCGGCGGCGGCGCTGATCGAGATCAAGGCCCTGGACGCCGCGCGGCTGGACGACTTCCAGCCCTTCCACGCGGTGCGGGCCGACCTCCTGGCGCGGCTAGGACGGCGCGACGAGGCCCTGGAAGCCTATGACCGGGCGCTCGAAATGGCGCCCGGACCGGCGGAGCGACTATGGTTGATCCGTAGACGGAGCGAACTCTAACCCGCCAGGGTTTCCAGGAACCGCACCGGCTCGCCACGGCCCTCGGCGACGATCTCGTCGTCGCGCATGACCACGATGCCGCGAACGATGGTCGCCTTCGGCCAGGCCTTGGCTTCGAAGCCGTCGAACGGGGTCCAGCCGGCGCGGTTGGCCATCTGCTCGTGGGTGATGGTCTTGCGAGCCTTCATGTCGACGATGGTGAAGTCGGCGTCGAAGCCCTCGGCGATGCGGCCCTTGTCCGCCAGGCCGAACACGCGGTTGACGCCGTGGCTGGTCAGGTCGACGAAGCGTTCCAGGCTGAGCTTGCCGTCGACCACGTGGGTCAGCATCACCGGCACCAGGGTCTGGACGCCCGGCATGCCCGACGGCGAGGCCGGATAGGGACGAGCCTTTTCCTCCCGGGTGTGCGGAGCGTGATCCGAACCCAGCACGTCGGCGATGCCGGCCTCGATGCCGCGCCAGACGCCGGCCACGTGGTCGGCGGTGCGGATCGGCGGGTTCATCTGGGCAAAGCCCTTCAGGCGCTCATAGGCTTCCGGCGCGACCAGGGTCAGGTGCTGGGGCGTGACCTCGACCGAGGCGACGTCCTTGTTCTGGGCCAGGAAGTCGATCTCTTCCTTGGTCGTCACGTGCAGCACGTGGATGCGCTTGCCGAGGTTCTTGGCGATGCGGACCAGGCGGTGGGTCGATTGCAGAGCGGCCTGGGCGTCGCGCACCTCGGGGTGGCTGGTCCAGTCACCGGGACGGGCGAGCGAGCGGCGGTCGGCCAGGCGGTATTCGTCTTCCGAGTGGAAGGCCGCGCGGCGGTTGACATGGCGCAGCACGTTCTCGACGCCCTCGTCGTCCTGCACCAGCAGGCTGCCGGTCGAGGCGCCCATGAACACCTTGATGCCGCAGCAGCCCGGAAGACGTTCGAGTTCGCCCAGGAACGTCGCGTTCTCGTGGGTGCCGCCGACATAGAAGGCGTGGTCGGTGTGCATGCGGTTCTTGGCGCGCGCGAGCTTGTCGGCCAGGGCGTCCGGGTCGGTCGTCGTCGGCTCGGTGTTGGGCATCTCGAAGACGGCGACCACGCCGCCCAGGGCCGCGCCGCGCGAACCGCTCTCCAGGTCTTCCTTCCACTCCAGGCCCGGCTCGCGGAAGTGGACCTGGCTGTCGATCACGCCCGGCAGAACGGTCAGGCCGGTGGCGTCGAAGATCTCGCCCGCCGAAGCCTGGCTGAGGTCACCGATGGCGACGATCTTGCCGTTGCGAACGCCGATGTCGGTGAAGCCGCGACCCGCGTGGTTCACGACCTCGCCCCCACGCACGATCAGGTCGAAGGTCTGGGTCATGGGACGGCTCCTGCGATGGGGTTGAGGCGGTCTAGGACCGGCTCGCTCGCGAGGCAACTGAAACTAGCTGGCGTCCCGTTCGCTCACGCGTTCTTCGGCAATGGCCTCTTCGACCGCTTCGGCCTCGGGCGAGGTTTCCTCGACCACCGCCTCGACGGGTTCCGGCGCGGCCTCCTCGGCCGGCGGTGCGATCTGCGCGCCATCGGCTTCCTCGACGATCGTCGCCTCGACCACCGCTTCCTGCGGCGAGACCTCGGCGCCGGGTTCGGTGCGGATCAGCAGCGCCTTGGCCGCCTTGACCACGGTGGCCACCGGCAGGTCGCTCATGTGGCGGATGGCTTGCGACAGGTCGGGATCGACGGCCAGGAACTGGTCGAAGCTGCGTGGACCGCGCACCGCCACGGCCTTGTCGCCCCAAGGCGCGTAACGCCGCTCGTCCGAGGGCCCGAACAGGCCGATGGTCGGCGTGCCGGCGGCGGCGGCGATGTGCATCAGGCCGGAGTCGTTGCCGATGAACAGCCGCGCCCGCTTCAGGCAGGCATAGGCGGTCAGCAGATCGACCTTGCCGGTCAGGTCGATGGTCCGGCCGCGGGCCGAGGCCATGCGCAGTTCCTCGACCATGCGGGTGTCTTCCGGGCCGCCCAGGATCAGCAGGCGGCCGCCGGCCATCGGGCCGTCCTTGTCCAGCAGCTGGGCCGCCGTCTGGGTGAAGCGCTCGATCGGCCAGACCTTGCCGACCCAGTTCGACGCCGGCCCCACCGCCAGGATCGGCCCATCGCCCTGTCCTGGAATTGGGGCCAGCAGCTCGTCGGCCAGGGCCTGGACGTCGGGGGTGATGTAGAGGTGCGGCGCGGGCGGATCGCCTTCCAGCTTCAGGGTGCGGGCGGCGTCGACCACCTTGTGCACCACCTCGCCGGGCAGCTTCTTCCAGATCGCCCGCTTGTCACGGCGCAGGAACAGGGCCGTGGCCGAGCCGCGCAGGTCGACGATCAGGCTCCACTTCCTGTGGCGCACCTGGTTCCAGAGCTTGAACCAGTGACCCTTGCCCTTGCCCTTCTCCATGACGATCACGCGATCCAGGCCCGGCACGTGCGCGAACAGGGGCGCGGCCAGGGGACCGGCGACGATGGTGAAGCGGGCGTTGGGGATCTGGTCGGCCAGCATTTTGATGAGGCCGGACGAAAGCACCGCATCACCGATGCGGGTGGCCGTGATGAAGAGAATCGGGAAGGCCCGCTGTGTCATCGGTCTATCCATAGATCAGTCGGCGAGTCGGCGCATCCCACGTTAACAGTTGAGCTTTCCCCGTTTTCAGGGACTGGCGCTGGTGGGGACTCGGCGCCACATCTGCGGCATGAGCATGCTTACCGTCGCCCGCCTGTCCTCCCGCGCCGTCATCGCCGTGTCCGGTCCGGACTGGCGCGGTTTCCTGCAGGGTCTGCTGACCCAGGACGTCGAGACCCTCGCGCCGGGTGAGTTGCGCTTCGCCGGCCTTCTGACCCCGCAGGGCAAGCTGCTCTACGACCTGTTCGTGGCCGGTACGGAGGACGGCGCCCTGCTGGACGTCGCCGCCGCCCACCGCGACGCGATCCTGCAACGCCTGACGATGTACCGCCTGCGGGCCAAGGTGACGCTGGAGGCCAGCGACCGGCCGGTGCTGGCGGTGTTCGGGGAGGGCGTGTCGAGCGAGTACGCCGATCCGCGCCTGCCGGGCCTGGGCGCCCGCGCCTATGACGACCGCGCCGCGACCGCCGATGAGGATGCCTACGAAGCCCATCGCCTGGCGCTCGGCGTTCCCGGCCCCGAAGACTGGGGCAGCGAGGCGACCTATCCGATCGAGGCGGACTTCGACCTGATGGCCGGCATCGACTTCAAGAAAGGGTGCTTCGTCGGCCAGGAGACCACCAGCCGCATGAAGCGGCGCGGCGTGATCAAGAACCGGATGCTGCCGATCGTCTTCGACGGCCCCGCCCCGGCCTTCGGGACCGAGGTGCTGGCCGGCGAGCTTCGCGCCGGCGAGGTGCTGAGCGGGCGCGACGGCCGTGCCATGGCGCTGCTACGCCTCGACCGTATCGAGGGCGCGGACCTGACGGCCGACGGCCGGCCGGTCCGCGTGGACCGGCCGGCCTGGCTTGGCTAGCTAGCGGCAGCTGCCGTAGCGGTCCGGCGAGGCGCCGGGACCGCCGCGCCAGCCGGGCGGGTTTTCCCAGTTGGTGCCGGGACCGCCGCGCGGACCGGGCGGGTTGTTGTCGTTGTCGAACCAGCACTTGGCGCGCGGATTCCACCAGCCGAAACGCGGGTGATAATAGCCGTAGGCGCGGTTGTAGTAGTAGCCGTCGCGATAGCGGAACTCGACCCGCTGGCCCTTCCAGCGATAGTAGCGCCGGTCAGGCGAGGCGCCGGGACCGCCGCGCCAGCCGGGCGGATTCTCCCAATTGGTGCCGGGGCCGCCACGCGGGCCGGGCGGATTGTCGTCGCGGTCGTGGTGGCGCTGGGCCAGAACGGGCGTTGCGGCGACGGTCGCCGTCGCCAGGGCCAAGATGGCGAGAGTCTTCAGGCGCTTCATTTGCGTCTGCTCCTTGGTTTGTTCCCTCTGCCTCTTCCAACGCACGAGAGGGCTAATCCGGTCGCGCCCAGGCGTATGTTCCTGAAAAGTTCTGGCCAGCCACGCATCTTTCTGCCAGCTTCGCCGCATGACCGAACCGAGCCGCTGCACCTGGTATGGCATGAACGGAAACCCGTTCTACGAGGCCTATCACGACCACGAATGGGGCGTGCCCGAGTGGGACAGCCGCGCCCTGTGGGAGAAGCTGGTCCTGGACGGCTTCCAGGCCGGCCTGTCGTGGATCACCATCCTGAAGAAGCGCGAGGCCTTCCGCGCGGCCTTCGCCGAGTTCGATCCGGAGAAGGTCGCCCGCTTCGACGAGACCGACCGCGCCCGGCTGATGGCCGACGCCGGCATCATCCGCTCGAACGGCAAGATCGACGCGGCCATCTCGGGCGCGCGGATCTATCTGGACATGCGCGAGCGCGGCGAGGACCTGGGCCAGTTGCTGTGGGGCATGGTCGGCGGCGCGCCGATCCAGAACCAGTGGCAGGCCGGCCAGGTCCCGGCCCAGACGCCGCTGGCGGTCGAGATGTCCAAGGTCCTGAAGGCCAAGGGCTTCAAGTTCGTCGGCCCGGTGATCGTCTACGCCTTCATGCAGGCTACCGGCTTGGTCAACGACCACTTGACCACCTGCTTCCGCCACGAGGAATGCAAGGCGATGGCCAAGCGGGTCTAGGCCCGCTTTACGCCCCAACTCATTTTATCATATTAATCACCCATAAGCGCGCGATCGACGGCGTACAGAGGGTGGGAACATGACGAACGGGGCGAGCAAGGCCGGCCGATGGGCGATGGGCTGGATGGCGGCGGGCCTGCTGCTCCTGGCTGGGGCCGCAACGGCCCAGACCCGTGACCCGGTCGACTGGGTCAATCCCTACATCGGCACCGGCGGCACCGAGGCCGGGGCCGAGTATGGCGGCACCATGCCGCTGGTCGGCACGCCGTTCGGCATGACCAACTGGACGCCCCAGACCCGCCAGAACCGGATCAGCGTCAGCTCCTACGCCTATGAAGACTCCTGGATCACCGGCTTCATCGGCACCCACCAGCCGGCCGTGTGGATGGGCGACTACGGCTACGTCACCCTGATGCCGCAGATGGGCGGGCTGCAGCCCAGCCCCGAATACCGCCGCCTGCGCTTCAGCCACGCCGACGAGACGGTGACGCCCTACTACTATTCGGTCCGCATGGGTCCCGACGGCAAGCGCATCCACGCCGAGATGACAGCCACCGACCACGCCGGCTATCTGCGCTTCACCTTCCCGGCCGGGACCAAGCGCTCGGTGATGGTCGAGGCGACCCGGGCCGGCACGCGCGGCTGGATCAAGGTCGACGCCGCCAAGGGCGAGATCGTCGGCTACAATCCCGACCGGATGGACGCTCACCTGAGCACCATCAAGCTGCCGAACTTCAAAGGCTGGTTCGTCGTCCGCTTCCGCCGTCCGATGTCGGCCGGCGGCGTCTATCAGGGCCCGCTGTCGGCGCCGGGCAGCGAGATCGAAGGCGACAATGTCGGGGCTTTCGCGCGCTTCGACGACGGCGACGACCGGGTGGTCGAGGCCCAGGTCGGGACCTCGTTCATCAGCCTGGAGCAGGCCCGCGCCAATCTCGACGCCGAGTTGCCCAAGTGGGATTTCGAAGGCACGGTCGCGGCGCTGAAGGCGACCTGGAACGCCAAGCTCGGCCAGGTCACTGTCGAGGGCGCGCCCGACGACCGGCGCCGCATCCTCTACACCGGCCTATGGCACGCCCTGCTCTATCCCAAGCTCTTCTCGGAACAGGGCCGCTACTACAGCGCCTTCGACGACAAGGTGCACACCGGGACCAGCTACACGGCCTTTTCGATATGGGACACCTACCGCGCCCAGAACAGCCTGCTGACCTTGCTGGCCCCCGAGCGGGTCGACGGCATGGTCCAGGCCCTGCTGCAGAACTACCAGGAGGGCGGGTTCATGCCGAAATGGCCGAACCCCTCCTACACCAACATCATGATCGGCACCCACGCCGACAGCCTGGTGGCCGAGGCCGTGACCAAGGGCTTCAAGGGTTTCGACTTGAAGCTGGCCTATGAGGCGGTGCTGAAGGACGCCATCGTCCCGCCCGAGGGCGACACGACCCGCCGCTGGTACGACCGTGAGGCGGGGGTCCCGTATGAGGCCCGCGCCGGTCTGACCTGGTCCAGCAAGCTCGGCTACATCCCGGCAGACAAGATCTCGGAATCCGCGTCGAGCACGCTGGAGGAGGCCTATGACGACTACGCCGTCGCCCTGGTCGCCAAGGCGGCCGGCGACACGGCCGGCTACAAGAAGTTCCTGGCCCGCTCGCTGAACTACAAGACCCTGTTCAACCCGGCGCGCGGCTTCATGCAGGCCCGGAACCTGGACGGCAGCTGGGCCTCGCCGACCGAGGGTTGGACCGAGGGCGACCAGTGGGTCTACCTGTTCGCGGCCCTGCACGACATTCCCGGCACGATGAAGCTGCTGGGCGGCGAGACGGCGTTCAACGCCAAGCTCGACGAGCACTTCGCCGGCGGCCACAACCGCCACGACAACGAGCCCAGCCACCACTACAGCTATCTCTACGACTTCGGCGGCCAGCCGTGGAAATCCCAGGCCAAGGTGCGCGAGATCGCCAAGGCCGCCTATGCCGACACGCCCGTCGGCATCCTGGGCAACGAGGACTGCGGCCAGATGTCGGCCTGGTACGTGTTCGCGGCCCTAGGCTTCTACCCGATCAATCCGGTGTCGAAGGCCTACATGATCGGCAGCCCCCTGTTCGCCGCCGCCGCCCTGAACCTGCCGAACGGCAAGCGCTTCGCGGTGACGGCCAAGAACAACAGCGACACCAACGTCTACATCCAGTCGGCCACCCTGAACGGCAAGCGCCTGGACGCGCCGGTGATCACCCACGACCAGATCCTGGCCGGCGGCGAGTTGGCGTTTGTCATGGGTCCCAAGCCGTCGAAGTGGGCGTCGACCTGGCGCGACCGGCCGCTGGCGCCCTAGCCCGGCGGCGGCTCGCAGGCGCCGTATGTCTTGTCGAGGATGGCCAGGTCGTCGGCGATCGGCTGCAGACCGACGGCGGCCCGGCGCTGGTCGACTGTCTCGGGCGCCTCGAGATCGGCTGGGATCGCGTACTTGCCGTCCTTGCAGGTCGTCCCCTGGGTGCCGTAGCGCTGGGGTCGCTTGTCGTCGGTGGCGAGGCGATCATAGAGCCGCGCATAGTCCTCGGGCCGGGCCTCGCGGGTCTTGGTCAAGGGTTCGATCAGGGCCAGCACCTCGCGCTGGAAGGCCAGGTCGAAGCCGGCGTGGTTGACCAGGGTCATGGCCGAGGCCGAGGTCCGCTCCGAGGTCTCCGAAATCTTCGGCCAGCCGTGCTTGGCGATGATCGCCTTCAGCCTCGCCACGTGGACCTTGTCCTGGGCCGCGATCAGTGGAGCGGCGGCCTTCTGGGCGGCGGACCGCTGGTCCGGCGGCAGGTTTTTCGACGACTCCAGCATGGCTATCCGCATCGCGGAGTCGACGAAGCCCATGCCGGTGATCGCCTCGATGACCTCGGCTCGGTCGCCGACGGCCTTCACCCGCCCCACCGTCGCCTGGACGGGATCGTCCGCCGGCGCCGCCACGGCCAGGACGGCCGCCAGAACCATGATCATGCTCATCGAGCCTCGCTACCTCAGGCTGCCCCATAGAACCGATAGTTGCGCCGCGTGGCAAATCCGGCCCTGGTTTGGAGCGGCGCCGTGACTAACTCTCTCCGCATGGCCCGATCCCTTCTCGCCCCTCTGCTCGCCGTCGCGCTCCTGGCGCTCCCGAGCGCCGTGCTGGCCTCGCCGAGCGTCTGTGCGTTCACGGCGTCGCCCCGGGTGCTGGCAAGCACGGGCCCCAAGGACGCGAAGGGGTCCCAGCTGCTCCAGGTCTGGGAGGTTCCGGACGCGGCGGTCTACTGGTCGGATACAGCGCCCGACAGCGACGCCTATCGCGACTTCATGGCGGGGGTCGAGCGGTCGGTGACGGTCCGCGATCCCGTGACGCTGCTCCAGCGCTCGCCGGCCTTCGGCGCGCCGTTGCTGCTCCGCTACAACCAGTTGGTGGCGTCACACGCCGCGGACTGGATCCGGCCCGCCGGTTGCCTGGAGCGCCTGCTGATGGCGGTCCAGCACGACCGCGTGGACACCTTCGCCCGCCCGACCGAGTTCGCGGCCTTCATCCTGCGCTCGCCCGACCACACGCGGCTGCGGGTCTACTCTCTGACCCTGAACGAGGACTGGATCGGCCGCGTCGCCCCGATCACCGAGCGGGTGCTGGAGGATCACAAGGCCGGCTGGACGGTGTTGATCGGCCTGCACAATCACAACTTCCACCCAGGACAGGCGGCGCTCGACGGCGTGCTGGCGCCGAGCGAGGCCGACGCCCAGCTGGCCCGTACCCTGGCCCGAGAAGCCGGACTGGAAGCGGCCTGGATCACCAACGGCCTCCACACCAGCCGCATCCCCGTCCAGGCCTTCGACCTGTTCCAGCCCTAGGGCTTCTGGCTGACCCGGACCCAGTCGACTTCCATCGTCGCCGGCAAGGCGGTCTCGTCAACGCCCTTGGCGTTGGCGCCCTCGGGCCAGCGGCCGCCGAAGGCCAGGTTTAGGATCAGGTGGAACGGCTGGTCGAACGGCGTGGCCGTGGCCTCGCGGTCTTCGCGCTTCCAGTCGGCGGCCTTGGCCTCGGCGTAGCGCTGGCCGTCGACGAACCAGAGAATAGCTTCCGGCGACCACTCGATCGCATAGATGTGGAAGCCGTCCGACGAGGCCGGCATCGGGGCGCTCTTGCCGACCTGCTTGTGCCCGCCGTTGGCGTCGCCCGCGAAGTGGATGGTGCCGAAGACGCGGTTCTCGCGGCCGCCCTCGCAGCTGCCGCACGGCGCGCCGAGATTGACGGTCTCCAGGATGTCGATCTCGCCCGAGCGGGGCCAGCCGCCATAGATCTCGCGCTCGGGCATCATCCAGATCGCCGGCCAGACGCCCTGGCCGCCGGGGACGCGGGCGCGGGCCTCGACGCGGCCGTAGCGCCACGAGGCCTTGCCCTTGGTCAGGATCTTGCCCGAGGCGTAGTCGCCGGTCTTCATCGGCCCCGTCGGCCCGGCCCACGGATTGGCCAGGCCCTCGGTCTTGCGCTTGATCGTGGTCAGCTTCAGCACGCCGCCGCCGACCGACACCGTGTCGGGGCTGACCGCGTAGCACTGCCGCTCGTCATTGCCGCCCCCGCCGCAGTCGGCGGCGTAGGTCCATTTGTTCTGATCCAGCCGGTCGCCGTCGAACTCGTCGGACCAGACCAGTCTCCACGGTTCCTGGGCGCGGACTTCCTGGGCGCGGACTGGCGCGGCGGCGGACAAGAGAGCGAGGGCGGCGAGGATCGGCTTGAAGGTCATGACCCATCTAAACGGGCCGTCGCCGGATTCTCCAAGCGCTGCCATGCCGTCTCCAGCCAGGCCGGGGCCAGACGGCGCGCCCCCGAGGCGCTGAGATGGTCGTCGTCGAAATAGATCGGCTGGCCGTCCATCATCGCCAGGCACCGTCCGTTGCGGCACAGGGTCTGGGACGGGAACACCGCCGCCGCGTCCTTGCGGTCCTGGACGGCGGCGCGGATCGCATCCTCGGCCGGCTGGGCCCGGGCCAGGGGCAGGTCGGCGGCGACGCTGGCGCAGCGTCCGGGGTCGAGACCCAGTTGGGCGGACTGGCCCAGGCACTCCGGCGCGCCCAGGGTCAGCTCCGGGAACGGCCCGACCACCAGCACCCGGACGTTCGGGTTGCGCCGCCGGATGGCGTCCAGCGTGGCCTTCAGGGCGGTCGAGACCCGCTGCCGCTTCCCGGGCTTGCCGGCGACTTCCATGGTCACGCGGGGCGAGTTGACGTCGTAGTACGGCGGGGCGTCGCGATAGAGCGGCCAACGGCCCATCAGCACGACCAGCTTCAGCTTTGGATTCGAGGCGATCAGGGCCATGGCCTGGTCGGCGCCGGCCTCGCACTCCAGCTTGAAGCGGTACATGGTCCTGACCGTGACCCCGACCAACGGCGGGCAGCCCCCGTGCGCGACCTCGCGGACGCTCCAGCCGCGGGCCTTGGCCCAGACGACCACGCCGGGGGTCAGGGCGTCGGCGTGGGAGTCGCCCCAGACCAGGACGTCGTCGCCTTGCAGGCCGCAGGCGTCGCCACGCTTTTCCATGCAGGCCTTGCGGGCCGGATTGACGTCGGTCTCCTCCAGGTCGGCCAGAGCCTTGGCGGTGGGCGACAGGCGCTGGGGCAGGCCGTGGGTGAAGAACAGCAGCGCCCCCACGGCGATCGGGACCAGCAAGGGCAGCAGCCTCAGGCCCAGGCGCCGCCAAGGCCGCTCCATCGGCCCGCGCCGGAAAGGCTGCTCGACAAACCGCCAGCTGAGCACGGCCAGGACCAGCGCCGCGCCGACCAGGCCCAGGCGCTGAAGCGTCGTCAGCGGCTGCTCGGCGACGTCGGCCGCCAGGACCAAGAGCGGCCAGTGCCAGAGATACAGCGAGTAGGAAATCCGCCCCAGGCCAACGACCGGCGCGAGGCGCAGCACGGCCAGACCCTGCCCCGCGCCCATGCCGCTCCAGATCAGCAGCGCCGTCCCCAGGCAGACCGGAACCGCCGAGAACCCCGGAAAGATGCTGGCCTCGTTCAGCAGCGCCAGGCTGCCGGCGATCATCAGCGCGCCGATGACGCCGACCAGATTGGCCGTGGTCCGGTCGCCCGGCGGCTTGACCAGACCCAGGGCCAGCACCCCGCCGGCCAGGAACTCCCAGGCCCGCATCGGCAGGCCGAAGAAGGCCCAGTTGCTGGCCACCGTCGCCTGGGCCAGGACCAGCGAGGCGATCAGCAGGACCAACCCCAAGGTCGCCCGCCGACCGCGTAGACGCTTCCACGACAACAGCGCGATCAGCGCCGGCCAGACCAGGTAGAACTGCTCCTCCACGCCCAGCGACCACAGGTGCAGCAGCGGGTTCTGCTGGGCGCCCGGTGCGAAATAGCCGGCGGTCTGGGTGAACAGGATGTTGGTCAGGAACAGGCCCGAGGCCGCCGTCGCCGCCCCGGTCATGGCCAGCAGGCGCGGCATCTCGATCACCACCGCCAGGGCCGCCGTGACCAAGACCACCAGCAGATAGGCCGGGATGATCCGCCGAGCCCGTCGCAGGTAGAAGCCGCCCCACGAGAAGGTCCCCTCGTCCCGCGCCTGCGCGATCAGCCGCGTGATCAGGAAACCGGAGATGACGAAGAACACGTCCACCCCGACGAAGCCGCCGGGCAGCAGGCCCGGAAAGGCGTGGTGGATGACGATGGCCGCCACGGCCACGGCCCGCAGGCCGTCGATGTCGCGCCGATAGTTCTGGTCCATGCTCGCCCCCGAGATTACACACGTAATCAGGAGGTCAGCGCCACGCCGCGCCGTCAAGGAAAATTATTACGCTCGTAAACTCCTTTTCCGAGACCGCGAACCGGCCTAAACACCGCCCCATGCGCACCGGACCCGACATGATGCTGGAACTGGCCTGCGGACCGGGACCGGTCTGCGGGGTGGACGAGGCCGGGCGCGGTCCCTGGGCCGGGCCGGTCAGCGCCGGCGCGGTGATCCTGGACCCCGACCGCATCCCCAAGGGCCTCAACGACTCCAAGAAACTGACCGCCAAGGCCCGCGCGGGCCTGGAGGAAGAGATCAAGGCCATCGCCATCGCCTGGTGCGTCGGCATGGCCACGATCGAGGAGATCGCGCAGCTCAACATCCTGCACGCCGCGGGCCTGGCCATGCACCGGGCGGTCGCGGGGCTGCACGTGACGCCGGCCTTCGCGCTGGTGGACGGCAACTACGCCTTCAAGCTGCCCTGCACGGTAAAGACCGTGGTCAAGGGCGACAGCCTGTCGTGCTCAATTGCCGCAGCCTCGATCCTGGCCAAGGAAGCCCGCGATCGGATCATGGTCGAGATGGACGCGGTCTATCCCGGCTACGGCTTCGCCGGCCACAAGGGCTATCACGCCCCGATCCACGTCGAGGGCCTGCGCAAGCTGGGCCCCTCGCCGATCCACCGCATGGGCTGGGCCCCGGTGAAGGCCGCGCTTGCCGGTGAGCTAGAGGCCTGATTGCCCACAGATTTTGAGTCTGATTAGACTCAAACACCGTAGTTAACGCCCCGCTAACCACGTCTGCTCACGCGGCATTTACCAGCAAGACTCATGATTCCGTTCTCTTTTATTGGGACGCGGGACCATGAAGTTCGGGCCGGAAACCATCATCCTGGGCGACTGCATCGAGCAGATGAACGCCCTGCCGGAGAAGTCGGTCGACCTGATCTTCGCCGATCCGCCCTACAATCTTCAGCTGGGCGGCGACCTGCTGCGTCCCGACAATTCCAAGGTCGACGCGGTCGACGACCACTGGGACCAGTTCGAGAGCTTCGCCGCCTACGACAAGTTCACCCGCGAGTGGCTGAAGGCCGCCCGCCGCGTCCTGAAGGACGACGGCGCGATCTGGGTGATCGGCAGCTATCACAACATCTTCCGCGTCGGCGTGGCCGTGCAGGACCTGGGCTTCTGGATCCTCAACGACATCGTCTGGCGCAAGTCCAACCCGATGCCCAACTTCAAGGGCACCCGCTTCGCCAACGCCCACGAGACCCTGATCTGGGCCTCCAAGAGCCAGAACGCCAAGCGCTACACCTTCAACTACGACGCCCTGAAGATGGCCAATGACGAGGTGCAGATGCGCTCGGACTGGACCATCCCGCTGTGCACCGGCGAGGAGCGCATCAAGGGCGCCGACGGCAACAAGGCCCATCCGACCCAGAAGCCGGAAGCCCTGCTGTATCGCGTCATCCTGTCGACCACGAAGCCGGGCGACGTGATCCTCGACCCGTTCTTCGGCGTCGGCACCACCGGCGCGGCCGCCAAGCGCCTGGGCCGCAAGTTCATCGGCATCGAGCGCGAGGCCGAATATCTGGAACACGCCAAGGCCCGCATCGCCAAGGTCGTGCCGATCGCGCCGGAAGACCTGGACGTGATGGGCTCCAAGCGCGCCGAGCCGCGCGTGCCGTTCGGCACCATCGTCGAGAGCGGCCTGCTGTCGCCGGGCGACACGCTGTACTGCAGCAAGGGCAACCACGCCGCCAAGGTGCGTCCGGACGGCTCGATCACGGTCGGCGACCTGTCGGGCTCGATCCACAAGATCGGCGCCCTGGTGCAGTCCGCACCGGCCTGCAACGGCTGGACCTACTGGCACTTCAAGACCGACGCGGGCCTGGCCCCCATCGATGTGTTGCGCGCCCAGGTCCGCGCGGGGATGAACTAGGCTCCGCCCTTCGACCAGAAGGCCCGCAGCGAGTCCGCGTCGCCGTTGTACTGATCGCGGTCGCAGGGGCCGACACCGTCGGCGGTGTGCGGCTCCGGGCCGTTCACGCCGTCGGTGTATTGCCACAGGGTCCAGCTGGGCCAGTTCGGCGGCACGATCGCGGTGTCGCCGTATTCCGCCAACCAGAACCAGCATTGGCTGAGCACCGGGTCCTTCTGGTCGCCCAGCAACTGCTTGATGCAGCTACCCGAATAGAAGCCGGGCCAGCGTCCGGTCTGGGCCTGGATGCGGGTGACGAAGGTCCGGGCCTGATCCAGGCTCATGCTGGTCCCGCCGGTGTTCTGCTCGAAATCCAGGACCAGCAGCATGTCGGCGTTGTCCGCGCCCACGGTCGCCAGGAAGTGGTCGGCCTGAGCGGTCGGATCCTCACCGTCGCCGAAGTGATAGGCGCCCCACAGCAGCCCGGCAGCCTGGGCGGGATCGCGCCGGGCGGCGTATTCGGGATCGACATAGGTCAGCCCCTGGGTGGCCTTATGCAGCACGCCGATCACCCCGCCGGCGACGATCTGGGCGAAGTCCGGCGCGCTGTTGTGGTGCGACAGGTCGATGATGGCGTTGGTCGTGGCCATGACGGCGTCTCCCGGCTCTGAGCGCCGGACCTTGCCATTGAAGCCAAAGGTTGTCTCGGATTTAGATTCCCGAAATCAGAGCAATCACTCAGCGGCCAAGGCCGCCTTCAGGAACACGCTGGGCAGCGCCCCCAGCCCCTCGCGCGGCGTCCAGACGAAGTCGCCGTCCCCCTCGGCCGCGAACACCCGCAGGGTTAGCGAGAAGTGGGTGAAGACGTGCTCGACCGCGCCGAGGTCGCGCCAGCGGACGGCGGCCGGGGCGGCGGCGACCGCTTCGGCGTCGGAGAACGGCGCGGCGCGCCAATCGCTGGTCGGCAGGCCCAGCATCCCGCCCAGCAGGCCCTTCGGCGGCCGGCGAACCAGGGCGACCTCGTCGCCGCGCGTCAGGACGTAGGCGACGCCATGGCGGCGCGGGCGGTCGGCCTTCTTGGTCTTGCGCGGATAGGTCTCCGGCGCGCCGCCCTTGAACGCCGCGCACCAGGTCGAGATCGGGCAGCGGTCGCACAGCGGGGCCTTCGGCTTGCAGACCGTGGCCCCCAGATCCATCAGCGCCTGCGCCCAGTCGCCGGGGCGGTCGTCGGTGACCAGCTCGCCGGCCAGGGCCTTCAGCTCGGGCTTGGCGTCGGGCATCGGCGCCTCGACGGCGAACAGGCGCGACATCACCCGCTCGACATTGCCGTCGACGACATTGGCGGCGCGGTCGAAGGCGATCGCGGCCACGGCGGCGGCGGTATAGGCCCCGACGCCCGGCAGGGCGCGCAGGGCCTCCTCGGTGTCCGGGAAGACGCCCCCGTGCTGGCCGGCCACGGCGCGGGCGCAGGCCAGCAGGTTGCGGGCCCGGGCGTAGTAGCCGAGCCCCGCCCAGGCGGCCATCAGGTCGCCGTCCTCGACGGCCGCGAGGTCCGAAACGGTCGGCCAGCGTTCCGTGAAGCCCAGGAAGTACGGCGTGGCGTGCGGCACGGTGGTCTGCTGCAGCATCACCTCCGACAGCCAGACGCGGTAGGGATCGCCGCGCACGCCGGCGCGGCGGTCGGCGGGGCTGACGCGCCAGGCTAGGGTCCGGGCCTGGGCGTCGTACCAGGCCAGCAAGGCCGAGCGGATGGCGTCGCGGTGTTTCATCGTCCCTCGCCTACCGCGAACCGAGCCCGGCATGCTAGTTTCCTCGCATGCGCCGTCCCCTGCCCACCGCGGAAGAAGCCCTCGCGATCCTGCGCAGCAAGCGCACGCGCCCGCAGCGCCGTCCGCCCCCGCCCGCCAGCAAGAACCTGGCGCCGCTGCTCAAGCAGCTGGAAGAGCGGTTCGGCAAGGGTCCCGCCGTCCTCCAGTCCCGCTGGCGCGAGATCGTCGGCGACACGCTGGCGCGCCGCACCGAGCCCGTCCGCATCATCAAGGGCCGCAACGGCGAGGGCGGCGCGCTGGAGCTGCGCGTCGACGGGCCCGTGGCCTCGCTGATCCAGCATCAGGCCCCGCAGATCACCGCCCGCCTCGACATGCTGCTGGGCAAGGGCGTGGTCACCCGCCTGCGCATCGTCCAGGGTCCCGTGAAGGCCACAGCCGCGCCCGTCGCCACTCGGCCTCGCCGCAAGCCGCCGCTGGACGCGGCGCTGGAGAAGCAGCTCAGCGACAGCCTGGCCGAGCAGCCCGAAGGCGGCCTCAAGGACGCCTTGCTGAAACTGGGCCGGGGCGTACTGCGCGAGCATCCCTAGAGCGACGATCCAATTGACAACCGGGCCGTGATCACGCTGTTGCAAGCCTTACCCTTGCCCTTTTCTTTGGGCCTAAGAATCGCGCTTAACTTCACCGTTCCGCTGCCCCCGCCTACTGCCAAGGAAGATCGAACATGCGTCCGCTGACCCGCCGGCTCCTGACCGCCGTCGCCCTCACCGCCTCGCTGGGCGCTCTCACTGCCTGCGGTCCCAAGGGTACCAAGGTCACGGCCGACGACATGACCCTGGGCAACGCCGCCGCCAAGGTCACCGTGGTCGAGTACGCCTCGGTCGCCTGTCCGCACTGCGCCAAGTGGAACGAGGAGGTCTTCCCGTCCTTCAAGGCCAAGTACATCGACACCGGCAAGGTCAACTACGTGGCCCGCGAAGCCCTGACCGGCGAGCCGCGCCTGGCCAACGCCGGCGCCATGCTGGCCCGCTGCGCCGGCAAGGATAAGTACTTCCAGGTGACGGACGCGATCTATCACGCCCAGATGCGCATCTTCCAAACCGGCGACATCCGCGGCGAGCTGCTGACCATCGCCCAGGCCGCCGGCATGAGCGAAGAGCAGTTCAACAGCTGCCTGACCGACGAGAACGCCGCCAATTCGGCCGAGCGCATCGACAAGCAGATGAAGGCCGACAAGATCGAAGGCACCCCGACCTTCATCGTCAACGGCAAGAAGGTCGGCGGCGAGTCCGGCGGCGAGGTCACCCTGGCCCAGCTGGACGCCGCCATCGCGGAAGCCTCGAAGTAATGACCCTCGACCGGCGCGCGCTGATCGTCTCCGGCCTGGCCGTCACGGCTGTGGCCTCGTCCGCGCGCGCCGCGCCGCTGCCGCCCGCGCCCGGCGACATGGTGCTGGGTTCGCCCAAGGCGCCGGTACAGCTGGTGGTCTACGCCTCGGCCAGCTGCCCGCACTGCGCCCACTGGTGGACGACGATCCAGCCGCAGGTCCGCAAGACCTTCATCGACACCGGCAAGGTGCGACTGGTCTTCCGCGAGTTCCTGACCCCGCCGCCCGAGTTCGCGGCGGCCGGCTTCATCCTGTGCCGCCGGATCCCGGGCAAGTATTTCGACGTGCTGACCACCCTCTTCCAGAAGCAGGAAGAGATCTATCGCAGCGAGAAGCTGTTCGAGGGCCTGCAGGCGATCGGCAAGCAGTACGGTCTGACCGACAAGCAGTTCAGCGACGCCCTGAACGACGCCGCCGCGCTGAAGGCGGTCAACGACCGCATGGCCAAGGCGGTCAATGACGGCGTCGAGGGCACGCCGACCTTCTTCGTCAACGGCGCCAGCGTCGACGGCAACGACTTCGCCGCCCTGTCCAAGGCCTTCGCCACCGCGGCGAAGGGCTAAGTCTCAACGGGACCGCCGCGTGCAGTTCCAGCGCCTTCGCCTTTCGGGCTTCAAGTCCTTCGTCGAGCCGACCGAGTTCCGGATCGAGCCCGGACTGACGGGCATCGTCGGCCCGAACGGCTGCGGCAAGTCGAACCTGCTGGAAGCCCTGCGTTGGGTGATGGGCGCCAACTCGGCCAAGGCCATGCGGGCCGGCGGCATGGACGACGTGATCTTCGCCGGCAGCGGCGCGCGCCCGGCCCGCAACCACGCCGACGTCGCCCTGACCATCGACAATTCCGACCGCACGGCCCCGGCCCAGTTCAACGACGACCCGGTGCTGGAGGTCGTCCGCCGCATCGATCGCGGCGAGGGCTCGACCTACAAGATCAATGGCCGCGAGGTGCGGGCTCGCGACGTCCAGCTGTTGTTCGCCGACGCCTCGACGGGCGCCAACTCGCCGGCCCTGGTCCGCCAGGGCCAGATCAGCGAGCTGATCGGCGCCAAGCCCCAGAACCGCCGCCGCATCCTGGAAGAGGCGGCCGGGGTCTCGGGGCTCCACACCCGCCGCCACGAGGCCGAGCTGCGCCTGCGCGCCGCCGAGAGCAACCTCGCCCGGCTGGAGGACGTCGCCCGCGAGCTGGAGACGGCCCTGAACCGCCTGCGCCGCGAAGCCCGCCAGGCCGAGAAGTACAAGCGCCTGTCGTCCGAGATCCGCGCGGTGCAGGGTGCGGTGCTCTACACCCGCTGGACCGAGGCCCGCGACACGCTGGAGCGGACCACCAGCGAGGCCACCAACGCCGCCCGCCTAGTTGAGGACACCGCCCGCGCCAGCGCCGCCGCCCAGGTCGCCATCACCGAGGCCGAGGCCGCCATGCCGCCCCTGCGCGAGGAGGCGACCATCGCCCAGGCGATCCTGGGCCAGCTGGCCATCCAGAAGGACCGCGCCGAGCGCGAGGCCGAGGCCGCCGCCGCCGAGTTCGAGCGCCTGAAGAACGACCTGGCGCGTATCGACGACGACCTTGCGCGTGAGAGCCAGGCCAAGGGTGACGCCGCCACGGCCCTCGCCCGCATCGACGCCGAGCTGACCGAGGTCCGCGACCTGGTCGCCGCCGCGCCGGAGCGAGGCCCCGAACTGGCCGCTGCCGCCAAGGCCGCCGAGGAGGCTCGCGCCGCCGCCGAGACCGAGGTCGAGCAACTCGCCGCCCGCGTCGCCGCCGAAGAGGCCCAGTTCCGCGCCGCCGCCGCCCGCTTCTCGGAAGCCGAGGCCCGTGCCAGCCGCACCAACCGCGCCCTCGACCAGGCCAAGGCCGAACGCGCCGCCGTCGGTCCCGAGGTCGACCCGGCCGCCGCCGACGCCCGCCAACGCTTCGCCAATGCCGAAGCGGCCCTGGCCGCCGCGCGCGCGGCGCTGGAGGAGGCCGAGAACGAACGCGTCAAGGCCGCCGAGCAGGAGGCCCAGGCCCGCCAGCTGGCCCGCAATGTCGAGGACCAGCTGGGTCGCCTGCGCACCGAGGCCCGGGGCCTGGCCCAACTGACCGCCCCGCGCTCCAAGAGCGGCCACGCCCCGGCTCTGGACAGCGTCGCGCCCGACAAGGGCTATGGCGCGGCCCTGGCGGCGGCGCTGGGCGACGACCTGGACGCCGCGCTAGACTCCAAGGCCCCGTCCTACTGGGGCGGCGCCGAGGCTCCTGCCCCGACCTGGCCGGAGGGCGCGCAGCCGCTGGCTCTGCTGGTCAAGGCTCCGCCCGCCCTGGCCGCCCGCCTCTCGCACGTGGCCGTCGTGGCCCGCGCCGATGGCGACCGGCTGCAAGCGGCGCTGAAGCCCGGCATGCGGCTGGTGTCCAAGGAAGGCGACCTGTGGCGCTGGGACGGCTTCGTGGCTCGCGCCGACGCGCCCAAGCCCGCCGCCGTGCGGCTGGAGCAGCGCACGCGCCTGGCCGAGGTCGAGACCGAGATCGACATCATGGCCCCGCGCGCCGAGGCCACCGCCGCCGCCCTGAAGACCGCCGCCGATCGCATGCGCGCCGTCGAGGACCTGCTGCGCGACAAACGCCGGGGGCCGCCCGACGCCGAGCGCCTGCTGAACGGCGCCCGCGAACAAGTCGCCAAGTTCGAGCGCGAGCAGGCCATGCGCGCCGCCCGCGCCCAGTCGCTGGACGACACCATCGCCCGCTTCGAGGCCGAGAAGACCGAGGTCGACGAAGCCCTGGCTCTCGCTCGCGAAGCCCACGCCGCCGCTCAGACCTCAGGCGATCTGCAGCCGGAGCTGGCCGCCGCCCGCCAGGCCTCTGCCCAGGCCCGCGAGGCCGCCAGCGCCGCCCGCACGGCCCTGGACGTCGAGACCCGCGAACGCGCCGGCCGCCAGCGCCGCCTGGAGAGCCTGGAACGCGACCGCGCCGACTGGGCCAAGCGCGCCGAGAGCGCCGGCAAGCGCACCGAATCCCTCGAAGGCGACCGCGTGAAAGCCGCCGCCGCCCTCGAGGGCGCCCGCGAGGCCCCGGCGGCGCTGCAAGAGAAGCTGCTCGTCCTGCTCGACGAGTTCGGCGCCGCCGAGGCCCGTCGCGCCAAGGCCAGCGACGCTCTGGAAGCCGCCGAGACCCTGCGCCTCAACAACGACCGCGCCGCCCGGGCCGCCGAGCAGGCCGCTGGCGAGGCCCGCGAGAAGCGCGCCGCCCTGGTCGCCCACCTGGACGGGGCCCGCCAGCGCTTCGGCGAGGTCGCCTCGGCCATCCGCGAGCAGGCCCGCATGGAGCCCGAGGAGCTGGGCCGCCACGTCGCCGGCGAGGCCGTGGCCGTGCCGAAGGACGCCGCGGGGGTCGAGGCCCACCTGTTCGCCCTGGAACGCGAGCGCGACGCCATCGGCCCGGTGAACCTGCGCGCCGAGGAAGAAGCCCAGGAATATGCCGGCCGCCTGGAGACCATGCGGATCGAGCGCGCCGACCTGTCGGGCGCGGTCGGCAAGCTGCGGGCCGGCATCGAGGAGCTGAACGCCGAGGGCCGCGAGCGCCTGCTGGCCGCCTTCGACGTCATCAACGCCAACTTCCAGACCCTCTTCCAGGCGCTGTTCGGCGGCGGCCAGGCCGAGCTGAAGCTGATCGAGAGCGACGACCCGCTGGAAGCCGGTCTGGAGATCTTCGCCTGCCCGCCCGGCAAGCGCATGGCCAGCATGAGCCTGATGAGCGGCGGCGAGCAGGCCCTGACCGCCAGCGCCCTGATCTTCGGCGTCTTCCTGGCCAATCCGGCCCCGATCTGCGTGCTGGACGAAGTCGACGCGCCGCTGGATGACGCCAACGTCGACCGCTACTGCAACATGCTGGACGAGATGCGCCGGCGGACCCAGACCCGCTTCATCGCCATCACCCACAACCCGGTGACCATGAGCCGGATGGACCGCCTGTTCGGCGTCACCATGGCCGAGCGCGGCGTCAGCCAGCTGGTCAGCGTCGACCTCTCCACCGCCGAGAAGCTGGTCGCGGCTTAGCAGCTGATCGTCACGACCCGAAGGCGGCTTGACTCATAATTCGCTGTTTAGCTAAATAATGAACATGAGCGAAGTGTTCAAAGCCTTGGCCGATCCGACCCGCCGCCGTGTGCTGCAGTTGCTACGCCAGCGGCCGATGACCGCGGGCGAGCTGGCCGACCAGTTCGAGAGCTCCAAGGCCACCATGTCGGCCCACTTCGCCGTGCTGCGCGGCGCGGGGCTGATCCTTGCCGACAAGCGTGGCACGACCATCACCTACAGCCTCAGCCTGTCGGTGCTGGAAGACGCCCTGCTGGCTTTCGCCGAGACGGTCGGCATCGGCGCGCTGGGCGGCGCCTCCGGGGAGGCCAAGGGCAAGGCATGAACCGCCACCTGAAGTCCGCGCTGACCCTGATGGCCGTCGCCTCGCTGGCCCTGGCGGTCGGCCCTCTGCTGTGGCGCTGGCGCGAAGCCGGCGACATCGCCGCGATCTTCACGGGCCCCAGGCCGTTCCGGCCGCTGATCCTGCTGGCGATCCCGCCGATCCTGGCCGCCCTGCTGGCCTTCGCCGACCACGCGGCCAATCCGAAGGCCAGCCGCTACGAGGCCGGCTTCGTCGCCCTGACCCTGGTCGCGCATTTCAGCCTCGTCCTGGCCGTGCAGGCGTGGATGGCGGCGGTCTATCTGGAGGCCGAAGGTCTCGATCGCGAATTCGTCGTCCGCCTGGCCGTGGCCTTCTTCGGCCTGGCCATGCTGGTGCGAGGCAATGTCTTCGCCAAGCGCGCGGCGCCGGGGGCGGACCTGGGCGGTGACTGGGGGCGCGCCACGCGCGGGACGGGACGCGGCTTGGTGCTGCTGGGCCTGGCGCTGACCGCCTGCGCCCTGGTCCTGCCGCTGTCGGGCCTGCTGGCGGCGTTGGCCTGCGCCTTCGCCAGCGTCGTGGCGATGAGCCAGGTCCAGCGGCAGGCCTCGGCCGGACTCTAGCTGGCGAACAGTCCTACGACCGCGTGGCGCAGGGGATTGGCCGGGTCGGCCAGCAGCTTCACGGCCATGGCGCACGAGATCACCACCAGCAGCGGCCGGATCAGCTTGGGCCCGAAGCGCATCGCGAGCCTCGAGCCGACCTGGGCGCCGAGAAAGGCGCCGGCGGCCATGGCCAGGCCGATCGGCCAGACGACCGCGCCCTTGAGGATGAACAGGACGAGGCTGCCCAGGTTGCTGGCGGCGTTGGCCAGCTTAGTGTGGGCCGTGGCCTTGAGCACGCCATAGCCCAGCAGGGTGACGATCGCGACCATGTAGAAGGCCCCCGCGCCGGGCCCGAAGATGCCGTCGTAGAAACCGACCAGCGGCGCGACGAAACAGGCGAACGGGATCAGCGCCATGCGCGGGGCGACGTCCTCGGCCTTGAGGGCTCGGGAGAAGCCGAAATAGAGGGCGATGGTGATCAGCAGCAGCGGCACGATGGCCCGCAGCAGCTGCGGCGACAGCAGGCTGGCGCAAAGCGCGCCGCACAGGCCGGCGATCGCGGCCGCGCCGGCGACCGGCAGGGCGGTCTTCCAGTCGATCAGGCCGCGACGGGCGAAGGCGATCGTCGAGGACAGCGCGCCCATCGAGCCCTGGAGCTTGTTGGTGCCCAAGGCCTGGACCGGCGACAGGCCGGCCAGCAGCAGGGCGGGCAGGGTCACGAGTCCGCCGCCGCCGGCTATGGCGTCGAGCGCGCCCGCCAGGGCGGCGACCACGAACAGACTGGCGATGACATCGAGATGGACCATGAGCGGCTCATTGGTCCCTTTCAGGACGTCAGGCAAAGAAAAAGGGCCCCGAAGGACCCCTTAACTCAGCTCGTCCAGAGGCTGGCCCACTGGTGAGCGCGGTCCTGCTTGGAGTTGGTCGTCTTGCCCAGGGCGCGGAGCTCGTCGCGGGCTTGAGCCTTCTCTTCCTTGCGGACGCGTTGCTCGGCGGCTTCCAGAGCCTTGCGCTCCTTGCGCTCGGCGCGCCGGACGGCGGCGACTTCTTCTTCGCGCGCCAGGGCTTCGAGACGGGCCTTTTCCTTGGCTTCAGCGCGAGCGGCGCGGACGGCTTCGAGTTCGGCGGCGCGTTGTTCTTCGCGCTTGTCGAAATCGGGGTCCTGGACCGTCGGCTTGGCCTTGAACTTAGCCAGCATGGCCTTCTTGGCTTCCTGCTGCGAGGAAATGCGATCGGCGAATCCGGTGTTCTTCAGGTGCGACATGAATCTTCGTATTGTTTGGAGGCGGCGGCTCTAAACCCCAGATCGACGAAAAAATCAATGCGTCATCGGGTTCCGCCCCACCTTGCCTAGGGGGTGTGGCGCCAAGAGAACGCGCTCGATGTAGGAAGCCGTTCCCGCTTTCGGTAGGGGCGCGGCGGAATAACCGATCGAATGAAAAGGGGATGGTTTTGCCCTTCCTTGAAACGGACGGCTAAATCCTTAAGTATTCCCGTCACTTGGCCCGCGAAGCGCTCGCCTTGACGCACCGCAGCGAGGTCTATAGGTTCCGCGCCGATCAAGCCGGCCGGAATTGCGCCTTGTTTTGGCGCGCCCGCGGCGTTTTCGGACCTGCCGCTCCCATGCCCAAGGCCGACGAACCGAACGACAAGGCTCTGACTAGCCTCGACGCTCGGCTCGACGCATTTGAGGCGAGGAAGGCGGCGGAGAAGCCGGTGAAAGCCGCGTCCGAAAAGGCCAACCAGGACGGCTATCGCCTCCTGGCGGATTTGATCGGGGGCGTATTGGTGGGTATCGGCTTCGGCTGGCTTCTCGACCATTACGTCCACACGAGCCCCTGGGGCATGGTCGGCGGTCTGCTGATCGGTCTTGGGCTCGCGATATTCTCCATCGTCCGCAAGGCGATGAAACTGAGCGCGCAGGCGTCGGCGCCGTCCCCTCAAGGGAATGCCGACGGAGACACGGGAGACGGGCCAACCGTCCCCAAGCAGAAGAGAGACTAGGGCCTATGGCCGATCCGATGCACCAGTTCCAGATCCAGAAGATCGTGGAACTGCCCACCGTGACCGTTCCCGGCCTCGGCGCGATCGACCTGTCGATCACGAACTCCGTGGCCGCGATGATGCTGGCCGCCCTGCTGGTCGTCACGTTCTACAGCCTGGCCGCCCGCAAGGCGGTCATCCCGGGCCGACTGCAGTCGGTGGGCGAGATGCTCTACGGATTGGTCGATGGGCTCGCGGAGTCGATCATCGGCCACGACGGCAAGAAGTTCCTGCCCTTCATCTTCACGCTGTTCGCCTTCGTGCTGTTCATGAACCTCCAGGGCATGTTTCTGGTGTTCACCGCCACGTCGCAACTGGCCGTGACCCTGACGCTGGGCCTGATGGTCATCCTGACCGTGGTCGCCGTCGGCTTCGCCAAGAACGGCCTGAAGTTCTTCAAGCTGTTCGCCCCGTCGGGCGTGCCGTGGCCGCTGTACTTCCTGCTGGTGCCGATCGAGATCCTGTCGTTCCTGATCCGTCCGATCACCCTGGGCCTTCGTCTGTTCGGCAACATGCTGGGCGGCCACGTCGTGCTGAAGATCTTCGCCGGCTTCGTGATCGCCCTGGGCGGTCTCGGCGTGCTGGGCTGGGCCGGTTCGGCCCTGGCCCTGACCTCGGTCGTCGCCCTGACGGCCCTCGAGTTCATGGTGGCCTTCCTGCAGGCCTTCGTGTTCGCGGTGCTCGCATGCGTCTACATCAACGACGTCGTGCACCTCGACAGCCACTGATCAACCTTTAGTCTTTCCAACAAATACCCTCTTCAAGGAGTCTCTATCATGGACGCTGCTGCAGCTAAGTACATCGGCGCTGGCCTGGCCATGCTCGGCATGATCGGCGCGGGCATTGGCCTGGGCGTGATGTTCGGCAACTACTTCCAAGGCGCCCTGCGCAACCCGACCGCCGCCGCTCAAGAGCGCCCGATGCTGTTCCTCGGCATGGCTCTGACGGAAGCCCTGGGCATCTTCGCCCTGGTCATCGCCTTCCTGATCCTGTTCTCGTAATCGGATCCCTGGGGCGCGGCGCTTCACCGGAAGCGACGCGCTCCATGCTTTTGTTTTCTCGCGCTTCCTGGAGCGGGCCGGATCACGGCCCGCTCCAAGCGCACTAGCTGAGAGGCGCCTTCGCCCATGGCGACGGAACATCACGGCACGGTCGAGACGACTGAAGCCCCCAAGCACGAAAGCGGCGGCCTTCCGCAGCTGCAGTTCGAGCACTGGGCGGGCCAGATCGTTTGGCTGCTGCTCATCTTCGCCGTTCTCTACGTCGTGCTGTCGAAGGTGCTCCTGCCCCGCGTCAGCGGCGCGATCGACGAGCGCGGCGGCAAGATCGCCGGCGACATCGCCGACGCCCGTCGCATGAAGGACGAGGCTGAAGCCCAGGCTCGCGCCGCCGCCGCCGAAGTGGCCGAGGCTCGCGCCAAGGCCCAGAAGACGGCTGCCGATGCGAAGGCCAAGGCTTCGGCCGAAGCCGCCGAGCGTCAGGCCAAGGAAGAGGCCGCCCTGGCCGAGAAGCTGGCCGCGGCCGAAGCTTCGATCCAGGCCGCCCGCGACACGGCCATGAGCCATGTCCGCGAAGTGGCCCAGGACACGGCCAGCGCGATCGTCGAGAAGCTGACCGGCAAGGTGGCCACCGCCGCCGAGCTGAAGTCGGCCCTGGCCTAAGGAGCTGAAGATGGAACACGAATCCCTGTTCAGCCTCTCGAACCCGGAATTCTGGGTTCTGGTCGCCCTGGTGATCTTCTTCGGCCTGCTGGTCTTCCTGAAGGTCCTGCCGGGCGCGCTGTTCGGCGCCCTCGACGGTTACGCCGCCAAGATCAAGGCCGAGCTCGACGAAGCCCAGCAACTGCGTGAAGAGGCCCAGGCCCTGCTCGCGGACGTGAAGGCCCAGCGCGAGGAAGCCGAACGTCAAGCGACGGGCATGCTGGAAGCCGCCAAGGCCGACGCCAAGCGTCTGGCCGAGGAAGCCAAGGAAAAGCTCGACGAGCAGATCAAGCGCCGCGCCGAGATGGCCGAACGCAAGATCGCCCAGGCCGAGGCTCAAGCCGCCGCCGACGTGAAGGCCGCCGCGGTCGATCTGGCCGCGCAAGCCGCCGAGACCGTCCTGGCCGCCCGCCTCGCCGTGACCAAGAGCGACCCGCTGGTCGATCAGGCCATCGGCCAGATGGGCGCCAAGCTGCAATAGCAGCCGGCTCCATCGGACAAGAAAAGAGGGCGCGGGCCGCGAGGTCCGCGCCCTTTCTTTTTGGGTTTGTCGCCATGGCGCCGACCACGCCCGGTTGTGTAGACTCTCCTTTCGAAGACCGACCGAAGGACGACGACATGCTGCTGGCGCCCGGCGATCCCGCGCCGATGTTCCGCGCCGCGACGCGCGCCAATCCCCGCTACACGCTGGACACCGTGGCCGGCCGCTACCTGCTGCTGGCCCTGGTCGCGGACGGCGACGACGCGTTCATCGGGGCGGCCGAAGCCCTGATGGCCGACCAGGCCGCGCTACTGACTGGGGACGACCTGGCGGCCTTCGGCCTGCTGCGCGATCCCGACCGCTGGGCCGCGCGCACCGACACCCTCCCTGGCGCGCGCTGGATGCTGGATCAGGACGGCTCGGCGACCGCCGCCCTGGGCCTGGGCGCGTGGTCGGGCTGGGTGCTGATCGATCCGAACTTCCGGGTGCTGTTGACCCTGCCGGCGGACCAGACCGACCGGCTGCGCCAGATCCTGCCCGCCCTGCCCCCGCCCGCCGTCCATGCCGGCGTCGAGCTGATGGCCCCCGTGCTGGTCGTGCCGCGCCTCTTCGAGCCGGAAATCTGCCAGGCCCTGATCGCGGCCTATGAGGCCGACGGCGGCACGGCTTCGGGCTTCATGCGCGAGGTGGACGGCAAGACCGTCGAGATCCGCGACCCCAGCCACAAGGTCCGCCGCGACCTGATGCTGCCGCCTGGCGAGCTGCGCGACGCCGTCCGAGCCCGCATCCAGCGCCGGTTGGCCCCGCAGATCGTCCGCGTCTTCCAGTTCCTGCCCACCCGCATGGAGCGCGACCTGGTGGCCTGCTACGACGCGGCCGACAACGGCTTCTTCCGGCCACACCGGGACAACACGACGAAGGGCACGGCCCACCGCCGCTTCGCCGTCACCATCAACCTGAACGCCGAGGACTACGAGGGCGGCGACCTGTGCTTCCCGGAGTTCGGGGCCAAGACCTACCGCGCCCCGACGGGCGGGGCGGTCGTGTTCTCGTGCTCGCTGCTGCACGAGGCGCGGCCGGTGACGCGCGGCAAGCGCTACGCCTTCCTGCCGTTCCTCTATGACGAGGCGGCCGCGCAGGTGCGCGAGGAGAACGTCGAGCACGTCGGGATCGAGGGTTATCGCTACACGGCCGGCAAGCCGGCGGAGACGGCGTCCTAGGCGGCTTTGGCGGGCGCCTTCTTGGCGGAATTTTGAGCCATCTTCCGCACGACGTACTTCTTGACGCTCTTGCGGGTCTTCTTCAGCAGCCGCCAGCGGGCCCGGCGCAAAACGAGCTTCTCGGTACGGAGCATCTGCTGCCAGACGACCAGCAGCACTTCCGGCTCGCGGCGCATCAGGCGGCGGATCGGGAAGACCAGCTTGGGGTGGCGCTTCTGCCAACGGATGAAGGTCTTCCGGGCGGCGAACGAATATCGCAGCACGATCATCAGACCGATGACCAGCAGCGGCAGGCCCAGATGCCCCGGCAGCGGCGTCAGCACCGCGCCGGCCAGGATCACCAGCGTGCCAAAGCCGATGGCGATCCAGCGGAAGGCGCGGGCCGCGGACTCGCGCAGCAGCAAGGCCAGTCGCGCGCGGCGCCGAACCCTGTGCTTGATGTCGTCGATGGTGGCGACCGCGTTCACCGTGCGTTGCGCTTCAGGGCGCGGAGCTTGAAGGACTTGCGCCAGCGGACGGCCATGCGCCACTTGCGCGGCACGACCAGGCGCTCGACGCGCAGGGCCTGCTGCCAGGCCACCAGCACCACTTCCGGCTCGCGGCGCAGCAGGCGGCGCAGCGGGAAGATCAGCTTGGGGTGAGCGTGCTGGAAGCGGACGAACTGCTTGCGGGCCTTGAACGAATTGCGCAGCACCAGCATCAGGCCGACCACGGTCAGCGGCAGGCCCATCGGGCCCGGCAGCGGCGCGATCAGTATGCCGCCGATGACCAGCAGCACGCCCAGCGTCACCAGAATGACGCGCAGGAATCGCGCGATGAGCTCACGGGCGAGGTCATCGGCGGTGCGTCGGGCGCGCGGCATGGCGAGTGCGAGAGCAGTCATGGGTGGACGGAACGGGCCTGCGCGCCACTTGCTCCCTGGAAAAGCCAGTCAGCCCGGATGCGCAACCCCGATATGTGGACCGATGAGGGCGCCGTAAAGGCGCCCTCTGGTCGCAAGGGGGTATGGAATTTGCTATTCAGCAGCTAGTGGCGCCGCTGCCACAGGTTTCCACCTCAACCGGGGCTTGCGGGCCGCCAACGTCTCGTCGAGGCGACGCAGCGGGGCGTGGAACGGCGCGCCCTTGAAGCGTTCCGCATCACCGGCCTTGGCCGCGCCGGCCAGCAGGCGAAGCGCCTCGATGAAGCGGTCCAGCTCCTGCTTGCTCTCGGTTTCGGTCGGCTCGATCAGCATCGCGCCATGGACGACCAGCGGGAAGTACATGGTCATCGGGTGGAAGCCCTCGTCGATCATCGCCTTGGCGAAATCGAGCGTGGTGACGCCGGTGCCTTCCAGCCAGGCGTCGTCGAACAGGGCCTCGTGCATGCACGGGCCGTCCGGGAACGCCGGGCTCATCACGTCCTTCAGCTGGGCCTTGATGTAGTTGGCGTTGAGGACGGCGTCCTCGGCCACCTGGCGCAGGCCGTCGGCCCCGTGGCTCAGCATGTAGGCATAGGCGCGGACGTACATGCCCATCTGGCCATGGAAGGCGCTCATCCGGCCGAAGGCGGTCGCGGCCCCCTCCTCGCCGGCGTGCTCGACCATCGAGAAGCCGTTGTCGTCGTGGACCAGCCACGGCGTGGGCGCGAAGGCCGCCAGGGCCTCGGACAGCACCACCGGACCCGCGCCCGGACCGCCGCCGCCGTGGGGCGTCGAGAAGGTCTTGTGCAGGTTGATGTGCATGGCGTCGACGCCCAGGTCGCCCGGGCGCACGCGGCCGACGATGGCGTTGAAGTTGGCGCCGTCGCAGTAGAAGTACGCGCCCGCCGCATGGGTCAGGCGTGCGATCTCGACGACGTCGCGCTCGAACAGGCCGCAGGTGTTGGGGTTGGTGACCATGATCGCGGCCACGTGGTCGCCGAGCTTGGACTCCAGGTCCGCCAGGTCGACCCGGCCGTCCTCGGTCTGGGCGATCTCGACGACGGTGTAGCCGACGAAGGCCGCCGTGGCCGGGTTGGTGCCGTGGGCGCTGGTCGGGGCCAGGACGGTCTTGCGGTGGCCGTTGCCGGCCGCCTCGTGGGCGGCGCGGATGGACAGCAGGCCGCACAGCTCGCCGTGGGCGCCGGCCTTGGGGCTCAGGGCGACGGCGGGCATGCCGGTCAGGGTCTTCAGCCAGTGGGCCAGGCGGTCCATCAGCTGCAGGGCGCCCTGCACGGTCGACTGCGGCTGCAGCGGGTGGATGTCCGAGAAGCCCGGCAGGCGCGCCATCTTCTCGTTCAGGCGCGGATTGTGCTTCATCGTGCACGAGCCCAGCGGATACAGCGCCAGGTCGATGGCGTGGTTCTTTTGGCTGAGGCGCACGTAGTGGCGGACGGCCTCGGGCTCCGACAGACCCGGCAGGCCGATCGGCTCGGCGCGCAGCAGGCCGGCCAGATCGCTCGACGGCGCGGCGGCTTGCGGCAGGTCGACGCCGGTCTTGTTCCAGCCGTCCAGTTCGAAGATCAGCGCTTCGTTCTGCAGCAGGCCGCGATTGCCCGTCAGGGTCTCGTGACCACCGGCATCGTTAGCGGCGGCTTCAGGGCGCGTGGGGCGGCCGACGTTGTTCATGCTCATTGGCCCACCGCCTTGCTGAGGATCTTGGCGAAGAAAGTGATGTCGATGTCGAGCGTGGTCTCGGTGGCCGCGACCAGCAGCACGTCGTCCAGGCCCGCGTCGGCGTCGAGGCGCGAGAACGGCACGCCGGCGATGACGCCATTGTTGGCCAGGGTCTCGACCGTGTCGGCGGCGTTGCGCGGCAGGCGGATGGCGAACTCGTTGAAGAAGCGCGGGGTCAGGATCTCGACGCCCGGCACGGCCTTCAGGGCGTCGCGCAGGGCGACCGCCTTTTGGTGGTTCAGGGCGGCCAGCTGGCGCAGGCCGGTCTCACCCAACAGGCTCATGTGGATCGAGAACGCCAGGGCGCACAGGCCGCTATTGGTGCAGATGTTCGAGGTCGCCTTGTCGCGGCGGATGTGCTGCTCGCGGGTCGACAGGGTCAGCACGAAACCGCGCTTGCCGTCGGCGTCAACCGTCTCGCCGCACAGGCGGCCCGGCATCTGGCGAACGAACTTTTCCTTGCAGGCGAAGAGGCCGACATAGGGGCCGCCGAAGTTCAGGCCGTTGCCGATCGACTGGCCCTCGGCCACGGCGATGTCCGCGCCCATCTCGCCGGGCGACTTCAGCAGGCCGTACGAGACGGCCTCGGTCGTCACCACGATCAGCAGCGCGCCGGCCGCGTGGGCGGCTTCGGCGATCTTGGTGACGTCGGTGACCGTGCCGAACACGTTCGGGGTCTGGACGACGACGCAGGCGGTGTCGGCGTCGATGGCGGCGATCACCGCGTCCTCGGCGTCGATGGCCGCAGGCATAGCCTGGGTCGTGACGCCGGCCGCGTGGGCCAGGGTCTCGATGGTCTCGATGTAGTGCGGGTGGACACCGCCCGACATCACCGCCTTATTCCGGCGGGTGACGCGCTGGGCCATCATCACGGCCTCGGCCGCGCCGGTCGAGCCGTCATAGAGCGAGGCGTTGGCCACTTCCATGCCGGTCAGGGCCGCGACCTGGGTCTGGAACTCGAACAGCACCTGCAGGGTGCCCTGGGCGATTTCCGGCTGGTAGGGCGTGTAGCTGGTCAGGAATTCCGACCGCTGGATGATGTGGTCGACCGTGGCCGGCACATGGTGGCGATAGGCGCCGGCCCCGCAGAAGAACGGTCCCTCCCCCGCGGCGCGATTGCGACGGGCCAGGCCCGCCATCTCGCGCTCGACTTCGATTTCGCCGGCGTGCAGCGGCAGGTCGACGGTTCCGCTACGGCGGGCCGAGGCCGGCACGTCGATGAACAGGTCGTCGATCGACGTCACGCCGATCGCGCCGAGCATCTCGACGCGGTCTTCGGGGGTCAGGGGGAGGTAACGCATTGATCTGCTTTCGTCGGGTCGAAAGTTAGAGGGTGCTCAGGAAAGCTTCATAGGCGTCGCGGTCCATCAGGGCGTCGACCTCGGCCGGGTTCGACAGCTTGATCTTGGCGAACCAGCCGCCGCTTTCCGGCAGGGCGTTGACGGTCTCCGGCGCATCGCCCAGCTCGGCATTGCCTTCGACGACTTCGCCCGACACCGGGGCGTAGACGTCCGAGGCGGCCTTGACGCTTTCGACGACGGCGAGGTTGTCGCCCTGCTTCACGGTCTTGCCGGCTTCCGGCACTTCCACGAACACCACGTCGCCCAGTTGTTCGGCGGCGTAGGCGGTGATGCCGACGGTGGCCACGTCGCCTTGGACGATGACCCATTCATGATCTTTGGTGAAACGCATCTCTGTCGGCCCTTGATTAGAGTTTGCGGACGTAACGATTGGCGACGAACGGGGTAGCCACGACTTCGGCGGCCGCCTGCTTGCCACGAACGATGACCTTGAGCTTCGTGCCCACGGCCGCATAGGCCGGCGGGGCGAAACCGATGGCGATGGGGAAGCCCAGGCTGGGGGCGAAGCCGCCGCTGGTCACCTTGCCGATGACATTGCCCGCTTCGTCGGCGATCTCGGCGCCTTCACGGGCCGGAGCGCCTTCCAGCACCTTGAGGTTCACGCGGACGCGGCCGAGGTCGCCGGCCAGTTCCTTGGCGATCCGGGCCGCGCCCAGGTAGTCGCCGGCCTCGCGGCGCGACTTGCCGACGGCGAAGTTCAGGCCGCCCTCGATCGGCGAGACGGTCTCGTCCAGGTCATGGCCGTACAGCGGCAGGCCGGCTTCCAGACGCAGGCTGTCGCGCGCGCCAAGGCCGATCGGCTTGACGCGTTCGTCCGCCAGCAGGGTGTTCCAGATGCGCTCGGCCGCCTCGGCCGGGACCGAGATTTCGTAGCCATCCTCGCCGGTATAGCCCGAGCGCGAGATGATCGCGTCGACGCCGAAGGCGGTCAGGGCGACGGTGTCCATGAACACCATGCCGGCGGCTTGCGGCACATGGGCGGCCAGCACGGCTGCGGCCTCGGGACCTTGCAGCGCCAGCAGCGCGCGATCCTCGAGACGGGTCACGGTGGCCTCGCCGGCCAGGGCGTCGGCGATGATCTTGTAGTCGTTGTCCTTGCAAGCGCCGTTGACCACGACGAACAGGCCGTCGTCGTCCGGACGCGCGGTCATCAGGTCGTCGATGATCCCGCCGTCGGCATTCAGCAGCACGCCATAGCGCTGCTTGCCGGCCTTCAGGCCCTGGTAGTCGGCCGAGACGACCTTCTCGAAGCTCTTGGCCGGGTTGTCGCCGCGCAGGCGCGCCTGGCCCATGTGCGAGACGTCGAACAGGCCTGCGTGCTCACGTGTCCAGAGGTGCTCCTTCAGCACGCCGTCCTTGTACTGCACCGGCATGGAATAGCCCGCGAACGGCACCATGCGCGCGCCCAGCGCCACGTGGGCGTCGTACAACGGGGTCTTCTTGAGATCTTCGGTCACTGGCGCGGGCTCCAAGCGGGGTCGGCGAGACGGTCGGCTCTCGCCGACTGGTCGCGCCCCCGCTGTCCCTTAGGCCTGAGAGATTCCGGCTGTTGAGACAGCCTTGCTCCTTCGGCGAGCCGCCCTTTCGGGAGACTACTTTCCAGCGTTCCTAAACCCGCGCGGTCCTTTTGCCTGAGCGTTTCCGGGGCGGTTGCGCCTTCGGCCTCGGGACGAATCCCGATGTCTCCCGCTGGGGTCGTCGGCGTAGTGCGGGAGCAGGCCGTGCGAGTCAAGCACGGCCTGCCGGCGCCGTTCGCCTTAGAGCCAGAAGCCCCCGAACCAGTCGTCCTCGCCGATCGGCGGGCCGGGCGGGATGGCGACCTTGGCCTTGCCGTCCTCGACCAGCGCGGCCAGACGGCCGCCGCTTTCGTCGGACACCACGCCGGCCAGGGCGCGGGCCTGTGCGCGGTCGGCGGCGTCACCGGCGGCGACGGTTTTCAGGCCCTTGCCCCAGTCGGCCAGGCGCGCGCGGATCACGGCGGCGGCGGTCGGCGAGAGGTCCTTGTCGCCCAGGGCGTTGGCCAGATTGACCACCATCCGCTGGCGAACGCGGCGGGCCAGCTCGGCCTGACGCCCGGTCGCCTTGCCGTCGAAGGCGGCGAAGGCCAGGGTCTTGTCCAGCAGCCCCTCGACGCCCGGCTGGGCGGCGTCGCGGCGCTTGGCCTCCATCAGGCGGTTGAGGCGCGCCGGGGCGAACAGGTCGCCCCAGACGAGGTCGGCGGCCACGTCGGCGGTCGCCGGCAGGTCGAAGACCGGACCCTGGCCGAAGGTCTCGATGTCGTTGGCCTTGTCGTTGCCCTGCGACTGGCCCGAGGTCAGGACGTCGAGGGTCTTGTCCGACAGGTCCAGCGCGGCCGGGCTGAGCGTGCGCAGCAGGGCGTCGATGGCGCCGGCCTGGCGGGCGGCCGGGACGATCTTGCTGGCCTCGCGGCCATCGCCCTCGGCGCCGTAGGTGAAGTCGATCCCACCCACCAGCTTGGCCGTCGCGTCCACCTGGTAGCGGTGGAAGATGTAGATCGGCACGACGATGCGGCGCAGGTCCGCCACCGACGCGCCCTTGGGCAGGTTGGGCAGTCCGAAGCGGTCCAGGGCGATCTTGCGCACGGCCATCAGGTGGTCGAGCTCGACGACCGGGTCCGAGCCGTTGTCCCACACCGCGCCGATCGGCTGGGCCGTGTCGGCGGCGCGGGCGTCCTCGTCGGAGACGTAGCGCAGGCCGTCGGCCTGGCTCTTGTCGGCCTTGGCCTTCAGCCAGGCCTTCTCGTCGGTTCCTGCCGGGGCGACGCCGTACAGCCAGTCGATCACGAACTTGTCCCAGGCCCCCACGCCACGCCCATAGGCGTCGGAGAAGTCGAGCTGGCCGTTCTTGATGGCGATGCGCGGCGCCGGATAGTCCATCACCGAGGCGCGGTCGCCATAGGTGCTGGCGGCGAAGTTGTGCTGCAGGCCGATCGAGTGGCCGATCTCGTGCGGGGCCAGCTGGCGCAGGCGGGCCAGCGAAATCTCGATCGGATCGTTGGGACCGCCCTGGCCGGTCTTGTCGGCGCCTTCCAACCCCTCGAAGATCAGCCGGTCCTGGCGGACCCGTTGCGAGCCGAGCAGCACGTCGCCCTTGATGATCTCTCCCGTGCGCGGGTCGACCACCGCGTGGCCATACGACCAGCCGCGCGTCTGGCGGTGCACCCAGTTGACGACGCTGTAGCGGGCGTCCAGCGGGCTGACGCCCTCGGGCAGCAGCTCGACCTTGAAGGCGTCGATGAAGCCGGCGGCCTCGAACGCCTGGTTCCACCAGCGGCCGCCCTCGATCAGGGCCGAGCGCACCGGCTCGGGCGCGGCGCGGTCGACATAGAACACGATCGGCTTCTTGACCGGCGAGCGGGCGGCGGTCGGGTCGGTCTTTTCCAGCCGGAAGCGGTGGACCAGGCGATAGACGACCGGCTCGCTCAGCGGCGCGGAATAGTCGGCCACGGTATGGTCGATGACGCCGACGCGCGGGTCGTTCTGGCGCGGCGTGTAGCCAGGCTCCGGCAAGGCCACGAACGAGTGGTGCAGGGCCAGGGTGACGTTGCGCGGATCGGGGACGATGCCACGCACCTCCGAACCCGGATCGTCACCGACGAAGGTCTCGACCGCCTCCAGCTCGACGTTCAGCGGGAAGACGTTCACCGCCCCGGTATCGGCATAGGACAGGCCGTCGTTCAGGCGGAAGTCGCCCTGCTTGCTGCGCTTGAGGGTCTTGGCGACGCCCTGGGCGTCACGGGTCAGGAAGCTGGTGACATCGACCAGCAGGCCGCCGTCCGCGCTCTCGGCCTCGATGGTGTTCGACCAGACGCTGGAGATCGGGAACGAGTCGGCCACCGCCTTCTGCTCGTCGACCGAGCCGCGCGCGGCCGAGAAGCCCCAGTTCTCGAACTGGGCGATGACCTTGCCGCCCACGCGGCGGAAGGCGATGATCTGAGTGTCGCCCGGGGCCGAACGGTCCAGGCCCGTCGGGTTGGAGCCCAGGCCCGAGCGCAGATAGGTCTGGTAGATGTAGCGCCCGGCGATCCCGTTCGCGCCCGGCTTGGGCAGCAGCACCAGGATCTTGCCGTCCTTCTTGTCGACGAAGACCGGCAGCAAGCCGTCCTTGCGCTCGAGGCCGGCGGTGGCGTCGGCGTACTTGTCGGTCTTCTTGTCGGGGGACTTGGCCTTCTCGGCGAAGGCTGGCGCGGCGATCGCACTGACACAGACGCTCGCCATCAACATGGCGACCACGGACTTCTTCATGACCCCTCCCGACGCACACAAGCGCGGCCGGGACTGTCGTGCGCCCTCGCGGCGATTGCAACCGCCGCGAGGGGCTCGGGATCTACATCCGCTCCGGCGCTTCGATGCCGAGCAGGTCCAGGGCCAGTTCCAGCTGGCGGCGGGTGGTCTCGGCCAGGGTCAGGCGCGAGGCGCGCAGCTCTTCGGTGTCGGCGCTCATGATCGGGCAGGCCGCGTAGAACTTCGAGAACGACTGAGCCAGCTTGTAGGCGTGCTCGGCCACGAAGTTCGGGGCCTTCTTGTCGTAAGCCTCCTGCAGGGCGCCCTCGAAGGCGTCCAGTAGCATGGCCAGGTCCCGCTCGGCCGGCTCGTGGATCACGATGCGGCCACCGACGGCGCCGGCTTCCGCGGCGCGGCGCAGCACGCTCTTGATGCGCACCGACTGGTACAGCAGGTACGGGCCGGTCTTGCCCTCGAAGCTGGTGAAGCGGTCGAGGTCGAAGACGTACGAGGTGCCGCGGAAGTTCTGCAGGTCGGCGAACTTCAGGGCCGCGACGCCGACTTTGTGGGCCGTCTCCTCGAAGGCCTCTTCCGATAGCTCGGCGCCCAGGCCGGCTTCACGCAGGCGCTCGCGGGCCTTTTCGCGGGCCATCTCGATCAGGTCGTGCAGCTTCAGGACGCCACCGGCGCGGGTCTTGAAGGGCTTGCCGTCCGTGCCGTTCATGGTGCCGAAGCCGATATGCTCCAGCGAGCCCTCTTCCGCATAGCCGGCCAGATAGGCGGCGCGGAACACGGTCTCGAAGTGCAGAGCCTGGCGCTGGTCCACGCAGTAGAGGATCAGGTGCGGGTCGAACGACTTGCGGCGATCCAGGATGGTGGCCAGGTCGGTCGTGCCGTACATGGCCGAGCCTTCCGACGACACCACCAGCAGCGGCGGCACGTCCTGCTTGTCGCCCTCGCGGGCCACGCGGACGATGCGGGCGCCCTGGTCCTCGACCAGCAGGCCCTGGGCCTCCAGCTGATGGACCATCGGCTCGATCAGGTCGTTGACGTCGCTCTCGCCCTTCCACAGGTCGAAGTCGACGCCCAGGGCGTGGAACTCGCGCTCCAGGGCCACGCGGCTGACATTGACGAAGTGACGCCACAGCAGGCGGTAGCCGAAGCGGCCGTTCTGCAGCTCGGCGGTGGCCTTGCGGGCCCGTTCCTTGAAGGCCGGGTCTTCCTTCTGGCGCACCGAGGCGGCCGGATAGATGCGGTCGAGGTCGGCCAGGGTGATGCGGCTTTCGAACTCGGCCATCACCTTGGCCTCGTCGGCCGACGAGAAGCCGCGCGGGGCTTCCGGCAGCTTCTGCATCAGGGCGTTGATAAAGGCGTCCTCGTCCATGATGGCGCTGATCAGCAGGCCCATCTGGAAGCCCCAGTCGCCGAAGTGGGCGTCGCCGACCACCTCGTCGCCGCGGAAGCGGTACAGGCGCTTGACCGACTCGCCGATGATCGAGGCGCGCAGGTGGCCCACGTGCATCGGCTTGGCCACGTTCGGGCCGGCATAGTCGATCAGCACCCGACGCGGCGCGTCCAACAGCTGGGCGCCGGCGCGGTCGTCCGAGGCGATCTCGCGGGCGCGGGCCGACAAAGCCTCGTCGCTGACGCGCATGTTGATGAAGCCGACGCCGGCGATCTCGACCGAGGCCAGGCGCGGGTCGCCCTTGAGGATATCGACGACCTGCACGGCGATCTCGCGCGGATTGCGCTTGGCGCTCTTGGCGGCCGCGAGGGCGCCATTGCACTGGAAGTCAGCCAGGTCGGGACGGTCGGAGGCGGTGACGCGTCCAAATTCGGGAGGCAGTCCGGCGGCCTGGAAAGCGGCCGCGGCCGCCTCGCTCAGGGACCGCTTCAAATCGTTCATTGCTTGGTGGTCGTCCCTGCTGGGGTTTGGCCTGCTTGCCCAGCCTGCTGGGCTTGTACGGTCTGGCCGGCGTTGACGCGGAAGCGCTTGCCGTCACGGTTGAAGGCGGCCATTTCCGGGGTCACGTCGAAGCCGAGCAGGACCTCGAAGTTGCTGCCGCTGACCTTGTCGTCGGCGCGCGGAATGGTGATCTGCTCGATGGTCTCGGTCGCGTAGGCGCGATCCTGGCCGGACGCGAACGACACCGGCAGGTCGAAATATTCCTTGGCGATCACCGACTGGTTCCGCTCGGTGACGGCGACCCAGTAACGGTAGACGTGCTTGTCGCCTTCGGCCTGCGGACCACGGCCCAGCTGGAACAGGGCTTCGATGCGGATCTTGATCGGCTCGTTGGTCTTGTAGGCGCAGCCCGAGGCGATGCTCTGGATCTCGCCCGTGAAGCCGGCCTGGTTGGCGGCTTCCTTGCCGTCCTTGAACTCGACATAGCGGCTGGCGTCGTACAGCACCTTCACATAGGGGCACGGGCCGGCGTTGCGCAGCTGCTGCAGCGGCGCCTTGGGCTGGTTCCACTCCTCGTCGCGCTTCTTCTTCTTGGCCGCGGCGCCGTCATCGTCAGGGCCGCCTTGGCCGCCCTGGCCGCCGCCCGGTCCCATCTGCGCGTGAACAGTCGTCGCCGTCGCGACGAACGAGACGGCCATCAGGGCGCTGATGGCGATCGGAAGAATGCGGCGCATGAAACGTCCGGTTCGAGAAAAAGAAGAGCCAAGCGGGACCATGCGGACCCTTCGGCGTCATGCAGCCTGATAAAGGCATATGCGTGACGTCGCAACGACGCAGACTCCTGGCGCCGGGCCGCCTGAGAGACTAGTTTCCGCGCCATGAACGCCCAGACCCCGATCCGTCGCCCGATCTCGCTCGTGCTGGCCAGCCCGCGCGGCTTCTGCGCCGGCGTGGATCGCGCCATCCAGATCGTCGAGCGCGCCGTCGAGAAGTTCGGCGCCCCGGTCTATGTCCGTCACGAGATCGTCCACAACCGCCACGTCGTCGACCGCCTCAAGGCTCTGGGCGCGGTGTTCATCGAGGAACTCGAGGAAGCCCCCGACGATCGTCCGGTGGTGTTCTCGGCCCACGGCGTGCCCAAGTCGGTGCCGGCCGAGGCTAAGGCCCGCCAGATGATCTATCTGGACGCCACCTGCCCTCTGGTCTCGAAGGTCCATGTCGAGGCCCAGAAGCACTTCGACGCCGGTCGCGAGATCGTGCTGATCGGCCACGCCGGCCACCCGGAAGTCATCGGCACCATGGGCCAGCTGCCCGAGGGCTCGGTCACCCTGATCGAGGACATCAACGACGCCGCCGCCTGGGAGCCGAAGGACGCCGCCAACGTCGCCTTCCTGACCCAGACCACCCTGTCGGTCGACGACACCGCCGACATGGTCGCCCTGCTGCGCGAGCGCTTCCCGGGCATCGCCGCCCCGCACAAGGAAGACATCTGCTACGCCACCACCAACCGCCAGGACGCGGTCAAGCACCTGGCCGAACAGGCCGAGCTCGTCTTGGTGGTCGGCTCGAAGAACTCGTCCAACTCGGTGCGCCTGATGGAGGTCGGCCTGAAGGCCGGCGCCACCGCCGCCCATCTGATCGATGACGCCACCGGCATCGACTGGGCCTGGTTCGACGGCGTCACCCGCGTGGGCCTGACCGCCGGCGCCTCGGCTCCGGAAGACCTGGTGCAAGGCGTCATCGACGCGATCTCGGCCCGCTTCGACACCACCGTCGAGGAACTGGTCGAGGCCCGCGAGACCATCACCTTCAAGCTGCCGAGGCTGCTGACGGCCTAAGAGCTGTCTTGACCGCCAGCCTCGCGTCGAGCATCCCGACGCCATGGCCGTCTATACCGACATCACCGACGCTGAACTCGAAGCCTTCCTGGGCGGATACGACCTGGGCGCCCCGCTGGCGTTCAAGGGCATCGCCGAGGGGGTGGAGAACTCCAACTTCCTGCTGGAGACGGAGAAGGGCCGCTACATCCTGACCGTCTACGAGCGGCGGGTGAAGGCCGAGGAGCTGCCCTATTTCCTGAACCTGCTGACCTGGTTGGCCGACAAGGGCTATCCCAGCGCCCGGCCGATCGCCGACCGCAACGGCAAGACCCTGGCGACCTTGCGCGGCAAGTCCGCCGCCATCGTCGAGTTCCTGCCCGGCCTGTCGGTGCGCAAGCCCACGGTCGCCCACTGCCGCGAGGCCGGCGAGGGCCTGGCCTGGCTGCACCTGGCCGGCGAGGGCTATCCCGGCCGCCGCGCCAACGACCTGGGCCAGGCGTCCTGGTCGCCGCTGTTCTCCAAGCACCGCAAGGCGGCCGAGGACCTCAAGCCCGGCCTGTCGGCGACCATCGACAACGACCTGGCGCAGCTGTCGCTGATGTGGCCCCGGAACCTGCCGTCGGGCGTCATCCACGCCGACTATTTCCCGGACAACGTCTTCTTCCAGTCGAACGGCAAGTTCGCCGCGGCGATCGACTTCTATTTCGCCTGCGAGGACAGCTACGCCTACGACGTGGCGGTAACCCTGAACGCCTGGTGCTTCGAGGCCGACGGCAGCTTCAACATCACCGCCGCCAAGGCGCTGCTGAACGGCTATGAGCGCCGCCGGCCGCTGAGCCCGGCCGAGAAGGAAGCCCTGCCGATCCTGGCGCGCGGCGCGGCGATCCGCTTCTTCCTGACCCGGCTGGCCGACTGGGGTTCGACGCCCGCCGGCGCGCTGGTCCGGCCCAAGGACCCGCTGGAATACGAGCGCAAGCTGGCCGTCCACCGCGAAGGGCTCGTGCTGTTCGCATGACGCCCAAGGTCACGATCTATACCGACGGCGCCTGCAAGGGTAATCCCGGCCCGGGTGGCTGGGGCGCCATCCTGTTCTACGGCGACAAGAAGAAAGAGATCTGCGGCGGCGAGCCGGCGACCACCAACAACCGCATGGAGTTGATGGGCGCGATCTCGGCGCTGGAGCTGCTCAATCGCCCCTGCAAGGTCGAGCTGCACACCGACAGCCAGTACGTGATGAAGGGCATCCAGGAGTGGATCAAGGGCTGGAAGGCCCGCGGCTGGAGGACGGCCGACAAGAGCCCCGTAAAGAACGACGACCTCTGGAAGCGTCTCGACGCCGCGCGCGAGCGGCACGACGTCGACTGGCGCTGGGTCAAGGGTCACGCCGGCCATCCGCTGAACGAACGCGCCGACGCGCTGGCCAACGAAGGCCTGCGCAAGGCCAATCCGCGCTTCGTCTAGAGGCTACCCGGCTCGGGACCCGTCGCGAACGGCAGGCCCTCATCCTCCCAGCCCGTGATGCCGCCGATCATCAGCTTCACCGGACGGCCCAGGCGCGCCAGCTTCAGCGCCGCGCGGTCGGCGCCGTTGCAGTGCGGGCCGGCGCAATAGACCACGAACAGGGTATCCGCAGGCCACGCCGCCATCCGCTCGGCGTTGATGTCGGCGTGGCGCAGGTGCAGCGCGCCCGGCACGTGGCGGCGGGCATAGGCCTCCGACGAGCCGACCACGTGCAGTAGGACGAAATCGACGTCGCCGGCCTTCAGGGCGGCGCCAACGTCAGAGCAGTCGGTCTCCAGCGACAGGCGCGCGGCGAAGTGGGCGGCGGCGTCGCGGAAGGACGCGGCGGGGATTTCGGACACGGTGCTCATGGGGGTCTCCAGCGGTTGACGCCTAGAGACTTGCCCGCTCGGTCGCGGTCGCGTTAGCTGGCAAGATCGACAGCGACCGTAAAGATCATGCCAAACCAGCCTTTCATCGTCGCCCTCGCCTATGACGGCCTCTGCACGTTCGAATACGGCGTGGCGGTGGAGTTGTTCGCCCTGCCCCGGCCGGAGATGGGCGCGGACTGGTACCGCTTCGCCACCGCCGCCGTGGAGCCGGGCGACCTGCGGGGTCTGGGCGGCGTGCGGATCGTCGGCGACGGCGGGCTGGAGCTGCTGGAGCAGGCCAGTGTCATCGTCGCGCCGGGCTGGCGGGGGATGGACCAGCCCGTGCCTGCGCCGCTGATCGAGGCGCTGCGGAAGACCCATGCCAACGGCACGCGGCTGATGTCGATCTGCTCGGGGGTGTTCGTGCTGGCGGCGACGGGCCTGCTGGATGGACGGCGGGCGACGACGCACTGGCGCTATGCCGACGCCCTGCGCGAGCGGTATCCGGCGATCGCGGTGCAGCCGGACGTGCTCTATGTCGACGAGGGCGACCTGCTGACCTCGGCCGGCAGCGCGGCGGGGATCGACCTGGGTCTGCACCTGATCCGCCGCGACTTCGGGCCGGAGGCCGCCAACACCGTCGCCCGCCGGCTGGTGGTGCCGCCGCATCGCGACGGCGGCCAAGCCCAGTTCGTGGAGCGACCAGTGCCCGTGGCGCACGAGGCCTCGCGGCTGGGGCCGATCCTCGACCGGATGCGGGCCGACCTCACGGGCGGCCACACGATCAAGGCTCTGGCCGGCGCGGCGGGGATGAGCGAGCGGACCTTCCTGCGCCGGTTCGAGGCCGCCACCGGAGAGACCCCGGCCCGCTGGCTGCTGGCCGAACGCCTGAACCGCGCGCGGGACCTGTTGGAGACCTCGCCAGCCGGGATCGAGCAGGTGGCCGAGGCCGTGGGCCTGGGCGCGCCAGCGCTGCGGCACCACTTCCGCCGGCAGTTCTCGACCACGCCCGGTGCATACCGGGCGCGGTTCGCCAGAGCCTAGATCTCGACGACCAGCTTGCCGTCGGTCGGGCCAGCCAGGGCCGCGAAGGCCTCGTCGACCTGATCCAGGGTAAAACGACGCGGGTCGAGGCGCGGAACCAGGCGGCCGGCTTCGACCAGGACTGTCGCCTGGCGCAGGATCTCGCCGTGCGCGGCCAAGCCCTCGCCGGTCAGCAGCGGCAGCAAGGTGAAGACGCCCGAATAGCTGGCCGCCTTGAACGACAGCGGACCCAAGGCGACCGAACCCCAGCCGAGACTGGAGACCACGTGGCCGTTGCGGGCCACGGCCCCGAAGGCGACGTCCAGGGCGCCGACCGTGTCGTAGACGACGTCGAAGGTCTCACTGATCGCCGCCTCGCGGTCGATGAACCGCGCGCCCAGGCGCTCGACGGTTTCGCGCTTGGTGGCAGTGTCGACGGCGGTGACGCTCGCGCCACGCGCCTGGGCGATCTGGATGGCAGCGAGGCCGACACCGCCGGTGCCGATCACCAGCACCGACTGGCCAGCCGAGACCTTGGCGCGATCGACCAGACCCTCCCGGGCGGTGATCACCACCAGCGGCAGGGCGGCGGCCTCGCGGGCGGTCAGGTTGGCCGGAGCTTTGGCCAGCAGGCGGGCGTCGACCACCTGGAAACCGGCCAGCGCGCCTTGATGGCCGCCGACGCCGCCGGTCAGGCCGTAGACCGCGTCCCCAACCCGGAAACCTTCGACACGGGGACCGATGGCTTCAACCACACCGGCCATGTCCAGACCCAGCACGGCCGGGGCCGGCTGACGGGCGTGAGCGGCCTGGCCGACGCGGATCTTGCCGTCCAGCGGGTTCAGACCGGCGGCGGTGACACGGACCAGGACTTGGCCAGCGCCCGCGACGGGCTTGGCGATCTCTGTCAGACGGAACGGCGCGTCATAGGCCTCGAGGACTGCGGCGCGCATCGTGGAAGGGGCTTGGGTCATGGAAGACCTCCGTTGAAAGCGCCCTCCAGATAGACCCTGACTGCTTGTTTGAAATCCAACGATATCGCATCACTTCCATTCAGTTTTGAATGGATGCGCCGATGATGGACTGGAGCGACGTGCAGGTGTTCCTGGCGGTGGCCCGCACCGGCGGCCTCGGCGCGGCCGGCCGCGCGCTTGGCCAGAGCCAGCCGACCATGGGCCGTCGGGTCCGCGCGCTGGAAGAGGCCCTCGGCCAGACCCTGTTCCAGCGCACCGCCGAGGGCTTCGTCCTGACCGCCGAGGGCGAGGCGATCCTACCCCACGCCGAGCGGCTGGAGGAGGAAGCCCTGGCCATCCAGCGCACCCTGGACGCCGGGCGCGGCCTGTCGGGCTTGTTGCGGGTGGCGTGTTCGGACTGGTTCGGCGTCCATATCCTCGCGCCCGTCGTGGCGCGGTTCGGCGCCCTGCATCCCAGCGTCACGGTCGAGCTCTTAACCGACACCCGCCCCTACAGCCTAGCCCGGCGCGAAGCGGACCTGGCCTTCCGCATCCGGCCGTTCGACGAGCCGGACGTCGTGGTCCGCAAGCTGCTGCACATGCCGTATGGCCTCTACCAAGCGGCGGGCGCGCCGCATCCCGGCGACGGCGAGGGCGTGCGGCTGATCACCATGGACACCGCCTTCGACGGCCTGCCGGACGTGACCTGGCTGCGGAAGACCCTGCCCAAGGCCACGATCGGCGCGCGCAGCAACAACCGCGACGTCCAGGCGCGGCTCTGCCAACTGGGCGCGGGCTTGGCCGTCCTGCCGCGTCCGCTGGGCGAGGGTCTCTCAGGGTTGGAGCGGATCGACCTGGGCGAAGGCCCGCCTGGCCGCGACACCTGGCTGGGCTACCACCGCGACCTGCGCCGCAACGCCCGCCTACGCGCGTTCCTCGACGTCGCCCTCGACATGCTCGCGAACTAAAATCCGCTCGATATTCAGCTCGATCCAGTCGGCGAGGCCGCGCACCTTCTCGGCGACCTCCAGGCCCAGGGGCGTGAGGCTGTATTCCACGTGCGGCGGCACGACCTGATAGGCCACGCGGCGCACGAAGCCGTCGCCTTCCAGCTGCTGCAGGGTCTGGGCCAGCATCCGCTCGCTGACGCCCTCGATCGCCCGGCGCAGTTCGCTGAAGCGGTGCATGCCGGTCTCCAGCGTCATCAGCACCAGCACGCCCCAGCGGCTGGTGACGCGCATCAGCACCGCGCGCGACGGGCAGTCGCGGGCCATCAGGTCACCGCGCGCCAGCTTCTCCGAAAGGGGGACGGGAGTTTCTTTCATACTTACATTCATGTGGGTACTTACGGAAAGTAAGCAAGGCGCCCAGATCGCTCCTGTCATTCAAATCGGGAGAACGATCATGACCATCGCCATCACCGGCGCCACCGGCCAGCTGGGCCGCCTCGTCGTCGAAAGCCTCAAGACCCGCGTTCCGGCCGGCGACATCGTCGCCCTGGTTCGCGACCCGGCCAAGGCCGCCGGCCTGGGCGTGCCCGCCCGCGCCGCCGACTACGCCAAGCCCGAGACCTTGGGTCCGGCGCTCGCCGGCGTCGACACCCTGCTGCTGATCTCCAGCAACGCGGTCGGCCAGCGCCTGGCCCAGCACCGCGCCGTCATCGAGGCCGCCAAGGCCGCGGGCGTGAAGCGGATCGTCTACACCAGCATCCTGCGCGCCGACACGACACCGATCGGCCTGGCCGACGAGCACAAGGCCACCGAGGCGCTGCTGAAGGCCTCGGGCCTCGCCTACACCCTGCTGCGCAACGGCTGGTACACCGAGAACTATGCCGGTGCGATCCAGGGCGCGGTGGCGTCGGGCGCGCTGATCGGCAGCGCAGGCACTGGCAAGATCTCGGCCGCCGCCCGGGCGGACTATGCCGAGGCCGCCGCCGTGGTGCTGGCCACGGATGGCCACGAGAACAAGACCTACGAGCTGGCCGGCGACACGGCCTTCACCCTGGCTGACCTCGCCGCCGAGATCTCCGCAAAGGCCGGCAAGACCATCCCGTACAACGACCTGCCCGAGGCCGACTACGCCAAGGCGCTGGAGAGCCACGGCCTGCCCGCCGCCTTCGCCGCGATCCTGGCCCAGTCGGACGTCGGCGCATCGCAAGGCGGGCTGTTCGACGACGGCAAGCAGCTATCGGGGCTGATCGGCCGTCCGACCACGCCGATCTCGGCACTGGTCGCGAGCCTGCTGGCCTAAGAAGCTGTGGGTGGTCCCGGAAAGTCCTCGCCAAGGGCCGCCGGGACTGCCAAGCCGGCGCGATGAACCGCGTCGGCTACTACCGCCTGCCGCCCGTCAGGGGCGTCTTCTTCAGCCCGGTCCAGGAGGAGCGCCTGCTGCTCCTGGGCTGCCAGGAAGTGTTCAGCGACCGGTGCCTGACCAACGCCATTATCCGCCCGGGCCTCGACAAGGCCCTGGCGGCGCTGGAGCCCGGCGGGACCCTGGCGGTGCTCAGCTTGCATTCGCTAGCCGGCACGACGACCGACCTGATGGAGGCGGTGCTGAAGCTCAAGAGCCTGGGCCTGCACCTGGTCGTGGCCCAGCCCGAGATCGACACCAACACCGATCCCGGCTTCTTCGCCACGGTCGAGACCCTGACGGCCTTCAATGGCGAACGCGCCATGGTCAAGGCCGCCGAAGCGGCCCTGGTCAGCAAGGGCGTGAAGGGCGGCGGCGTGCAGGGCCTGAAAGCCGGCACGCCGCCCCTTGAGGACGAGTCCGAGGACTAGACCTTCAGCCGGTAGCCCGTCTTGAAGATCCAGCCCACCGCCGTCAGGCAGATGACCAGGAACACGCCGGTCATGGCCAGGCTGACGCCGACGCCGACGTCCGACTGGCCGTAGAAGCTCCAGCGGAAGCCGCTGATCAGATAGACCACGGGGTTGAACAGGGTGACCTTCTGCCAGATCGGCGGCAGCATCTTGATCGAGTAGAAGCTGCCACCCAGGAAGGTCAGCGGCGTCACGATCAGGGCCGGGACGATCTGCAGTTTCTGGAAGTTGTCGGCCCAGACGCCGATGATGAAGCCGAACAGGCTGAAGGTCACCGAGGTCAGGACCAGGAACAGCAGCATCACGAACGGGTGGGCGATCTCGAACGGCACGAAGATCCGGGCGGTGGCCAGGATCAGCAGGCCAAGGCAGATCGACTTGGTGGCGGCGGCGCCGACATAGCCGGTGACGGCCTCGAACCAGGCCACGGGGGCCGAGAGCAGCTCGTAGATCGTGCCGGCCCACTTGGGCATGTAGATGCCGAACGAGGCGTTGGAAATGCTCTCGCTGAGCAGCGACAGCATCACCAGGCCCGGGATGATGAAGGCGCCATAGCTGACGCCGTCGATCGACTGCATGCGCGAGCCGATCGCCGAGCCGAACACCACGAAATACAGCGAGGTCGAGATGACCGGCGCCAAGATGCTCTGCAACAGGGTGCGGAACCACCGCGCCATCTCGAAGCGGTAGATGGCCTTGATCGCGTAGAGGTTCATTGCGGGGCCCTCACCAGGCTGACGAAGATGTCTTCCAGAGAGCTCTGGTCGGTCTTGAGGTCCTTGAAGTCGACGCCGTTCTCGGAGAGGCGGCGCAGCAGGTCGGCGATGCCGGTGTCGTCGGCCTGGGCGTCGAAGGTGTAGACCAGATCGGCGCCGTCATTGATCAGGCTGAGCGAGGCGTCGGCAGCCAGGCCCGTCGGCAAGGCGGTCAGCGGCTCGCGCAGGTGCACGGTCAGCTGCTTCTTGCCCAGCTTGCGCATCAGGACAGACTTCTCCTCGACCAGGATGATCTCGCCCTTGTTGATCACCCCGATCCGGTCGGCCATCTCCTCGGCCTCCTCGATATAGTGGGTGGTCAGGATGATGGTGACGCCGCTCTCGCGCAGCTGGCGGACCATTTCCCACATGTCGCGGCGCAGCTCGACGTCGACGCCGGCGGTGGGCTCGTCTAGGAACAGGATGGTCGGCTCGTGGCTCAGCGCCTTGGCGATCATCACCCGGCGCTTCATGCCGCCCGACAGCGCCATGATCTTGCTGTCCTTCTTGTCCCACAGGGACAGGTCGCGAAGGATCTTCTCGATCAGGGCGTCGTTGCGCGGCTTGCCGAACAGGCCGCGCGAGAAGCTGACCGTGGCCCACACCGTCTCGAAGGCGTCGGTGTTCAGCTCCTGCGGCACCAGGCCGATCTTGGAGCGGGCCGCGCGGTATTCCTTCACCACGTCGTGGCCGTCGGCCAGCACGACGCCGAGGCTCGGGTTCACGATGCCGCAGATGATGCTGATCAGAGTGGTCTTGCCCGCCCCGTTCGGGCCCAGCAGGGCGAAGATCTCACCCTGCCGGATGTCGAGGTCGATCGTCTTGAGGGCCTGATGGCCGGACGCATAGGTCTTGGTCAGACCCTTTACCGATATGATTGAAGTCACGCCGTCTCCCCTAAACGCGACGATGCAGCGTCGCGCGTGCCCTGCTAGGTGGCTGATGCGGGCCGTAAATGGTGTCGCCCAAGCGGGATAACAGGGGCAAGCGCTGACTTCTGTCAGCAGCCGCCGGTCAGGTCGGCAGCTTGCGGACCTTCAGCACCGCGCCGTCGATGCCCGTGACCACCACTTCCTGGCTGATCGCCGGGATCGGCTCCTCGGTCTCGGCCGCCCAGTCCTTGCCGTCGACGAACACCCGGCCGCGACCCTGCTCGAAGGTCGACAGCACCTGGCCGCGCTGGCCGATCAGCCGTTGCAGCGGGTCATTGAGGTCGGCGTTCTTCGGCTCCAGCACCGGCCGGAGGAAGCGCCGGGCCAGATAGGTCAAGGCGATGGTCAGCACCGCGAAGAGCCCGATCTCCAACACCGCGCCCGGGTGGACCGCCTGGGCGATCAGCCCGACCACGAAGGCGCTGGCGGCCGGCCAGAGCAGCCAGCCGGTGCCGGTCGAGACCTCGATGGCCAGGCAGATGGCCGCGATGGCCAGCCACAGCCAGAACGGATGCAGGACGTAGAAGCCGGCGAGCGCGCCCATGACCTTACGCTCCGCGCTTCGGAGGCGGGCTGGTCGGCGTAGCGGTCGAGGCGGTCGAAGCGGACCGCGACGGCGGAGGAGCCTTCGGCGTATCCGCGCCCAGGCTCTTGATCAGCTCGCTGACGCCGGCGACCGTACCGGTCAGGCCGGCGAAATCGGCCGGGACGATGACCGTCTTCTGCTGCGGGCTGCGGGCGAGTTCGCCGAACGCTTCGACGTACTTCTGGGCGATGAAGTAGTTGATGGCGTTGACGTCGCCCTTGGCGATGGCCTCCGAGACGAAGGTCGTCGCCTTGGCTTCGGCCTCGGCTTCGCGCTCGCGGGCCTCGGCGTCGCGGAAGGCGGCCTCGCGGCGGCCCTCGGCCTGCAGGATGGCCGACTGCTTCTGACCTTCGGCGCGGGCGATCTGGGACTGCTTCTCGCCTTCGGCCTCGGTGATCACCGCGCGCTTCTCGCGCTCGGCCTTCATCTGGCGAGCCATGGCGTTGGTGATGTCCGGCGGCGGCGTCAGGTCCTTGATCTCGATGCGCGCCACCTTCACGCCCCACGGACCGGTGGCGTGGTCGATGGTCGAGAGCAGGCGGGTGTTGATCGCGTCGCGCTGGCTCAGCACCTCGTCCAGCTCCATCGAGCCGACGACGGTGCGCAGGTTGGTCTGGGCCAGCTGGGTGATGGCGTAGATCAGGTTGTCGACCCGATAGGCGGCTGCGGCGGCGTCCATCACCTGGATGAAGACGATCGCGTCGACCTTCACCGACACGTTGTCCTTGGTGATGACCTCCTGCTGCGGGACGTCCAGCACCTGTTCCATCATGTTGACCCGGCGCCCGATCGTCTCGACGAAGGGCGTGAGGATGCTGATGCCGGGCTTGAGGGTGCGGGTGTAGCGGCCGAACCGCTCGACGGTGAACTCGCGCCCCTGGGGCACGATCTTGATGACGCTCATCACCAGCACGAAGGCCAGGATCAGCAGGACCAGAACCACGATGGACGTGCCCAAGAGCGACGCTCCTCCACTAACTTCCGGTAGAGGTTAGCGCGCTCCCTCGTCGTCCGCCACGGAATCCGGCGCCTGGGCCTGGCGGACCGATTGCGAGAGCTTGTGGGCCAGGGCCTGGCCCTTGCGGGCGGCGGCCTGCTCGGCCTTGTGGCTGGCCTCGTCGCAGGTCGGATATTCGCTGCGGCGCGAGGCGAAGCCCGTATTGAACCGCTCGCGCAGCTGGGCGTCGAAGGCCTGGTCGGCCTGCTCCACCTCGGTCAGGCGGACCATGCGCGAGCGCCAGAACTGGTCGGTCTCGCCCTGGCAAGCCTGGCGCAGGGCGTGGCTCTCGCCCAGCGTATAGGCCAGGTCCAGAAGGCGCTGACGCTCGTCCGCGGCCCGCTCTTGAGCCAGGACCGGAGCAGCGACGAGGGCGCTGAGGAGAACGCCGATAAGGAACGGACGCGACATGAGCCTGTTATCGCCAATGCGCGCGAACCTGTCACCGTCCCGCGCCTGACGGGCGAACGGTTTGCGGCCGATCTGGGGATGAAATGTCTCTCGGTGTCAAAAAAGCTTGAGTCATAAAGGCCTTGCGATCGCCACAGATCGGGGTTTCCCTGTGGATACTGCAAGGAGGTCTAGCCATGACTGAGGTGCATTATGGTGTCGTGCGGGTCGGCGATCGCTGGTCCATCATCGGCGACAACCTGCGCTTTGGCGCCTACGAGACGCGCGGCGAAGCCCGCGCCGCGGCCCGACGCCTGGCCGAACACCCGGCCGGCCTGGGCCTGCCTGTGATGCTGTACGAGCAGGAAGAGGACTGGGCGCCGCTCAGCCCGACGACTCTCAGCTAAGGGGCTGAGCTAGGCCTCGGCAATTTCCTCGTCCTCGCCGTACAGGAACGGCTTGATGACGCGCCACACCTGAAGCGCCGACGCGACCGCGCCCACCACGGATGCGACGACCTGGAACGCCTGCCAGATGAGGCCGATCAACGGATCTTCACCCAGCATGGCCGCCAGCGGATAGATCAGGTGGCTGACGGTGATCCGGAACTGGGCGTAGGCGGCGGAATACTCCACCGACGCCCCGGCGATGGCGGCGGTGACCACCACCGCCAGGACCGGCGCCCACAGCAGCGGCAGGACCAGCAGCAGGGCGAGAGCCGTGATCAGCGACTTGGTCGACAGGCTGACGTCCGTGGCCACGGTGATCCCGACGCCGGTGATCACCGCCAGGCCCAGCAGCGCCAGGGCGATCGGCAGGACGAGGTCGGCGGTATCGGCCAGCGGCATCCTGACGCCGAAGACCATGGCGGCCATGACGAAGAGCGTAAGAACGAACGATCCGAGCCACAGCGCGCCATACTGGCTCAGCCTTTTCCGCAGGTGTCGCTTGGCGATCATCTTGGTTCTCCCAGGCCCGGCGGGAGGGTGCTTCGGAAGAGTCTCGCCGTCCACGGGAAACTAAGCCGTGCCCCACGCGCTTAAGCAGTCGAGCTTCACGGGAGGTAAGCATGACCGCCATCACCCGCATCGTCCGCAGCACCGCCGAGGGCGACGCCGCGCCGTCCTACGAGTCCAATCGCCTGCTGGCCGCCCTGCGCCCCGACGCCCTGGCCGAGCTGATCTCGCACCTGGTGCTGGTCGACCTGCCGGCCGACGCGGTGCTGTTCGATGTCGGCGACGACGTCGAACACACCTACCTGCCCTGCGGCCCGACCCAGGCTTCGCTGCTGGTCGTCACGTCCGACGGCCAGGAGATCGAGGCCGCCAGCATCGGCTTCGAGGGCGCGATCGGCGGCGTCGTCAGCGCCGGCTTCAAGCCGGCCTACGGCCGCGCCGTGGTCCGTGTGCCGGGCCATGCCTTCTGCCTGCCGACCGCCAAGCTGGAGGAGGTCAAGCTGCGCCATGCCGCCGTCGGCGACCTGTTCGATCGCGCCGCCGACGTGTTCATCGCCCAGATGATGCAGGTCGCCGCCTGCAACGCCCTGCACCCGATCGAACAGCGCGTCTGCCGCTGGCTGCTGTTCGCCCACGACCGCTCGGGCCGGGAGCCGATCCGCCTGACCCAGGAGACCCTGGCCCAGATGCTGGGCGTGCAGCGCACCACCATCAGCGCCGTCGCCCGCGCGCTGCAGGACGCCCGGGTCATCCATATCGGCCGCGGCAAGGTCGAGATCCTCGATCGCCCGGGCCTTGAGAAACGCGCCTGCGAGTGCCACGACGCCGTCGAGGCCCACTTCAAGCGCATCCTGCCGGCGCACGAACGTTAGGTGCGGAAGGCGCTGGCGCGGTCCAGCGCCGCCTCGGCCTCGCTGACCAGACGCGCCACGATCTCGCCGGCCGGCAGCACCTCGCGCACGCCGCCGGCGCTCTGGCCCATGGCGAAGCAGGACTTCTCCGGATCGAGGCCTTCGATCTGTCCGCCGATGCCGCCCATGGCTCCGGCCCGGATCGAGACCATGGCCTGCTGCGGAAAGCCCTGGATGTCGGCCGGCCTCGCCTCCCAGTCATCGACATAGGGGTTCTTGCGCACCCGCATCGGCTTGCCCGAGTAGCAGCGGGTGCGGACGGTGTCCTCGTCGGCCGCCTCGACCACCGCCTGGCGATAGAGGTCGCCGGCATGGGCCTCATGGCTGGCGATGAAGCGGGTGCCCATCCAGACGCCTTGCGCACCTAGGGCCAGAGAGGCGGCGAGACCTCGGCCGTCGTGCAGCCCGCCGGCGGCGATCACCGGGATCTTCACGGCCTCGACCGCCTGGGCGACCAGCGGCAGGGTGCCTACGAGGCCGGTGTGACCACCGCCCTCCCCGCCCTGGCAGATGACGGCGTCGCAACCGGCCTGCTCGGCCTTCACGGCGTGCTTCACCGCCCCGCAGACGACCATAACCTTTAGGCCGGCCGCCTTGAGCCGCTCGATGATCGGCAGAGGCACGCCCAGGCCGGCGATGAAGGACGAGGCCCCCTCTTCGATGATCACCTCGACGCTGGCGGTCAGGGCGTCGGGCGTGGCGGCCAGCAGATCGACGCCGAACGGCTTGTCGGTGAGGCTCCGCACCTCGCGCATCTGCTGACGGATGAAGTCCGGCGAGGTCCCGGCCATGCCCAACACGCCATAGCCGCCCGCGTTCGACACGGCCGCCGCCAGGGGCGCGTACGAAACCCCGCCCATGCCGGCCAGAAGGATCGGATGCTCGATATGCAGAAGATCGCAGAGCGGCGTGCGCAGGCCCATAACCGTTCCTCCCGTTGTTTCAGGGAGGGTTTCGCGCCACGCCCAGGCCCGCAAGCCTGCCGCGAGGTTAGCCGCGCTTCACCAGCTCGGCCTCGACGTCCGACTCGGCGGTCCAGAAGCAGCTGGCCATGGCCGTCAGGACCAGGGCAATCAGCGTCAGGAAGCCGCGCGGCGGCGCCAGGCTGACAACGTCTTGAGGCGTCATCTTGTTGTTTCCTCGTCGGCGTCCCGATCTGATGTCGGGACTGCCTTCAAGAAACTGTCTCACCGCCGGCGCGGTTCCGCAAGAGGCTGTTTTACATAGGTTTTTATTGGACTTCAGAGTCCAAGAAACGCATCTCTAGAAGATCGAGTATCCGCCATCGATCACCAGGGTCGTCCCCGAGTGGTAGCTGGACGCGTCCGAGGCCAGATAGACGGCCATGCCGCCGAAGTCCTCGGGCTCGCCCCAGCGGCGGGCCGGCACACGGGGGATGACCTTCTCGGCGAAGGCGGCGTTCTCCTGCGCCCCGGCCGTCATGTCGGTGGCGATCCAGCCCGGCAGGATGGCGTTGGCGCGTACCCCATACCGAGCATGCTCGACGGCGACCGACTTGATCATCGAGATCACCGCGCCCTTGGTGGCCGCATAGGCCTCGTTGCGCGCCGCGCCCTCGATGGCGGCCAGCGAGGCGATGCCGACCAGCGAGCCGCCTGGATCACCGGTCTTGGCCCGCTCGACCATGTGGCGGCAGGCCTCGCGCAGGGTGAAGAACACGCCGTCCAGATTGACCGACAGCACCTTGCGATAGGTCTCGGTCTTCATCTCGACGAACGACGGCGAGCCGTAGCCGATACCGGCATTGGCGAAGACGCTGTCCACGCGGCCCATGGCGGCCACGGCCTCTTCCATGCCTTCGCGGACCTGATCCTCGTCGGAGACGTCGACGGTCTGGGCCTTCACGCGGACGCCCAGGGTGGTCAGCTGCTGCTCGGCGGCGAGGTTGCGCTCGAGGTTCGAGCCCCAGATGACGATGTCGGCCCCGGCCTGGGCCATCGCCTTGGCCATGCCGAGACCGATGCCCCGGTTGCCGCCGGTGACCAGGGCCACCTTGCCCGACAGATTGAACGGCGCGTAGGCCATGCGAACCTCCCTCTTATCCTTGAAACATTTGTTTGAAGGAGAAGCGGTCAGGCGCGGAAGGTCAAGAGCCCCAGAAATGGAAGGCCTGCCAGCCGGCCCCGATCGCCGGCCGCGCCACGCCCATCAGGTCGGTGATCACGAAGGCCGCGCCAAAGATGAACTTGCTGACGCCGGGGACCCAGAAGATCAGGGCGAACAGGATCAGGAAGCCGATCTTTTCGATCCTGACCATCTTCGCCCGCACCCCGTCGGGCAGGAACGGCCGGATGACGCCGTAGCCGTCCAGGCCGGGGATCGGCAGCAGGTTGAGGACCAGGGCGCTGGCCTGCAGCAGGGCCAGCAGCGACAGCGCATCGCGCAGGGCGTCGGAGACCACGAACGGCAGGGCGACGGCCAGGGCGATCAGCACCGCCAGCGTCCCCAGCGGCCCGGCCAGCGAGGCCAGCGAGCGCCAGCCCTTCGAGCGCATCAGGTCCTCGCGCAGATAGACCGCGCCGCCGGGGAAGCCGATGCCGCCCAGCGCCAGGGCGATCAGCGGGAAGATGATGGTGGTGACGAGGTCGGTGTATTTCAGCGGGTCGAGGGTCAGATAACCCTTCTCGACGATCGTCGTGTCGCCGGCCTTGTGGGCGACGAAGGCGTGGCCGAACTCGTGGATGCCGACGCTGAGGATCCAGGCGGCGGCGACAAAGGCGAAGGTCAGCGGGCCGGCCGGCGGCAACTCAGCGGCCACCGCCCAGCCAAGGCCGACCACGGCGGCGATCAGGATCAGGGCGTTGGGACTGAGGGACGTACGCGGGGCGCGGGCTTCGACGAGGGTCATGGTTGCGATTGAGCACGCGCAACCTCGGGATACTAGACCCCGAACTTCTCGAACGTTTCCGCGATCACCCGCCGCGTCTCGTCCCACTCAACGAGCGCCATGGCCTCATCCCGCGACACGAACTTCGCCTCGGCCGCGTCATCCCCGGCCACCGGCTCGCCACCGGTCCAGCGGGCGGCGTAGTCGATCATCACGTAGTGGCGGGTGATCTCGCCGCCCGGACGGGCCGGGAAGACGCCATCGACCACGTCCAGCAGGCCCAGCAGTTGAGCCTCGACGCCGGTCTCTTCCTTCAGCTCGCGCAGGGCGGCGACCGCCAGGGTCTCGCCCCACTCCAGCCGTCCGCCCGGCAGGCTCCACTGGTTCAGCCTGGGCGGGGTGCCGCGCCGGATCAGCAGGACCTCGTCGCCGCGCAGGCAGACGACGCCGACGGTCGGCACGGGGTTGCTGCTCATGGGAATCCGACTTTCAGGTCGACCGAGGACTTCACACCGATACAGTTTCCGCAGTCGGCCAGCCACGCGTCCGCCGCCTTCCGTCCCCGTTCTTTGAGGTCGGTCAGGAAGCTCCATTCGGTGTCGAACTTGGTCGACAGCGACAGGTCCGCCAGCGGCTTGTCGGCGGTGATGGCGTGGACCAGCATCCGGCGATAGCGGCCCCGGGCGTTGTCCTTCAGCAGCCCCTCGTCCAGCAGCTTCTGAACGAAGCCGATGGCCCGCAATTCCGAGGCCAGCGAGGCGTTGAAGGTGATCTCGTTCAGCCGGTCCATGATCTCGCCCGGCGTCTTGGGCGTCTCGTCGCGGACGAACGGGTTGAGGCTGACGATCAGGATGTCGTCCGGCGTGTCGTCATAGAACAGCGGCCATAGCGGCGGATTGGCCAGGAAGCCGCCGTCCCAGTAGGGCTCGCCGTCGATCTCCACCGCCTGGAACACCTGCGGCAGGCAGGCGCTGGCCATGATGTGGCGCGCCGTCAGCACGGTCTCGCGGAAGATCACCGACTTGCTGGTCCGCACCGCCGTGGCGGCGACATAGAGCTTGATCGGGCTCTTCTCGCGGATCTGGCTGAAGGTGATCTCGCCTTCCAGCGCGTCGTGCAGCGGGTTCAGGTTGAACGGGTTGAACTCGTAGGGGCTGAGCGACAGGGCGAAGGTCTCGGCCATCCGCCAGCCGGGGGTGTTCTTCAGCCAGTCCGCCCCGCCGCCGAACGCACTGGTCCAGATCGAGGTGTCGCCGAACACGTTGCGGCCGCCCTGACGGTTCACCTGCCGCCAGAACGAGTCGAGCCGCTTGCGGGCGCCCGCCTTGCCGTCGTCGATCAGGCCCTGCGCCAGGCAGACAGCGTTCATCGCCCCGGCCGAGGCGGCGGTCACCGCCCGGATCTCCAGGTCGTCCTCTTCCAGCAGGCGGTCGAGCACGCCCCACTCGAACGCGCCGTGCGAGCCGCCGCCCTGGAGGGCCAGGCTCAGCGTCCGGGGGCCGGACTTCTTCTTGGTGAAGGGCGGGATGGGCACGGGGCCCAGCCTATTGCGCCACCCAGCCGCCGTCGATCTGGAACGCGGCGCCATTGGCCGAAGCCCCGGCGTCGGAGACCAGATACAACAGCATGCCGCCCAGCTGTTCGAAGGTGACGAACTGCTTGGTCGGTTGGGCGGCCAGGATCACGTCCTTCATCACGGCCTCTTCCGAGATGCCGCGGGCCTTGGCCTGGTCGGCGATCTGGGCCTCGACCAGCGGGGTCTTCACGAAGCCCGGGCAGATGGCGTTGCAGGTGATGCCGTGCTCGGCGACCTCGAGAGCCACCGTCTTGGTCAGGCCCAGGATACCGTGCTTGGCGGCGACATAGGCCGACTTGAACGGCGAGGCGACCAGGCCGTGGGCCGAGGCGATGTTGACGATCCGCCCGCGCCCCTGGTCCTTCATGATCGGCACCGCCGCCTTGGTGGCGTGGAAGGCCGAGGTCAGGTTGATCGCGATGATCAGGTCCCACTTGTCGTCCGGGAAGTCCTCGATCGGGGCCACGTGCTGGACGCCGGCGTTGTTGATCAGGATGTCCAGCTCACCGAACTCGGCCTTGGCGGCGCGGACCATGTCGGCGATCTCGATCGGCTTGGTCATGTCGGCGCCGTGATACAGCACCTCGACGCCGTGCTTCTCGGCCATCTCGGCCCGGGCCCGCTCGATGGCGTTCATCTCGCCCAGGCCGTTCATGACGATGTTGACGCCCTGGGCCGCGAGCGCGTCGGCCAAGGCGTGGCCGATGCCGCTGGTCGAGCCGGTGACGATGGCGACCTGCCCCTGCAAACCGAAGTCGACGGCCATGGGAACGCTCCTGATGACGCCCTAATAATGTTGCGGCGCAACATATAACTCGCCATTGCGAAGAGCGAGCCTTTATAAATTCACCAGTAGATGAATTCAGGGCTGCCGGCGAGCGAAAACCCAGTCGGACTCGGTCGAGAGGCTCGGCTTGAAGGCGTAGCCGTCCAGGTCGAAGCTTTTCAGCCCCTCGGCGCGGTCGACGCGGTTGTCGATGATGTAGCGCGCCATGCGGCCCCGGGCCTTCTTGGCGAAGAAGCCCAGCACCCGCAGCTCGCCGGCCTTCTCTTCCTTGAAGTGGCAGGTGACGACCGGCAGCTTCAGGGCCTTGGCGTCGACGGCGCCGAAATATTCCTGGCTGGCCAGGTTCACCAGGGTCGGGTCCTCGTGGCCCTCGGCGGCGGCGTTGAGGGTCTTGGAGATCGTCTCGCCCCAGAAGTCGTAGAGGTTCGAACCGCGCTTGGTCTTCAGGCGCGTGCCCATCTCCAGGCGGTAGGGCTGCAGGGCGTCGAACGGGCGCAGCACGCCGTAGAGGCCCGACAGGATCCGCAGGTGATCCTGGGCCCACTCCAGGGCCGGGCGATCCAGTTCACGCGCGGCCAGGCCGCCATAGACATCGCCGTTGAAGGCGATGACCGCCTGCAGGCCGTCCTCGAGTTCGGAATCGAAGGCCTGGAACCGCTCGCGGTTCAGCTTGGCCAGGGCGTCGGAGATGTGCATCAGCCGCTTCAGATCGGCGGCCGTCAGCTTGCGCGTGACCTTGGCCAGCTCGGCGATCTGGGGCTTCAGCGCCGGCGTGGTGAGGGGCAGCACGGCCGTGGGGGCGGTGAAGTCCAGCGACTTGGCGGGCGAAATGACCATCAGCATGGCCGGGGAGATAGAGACTTAAGCGCGGCGGCGCCAGCTAGTCATTCCCCGGAGTCGACACGCCGGCGCATGTCCCCATGGGCGGCGACGATCAGCGCGGCCAGCGCCGCCTCGTCGACCGGCTGACCCCACCGGAGCTTGACGTGCCGCATGCGCTTACCGGTGCCCTCCAGCAGGCCGGCCGGGTCAGGCAGCGACGCGCCTTCGTAGAAGCCGATATTGGCGTGGGCGGTGAAGGCGTCGACATAGGCGAAGGCGGCCTCGTCGACACAGGCGGTCGGATGGCCGTCATGCAGCAGCTCGCGGACATCCTCGCCAGCCTCGCGCAGCCGCTCGAACCACGGCTGCACCCGCTGGCGCATCGGCTCGTGGCCGGAGAACCAGGCTTCGACCTCGGGGTGGCGCCGCACGGCGCTGGAGAAGCGGAACAGCGTGCTCATGCCGCCATCAGGCCTCCGCCTGACGTCGTTGTCGAGTCCATCACTTTCCGTGATGGAAAGTTTTCACTTGCCAATTCGGAAAGTGAATCGATATGACTTTCCGCAATGGAAAGTAAGGAGGTCCCCGTGACCCGAGACGAAGACGCCCTGCGCATGCTGGCCGAGGTCGAAGCCGCCAATGCGGACCTGGCCGAACGCGCCAAGGCGCCGATCTGGTACCACTCGGTTCTGGGCCTGCTGATGGGCGGCCTCGCCGCGATCCAGGCCGCGCCACTGCCCTGGCAATACGCCTATTTCGCGCTCTTCGGCCTGGGGTGCTGGCTGCTGGTCAAGGCCTATATCCGCAAGACCGGGATGTGGATCTATGGCTATCGCTCGGGCCGCACCCGGATCGTGGCCGTGGGGCTGGCGACCCTCTGCGGCGGCCTGGCGGCGGTGTCCGGCTGGCTCTTCCACATGAAGCACGTGACCAATGCGCCGTTCCTGGCGGGCGCGATCATTGCCGTGGCGGCCACCGCCGGCGGCTTCGTCTGGGAAGCGGCCTTCCGCGCCGACCTGCGCGACGGGACCGGGCTGTGAGCGCCGAGCTGGACCCGGTGATCCACGCCCCCAACCGCTTGCAGATGTGCTGCATGCTGGCCCAGGCCGACACCATCGACTTCGCCACCGTCCGCGAGGCGCTGGACGTCTCGGAGTCGGTGCTCTCCAAGCACGTGAAGACCCTGGAGGAAGCCAGCTACGTCAAGGTCCGCAAGGCCGCGTCCGACGGTCGCCAGCGCACCTGGCTGTCGCTGACGCCCCACGGCCGCAAGGCGCTGAAGGGCCACCTGGCGGCGCTGAAAGCGATGATGGCCGGAGTACCTGAAGCCTAGCGCGTCAGAACGATCGGCTTGACCGAACCGCCCGAGACCGAGACCAGGCTGACGATCGTACCGCCTTCCTGGACCATGTAGTTGCCGCCATTGCCGGCCTGGGTCTCGATGCTGACCACGGCGGCGACGTAGTACTCGCCGTCGGGCAGGCGGTCGAAGGCGAAGCCGCCCTGGGCGTCGCAGGTGAGAACCGTCACCACCGGATCGAACGGCTGCGACTCCCAGCTCGTCCGGCGGGCGAAACCGCCCGTCTCCGAGCCATAGGCCTGACGCACGAAGGCGACCGTCGATGGGCCGCGCGGGAACAACCGCACCGGCGAGCCGGCGCAGCTGCGGGTCAGGCCGTTGCGCGTGCGCAGATAGGCCGTGCCCTTGATGATGTTGCTGCTGCTGACCACCGGCGGCGGAGGCGGCGGCGGGGCCGCGACCGGAGCGCCGGCGAGCGGCGTGGGCGTGTAGATCGGCGGCGGAGGCGGGGCCGGCGCATAGACCGGAGGCAGAGGCGGCGCGGGCGTGTAGACGGGCGCGGGCGGCGGTGGCGGTGCATAGGCCGGCTGCCGGATCGGCTCGGGCGGCGGCAGGGCGTCCTGCGGCGGCGCCTCGGCGAAGCGGTCGTAGGGCCCCGCCGGCTCCAGCTTCACGAAAGCCGGGTTGGGCACCAGGTCCTGGGTGGCGCCGGTCGAGGAGTCGACGACGACCCCGATCAGCCCGCCGACCAGGACATTCCCGGCCATGCCGGCGGCCCCGGCCTTGGCGGTCTTGTGGGTGACCGAGATGGTGGCCGGCTTGTAGCCCGGCTTGGTCACCGTCGCGACGAACTCGCTCTTGCGCTTCATGCGCATGGCGCAGGGCGTGGCGTCGCAGAAGAAGCCGTTGGAGGTCTCGACCCGCGCGCCGATCGGGTCGCTGTTGACCTCCCAGGCGTCGGTCGAGCCGCGCGTCACCGACGCGCAAGCGCTGAGCAGGACGCAAGCCGACACCGTCGCGACCAAACCGAGCTTCATGATCTTCCCCTCGGTCCCCTGACCGACCCTGAGCTCGCTTATGACCGCCCAGGGGTTGAGCAACGGTGAAGCCTCTGGACAAAACCTGTGGCTTTGGCGAGCTTTCCGCCCAATCGGGGGATGAGTTGATGCGCGTGCTCAAGATCGTGGCGACGATCGCCGTCTTGGCGGCGGCCAGCCTGCTGACGGCCTGCGTCACGCTGAAGACCGACCCGGCGGCCGAGGCCGTGGCCATGGACGTGCTCCGGGCCGTCAGGGACGCCAACGAAGGCGCCATGCGGGCCAGGCTGACACCCGAGGCCTCCGCCGTGATCACGCCTAGCCAGTTTCGGCAGCTCCGCGCCTACACGCCACCTGGCGAGCCCAGCCACCGCCGGCTGATCAACTTCTTTCACGGGTACGGCCAGACCGAGTCGCTGTCGCTCCAGTACGAGTTGACCTATCCCGGCGAGGGCGTGCTCTACGACATCCGCCTGAAGCGGCCGAAGGGCGGCGCCTGGCGGGCGGAGTATGTCCATCTGCAGCGGGCCACCGATGCCCAGCTGACCCCGAACCGCTTCACGCTCGCCAAGCCGCCCGGCCACTGGCTGTTCCTGGCCCTGACCCTCCTGTCGCCCGTGACCATGCTCGCCGCCCTGGTGGCGGTCGTCAGGGCGCCGCGCTTCAAGCGCAAATGGCTGTGGGCGATCGTGGCCCTGGCCGGCATGGGATCGGTGTCCATGGACTGGTCGACCGGACAGGTCCTCTTCAATCCCCTGACCCTGGCCCTGATCGGCGTCGGGGCGACCACGCAGGGCTTCCTGGGCTTCTTCCCGTACATCGTGAAGTTCACCCTGCCGATCGGCGCGCTGGTGGCATTCTGGCGCGTCGCCAAGGCTCGGCGCGAAGCCAAGGCCCTTCTGACGCTGGACGAGACCGCCGCCGGCGCCTAGGAACGCCGGATGACCCAGACCCTTGGCCTCGTGGCCGCCCTTACCTGGCCGCTGCCGATGATCGTGGCGCTGTTCATGGTCGCCCGCGACCGGACCCTGCGGTTCCGCATCGTGTGGGCGCTGCTGTGCTTCGTCGGGGTCGGGGCGTTCTGGATGGAGCAGAGCACCGGCCACTGGGGCTTTATCCCGCTGGCCATCAACGTGCTGGGTCCGAACTCGCAGCCGGGCTTCTACAAGGCGGTGATCCCGGCTGGCGCGATCGCCGTGCTGGTGCTGCAGACCCTGCGGGCCCGCAAGCGGCGCGAGTTGGCTAGAACAGAATCCGCGGGTTCATGATCCGCTTGGGGTCCAGCGCGCCTCGGATGGCGCGCAGGGCCGCGACTTCAATCGGGTCCTTGTAGGTCAGGGCCTCGGCCGTCTTCATCGCCCCCAGGCCGTGTTCGGCGCTGATCGAGCCCGAGAAACCGGCGGTGATGTCGTGGACGATCTTGGCCCCCTGCTCGCGCAGCGTGTCATGGGCGTCGTCGTCCGCGCCGACGGGCTTGAGCACATCGTAGTGGACATTGCCGTCGCCGACATGGCCGAAGGCGATGATGCGCACGCCCGGGAAAGCCTCTTCCAGCGCCGCGTCGGCCTGCTCGATAAAGGCCGGGATCTTCGAGACCGGCACCGAGATGTCGTGCTTCCACACCGCGCCCTCGGGCTTCTGGCCGGCCGAGTGGCCCTCGCGGATGTGCCAGAAGGTCTTCATCTGGGTCTCGGTCTGGGCCACGGCGGCATCGGCGATCAGGCCGTCGCCCAGGGCCTTGGCCAGCAGCCGCTCCAGCGCCGCCTCGGCCGTCCCAGGCTCGCCGCTGGCGATCTCGATCAGCACGTACCAGGGATGCTCGGTCGGCAGCGGATCGCGCAGGCCCGGCACGTTGCGGATGGTCAGGGCAAAGCCCAGCAGGCCCATCAGCTCGAACGCCTCGACGGCGCCGCCGGTCTCGTCCTTGGCGCGGGCCAGCAGTTGGATCGCATCGGCCGGCGAGTTCAGCCCCACGACCGCCACGGCCCGCGAGGCCAGCGGCGCATGCAGCTTCAGCGAGGCGGCGGTGACGATGCCCAACGTGCCCTCGGCCCCAATCAACAGCTGCTTGAGGTCGTAGCCGGTGTTGTCCTTGCGCAGGCGCTTGAGGCCGTTCCAGATCTCGCCATTGGGAAGGACGGCTTCGATGCCCAGCACCTGCTCGCGCATCATGCCGTAGCGCAATACGGCCGTGCCGCCGGCATTGGTCGAGATCAAACCGCCGATCGTGCACGAGCCTTCCGAGGCCACGCCGACCGTGAAGCGGCGACCCACGCGGGCAGCCTGCTGGTGGGCTTCGTACAGGGTGACGCCGGCCTCCAGCACCATGGCGTCGTCCAGCGGATCGACGTCGCGGATCGCCTTCAGCTTCGTAGTCGAGAGCAGGATTTCGCCGTGCGGGATCTGGCCGGCGACGAGGCCGGTATTGCCGCCCTGGGGCGTGATCGCCACGCCCTCGGCGGCGCAGATGCCGACCACGGCGGCGACCTCGGCGGTCGTGCGCGGTGTCACCAGCAGCGGCGTCTCGCCCTTCCACCGACCGCGCCACTCGACCAGATGCGGCGCGAGAACCTGCGGGTCCTGGCTCCAACCGCCCTCGCCGAGGACGGCCTTGATCCGGGAGACGACGCTTTCCAAGTCTTTTGGGGGAACGGGCTTGGTCATGGGCGGACTATAGGCCTCGCGCGGTCCTAGCCCAAGGCCGGGTCAGGGATGCCGCGGATGTCGCGCCAATATTCCTCGCGGACATTGTCGTCGATCACGGCCGGATCGCCCGCGCCCTTGAAGAGGCGGTCAGCGCCGTCCTTGCGCGCCCGGGCGATCCAGTACGGATGGCCGGTGACGCTGTCCTGGAAATTGGCCTTCAGGCCCGAATGGCGCAGCGCGAAGAACGTCTGGCCGGCATAGTGCAGGGTTTCGCCGCTCTTGGACGAGACGACCCGCCCGATCCGCGCCGGCCCGTTGATGCCCTTGGACTTGTCCTCGACATACATGATCCGGGACTTGCTCTTCATTGGTCTATCCTACGAAGCCGGCGGCGCGACGCAGCCGGTCATTGATCGCTTCGCCCAGGCCGTCTTCCGGGATCGGCGCGACGGCGATGGCCGAGGGGCGCAGACGGTCGGCGGCGCGTAGGTACGCGAAAAGGTTGGCGGCGGCTTCGGCGAGATCGCCGGCCGGGCTCAGGTTGAAAACGCGCGGGCTCTGCGGCCAGTCGCCAAACGCCAGATAGGCCTCGCCGGCCTCCGGGGTCCTAGCGTTGATCCGCACGGGGGCGTCCGGGGCGTAGTGCAGCGCCAGGCGGCCCGGCGAGCGCTTGGCGTCGTCCTCGGCTTCGGCCAGCGGACCGACGATCCGTTGCAGCTGGAAGCGGGTGACAGCGCCGGGCCTTAGCAGACGCGCCTCGCCGCCGAGGACCGACACCACGGTGGATTCCAGGCCGACGGCACAGGGGCCGCCATCCAGGGCGGCGGCGGCCTTGTCGCCGGTCTCGGCGACGGCGTCGGCATAGGTGGTCGGACTGGGCCGGCCCGAGCGGTTGGCCGAGGGCGCGACGACGGCGCCGCCGAACGCCTCCAGCACCGCGTGCGATACGGGATGGCCCGGCACGCGGATGGCCACGGTGTCGAGCCCGGCGCGAGCCAGGTCGCAGACGACGGCGGTGTCCTTGATCGGCGCGACGATGGTCAGCGGGCCCGGCCAGAATTCGCGGGCCAGGGCCCAGGCGCGGTCGTCGAAATTGGCGATCCGCGCGGCGGTCTCCAGGTCGGCGACGTGGGCGATCAGCGGGTTGAAGCGCGGCCGGCCCTTGGCCTCGAAGATCGCCGCCACGGCCGCCGGGTTCGAGGCGTCGGCCCCGAGCCCATAGACCGTCTCGGTCGGCAGGATGACCAGACCGCCGGCGCGCAAGGCGTCGGCGGCGGCTGCTATTTCTTCTTGGCGGTCAGGCTGAAGCTGACCTTCACCTTCGCCGCGATTTCGTCCGTCGACGCCCATTCGCCCTGCCCAACTCCAAACGTCGTCCGGTCCAGGGTCGTTACACCCCGCGCGGTCGCCGTGTCGCCGTCGATCTTCAGGGTGAAGGGCAGGCTGAGCGGCTTTTTCACGCCGCGCAGGTCCAGGGTCCCGTCGGCGATGAACTTGCCTTCGCCGGTCTTGCGGAACTTCGTGGCGGTAAAGGTGGCCTTCGGATGCTCGGCGGTGTCGAAGAAGTCGCCGCTGGGCAGGCTCTGGTCGCGCTGGGCGTCGCCGGTATCGACCGAGGCCGTGTCGATGGCCACGGTCAGCTTCGAGCGATCCAGGGCTTCGGGCGAGAAGAAGATGTCGGCGGTCCAGGTCTTGAAGCGGCCCTCGATGGCGTTCTCCGACCAGGTGGCGGAGAAGCCCAGGGTCGAACCCTTCTGGACGGCCCAGGCGACGGGGTCCTTGAACTCGGCGACCGGCGCGGGAGCCTCGACGGCGGGCGGGGCGGCTTCGGCGGACGGGGCGGCGGCTGGGGCCGGCGCTTCCGCAGGAGCCGGATCGGCGACCTGAGCCGGCGCAACGGGCTTGGCCTTGGTGGCCGGCATGTAGAGGTAGCCGGCGGCGACCACGGCGGCGAGGCCGGCGGCGGCCAGCCACAGGCGCGGCTCCTTGATCCCCGGCTTGGCGCCGGCGGCCATGTGGCCGAACACCGCGTCGCGGTCGAGGATCTGGTGCTTGGCCACCGCGCCCAGGTGCAGGGCCAGCAGCAGGTAGGTGGTCTTGACCAGCAGGCCGTGGCCCAGCTCGCCGACCTGATGCCACGCGTGCTTGGGCGCGGCGGCCAGCTCGGGCAGGCCCGGGATGTGCGGCCACGGGATCACCCCGTACAGCAGGGTCGGGATCGGCACGCGGCTGGTCGAGACGATCAGCCAGCCGGTCAGCGGCAGGCCGATCATGATCAGGTAGAAGCCCCAGTGCACGATGTGCGAGGCGGTCCGCTCCCACCTCGGCTGGCCCTCGGGCGGGGCCGGCGGCGTGTTGAACAGCCGCCAGGCCAGCCGCGCCAGGCTGAGCAGCAGGATGGTGATGCCGATCGACTTGTGCAGCTGGAACAGGGCGTAGGTCGTCGGGCCCTTGGGCCCGTCGCCCATCCGCCAGCCCAGGATGATCTGGAAGATGATGGCCGCGGCGATCAGCCAATGGATGACGATCGCCACCGTCGTGTAGCGCGTACGGCTCGCGGCCATGGACATCTCCCAGATTCCCTAGTGCTCTGGCTTACTTCTTTTCGAACTCGACTTCGATGTTCAGCGTCACGTCGTCGCCGACCAGCGGCACGTACTTGCTGACGCCGAAGTCCGAACGCTTGATGGTCGTCGAGGCCGAGAAGCCCGTGCGGGTCTGCAGCGGGATCATGCCCGAACCGACGCCGTTGAAGGTGACGTCCAGGGTCACCGGCTTGGTGACGCCGTGCAGGGTCAGGTCGCCGGTCACCGTGCCGTGCTGGCCGTCGCCGACGTTCACGGCGGTCGAGGCGAAGGTCACGGTCGGGTACTTGGCGGCTTCCAGCCAGCCGTCGCCGGCCAGTTCCTTGTTGAACTTCAGGCCGAAGGCGTCGGCGCCCGTGGCGGTGTCGACCGACGCCGGGTCGATCGTGACGTTGATCTTGGCGGCTTCCGGGGTCTTCGGATCATAGTGGAACTCGGCGTCCACCTTGGTGAAGCGGAACTGGTAGTTCGAGAAGCCCATGTGCTTGAGCTTGGCCACGACCGAGGCGTGGGTCTTGTCGAGCACGTAGTGGCCGGCGGGCAGGTCGGTCGGCTTCACCGACGAGACGCCCGGGGCGGCCAGAGCGGCGGGGGCCGTGAAGAGGGCCACGGCGAGCGCGGCATAGGCGTAAGGACGATACATCGGGGAGGGCTCCAGGAAAGGAATTACAACAGCACTGGTTGCAGTTCCCCGATCTAAGTAGTCCAACACGGCTTTAAAGGCCCAGCTGATCACGAGCCCGTGATCCACCCTCATAAAGACGCCTTGGCGACGCTGCGTCACCCCGCCTAAACAGATCGGCGTCCCTTTGGAGTAAGCCGGCATGACTTATCGCGCGCCTGTTCGCGACCTCACCTTCTCGCTGCGACATGCGGCGGATTTCGGGCGGCTGGCCGACGCCTTCCCAGAAGCCGACGCCGACACGGTGGCCGCGGTGCTGGAAGCGGCCGGCGCCTTCGCCGCGGACGTGCTGGCCCCGCTGAACCGCCAGGGCGACCTGGTCGGCGCCAGGCTGGAGAACGGCGTGGTCCGCTCCGCCCCCGGCTTCGCCGACGCCTACAAGCAGTTCGCGCAAGGCGGCTGGGCCAGCCTCGCCGCGCCGGTCGAGCACGGCGGCCAGGGCCTGCCCAAGACGCTGGAAGTGGCGGTGCTGGAGATGATCCAGGCCTCGAACATGGCCTTCGGCCTCTGCCCGATGCTGAGCCTGGGGGCCATCGAGGCTCTGGAGCTGTGCGGCACCGACAGCCAGAAGCACACCTATCTGGGGAAGCTGGTCTCCGGCGAGTGGACCGGCACCATGAACCTGACCGAGCCGCAGGCCGGTTCGGACCTGGCCGCCCTGACGACCATGGCCACGCCCGATGGCGACGGCGGCTGGAAGATCACCGGCCAGAAGATCTTCATCACGTGGGGCGACCACGACGCGACCGACAACATCGTCCACCTGATCCTGGCCCGCACGCCCGACGCCCCTCCCGGCGTGAAGGGCATCTCGCTGTTCCTGGCGCCTAAGGTGCTGGTCGACGCCGACGGCAAGCTGGGCGAGGCCAACGCCGTGCGCGTGGGCGGGCTGGAGCACAAGCTGGGCATCCACGGCTCGCCCACCTGCGTGATGCTGTTCGAGGGCGCCAAGGCCGAGCTGGTCGGGGGCCTGGGCCAAGGCCTGCCGAACATGTTCGTGATGATGAACGCCGCCCGCCTGCAGGTGGGCGCGCAAGGGGTGGCCATCGCCGAGCGCGCCTACCAGCAGGCCCTGAACTTCAGCCAGGAGCGCGTCCAGGGCCGCTCGGCCTGGACCGGCGCCTACCCCGCCCGCCTGTTCGACCATCCGGACGTGCGCCGCTCGCTGGTGCTGATGAAGGCCCATATCGAGGCCGCGCGGGGCATCTGCCTGTCGACCGCCGTCGCCGCCGACCTGTCGCGCGCCGCCGCCGACGAAGCGACCCGCACGGCCGCCAAGCTACGCGAGGAGCTGCTGACCCCGATCGCCAAGGCCTGGTCGACCGATGTCGGCGTCTGGGTCGCCTCGCAGGGCGTGCAGATCCACGGCGGCATGGGCTTCATCGAGGAGACCGGCGCGGCCCAGCACTATCGCGACGCCCGCATCGCCCCGATCTACGAAGGCACCAACGGCATCCAGGCCATCGATCTGGTCGGCCGCAAGCTGATGATGGGCGAGGGCCAGGCGGTCGGCGACCTGATGGACGACATCCGCGACACCATCGACGTGCTGCTTGCCGGCGATCTCAAGGCCGTCGGGCTGCGCCTGGAGGCCGCCCTCGACGCCGCCGCCTCGGCCACCGCCTGGCTGATCGAGCGTCGTACGAAATCCATGCCGGACGCGCTGAGCGGCGCCACGGCCTATCTGAAGCTGCTGGGCGATGTGGTCGGTGGCTGGATGCTGGCCAAGGGCGCGCTGGCGGCTGCCGGCGAGGCTGATGCGGCCTGGGCCGAGAGCAAGCGGGCTCTGGCCCGGGTCTTCGCCGAGTCGGTGCTGGCCCAGGTCCCGGGCGCGGCGGCCGGCGTCATGCTGGGCGCGGCCGATCTGGAGGCGATGACCCCCGAAGTGCTGGGCGCCTAGACATGCTGGCGGACCTGCCGTTCGACATGGCCCATCCGTCCGCGCCGTGGTTCGCGGTCAGTAACAGCGGCGGCGGCCCATATGGGTCGAACAGCGTGCGGGTCATGTTCAGCCGCCGGACCACGGTGGGTGCGCACGGCGAGGTGCTGGCCGATCCGCCGCCGATCTGGGTCGTCCGCCGCGAGACCATGCAGAGCTGGACCATGGGCCAGCGCGCGGGCCAGACGGAGAGGGTCGTGAAGTGGGCCGACGGCCGGACATGCTCTGCCCTGGCCAAGGTGCTGGACAGCATCGACGCCCTGCCGCCCGTCAAGCCGTACCGCTGGCGCGAGATCAAGGACGCCTTTATCGCCGCCCCGCCCGTCCACAGCGGCAGCTGGAGCCTGTCGATGTCGGGCCCGGACATGATGGGCGTGACCCTCAACGACCTTAGCGGTCGAACGGTCGGTGCCTGGTGGGGACGCGCCAACACGGCCCTGGAGCCCTGCTGGCGCGACGAGGAACCCACCTATCCCTAGGCCTTGAAGAAGGCCAGCAGGTCGGCGTTGATGATTTCCGGGTGGGTGGACGCCATGCCGTGCGGCAGGCCCGGATAGGTCTTCAGCGTGCCCTTCCTGACCAGCTTGATGGCCAGGTGGGCGCTGTCGGCGATCGGCACGATCTGGTCGTCCTCGCCGTGCATGATCAGCACAGGCACATCGACCTTCTTAAGGTCGTCGGTGAAGTCGGTCTCCGAGAAGGCCGTGATGCAGTCGTAGTGGGCCTTGATGCCGCCCGTCATGCCCTGGCGCCACCAGTTGTCGATCAGGCCCTGGCTGACCTTGGCGCCCGGACGATTGAAGCCGAAGAACGGCCCGGCCGGGATGGCGCGGTAGAACTCGGCGCGATTGGCCAGCAGGGCTGTGCGGAAGCCGTCGAACACCTCGATCGGCAGGCCGCCCGGGTTCTTGGCCGACTTCAGCATCACCGGCGGCACGGCGCCGATCAGCACGACCTTGGCCAGCCGGCCCGGCTTGGCGCGCGCCGCGTAGTGGATCGCCTCGCCGCCGCCCGTCGAGTGGCCGACGTGGATGGCGTTCTTGAGGTCCAGATGGTCGGCCAGGGCGATGACGTCGGCGGCGTAGGTGTCCATCTCGTTGCCGGTGTCGGTCTGGGTCGAGCGGCCATGACCGCGACGGTCATGAGCGATGACCCGATAGCCCTTGCCCAGGAAGAACATCATCTGGGCGTCCCAGTCGTCGGCGCTGAGCGGCCAGCCGTGGTGGAAGACGATCGGCTGGGCGTCCTTGGGGCCCCAGTCCTTGTAGAAGATCTGGACGCCGTCCTGGACGGTGACGAAACCGCTCTGGGCGCGGTTCGCGGCGGTAGCCTTCGGGGTCGCGGCTTGGGCGGAAGCGCCCAGCGAGGCGGCCGCCACGGCGGCGAGACCGAAGCCGGCGGTCATCACGCCGCGACGGGAAGCTTGGTTCGACTGGCTCATGGATCAACCCTCATTTCTTAACCGCGATAATGATTATCGCGATAACGAGAAGCGATCTAAAGCGCCACCGCGACTCTGTCCAGCATTTTGTTTATCGCGATATCATTTTTCGTGGTATGAAGGATGCATGACGACCAAGCCCCCGCCCCCGTACCCGCTGGACCAGCAGCTCTGCTTCACCCTGTACGCCACCAGCATGGCGATCACGCGCGCCTACAAGCCCCTGCTCGACGCGCTGGGCCTGACCTATCCGCAGTACCTGACGCTGAACGTGCTGGGCGAGGCTGGTGAAGGGATAACGATCGGCGGCATCGCCGAACGCCTGGACCTGGAGTCCAGCACCGTGACGCCGTTGGTCAAACGCCTGGAAGCCGCCGGCCTGGTCGCGCGGCGGCGCGGGCTCGAGGACGAGCGCAAGGTCGAGGTGACACTGACGGAAGCCGGGCGCGCCCTGCTGGGCCGCTCGGGATGCCTGAACGACACGCTGCTGGAGCGGTCCGGCATGGAAGGCGCTGACCTGGGGGCGCTCAACAAGCGGATCCAGGCGCTGCACGAAGCGATCGTGAAGGAATAAAGGGCGCGGCGGCTGCCGCCGCGCCCTTCGGGTCTTACAGCTGTTCCAGCAGGTACTCGGCCGACGAGACCTTGAACTGGCCGGCTTCCTCGACGTGCAGCTGGGTCACGACGCCGTCCTTGGCAATCAGCGAGTAGCGCTGCGAGCGCTCGCCCATGCCGAACTTCGAACCGTCGAAGTCCAGGCCGACCGACTTGGTGAAGGCGCCGTTGCCGTCGGCCAGCAGCAGCACTTCGCCGTCGATGCCCTGGTCCTTGCCCCAGGCCTTCATCACGAAGACGTCGTTGACCGAGACGCAGGCGATCGTGTCGACGCCCTTGGCCTTCAGCTCGTCGGCCTTCTCCTTGAAGCCCGGCAGGTGCTTGGCCGAGCAGGTCGGGGTGAAGGCGCCGGGGACGGCGAACAGGGCGACGGTCTTGCCCTTGAAGATGTCGTCGGTGCTGATCGGCGCCGGCCCTTCGGCCGTGCTGGTCATGAAAGTCGCCGCGGGCAGCGTGTCGCCAACCTTGATCGCCATGGGCCGTATTTCCTCGTGTGCGTTTGAATTGCGCCTGCTCGAATATCCCTCGCGAGGGCGGTCGCCAAGCACGCTTTAAAACGTTCTGCGACTTGAAACCGTCACACCTCGTGCCAATGCTCTCATGATGGACAGCACCACCGACGATGAAGACGGCGAGTTCCTGATCGGGCGGCTCCTGGTGGCCATGCCCGGCATCGAGGATCCGCGTTTCGAGCGCACCGTGCTCTATCTGTGCGCCCACGACGAGGACCAGGCCATGGGTCTGGCGGTCAACCGCCCGGTCGACGGCCTGACCGTGTTCGAGTTGCTGCAACGGCTGGGCGTGAAGTCCGAAATCCAGGCCCCTGGCGACCTCGTCCTGCTAGGCGGTCCGCTGGAGCGCGAGCGCGGCTTTGTCCTGCACACCGACGACTTCACCTCGCCGGACTCGACCCTGCCGGTGGCCGACGGCGTCGGCCTGACCGCCACGCGGGACGTGCTGGACGCCATGGCCAGCGCCAAGCGTCCGCGCAAGGCGATGCTGGCCCTGGGCTATGCCGGCTGGGGTCCGGGACAGCTGGAGCAGGAGCTGCGCGAGAACGTCTGGCTGATCTGCGACGCCGACGAAGGCCTGCTGTTCGACGAGGACCACGAGCACAAGTGGACCCGGGCGCTGGCCAAGCTGGGGATCACCGCCGACCACCTGTCGGCGACGGCGGGCAGAGCCTAACCGCGCGCCTTCACCGGGGCCGCGCCGTCGACATAGGCCTCGTTCAGATAGACCTCGGCTTCCTGCGGCGACAGCGCCGGCGCGTAGCCGAAGCCCTGGCCGTAGTCGCAGCCCAGCGACTGCAGGGCATGAGCCATCTCGGCGTTCTCGACGCCCTCGGCCACGACTTCCAGGTCCAGGTCCTGGCCCAGCTTGACGACCGAGCGGACGATCTTGGCCGAGCCGGCGTTGCTGCCCATGGTGCGGACGAAGTAGCGGTCGATCTTCAGCGTGTCGAACGGCAGGCGCGTCAGGTACGACAGCGACGAGAAGCCGGTGCCGAAGTCGTCGAGCGCCAGGCCCGCGCCGGCTTCGCGCAGGGTCTTCAGGATCACGGCGGCCCGCTCGGGGTCGCGCATGATGTCGCTTTCGGTGACTTCCAGCTTCAGGGCGCCGCGCGGCAGGCGGTTGACACGCAGGGTCTCGGCCACGTCGGCCACCAGGCCGGGGCGGTCGATCTCTCCGGTCGAGAGGTTCACCGAAACGGTCAGGGCGCCCATCGCCGGGTGCGCGTCGCGCCAGGTGGCCAGCTGCTTGGCGGCGGTGTGCATCATGTGCGCGCCCAGCTCGCTCATCAGCCCCATCTCTTCGATCAGCGGCAGGAACTCGTCGGGCGGCAGCATCCCGCGACGCGGGTGGATCCAGCGGGCCAGGGCCTCGAAGCCCGACAGCGCGCCCGTCGACAGGCGCACGACCGGCTGGAAGTAGGGCTTGATCTCGCCACGGGCGATGGCGCCGCGCAGGTCAGCCTCCAGCGCCAGGCGCGACAGGCCGTCGGTCTCCATCGAGCGGCCATAGGCGGCAGCGCCGCCACGGCCAGCGGCGGCGGCGGCCTCGACGGCCAGCTCGGCGCGGCGCAGCAGCTCGGCGGCGTCGGGGGCGTCCAGCCCGCCTTCGGCCGAGACCGCGCCGATCGACAGGGTCGGGTGGATATCGAAGCCGGCCACGCGGAGCGGCTGCTCCAGGGCCTGGCGCAGCAGTTCGGACGGCTCGTAGCCCTGCGGCTCGCACAGCACGGCGAACTCGTCCTCGCCGATGCGGCCCAGGATGGCGTCGCCCGGGAAGGCGGCGGCCAGGCGCGAGCCTAGGGCGGCCAGGACCAAATCGGCGCGCTCGTGGCCCAGGGCCTCGTTCAGGCGGCGCAGGCGATCCAGGTCGGCGACGACCAGCTCGTGCATGCCGTCCTGGTGCAGGCGCTCGCGAGCGCGGGCGATGAAGCTGCGGCGATCCAGGAGCCCAGTGAGCTCGCAGCGCTCCGAAGCGGTGAACTTGGTTTCGGGGGCGACGACGCCGGCGGCGCGGACGCCCTCTTCCAGCCACACGCCCCGCCACAGGCAGGTCTCGCCGCCGCGCACGCGGAAGCGGGCGACGACCTCATGGCCGGGTTCGCGGAGCTTCAGGACTTCCTCGGCCTGGGCGCGATCTTGCGGCAGGGCCAGAGCGCGGAAGGCGGCGGACGAACATTCGGGGGCCAACGGGCCCAGACCCAAGGCGCGCGCGGCGCCGTTCAGGCGCAGACGGTCGGCTTCCGGCTCCCAGATCCACAGCGCGACATCGGCGCCGCCCAACGCTTCCAGCGTGGCGGTCGTGTCCCAGATCCGTCGCTCACTCGTCTTGAAAGACATGCCCGTCCCAAAAATCGTCGGTCGGGTCGCGGCGCCTACTCGGGCGCGACCATGCCGAACAGACGATGATCTCGCCAACCGCCGTTAATTTTCAAATAAGCGGGCGCATATCCTTCCTCAGAAAACCCACATTTCAATAACAGGGCGGCCGAAGCGGCGTTCTGCGGCATGCACGCGGCTTCAAGTCTGTGAAGGTTCAGACCCGTGAAAGCAAAGCGGATCAAGGTCTGGACGGCGTCGCTCATCAAGCCTTGCCGAGTATAGGACTGGCCGATCCAGTATCCGATCGATCCGGTCTGAGCGACGCCACGTCGCACGTGGAAAAGCCGCACGGCGCCGACGAAGGCGTCGTCTTCGCGGCGGAAAATGAAGAACGGATAGGCTTCGCCCAGCTCAAGCTCGCGGGCATAGGCCCCGAGTCGGGCGCGAAAGGCGGCCCGGGTCAGGTCATGCTCGGGCCAAGCCGGCTCCCAAGGCTCCAGGAACGGACGGGACTTTGCCCGCAGGGCCGCCCAGGCGCGATGGTCCTGCGGACGCGGCGGCCGCAGATAGACTTGGCGCCCCTCCAGCTGGAGACGGGGGCGGGCTTTCAGGAACGGCAGCAAAGCACTCACGACCGCACCTTCGGATGTCAGGCCTTGGAGGACAACGCCTTGCTGAACGCCTCGCCGGCCTTCAGGGACGACTTGGCGCCGAGCACGGCGGTGGCGGCCTGGCCGCTCAGCAGCCGCTGACCCAGGCGCGCGACGTCAGCGGGGGTCACGGCATCGACCTCGGCGGCCAGCTCGGTCGTCGGATAGAGGCGGTCGAACAGCAGCACCTGCCCCGCCCCCTGCTCCGCCCGCGACAGCGGCTGCTCGCGGGCCATGAACATGTGGGCCTTCAGCTGCGCCTTGGCGCGGGCCAGTTCGGCGTCGTCGATGCGCTCGGCCAGCTTGACCAGCTCCTCGGCGCAGACCTTGGCGGTCTCGACCGCGTCGCCGGCCGCGCAACCGGCATAGATGCCCAGCGCGCCGTGGTCGGCATAGGTGTCGGCATAGGCGTCGATATTGTAGGCGAGGCCGCGCTTTTCCCGCGCCTCTTGGAAGAGCCGCGAAGACATGCCGCCGCCCAGGGTCTCGGCGAAGATGCGCAGGGCGAAATAGTCCCGTTCACGCGCGCCACAGGCCGGCAGCATGAAGACGAGATGCGCCTGCTCCAGCTTGCGGGTCTCGGCCTGCGGACCGCCGATGAAGGCCGCCGCCTCCGGAACGCTTGCGCCGGGGGTGGCGGGCAGGTCGCCGAAGGCGCGCTCGGCGGCGGCCATCAGCTCGGCCTCGTCGACCGCGCCGGTGGCGCTGACCACCAGACGGTCGGCGGCGTAGACTTGGCCGCGCCAGTCGGACAGGGCCTCGACCGTGGCGGCCTCGACCGTGGCGTCGCTGCCCAGGATCGGACGGCCCACCGGGTGGTCGCCCCAGGCGGCGCGCTGGATCAGGTCGAAGACATAGTCGTCGGGCGCGTCGGCGGCCTCGGCGATCTCCTGCTTCACCACCTGCTTCTCGCGGGTCAGGTCGGCGGGGTCGAAGGTCGGACGCCGGACGAGGTCGGCGATGACGTCCATGCCCAGGTCGAGGCCGCCCTTCAGGGCGCGGACCTGGAAGCTGGTGCGCTCATAGCCGGTGGCGGCGTTGATCGAGCCGCCCTGGTTCTCGATGACCTCGACGATGTCGCGCGACGAGCGGTCGCCCGCGCCCTTGAACACCATGTGCTCAAGAAGGTGCGACCAGCCCGACCGCGCCGGATCCTCATAGGCCGCCCCACGCCCCGCCACGACGGAAAGAGCGAGGGTTTCAAGGCCCGGCATCGGGTCGCAGACGACGCGGACGCCATTGGGCAGGGTGCGGAGGATCGTGGTCATGAGCGGCGGTATCTAGGCGCTCGCACGCCTAAACACCAGTCCGGCTTCAAGTATTGGCCGCGAAGGTCCGCACGAAAGCTTTCACCGACGAGCCGTCGGCGGGCAGACGCTCGAACTTCTCCGGCTTCTTGGAGAGGTCCGGCGTGGCGCGCGGCGTGCTGGGCAGCAGGCCCGTGGCGGCCTGGACGGCTTCGGGGAACTTGGCCGGGTGGGCGGTCGACAGCACGACCACCGGCACCGAGGCCGGGACGTCCACGCCAGCCGCGGCGGCCAGGCCGACGGCGGTGTGCGGGTCGATGACCTCGCCCGTCTCGTTCAGGGTCGAGAGCATGGTCTTGGCGGTGTCGGCCTCGCTGACCGACGCGCCCCGGAACAGCTCGCGCATCCAGGTATGGGCGCTCGGCGGGATATCCAGCAGGCCCGTATCGGCGAAGGCGCGGAAGGCGCGGCCCGTCTCGGTGCCGTCGCGGCTGACGGCTTCGAAGTACAGGCGCTCGAAGTTGGACGCGACCTGGATATCCATGGCCGGGCTCTGGGTCGCGGCCAGGGACCCGCGCGAATAGCGGCCGGTCTCGATGGCGCGAGCCAGGATGTCGTTGGAATTGGTGGCCGCCGTCACCGAATGGATCGGCAAGCCTAGCTTCTTGGCCACGAAGGCGGCGTAGGCGTCGCCGAAATTGCCGGTCGGCACCACGAAGGCCACTTCGCGGTTGGGTGCGCCCAGGGCGACGGCCGAGGTGAAGTAGTAGACGCTCTGGGCCGCGATCCGCGCCCAGTTGATCGAGTTGACGCCCGACAGGTCCACCGCGTGGCGGAATTGGTCGTCCTGGAAGGCCTGCTTGACGATGTGCTGGCAGTCGTCGAACGAGCCCAGCACTGAGATGCAGGCGACGTTGCTGTCGACGGCCGTGGTCATGAACCGGCGCTGCACCTCGCTGATGCGGCCTTCCGGGAAGAGCGCGACGATGCGGGCGTTCTTGCGACCGCGGAACGCCTCGACGGCCGCGCCGCCGGTGTCGCCCGAGGTGGCGCAGATGATGGTCATCTTCCGCGACTGGCGCTCGAGCACATAGTCGTAGAGGCGGCCCAGCAGCTGCATGGCGACGTCCTTGAACGCCAGGGTCGGGCCGTGGAACAGCTCCAGCAGGTAGCGGTTGGCGGTCAGCTGCTTGACGGGCACGACGGCCGTGTGGGCGAAGGTGGCGTAGGCCTCCTCGCACATGTGCAGCAGGTCGCCCTTGGGGATGTCGTCGCCGACGAACTTGCCGACCACGGCGGCGGCGACCTCCGCGTAAGACTTGCCCGCGAAGCCCGCGATCTCGGCGGCCGAGAAGCTGGGCCACTCGCTGGGCACATACAGGCCGCCGTCGGGGGCCAGGCCGGCCAGCACCGCATCCAGGAAGCCGATCGGTGCGGACTGGCCGCGGGTCGACACATAGCGCATCAGGGTCTCAATCTCCGCCAGAGCATGGCGGCATAGATAAACAGCAGGGTTACGGCAAGACCGAACCACGTAAGAGCGTATTCCATGTGCCGATTGGAAATTTCTGCCGGCAGCGGCGCGGGCGTGATTTCGGCCGGCGCGGGGGTCTCGCTCTCGGCCATCAGCACCAGCGGCGCGGCCTGGCGTTCGGGGAAGCGCTTGAGGACCTGGGCGCGGTCGCCGCCCAGCTGCTTGATCGGCATCAGCACGCCGACGACGTGGCTCGGCGCCGCGAAGGCCTTGGCGGGCGCGCTAACCTGGCCGGTCAGGCTGGGGACGACGCCGCGATCGACCAGGATCAGGTCGTAGGGACCTTCCTCGATCCCGCAGGGCGCCTGGGCGCGCCAGACCATGTCGCCGTCTCGCACGCCATAGGCCAGCGGCAGCGGCGCGGCCTCGACCGGCGCGCAATCGACCGCCACCCGGGTCCAGGCGATCTCATCGCCCTTGGCCTGGGCGGTCAGGACTTGGCTGATCGGCACGGCCGGCGCGGTCTTCAGCGTCTCGATGCGAGCGAGAAGGTTCTCTTTCCAGTGCAGGCGCTGGACCTGCCAGCCGCCCAGGCCGCACAGGATGGCGAACGCAATCGCCGTGGCGATCGTCAGGCCGATCGGGAAGCCGGCTTTCTTGGCGGGTTGATCAGACATGGTCGCGACCGGCCTCCGAGGCCTTGTGGGCGATCTGGGCGGCGACCATCAGGCCCTTGGCCGGACGCATCAGGCCCAGGGTCAAGACGAGCACCGCCGGCAGCCAGATGATCAGCAACAGCCACACCGGCCAGTTCCAGGCGAACATCGAGAACAGCGCCCCGAACGCGCAGACCGCGCCGGCGATCAGGATCACGAAGGTCGCCGCGCCGTCGCCGGTCTCGAACTTGCCCAGGTCGAAGCCGCAGGCCTCGCAGGACCTCGCCACCTTCAGGAAACCCTCGAACAGATGGCCCTCGCCGCAGTTGGGGCAGAGGCCGCGCGCGCCGGCGGCGTAGGGATTGGTCTTGGTCATGCAGGCTAAGCCTTGAAACGAAAAAGGCCCGGAACGCTGTGTGCGCTCCGGGCCCCTTGGGATCTTGCGACCTTAGTGGGGCGAGGCCCCGAAGATCACGTAGATGAACGCGAACAGGAACAGCCAGACCACGTCCACGAAGTGCCAGTACCAGGCGGCCGCTTCGAAGCCGAAGTGCTGCTTGGGCGTGAAGGCGCCGTTCAGCAGGCGGATCAGGCAGACGATCAGGAACAGGGTGCCGACGAACACGTGGAAGCCGTGGAAGCCGGTGGCCAGGAAGAAGGTCGAACCGTACAGGCCCGAGTTCACGGCGGCTTCCGAATAGAACAGCTGCTCGTGGTTGATGTGGCTGTACTCGTAGATCTGGATCGTCGTGAACAGCGCGCCCAGCAGCACGGTCAGGATCAGGCCCCACTTGGCGCCCTTGCGGTCACCGACCTGCAGAGCATGGTGAGCCCAGGTGACGGTCGTGCCCGAGAGCAGCAGGGTCAGGGTGTTGACCAGCGGCAGGTGCCACGGCGAGACGGTCTCGACGCCGGCGGGCGGCCAGGTGGCCCAGGCCGTACGGACTTCCTCGATCGCCGACAGGGTGCGGTGATGATGGAACAGGGCCATCTCGAAGAAGATCCAGAACCACGCCACGAAGAACATGACTTCCGAGGCGATGAACAGGATCATGCCGTAGCGCAGGCCGATCGAGACGACCGGGGTGTGGTCGCCGGCCTTGGCTTCCTTGGCCACGTCCGACCACCAGCCGAACATGGTATAGAGCACGCCCGCGATGCCGGCGGCGAAAATGGCCCAGTTGCCCTTTTCGATGCCGAAGACGCCACCCTTGATCCAGCCGATCAGGCCAATGGCCATGACGGTGGCTGCGGCCGAGCCCACGAAGGGCCACGGGCTGGGCGGAAGGATGTGGTAGTCGTGTTTGACGGCGCCGGCCATGTTGCTGCTAACCCTTATATCCCTCTGACGCGGCGCTGGTCCCCCCGCGCCGGTCGTTCTGAAACGCTATAGCCCTCTCGACGGTGCGCCGCCAAGGGGTTCCACGATGCGAGGCGCCGCTACGGCCGCCACTTTGTTCGTCTTGTCGCCATCGACGGCGGGGAAGAACGTGTAGCTGAGCGTGATCTCGTTCTTTCCGACGGTCTCGGGATCCTTCACGTATTGCGGATCCACGAAGTAGACGACCGGGAATTCCACCGTCTGGTGGGGCTGGATCGTCTGGCTGGAGAAGCAGAAGCACTCCAGTTTCTGGAAGTACGGCCCCGCCGCTTCCGGCACCACGTTGTACAGCGCCCGGCCGGTCATCGGCTTGTCGGTGGGGTTGGTGACCTTGAAGAAGGCCAGGCCCGTATCGCCGATCCGCACGTCCTGACTGGCCTGCATCGTCTCGAACTTCCAGGGCAGTTCGCGGATGTTGGCGTCGAAGCGGATGGTGACCTTGCGGTCCAGCACCTTGTCCGGCTTGGCCTCGGCCTTGCGGACCGTGCCGTCGAAGCCTGTGGCCTGGCAGAACATCTTGTACAGCGGCACGGCGGCATAGGCCGCGCCGACCATGCCGAAGAAGGCGGCCGCGCAGATCAGCGCCACCTTGCCGTTGCGGCGGGCGGCCTGCTCCTGGGGCGTCAGCCCCTCGCCCTTGACGGGCTTCTTAGACGTGCGGATGGGCGACATTGGCGCCGAGCCTCACGAGGGTGACCACGAACACCATGACCACGAAGGCCACCAAGCCTAAGCCCAGCGCGATGTTGCGACCGTTGCGAGCCTTTTGGGCCGCATCTTTGTCTACCGGTTGATTCACTTGAGCAGCTCCAGGGCGTGGACGCCCGACACGGCTTCGCCCAGCAGGGCGGCGAACATGGCGAAGAGATAGAGGATCGAGAAGGCGAACAGGTTGCGGGCGGCTTTCGAGCCGGCGGCCTTCTCGTCCTCGGTGACGTCGTAGAGGGCCCGGTCCGCCACGCGCGGATCGGAGGCGTCGCCGGCCTTGCTGGTGAAGACACGCCAGGCCAGGATCAGGAACACCGCGCCGCCCAAGGCCGCCACGGCCAGGTAGATCGGGCCGCCCAGGCCGGTCAGCACGGGGCTAAGGCAGATGGGGATCAGGACCAGGCTGTAGAGCAGGATCTGCTTGCGGGTTTCCTTGGCGCCCTTGACCACCGGCAGCATCGGCACGCCGGCCTTGGCGTAGTCGGTGGTGACGTACAGCGACAGCGCCCAGAAGTGCGGCGGGGTCCAGAAGAAGATGATCGCCACCATCAGCCAGGCGTTCAGCGGGGCCGAGCCCGTGGCCGCGGCCCAGCCGATGGCGGGCGGCAGGGCGCCGGCCAGGCCGCCGATGACGATGTTCTGCGCCGTCCAGCGCTTGAGCCACATCGTGTAGACGACGGCGTAGAAGACGATGGTGAAGGCCAGCAGGGCGGCCGCGAACCAGTTGATCGCGAAGCCCAGGAACATCACCGACAGGATCGAGAGCACCACGCCCAGCGAGGCGGCTTCCTCGCCCTTGACCTTACCGGCCGGGACCGGGCGGCCGCGCGTGCGGCGCATCTGCTGGTCGATGTCGGCGTCGTACCACATGTTCAGCGCGCCCGAGGCGCCGGCCCCGACGGCGATGCACAACACCGCGATCGCGCCCAGAACGGGGTGGATCGGCGCGCGCGCCGCCAGCAGGCCCGTGAGGCCGGTGAAGACCACCAGCGACATGACGCGCGGCTTCATCAGCTGGAAATAGTCCTTCCAGCTGGCGGTCTGCGTCGTATCCGGCTGAGCCGTTTCCGAGGTCATGGCGAGGGTCTTCGACATCGAGGGGAATATATCGGTCTTGAATGGGCGAAGGGCGCGGCCTGGACCCTTAAGGATCCCGGCCGCGCCCCCGCTTTAGGTCCGGTTACGGACGACAGGACACCTTAGTGGTGGCTGTCTTCCTTGATCACCGGCGGTTCGCTGAACTGGTGGAACGGCGGCGGCGACGACAGCGTCCATTCCAGCGTCGTGGCGCCTTCGCCCCACGGGTTGGCTTCCGCCGGGCGGCGACGGATCGCGGCTTCCAGCAGCAGGATCAGGAACACGCCCACGCCAGCGGCGGTGATCATGTAGCCGACGGTCGACACGTAGTTCCACTTCGCGAAGGCTTCCGGATAGTCGACGTAGCGACGCGGCATGCCTTGCAGGCCGAGGAAGTGCTGCGGGAAGAACACCAGGTTCACGCCGACGAACATGATCCAGAACTGCAGGCAGCCCAGGAACTCGTTGTACTTCACGCCCCACATCTTCTCGAACCAGTAGAAGAAGCCGGCGAAGATGGCGAACACGGCGCCCAGCGACAGCACGTAGTGGAAGTGGGCGACGACGTAGTAGGTGTCGTGCAGGCTGTAGTCGATGCCGGCGTTCGACAGGACCACGCCGGTCACGCCGCCGACGGTGAACAGGAAGATGAAGCCGATCGCCCACAGCATGGGCGTCTTGAAGCTGATCGAACCGCCCCACATCGTGGCGATCCACGAGAAGATCTTCACGCCCGTCGGGACGGCGATGATCATCGTCGCGGCCACGAAGTAGGCGCGCAGGTTGATGCTCATGCCGACGGTGTACATGTGGTGAGCCCACACGACGAAGCCGACGAAACCGATGGCGACCATGGCGTAGGCCATCGCCAGGTAGCCGAAGACCGGCTTCTTGGAGAAGGTCGAGACGATGTGGCTGATGATGCCGAACCCGGGCAGGATCAGGATGTACACTTCCGGGTGACCGAAGAACCAGAACAGGTGCTGGAACATGACGGGGTCGCCGCCGGCGGCCGGGTCGAAGAAGTGGGTGCCGAAGTTACGGTCGGTCAGCAGCATGGTGATGGCGCCGGCCAGAACGGGCAGCGACAGCAGCAGCAGGAAGGCGGTGATCAGCACCGACCAGGCGAACAGCGGCATGCGGTGCAGGGTCATGCCCGGCGCGCGCATGTTGAAGATCGTGGTGATGAAGTTGATCGCGCCCAGGATCGACGAAGCGCCGGCCAGGTGGAGCGACAGGATCGCCAGGTCCATGGCCGGACCCTTGTGACCGATGGTCGAGAGCGGCGGATAGATCGTCCAGCCGCCGCCGAAGCCGTGGCCCGGGCCGCCGTCGACGAACATCGAGCTGACCAGCAGGACCCAGGCGGCGACCAGCAGCCAGAACGAGATGTTGTTCATCCGCGGGAAGGCCATGTCCGGCGCGCCGATCATGATCGGGACGAACCAGTTGCCGAAGCCGCCGATCATGGCGGGCATGACCATGAAGAAGATCATGATCAGGGCGTGGGCGGTGACGACGGCGTTGTAGCCGTGCTTGCCCTTGAAGACACCGAGCTGGGCCAGCAGGCCGTTGTCGGTGAACACCTGGATGCCCGGCTCCATCAGCTCCCAGCGGATCAGGCCCGACAGGGCGCCGCCGACCAGGCCCGCCATGATGGCGAACAGGATGTAGAGCGTGCCGATGTCCTTGTGGTTCGTCGAGAAGAACCAGCGGGCGATGAAGGGCGGCTTGTGGTCGGCGTCGTCGTGACCGCCGTGCGCGTCGTGAGTGTCTGCGGCGTGAGCCATCGGACTTCTATCCTACGATCGTATTCTTAGGCCGCCGGCGCGGCGGGAGCCGCGGCCGGAGCGGAAGCGGGAGCGGCGGCAGGAGCCGAGGCGGGGGTCACGGCGGCGGCGGCGGCCGGAGCGGCCGGAGCAGCAGCGGCGGCCGGCGGAGCGACCTTTTCCTTGACCCAGCTGTCGAACTCGCCCTGCGAGACCACGTGGATCTCGATCGGCATGTTCGAGTGGTCGACGCCGCAGAGTTCCGAGCACTGGCCGTAGTACACGCCGATCTTCTCGGCCTTGAACCAGGTTTCGTTCAGGCGGCCGGGGATGGCGTCGATCTTCAGACCGAAGGCCGGCAGGGCGAAGGCGTGGATGACGTCGGCGCCGGTGACCTGGACGCGGACGACCTGGTTCACGGGAACGACCATCGCCTTGTCGGCGGCCAGCAGGTACGGGACCTTCTTGGCGTCGGCCTGAGCCTTGGTCAGCGGCAGCGAGACGATTTCGCTGATCTTCTGGTCCGGGTACTCGTAGCCCCAGTACCACTGATAGCCCGTGGCCTTCACGGTCATGTAGGGCTTGGGCATGTTGTTGTAGGCGAACAGCAGGCGGAACGAGAAGATCGCGATCAGCATCAGGATCAGCACCGGGACGACCGTCCAGATGATCTCGACCGTGGTGTTGTGGCTGAACTTCGCCGGAACCGGGTTCGCCTTCTTATTGTAGCGAACGACGATCCAGATCAGCAGGCCCAGAACCAGCAGCGTGATGGCCGTGATGATCGGCATCAGGATCAGGTTGTGGAAGCGGATCGCGTCGTGCTTCAGCACGGAGGCGGCCGGCTGGAGGTCGATCGCGCCAGGCGTCGGCTGGCCCAGCAGATCCTCGGCGAGGGCGTTCCCCGCGAACATCATCGTGGCGGCGAGGGCGGACGCGCCCGTCATGAACCGCTTAATCCCCGAAAATTGCGCCTGCATATCCCTCACGGCCCGTTTCGGCGGCGGTTTGAGCCCGATCAAGGCCGCCCCGCGCCGACTTGCACATTACGATCCCAGCGCGCTCCGCAATCGACTTCGCGCTCATAGAATCGCGCATCGACGGCAGCCCGCCCCAAGGACCGGTCCGGAGGCTGCATACGCGCATCCCCAGCGGTTGCCAAGCACCAGAGACCACGCTCGCGGCATGGGATTGCCCGTTATCCCCGGCCTGGGGCGCTCCAGTCGCGAACCGTTCTCAGGAAGCCCCAAAACGCCCGTCCGCATCATTACGTATCGTTCATGAGTAGGTACCTTGCGTCAGTCAGTACCTGGCGGTAGAAGAGAGCATCAACGGAGGCAAGGACGCCGTGCCGGAAACGATTGAAATCCAACTGAAGAAAGGCGTGCTGGCGCTTTGCGTGCTGGCCCTGCTCTCGCACGCCGACAGCTACGCCTACGAGATCGCCAGCAGGCTGACGAGGGACATCGATATGGGGGAAGGGACGATCTATCCGCTGATGCGCCGCATGCAGTCGGATGGGCTGGTCGAGACCTACCTGGTGGAGAGCCAGAGTGGTCCGCCGCGCAAGTATTACCGCCTGACGGCCGCTGGCCGTCGGAGCTTCGAGCAGCAGAAGACCGAATGGTCGACGTTCTCGAACGCGGTCAACGCCATCGTGGGAGCCGCCGCATGACCCGCGCCGAGTTCATCACCCGTCTGCGCCGGGGTCTCGCCGGCCTGCCGGTGACCACCATCGCCGACATCGTCGCCGATCACGAGGCCCACTTCGCCGACGCGCAAGCCGCCGGTCGCAGTGAAGCCGAGACGGCCGCCGCGCTCGGCGACCCCGACCGCCTGGCTCGCGAAATGCGCGCCGAGGCCGGGCTGAAGCAGTGGGAGGAACGCAAGAACCCTTCCAACGCCATGGGCGCGGTCCTGGCCCTGCTGGGCCTGGGGGCCCTGGACGTGATGTTCCTGCTGCCCCTGCTGATGGGCGTGCTGGGGGCGCTGTTCGGGATCCTGGTCGCCGTGGTGACCATCTTCGTGGCGGGCGGCTTCGTCTTCGCCGCCGGACCTCTGACCGGACCGCCTGGCGGCCCGATCACGGCCTTCCTGACGGGCCTTGGCCTGATGGGCGTGGCCACCTGCCTCGGCGCCCTGCTGACGCTGGCCACCGTCGGGGTCTTCAACGCGGTCGTCTGGTACGCCCGTCTTCACTTCCGGCTGCTGAAGCCGGCCATGGACCAAGCCTGAGCGGAATAGGAGGGGACAATGTTGATCCGCAATACGCTCATCGTCGCCGGGGCCAGCTTCGTGCTCGCCATCGGCTGCTTCGCCGGGGTGGCGGCTCTCGCCGGCCCAGAGATCCTCAAGAACGGCTGGACCCTGCCGCTGGACCATGACGAGACCATCGTCATCCGCGAAAACGGCAAGGTCGTGCGCACCGGACGCCACTTCGTCCAGGGCCGACAAGCCGAGCCCAGCGTCGACCGCACCTTCAACTGGTCGGGGACGGACCAGCTGATCATCGACCTGCCGGTCGACGTGGTCTTCGTCCAGGGCGCCGAAGCCAAGATCGTCGCCTCGGGACCCAAGAGCTACATCGACCGCCTGCGCGTCGACGGCGGCCACATCACCCTGGCCGACAATGACGGCGTCGACCACGACAGCATCACGATCAACGCGTTCGGCGTGCATGTCGAAAGCGACTCCGATCGGATGAAGATCACGGTCATCGCCCCGGACGTCACCAAGTTCGACGTCCGCGGTTCGGGCGACCTGGAGATCCGCCGCTTCGACCACCCGGCCTTCGCCGTGCAGGTCAGCGGCAGCGGCGACGTCGAGGCCGCCGGCCGGGTCGACACCGTCGCGGTCGACAATTCGGGCTCGGGCTACGTCAACCTGACCGACCTGAAGGCCAAGGACGCCGTCTTCGACGTCTCCGGCAGCGGCGGCGGCGCGGTGTTCGCCACCAACAAGGCCAAGATCGACATCTCCGGCAGCGGCGACGTCGAGCTGCGCACCGAACCCAAGACGGTCAGCAGCGAGATCACCGGCTCGGGCGATATCCGCCGCGAGTACTGATCTCCAAAATATCCGTTCTCCCCGGCGAACGCCGGGGCCCAGATGCAAGAGCGCCCGTGGTCCGGACAGGATCGCGGGCGTTTCTGCATGCGCCTCTCAGCCCTACGATCTGGATCCCGGCTTTCGCCGGGAAGATCGGGGAATGGTGTGACAAAGGGGGCGGGGTGACGGACGCGTTCGGAAAGCCTACCTGTAGGCCCATGAACGCTCCCATCTCCGCCCATTCCCTTTTGGACGCCGCCGGCGTCGATCGTGACCGCGCCCAGTCGATCCTCGGCGAAGCCCTAGCGGGCGCCGACGATGGCGAACTGTTCCTCGAGCGCTCCGAGAGCGAGGCCTTCGTCTTCGACGACGGACGCCTGAAGAGCGCTTCTTACGATTCCGGCGAAGGCTTCGGCCTCCGCGTCGTGGCCGGCGAGACGGCCGGCTACGCCCACGCCGCCGAGATCTCCGAGGCCGCCATCGGCCGCGCCGCCGATTCGGCCAAGCTGGCCAAGCGCGGCTACGCCGGCGTCTCGGCCGAAGGGCCGCGCTCCACCAACGAGCGCCTCTACGGCGAGGACAACCCCGTCAGCGCCCCCGACTTCTCCGACAAGGTCAGCCTCCTCCAGGAGATCGACGCCTTCGCCCGCGCCCGCGATCCGCGCGTCGTGCAGGTGATGGCCTCGCTGGCCGGCGAGCGTCGCGTGGTCGAAATCCTGCGCGCCGACGGCAAGCTGATCCGCGACGTGCGCCCGCTGGTGCGGGTCAATGTCCAGGTCACCGTCGAGAAGGACGGTCGCCGCGAGAGCGGTTCGTCCGGCGCCGGCGGCCGCGCCGGCTTCGCCGCCTGGATCAGCCCCGACAAGTGGCAGGACCAGGTCGACGAAGCCCTGCGCATGGCCATGGTCAACCTCGACGCCGTCGCCTGCCCGGCCGGCGAGATGGACGTGGTGCTCGGCCCGGGCTGGAACGGCGTGCTGCTGCACGAGGCCGTCGGCCATGGCCTGGAAGGCGATTTCAACCGCAAGGGCATCAGCGCCTTCTCGGGCCGCATCGGCGAGCGCGTGGCGGCCAAGGGCGTCACGGTGTTCGACGACGGCTCGCTGCCGGGCCGCCGCGGCTCGCTGACCATCGACGACGAGGGCACGCCGACCGAGCGCACCATCCTGATCGAGGACGGCATCCTCGTGGGCTACATGCACGACCGCATGAGCGCGCGCCTGATGGGCATGCAGGCCACCGGCAACGGTCGCCGCCAGTCCTACGCCCACATGCCGATGCCGCGCATGACCAACACCGGCATGCTGGCCGGCAATGACGATCCGCAGGAGATGATCGCCTCGCTGAAGCGCGGCCTCTACTGCGCCAATTTCGGCGGCGGCCAGGTCGACATCACCAACGGCAAGTTCGTCTTCCAGTGCACCGAGGCCTACCTCGTCGAGGACGGCAAGATCACCGCCCCGGTCAAGGGCGCGACCCTGATCGGCGACGGCCCCTCGGCCCTGACCCGGGTGACGATGATCGGCAACGACTTCGACTTCGACCCCGGCATCGGGGTGTGCGGCAAGGCTGGTCAGGGCGTGCCGGTGGGCGTGGGCCAGCCGAGCCTGAAGATCACCGGTCTGACGGTGGGCGGGACGGCGGTTTAGTCACTGCGTCCTTCGAGGCCCGCTGCGCGGGCGCCTCAGGATGAGGAATTCAGTACAAACGCCCTCATCCTGAGGTGCGCGCTCTTGAGCGCGCCTCGAAGGACGCACTGCGCCTAGAGCACCCGCTCCAGATACGTCACCGTCTTCTTCCCACCATGGATCTCGGCGCTACCGACCTCCACGAACCCCAGCGCCGCGTGGAACCTGTCCGACGCCGGGTTCGGCGGATCGGAATTGACCTCACACACGATCCGCTCATGGCCCGCCGCCCGCGCCGCCGCGAACAGGTCGTCATAGAGCGCCCGCGCCAGGCCCCTGCCCCGCGCGCTGTCGGCCACCGCCACGCGATCAACATAGACGAAGGCCGGGTAGCGCTCGCGGAACCACAGGTAGTTGACGCTGTCGTAGTCGGCGGCCTGGTCGAAGGTCAGCAACAGGGCGTCGGCCACGCCCACGCGGCGGGCCACGAAGGCCTCGTCCACCAGATGCGCCAGCTTCTCCGGCTCCAGCCAGGAGAGCTCGACGGCGTGGGCGTTGTTCAGGGCCAGCAGGGCCTCGCCGTCCGGACCGGCCAGGTCGGCGGTCGTCAGCGGCTTCACAAGATCGGTCATAGAGGCCCCTCCGTCAGGAGCCACGCACCTAGGGCGACCGGCCGCCACGCGCAACCTTTCAAAGGTTTAATGCACCTGTCGCGCTTGTAACTTCCCCCGAAGGCCCGCCAACGGCACCTTGCGAGGCAGGTTTTACCAATCGCTTCGGGTAGGAGCGGAAAGCGGTCTGCGTGGTTTGAGCCACTGCGTAGGCCGTTCCCACCCGTTAGGCGAGGCGCGGCCCCTCCGCGCCTCGTTGAAGGGCCCCAGTTCGTGCTGGGGCCCTTCTTTTGTTCTAGGACGACACGGTGGAGTCGGCGATCGGCTGATCGGTGGTCTCGTCCGCGCCGTGCGACCACTTCTTGAGGACCGGCGACAGGGCCAGGAACACCACGCCCAGGCCGATGGCGGCCAGGCCGATGATCTTGAACACCAGCAGCGACTGCGCCATGGCCGCGCCCGGGTCGAGGACCTGGCCGCCGATGGTCTCGGTCGAGGCGATGGCCGCGATCCAACTGCCGAACAGGTTGGCCATGGCCAGGGCCATGTACCAGACGGCCATCACGAACGAGACCATCTGCACGGGCGACAGCTTGGTCATCTGCGACAGACCGACCGGCGACATACACATCTCGCCGGTGGTGTGCAGCATGTACATCAGCACCAGGAAGATCAGCGGGATCTTGAAGGCCCCGTCGGCGAACTGGGCCCCGACCAGCAGGATCAGGAAGCCCGCGCCGACCTGGATCAGCGACAGGCCGAACTTGATCATCGGGCTGGGGTTCAGCTTGCGCGCGGTCAGCACCGTCCACAGGGCGGCGAAGACCGGGGCGAAGATCAGGATCCAGCCGGCGTTGATGGCCTGGGTCTGGGCGGCGTTGAAGGCCGTATTGACCCAGAACTTGCCCTCGGTCGAGATCCCGGCGGCCGCCAGTTGCTCTGGCGCGCCCAGCACCACCTGGCCGCCGAACCACTCGACGGGCTTGGACAGGAGCTTGAGGTCGATATTGGTGGCCGCGAACAGGTTCAGCGACGAGCCGGCCTGTTCGAACAGGGTCCAGAACACCACCGCGCCCAGCACCAGCACCGTGGCCAGCAGCAGGCGCTCGCGATCGACCTTGTCGCACTTCACGAAGGCGAACCACAGGATGTAGCCCAGCGAGCCGAACATGCCGGCCAGCAGGGTGACGTTGACGACCGGCGTATGCTGCACGACCAGGAACACCGCCAGCACGGCCAGCATCGACACGCCGTAGATCACCACCTCGCGGGTGATCGGGCCGACAACCTTCTCCTTCAGCTTAGCCTCGGGCGGCGGCTCGCCACGGCCCAGCAGCCAGGGCTTGCCCAGCACGAAGACGATGAAGCCGGCCAGCATGCCGAGGCCCGCGGCGCCGAAGCCGGCCCACCAGCCGACATTGACGCCTAGGATGCCGCACAGGATCGAGGCCCAGAACGAGCCCAGGTTGATGCCGAAATAATAGAGGGTGAAGCCCGGGTCGCGGCGCGGATCGCCCACCGGATAGAGCTGGCCGACCAGGGCGGCGACGTTCGACTTCATGAAGCCGACGCCGACGATGATCAGCGACAGGGCCAGCCAGAAGATGTTGAGGTACATCGGGTCGCGGCCCTCGACGTCCAGCTTGTACTGGCCCTTGGGCATCACGGCGGGCAGGCCGGCGTCGGCCGGCAGGTTCTTGACCTCCAGGTCGCCCTTCTCGCTGGCGGTGACGTCATAGGGCTTGCCGGCCACGATCAGCTTGGCGACGCGTTGCTCGCCCCGGCCGTCGGACTGGAAGGTGTAGACGTGGTCGCCATAGGTCAGGGTCTGGACGGCGGGCTTGCCCTCGACCGCCATGGCCAGGTGGCCGGCGACCAGCAGGATGGCGCCGAACGCCACGGCCTTGCGGGTGCCCAGGTAACGGTCGGCCAGGAAGCCGCCCAGCAGGGGCACGATATAGACCAGCGAGGTATAGGAGCCGTAGTGGCCGCTGGCGACCTTCGGATCGAACAGGAAGTGCTGGGTCAGGTAGAAGATCAGCAGCCCGCGCATGCCGTAGTAGGAGAAGCGCTCCCACATCTCGGCCAGGAAGCAGATGATCAGGCCGCGCGGGTGGCCCCGCAGCAGCTGGACCAGGACGGGAATGCCGGTCACGAGCGTGACCAGGATGCCCGCGGCGATAACGATATTCATACGCTAGCCTTGAAACGTGACGAGAGACGGGAACCTGACCCCCCGGTCAAATCATCCCCATCGACCCCAATTTGGCGGGGAGAAGATCACGCGGGCGTGGGTTTCACAAGCAACGGCTTGCCGCTGACGTAAACGGACCCATGTTTGCTTCTGGAGCCTCGCGGACGCCCCGCGCGTTTGCTTCAGCGAACCCTTTTTACGGACGGGAGCCCGCCATGAAGATCCCCGACGAAAGCCATCCGATCACCCTCAGCCGCGCTCCGACCACGGTCCGGGTGCTGTTCGAGGGCCACGAGATCGCCGACAGCGACGACGTGCTAGTGCTCAAGGAGGCCAGCTATCCGCCGGTCTATTACTTCCCGCGCGACGACGTGCAGATGCTGTTCCTGCGCCGGACCGAAAAGGTGACCCACTGCCCCTACAAGGGCGACGCCAGCTACTTCACCATCTATCGCGACGCCAAGGTCGTCGAGAACGCCGTGTGGTCCTACGAGGACCCGTATCCGTCGGTCGGCCAGATCGGCAACCGCGTGGCCTTCTATCCCGAGCATGTCGAGTTCCAGCTGGGCGAGCGCACGAGCGCCGAGGCGGACGCCCTCAATGTCGACGAGGTGGTCCGTCATACCGACAGCGGTTCGGGCCGCAGCCAGGCCGAGCACTGGCCGCCGAACGTGGACATGCCCGATCCTGACCGGATCGAGCACGACGTCGACCAGCCCTTAAGCCCACGTTAACCGTTGGGAGCGTGACCTTGCGGCCTAGCCCCCGTCAGAGGGGCGCGGAGGAAACCATGGCCTATATCTCGTACGATCGGGCTGTTCACGCGACCAACCCCATTCGCCGCCTCGCCTGGGGCCGGCTCTTCGCGCTCGCGGCGACCGTCGGCCTGTGGGTCGGCGTCATCGCGATCGTGCGCGCGATCGTCTAGAGCGCGGCCGCGGCGGCCTCGCACGAGGCCTTCGGCAGCGCAAAGCGCGGATCGGCGACGAAGCGGTCGTCGGTCAGCGTGCGCAGGAACGCGACCAGGTCCTCAACCTCGCCGTCCTTCAGCTTCGTCGCCTCACGATGCCGGCGGATCGCGCCCGCCAGGGTGCGCGCCGAGCCGTCGTGCAGATAAGGCGCGCTAATCGCAACGTTGCGCAGCGACGGCGTGCGGAAGCGGCCCTTGTCGGCGGCCTTGCCCGTGATCTCGCCCAGCCCCTGATCGCCGGAGAACGGCAGGTCGATGCGATGGAAGGCGTCGGGGCCGGCGGCGTCCGTGAAGTCCGGCGCCGCGTGGCAGGTCGCGCAGGCCGCCTTGCCAAAGAACAGCTTCTCGCCTCGCCCTGCTTCGATCGACGTATCGACCGCCTCGCCGCGCATTTTCCGGTCATAGGGCGCGTCGCGCGACACCATCGTCCGCTGGAAGGCGGCCAAGGCCTTGGTGATGGTCGTCATGCTGACCGCCTCGCCCGGAAACGCGGCGGCGAACAGCTTGCGATAGCAGGCGCGGCCGCCGATGCGGTCCTCCAGAACCTTCTCCTGGCCGCCGAAGCCCATCTCGACCGGGGTCTTGCCGGCGATCGGGATCAGGGCCTGATCCTCCAGCCTGCGAACGCGTGGATCGCCCCAGGTCAGGCTGGCGAAGGTCCCGACATTGGCCAGGGTCTGGACGTTGCGCCGCCCCGGATCGCCATGGACACCAGGATGCGTGGCGTTGCCGTCGGTGAAGCCGTGATGCTGCTCGTGGCAGGTGGCGCAGGCCATGGTCCCGTCGACGGAGAGGTCGGCGTCGTAGAACAGGCGCCGGCCCAGCTCGACGCGGACGTCGGAGGCCGATCGCTCGGCCAGGCCCGGCGTGAAGGCGGCGGCCAGGCACAGGGCCGCGATCAGCCCCAGCACCTTGCTCGCCGCCCCCAGGGTCATGTCAGGGCTTGGGCGCGATCATGATCGGCAGGGTCGGCTCGGCATTGGCCGAGATCTGCACGACATAGCGGCCCGGCTGCAGGTCGAAGGTCACCATCTTGCGCACGGACGTACAGGCCGGCCCTCGGCCGTGGCTCGTCGAGCGCTGAGCGGCGTCGCCCTTCAGCACGTCGATCCATGCGGCCGAGCCCAGGGCGATGACGTACGAACCGGCCGTGGCGATATCGACCGCGAAGATCCCACCTCGGCTGACCGTGCCGCCCGGCTTCTCGGGCTGGACGACATAGGTGACGTCCGGCGTCGCGGGCAGGTTGGCGAGATAGGCCTTGCCCGGCGCCAGCACCGCCTTGTCGAGACCCGACACGCCCGTGGCGGCGGTCAGCTCAGCCTTGTCCGGCCAGGTCAGGAGTTCAGGCGGGAACTGCTGGTCCATCTCGGCGCAGGCCGGCGCCGGCGTGGTCGGGGCCATCTGAGCATTGGCGGCGACCGGCAGGGCCAGAGCGGCGAGGAGAAGGGCAAGACGCATGGCGGACGCTCCTAGAACTTGACCCGCAGGTCGGTGCGGAAGCTGCGGCCTTCCTCGGGGAAACCATCGACCAGCTGGTACTTCTGGTCCAGCAGGTTACGGGCCCCGACGATGACGTCGATCTTCGGCGTCACCTCGACCCGCGCCGTCAGCCCGACCAAGACGTAGGCGCCGGTGCGATAGTAGCGGATCGGCGTGATCAGGCTGCTCGACGTCACCGTCCAGCGCTTGGAGGCGGCCTCGACGCTGGGCGTCAGGGTCAGGCGGTCCACGACTTGCCAGTCGGCATAGGCGAACAGCTTGTGGGTCGGCACGCCCTGCGGCCGGAAGGCTGCGTTGGTCGGGTCGGTGAAGTCGCGATGCAGATAGGTGTAGTTGCCGCCCAGGGTCAGCCCTTGCGTGACCTTGGCCGTCACCGAGGCCTCGGCCCCGTAATATTCGCCGTCGCCGACATTGCGGGTCTGGCTGACCGTGCCGAACGGCGCGCCCAGGGCGACGGGGATCGAGATCAGGGCGTCGCGGACGTCGCTGTAGAACACCGCTCCCTCGACCGAGACGGCCGGCGTGACGTCGACGCGACCGCCGACCTCGTAGTTCACCGCCCGCTCGGGCCCGATGTTGGGGTTGGGGATCGCCGTGCCGAACCGCGAGGAGAAGCGCTCGAACAGGGTCGGGAAGCGCATGCGCGAGGAGACGCTGGCATGCAGCTGGCCGGTCGCCGTCGGCCGCCAGATCAGCGCCGCCTGGCCGTTCCAGGCGCTGTCGCTGGTCAGCGGGTAGGACACCAGGACATTGGTGTTGAAGTCCTGGGCCATCGACAGATCGCGATGATCGCGCGAGACGCCGACCACCAGGTCGACGTTCGGGCCGAACCGCTGGGTGTCCTCGATGGCGATCGAGGTGGTGTCCTCGGTCGTGGTCTGCTTCGGCTCGGTCAGCGGCGGGGCATAGGACGTCTGCCACTCGACGTGCTCGTCGCGGCGATAGAAGGCCGAGGCCTTGAGGGTGTTGCTGGCGTTCAGCTCGAAGCCCAGCTCGACGTTCCCGCCATAGGCAACGTCATCGTAATAGGACCGGAAGGCCCGTCCCAGGGTCTGGGTGTTCTGGCGGGCGTTGTCGTACGAGAACAGGCCGTTCTCGAAGGTGTTCCGGTAGAAGCGGGTCTTTAAGTAAGCGTGCTCGGCGATCTGGGTGCGGGTCAGCAGGGCGACGCTGTCGATGTTCCAGTAGGGCCAGGTCCAGTAGCGGGTGCTGGCCGTGTCGGTGACGTGGAACGGCGCGTTCTTCGAGCCTTCCTGGCGCGTGAAGGTCAGCGAATAGTCGTCGCCCTCGCGCGGGGTGAAGCCGACCTTGGCGTTGACCCGCCAGTCCTCGCTGTCGGAGTGGTCGCGATAGCCGCCGTTCTCCAGCGTGGTCGGACGATAGCCGTCCGGCAGGGCCCAGTGGGTGCGCTCGTTCCGCGCGCCGGAAAGCTGGGCGTAGAAGTGCTCGGTGCGACCGCCGATGCGGCCCGAGACCGCCGTGCTGTTCAGCGAGCCGTCGGCGTCGAAGCCGCCGCCCAGCCGCACCTCCCCCTCGAACGGGGCCGAGGGCGTGCGGGTCACGAGGTTGATGGCCCCGCCGATGCCCCCGGGGCCGTCCAGCACCGAGACATAGCCCTTGGAGACCTGCACTTCGGACAGGTCGGCGGTGAGGAAACGGGCGAAGTCGATGCGGTTGTCGGCCGGCAGGAACACCCGCACGCCGTCGATCGACAGGGTGGTCTGGAAACGGTCGAAACCGCGGATGAACACCAGCCGCTCATTGCGCGAGCCGCCGCTGTTGCCGGCGTTTGTACCCGGGATCAGGTCCAGGGCCTGGTCGACGCTGACCTTGTCGAACTTGCGCAGGTCCTCGCCCTTGACCACCGCCCCGCCGGCCAGGCCGCCGTCGCTGGTCCGCGCTGTGACCCGCACCTCGCCCAGGGCGTAGACGTCGCTCTCGGTCTTGGCGGTTTGGGCGTGGGCGACGCCGGCCAGCAGGGAGCCGGCGAGCAAGACCGATCGAAACAGCATGGAGACCCCTCGTTATGCAGTCATGCTACATAACGACCGCCACGCAACCAAGCGACCCAAAACACCGCTCTTCCCCGCGAAAGCGGGGATCCCTGCGGCGCTGGCCAATTTGCGAGGCGGAAAGTCAGCTTGGGTCCCCGCTTTCGCGGGGATGAGCGGATAGGGCTAGTAAGCGCAGTCGGTGAAAACGCGGCTGATGTCGCCCTGCCATTCGCCGTTGTAGAGCGAGAGCAAGCGTTCGGCCGGGGTGACGCCGCTGTCGGCGATCTGCTCCAGCTCGCCGAGATAGATGGTCTCGTCGAGGAAGCCGCCGTTGATCTGGGCGCGGTTCTTCAGGCCCGCCTTGGCGATGGCCACGAAGTCCTTGGCGACGTCCTGGACGGAGCGGCCGGCGACTCGAGCCTTCAGACCCAGCTTCGGCACGTCGCGGCGCAGGCCCTCGCGGTCCTCGATCGTCCAGTCCTTGCAGAGGTCCCAGGCCGCCGCGAGCGCCGCGTCGTCATAGAACACACCGGTCCACAGCGCCGGCAGGGCGCACAGGCGGCTCCACGGGCCGGCGTCGGCGCCGCGCATTTCCAGATAGGTCTTCAGGCGGACTTCCGGGAAGGCCGTGGTCGTGTGGTCGGCGAAGTCCTTGATCGTGGCGATCTCGCCCGGCAGCTCGGGCAGCTTGCCCTCGATGAAGTCGCGGAACGACCGGCCGGCGACGTCGATATACTTGTCGCCGCGCTTGACGAAATACATCGGCACGTCGAGCGAGTAGCGGGCGTAGCGCTCGAAATCGAAACCGTCCTCGAACACGAAGTCGAGCAGGCCCGTGCGGTTCGGATCGGTGTCGGTCCAGACATTGGCGCGGGCCGACAGGAAGCCGTTGGGCTTGCCTTCCGTGAACGGAGAATTGGCGAACAGCGCCGTGGCGATCGGCTGCAGGGCCAGGCTCATGCGGAACTTGGCGACCATGTCGGCTTCGCTGGAGAAGTCGAGATTGGCCTGCACCGTGCAGGTGCGCAGCATCATGTCCAGGCCCAGGCCGCCGACCTTGGGCATGTAGTTGCGCATGATCACGTACCGGCCCTTGGGCATGATCGGCACTTCGCCGCGCGTCCACAGAGGCGAGAAACCCAGGCCCAGGAAACCGAGACCCAGCTCGTCGGCGACGGTCTTGACCTCGTCCAGGTGCTGGCCGGTCTCGTCGCAGATGTCGTGCATGGTCGCCAGCGGCGCGCCCGACAGCTCGAACTGGCCGCCCGGCTCCAGGCTGACATTGGCGCCATTGCGCTCCAGGCCGATGATGACCTCGCCTTCCATGACGGGCTTCCAGCCGAAGCGTTGCAGGCCGGTCAGCAGGGCGTGGACGCCCTTGTCGCCTTCGTACGGAACAGGCGTGTTCGAACCGAGATAGAAGCCGAACTTCTCGTGCTCGGCGCCGACGCGGAACGCTTCCTTGGGCTTGCTGCCCTTGGCGAAATAGTCGGTCAGGTCGGCGAGCGTCAGTTGGCGCTCTTGGACGCTAGCGGTGTCGGCCATGCAAGCCGCCCCTCCCCAGGGAATGATGCTGCGGGAGGAGAGAGACTTAAAACCTCTCCGCCGACGGCGATACTAATCGGTCACGCCCAGTTGGGCGTTTTCTTTGCGAACCTCAAGGGGTCACCTTGAGCATAAATCTTCAACGCCAGTCGCCGGCCGCCGCCTGCCACAGCGTCATCGCCGAGATGGCGGCCGTGTCGGCGCGCAGGATGCGCGGGCCCAGGGACACCGGCGTGACGAAGGAAAGCCCGCGCAGGCGCCCGCGTTCCTCCGGCGCGAACCCGCCCTCGGGACCGATCAGGATGGCGGCCGGACCGCTCGTCCCCGCCAGCGCCTCGATCATCGGCCTGGCGTCTCCGCCCTCGTCGCAGAACACCAGGCGCCGGGCCGGGTCCCAGGCGTCGAGAATCTTGTCCAGCTTCTCGGGATCGGCGACCTCGGGCACGTCCAGGCGGCCGGTCTGCTCGGCGGCCTCCATGGCGATGGCGTCCAGGCGGCCCAGCTTGACGAAGTCGACATTGGTGCGGCGGGTCATGGTCAGCCGCACCCGGCGCGCGCCCAGCTCGGCGGCCTTCTCGACGATGGTCTCGACCCGGCTGCGCTTGACCATGGCGATGATCAGGTCGAGGTCGGGTCCGAATTCCATCGGCCGGACCTGCTCTTCCGCCTTCAACAGGCAGCCGCGCTTGGTCGACTCGATGATGGTCGCGCGCCACTCGCCGTGCTTGCCGTTGAACAGCAGCAGCTCGGCCCCGACGCCCAGGCGCATGACCGAGGTCAGGTAGCGCGACTGGTCGACGGTGGGCACGACGCCGGCGCCGGCGGAGAGGTCGTTGGGGACGAAGAGACGGATCATTTCGTCCTTCTAGCGCAACTCCCGTTTCCGGGGGTAGGCTCGACGCATGAGCAAGTCCGACGACTACGACAACGAACTGATGCAACTGCAGCTCGCCCTGATCGCGTTGCAGAAGAAGGCGATCAAGGACGGCGACAAGATCCTGGTGATCTTCGAGGGCCGCGACTCCGCCGGCAAGGACGGCACGATCGCCCGGGTCACCGAGCACCTGTCCAAGCGCGCCACCACGGTCGTGGCTTTGCCCAAGCCGACCGAGCGCGAGCGCAGCGAGTGGTACTTCCAGCGCTATGTCGACTACCTGCCGGCCTGCGGCGAGGCGGTGATCTTCAACCGCTCCTGGTACAACCGGGCCGGCGTCGAGCGGGTGATGGGCTTCTCGACGCCGGAGCAGCAGGAGCAGTTCCTGCGCGACGTACCGGCCTTCGAGCGGATGCTGGTCGAGAACGGCCTGCGCTACGTCAAGTTCTGGCTCGACATCGGCCGCGACGAGCAGGCCGAGCGCCTGAAGGCCCGCCGCGAGGACCCGCTGAAGGCCTTCAAGACCAGCGATCTGGACAAGGTCGCCCAGGACAAGTGGGACGACTACACCAAGGCCCGCGACGAGATGTTCATGCGCACCCACAGCGACGTCTCGCCGTGGATCTGCGTCCGCGCCGACCACAAGAAGGCCGCGCGGCTCAACGTCATCCGCTGGCTGCTGCACGCGGCCGGCGACAAGAAGCTGATCAAGGGCGTGGCCAAGCCCGATCCGAGCGTGATCTTCTCGTTCGAGCCGGCGGCGCTGGAGGACGGGCGGCTGGCGCGGTAGCCCCACCTCCACCCTAGGTACATGCACGCTCGCTTCAGTTGACCTCCGCGCTCAAAGGGATGAAGCTGAGGTTCCACGGGTGGCGGTCTCGCCAGCCTCGGTAGCGGAAGAGGAGCGATACACATGCGTTCAGGGCTTCAGGGTTTGATTGCCATCACGGTTCTCGCGGCGGCCTCGAGCGCCTTCGCCGGTGAGCCTGCCGAAGCAAAGGGCGAGCGCAGCCTGGCCAAGGTGATCGAAGGTCGCGAGGCCGGTAAGCCCGTCGATTGTCTCGACATTCGCAACGCCTCCGCCATCGAGATCATCGACAAGACGGCGCTGGTCTATCGGATGCCCAGTGGCGAGCTGTACGTGAACCGGCCTGCTTCCGGCGCCGAGGTGCTGAAGCGCGACGAAATGGTCACCCGACGCGGTGTAAACACCAAACTGTGCCGCCAGGACGACCTCTCCCTGTTCTTTTCGATGAGCGGAGCCGTCTCGCCCCGCCCCGTCGCCTATGTCGGCCTGGGCGAGTTCGTGCCCTACAGCAAGCTTCGACGTTAGGACGTCTTCCGCGCCGCGCGCTCGGCGGCGATCTCCAGGTTCTGGACGACGCGCGCGGCGACGATGTCGTGGATCAGGTCCGGCGGCAGCGGTGCGTCCGGCTGGAAGCGGATCGTGCCCTTGGCGGTCTCGAAGCCGGCCAGCCGCTCGGCGAACTGGCTGACCACCCCGCCCGGATAGAAGGCGCAGTGCTTGGCGGCCGCGCCGAAGTGCACGAGGTTGCCGCTGAGCTTGAACGTCGGCAGGCCGTAGCTGATCGCTTCCTCGGCCTCAGGAATCTGCGCGCGAATCTGGCCGCGGATGGTTTCCAACGCCGCCCGCTGGTCGGCGGGCAGCTTGGACAGATAGTCGTCGATGGACGCGGCGGGGGGCTTCATCATCGGTCGTTCCTCGATCTTTGACCTCAAGGACGTCCGGGACGGCCTCCCGCCGACATCACCGTTTCTTACTTCGCGCCGTACAGCGCCATGACGTCCTTGCGGAACGCGGCGCCGCTGTCGGGGCGGCTGTAGAACATGTGGCCGCCCGGGTAGTTGGACAGCGTCACGCGACCACCCGCCGTCGCCGGGATGGCGTCGACGATCAGGCGCGAGGCGAAGAACGGGCACGACAGGTCGTTATAGCCGTGCACGATCAGCACCTTCAGCTTCGGGTCGACCGAGACGGCCTTGCGCAGGTCGGTGACCGACTCGGTGTCCTGGCCGCGACCGCGATCCCACAGGCGGTTGACGGTGCCCGACAGGGCCTCGTAGCGGGCTTCCGGCTTCCAGCCGACGATGCGGGTGGTGAAGTCGACGATGGCGCTGGTCGTCGGCGCGATGATCGCGTCGAGGATCGGGTCGTTGACCTCCTGCTCCGGAGCGTTCGGGAAGGGGTCCAGCGAGGTGACGTTGCTGTCGTAGCGGCTGCCGAGACGGCCCTTGTCGCGGAACACTTCACGCAGGAACGACTGGGTCTCCAGACGGCCGCCGGCGCGACGGACATATTCCGGCGACAGGCCGGTCATGGCCGAGACCTTGGTCGTCAGGCGATCCAGGGCGGCGGGGTCCGAACCCTTCATCAGGTCGACCATGTATTCGCCGCGCGTGTAGTCCTCGACGGCCTTGATGCTGTCGGCCGACAGCTTGCCGTCGCGCTCCAGCTTGGCGGCGGCGATGGACGGCAGGGTCCACATGGCCGGCAGCGGCGAGACTTCCTGGCTGGCGCGGCCGGCGCTGGACAGCAGCGGCGAGACCAGCACGACGCCCTTCACGGCGACGCCCAGGTCCGTCTGCAGCTCATAGGCCAGACGCGGGCCGCGGAAGCCGCCGTAGCTTTCGCCGACCAGGTACTTGGGCGAGGCCAGGCGCTCGGTCTTGACCAGGTAGTCGAAGACGATGCGCGACAGATAGTCGATGTCCTGCTTCACGCCATAGAAGCGCTTCTTGGTCTCCTCTTCGCTCACCAGCGAGCGCGAGAAGCCGGTGCCGACCGGATCGATGAAGACCATGTCGGTGAAATCGAGCCAGCTGGACGGATTGTCTTCCAGCTTGGTGAACGACGAGGGGCTGTCGCCTTCGGCGCCGAACTGCACGCGCTTGGGACCCAGGGCGAAGTTCAGATAGACCGAGGCCGCGCCGGGGCCGCCGTTGAAGGCCACCGTGATCGGACGGTTCGGATCGCGCGGGCCGTTGACGATGTACGAGGTGTAGACCACCTCGGCAACCTTCTTGCCCTTTTCGTCACGCACCGGCAGCACGCCGACGGTCGCGGTGTAGTTGACGACCTTGCCGCCGATCGTCGCCGACTGCTGCACCGACTTGTCGGCCGGCAGCGGCGGCAGGTCGGACTTGGCCTCGGCGGCCGGCTTGTCGCCGCCCTTCTCCTGCGCCAGGGCGGGAACGCCGCTCAGCATCGTCACCGCGAAAAGGGCCGCAACGCCGGCCCGGAAACTCTGTTTCATACTAACCCCTCCAAAGAGGGTGAAATTGCTAAGCCAAGCGGAGAAGCTTCACAACCGCGTGCGGGTATGTCGTCCTGCTCGAAATAGGGAGAGACGCCGGATGACCACGACCGACGCCGCGACAACGCGCAGGACGGCCGCGACGCGCCTGGCCATTGGCCTGGCCCAGGGCATCGTGCTGTTCCTGCTGCAGAAGGCCGACGAGTCGAAGGCCTGGCCGGCGACGGTCCCCATGCTCTACGCGCCGCTGCTGGTCTGCGCGCTGATGGTCCCGCTGCTGCCGCTGGCGGCGCTGTCGGCCATGCGGCGCCAATCCCTGATCCTCTGGACCGCCGTCGCCGCCGGCCTGGCGGCGATCCTGGCCGTCCACGCCGCCTGGACCGGAGCCGAGCCCGATCGCCTGGGCGCGGGGCCGCTGTCGCCGCCGATCTTCATCGCCGTGGCCGCCCTGCTGTTCATCGCCCACCACCTGGTCCAGCCCGCCGACGCGGCCCGCAAGCCCGTCGCGCCCTATGCCGACTATTTCGATCTGGCCTTCACCAACCTGATCCGGCTGTTCCTGTCGCTGGCCTTCACCGGGGCCTTCTGGCTGCTGCTGTTCCTGGCCGGGGCGCTGTTCAAGCTGGTCGGCATCGAGGCGATCCAGAAGCTGATCGGCGAGACGGCCTTCGCCTTCCCGGCCACCGGCCTGATGTTCGCCGCCGCCGTCCACATGGCCGTGCAGCTGACCGAGGCCCGCGCCGGCCTCGTCCGAGGCGTCCGCACCGTCGGCCTGACCCTGCTGGCCTGGCTGTCGCCGCTGATGGTGGTGATCGCCGCCGGCTTCCTGGCCACCCTGCCCTTCACGGGTCTGGCCCCGCTGTGGGGCACCAAGGCCGCCACCGCCCTGCTGCTGGCCGCCGCCGCGGCCCTGATCATCCTGGTCAACGCCGCCTATCAGGACGGCGTCGAGCCGCCGCACGCCATTCCCCAGTGGGCCGCCCGCGCGGCGGGCCTGCTGCTGATCCCGATCGTCGTCCTGGCCGCCTACGCCCTGTGGCTGCGGATCGACCAGTATGGCCTCACCTCCGACCGGGTGTTCGCCACGGCCTATCTGGTGGTCGCGGTCGGCTTCACCATCGGCTACGCGCTGGCCGCGCTGAAGCCCGGCGCGTGGATGAAGACCCTGGAGCCGACCAACCTGATCATGGCCGCCATCTCGGTGCTGCTGCTGATAGCGCTGTTCACGCCGATCGCGGATCCAGCGCGGCTGTCGGTGGCCAGCCAGGTCAAGCGGCTGGAGGCCGGCAAGGTCACGCCAGAGAAGTTCGACTTCGCTTTCCTGCGCTTCGAGACCGGCCGCTATGGCCGCGACGCCCTGGCGCGACTGGCCAAGCACACGGACGCCAAGATCGCCAAGCCGGCCGGCTTCATGGCCGCACAATCGAGCCGCCCCCTGCCCGAACCCGCCAAGCCCGACCTCTCCAGGACCGTCGTCTATCCCGCCGGCGCCAAGCTGCCCGACAGCTTCGTCAACCAGGTCTGGGGCGACGACCCGACCTCGGACTGCATGCGGTCCGGCAAGACCTGCCAGGCCGTGCTGCTTGATGTCGACAGCGACGGAACCGACGAGGTTCTGCTCGGGGACTCGTTCTACGGTCTGGACATCTACCGGCAGGCGGACGGCCGCTGGTCGCGGTTCGCCCGTACGTCCACGGTCTGCGGCGTCGGCGATCTGGAACCCGCGCTGAAGGCCGGTCAGGTGAAGATGGCCGAGCCGCGACCGCACCGTGATCTGGTCATCGGCGACAAGACCCTGCCGATCGAGCCGATCAACGAGGGCTGTCCCGGCGACGACAAGAAAACGGGGCCCAAGCTCCATGTCCTGACGCCCGTCGGGCAAGGCCCGTTCAGCAAAGCACCCTTCTAGACCACGCCCGCGCTGATCGCGTTCAACCGCGCATAGACCCCGCCCTTGGCGGTCAGTTCGGCGTGGCGACCTTCCTCGACGACGCGGCCCTTCTGGAACACGAGGATCCGGTCGGCGCCGCGCACGGTCGACAGGCGGTGAGCGATGACGATCGTCGTGCGGCCCTCCATCAGCGCCTCGGCGGCGGCCTGGACCTGCCCCTCGGTCTCGACGTCCAGCGACGACGTCGCCTCGTCCAGCACCAGGATCGGCGCATCGGTCAGGAAGGCGCGGGCGATGGCCACGCGCTGGCGCTCGCCGCCCGACAGCTTGATGCCCCGCTCGCCGACCAGGGTGTCGTAGCCCTTGGGCAGGCGCAGGATGAAGTCGTGGGCGCGGGCCTTCTTGGCCGCCGCCTCGACCTCCTCGCGGGTCGCACCGGGCTTGCCGTAGGCGATGTTCTCATAGAGCGAGCGGTGGAACAGGGCGGGGTCCTGCGGCACCACCGCGATGGCGCGGCGCAGGGACGCCTGGGTGACCGCCGAGACGTCCTGGCCGTCGATGACGATCGCCCCGTCCTGCAGGTCGTGCAGCCGCTGGACCAGCTTGACGAAGGTCGACTTGCCCGAGCCCGTCGGCCCGACCAGCGCCACCCGCTCGCCGGGCGCGATCTTCAGGGAGAAGTGGTCGTACAGCGGCGCGCCGGCCGCCTTGTAGCGGAAGGTCACGTCCTTGAACTCGATGCTGCCCGCGCCCGGCTGGAAGTCCGGCGCGCCCGGCGCGTCGGCGATCTGCGGGGCCAGGGTGGTCCAGGCCGCCACGTCCTCGGTGTCGTCGATGCCCTTCTGCAGCATGCGGATGTTCTCGCCCAGGTTCCGCAGGTAGCCGCTCATCAGCATGAAGGCGGTGATGGCGAAGGCGACGTCGCCGGGCGTGGCGGTGCCCTTCGCCCAGCCCCAGACCATCGAGCCCGTCAGGCCGGCCTGCAGCACCACCAGCAGCAGGTTCTGGCCCAACCAGACGTCGGTGAAGCGGTTCCAAGTGACCATCACCGCTTCGCGCCAGGCGGCGGTGACTTCGGCCAAACGCGCGGCCTCGCGCTGCTCGGCGCCGAAGCTCTTCACGGTCGGGTTGGAGGTCACCGCATCGGCCAGGGCCCCGCCGATCTGCGAGTCCAGGGCGTTGGAGCGCAGGTTGCTGGGCCGCACATAGCGCTCGGTGATCCACAGGTTCACCGACAGATAGGCGACGACCACGATCAGCGAGACCGCGCCGGCCAGCGGTTGGCGCAGCAGCATGCCGATCGACAGCCCGACCAGCACGATGATCCCCGGCCCCAGCCAGATGGTCACCGCGTCGGTGACGCTGTCATAGCCCCACATGGCCCGGGTCAGCTTGCGCACCGTCGCGCCGGCGAAGCTGTCGGCGTGCCAGTCCGACGAGAAGGCCTGCACCTTGGCGAAGCCCTCGTTGGTCATCTCCTCCATGTTCCGGGCCGCCAGCGGGATCCAGAACCGGTGGGCGATGTTGCGGATCACCGCGAAGGCGAAATAGACGCCGACGAACACCCCCAGCGCCTGCCAGGCCCCGGCGTCGCCGCGCGGCTTGCTGGTGACGGTGTCGACGAGATGGCCCGAGGCGTAGGGCAGCGCCAGATCGAAGGCGATCGCCAACAGGGTCAGGGTGACGCCGAGGCCGAACAGCACCGGCCGCCGCTTCCAGAACCGGGCCACGAAGCCCAGCACCTGGCGGTTCGACAGCGCGCGCTTGCGGGCGCCGATCTCGTCTTCATCCTCGAAAGCGTCGGTCATGGCGGGGAGATAGTGCTTTCCCGCCCCTTAGTCAGCCCTTCCGGCGCCGCTTGCGCCCGCCGCCGAACGGCCGCCAGCGCAGGAACCAGCGGATCGCGGGCCCGACCACGGGCACCCGCAGCATCGGCCGCACGGCGTGGGGCCGGGTCTTCAGGAAGCACAGCACCGCGCCGATCCAGAACACCGTGGTCGGCATGCCCGGCGTGACGATGCCCACCGCTCCGGTCGCCAGCAGCGCACCGCCCAGCCCGTCCAGCGCCCAGCGCTCGAAGCGGGTCAGCTGTCGGCGCGGCTTGCGGACGGGTTCAGGGGTCATGAGCAAGGTCACAGCGGTTCAATAAGCAACGCTAGCGCGGGCGCAGGATCGTTCAAACCCCGTAGGAGCCCGCGATGACCGATCTCGTCCTGCCCAAGGGCCGCACCGCCCTGCTGCTGATCGATCCCTACAACGACTTCCTGGCCGACGAGGGCAAGCTGTGGCGCCGCGTGGCCGCGACCAAGGGCGCTGAAGGCCTGCACGACCACATGAAGGCGGTGATCGCCGCCGCCCGCGCGGCCGAGGTCACGGTCTATGTCGTGCCCCACCACCGCTACGCGCCCGGCGATCTCGACACCTGGGCCCATCCCAATCCCTACATCCAGGCCAGCGCCCGGGGTCTCGTGTTCGAGAAGGGCGGCTGGGGCGGCGAGTGGCATCCGGACTTCGCCCCGCAGCCCGGCGATGTCATCGTCGGCGAGCACTGGTCCAGCGGCTTTTCCGGCACCGACCTCGACATGCGGCTGAAGCAGCGCGGGGCCACGCATCTGGTCCTGATCGGCCTGGCCGCCAACACCTGCGTCGAGGGCACCGGCCGCTCGGCCTCGGAACTGGGCTATCACGTGACCCTGGTCCGCGACGCCACGGCCGCGTTCTCGGATGAGGCCCTGCACGCAGCCCACGACATCAACGGCCCGACCTACGCCCATGCGATCGTCACGAGCGCGGAGGTGGTCTCGGCCCTCGGGGCGCTGACCTAGAACGCCTCCGCCACACCGCCGACGCGGCGCGGCGGGCGGGTGTTCAGGCCGCGGCGGATCTTCGGGCCGAACTTGGTGGCCGAGGTCAGGCGCGCGACCATGCCGTGGTCGCCGGACAGCGCGAACAGCTTGCCGGCGGCGGTCCACAGGCGGGTGGTCACCGGGTGCGGCAGGACGATCCCGGCCCCGACGCCGGCGATCAGCAGGCTCCAGCCGGAGAGACGAATGGCGGCGGTGGTCATGGCGGTGGCTCCTGCGAATGGCTTGCAGGAAGACCTTCGCCGCTCAGGCCTCACAAATCCAATTGATCGTTTTTCTCGACAGGATCGATCTTCCCTATAGGACGCCTTTCGCAGCGCGGGTTAAGCCTCGCCCCATGAGCGCTACGACCATCCTCCCCGACGCCGTCGCCACCAACTGGGTCGACCGCCATGCGCCCGAGCGCTTGCGGCCGTGGCTGAAGCTGGGCCGGTTCGACCGGCCGGCGGGGATCTGGCTGCTGATGCTGCCCGGCTGGCAAGGCATCGCCCTCGCCGCCGCCGAACAGGGCCGCTGGCCCAATCCGCTGCTGCTGCTGGCGGTGTTCATCGGCGCGGCCCTGATGCGGGCGGCCGGCTGCGCGTTCAACGACATCGTCGACCGAGACTTCGACGCCCAGGTCGCCCGCACCGCCATGCGCCCGATCCCGGCCGGGCTGATCACCGTCAAGCAGGCCTGGCTGTTCCTGATCGGTTGCAGTCTGGTCAGCCTGTTGATCCTGCTGACCCTGGGCTGGGTGGCGATCGGCCTCGGCGTGCTGTCGCTGGGCCTGGTGGCCGGCTATCCGTTCATGAAGCGCATCACCTGGTGGCCGCAGGCTTGGCTGGGCCTGACCTTCAACTGGGGCGCCCTGCTGGGCTACGCCGCCGCCACTCATCACCTGTCGTGGTCGGCCGCCCTGCTCTACGCGGCGGGCATCTTCTGGACCCTGGGCTACGACACGATCTACGCGATCCAGGACATCGAGGACGACGCCCTGGCGGGCATCAAGTCCTCGACCCGACGCCTGGGCGATCACGTCCAGATCGGCGTGGCGGGGTTCTATCTGGCGTCATTCGCCTGCGTGGTCGCGGCCGGCTGGGTCGGCAATATCGGGCCGCTGTTCCTGCCGCTGGCGGCGTTCTTCGCCCTACACCTGTCGCGCCAGGCGGCCGCCGTCCGCATCGACGACGGCCCGGGCGCGCTGAAGCTCTTCAAGTCCAACGCCATCGCCGGCCTGATCGTCTTCGCCGGGCTGGTCGCCGGGCTGTGGAAGCCCGGCGTCAGATTCTAAAACGGACCCTGGCTGTAGACGCGGTCCATGACCGTGTTCAGCTGACGGATGCGGTTGTCGTAGCTGCGGGTCAGGCAAGACTGATTACCGCCGCAGGCCTTGCGCGACTGCAACCACGCGCGCTGGTCGTCCATGATCGCGCCGCGCCCGCCCATCGGCACCAGGTGGCGGGTGATGCCGTAGAGCTGGTCCATCCGCACGTCCTGGTCGTTGAGGTCGCGGTTGGCGCAGATCGCCTTCTCGTCCGAGCTCCGAGCCTTGCGGCAGTCGAAGCTGGCGGCGCTGGCCGGGGCGGCGACAGCAGCGCAGACGGCGGTCAGAACGAGAGCGGGGATCAGTCGGCGCATGGGCGGCCTCCAAATGTGACGTCGGGTCATCCTGTCAGGCCTAAGCTGAATGTGCGATGATCGTTCCATGGCCGTAGCCCCTCGCGTCAAGCCGCAGGACCTGTTCACGCCCGACGAATGGACGCGGATTTCCGCGCGCTCCTCCTGGCGCGGGATCGCCATGGTCGCCCACGCCTGGGCGGTGATCGTCGGCGCCGGGGCGCTGTTCGTCTTCTTCCCCAACCCGCTGACCTACGTCCTGGCCGTGATGCTGATCGGCGCGCGCCAGCTGGGCCTAGCGATCCTGATGCACGAGGCCGCCCACGGCGGGCTGCACCCGAACCTCAAGGTCAATGACTGGCTGGGCGAATGGCTGTGCGCGGCCCCGACGGGCGCCTCGCTGGCCAGCTACCGCCCCTATCACCTGACCCATCACAAGTACGCCCAACAGGCCGAGGATCCGGACCTGATCCTGTCCGCGCCCTTCCCGACCACGCGGGCGAGCTTGCAACGCAAGATCATCCGCGACCTGACGGGCCAGACCTTCTTCAAGCAGCGTTTCGGCCCGCTGCTCGGCAAGATGAGGGGCGACCAACCCAAGGGCGCGATCTTCGCCGGCGAGATCGCCCGACAGAAGCCGTTCCTGCTGTGGAACCTCGGCATCCTGATCGTGCTGTCGGCCCTCGGCCTGTGGTGGGCCTGGCTGGCGCTGTGGATCGTACCGATGGCGACCTGGTTCCCACTGGTCACCCGCCTGCGCAACATCGCCGAGCACGCCCTGGTGGCCAAGGACGAGCCGGACCCGTTCCGCCACGCCCGCACCACCAGCGCCAACTGGATCGAGCGCGCCCTGATCGCGCCCTACCACGTCAATTTCCACGCCGAGCACCACATGTTCATGCACACCCCGTGCTGGAACCTGCCGATGGCCCACCGGCTGCTGGAGCAGAAGGGCCTGACGTCCGGCATGCTGACCGCGCCGGGCTATCTGACCGTGCTGAAGGCCGCCTCGAGCAAACCGGTCGCCGCCTAGACCCTTCGCGTGCTCTAAGCGCCGCATGATCGTCCAGACCCTGGAAGGCCGCCGCGCCTTCATCCGCGACAACACGCGCTTCCAGCCGACGCCGCACGCGCCGGAGCTGTCGCTGCATCTGGCCGACGAGATCACCCCGATCTGGAAGCTGACCGAGGAAGCTCTGGAGGAGATCGGCCTGCCGCCGCCGTTCTGGGCCTTCGCCTGGGCGGGCGGCCAGGCCCTGGCGCGCTACATTCTGGACAACCCCGAAACCGTCGCCGGCAAGCGGGTGATCGACTTCGCCACCGGCTCGGGCATCGTCGCCATCGCGGCGATGAAGGCCGGCGCGGCCAGCGTGCTGGCGGCCGATATCGACGTCTTCTGCGAGGCGGCCGTCGGCCTGAACGCCGAGGCCAACGGCGTCGCGGTCAGCTTCACCGACGTCAACCTGCTAGACGCCCCGCCGCCGGCCGCCGACGTGCTGCTGGCCGGCGACATCTGCTACGAGAAGCCCATGGCCGAGGCGGTGATGGACTGGCTGCGGCAGGGCCGGGCCAGCGGCTCTAGCGTGTTCATCGGCGATCCGGGCCGCACCTATTTTCGCAAGGACGACCTGGTGAAGCTGGCCGAGTACCAGGTCGAGACCACCCGCGAGCTCGAGGACTTCGCCGTCAAGCGCACGAGCGTCTGGACTCTGCCGTGACGGCGAAATAGAACAATTAGAGAACATCGTTTGAGGAGCGCGCTATGCGTGAAGACGGCAAGATCGACTATATCGAATGGCCGGGCGGCGACCTGCCGGCGACCAAGAGCTTCTATTCGGCCGCCTTCGGCTGGAGCTTCGTCGACTACGGTCCCGACTATGTCGCCTTCGAGGGCCAGGGCGCCGACGGCGGGTTCACCAAGCCGCAGGAAGGCGCGACCGACCGTCCGCTGGTGATCCTCTACGCCAATGACCTGGAAGCCATGCTGGACAAGGTGACCAAGGCCGGCGGCGTGATCACCGCTCCGATCTTCAGCTTCCCCGGCGGCCGCCGCTTCCACTTCACCGACCCGTCCGGCAACGAGCTGGGCGTCTGGAGCGCGACGGGGGTCGAGTAACGGCTACGCCGCCCACCCCATCAAACCGTCACACAAGTTTCGCACTATCCGTCTCCTGACTATTGGGGTGGTCATGGCGGACAAGAGCTGCGGCGGCTGCGGCATGTGCTGCAAGCTGATGGGCGTGGAAGCTTTGCAGAAGCCGCCGCACGCCTGGTGCGGCCATTTCCGGAAGGGCGCGGGCTGCGCGATCTATGCCGATCGCCCGACGGCCTGCGCCGACTTCGCCTGCTACTGGCTCAAGAGCGAAGGCCTGGGGGACGAGTGGCGGCCCGACCGGGCGCGGTTCATCCTGCACCGTGAGGACCAGGGCCAGCGCATGGTGGTCGAGGTCGATCCGGCCAGTCCCGAGGCTTGGCGCAAGGCGCCCTATCACGCCACCCTGCGAGCCTGGGCCGCACGCGGCGCCGCCGACGGCCTGACGCTGAACGTGCTGGTCGGCCAGCGCGGCTTCGAGATCCGTCCCGACCGCGACATCGACCTTGGCCTCGTCCGGACCTTCGCCGCATGACCGACACCGCGCTCTACGCCCAGCCCGCGCCGGGCAAGACCTGCGGCTCGTGCGGCCTGTGCTGCAAGGTGCTGGCCATCGAGGCCCTGGACAAGGCCGACGGCGTCTGGTGCTCGCATTTCAGGAAGGGCGGCGGCTGCGGCAATTACGAGCTGCGCCCGGTCGCCTGCCGGGGCTTCATGTGCCTGTGGATCACGTCCGAGAAGCTGGGCGACGCCTGGCGGCCCGACAAGGCCGGCTTCGTGATGTACACCGACCGCGACGGCAAGCGCCTGAACGTCGTCGTCGACGCCGGCAAGCCCGCAAGCTGGCGGCGCGAGCCGTACTATTCCTACATCAAGAACATGTCGCGCCGGGCCATGGACGGCTACGAGCTGGTGATCTGCATCGGCGACCGCCGCATCGTGGTGTTCCCGACCGAGGAGATCGACCTGGGCGTCCTGGCGCCCGACCGCAAGCTGGTCAGCGGCTACGCCGAGCGCGACGGCGGCCTGGTCCCGTTCGCCATGGTGCTGGCCGACGCGGACTAGAAGCGCGGGTTGAACTTGCGCGGGCTCCAGCCGAAGTCCCGCATCGCCGCCGAGCTGTCGAAGGTCAGGTCCTGGCCCATCCGCGCGCCCATGGCGACGGTCGCGCCGGGATAGAACGGCTTGGCCAGGCGCATGATCAAAGCAAACAGCCAGGTCGGCATGGCGAGACTGCGCGGGTGCTTGCCCAAGCCTTCGAAGATGCGGTCGACCATCAGGCGATAGGTCACCGTCTCGCCGCCCACCATGTCGTAGGCTTGGTTGCGTGTCGCCGGCGCGTGAGCCGCCGCCAGGGCTCCGGCCGCCAGGTCCTTGGCATGGACCGGCTGGCGCAGACCGGCTCCGTCACCCGACAGCGGCATGACGTGGAAGCGGCGGATAAGGCGGGCGATGCGGCTGACGTTCTCGTCGTGGCCCTCGTCATAGATCAGGGTCGGCCGCAGGATGGTCCAGGCGACGCCGTGCTCGGCGCACCACTTTTCGACAGCCGCCTCGGCCCCCGCCAGCTCCAGCGCCACCGCCCGTTCGCCGGCGTCCGGGGAGTCGGTCTTGGTGAACCGGCTGGTCGAGGAAAACGCGATCAGGCGCTCCATGCCGCGCGCCTTCAGGCTCGGCAAAACGGACGGCAGCAGCCAGATCGGCGACAGCGAGAACACCGTCGCGGCCACCGGCAGGCGCTCGTCCAGATCGGCGTCCTTCAGGTCGCCGCCGATCCAGCAGGTCTCCTCGGTCGGCGGCCGGCGGCTGAAGGCCGTCGGGTCCAGGTCCTCGGCCTTGAGCAGGGCCAGCAGGTGGCCGCCGATCAGGCTGGTCGCGCCCAGTACAAGCACCGGCGTCTTCAGGGTGTTCTCGGTATCCATACCCAACATATAGTCGTGCTTCCGAGAGGTTGCCCATGACTTACGAAGACGTGAGAAGCTTCGCTTTACGCCTGCCCGGCGTCGAGGACGGGACCAGCTACGGCCGGCCCTGCCTGAAGGCGCACGGCAAGTTCCTGACCCGCCTGTTCGAGGACGGCGAGAGCCTGGTCTGCCCCGCCGTGCCGTTCGACGAGCGCGAGATACTGATCGAGGCCGAGCCGGACGTGTTCCACGTCACCGACCACTTCCGGAACTACCCCTATGTCCTGGTCCGCCTGGTCGGCGTCCATCCGGGCACGGTCGAGCGGTTGGTCACCCGGCAGTGGCGGGCGACCGCGCCGAAGAAGATCTTGAAAGCCTGGGACGAGACACACGCATGAAAGGCTCGCTCGCCATTTGGCGCATCCTGATCGCCGCCATCGCCTGCCTGGGCCCCGCCCTGCAGTACGGCCTGATGGTCTACGACGAGACCCTGGTCTCGGCCGCCGTCAAATCGGTCGAGTTCTTCAGCTACTTCACGATCCTGTCGAACATGCTGGCCGCCGCCGCGCTCGCCGCGCCGCTGGTCGCCCCCAACAGCCGCTTCGCCAACTGGGCCGAAGAGAGCGGTCCCCGCGCCTCGCTCGCGACCTACCTGACCATCACCGCCGTGGTCTATCACACCATGCTGGCTTGGCAGTGGCATCCCCAGGGCCTGCGGCTGGTCTCCGACACCATCCTGCACACGATCGTCCCGGCCGCTTACCTGATCGACCTCGCGCTCCGAGGCGGCCAAGGCCCGGCGCGCTGGATCGCGGCCGCCAAGGCCATGGCCTTCCCGGCCCTGTTTGGCGTCTGGACCCTGGTCCACGGCGCGCTGTCGGGCTTCTATCCGTACCCCTTCATGAACGTCGCCAAGCGTGGCTATCCCGCCGTGGTCCTGACCATGGTCGAGATGAGCCTGGCCTTCGCCGTCGTCGCCGTGGTCTTCGTGTTGCTCTTACGCGTTCGCACCAAGGTGGCGCTGAAGCGACCCGCCCCCATATCCGCCTGATCGCTATTTCCGGAGTCCCCATGTCCAAGCTCGTTCCCGCCATCCGCTCGGGCGACGTCCTGATGCCCGCCCTCGGTTTCGGCACCTGGCAGCTGGAAAACGGCACCGCCGTGCCGCTGGTCGAGAAGGCCCTGGAGGTCGGCTACCGCCACATCGACACCGCCCAGATCTACGGCAACGAGCGCGACGTCGGCGCGGCCATCAAGAACAGCGCCGTCAAGCGTGATGAGATCTTCCTGACCACCAAGGTCTGGATCGACCAGTTCCACGACGGCGACCTGCAGCGCTCGGCCGAGAAGAGCCTGGAGAAGCTGGGCGTCGATCATGTCGACCTGCTGCTGCTGCATTGGCCCAAGCCCGACGTGCCGCTGGCCGAGACCCTGAAGGCCCTGAACGAGGTCCAGGCCAAGGGCCTGACCCGCGCCATCGGCCTGTCGAACTTCCCCTCGACCCTGCTGACCGAGGCCGCCGAACTGTCGGACGCCCCGATCGCCAACGACCAGGTCGAGTACCACCCCTACCTGTCGCTGAAGACCCTGAAGGCCAAGGCCGACGCCCTGGGGACCTCGATCACCGCCTGGTCGCCGCTGGCCCAGGGCAAGGTCGCCGATGACGCCGAACTGGTCGCGATCGGCAAGGCTCACGGCAAGACACCCGGCCAGGTCACCCTGCGCTGGATCATCCAGCAGGGGATCATCGCCATCCCGCGCACCAAGAACCCGGCGCGCATTGAGGAAAACTTCGACATCCTCGACTTCAACCTGTCCGACGACGAGATGACCCGCATCCACGCCCTGGCGCGTCCGGATGGGCGGCTGGGGGATTGGCTGGACAAGAAGTACAGCTGGGACGCGGAGTAGGCGCGAGGCCTAAAAAGTCGGAGGAGCCGCCAGCATGCCAGATTGGATACGCGACGTTCTTAGAGTGATCTTGCTCTTCGCGTTTCCAATCACGGTGTTCGTCGCTGGCGGCATGACCTATGTGATCGCCGCTTTTGGGGGCGTTCGTCACCCATCACAGATGGCGCCCATCTGTGGCCTGTGGGCGCTTGCAGGGATATTCTTGGTGGGGATTTTCATCCTGCGGCCCAGACGGCGATCGCTCGACGATAGACGGAGGGATTGAAAGCCGACCTTGGTCGGAGGGCGATCCCGCCCGGCTCACCCAGACAAACTCCATCCGTTTTCAGACGAACCCGGTTTCATCCTGCCCTGAAAGCGCCTAGGTAAGCCTCAACCTGAGCATAACTTACCAGGGACAGGGACGATGGACGACGCGGGCGCCAGCTTGCAGGCGATCATGGCGGGGATGGGCCGGACGGCCCGCGAGGGCGCGCATGCGCTTCGTCTCGCCACGCCAGAGCAGCGCACCGCCGCCATCCAGGCCATGGCCGCCGCGATCCGTGAAGACGCCGCCGCCATCCTCGCCGCCAACGCCAAGGACCTGGCCCGCGCCGGCGCCAACGGCCTGACCGCCCCGATGCAGGAGCGGCTGCTGCTGGACGAGGCGCGCCTGGAAGGCGTCGCCGCCGGCGTCGAGGCCGTCGCGGCCATCGCCGATCCCGTAGGCGTGGCCACCTCGCGCTGGACCCGGCCCAACGGCCTGGACATCAGCCGCGTGCGCACCCCGATCGGCGTCATCGCCATGATCTATGAGAGCCGCCCGAACGTGACCGCCGATGCGGCCGCGCTGTGCGTGCGCTCGGGCAATGCGGTGATCCTGCGCGGCGGGTCCGAGTGCATCCATTCCAACCTGGCCATCCACGCCGCCATCGAGCGCGGTTTGAAGGCCGCCGGCCTTCCCGCCGCCGCCGTCCAGATCGTCAAGACCACCGACCGCGCCGCCGTCGGCGCGATCCTCCAAGGTCTGGACAAGGCCATCGACCTGATCATCCCGCGCGGCGGCAAGAGTCTGGTCGCCCGCGTCCAGGCCGAGGCCCGCGCCCCGGTGCTGGGCCACCTGGAAGGCCTCAACCACGTGTTCGTCCACGCGGGCGCTGATCCGAAGAAGGCCGTCGACATCGTCGTCAACGCCAAGCTGCGCCGGGTGTCGGTCTGCGGTTCGGCCGAGACCCTGCTGGTCGACAAGGCCGCCGCCGAACGCTTGCTGCCGCCGATCGCCGACGCCCTGATCCGGGCCGGCTGCGAACTGCGCGGCGACGCCGCCGCCCGCGCCATCGAGCCGACGATGAAGAAGGCCTCGGTCGAGGACTGGACCACCGAATACCTGGCCCCCATCCTGGCCGTAGCCGTGGTCGACGGCGTGGCCGGCGCGGCCAGGCACATCGCGACCTACGGCTCTGGCCACACCGACGCGATCGTCACCGAGGACGCCTCGGCCGCCGACGCCTTCGTGGCCGAGGTCGACAGCGCCATCGTGCTGGTCAACGCCTCGACCCAGTTCGCCGACGGCGGCGAATTCGGCTTCGGGGCCGAGATCGGCATCGCCACCGACAAGCTTCATGCCCGCGGCCCGGTTGGGGCCGAGCAACTGACGACGTTCAAATATGTGGTTCGCGGGACCGGCCAGACTCGTCCCTGAGGCCGGCCGGCCCTCCGCGCAGCGTCTCGGGTTCCACCTGGAGCCGGGGATGCGCGTCGGGCTGTTCGGCGGCAGCTTCAACCCGGCGCACGAGGGCCATGCCCACGTGGCCGAGACGGCCATGCGCCGTCTGGAGCTGGACAAGGTGATCTGGCTGGTGTCGCCGCAGAACCCGCTGAAGTCCTCGCACGAGACCAAGCCCCTGGCCGAACGCATGGCCGCCGCCCGCGTACAGGCCCACGGCAGCGGCATGATCGTCTCCGACGCCGAGACGCGGCTGGGCTCGCAATACACCATCGACACCCTGCGGGTCTTAAGGGCCCGCTATCCCGGCGTGAAGTTCGTCTGGGTGATGGGCGCCGACAGCCTGGCGACGTTCCACCGCTGGCGCGGCTGGAACCAGATCATGCGCGAAGTACCGGTGGCGGTGATCTCCCGCCCGTGGATCGCGCTCAAGGCCCGGACGTCGCCGGCCGCCCGCCGTTTCGCCTTCGCCCGCTGGCCCGCCAGCGCCGCCGCCAAGCTTCCGGACGCCACCGCGCCAGCCTGGGTCTACCTGACCGGGCCGCTGAACTTCGCCTCCTCGACCGCCATGCGGGCGCGGCAGAAGGGCAAAGGTTAAGCCGCCGTCTTAGGCAGGCCTTTCAGCAACCGCTCGACGATCAGTCGGGCTTCGGCCTCGTCGAGGCCCGGCGCCAGGCGCACCGTCCGGGCGCCATAGTCGAACTGGACCGCGCCGAACTGGGCGTAGATCCCGAACGGCGCGCTGACGCGGAAGGAACTGAAGAACGGGTGCTGCGGCGCGGGCTTCAGGGTCTGGACGCGCGTGCCCTGATAGAGCTTGCGCCAGGTCACGGGCCCGATGCGCCAGCGGTTCTCGAGATCGCCGTGGATCACGCGCAGCGTTTCGGAGCCGGCCAACATCCAGACGATCATCAGACTGGCGAAGCCCAAGCCGACGACCCAGAAACACAGCCAGATGGCCAGGAACGGCTCATGGGTGGCCAGGAACTCGCCGACGGCCGCCACGCCGCCCACCGTCCATCCCGCCAACCACACCGATATGAACAGCAGGAACGGCACGGACCGTCGCGCCGGGATGCGGATGATCTCTCCGCCGCCGTCCTGATCGACCACGAACCGAGGTCCGCGCACCGCCTCGTACTTCATCCCAGCCCCCGCTTCAGATCGCTTCCGACCTCGTTACCTCATCGCTCCAAGCTCGACCATGGGACGAGTTTTCGGCAGGCGACAGCGTTGCGCTAACGCCTCAGGGCCGCTGGCGAATCGGCGTTCGGCCATCACCCCCTCACTTTCGGCTCAATTCCGTGCTATGAGGGATATCCACAGCGACCCCATAAGGAGCAATCCGCTGCGTAGCGACCCCGCGCTTAGTGCGCATGAAGGCCCGGCCGGCGCCGAGTCCTCGACTGAATCCCCGGGCCTGAGTCTGCCCCTCGATCTGAAGGCGCTGGAGCGCCTGATCCTGGAACGTCTGGATGACGACAAGGCCCAGGAGATCGTCCACATCGACCTGGCGGACAAGAGTTCGGTCGCCGACAGCCTGATCGTGGCTTCGGGCCGTTCGCACCGTCACGTCGGCGCTCTGGCCGACCACCTGCTGCGCGCGCTGAAGGAAAACGGCTACGGCAAGGCGAAGGTCGAAGGCCTTCCGCACTGCGACTGGGTGCTGATCGACGCCGGCGACGTCGTCGTCCACCTGTTCCGTCCCGAAGTGCGCAGCTTCTACAACATCGAGAAGATCTGGGCGGTCGACGCCCCGCACCGCACCGCGGCGAACTGATCTCTCTACGCTCGGCCGTCGCTCTTTGCGGAGTGACGGCCTAGAGCTTTGCTTCTCTTTGGCGCGTGGCTTGCGCCGAAACCGCTCACACTTTCGGCTGCCACGCTTGTGAAGATCACCATCCTCACCGTCGGGAAACTCGGCCGCATGGTCGAGGCGCAGCTGGCCGTGGACTATGCGTCCCGGGCCACCGCGTCGGGCCGCGCCCTGGCCCTGGGTCCGGTCGAGATCCTCGAGGTCGAGGCCCGCAAGCCCGGCAAGGCCGCCGAGGCCGAAGTGCTGCGTCCGCACCTGGAGGGCGCCTATGTCATCGCCTGCGACGAGCACGGCAAGGCGTGGAAGAGCCGCGCCTTCGCCGACCACCTGGCCCGGCTGCGCGACGATGGCGCCCGGCGCGTGGTGTTCCTGATCGGCGGGGCCGACGGCCTGGACGCCTCGATCCTGTCCTCGGCCAACGAGACCATGGCCTTCGGCATCCAGACCTGGCCGCACGCCATGGCCCGGGCGATGCTGGCCGAGCAGGTCTATCGCGCCGCCACCATCCTGTCGGGCTCGCCCTATCACCGCGATTAGAGCGCGCCTCTGGCGCGCTCCAGCTCTAAGAAAACAGAGCCTTTTTATCCGGGTCAGATGATTTCATCTGACCCGGAAAGGCTCTGAGGCTAGAGGTTGGGCGATGTCCCGCGCTCGACTCGTCATCGCCGTTTGCGCCCTGGTCCTCGCCGTCCCGACGGCCGTGGTCGGCTGGCAGCGTGCGGACCGAGCGATCGAAGACCAGCGGGCCAGGGATCGCCAGACGGCCATCGACACCCGCCGCGAGATCCAGGACCTGCGGACCGAGCTGGACCGCCTGGACCACGCCCGCCTCGCCGCCGGAACCGATGTCGACGCCAAGCGCGCCCGGCTCGAAGCCCTGAACGCCCGCGAGAACGCCATCCTGGCCAATCTGGGCGCCAACCGGCAGCGGCTGTCGCTGCTGCTGTCGGCGCTGCAGCTGTTCCGCCGCGATCCGCCGCCGGCCCTGCTGGTCGCGCCGGGCGACGCCCGTGACGCCGTGCGGGCCGCCATCCTGATCCGGGCCATGACGCCGGAACTGCAACGCCGCGCCGAGGCCTATGGCCGCCAGGCCGTGGCCGTCGGCACCCTGCGCCGCGAGGCCGCCGCCGCCTCGGCCGAACTGTTCACCGCCGAGAGCGTGGTCGCCGACCGCAAGGGCGAGATCGAGCGCCTGATCATCGAGAAGACCCGCCTGGAACGCGCCTTCGCCCAGGAAGCCCTGACCCAGCAGAACGAGCTGCGCACTCTTGGCGCCCTGACCGACGGCCTGGGCCGGGTCGAGCCCAGCGGGCCGCTGGTGCTGCGCCAGCCCGCGCCCGGCGCCGTCGTCCGCCGCTTTGGCCAGGAGATGCCGGCCGGTGGCAAGTCGCCCGGCCTGACCCTGCGCACCGAGAAGGGCGCGAGCGTCAACGCGCCCACCGCCGGAACCGTCGAATATGCCGGCGCGCTGAATGGCTGGGGCGCGGTGCTGATCCTGCGCACCCAGGGCGCCTATCACGTCGTGCTGGGCGGCCTGGATCAGATAACCGCGTCACCCGGACAATCTGTCGCGGCGGGCGCCCCCATCGGGAAGATGCCGGATCATGTATCTTCGGAGCCGGAACTCTATCTGGAGGTCCGTGAGAACGGCGCCCCGGCCGATCCGGAGCGCTGGCTCAAACAGGAGTCGCGGTAGACGGCTTTTTCAGTAATGTTGGCCGTAATTATACCTCCGGCCGCTGACAGTGGTTGGGTAGGACTACAATCGGTTTGCGACGCCGCGCGTCGCCAGGGAGCCTTCTGGGCCTAATGCGCAAGTATCTGCTCATCGGAGTTTCGGCCTTCGTCCTCGGCGCGGGGGCCATGGCTTATGTCAGTCCCATCGCCCAGGCGAACAACGCCCCCAAGACCAAGACCTACAAGATGCTGGAGCTCTTCGGCGACGTGCTGGGCACGGTCGAGGACCAGTACGTCACCGAGGTCGACGACAAGAAGCTGATCGAGGCGGCCCTGGACGGCATGCTGACCAGCCTCGACCCGCACTCGGGCTATCTGGCGCCCGACGCCTACGAGGACATGCAGGACACCACCCGCGGTGAATACGGCGGCCTGGGCCTGGAAGTGACCAGCGAAGACGGCGTCGTGAAGGTGATCTCGCCGATGGACGGCACGCCCGCCGCCCGCGCCGGCGTGCAGGCCGGCGACTACATCACCGCCGTCAATGGCCAGAGCGTGCTGGGCCTGACCGTCAACGAAGCGGTCAAGCAGATGCGCGGCACGGCCGGCGAGGCGGTCACCCTGACCATCGCCCGCGACAAGACCGACCCGTTCGACGTCAAGCTGGTCCGCGAGGTGATCAAGCCCAAGGCCGCCATCGCCCGCATGGAAGGCGACTACGGCTATGTCCGCCTGCCCGGCTTCAACGAGAAGGCCACCGACGCCCTGACCGCGTCGATCAATGAGCTGAAGGCCAAGAACCCGCAGATGAAGGGCCTGATCCTGGACCTGCGCAACAACCCCGGCGGTCTGCTGGACCAGGCGGTCGGCGTGGCCGACGTGTTCCTGGACGGCGGCGAGGTGGTCAGCCAGCGCGGCCGCGATCCCCGCAACATCCAGCGCTACAACGCCCGTCCCGGCGACCTGCTGAACGGCATGAAGATGGTCGTCCTGATCAACCAGGGCTCGGCCTCGGCGGCGGAGATCGTCGCCGGCGCCCTGCAGGACCGTCACCGCGCCGAGCTGGTCGGCCTGACCAGCTTCGGCAAGGGTTCGGTGCAGACCGTGATCCCGCTGCGCGGCGGGGCCGACGGCGCCCTGAAGCTGACCACGGCCAAGTACTTCACGCCGTCGGGTCGCTCGATCCAGAAGACCGGCATCGCCCCGGACCTCGAGGTCGCCCAGACCCGCGACCAGGCCCAGGACATCGCCAACCGCGTCTGGTTCAGCGAAGCCAGCTTCAAGAACGCGCTGAACGCCGACGAGGGCAAGAGCCGCGTGGGCGTCCATACGCCCGCCGAAGCCCCGCCGACGGCCTTCGACGACAAGAAGGGCGACTTCCAGCTGCAACGCGCCATCGCCGTGCTGAACGCCGGCGGCGTCGCCAATACGCCCAAGCTGCCCAAGCCGGCGGCCAAGGTCGCCGAGGTCACCGCCAAGGCGGCCGCCGCGGCCGGCGGCAAGCCGGTCACCGAGAACAAGTAAGACCTTCCAAGGTCGACAAGATCAGCGCCGCTCCGGGCAACCGGGGCGGCGCTTTTCGTTTGTCGCTAAGCGGCCTTGGCCGCCTCGGCCGCGCGCAGCAGCCGCAGGACGTTGCCGCCCCAGATCTTGGCCAGATCGTCGCGGCTGTAGCCTTCAGCCAGCAGGCGCTCGCTGATCTTCCAATAGTCCGAGGCGTCGTTCAGGCCCGTCACCCCGCCGCCGCCGTCGAAGTCGATGCCGATCCCGACGTGATCGACGCCGGCCACCTTCAGCGCGTGGTTCAGGTGGTTCATGAAGTCCTCGAAGGTCGCCTTCGGGACCGGGTACTTGGCGTCGATCGCCTTCATCTCGGCCATGAAGCCGGCGCGCTCGGCCTCGGTCATCTTGGCCCGCGCCCCGGCCTTGGCCCGCAGCGCCGCCACGGCCGCGTCGCGCTCGGCGTTCTTGGGCGTCTCGATCAGGTAGCTGGAATAGGCGTCGACCTGGATCACGCCGCCGCTGGCCGCCAGGGCCTTGATCCTCGTGTCATCGACATTGCGCGGATGGTTGAACACCGCCTTGCAGCCCGAATGGGTCAGGATCACCGGCGTCTTGGACAGCGCGATCAGCTGGTCCAGCACCTCGTCGGACGAGTGCGAGCCGTCCAGCACCACGCCCAGCCGGTTGGCCTCGGCCACGAACTGTTTCCCCAGTGGCGACAGGCCATGCCACTCGGGCGTGTCCGTCGAGCTGTCGGCCATGTCGTTGTTCTTGAAGTGCGCCAAGCCCGAGATACGGACGCCCAGCGCGTAGAAGGTCGACAGCAGGGTGACGTCGCCATCCATCGGATAGCTGTTCTCGACGCTGACGAAGACCACGCGCTTGCCCTGGGCGGCGATGCGCTCGGCGTCGTCTGCCTTGAGGGCCAGGCCGAACTTGTCGCCGTGCTTGGCGACCATCTCGTGAATCTCGACGCCGCGGATGATCGCCGCGTCGCGGGCGGCGCGGGTGGCCTCGGGCGTGCGCGGGCCCTGGTTGGTGAAGATGGCGAAAAAGCCGCCGTCCAGGCCGCCCTCGACCATGCGCGGATAGTCGATCTGCGAGCCGTCCTTGTCGGCCGAGTGGCGATCGAGGATGTCCCAGCCCGGCCGGCCGAAGTTGGCGGGGGTGTCCAGGTGGGTGTCGAGGGTCAGCAGGCCCTCGTGCAGCTTGCGCGCGGCGGCCGGGTCTGCGGCGTGCGCCGAGCCCGCGAATAGCGCCAGGGCGGCGGTCGTGGCGAGGAGGAAACGGGTCATGGGTACGCTCGAAAAGGGTCCGGCCGGCCGTTGCAGCGGCCGACCGGAGGGCGGGGACTAGAAGTCGGCGGAGATCGTGAACTGGATCGTGCGCGGCGACGCCGGCCGGAAGCTGGCGGGTGTGTTCACCGTGGTGCTGATCGTGCCCAGATAGTCCTTGTCGAGCAGGTTATCGATATTGACCCGCGCCTTGACCTGGCTGAACGGACCGGCCGCGAAGCCGTCGCCGATGTCGATATAGGCATTGACGATGGTGTAGCCGCCGACCTTCTCGTTGTTGACGAAGTTGGTGAAGCGGCTCTCCAGGTGGCGGGCCGAGACGTTCAGCAGCAGCCCGTCGAACGGCTCCAGCGTCACCCCGCCCTGGAACACCCAGTCGGGGAAGTCCGGCACCTTCTTGCCGGCCACGGCCAGGGTGATCGGCGCGGCCGTGGCGCTGGCGCGGTAGTTCAGGACGTCGTCCTGGAACTTGGCGTCATTGTACGAGACGTTGGCGTTGAAATAGGCCTTGCCGGCGAAGACCTCGGGCTTCCACTGGCCGCTGAACTCGACGCCCTTGGCCTTCACCGCCCCGACGTTCTGGTAGAAGGTCTCGGTCGTGCCGCCGCCGCCGGGCACCAGCGAGGCGAAGGCCTGCAGGCGGTTCTTGAACTCGGTCTGGTAGGCCACGATCGAGGCGTTGAACGTCTTGTGGTTGGCGCGGTAGCCCAGTTCCCAGTTGGTCGAGGTCTCGGGATCGGGACCGGCGACGGTCGGGCTGGCGGCCGAGAAGATATCGTCGGCGCCGCGCGGCAGGGCCATGTTCTCGGAGTAAGAGGCGAACACTTGGTCGCGGCCGGTCACGTTGTAGACCGCGCCGACCTGGGGCAGGAAGCTGTCCTTCCAGTTGTCCTTGATGATCGGATGGCGGCTGGCGATGTAGTCGGCCGGGTTGCGATAGCCGGCGATCTTGTAGTCGATGTCGGTGGCCTTGAAGCCCAGCTCCACCTTCAGCTTGGCGTCCAGCAGGGTGACGGTGTCCTTGACGAAGAACTGCTTGGTCTCGCGCAGCGACTTGTAGTCCCGCTGGGCGTGGACCCGCTCGTTGAACAGCGGCGCGCCGTCGGGATTGCCGTTCTCGACATTGTAGCGGTTCTGGGTGCGGTGATAGTCGTCGTTCTCCAGCCAGAGCCCGGCCTCGATCTTGTTGAAGCCGATGTGCCAGGCGACCTTGCCGGTGATCCCCTTGCGGATGCCGTCGACGCCCGACAGGCCGTACTGGATGCCGCGCGGGGCGACGATGCCCGCCACGATGCCTTTCTCGGCGTTGTAGCTGGTCAGCGATGTGGCATAGGCCTCGGGCGAGACGCCGTAGCCGCCCTTGTCCTCGTAGTAGGCCGTGGTGGTCAGGTCGAAATTGTCGGTGATCGGCGTGTTCAGCGTCAGGCCGTACAGGTGGTCCTTCCGCTTGTTGACCGCGAACTTGTAGTACTGGGCGTAGTTGGCGTTGGAGTACGGCACCCCGGCCACGGCCTCGGGCAGGCTGCCCGTCGGGATGGTCAGCGGCGAGCCGAACGGCGTCGAGAGCGGCACCGAGCCCAGGTACGAGAAATAGCGCCCCTTGCGGCCGAACACGTCGCCGGCCGTCCCGGCGTACTGGGCCAGGGTGATCGACGGGCTGTCATAGTCGAAATAATCGTTGTGGACGGTCTGGAAGCTGATGTCGCCGCCATTGGGCAGGTCGTACTGCAGCTTGCCCTCATAGTGCTTGCGATCGATCGTGCCCGGGCCGCGCCACAGGTCGCCCTTGATCCACGAGCCGCTGACATAGCCCGACAGCGGCCCGACCTTGCCCGACTCCAGGCGCAGGAAGGTGCGGCGCAGGCTGTCGCTGCCGAAGGTCTGGCTGATCGCGCCGCCGGCCTCTTCCGACGGGGCCTGGGTGAAGTAGTCGACGATCGGACCCAGCGAGGCGTAGCTGGGCAAAGCCACATCACCGGCCCCGGCCGAGGCGGTCACCCGCAGCAGGTTCTCGTTGTCGACATAGCGATAGATCGGGCTGCCGCCGAACTGGTCGCTGCGCCCCATCGGGATGCCGTCCAGTAGGAAGCCGATCTGCTGGAAGTTGAAGGCCCGCACCGAGACCGAGTTGCCGAACTCGTACATGCCCAGGGCGTCGTTGGCCTGGACGTTGAAGCCCGGCAGGCTCTCCAGCATCTTCAAGCCGGTGATCCCGGCCGGGGCCGACAGCAGGGCCTCGCGGGTGATCGAGACGGTGGCCGTGGCGTGGTCGGTGCCGATGGCGACGCTGGCTTCCGACAGGCGCTTGCCCGTCACCACGACCGTTTCCAGTTCGGCGGCCTTGTCGGCTTCCTGGGCCAGGACCGGCGTCGCGCTCCCCAGGACGGTAGCGGCGAGCAGCAGCGCCCTAAGGCGAACGGCGGCGTGTGCAGGTCTGCGAGTGGTCATGACTATCCCCAATCATTTTGACCAGGACAGCGTCATCAACCCGTCATCAGCGGTAAATCAGGAATTTCTCTGAATAGGATAATATATCTTCAAAGTGAAAACGTTGAACAATCGTGCTTCATTTATGAACATTGAAAATATACTTATGCAGACAGCTAACAAGCACTTCGCGAAAGTCATGCGTGACGATCGCGTTCATTGCATTTGGCCATATCGTATAGACGGGATCAGCTAGATCGGCATGGACGCACGCGTGGGTCTGGGCGGGCCAGGACGGCTCGCCTTCGCACCCCCGCTGTCCTTGGGCCTGAGAGATTCAGCGCCCCGTCTCTGGCGGACGGGCGGTCGCCTTGCTCCTTCGGCGAGGGCGATATGCGCCCTGCTTTCCAGCGTTCATCGTCTCGCGCGGTCCTTCTGCTTGAGCGTTTCCGGGGCGGTTTCGCCTTCAGCGCCGGGCCAGGGCCCGGTCTCTCCCGCGAGAGACCTTCAGGGGACGAGCCACGCCCCCTCCCGTCAACCGATCAGGCCACCCGAAGCGGCCATCGACCTTCAGCGCCTGAGACGGTTGCAGAAAACGCTGATTTCAGCGGCGCCCGCGTCGCCGGGTCGCAGCCAGAACGCCCTCCGGCCATATCTCGTTAACCATATGTTCGAAGCTTCCCCGCTAGCCTGATGGGGTCATGGCCGTCTCCTTCTCGCGTAAGCCCGCCTATGCCGCCGCCGCGCCCGCTCCGGGCGCGTCCGGGGACCTGCGCGCCAAGCTGATGGCCGCGGTCAGCAATCCCTTCATCGGCGCCAGCGGCGCGGCCCTGCTGTTCCTGCTCTCGCTGACGACGCTCGTCCTGATCACCCGCGACCCGCACGCCGGCTCACCGGTGATTCGCCTGCCCCTGACCGAGATCGGCGCCACCAAGAACGCGCCGGAAGGCTGGCGCGAGGGCCTTGGCGGCGAGGATCCGCACGGGGCCGAACTGGTCCCCGGCCAGCTGGGCCTGTCGGCCAATCCCTTCGCCCCGGTGAAACCCGAGGAGGGCGAGGCGCCGGTCGCCGAGGGCCTCCAGAACCTGCCGCCGATCCAGCAGGGCCCGGGCCTGGCCCAGGCCCCGATCGCCGGCCTGACCGCGCCGGGCCCCGGCGGCGGTCCGCTGCCGATCATCGGCGCGGACGGCCGCACCGCGGCGGAAGCCTATGCCCGCCCCTTCACGCCCAACGGCCGCCCCAAGGTGTCGGTGGTCATCGGGGGCCTGGGCCTCAACGCCCAGACCACCCGCGCGGCGATCGAGACCCTGCCCGGCGAGATCACCCTGTCCTTCGCGCCCTATGCCGAGGGCCTGCAGGGCTGGATCGACCTGGCCCGCGCCCACGGCCACGAGGTCCTGCTCGAGACGCCGATGGAGCCGACCGACTATCCGGCCAACGATCCGGGCCCCTACACCCTGATCGCCGCCAACCGTCCGGAAGACACCGTGCGTAAGCTGGAATGGCTGATGTCGCGCGCCACCGGCTATTTCGGCCTGTCGAACTATCTGGGCGCCCGCTTCGTCGAGAGCGACCAGGCGATGGGCACCTTCAACGGCGTGCTCAAGGCCCGGGGCCTGGCGTTCGTGGACGACGGCCTGGCCGCTCGCCGCGCCGGCCCGATCCCGCGCGCCTCGGCCGACCGGGTGATCGACGACGAGCTGTCGGCCGGCGCCATCGACACCCAGCTGAAGGCGCTGGAGACCGGGGCCACCGGTCGCGGCCAGTCGCTGGGTTCGGGCTTCGCCTATCCGGTGACGATCAACCAGGTGCGCGTCTGGGCCGCCGGCCTGCAAGGGCGCGGCCTGCAACTGGCGCCCGCCTCGGCTCTCGCCCACCGCTAGAAATCGTGGAACAAGGCTCGGCATGACCGAGCTCGACTATCCCAAGCACCGCCCGAACGTCGGCGTCGTCCTGTTCCATCCGGACGGCCGCGTCTGGCTGGGTCGTCGCAACAAGCAGCCGCCGCCCCACAACTGGCAATTCCCGCAGGGCGGGGTCGACGAAGGCGAGGACCTGGAGACAGCCGCCCGCCGCGAGCTGGCCGAGGAAACCGGCGTCACCTCCGTCGAGCTGCTGGGGCGCACCGAAGGGTGGATCACCTACGACTTCCCGCCCGAGGTGCTGGCCAACGAGAAGCGCTCGCGCGGGTGGCTGGGCCAGAAGCAGGTCTGGTTCGCCTATCGCTTCATCGGCGACGACGCCGAGATCGATCTGGAAGCGGATGAACATGTCGAGTTCGACGCCTGGAAATGGGGCAGGCTCGACGAAGCACCCGAACTGATCGTACCCTTCAAGCGCGAGGTCTACGAAGCCGTGGTCACCGCATTCACAGGGTTCGCGCGCGGCGTCTGACTCTATCGTCCGTCGCGCTGGGGAGTACGGGATGGCGGACACGGTTCTGTTGATACACGGCTATGGCTGCGCGGGGGACGTCTGGGGTCCCGTCGCCGCGCGGCTGAAGGCCGAAGGCTATCGCGTGGTGGCGCCGACGATCCGGTCCGCGGTGCGGACGGTCGAGGGTCCGCGCGCGGGCCTGGCCGGCCTGTCCCTGGCCGACTACGTCGCCGAGATGAGCGCCCTGGCCCAGACCCTAGCCAAGGAGACCGGCAAGAAGCCGTTGATCTTCGGCCACTCGATGGGTGGGCTGATCGCCCAGAAGATCGCCGAGGCCGGCCATGCCGACGCGCTCGTGCTGTTCGCCCCAGCCTCGCCGGCCGACGCGCGCGGCAAGCCGAAGCTTTCGCCCGTCTTCACCTTCCTGAACCTGGCCATCCAGTCCAAGCCCGAGACCCGGGCCGGCAAGATGTGGAAGACCGGCTTCAAGTTCGGCGTCATGAACGCCGTGCCGGCCGAGCGCCACGACGCGCTCTACGCCACCATGGTCCATGACAGCGGCCAGGTGCTGGCCGACCTGGCCTGGCCGCATAAGGACGTCAACAAGACGGCCTATGTCGATGAAACCAAGGTCACCGTGCCGATCCTGGTCAATGCAGGAGCCCTGGACCGCACGACGCCCCTAGAAGACGTGCGACGTATCGGCCAGAAGTATGCGACGGCCGACATCAAGATCTATCCCAACAACGCCCATTACCTCATAGACGAGCCCAACACGATGAAGATCCTCGACGACGTGATCGCCTGGCTGACGGGCAAGAACAAGACGCCGGCCGCCACGGCTGCTCCGGCTCCCGCCCCCGCTCCGGCGCCTGCCAAGGCCCCTGAGCCCGCGCCCGTGAAGGCGGCGGAACCCGCTCCGGCCCCTGCCCCGACGCCGGCTCCGGCTCCGACGCCCGCGCCGACCCCGGCTCCGGTGGCTGAAGCGGCTCCGGCGCCCGCCCCGGCGGCCGCCAAGCCCGCCGCCGCGCCGAAGAAGGCCGCTGCGCCGAAGGCCCCGGCCAAGCCGAAGGCTGAAGCCGCTCCGAAGGCCGCGCCCGCCAAGGCCGAGGCCGCCCCGAAGCCGGCCGCGAAGGCCAAGGCCGCCCCGGCCGCCAAGCCAGCTCCTGCCGCCAAGGCTCCGGCTAAGGCCGCCGCCAAGCCGGCCGCTGCGAAGCCCGCCGCCAAGGCCGCTCCGGCTCCGAAGGCCGCGCCGGCCGCGAAGGCTGCTCCGGCCGCTAAGCCGAAAGCCCCGGCCAAGCCGAAGGCCGAAGCCGCTCCGGCGCCCGCCAAGACCGCCGCACCGAAGGCTGCTGCGAAGGCTCCGGCCGCGAAGCCGGCCGCCGCTCCCAAGGCCGCCGCTGCGCCGAAAGCCGCCCCGAAGGCCGCGGCTCCGAAGGCTGCCGCCGCGCCCAAGGCGGCCGCCAAGGCCCCTGCGACAAAGGCGCCCGCCAAAACCTCGCCCAAGGCGAAGTAGAGCGTGTAGGCTGATCCCCGCCGGCTGCTTCGCCGGCGGGGTTTTCTAGGGCGTCCATGCGCGCACCCGTGATCATGGTCCACGGCGCCTTCTGCGGCGGCTGGACCTTCGACGACTTCCGCGCGCCCTTCGAGGCGGCCGGACATAGCGTCCTCACTCCCGATCTGATCGGCCACGACGGCCAAAGCAGCGCCGCCGGCGTCTCGATGAGCGACTACGCCCGTCAGATCGCGCGGCTGATCGAGACGTGCGAGACGCCGCCGATCCTGATCGGCCACTCGATGGGCGGCCTGGTCGCCCAGATGGCCGCCTCCCGCGCCAAGATTTCCAAGCTGATCCTGCTGGCCCCCTCCGCCCCCTGGGGCGTGCAGGGCGCGAGCCTGGAGGAGGCGGCCTCGGCCATGAGCCTCTACACCTTCGGCCCCTACTGGCTGCAGGCCATCCAGCCCGACTACGGCGTCGTGCGCCGCTACAGCGTCGACAAGCTGGCCCGCCCCGAGCGCAAGGCGATCTTCGCCCGCATGACGCCCGAGAGCGGCCGGGCGCTGTGGGAGACGCTGAACTGGTGGCTGGACCCGTTCATGACCACTTCGGTGTCATCGCCCGGCTGTCCGGTGCTGGCGATCGCCGGCGGCCAGGACGTCATCCATCCGCCGGCCACGGTCCGTCAGACGGCCGCGCGCCTGGGCGGGGTCGTCGAGGTGTTCCCCGAGATGAGCCACTGGCTTCCCGGGGAACCCGGCTGGGAGCGTGTCGCCCAGCGCTGCCTCGACTTTATCGCGTCAGAGGATCGGGCGGCGGCTTAAGCCGCCGAGCCCGAGCTGAACACCTTCAGCCCCAGGATGCCGGCCACGATCAGGCCCAGGCACACGAGCCGGGCGGCGGTCGCCGGCTCCTTGAACAGCACGATGCCGACGATGGCCGTGCCGACCGCGCCCACGCCCGTCCAGACGGCATAGGCCGTGCCCAGCGGCAGGGTCTTCACGGCCCAGCCCAGCAGGCCCATGGACAGGACGAGGCTGACGGCGGTCAGCGCGATCGGGATCGGCTTGGCGAAGCCCTCGGTGAACTTCAGGCCCACGGCCCAACCGATTTCGAAGACGCCAGCGATGAGGAGAATGATCCAGGCCACGACGAGCCCCTTTCCTGAAAAGGTGGGGTCGTCCCCGGACTTACGGCAATCGCGAAAAGCAAAAGGCGCGGGGGTCGTCCCCCGCGCCTCGCTTAGATAGGACCGCTCAGAAAGCGGATCAACCGGATTAGCGGCTGGTGGTGCTGTACAGGATCTGGGCGCGTTCGAAGTTCTTGCCGACCGAGGTCTCGTCGGTCTTCTTCAGGCGCATGAACACCAGACCGGCGTGACCGGCGGCCCAGGCGTCGTCCCACGACACGGTGAAGCGGCGGAAGTCGCTGCCGACCGTCTGGTCGTTGCGGATCAGGCGCAGCTGCGGGCTGTTTTCCCAGGTGGCGTAGTCGTGCAGGGCGTTGGCCAGTTCCTGGGCCTGCTCGGGGGTCTGCGCGTAGTCGATGGTGATCGTGCAGACGTTCTTGTTCGAGCCCGGGTTGTCCAGGGTGATGTTGTAGGGCTTGCCCAGATCGAAGACCCACTGCTCCTTCTTCTTCTTGAAGCCGTAGTCCTTGACCAGCTGGGCGAAGTCGCCGCCGGCGACCGACGGCTTGCAGACCTTGTCCAGCACGTCCATCAGGCGGACCGACAGCGGGTCGGTCGTGCGCGGGCCACGGACCGGCGCGGTGTAGGTTTCGGCCGGCGCGGCGCCAGCGGCGGGCGCGGCGACGGGCGGAGCGGCCTGGTCGGCCGGCGCGGCGGTGGTTTGAGCGGCCGGAGCCGGAGCGGCGGCAGGAGCCTGAGCGGGCGCCGGAGCGGCGGTTTGTTCCTGGGCGACGGCGGTGGTGACCGCGCCGAAGGCGATCAGGCTGGCGAGCGCAAGGCGCATAGGCTGGTTATCCCCAACAAGACGAGAGGTCGGCATTAAAACCGACGGACGGTCCCTCGCAACCCTTATGGCTACGGATTAAGACCAAGATTAGGCCACAAGTGTAATTTTCTCACTCATGACGCGACGGATGGTCGCTCCGCACGCGAAAACGCCCCCGATCCGGGGGACCGAGGGCGTTTCGAGTACGTGCATCGCGACTGGAATCAGGCCGCTTCGACGGCGTGCTCGGCCAGGATCGTCAGGCCTTCCGGACCGACGTCGGCGAAGCCGCCCTGGATATCGAACACCTTGGTCGTCGCGCCGTCCTTCACGGTCACCTTGCCTTCGCGCAGGGTGGTCATGAACGGGGCGTGGCCGGCCAGGACGCCGAAGTCGCCTTCCGTGCCCGGCGCCTGGACCAGGTCCACGTCGCCGGAGAACAGTTCGCGCTCGGGGGCGACCAGAGAGAAGTGCAGCTTGGCCATCAGTTGAAGGTCTCCTCGACGTCGCCCAGGGCGGCCTCGATGTCTTCGTCGGTCTGAATCTCAGTCCCGCAGAACGGGCAGAAGTGGATCGTGGCCAGCATCAAGCCGGTCTCGCCCTCTTCTTCCCGCTCGCCGAGATTCAGCAGGATCAGGCCGCTGTCATGCTCGATGAGACCGGCGTTGGTGTCCGGAGACACCGCTTCCGCCAGTTCCTCGCAGCAGAATTGGCCCAGATCGGCGTCTTCGGTCATTAGGCTTCAGCCGCCATCTTTTCGGCCTTGGCCACGGCTTCCTCGATCGCGCCGACCATGTAGAAGGCGCCTTCCGGCAGGTGGTCGTAGTCACCGTCCACGATGCCCTTGAACGAGCGGATCGTGTCCTTCAGCTGGACGAAGGCGCCCGGCGTGTTGGTGAACTGCTCGGCGACGTGGAACGGCTGCGACAGGAAGCGCGAGATCTTGCGGGCGCGCGAGACGACCAGCTTGTCGTCTTCCGACAGCTCGTCCATGCCCAGGATCGCGATGATGTCCTTCAGCGACTTGTACTGCTGCAGGACTTCCTGGACCGAGCGAGCGACGTTGTAGTGCTCTTCGCCGATGACCAGCGGGTCCATGATCCGCGAGGTCGAGTCCAGCGGGTCCACGGCCGGGAAGATGGCCTGGGCCGCGATGTCACGCGACAGAACGGTGGTGGCGTCCAAGTGGGCGAACGAGGCGGCGGGCGCCGGGTCGGTCAAGTCATCGGCCGGGACGTAGATGGCCTGGACCGAGGTGATCGAACCCTTGTTCGTCGAGGTGATGCGCTCCTGCAGGTTGCCCATCTCGGTGGCCAGGGTGGGCTGATAGCCCACGGCCGAGGGGATGCGGCCCAGCAGAGCCGACACTTCGGCGCCGGCTTGGGTGAAGCGGAAGATGTTGTCGACGAACAGCAGCACGTCCTTGCCTTCTTCGTCGCGGAAGTATTCCGCGATCGACAGGCCGGTCAGGGCGACGCGGGCGCGGGCGCCCGGGGGTTCGTTCATCTGGCCGTAGACCAGGGCGCAGCGCGAGCCTTCGGTCGAGCCGTTGTTGGCCTTCGGGTCGACGTTGACGTTCGACTCGATCATCTCGTGATACAGGTCGTTGCCTTCGCGGGTGCGTTCGCCCACGCCGGCCAGAACCGAATAACCGCCGTAAGCCTTGGCGATGTTGTTGATCAGTTCCTGCATCGTCACGGTCTTGCCGACGCCGGCGCCGCCGAACAGGCCGATCTTGCCGCCCTTGGTGTAGGGGCACATCAGGTCGATGACCTTGATGCCCGTGACCAGCACTTCAGCGGTGTTGGTCTGCTCGGCGAAGGTCGGGGCGTCGCGGTGGATCGGGCGCGACAGGGTCGACTGGATCGGGCCCTGCTCGTCGATCGGCTCGCCGATGACGTTCATGATGCGGCCCAGCGTGCCCGGACCGACCGGAACGCGGATCGACTCGCCGGTGTCACGGACGGGCTGGCCGCGGACCAGACCTTCGGTGGCGTCCATGGCGATGGCGCGGACGGTGTTCTGGCCCAGGTGCTGGGCGACTTCGAACACCAGGCGCTGGCCGGTGGCGGTGTTGGTGGTCTCGACGGCGTTCAGGATCGCCGGCAGCGGGCCGGTGAACTCGATGTCGACGACGGCGCCGATGATCTGGACGAGGCGGCCGGTGGCGCCTTCCAGGTTGGTGGTCGGAGCCTTAGGAGCGGCGGCGGCCTTCGGGGCGGCCGGCTTCTTGGCGGCCGGAGCCTTGGGAGCGGCAGCGGCGGCGGCGGGAGCCTTGGTCGCGGCGGCGGCCTTCGGAGCAACGGCGGCCTTGGGGGCGGCGGGCTTCTTGGCGGCGGCGGCGGCCGGCTTTTCAGCGGGGGTCTTGGCCATGGCGTGCGGGTCTTTCGATCTCTGCGTGCTTGTGTCGTTAGGCTAGATCAGACGGCTTCTGCGCCGGAGATGATCTCGATCAGCTCTTTGGTGATCTGGGCCTGGCGGGAACGATTGTACTCGAGGGTGTAGCGCTTGATCATGTCGCCGGCGTTGCGCGTGGCGTTGTCCATGGCGGTCATCTGGCTGGCGTAGAAGCCAGCCATGTTGTCCAGCAGGGCCGACAGGATCTGAACCGTCAGGTTGCGCGGCAGCAGGGTCTCGAGGATGGCCTCTTCCGAGGGCTCGTACTCGTAGACCGCCGTCGGACCGGTCGGGGCTTCGACGCCTTCGACGGTCGCCGGGATCAGCTGCAGCGCCGTCGGGGTCTGGACGACCACCGACTTGAAGCGGCTGTAGAACAGCGTGACAACGTCGATGTCGCCGGCCTCGTAGAGGCGCGTGACGACATCGGCGATCGGCTGAGCCACCGACAGCGTGAACTGGCGGTAGGCCGACAGGTCGAAATTCTCGACGATCCGTTCAGCGTACAGGCGCCGCAGCTGGGCGGTGACCTTCTTGCCGACGCAGACGATCTTGACGTCCTTGCCCTGGGCGATCAGGCCGTCGATGTGCTGGCGCGCGGCCCGCACGATCGACGAGGTGAAGCCGCCGGCGAGGCCGCGATCGGCCGCCGCGACGACGATGAGGTGACGATCGTCGCGACCGGTGCCGGTCAGCAGGGCCGGAGCCCCGTCGCCCGACACGCCGGCCGCGAGATTGGCGATGACCGAAGCCAGGCGCCGAGCATAGGGACGAGCGGCCTCGGCCGCGTCCTGGCTCCGGCGCAGCTTGGCCGCCGCCACCATCTGCATCGCTTTCGTGATCTTTTGCGTCGCTTTGACGCTCGAGATCCGATTGCGCATTTCCTTCAAGCTGGCCATTCGGCGCTACTCTCTCCGAGCGTTCCGAGGGGGCTTAGGCGAAGGTCGCCGAGAAGCTGTCGAGCGCGCTCTTCAGCGTGTTCTCCAGATCCTTGTCGAGGGCCTTCTTCGTGCGGATGCCGTCCAGCAGGTCCTTGTGCGCGCTGTGGAGGCGAGCCAGCAGCTCGGTCTCGAAGCGACGGACCGACGAGGTCGGGATCTTGTCCAGATAGCCGCGCGTGCCGGCGTAGATCACGCAGACCTGCTCTTCGACCGACTGCGGCGAATATTGCGGCTGCTTCAGCAGCTCGGTCAGGCGCTCGCCGCGAGCCAGCATCTTCTGGGTCGAGGCGTCCAGGTCCGAGCCGAACTTCGCGAAGGCGGCCATTTCACGATACTGGGCGAGTTCGCCCTTAATCGGACCGGCGACTTGCTTCATGGCCTTGATCTGGGCCGACGAACCGACGCGCGACACCGAGATGCCGACGTTCACGGCCGGGCGGATGCCTTGGTAGAACAGGTCGGTTTCCAGGAAGATCTGGCCGTCGGTGATCGAGATCACGTTGGTCGGGATGTAGGCCGACACGTCGTTGGCTTGCGTTTCGATGATCGGCAGAGCCGTCAGCGAGCCCGAACCGTTGTCTTCGTTCAGCTTCGCGGCGCGTTCCAGCAGGCGCGAGTGCAGATAGAAGACGTCGCCCGGATAGGCTTCGCGGCCCGGCGGGCGGCGCAGCAGCAGCGACATCTGGCGGTAGGCGACGGCTTGCTTGGACAGATCGTCATAGATGATCAGGCCGTGCAGGCCGTTGTCGCGGAACCACTCGCCCATGGCGCAGCCCGAGAACGGCGCGATGTATTGAAGCGGGGCCGGCTCCGAGGCCGAGGCGACGACGACGATCGTGTATTCCAGGGCGCCGTGCTCTTCCAGGGTCTTGACGATCTGGGCGACGGTCGAGCGCTTCTGGCCGATGGCGACGTAGACGCAGTAGAGCTTGGCGCTCTCGTCCTTGCCGGCGTTCACGGCCTTCTGGTTCAGGATGGTGTCGATGGCGACGGCGGTCTTGCCGGTCTGACGGTCACCGATGATCAGCTCGCGCTGGCCACGGCCGACCGGGATCAGGGTGTCGATCGACTTCAGGCCGGTCTGCACGGGCTCGTGCACCGACTTGCGCGGGATGATGCCCGGGGCCTTCACGTCGACGCGGCGACGCTCGGTGTATTGGATCGGACCCTTGCCGTCGATCGGCTCGCCCAGCGGGTTGACGACGCGGCCCAGCAGGCCACGGCCGACCGGCACGTCGACGATCTCGCCCAGGCGGCGGACTTCGTCGCCTTCCTTGATCTCGGCGTCAGCGCCGAAGATCACGGCGCCGACATTGTCGCGCTCGAGGTTCAGGGCCATGCCCTTCACGCCGGCCTTCGGGAATTCCAGCATTTCACCGGCTTGGACGTTGTCCAGGCCGTAGATGCGGGCGATGCCGTCACCGACGGACAGCACCTGGCCGACGTCCGAGACGGCGGCTTCTTCGCCGAAGTTGGCGATCTGCGACTTGAGGATGGCCGAAATTTCGGCGGCGCGGATGTCCATGGTTTCTGGGCTCTCTGCGATCTAATTTTTTTCGAGGCGCTTAATTAAAGGCTTAAGCGCGCTTCAGGGCGAATTTCAGGGAATCGAGCTTCGAACGGAGCGAAGCGTCGAAGAGACGCGAACCGACGCGCACCTTCAGACCGCCCAGCAGGGACGGATCGACGCGCGTGGAAACTTCGGGGGTCTTGCCGAGCGCTTCAGCCAGGGCGGTTTGCACGCCCTTCAGCTGGGCGGCCGACAGGGCGGTCGCCGAGACGACCTCGGCGGTGACGACGCCACGGTGCTTGGCCGACAGCTCGGAGAAGGCCGAGATGGCGCCCAGCAGGTCGCCGGTGCGGCCGTTCGAGGCCACCAGGCCCAGGAACTTCGTGGTCAGCATGTCGAAGCGGGCCTTCACGGCGACGGCCACGAGACCCTTGCCCTTCTCCTCGGCGGAGAAGGCCGGCGAGGCGATCAGGCGGCGCAGGTCGGCGCTGTCGGCGATCATCGCCTTCAGGCTCTTAAGGTCGGCCTCGACCTTAGCCAGATTGCCGTTCTCGATCGTCAGTTCGAAGAGGGACTGCGCATAGCGCTGACCCGCATCCGTCGCCTTGGTTTCGTCCGCCACTTGGTATCCGCCCGGTGCGTTGCAATGGCCGCGAACAGGAAGGTTACCCCTTATCGCGACTTAAAGGCTTGAGCGCGCTTATGAAAAGCACATGGATGGCCGACGCGTCCGCGCCGTCCTGTCCGAAGCCGCGCGCCTGATAACACGGGCCTTTCGCAGTCGCAACCAAAGGGGCGCGGCAGGTTCGAACCTTCAGTCCGCGGCGCGACGGAACACGGCCGAGGCGGAAGCCGCCAGAGCGCCGTCCGGACGCCGCAGTTCGCCCTGGGCGAACACGAGACTGCGGGTGGCCCGCTCGACCCAGCCCTTGGGCTCCAGGGACGCGTCGCCGGCCTCGCCGGCATAGTCCACGGTCATCGAGGCCAGGGCCGTCCCCTCGCCCGCGGCCTTGCGCAGAACGGTTTCCAGCTGGGCGGCCAAGCTCGTGTCCATCTGCGTCAACTAATCACGGTTCCGGAAAAGAAAAGGGGCGGCGGAAGGTTTCCGCCGCCCTTCAAGGCGAATGCTCGAGGAAACAGCCAGACCGGGCCGGAGAAACGGCGACCCACAACGCGTCTGGTACTCAGATAAAGCGCGGTACGTGTTCTTACTTAGCCGAGGCCAGGGACGAACCGCCCTTGGCCGAGGCGTTGCAGCGGGTCAGGTCGTCGGCGTCCAGCGACTTGGTTTCGCCGCCGAAGGCCGCGACGCGACCCACTTCCTTGGCGAGCGCCTTGCAGGCGACCGCGGTGAGAGCCCGCGAGGGGGCTTGGGCCGAGACGCACTCGGCGCCTTCGCAGACAAAGACGGCGCCGCCGGCGACGACCTTGGTCTTGGCGGCCACGGGGGCGTCCAGAGCGGCGGCGATGCGGCCGTCGGCGAACGCCGAACCGGCGAACATGGAAACAGAGAGAGCGGCGACGGCCGCCAGGGAACGGAGCTTCATGCGAAAGCCCTCCGGGATTGGGGAAGTTGCGGTCAGATCGTTGATCGGTGAGACGCGGTACTGGCCGCCCGGACCTTGCCAACCCCTCTGGGCCACCCCAGCTAAGGTTGGTCGCACCGGTATCCCCACCGGTGCTTCGGGTCCGAACTAAGCATTGCTTAGATATCAGTGATAAGAAATTGCGCAAGCGGAATTTCGCACGCGCATCGATTTTTCGGAAAACGGGGATTCCTGACGAAACGCGGCGAGGCCGGCGCGGAAACGGCGAGGCCAAGGCTTCCCGGACGCGAAGATTTGCGGGACGGTGCGCGGCCGACGCAACCAGGAACCCGACCATGGCCAAGCTCGTCTTCGGGATGATGCAGTCGCTCGACGGCTATGTGGACGGTGTCGAGGGCGGGCCGCAGCTGCCCATGCCTGGCCCCGCGCTGCACCAGCACTTCAACGACCACGTCCGCGGCCTGGCCGGCTGTCTCTACGGCCGCCGCATCTACGAGATGATGCGCTACTGGGAAGAGGATAAGCCCCACTGGGACGACATCGCCCGCGACTACGCCGACGCCTGGCGAGCCCAGCCCAAATGGGTCGTGTCGACCTCGCTGAAGGAAGTCGGCCCGAACGCGACGCTGATCTCCGATGATGTCGAGGGCTTCGCCCGCCGCCTCAAGGCCGAGCTGGACGGCGAGATCGACGTCGCAGGGCCAGAGCTGGCCGCGAGCCTCACCGATCTTGGCCTGCTGGACGAGTACCGACTTTATCTCCGCCCGTTCGTCCTGGGCGGCGGCAAGCCCTACTTCGCCCGGACGCGTCCACCGCTACGGCTGATCGCCAGCGAGGCCGTGCCGGAGGACGTCTTCAGGCTGACCTACGTTCCGGCCTGAGCCGACCTACAGCCCCAGGATCTGATCGATCCGGCTTTCGGCCTTGGCGTGGATGGCGCGGTCCTCGACCATGCCCTGGGCGCGGGCGTAGCGGCCGTCCTTGCCGGCGCGGCGCTGGATGCCGTCGGCGCTGAGCACCAGTCCGGCCTTCTTCGGATCCGTAATCGCGCCGAGCACGGCGGCCAGGACCGAGCCGATCACGGCGGCGGCCACGGGACCGGCCATGCCGATCCAGCCTTCGCCGAAGATCGCTTCCAGGCGCATGATCAGGACCTCGCGGTTGGTCTGGTGGTCCATGACCCCGATGGCCCAATGGACTCCGCCCTCGACCAGCACGGCCAGGGCGATCGGCAGCAGCACGCCCAGCCAGCGCGGCCGGACGAACAGTCCGAGCGCGGCCCCGATGATCGCGAAGGCGGCCATGGTGATCATGACGGAAACCCTAAGCACGCTCTGGTCAAAGACCGGTTAAAGCGTTGTTCCGCAGGGGCACGGTTGGCCGCGACCGCTCGCCGCGCTTAGTCTCTCGCCATAACCATAAGATGTGCGCGAGGGAGCTTGACCATGGACTTCCACTTGCCGCCGGAGCTGACCGCCTATCTGGGCGAGCTCGACGCCTTCATCGACAAGGAGATCGCGCCTCTGCAGGCGCGCGACGACAACGAGCGCTTCTTCGACCACCGCCGCGAATGGGCCCGCACCGACTGGGACGGCGGCGGCCTGCCCAAGCACGAGTGGGAGGAGCTTCTGGCCAAGGCCCGCAAACTAGCCGACCAGGCCGGTTACTACCGCTTCGCCCTGCCCAAGGAATACGGCGGCCAGGACGGCTCCAACCTCTGGATGGCGGTGATCCGCGAGCACCTGGCGTCCAAGGGCCTGGGCCTGTTCAACGACCTGCAGAACGAGCATTCGATCGTCGGCAACAATCCGTTCGTGCTGATGATCCGCGACTTCGGCCGGCCCGACCAGCAGCACCTGATCACCGACATGCTGGACAAGGGCGCCTTCCGCCCGACCTTCGGCCTGACCGAGCCCGAGCACGGCTCGGACGCCACCTTCATGGAGACCCGCGCGGTCCGCGAGGAGCACAAGGGCGAGGCCGGCTGGCGGATCAACGGCGAGAAGATGTGGACCACCGGCATGCACGCGGCCACGCACTGCTGCCTGTTCGCCCGCACCTCGGGCGAGGACGGCGACGCCAAGGGCATCACCGCCCTACTGGTCCCGGCCCATGCCCCCGGCGTGAAGATCGAGGAGTACCTCTGGACCTTCAACATGCCGACCGATCACCCCCGGGTCAGTTTCACCAATGTGTGGGTGCCCGAGTCGGCGATGTTCGGCCCCGAGGGCGGCGGCTTGGCCCTGGCTCAGCACTTCGTGCACGAGAACCGCATCCGCCAGGCGGCCTCCAGCCTGGGCGCGGCGGTGTTCTGCATAGAAGAAAGCATCAAGTACGCGCGCGCGCGCAAGCCGTTCGGCAAGGCGCTGTCCGAGAATCAGGCCATTCAGTTCCCGATCGTCGAGCTCTCGACCCAGGCCGAGATGCTGCGCCTGCTGATCCGCAAGACCGCCTGGGACATGGACCAGATGTCCAAGGTCGAGGTCGAGAAGCGGCTCTCCGACAAGGTCTCGATGAGCAACTACTGGGCTAACCGCCTGTGCTGCGAGGCCGCCGACCGGGCCATGCAGATCCACGGCGGCATCGGCTATTCCCGCCACAAGCCGTTCGAGCACATCTACCGCCACCACCGCCGCTACCGGATCACCGAGGGCAGCGAGGAAATCCAGATGCGCAAGGTGGCCGCCTGGCTGTTCGGCTACATGGGTCCGCGCAAGGCGGCCTTCTCTCAAGTGTAGGCAGGTTGGGACATGGACAAGGTTTAACCTGTCGCCCTCTGACGTGTAGCGTTAGGCTCGCTATCTAACAGCGATACGCGAGCATACATGTTCGCATTCGGAGGACACATGAACCGTCTGGCTCGCAACGCCGCGCGCGTCGCTTTGATCGTCGCCATCCCCGCGACCCTCGCCGGCTGCGGGATCAACACCATCCCGACCCAGGACGAGGCGACCAAGGCCGCCTGGGCCGAGGTGCAGAACCAGTACCAGCGCCGCGCCGACCTGGTGCCGAACCTGGTCGCCACGGTGAAGGGCTACGCGCAGCAAGAGAAGAGCGTCCTGGTCGAGGTGACCCAGGCCCGCGCCAGCGCCACCCAGGTCAAGGTCGACGCCTCGACCATCACCGACCCGGCCCAGTTCCAGCAGTACGCCGCCGCCCAGGACAAGCTGTCCGGCGTGCTCGGCCGCCTGATGATGATCCAGGAGCAATATCCGGACCTGAAGTCGAACCAGAACTTCCTGGCCCTGCAGAGCCAGCTGGAAGGCACCGAGAACCGCATCACCATCGCGCGCCGCGACTACAACCAGACGGCCCAGACCTACAACACCACCCTGCGGACCTTCCCCAGCGTGTTCTGGGCCAAGACGATGTACAGCGGCCAGAAGCCGGCCCAGCTGTTCCAGGCCACGGCCTCGGCCCAGACCGCCCCGACGGTGGACTTCAGTTCTCCCCCCACGGCCGCGCCGCCGAAGGTCCAGTAACTTGTTCCCATTCCGCTCATCCCCGCGAAAGCGGGGACCCAAGCCGAGCCTGACGGTTTCGCGCGGCGTCGCCGTGGCCAAGTCCGCTTGGGTTCCCGCTTTCGCGGGAATGAGCGGGTTTTTGGTGGCGTTGGTGCTGGCCCTGACTGTGGCCCTTCCCGCCTTCGCCGCGCCGAAGTTCCCGCCCCTCACCGGGCGGGTGGTCGACAACGCCCAGGTCCTGTCGCTGCAGGTCGAGCAGGACCTGACAGCCAAGCTGGAAAACCTCGAGACCACGACCGGCCGCCAGCTGGTCGTGGCCACGGTCCCTAGCCTGGATGGCTATCCGATCGAGGACTACGGCTACCAGCTGGGCCGGACCTGGGGCATCGGCGAGAAGGACAAGAACACCGGCGCGATCCTCTTGGTCGCGCCCAATGACCGGAAGGTGCGGATCGAGGTCGGCTATGGCCTCGAGCCCGTCCTGACCGACGCCCTGTCCAGCGTCATCATCCAGAGCGCCATCCTGCCGAAGTTCCGCGACGGCGACATGGAAGGCGGCATCGTCGCGGGGACGAACGCCCTGGTCGAGCAGCTCAGCCTGCCCGCCGACCAGGCCAAGGCTCGCATCGCCGAGGCCAGCCAGCCCGAGCGCCACAAGGCCCAGGGCTCGCCGCTCGTCGGCCTGTTCATCGCCTTCTTCCTGATCGTGCTGTTCTCGAACCTGTTCCGAGGCCGGCGTGGCCGAAGCGGCCTGGGTTCGGCCCTACCGTGGATCATCCTGGGCGCGCTGAACAACAGCGGACGCGGTGGCGGCGGCTGGAGCGGTGGCGGGGGCGGCGGAGGCGGCTTCTCCGGCGGCGGCGGATCGTTCGGCGGCGGCGGCAGTTCGGGGAGCTGGTGAGATGGCGACACGCATGACCCCGCAGGACCTCGACCGCATCGCCGGCGCGGTGGCCCAGGCCGAGAAGACCACCGCCGGCGAGATCTTCTGCGTCCTGGCGCCCGAGGTGTCGGACTATCGCGAGACCCCGCTAGTCTGGGCGGCGGCCGCGGCCCTCGTCTTGCCGGCCGGCGCCCTGTTCGCCGGCTTCCGGCCCGAAATGCTGACCCGCCTGTTCGGCGGCTGGAGCATCGGCCACCAGGCGGCGCTGGACGGGGCGATCCTGTCGGCGCTGTCGACCTATATCGCCCTTCAAATGGTGGTGTTCGTGGTCGCGGCCCTGCTCGTCTCGATCCCGCCGGTCCGCCGCGCCCTCACCCCCGGCTCGCTGAAGGCCGCCCGGGTGCGCCGCGCGGCCATGGAGCAGTTCCTCAGCCACGGCCTGCACGTCACCCGTGACCGCACCGGCGTCCTGATCTTCGCCGCCCTGGCCGAACACCGGGTCGAGGTCATCGCCGACGAGGGCATCTACGCCGCGGCCCCCAACACGGTCTGGGACGAGGTCGTGGCCGACCTGGTCGGCGGCCTCAAGCGCGGCCGCGTCGCCGACGGCTTCGTCGCCGCCGTGGTCCGCACCGGCGACATCCTGGCCGCCCACGTCCCGCCGCGCCCCGACGACCGCAACGAACTGCCCGACGGCCTGACCATCCTGACGAAGCACTGAAGGACCGGGCGAAGAGATGGACCGCCTCGTCCGCTTCTTCGCCCTGGCCTTCGCGATCACCTGGGGCGTCGGCGGGCTGTGGCTGCTGTTCCCCAAGCCGCTGACGGCGTGGTTCGGCCCGTTCGCATACGGCTCGCCGGCCTACATGGTCGCCGCCTATGGGCCGAGTATCGCGGGGCTGGTCCTGACCTTCGCCGAGGAAGGCCTCAACGGCCTGAAGGCGATGGCGCGCCGTTTGCTGCCGGGCAATGCGCTGACCTTGGCGGTCGCGATCCTCGCCCTACCGGCTATCGCCCTACTACTGAGCCTCGCCCTGCGCCCCTGGCCCGTGAAGCCGGCCGACGTGCTGGTCGCCACGCCGCTGCTCCTGCTGACCACCGCCCAGGTCGTGCGCAACTCCGGCCCGCTGGGCGAGGAGTTCGGCTGGCGCGGCTACGCCCTGCCCAAGATGCTGGAGCGCTGGTCGCCCCTGATGGCCGGGACGATCCTGGGCTTGATCTGGACGCTGTGGCACGTCCCGGCCTTCCTGTTCCCGGGCATCGTCGTGACGCCCATCTCGGACCTTGGCTGGTACGCCCTGGGCACCGTGGCGCTGTCGCTGCTGATGACCTGGCTGCACGTGCACGGTCGAGGCAGCCTGCTGGTCGCAGGCCTGATCCCGCACGCCATCGTCAACGCCCTGGGCGCGACCAGCGCCTGGCGCACGCGGCCGGCCGAGGCGGTGGCGCTGATGATCCTGGCGCTGACGCTGTTCGCGCTTCGTCGCCGGGAAACCTAAGCCGGTTCGCGCGCTTTCCATGGTGAAGCCGGAGAGCCGCCATGACTGATTTCGACACCTTCCTGGATATCCGTCGCCAGGCCGCCCAGGCCTATGTGAACGGTCAGGCCGGACCGCTGGATCAGCTGGCCGCCACCGCCTGCCCGGCCAGCTTCTTCCCGCCGCGCGGCGGCCACGAGATCGGCGCCGAGTGGGTGGCCAACATCTATGGCCGCGACGCCGAGGCGTTCGGCGAGGGCGGCGAGACCACGCTGGAGATCCTGCACAGCGACAGCGCCGGCGACCTCGGCTACTGGACCGGGCTGCAGCATGCCAAGGTCCGCCTGACCGGCCAAAACGAGCCGGTCGAGATGCACCTGCGGATCACCGAACTGTTCCGCCACGAGGACGGCGCCTGGCGGCTGATCCACCGCCACGCCGACCCGCTGGTGAAGGCGGAAGCGGCCTGACTACTCCGCCGCCATCGCCAGCGGCGCGGCCTGAGCGCCACGCACCAACCGGCCCGGCAAAGCCCCGGTCGGCTCGCCATCGCGCTGGGTGACGACGCCCGCGACGATGGTGGCGACATAGCCGTGCGCCGCCTGGACCAACCGCCGCCCACCGGCCGGCAGGTCGTAGGCCACGCGCGGGGCCTCCAGGCTGAGCCCCTCGTAGTCGATGACATTGAGGTCGGCGCGGTAGCCCGGTGCGATCAGGCCGCGATCCAACAGGCCGACCGCCTGGGCGGTGTCCCGGGTCTGGCGGACGATCATGGTCTCCAACGCGATCCGGGGGCCGCGCGTACGGTCGCGGGTCCAGTGGATCAGGTTGCTGGTCGGGAAGCTGCCGTCGCAGATCATGCCGACATGGGCCCCGCCGTCCGACAGGCCCGGCACGGTGTCGCGATGGGTCAGCATGTGAAAGCTGGGCTCCAGCGAGCCATCGGCATAGTTCAGGAACGGGTGGTAGAGCATGCCGCGCCCGTCGCGCTCCAGCATGGCGTCCAGCGCCACCTCGGCCCGCGCGCGGCCGGAGGCCTCGGCGATCGCCGCGACGCTCTTGTCGGCGGTCGGCTCGTAGTCCGGGTCCGCGCCCATCGGATACATGATGTCCCAGGCCCGCAGCGCCCGGCCGGCGAACGGACCTTGCGGATCGCTCTCCTCGGCCAGCAGGCGGGCACGGAAGGTCGGGTCGCGCAGGGCGGCGACACGGTCGGCCAGGGGCAGGCCGGCGATCTCGCCATAGGCTTCCGTCTGGCTGAACGGGTTGAGCGTTAGCTCCAGGCCGAACAGTACCCCGACCGGGCGGCCGCAGACCTGGGCCTTCATCGGCAGGCCGGCGTCGACCGCGGCCGACAGCCCCGCCAGCATCGCCTTGTAGCCGCCGGGCGACTTGGGGCTCTGGACCAGCGAGAACGACAGCGGCCGGCCCGAGGCCTCGACGATCCGCCGGACCATGGCCAGCTCGGCCAGGCCGTCGGGCGCGAAGTCCGAGACCAGTTGCAGCACACCCTTGCCGGCGGCGGCGAGACCCAGGGCGATGCCGGTCAGCTCGTCCTCGCCGGCCGTCAGGGTCGGGGTCGGCTGGCCGTCGCTGGTCCGGTGGTTCAGCGTGCGCGAGGTCGAGAAGCCCAGCGCCCCGGCTTCGACCGCCCGCTGGGCGATGGCGGCCATGGCGGCGATGTCGGCTTCCGTCGCCGGCTCGCGGTTTGCGCCCCGCTCGCCCATCACATAGACCCGCAGCGCCGCGTGCGGCAGCTGGGCGCCGATATCGACGTCGAAGGCGCGGCCGGCCAGGAAATCGAGATAGTCGGGGAAGCTCTCCCAGGCCCAGGGCAGGCCCTCGGTCAGCACCGGGAACGGGATGTCCTCGACGCCCTCCATCAGCCGGATCAGGCGGTCGTGGTCTTCGGGGCGACACGGCGCGAAGCCGACGCCGCAATTGCCCATGACTACCGTAGTCACGCCATGTCCCGAGCTGGGCGTCATCGTCGAGCCCCAGGTCGCCTGGCCGTCATAGTGGGTGTGGATGTCGACGAAGCCCGGGGTGACGATCCGGCCGCTGGCGTAGATCTCCTCGACGCCCGACGCCAGGTTCGGACCGATAGCGGCGATCAGGCCGTCCTTGACCGCGACGTCAGCGACGAAGCCCGGCGCACCGGTCCCGTCCAAGACCGTTCCCCCACGCAGAACCAGGTCATAGGCATGCTGCGCCATGACATTCCTCCCGTGACTTATCGTTGTTCACGAGGGTCCGCCCGGGCCGATGCAGCGTCAAGTCGCCGTAACGGAAGGGGCGGCCGCCGAAGCGACCGCCCCCGTAAGCTCTAGAACGACTTGCGGACCGTCACGCCCATGACGCGCGGCTGGCCCACCGAATAGCCCAGGCGCGCCCGGCCACCGCGTTCGCGGTCGAAGGACAGCAGGGCGTTCTCGTCGAAGATGTTGTTGACGTAGGCGACCAGGTCGACCCCGTCCGGCATCTCCAAGCCGATGCTGAGATTGACGATCTCGTAGCTGGGCAGCTTCAGGTTCACGATCGTCGGCACCGTGCCCGTGGCCCCGCCGAACGCCAGGCCCGAGACGAACGAGCGCGGGTTATTCTCCTGGTCGCTGGCCTGGGTGAAGCGGTTGCCGACGTGCTGCACCGAGGCGTTGATGTAGGCGTTGACGCCTTCACGCACTTCCTTGGTGTAGGTGATGTCGGCCGAGATCTGGAACTTCGGCACCGACGGCAGGCGGTTGCCGTCGCGGATGCCGCCCAGGATCGCGCCCGTGCCGTCCTTCACGCTGCTGTCGAACTCGGCCTCCACAAGGCTGCCTGACAGGCCAAGGTCGAGACCCGAGGCCAGGCGGGCCCGGAACTCGCCCTCGACGCCCTTGGTGTGGGCCTTGGCGACGTTGAACACCACGCGCGACGAGCAGGAGCCGGCGTCCAGCGTGGTCTGCAGGTTGCTGATGTCGGTGTAGAAGGCCGCGCCGTTGAAGGTGATGCCGCCGAAGCGCGACTTCACCCCGCCCTCGTAGTTCCACAGCGACTCGTCCTTGTAGGACTGGTAGCCGCCGAAGATCGCCGCGTCCTGCGCCGAGCACAGCGGCAGGTTCAGCGGGTCGTTGACGCCGCCGAGGCGGAAGCCCTTCGAGGCCTGGGCGTTGAAGGTGACGTGGTCGCTCGCCTCGTAGCTCAGCAGGAAGCGCGGCGTGAAGCCGTTCGACGAGGTCTTGTCGGTGCGGTTGTCGCCGTTGGCGAACAGGCCGCCCGACTTGAACTGGCGGGTTTCGCTGAAGTCGTAGTAGCGGCCGCCGGCCGTCGCGGTCAGCTTGCCCAGCGTGTAGTTCAGCTCGCCGAACACGGCCTTCTGCTTGATGTCGTAGGGCAGGTAGGCGTTGTAGGGCGAGTTGCGCGGGAAGCCGTTGGCCACCGCCGCCGAGGTGCCGGCGCCCAGGACCGCGTCGGTGTAGGCGTCGTAGCCGGGGGTCGGCAGGGTCTGGTTGTAGACGCGGTCGACCTTCGAATAGAAGCCGCCGACCACCCACTGGAAGGGCCCTTCGCCGGCCGAGGCCAGGCGCAGTTCCTGGGTGTATTGCTCGAGGTCGGTGGTGTCGACCAGGCGGGACGGCAGCAGCACCGCCGCGGCCGGGAAGCCCAGATCGACCGAGACGCTGCCCGACAGCGAACTGGCGTCGCGGTTCACGGCGATGTCGCGGCTGATGTAGCTGGAGACCGAGGTCAGGGTCGCCGCGCCGAGATCGAAGTTGGCGGTGAGGTCGGCCAGCAGGGTGTTGTCGGCGAAGCTTTCCGGCAGCAGCAGGTACTGCTCGCGCTCGCCCAGCGTGATCTTCGGCCGGGTCGTGGTGTTGGGATTGGCGAAGAGGTTGAAAACCTCTTCCCGGTTGAAGCCGTGGGCCCGGATCTCCTGATAGACCACGCGCGGGGTCAGGGTGACGGTCTCGGTCGGCTTGATCACGAACGACAGGCGGCCGCCGCGACGCGTGCCGTCATTGACGTTCTTCTTGAGCGTGCCGCCCTCGCCGCGCGCATTGATGAAGCCGCCGTACTGGGTCAGGTAGCCGACCGCGCGCATGGCGACCTTGTCGCCGATCGGCACGTTGAACATGCCCTTCACATGGCCGCCGAAGTCGTCGCCGCCGACCAGGTTGGCGTTGGCTTCGAACAGGCCCTCGGTCTTGTCCAGACGGGGCTGGTTGGTGATGTAGCGGATGGTGCCCCCGACCGAGCCCGAGCCGAACAGCGTGCCTTGCGGACCGCGCAGGGTCTCGACGCGGTTCAGGTCGAACAGGTCGACGTCCGGGGTGAACAGCGACAGCGAGATCACGGACTCGTCGAGATAGACCCCGACCTGTTCCTTGACGCCCGGCTGGTCGCGGACGACCTGGCCGGCCGAGACGCCGCGCACCGACACCTGGCTCTGGCCGGGGCCGAGGTTCTGGATCGTCAGGCCGGCGACGTTGCGCGACAGGTCCTCCAGGGTCACCGCGCCCGAGCGCTGGATGTCCTTTTCGGTCTGAGCGTTGATCGAGAACGGAATGTCCTGGATCGAGGCGTCCCGCTTGGTGGCGGTGACGATGATCTCGTCGACCGAGGTCTCCGTCTGCTGGGCCGCCGCCAGGGCGGGGATGGCCAGGATGATGGCAAGCGTACTGGCGCTCAGCAGCGCGCGACGCGCCCCTCGACGCGGCGTAGCGATGGTCATTGGTTACCTCCCGTATGTTTTTGGCGTTCTTGGAGTCACGCTCCCGACGCAACCCCAGCGTTTCTCCTGGAATCAGGGAAAGTCAACGCGAAACGAAGACGAGAGAAATCAGCATTTTAGACACCGGTGTCGGCTACTTTAGAAACATACGTATGAAAAGTGGGCTGGATTGACGTTGACGCGTACGTGATCTTTCGCCGCGCGGAAAGCCGGTCTAGGGTGGGGGCAATTCAAACTAACGTTTAACGGGGAGTGCGCCTCTATGCGCGAAGCGGTCATCGTCTCTTACGCCCGCACGGGCCTGGCCAAGTCCAATCGGGGCGGCTTCAACAACACCCACGGCGCGGCCATGGCCGGTCATGCGATCCAGCACGCCGTGCAGCGCGCAGGCATCGACGGCGCCGAGGTCGAGGACGTGGTCCTGGGCTGCGGCGGTCCTGAAGGCGCCACGGGCATGAACGTCGCCCGCAACGCCGCCATCTGGGCCGGCCTGCCGGTCACCACCTCGGGCCAGACGGTCAACCGCTTCTGCTCCTCGGGCCTGCAGGCGATCGCCACGGCGGCCAACTACGTCCGCAACGACGGCGCCCCGGTCGCCATCGGCGGCGGCGTGGAGTCGATCTCGCTGGTGCAGGGCGGCGGCCACATGAACCGCTTCCACATCACCGAAGACAAGCTGATGAAGGAAAAGCCGGCCCTGTGGATGGCGATGATCGACACCGCCGATATCGTGGCCAAGCGCTACAACATCAGCCGGGAGTACCAGGACGAGTACTCCCTGCGCAGCCAGCAGCGCATCGCCGCCGCCCAGGCCGCCGGCCTGTTCGACGACGAGATCGTGCCGATGGCCACCAAGATGAAGGTGGTCAACAAGGAGACCAAGGAAGAGAGCCTGGTCGACTACGTGGTCACCAAGGACGAGTGCAATCGTCCTGAGACGACCCTGGAAGGTCTCGCCAAGCTCGAACCCGTCAAGGGTCCTGGCAACTTCGTCACCGCCGGCAACGCCAGCCAGCTGTCGGACGGCGCCGCCGCCGTGGTGGTGATGGAACGCAAGGAAGCCGAGAAGCGCGGCCTGGAACCGCTGGGCCTGTTCCGCGGCTTCGCCATCGCCGGCTGCGAGCCCGACGAGATGGGCATCGGCCCGGTCTTCGCCGTGCCGCGCCTGCTGGAACGCCACGGCCTGAAGGTCGACGACATCGACCTGTGGGAGCTGAACGAGGCCTTCGCCTCGCAGTGCCTCTACAGCCGTGACCGCCTGGGCATCGATCCGGAGAAGTACAACGTCAACGGCGGCTCGATCGCCATCGGCCACCCCTTCGGCATGACCGGCGCCCGCTGCGCCGGCCACCTGCTGCTGGAAGGCAAGCGCCGCAAGGCCAAGCTGGGCGTCGTAACCATGTGCATCGGCGGCGGCATGGGCGCCGCTGGGTTGTTCGAAATCTTCTAATCGGGTTCCCGATTTCGTAGCGCATCGGGTCAAAAAAGGCCGGGAACCCACAAGCGGGTTTCCGGCCTTTCCTATTGGATCACGACGTTCGGGGACCTCAGGGACCCGGGCCTTGAACCCGCCGCACGCGGGGCCATCTAGGCTCTCGTCGGCGCCCGCGAATTGTCGCTTCAAGACGCCAGACCCGAGATAGGACCATGGCCAAGGCCTTCTTCACCGTCGCTCTGCTGGTCGCCGCCGCGATCGGTCTCGCCCTGCCGACGCCGAACCCCAGCCACGGCCCCCAGACCACCAAGTCCTCGTTCGAGACGATCGCGCTGAACCGCGGATAAGCGAAAGGCTCCCCGGTTTCCCGGAGAGCCTCGCTTTAGTCCGCTGATCGTTCAGGCGATCAGAACTCTTCCCAGTCCTCGCTGACCGCCACGGCGGCCGAACCGCGTCCCGGGCGAGCCGAGACCGTCGGGCGCTGTGGCGCGGGTCGGGTCTGAGGCGCCGGCGGACGGTAGGTTGTCTGGGCGGGACGCGACTTGACGATGCTCGAGCCTTCGCCGACGCGGAAGCGGCCGACCAGCTCCATCAGCGCCTTGGCCTCGTTCTTCAGCGAGTGCGAGGCGGCGGTGGCTTCCTCGACCATGGCGGCGTTCTGCTGAACGACCTGGTCCATCTGGTTCACCGCGCCGTTGACCTCGTTCAGGCCGGTAGCCTGCTCGGTGGTCGAGGCCGAGATTTCCTTCATCAGCGCGTCGATCGAGGCGACCTGCTCGACGATGCGGCTCAGCGCCTCGCCGGTCTGACCGACCAGGTCCACGCCGGCCTCGACCTGGGCGGTCGAGGTCGAGATCAGGGTCTTGATCTCCTTGGCGGCGTCTGCCGAGCGCTGGGCGAGAGCCCGCACTTCCTGCGCGACCACCGCGAAACCACGGCCGGCTTCACCGGCACGCGCAGCTTCGACGCCGGCGTTCAGGGCCAGCAGATTGGTCTGGAAGGCGATCTCGTCGATGACGCCGATGATCTGGCTGACCTGGTTGGACGAGGTCTCGATCTCGGTCATGGCCGCCACGGCCTGGCCGACGATGCGGCCCGAGCGCTCGGCGTCCGAGCGGGCGTTGGCCACGACCTGCGAGGCTTCCTTGGCGCCCGAGGCGGTCTTGCGGACCGTCGCGGTGATCTCGTCCAGGGCGGCGGCGGTCTCTTCCAGGCTGGCGGCCTGCTGTTCCGTCCGGCGCGACAGGTTGTCCGAAGCCTCGGCGATCTCGTCGGCGCCGCTGTTGACGCCGCCGGTGGCCGAGTTGATCGACTGGATCGCCTGCTGCATGCGGTCGGCGGCGGCGTTGAAGTTGGTCTTCAGGCTCTCGGCCTTCGGCGCGAACGCCGTGGTGATCCGGTGGGTCAGGTCGCCGCCGGCCATGTGGTCCAGCGCCTCGTTCAGCGCGGAGATGGCGATGGCGTCGTTGCGGGCGACCTCGGCCTTTTCGGCTTCGTTGGCGGCGCGTTCGCGGTCGGCGGCCTGGCGCTGATCGACAGCGGCGGCCTCGATGCGGACCTTCTCGGCCTCGGAGTCCTTGAAGTAGGCCACGGCGGCGGCCATGTCGCCGATCTCGTCCTTGCGACCCTGGGCCGGCACGTCGACCGTGTTGTCGCCCGAGGCCAGGCGGCGCATGGCGTTGGTCATGGCGGTCACCGGCTTGGCGATCGCGCCCGTCAGCAGCAGACCACCGCCGATGGCGATGCCAGCCGTGATCAGGATGCCGATGGCCAGGGCCAGGGTGGATTCCAGCGAGGCCTTCTTCTGAGCGGCGGCTTCCGTCGTCAGCTCTGCCTCGGCGTTCTTGGAGATCGCCTCGATGGCGTCCTCGACCGGGGTCACGGCCTTGTCGGCGACGCCGTCGTGCTTGACCAGCTCGACCGCCTGCGGACGGGTCGCCACGTCGGCGCCCAGGGTCTCGCCCGGCTCGATGGCCAGCTTGCGGTAGTCGGCATAGGCGGCGTCGACGGCGGCGATGCGAGCCAGGTCTTCCTGGTCGCCGGCGGCCAGCTTGCGCAGCTCGTCCAGCGCGGCCAGGAACTTGGGCTTGTGGGCCTCTTCCAGGCGCTTGACGTAGTAATTGTCGCCCGACAGCAGGAAGCCGCGCAGCGAGTTCTCCTGACGGGTCAGGCGGAAAGCCGCCGTATCCGCCTGGCGCAGCATCTCATAGGCGCGCTCGGTGCGTTCCACCGATTGGCCGAGGCCGACCTTGTTGGCGTAGAGGGACACGCCCATCACAACGATGGTCGCGAGCATGACAGCGAAGACCGCCATCAGCTTGTGCGGAATTTTCAGATCGCCAAAAGACACCGGCCGGGGCTCCTCAAAATGGGGGCGGCGACCGCTAAACCTCGGATAACACTACTATTTAAACGCGTACTAGGGTTCGCGGGCGTCACAGACACCAGTGAGCCTCGAAGGGTTGCCGGGGCATTAACCGTGGCGTGGCGGAATGTCGCACAACACGATATTCACGCCACTTTCTTGGTCAGTGGGCCTCATCCCAGTTGAGTGCGGCCCTCGCCTCGACCGTGAGCGGCACGCTCAAAGCCACCGCCGGCTCGGCCGCTTTCTCCATCACCGTGCGGATAACCGCACAGGCGCGGTCGGCTTCGGCTGCCGGCGCCTCGAACACCAGTTCATCGTGCACCTGCAGCAGCATACGGGCTTGGAGGTCCGCGGCTTGCAGGGCGGCGGGCATGCGCACCATGGCCCGGCGCATGACGTCGGCGGCCGCGCCCTGGATCGGGGCGTTGATCGCCGCGCGCTCGGCGAACTGGCGCTGGCCGACCGACTTGGACTGGATCTCGGGGATGTTGATCTTGCGCCCGAAGATGGTCGAGACGTAGCCGTGCTCGCGCACGAAGGCCTTGGTCGCGTCCATATAGGCCTGGATGCCGGGGAAGCGCTCGAAATAGGTCTTGATATAGGCCCCGGCCTCGCCCTGGCCGATGCCCAGCTGGTTGGCCAGGCCGAAGGCCGAGATGCCGTAGACGATGCCGAAGTTGATGGCCTTGGCGCGGCGGCGGATCATCGGGTCCATGCCCTCGATCGGCGTGTCGAACATCTCCGAGGCCGTCATGGCGTGGATGTCCAGGCCCTCCTGGAAGGCCTTCTTCAGCTGCGGGATGTCGCCGATATGGGCCAGCAGGCGCAGCTCGATCTGGCTGTAGTCGGCGCTGATCAGCACCTTGCCCGCCGGCGCGATGAAGGCCTTGCGGATCTTGCGGCCTTCCTCGGTGCGGATCGGGATGTTCTGCAGGTTGGGATCCGACGAGGACAGTCGCCCGGTCGTCGTCGCGGCCAGGGCGTAGGAGGTGTGCACCCGACCCGTACGCTCGGCGATCGCGGCGATCAGGTTCTCGGTGTAGGTGCCCTTCAGCTTGCTCAGCTGACGCCAGTCCAGCAGCACGCGCGGCAGCTCGTGCTCCAGCGCCAGGCTCTCCAGCACGTCGCTGTCGGTCGACCACTGGCCGGTGGCGGTCTTCTTGCCGCCCTTCATGTTCATTTCGCCGAACAGCACGTCGCCGATCTGCTTGGGGCTGCCCAGGTTGAAGGGACGGCCGACCAGCTCCTGGGCGCGCTCCTCGAACTTGGCCATGCGCAGCGAGAACTCGTTGGAGAGCAGGCGCAGGGCCTCGGGGTTGACCATGACCCCCTCGTTCTCCATCGCCGCCAGCACGGCCGGCATCGGCCGCTCCAGGGTCTCGTAGACCGTCGACAGGCCGGCCCGCGCCAGGCGGGGCTTGAGGATCTCCCACAGGCGCAGGGTGACGTCGGCGTCCTCGGCGGCATAGGCCGTCGCTTCCGGCAGGGCCACGTGCTTGAAGCTGATCTGGCCCTTGCCCGTGCCGCAGACCTGCTTGAACGGGATCGGCTTGTGGCCCAGGTGCAGCTCGGACAGCTCGTCCATGCCGTGCCCGTGCTCGCCGGCCTCCAGCACGTAGGAGATCAGCATGGTGTCGTCGATCGGCGCGACATCGATGCCGTGGCGGGCCAGGACGGCGATGTCGTACTTGGCGTTCTGGGCCACCTTCAGCACCGCCGGGTCTTCCAGCAGCGGCTTCAGCGTGGCGATGACGTCGTCGAGCGCGATCTGCTCGATGTCGGCGGGGGCCTCGAAAGCGAGACCATCCGCCTTCTCGCAGTGACTGATCGGGATGTAGCAGGCCTCGCCGGCCGCGATGGCCAGCGACACGCCGCAGAGGCCGGCATTGGCCGAGGACAGGGCGTCGGTCTCGGTGTCGAAGGCCACCACACCCTTGGCGGTCGCTTTGGCCACCCAGGCGCGCAGGGTCTCCAAATCGCGGACGCAGGCATAGGCCGCGTGGTCGACGGTGATCGGCTCGGCCACCGGGTTGGCGGCGGCGCGGGCGGCCGCGCCCATGTACGAGACGGTGCTGACCGGGGCTTTCGGCTGGCTGGGGGCGCGATCGCTGCCGCCCGAGAGGCCGAGCGTGCCCGGCGTCGCGGCGGCCGAACCGTCGCCGACCCGGCGCGCCAGGGTGCGGAACTCCATCTGCTCCAGGAAGGCGGCCAGCACCTCCTTGTCCGGCTCGCGCACGGTCAGCTCGTCCAGCGGCTGGGGCAGCGGCGTGTCGCAGTCCAGCTTCACCAGGGCCCGCGACAGGCGGATCTGGTCGGCGAATTCGATCAGGGTCTCGCGGCGCTTGGGCTGCTTGATCTCGCCAGCGCGGGCCAGCAGCGTGTCGAGGTCGCCATATTCGGTGATCAGCTGGGCGGCGGTCTTGATGCCGATGCCCGGGGCGCCCGGGACGTTGTCGACGCTGTCGCCGCACAGGGCCTGAACGTCGACGACCTTGTCGGGATAGACGCCGAACTTCTCGAACACCTGCTCGCGCTCGATGCGCAGGCCCTTCATCGGGTCGAACATCGACACGCCGTCGCCGACCAGCTGCATCAGGTCCTTGTCGGACGAGACGATCACCGCCTCGCCGCCCATTTCGCGGGCCTTGCAGGCGTAGGCGGCGATCAGGTCGTCGGCCTCGTAGCCCGGCAGCTCGATGGCCGGCACGCCGAACGCCAGGGTCGCCTCGCGCACCAGCGGGAACTGCGGAATCAGGTCCTCGGGCGGCGGCGGCCGGTGGGCCTTGTACTTGTCGTAGAGGGTGTTGCGGAACGTCTTCTCGGAGTGGTCCCAGATCACGGCCAGGTGCGTGGGCGTATCGCCCTGCATGTCGCGCATCAGCTTCCACAGCATGTTGCAGAAGCCCTGGACGGCGCCGACCGGCAGGCCGTCGCTCTTGCGGGTCAGCGGCGGCAGCGCGTGATAGGCGCGGAACAGATAGGCCGAGCCATCCACAAGAAAGAGCCGGATGGCGGGGCCATCCTGGGTCAGTTCGGAAACGTTCGGAAGCGGGGGCGCGGCGGCGTCGGTCATGGCCGGCAACATAGGGGGCGCAGAGTGCGTCGGGAACCCTCTGGCGGCGCGCAAATCGATCGCCTAATCTCCACCTAAGGTCGTGTCGCCAGGGGGCCGCGCGCCGCCTTTCATGGGGTCTCGTCTTGTTGTCGCGTCAACTTCTGCTGGCCCTGATCGTGGCCGGCGTCTGTGTCACCACCGCCGATGCCGATGACGATGACGACAAGACCCCGGGCTGGACCCCGGTCTGGACGGCGCGGGCCACGCGCGACAACGCCCGGGCGGCGTTCCCGAAGGGCGTGACGGAAAGCGGCCGGGTCGTCCTCGACTGCGCGGTCGCGGCCGGCGGCAAGCTGGTCGACTGCAAGATCATCAAGGAGACGCCGGCGGGTCACGGCTTCGGCGCGGCGGCGCTGAACCTCGTCACCTCCGAACGGGTCAAGACCAAGGACCAGGCCGGCGCCTCGACCGTGGGCCGCCGGCTGCGCACCGGCTTCAACATCCTGGCGCCGGGCGACGCCGAGCCGAACTGGCTGAAGAAGCCCACGGCCTTCGACCTGTCCGGCGTCTTCCCGGTCAAGGCCATCAACGCCGGGCGCGTCGGACGCGCCTCGATCACCTGCAAGATCACCGTCGAGGGCTTCCTCGAGGCCTGCAAGATCCACGACGAGGATCCCGTGGGCCTCGACTTCGGCCTGGCCGCCCTGCAACTGGCGCCGCAGCTGCGTATGACGCCGCGCATCCGGGGCGGCAAGGCCGTGCCTGGCGGCGAGGTCACCATCCCCATCGTCTGGGCCGGCATGCCCGCGCCCGACCTGGGCAGCTCGGGCGTCGTTCTGGACCCGCCGTGGGTCCAGGCCCCGACCCAGGCGCAGGTCAACGCCGCCTGGCCCAAGGAGGCCGCCGGCCTGGCGTCGGGCCAGGCCGCCCTGCGCTGCGAGCTCGACGACACGGGCAGTCTGCGCAACTGCGACACCATCTCCGAGAGCCCGAACGGCAAGGGCTTCGGCCGCGCCGCCAAGGCGTTATCGAAGGCGTTCAAGGTGACCCTGGATCCCGAGAACCCCAAGGCGCCGCGGAAGTACACCATCGACATTCCGTTCCGCTTCCGGGACCCGGCCACGCCGGACGCGCGCAAGCTGACCAAGCCGCGCTGGATCGAAACCATGACGGCCGCCGGCATGGCCTCGGTCTATCCCGAGGCGGCGACCAAGGCCGGCGTGAAGTCCGGTTCGGCGGCGGTGCGATGCCTCATCACCCCGACCGGCGCGCTGGCCGATTGCCAGGCCGTGCGCGAGGCCCCGGCCGGCCTCGACTTCGGCGCGGCCGCGATCAAGGCGGTGTCGCTGATGCGCATGAACCCCTGGACCAAGGAAGGCGACACGGTCGACGGCCTGACGGTCACCATCCCGATCACCTTCTCGATGGCGGACGAGGCCGAACCGGCCGCGCCCGCGCCGAAGACGAGCGGCCAGCCCTAAGCTGAAACCTCCGCCAGCTTTCCTCGCCTTGCGCGGGGGGAACATGAGGCGTACGGGAACCACGCTCCGCGCGGTACGCGGAACAGTATTTCAGGAGAGCGCGATGGGTTACCGGGTCGCCGTGGTCGGCGCCACGGGCAATGTGGGCCGCGAGATGTTCAACATCCTCGAGGAAGTCAACTTCCCCGTGGACAAGATGCACGCCATCGCCAGCCGCAAATCCATCGGCGTCGAAGTCTCGTTCGGCAACAAGATCCTGCACTGCGAGGATCTGGCGCAGTTCGACTTCTCGACCGTCGACATCGTGCTGATGAGCGCCGGCGGCGCCATCTCCAAGGAATGGGGCGAGAAGATCGGCGCGGCCGGTCCGATCGTCATCGACAATTCCAGCCACTTCCGGATGGACCCGGACGTGCCGCTGGTGGTGCCGGAGGTGAACCCAAACGCCGTCGACCGGATGCCCAAGAACATCATCGCCAACCCCAACTGCTCGACCGCGCAGCTGGTGGTGGTGCTGGCGCCCCTGCACGCCGAAGCCAAGATCAAGCGCGTCGTCGTCTCGACCTACCAGTCGGTGTCGGGCGCCGGCAAAGAGGGCATGGACGAGCTGTGGGACCAGACCAAGGGCGTCTTCGTCCTGGGCGCCCCCCCGCCCAAGAAGTTCACCAAGCAGATCGCCTTCAACGTCATCCCGCACATCGATGTGTTCATGGAGGACGGCTACACGAAGGAAGAGTGGAAGATGATGATGGAGACCAAGAAGATCTTGGATCCGTCGATCAAGCTGACCGCCACCGCCGTGCGCGTGCCGGTCATGGTCGGCCACGCCGAAGCGGTGAACATCGAGTTCGAGACCCCGCTGGACGAGGAAGACGTCCGCGAGATCCTGCGTGACGCCGACGGCGTGGAAGTCATCGATAAGCGCGAGGACGGCGGCTACATGACGCCTAAGGAAGCCGCCGGCGAGTTCCCGGTCTATGTCTCGCGCATCCGCACCGACCCGACCGTCGAGAACGGCATCGCCCTGTGGTGCGTGGCCGACAACCTGCGCAAGGGCGCGGCGCTGAACGCCGTGCAGATCGCCCAGCTGCTGCACGACAAGGGCCTGATCAAGCAGAAGACCCCGGCCTAGCCACCGCAACAAGCGGGTGGAAATCAGGGCTCCCGGGGCGCAGGTCCCGGGAGCCTTTTTCTTTTTCTGACCATGAAGGACGACGCCATGTCGCCCAGTTCCGAGACCCAGACCGATAGCCGCCCCGCCTATGCCGCCGGGGTGGGCTGCTATGTGCTGTGGGGCTTCTTGCCGCTCTATTTCCACCTGCTGTCGAACCTGGGCGCGACGTCGTGGGAGATGATCGCCCACCGCTCGCTGTGGTCGGTGCTGTGGGCCGGCGGCCTCGTTTTGATCGCCAAGCAGGGCGGCCAGGTCGCGCAGGTGCTGCGCCAGCCCAAGACGCTGGGCATGCTGCTGCTGTCGACGGCGGCGATCTTCAGCAACTGGACGATCTACGTCTTCGCGGTGAACGCCGGCCACGTGATCGAGGCCAGCCTCGGCTATTACATCAACCCGCTGATGAACATGGCGGCCGGGGCCCTGCTGTTCCGCGAGCGCATGACCACCGAGGGCAAGGTCGCCATCGGCTTCGCCGCCGTCGGCGTGGCGATCCAGACCATCGCCCTGGGTCACCTGCCGATCGTCTCGCTGGGCCTGGCGGCGACCTTCTGCGCCTACGCCATCCTGCGCAAACGGGTGAAGGCCGACGCCCAGACCGGGCTCTTCGTCGAGTGCGCCTATCTGGCCCTGCCGGGTCTCTTCTATGTGATGCACCTGCAATCGACGGGTCAGGGCCACTTCGGCCATGGCGGGGCGGTGACCACGCTGCTGGCCATCGCCGGTCCGGCCACGGTCGTGCCGCTGGCCCTGTTCGCCTGGTCGGCCCGCCGCCTGCCGCTCAGCGCCGTCGGCTTCCTGCAGTTCATCGCCCCCACGATCCAGTTCCTGCTGGGCGTGGCGTTCGGCGAGGCGTTCACGCCGCTGCGGGCGCTGTCGTTCGTGTTCATCTGGCTGGGCGTGGCGACCTTCGCCTACGGGGCCTGGAAGAAGACCAGGGCGCTGGCGCCCGCCTAGGCGCCAGCGTTCTAGCCACGCCGCCCCTGCCGGGTCATGGTCGCGGCCATGGACGAGCAGATTTCCAAGGGTCGCGGCCGGCTGATCCTGGCCGCGACGGTGCTGGGCTCCAGCCTGGCCTTCATCGACGGCTCGGTGGTCAATGTCGCCCTGCCCGCGATCCGGACGGCGTTGAAGGCCCAGCCGGCCCAGATCCAGTGGATCGTCAACGCCTACCTGCTGTTGCTCGGCTCGCTGGTGCTGATCGGCGGCTCGGCCGGCGACCGCTACGGACGGCGCAAGGTGTTCGTGGTCGGGGTCACGCTGTTCGCCCTGGCCTCCCTGGCCTGCGCGATCGCCCCCAATGTCGAGCTGTTGATCGCCGCCCGCGCCGTGCAGGGCATCGCCGCCGCCTTCGTGGTCCCCGCCAGCCTGGCGATCCTGGGCGCTGCCTTTGACGAAAAGGCGCGGGGACCGATGATCGGGGCCTGGGCGGGCTTTGGCGCGGTGACCGCCGCCATCGGGCCGGTGCTGGGCGGCTGGTTGGTCGATGCGGTGTCGTGGCGGGCCATCTTCCTGATCAACCTGCCGATCGCCGCCGCCACCGTCTGGCTGACCCTGAAGGCAGTCCCCGAGAGCCGCGATCCGGACGTCCAGCACCTGGACTGGCGCGGGGCGGTGCTGGCCGCCACGGGCCTGGGCGCCCTGACCTGGGGCCTGACCGCGGCCGGCGAGCGCGGCTGGGCTAGTCCCGCCGTGTGGAGCGCCCTGGTCGCCGGCGCGGCGATCCTGGTCGGCTTCGTCGTGCTGCAAGGCCGCGAGGCGCATCCGATGATGCCGCTATCGCTCTATCGCTCGACCACCTTCAGCGGCGCCAATCTGCTGACCCTGGCGCTCTACTTCGGCCTGACCGGCGCGCTGTTCTTCCTGCCCTACGAGCTGATCGCCCGGCACGGCTACAAGGCCGCCCAGGCCGGGGCCACCCTGCTGCCCCTATCGCTGGTGATGGGCACGCTGTCGGGCGTGGCCGGCCGTGTGGCCAACAAGGTCGGGGCGCGGGTCATGCTGACCGTCGGGCCGATCACCGCCGGCGTCGGTTTCGGCCTGCTGGCCGGACCGTGGATCGGCGGCGGCTTCTGGACCGGCGTCCTGCCCGCCCTGCTGATCCTGGCGCTGGGCATGACGATCAGCGTCGCGCCGCTGACCAGCACGGTGATGGCGGCGGTGCCGTCCAGCCATTCGGGCGTGGCCTCGGGCATCAACAACGCCGTCGCCCGCGTCGCCGGCCTGCTGGCCGTGGCGGTGCTGGGGCTGGTCTATTTCGCGCCCGGAGGCGGCGGCTATCCGTGGGTGATGGGGATCAGCGCCGTGGCGGCGATCGTGGCCGGCCTCGTTGGCGCGGCGACGATCAGAACCGGTGCGCCAAGCCCACGACCAGCTCCAGGTCCGGGGTCTGGCGGTTGAGGCCGGCATAGACCGAGGCGTCCAGTTGGACGTCCTTCAGCGACTTGGGCGTCCAGGCGGCGGTCAGGTCGAAGCTGGCCTGGGTGACGTGGCCGGACGGGTCGTCGTCGCGATCGACCCACAGCTCGGCGCCCAGGTTCACCGGCCCGACCGCACGGCCGACACCGCCGGCCAGGGCGTAGCCCGCGTGGCGCCCCGAGCCGCTGGCGTTCTCCCGCGCCTCGACCTGCGGCGACAGGCTCAGCGACCAGTCGGCGTTGAGCGGGATCGACACCGGGACGACCACGCCGCCCTGCCACAGGTCCGAGCCGATCCCGTGCGAGCCGGTCGGCGCGGTGACGAACGGCTGCACGGCGATCGAGACACCGTCGCCGGCCGGGTTCTTCAGCGACCACCGCAAGGCCGCGCCCAGGTCGCCGGCGCCGGAGACGACGTCGACCACGCCATGGTCTTTGGTCCGCACCCGCTCATGCGCGGTCCAGCTCAGTTGGCCTTCGACGGTGGAAGTCAGGCCCAGCCGCAGCTCCAGCCCGCCGTACGAGACGTCATCGACCGAGACCCCGCCGCCCCGGCTGAACGCGGCGTCGACGCCGCCGACCTCGGCCTGGAAGCGCCCGGCGTCCAGCACGCACGGCGGCGAGCCCTTGCCCGGCCGGTCGGCGCAGAAGTCGCGGTCCTCGGCGTGCGCCACGTTGGCGGCGGCCAGAACGATGAAAGCGATCGAGGCGGTGCGGATCATGCGGCTCTCCTTGCCCGCATGCCTAACGCCAAAGCTTCAACAGCGTTCTAAAGGGAAGCGTAGGCCGCTTCGATCAGGCGCACGGCGCGCGGATCGCCGATCAGGGCGTTGCCCTGCTTGTTCATCACATACGACCCTGACACGCCCCGCGAAGGGTCGGCGAAGGCGCACGAGCCGCCCCAGCCCGAGTGGCCGAACGCGTCGGCCGTCGGGCCGTAGAACATGTTCGGCTCATTGCGCATGAAGCCCGCGCCCCAGCTGATCACATAGGGCAGGACCAGGTCCTGGCCGACGATGCGCTGGGTCGTGGCGGCCTTGATGCCGGCCGGGGTGATGATCGAGCGGCCGCCTAGGGTCCCGTCGGTGGCCAGGGCCCCCATCAACCGCGCCAGCGACTCGGCCGTGGCGTGGCCGTTGGCCGAGGGGATCTCGACCCGCCGCCACTCGGCCGCGCCCTTGCCGCCGGGCGAGGACCACGGCTTGAGGAAGGCGGCCTGCACCGCGGCGTTGAGCTCGCCGAACTTCGGCAAGGCCGTCGGACGCATCAGTTCGGAAACCCGGCCATGCTCGCTGTCGGGCAGGCCGATCCAGATATCCAGGTCCAGCGGCGCGCAGATGTCCTCGCGCAGCGCCGTGCCCAGGGTGCGGCCATCGACGCGGCGGAAGATCTCGCCGGCCAGATAGCCGAAAGTCACCGGGTGATAGCCGCTGGCCGAGCCGATCGGGAACAGCGGGGCCATGGCCGCCAGCTTGGCGCAGGTGGCGCCCCAGTCGAACCACAGGGCCGGGTCGGTCTCGTCCGGGAAACCCGACAGGCCGGCCTGGTGCGACAGGGCCTGCTCGACGGTGACCTCGGCCTTGCCGTTCTGCGCGAACTCCGGCCAGACGTCGGCGACGGGCTGGTCGTAGGCCAGGCGGCCCTCGTCCACGAGGCGCGCGACCATCAGGGCCGCCACCGCCTTGGTGGTCGAGAACAGGGCCGTCAGGGTGTCGGGACCGAAGGCGACCTCGCGCTTGCGGTCGGCGAAGCCGCCCATCAGGTCGACGACGATCTCGCCGTCGATGGCGAACGCGAACCGCGCGCCCAGCTCGCCCTCGGCGAAGTTCTGTTCGAACGCCTCGCGAACGCGGTCGAAGCGGTCGGGGCAGAGGCCGGTGATGTCGGTCATGCTAGGCGAGGCGCTCGATACGGACGGTCGGCGAAGTCTGCTTGATCCGCGCGCCCATGGCCACGATCGGCAGCTCCGGAGCGTTCCAGACATTGGCGGCGGTGACGGTCTCGGCCACCCCGCCGACGGCGCGAGCCAGGCCGTACGAGAAGGTCTGCCCTTCCAGGATCGACGCGGCGTAGAGGGCGGTCAGCAGGTCGCCGGTGCCGTTGGGCGAGCGCTCGGCCTTGGCGTGGGCGGCCAGCCAGGCCTCCTTCTTGTCGGCCAGCACGGCGCCGATCTCGGCCCCGCGATGGACGGACGAAACGAGCGTGATCTTGCCCAGCAGGCGAGCGGCGCGCATGGCGTTCTGCGGGTCGCGGGCGTCGGTGCCGGTCAGCTTCTGCAGCTCCCAGCTATTGCAGGCCACGACGTCGGCGCGCGGGACCAGGTCGGCGATGATGGCGTCGGCCGTGTCGGAAGGGATGTAGAGGCCCTTGCCCGCGTCGCCCATGGTCGGGTCGACGATGACGGTCGGCCGGCGGGTGGCCGCGCCGTTCGGACGGGGCGTCTCGCGCACCGCGTCAACCACCCGGGCGGCGGCCCGCACCTGGGCGGCGGTGGCGAAATAGCCGGTGATGACCAGATCGACGAGACCGAACAGCCCGTTGGCCTCGATGCCGTCCATCATGCCCTCGAACACCTCGATCGGCACCGGCGCCCCGCCGGGGATGCCCCAGCCGGGATGGCGGCCGTACAGCACGGTCGGCACGACCATCGAGTCGATGCGAAACTGCGCCAGGGCGGTGGCTTGCGCCGTCGCGCCCACCTGGCTGCCGGCGACGTGGCTGGAGATGATCAAGGCTAGCGGCATGCAAAAGCGATTAGCCGAGCAATGCGGCCTTGAATAGGGCGGCTCTTCATCAAGCCGCGAAAAGAAAAGGCCCGCCGTCGCCGGCAGGCCTTTCCCCTTGGTTTCAAACGATTTCCGTAGCGGAAACTGACGCTACGGATGTCACTATTAATAGCGATAGTGGTCCGGCTTGAACGGGCCGGTTTCCGGCACGCCGATGTAGTCGGCCTGATCCTTGCGCAGGGTCGAGAGCTTGGCGCCCAGCTTCTCCAGGTGGAGGAAGGCGACCTTCTCGTCCAGGTGCTTGGGCAGGGTGTAGACCTGGTTCTGGTAGGCGTCCTTGTTCGTCCAGAGCTCGATCTGAGCCAGCGTCTGGTTGGTGAACGAGGCCGACATCACGAACGAGGGGTGGCCCGTGGCGTTGCCCAGGTTCACCAGACGGCCTTCCGACAGCAGGATGATCTTCTTGCCGTCCGGGAATTCCACGTGGTGGACCTGCGGCTTGATCTCGTCCCACTTGAAGTTCTTCAGGCCGGCGACCTGGATCTCCGAGTCGAAGTGGCCGATGTTGCAGACGATGGCGTTGTTACGCATCTGCCGCATGTGATCGACGGTGATGACGTCCTTGTTGCCCGTGGCGGTGACGAAGATGTCGGCGCGGCCCGCCACGTCGTCCAGGGTCTGGACTTCATAGCCTTCCATCGCCGCCTGCAGGGCGCAGATCGGGTCGATTTCAGTGACGATCACGCGAGCGCCGCCTTGGCGCAGCGAGGCAGCCGAGCCCTTGCCCACGTCGCCGTAGCCGCAGACCACCGCGACCTTGCCCGACAGCATGACGTCGGTGCCGCGACGGATCGCGTCGACCAGCGATTCACGGCAGCCGTACAGGTTGTCGAACTTCGACTTCGTGACGCTGTCGTTGACGTTGATGGCCGGGAACGGCAGGTCGCCCTTGGCGGCCATCTGGTACAGGCGGTGCACGCCCGTGGTGGTTTCTTCCGACACGCCGCCGATGGCCGCGCGGATGGCCGAGTAGAAGCCCGGCTTTTCGGCCAGGTACTTCTTCATCACGGCGAACAGGGCTTCTTCTTCCTCGTTCTGCGGGTTGTTCAGGATCGACGGATCCTTCTCGGCCTTCGGGCCCAGCACGCAGAGCAGGGTGGCGTCGCCGCCGTCGTCCAGGATCAGGTTCGGGTAGCCGCCGTCGTGCCACTCGAAGATCTTGTGGGCGTATTCCCAGTACTCGACCAGGTTCTCACCCTTGAAGGCGAACACCGGCACGCCCGAGGCGGCGATGGCGGCCGCGGCGTGGTCCTGGGTCGAGAAGATGTTGCACGAAGCCCAGCGGACTTCAGCGCCCAGAGCCGTCAGCGTCTCGATCAGCACGCCGGTCTGGATGGTCATGTGCAGGCTGCCGGCGATGCGGGCGCCCTTCAGGATCTGCTTGGGGCCGTACTCGGCGCGCGTGGCCATCAGGCCCGGCATTTCGGTCTCGGCGATAGCCAGTTCCTTGCGGCCGAAATCGGCGAGCGAGATGTCCTTGACGATATAGTCGGCCACGGTCGGGCTCCTGCGGTCGGGTGGGATCTTGAGGGGCTTATAGCGCGCTCGATCCTTCCTAGCAATTAACGCATAAAGATATCTTTATGTCCGACGTCAGCGGGCGTGGCCCTGGCTGCGGAAGGTCGTGACCCAGAAGTCCTGGGACAGGCCCTGGCAGGCGCCCAACTCGGTGCGATCGGTCAACACGAAGGCCTTGCCGGTCCACACATGGGTGGTGGCGATCCCGCAGTCAGCGATCCCCCGACCTTTGGCGTAGCTGTGCAGTTCCTGGCGGTCCGTGTCGAACGCGGCGCTGGTGGCCATGGCTCGCTCGTCGGCGGCGCCGGGTCCGCCCAGGTCGGCGAGCCGGATGTTGCCGCCCTTCTCGTCGGCCAGCACCAGAGCCGAGCTGATCTGATAGGCCCCGACCCAGCAGGGGATGGTCCACAGCACCACGCCCGGCGAGAGGCGGCTGGAGCTGGGCTCTTCCGGCGGCTTGGCCTCGCATTCGAAGCCCTTCAGGCGATCCAGCACGGCCTTCGGCGGCGTGTCGGTCAGGTCGGCCTGGCTGACGGGCTTGGCGGCGCGGATGACCGGCAACGGCGGTGGCGGAGGTACGGCCGAGACCGGGCCCTTGGCGACGAGAGCGGTGACGCCGCCGGCCCGCTTCTGCTGATCGTCGATCCAGCGCAGGGCGGCCGAGCCGCCGCTCAGCGACAGGGTCACCACCGTCCGGTCGCCGGACCGCACCGCCAGGGCATGGCCCCGCGCGATGGCGGCCAGCAGCGCCGGGACCTCGCCCGGCTTCACCGTCCAGCTGCGGAAGTCGTCGTCGGAACCGTCCGGCGCGCCGGTGCGGGCCAGGACCTTGCCGTCCACGGCCAGGCTCAGCGGCCCGGTGACGCCCTTGCCGGTCTCGGCGGCCAAGTTGATGTCGAGCTCGGGGACCGCGCCGGCTTCCGCCGCGCGACGCACGCGCAGGACGGCGCCGCCCTCCTCGTCCGGCGGAAAGCCGTAGGCCGTGCAAACCCGGACATTGTCGCAGGCCGCCCACCAGTCCTTGAAGGTCGCCGTACCGTCGCTGGCGGCAGCGGAACCGGCCAGCAGCAGCCCCGCCAGCAGGACCGCCGCGCGCAGCACTAGAAGCTCAGTTCCGGCTGCATGGCGCCCGGCTGCTGGGTCTCGGGCAGGTGGCAGGTGAAGGTCGAGCCGGCGCCCGGCTCGCTTTCCAGCGCCACCCAGCCGCCGTGCAGCTCGACCAGCGCCTTGACGAGCGCAAGGCCCAAGCCCGGACCACCGCGATCGCGGCCGACGAAGCGGTCGAAGATGTGGGCCTGGACGTGGAACGGCACGCCGCGACCGGTGTCGGAGACGTCGAGGCGCACCTCACCCAGGGCCCGACGCGCCGACAGGGTGACCCGGCCGCCGGGCGGGGTCTGGCGCAGGGCGTTCTCGACCAGGTGGTCCAGGGTCTGGGCCAGGCGCTTGCCGTCGCCGCGGATCAGGCCGACGTCCTCCTCGCACTCAACGGCGAGGGTGACGGCGCCCAGCTGGGCGTCCTTCAGGGCGTGTTCCTGGGCGTTCAGCAGCAGGTCGGAGACGCGGATGTCCTCGATCTCCAGCGCCATTTCGCCGGCGTCGATCTGGGCCATGTCCAGCACGTCGTCGATCGAGCGGGCCAGCTGGGTGGCGGCGGCGCGGACGGCGGCCACGTGGTTGCGGCCGCGCTCGGAGATGCCGTCGGCGCGTTCCAGCAGCTCCGAATAGCCGATGATCGTCGTCAGCGGCGTGCGCAGCTCGTACGAGACGTTGCCGACGAAATCGCGCTTCAGGCGCTCGGCCTCGGCCAGGGCCGCCGAGCGGTCCGAGAGCGCGTTCTGCAGGTCGCGGGTGTCGGTGACGTCGGCGAAGGCGATCAGGGTCGCGCCGTCCGGCAGCGGCCGGCTCTGATAGACCACGATGCGGTCGTCCGAGGTCTTGACCTCGCCCGAGGTCGGGGCGCGCATCTGGGGATCGGGATCGGCCACCCGCCCCTTCAGCTCGCGCCAGAAGGCCAGGTCGTGCAGGCGCGGCACGCACAGATCGACCACGCCCTCGAAGTCGCCGGCCGCCTCCAGCGCGAAGGCGCTGACGTTCCAGAAGGTCTCGAAGGCCTCGTTATGCAGGCGCAGGCGGCCGTCCGAGCCGAACACGGCGACGGCGTCGTTCAGCTTGTCCAGCGTGGCCTGCTGCACCTGGATCAGGGCGTTGTACTGGGCCTTCAGGCGCAGCTCGCCGGTGATGTCGGAATAGATCAGCAGCATGCCGCCCAGCGGGTGCGGCTGGCGCACGACCTTCAGCGTGCGGCCGTCAGGCAGGTGCCACAGGTCGTCGGCCTGCGGACCCAGGTCTTCGTAGCGGGCGAGCTCGGCGGCCTTCCAGCCCGAATAGTCGATGCTCTCGGGCAGGCGGCGGCGCTGGCGCAGGCGGTCCAAGATCTCGCCATGGGTCGGGCGGTCGCTCAGCCAGGCCGGCTCCAGGCCCCATAGCTCGGCGAACGAGGTGTTGTAGTAGGACAGTCGGCGCGTCTGGCTGAAGATCGCCACGGCCTCGGCGATGTGGTTCAGGGTCTCGTCGTGGGCCTCGACATGCTTCTTGAAGGCGTCGCGGACGTCCTCGATCTCGGTGACATCGGCGCAGAACACGCCCACCCCGCCGCCTTCCAGCGGCTGGGCCGACAGCCGGAACGCGCGGCGGCGGCCTTCCAGATTGATCCAGCGCACGGCCTCGCGGCGCTCGCCCTTCTCGACGGCCTCGACGACCAGGGCGTCGGCGGCGCGGTCGAAGCTCTTGCCGGCCAAGGCCCCGGCCGAGGCGGAAACAGCGCCGACGGCGCGGAGGAAGGCGGTGTTGCCCCAGACGGGCTGGCTATCGGCCCCGGCGACCCAGGCCGGCTCGGCCACGCTGTCGACGAAGGCGGCGAAGCGGGCCGCCGACGGCAGGCCGGAATCGCCGCCGCTGCCGGCCATCAGGCGCAGCCAGGCGAGCGCGCCGGCAGCACGCCCCTCGACCGAGATCCAGCCGTTGCTGCCGCGCGCTTCGAAGGCGCAGGACTCGCCGCGCTCGAACAGCGCCGTCAGCTTCTGGGCGTGGTCGGGATCGGCCCCGCCCAGGGCGGCGATCACCGTGTCGACCCGGGCCTCGACGCCCAGCACCTGGGCGCAAGCGGCCAGGCCCTCGGCCCCGGCGGCGAGATCCGCGCGGCCGCCCTCGACGGCGATCACGGCGGTGTCGAAGGCCTCGACCCAGGCGGGCGCGTCCAGCGTGTCGCCGCCCTGCAGGCCAAGGCGCGCGCGCAGAGCGGCGATACGGGTCTCATAGCCGCGGCGCTGGCCCAGCGACCACAGGGTGACGCAAATGGCGAGACAAACCGCGCCGGCCACCGCCGCGAGGATCAGGTCGTACGAAGTCATCAGGCGCGTCGCTTACCCCAGCGGGTCGTCGAATCAGAATCCCAGATTAGTCGGGCCGTGGCCAGAGGGGCTATGGCGCTGCCGGCCAATCGCTCTATTTGGGAACGCATGACCTGGTCCGATCGCCTCGCCCCGTCGCTCGACGACTTCGCCGCCCTGGCCCGGCAGGCCTTCGACGCCCTGCCCGACGACTTCCGCAAGCTCTCGGGCGAGGTGGTGATCCGGGTCGACGACTTCCCGGCCGAGGACGTGCTGGACAGCCTGGGCGTCGAGGACCCGTTCGAGCTCACCGGCCTCTACCAGGGCGTGGACCTGGGCCACCGCTCGGTGCTGGACTACGGAACCGAGCCGTCGCGGGTGTTCCTCTATCGCCGCCCGATCCTCGACGAATGGGCCGAACGCGGCGATGTCAGCCTCGGCGACCTGATCGCCCACGTGCTGGTCCACGAGATCGGCCACCATTTCGGCCTGTCGGACGACGACATCCACCGCATCGAGGACGAGGCATGAGTCTCTTCGACACCGAAACCTGGCGCGAACGCATGGACGAGCGCTGGTTCGACACCGGCGCGGCCATGGCCGAGGCCGGCGCTGTCGACCTCGTTTCGATCGAGGACGAGAAGGTCACCGCCCACGTCACCGGCAGCGTCGGCGATCTCTATGTCGTGCAGCTGTGGGCTCCCGCCGGCGAAGGCCTGTGCACCTGCCCCGGCTTCGAGAAGTTCGGCGCCTGCAAGCATCAGGCGGCGGTGGTGACGGCGGCCAACAGCGCCGACTTGGCCAAGGTCCGCGAACGGATGGCCAAGCTGCGCGATGGCTTGGCCCTCGACAGCAAGGACGCCCTGATCGAGCGCCTGGCCGAACTGGCGCGGGTCCAGCCGGCGGTGCTGGCGGCGCTGGAAGGCCGCTAGAGAAAGTCGTCGATCGGCGCCTTGCGCTTGGCCTTCGGCTTCGGCCGTTCCCACATAACGCCGGGATAGCCCTTCAGCGGGACCAGCTTGCCGCCGCCATAGGCCCAGTCCGGGGCTTGGTCCAAGGACGTGTGATAGCGCGGCTCTCGGCCGGTGCGAGTGTCGAACAGGGCGCGTGGCAGGTTGATCATGGTCGGGGCGCGCTTGCGCTCCATGAAGATCGGCGTCCCGCAGCGCGCGCAGAAACCCCGGATCGTGCCCTCGTGCTCGTGGCGGGTGACCAGGTCCTCACCCTCCAGCCAGCGGAAGCGGCTGCGATAGCTGGCGGTGTAGGTGACATAGGCGCAGCCCTGGACGCGCCGGCTGGCGGCCGAGTGGTCGTGGAACGCCCACCGCGCCGGCACCCCGATGGCGACCCGCACCGCGCCGCACGCGCATGACCCTTCGGCTTCCTCGGCGGGCGGTTTGAGGGGCTTGGGCATGGGACGTCTCCGGAAACGGACGGGCCGCAGTACAGCAGCCCTGTCAGCGTTGTGTCAGCACCTTCTCCACCCAGGCCGGCACGACCTCGCTAGCCGGGCCGTAGAGCTTCTCGTCGAAGACATAGGCGTTGGCCGAGGGCTCCAGATTGATCTCGCAGGTCGTGATCCCCATCACCCGCGCCTCGGTGACGAACCCCGCCGCCGGATAGACCGAGCCCGAGGTGCCGATCGAGACGAAGAGGTCGGCCTGCGCCAGGGCGTCCTCGATCGCGTCCATGAACAGCGGCATCTCGCCGAACCAGACCACGTGCGGCCGCGCGCCCTCGGCCCGGCCGCAGGCCTCGCAGACCGCCTCGGCCGACAGCGGCTCGGCGTCCGGCCGCGTCGCCTGGCAGTGATGGCAGCGGGTGACCGCCAGCTCGCCATGCATGTGGATCACGCGCTTCGAGCCGGCCTTCTCGTGCAGGTCGTCGACGTTCTGGGTGCAGAGGAAGAGGTCATCGCCCAGCGCCGCCTCCAGCCGCGCCAGGGCCATATGCGCGGCGTTCGGCTCAGCCCCCGCCAAGTTCACCCGACGCGCGTTGTAGAAGTCCCGCACCAGCGCCGGATTGCGCGCGAAGCCCTGCGGCGTGGCGACCTCCTCGAGGTCGTACTTCGTCCACACCCCGTCCTTGTCGCGGAAGGTGCCCAGGCCGCTCTCGGCCGACACCCCGGCCCCAGTCAGCACGAAGATCTTCATTCCGCCTCCAGACTATCGAAGGTGACGCCGCCGTCATTTTTCATTTGACCGCTCCGCCGTCTTGAGTTGACAGTGTTTAGATCGCCGAGGACCCGCGCAAGACGGACCCGGCCTTATGGACGTCACCCGGCCGACAGGGAGCGCCGACATGACCGACCCAATCTCTAAAGACCGGAACATCACCAAGGACGCCATGTACGACGCGGTCGCGCCGGACGACTTCGAGTCGATGCTCGAACTCGACCGCTACGGCAACCGCTCCAGCGCCTTCGACAAGATCATTTCCGCGACCCACGACCACTTCTGGGATCCGCTGGACAAGACCTATATCGACTTCGACGAGCCGTTCGACATGGAGAACCAGGCCCTGGTTCCCGAGGACATGGTCATCGCCCTGTCGACCGACTACGTCTCCAACCACCTGTCCGACCCGAAGACGCGCATCCGCTTCATCAACCAGTCGGTGCTGCGCAGCTTCTCGTCGATCCTGCACGGCGAGCAGGGCGCGCTGAACCTGTCGGCCAGCCTGTGCCACGTGCTGAAGGACCAGGGCGCGCAGGAATACGCCGCCAACCAGACGCGCGAAGAGGCCCGCCACGTCACGGCCTTCGCCAAATATATCAAGGCCCGCTGGGGCAAGCCGGTCGAGTGCGGTCCGGCCCTGAAGACCCTGCTGGTCGAGATCATCGGCGCGCCCGAGGTCTACAAGAAGATCATCGGCATGCAGATGCTGGTCGAAGGCCTGGCCATGGGCGCCTTCGCCACGTTCTACAACAATATCAACGACCCGGTCGGCAAGAAGCTGCTGCAGCTGGTGATGACCGACGAGGCCTTCCACCACAAGTTCGGGAAGATCTGGGCCGATCGCACGGTGCCCAAGCTGACCCCCGAAGAGCACGCGATCATCGAGGACTGGGCGGCGCACTGCTTCCAGACCCTGCTGTTCAACCTGGTCTCGCCGCACCAGCAGCTGGATCTCTACGCCGCGTTCGGCCTGGATCCCGACAAGGTGGTCGAGGAGTACGGGAAGATCATGACCGACGACGTGCGTCGGGAGAACATGAAGGAGCAGACCAACATCTTCCGGGTGCTGGTCAAGACGCTGCTCAACGCCGGCATCATCACCGACCGCACCAAGGCCTTCTACGCCATGTACGTCGACATCGACGAACTGAAGAGCGAGGGCGACCGGATGGTCGGCGACGACATCGCCGAGGAGGGCATCCGCCACCTGCAGGCGATCAACTTCAAGGACCGTCCGCTCAGCGGCGTCAGCATCGCCGCCGAATAGTCGGAACTTCCGACAACCCACCGCGTTTGGGCGGACCGAGGCAAAGGTCCGCCCATGCTTTTCTCCAAGACACTGGCGCTCGTCCTGGCTGCGTCCGCCCTGAGCGGCAGCGTGGCGCTGGCCGGCGCGCAACCGCCAGCCAAGCCCGTGGCGGCCACGTTCTATACCGGCCGCTGGTACGAGATCGCCCGCACGCCCAACGCCGGGCAGCGCGACTGCGAGGCCCCGACCACCGACTTCACGACCGAAGGCGGCAGCTTCAAGGTCCGGCAGATCTGCCATCGCGGCTCGGCCCTGGGTCCGGAGAAGGTGTTCTCGACCACCGGTCGGATCATCCAGGGCAGCCAGAACACCCGCTTCACGATGAGCTTCCTCGGCGGCCTCAAGAAGCAGGAATACTGGGTCCTCGACTGCGCCAACGACCACAGCTGGGCGATCATGGCCACGCCGGGCGGCAACTATGTCTGGCTGATCGCCCGCCAGCCCGACATGCCGTCGGCCTCGCAGGCCGTGGCGGTCGAGCGGGTCCGGGCGCTGGGCTACGGCAAGCTGGAATTCCCGCAGCACCCGCCGGGCGGAGCCGGCGCATGAAGCCCTTCCTCGCCACCTTGAGCGCCCTGGCCCTGACCGCCTGCGTCGCCGGCCCGGTCGGCAATCCGCACCCGCCGCAACCAGCCAAGGCCGTCGACCTCGAACGCTACGCCGGCCGCTGGTACGAGGTGGCCCGCTACGACATGCGCTTCGAGAAGGGCTGCGAAGGCGTCACCGCCGAATACGCCAAGCGCCCCGACGGCCTGATCCGCGTGCTCAACACCTGCCACCAAGGCGCGGTCGATGGGCCGGTGAAGGTCTCCGAAGGCAAGGCCAAGGTCGCGGACGCGACCACCAACGCCAAGCTGAAGGTCAGCTTCTTCGGCCCGTTCTTCTTCGGCGACTACTGGGTCCTGGACCACGCCGAAGACTACAGCTGGTCGATCGTCGGCGAGGGCTCGGGCAAGTACCTGTGGCTGCTGTCGCGCCAGCTCCCCACCGACGCCGACCGCGCGGCCCTGACGGCGCGGGCTGGGGCGCTGGGCTATGACACCGCGCTGCTGCGGCCGACCAAGCAGCCCGCGCCTTAGTCGATCAGGCCCAGCGCGATCAGGCTCTCGGCCGAAGCGACGATCGCCTCCTCCGCCGAGCGCGGCGACCAGCCCAGCAGGCGGATGGCCTTGTCGCTGGTGGCGTTCATGGTCACGCCCAGGAACGGGACCAGGGCCTTGAGGGCCGGATTGCCGGCCGCGGCGCCCAGCCGGACGACCGTGTTAGGGATGTCCTTGGTTGTGACCTTGGCCGCCGCCGCGCCCATCCGGCGCTTCAGCACCGCCGCCACCTCGCGCATCCACAGGCTCTCGCCGGCGATGGCCAGGAAGCGCTCGCCGTTGGCGGCGGGATGGGTCATGGCGCGCAGGTGCAGGTCGGCGACGTCGCGAGCGTCAATGAAGCCGGAATTGACCTTCGGGCACCCTGGCAGGCCGTCCAGCATCTGCTTGATCAGCCGGATGGAGTGCGAATAGTCCGCGCCCAGCACCGGCCCCATGACCGCGGTCGGATTGACGGCCGACAGCTCCAGCCCCCGTCCCTCGGCGGCGATGAAGTCCCAGGCAGCGCGTTCGGACAGGGTCTTGGACTTCTGGTAGGGCGCAACCTTGTTGTTCAGCTGCGTCCAGTCGGTTTCATTGAACGGCCGGCTCATCGGCTTGTGGCCCATGCCGACCGCGCCGAAGGCCGAGGTCAGCACCACCCTTTTGACGCCTGCGTCCCGCGCCGCGCGCAGCACCCGGAAATTGCCCTCGACGGCGGGGATGATCCAGTCGTCCTCGCTGGCATAGTCGCCCGACGGGGTCGGCGAGGCGCCGTGCAGGACATAGGCGCAGCCCTCGACGGCTTCCGCCCAGCCGCGATCGTCCTCCAGGTCGGCCGTGACGAAGCTCAGCCGCTCGCCGGGCTCGGCGCCGCCGACCTTCAAATAGGCCCGCACCTCGGCCTCCCGGGCCGGGGTCCGCAGAGTGGTGCGCACGCGGTAGCCCTGGGCCAGCAGGGCCAGAATGCAGTGCTGGGCGATGAAGCCCGTCCCGCCGGTCACCAGAACCAGATCGTCTTGCATAGGTGTCTCCTGATCGATACCCGGAAGCTACCGATCACGGCGCGGACGGAGAATGCTTGTCGATCCGCGATACTTTCGCGAAAATCCGAGAATGACCATCGATCCGTTCTCCGAGATCCTCAGCCTGACCCAGGCCCAGGCCGTCCACGCCGGCGGCTTCACGGCTGGCGGGCCGTGGGCGATCCGCTTCCGCTCGCGCCATCGGATCAAGATGTCGGCCGTGCTGCACGGCGGCTGCTGGTTCTGGTTCGAGGATGAGCCCGAGACCACAGTGCGGCTGGAAGCCGGCGACATCGGCCTGCTCACCGTCCAGCGCGACTACATCATGGCCAGCGGACCGGGGATCGAACCGGTCGAGGCGACCAGCCTGTTCTCGCCCGTGGGCCTGGCCTCGGCGGTGTTGGGCGACGGCGCGGACTTCGGCTTCATCGGCGGCCACATCCTGCTCAATCCGCTGAACGGCGGGCTGCTGGCCGACGTCCTGCCGCCGTGGCTGCACATCAAGGGCGGATCGCCGGAGGCCGCCGCGTTCGGCTGGCTGCTGAACCGGCTGGTCGAGGAAACCGCCGGCGGCCTGCCCGGCGCGCAACTGGCCTCGTCGCACCTGGCCCAGCTGCTGTTCACGGAGATCCTGCGCTCGCACCTCCAGGCCGGTGGCCCGCTGCCGGCTGGCTGGCTGCGGGCCCTGGCAGATCCCCGCACCGCCCCGGCGCTGCGGCTGATGCATGGCGAGCCCGGCCGGGCCTGGGGTCTGGAAGAACTGGCCAAGGCATGCGCCATGTCGCGCACCTCGTTCGCCAGCTGCTTCAAGGCCGTGTCCGGCAAAGCGCCGCTGACCTATCTGACCGACTGGCGGATGCGTCTGGCGGAGCGGGCCTTGCGCGACGAGACCACCGCCGTGGCGGTGATCGGCCAGTCGCTGGGCTACGCCTCTGAAAGCGCCTTCAGCAACGCCTTCAAGCGCGTGACCGGCAACTCGCCCCGCGCCTATCGCACGTTCGCAAGAGCTTGATCCGCGAACAAAGCTGGAACATGATCGCGACGATGGACGTGATCATCGAACTCCAGAGCCGCCCCGAAACCACCCTGGCCGTGACCCGGGGCGCCGCGCGGCTGCTGATCGACCTGGGCTATGCGCCGCTGGCCGAGGTGACCTTGCCGAATGGACGGCGGGCCGACCTGATGGCGCTGGGCCCCAAAGGCGACGTGCTGATTGTCGAGGTGAAGTCGGGGCTGGAGGACTTCCGGGTCGACCGGAAGTGGGGCGAGTACGCGCCCTATTGCGACGCGTTCTATTTCGCGGTCGCGCCGCATTTCCCGGACGGGATCCTGCCGGACGAGCCGGGAATGGTCGTCGCCGACGGCTTCGGCGGCGCGGTCGTGCGCGAGGCGCCCGTCACGCCGCTGGCGCCGGCCCGTCGCAAGGCCCTGACGCTGGCGTTCGCCCGCCTCGCGGCCTTGCGAGCCGCGGGCGTGAACGCCGAGCGCCTAAGCCTCTAGCAAAGAGGGCTTGTAGCTAGTCCAGATTACGCGCGATCAGGAAACCCACGCCGAGCCCGATCGCGAACGCGCCGAGCGCGACACCAACCGGGTGTTCCTCGGCGGCATGATGCGCCACCTGGGCCTTGTCGCGGGTCCAGGCCGCGCCGACCTTGGCCTTTTCTTCGGCGAAGGTGCGGGTCTGCTGGGCCACTTCGGTGGCGGTCTCGCGGGCCGACTTCACGGCCTTGCTGACCGCTTCCTTGGCCTTCTGGGTCTTTTCGGCGGTCGTCTTCTTCGCGCCATCCAGCGCGGCGGCGGCCGACGAGGTGTCGGGGGTGAAGCTGCTGATGTCCGTCATGGGGGAGGCTCCTCGGCTTGACCGGAGACTAACCCGTGGGACGCCGTTTAGTTCTCCCGCACCACCTTCAAAACCGCTTCGCCATAACGGTCCAGCTTGCCTTGGCCGACGCCGCCGGACTTGCCCAGCGCCGCCAAGGTGGCCGGTCGCGCGGCGGCGATCTCGGCCAGGGTGGCGTCGTGGAAGATGACGTAGGGCGGCACGTGCTGGGCCTGGGCCTGCTCCTTGCGCCAGGCGCGCAGGGCCTCGAACACCAGCTGGTTCTCGAGCGGGATGGTAAGAGCCTTGCCCTCGCGGCGCTTGCGGGCCCCGGTCGTGCGGCCCGTCTCCGGCGCCTCGGCCATCTGGCGCAGGGCCACGCGGCGCTCGCCGCGATAGACCTGGCGCACCCCCTCGACATCGCCCAGGCCGATCAGCGGCCGGCCGTCATTGGGGTCTTCGCGCAGCAGGCCCTCGAAGATCAGGGTGTCGAACAGGTCGCGCCAGGCCGGCTGGCTGAACTCGCGGCCGATGCCGAAGGTCGGCAACTGGGCCTCCTGGGGCGTGACGTCCTTGGTCTTGCCCAGCAGGTGCTCGATCAAGCGCCCGCGCCCGAACCTGCCGCCCATGCGGTGGACGGCCGACAACGCCTTCTGGGCGGCCTGGGTGGCGTCGATGCCGGTCGGCGGCGCGACGCAGATATCGCAGACGCCGCAGGGGGCCACGCCCTCCTCGCCGAAATAGCGGCGGACGGCGGCGGCCCGGCAGGTGACGCCCTCCATCATCGAATAGAATTGGCGCAGCTTCCGCGACTGGGCCTGCTTGACCTCGTCGGGGGCGTCCTTGGTGTCGATCCGGCGACCGGCCCAGGCCATGTCGGCCGAGCCGTAGAGCGTGATGCCCTCGGCCGGCTGGCCGTCGCGGCCGGCGCGGCCGACCTCCTGCCAATAGGCCTCGATGGCGGCCGGCGGGTCGGCGTGGATCACGAAGCGCACGTCGGGCTTGTCGACGCCCATGCCGAACGCGATCGTCGCCACCATCACCGCGGCGTCGGCCTCCAGGAAGTCCTCCAGCCGCTTGGCGCGCACGGCCTTGTCGAGGCCGGCGTGATAGGCCACGGCCGGGATGCCCTCGGCGTTGAGTTTCTCGGCCAGCTTCTCGGTGGAGTCGCGGCTGCCGGCATAGACGACGCCGGCCCGGCCGGGGCGCTCCAAAACGAGCTCGACCACGCGATCATGGCCCTTGCCGCGCTTGCGCTCGGCCGACAGCGCCAGTTCGGGACGGGCGAAGCTGTCGACGAACTCGGCCGCGCCCTGCAGGCGCAGCTCGGCGCGGATGTCGTCGCGGGTCCGGGCGTCGGCGGTGGCGGTGACGGCCAGGCGCGGCACGTTCGGGAAGAGCTCGGCCAGCCGCCCCATCATCCGGTATTCAGGCCGGAAGTCGTGGCCCCACTGGCTGACGCAGTGGGCTTCGTCGACGGCGATCAAAGCGAGCGGCGTGCGCGAGAGGCGATCCAGCATCCACGGCTGCATCAGGCCTTCGGGCGAGAGGTACAGCATGTCGACCTCGCCGGCGTCGATGCGCCGCCAGATGTCGTTGCGCTCGTCCATCGAGACGTTGCTGTCCAGCCGCTCGGCCGCTACCCCCGCCTGGCGCAGGCCCTGGACCTGGTCGGCCATCAGGGCGATCAGCGGCGAGATCACCAGACCGACGCCGGGCCGGATCAGCGACGGGATCTGGTAGCAGAGCGACTTGCCGCCGCCGGTGGGCAACACGGCCATGGCGCTGTGGCCGGCCAGGATCTCGCTGATCACCCCGGCCTGCATGCCTCGGAAGTCGGCGTGGCCGAAGGTACGCCGCAGGACGTCGCGGGCGTGGTCGAGTTCGGGGGATTCGGGAGGAACGTACACGGGGGCTCTTTTGACAGCCTCGGGCGGCGAGGCCAAGCACGACAGGTCGCCATCTGACGAGGCTAGGAACGCCATGGTCGTTCGCCGTTTGTTTCCTCAATTAGAAGTGGCAACATGGCGCCGAGAGGCCGCCGCCACAAGCGCGCCTTAAGCTTCGTTCACTTCTCGTCAATCTTGTCGCGCGTTGTGTGGGCTTGGGCTAAACGAAACGCGCTTGAGATCGACGCGCGGGATACAGGACGACCATGGCGAACGGACCCTTCGGCGGGAACAAGGCGGCTCGGCCGCAGCGCACCCCGCTCCAGGCCCTCGTCTATTGGGGCACGGTCCTGGGTGTCTGGGGCCTGATCTTTGTCGTCGCCTTCTTCGCGGTGTTCGCCAGCGATCTGCCCGACACGTCCAAGCTCTACGACGTCAAGCGCCAGCCCTCGATCAACTATCTGGACCGCTCGGGCGCCCTGCTGGCCGTGCGCGGCAGCCAATATGCGCCGCCCGTCGATATCGACGCCCTGCCGAAATACGTGCCGGCCGCCTTCGTGGCGATCGAGGACCGCCAGTTCTACCACCACATCGGCTTCAACCCCTGGGGCATCGCCCGCTCGCTGATCTGGAACGCCACCCATGACGGTCCCCAGCGCGGCGGCTCGACCATCACCCAGCAGCTGGCCCGCAACCTGTTCCTGAGCCCGGCTCAGAATTACCGCCGCAAGGCCCAGGAGCTGATCCTGGCCGTCTGGCTGGAGCTGAAGTTCAGCAAGAAGCAGATCCTGGCCCTCTATATGAACCGGGTCTATTTCGGCGCCGGCGCCTACGGCATCGAGGCCGCCTCGCAGCGCTATTTCAACAAGCCCGCCAAGGACCTGACCATCGGCGAGTCGGCCCTGCTGGCCGGCATGATGAAGGGCCCGGCCCGCTATTCGCCGGTCTCGGCCAAGGAACGCGCCGCCCGCCGCGCCACGATCGTTCTCGACGAGATGGTGCGCATCAAGGCCATCACCGCCGAGGAGCGCGACGAGGCCTTCAAGACCCCGGTGCAGGTCTCGGCCACCCTGGCCAACCAGCGCGCCCAGTACTTCACCGACTATATCGACGCTCAGGTCCGCTCGCTGGTCGGCGAACCGACCGAGGACCTCGTCGTTGAGACCACGCTGGACCTGCCGATCCAGGTCTCGGCCGAGCGCGCCGTGAAGCTGGGCGTCGACGGCCACGAGGCGCAAGGCGTGCAGCAGGCGGCCCTGGTCGCCATCGACGGCGAAGGCCGCATCCGCGCCTATGTGGGCGGCGCCGACTATGCCGAGACCCAGTTCGACCGCGCGACCACCGCTCGCCGCCAGGCCGGTTCGGCCTTCAAGCCGTTCGTCTACCTGACCGCCATGGAACAGGGCCGCACGCCCGCCGTCATGGTCGTCGACGAGCCGGTGAAGATCGGCAACTGGGAACCGAAGAACTACACCAACAAGTACCTGGGCCCGATCACCCTGCAGACGGCCTTGGCCCAGTCGATCAATACGGTCGCCGCGCGCCTGGCCAACGAGGTCGGCACCAGCAATGTCGCCGCCACGGCCCGCCGCCTCGGCATCACCAGCAAGATCCAGCTGGACCCGTCGATGGCGCTGGGCGCGGTCGAGGTCTCGCCGATGGAGATGGCCCAGGCCTACGCCCCGTTCTCGAACGGCGGCTTCCTGGCCAAGGGCTACGGCATCGAGCGCATCCGCACCGCCAGCGGCAAGGTGCTGTACGACCACGGCGTCGACAAGCAGGCCCGCTCGGCCGTGATCGGCTCGCCGGCCCTGCAGTACATGAATCAGATGATGCGCCAGGTCGTGGCTTCCGGCACCGGCACCCGCGCCAAGGTCGCTGGCTACGACATCGCCGGCAAGACCGGCACGACCAGCGACTACAAGGACGCCTGGTTCGTCGGCTACACCGGCGGCTTCGTCACCGCCGTCTGGACCGGCAAGGACGACAACACCCCGATGAAGCGGGTCACCGGCGGCGGCGCGCCCGCCGAGGTCTGGCGCACCTTCATGGCCGCCGCCCTGCCCCGCCTGAAGGCCACCCCGATCCCGGGCGGCATGGTCGAGCCTCCGCCGGTCGCACCGACGGATCCGATCGGCGATCTGATGAACCCGACGCCGGGACCGGAAGGCCCGGCCGCCGAGACCCCGGCCGGCACCGCCCCGCCGGTGGATCAGCTGCCTTACTAGGAGACTGCGGCTAGGCCCCGATCGCGTGCAGCTCCGCCGCGTGGGCTCGTAGCCACGCGCGGTGGGGCGCCGGATCGCCGGCCAGCTGTTCGCACAGCGCCCAGAAGCGCGGCCCGTGGTTGGCCTCGATCAGGTGGGCGCATTCGTGGGCGGCGACATAGTCGGCCACCACCGCCGGGGCCAGGATCAGCCGCCAGCTGTAGCGGATCGCCGCCGGGGCCCGGGAGGTGGCCGGACGGCACGAGCCCCAGCGCGCCTTCGGATCGGCCACCGCCACCGACGGCATCGGCCGCCCCAGCGCCGCCGCATGGATGGCGGTGCGTTCGGTCAGGACGGACAGCGCCTCGCGCTTGGCCAGGCGGATGACCTTCAGCCCCCAGTTGGCGTCGTTGGGCGCGACAATGCGGTCGGCCTCGATGCGGGCTCGGCCAGGACCGACCTCGAGACGATAGGCCTGATCGTTGAGCCGCAGGACGCCGCCGGGGGCCAGGCTCATCCGCTCGGGCAAGGCCGCCAGTTGCTTGGCGATCCAGCCGGACTTCTCCTGGGCGAAGGCGACGGCCTCGTTCAGGCGCTTGAGGTTGGGGGCCAGGGCGACGATCTCGGACTTGGCCCGATCGACGCGCAGCGAAATCCGCCGCGCCCGGCCGTCCACCCGCAGGCGGACCGGCCAGCCGCCGATCTCCAGTCGATCACCGTCGGCGAAGCGGTTTGATGCGGCTTTCGGCGTGAAGAAGTTCATTGTCCTCTAGATCGCCCCGCGCCCGATCCGGCGCAAGAGCTAGCGCAGGAGCGGCCGCCCGAGCGCGTCCGCGACCGCGAACGTTTCGATGGTCACGGCGGCGACGGCGTAGAAGGCCGAAACCAGCGGGCGGGCGCGGGCCTGCTGGATCAGGTCACCGGCGGCGGCGCCTAGCGCTGGACGGGGGCGCAACGACAGCCATTGCAGGAACAGTCCGACGAGCCAGACGATCGGCAGCGCCGAGGCGAACCAGAACCGCAACGCCACGTCGCTGCCGGTCGCTTCGGAAATCCAGAGCGCGAGGATCATGTAGACCACCGCCACGGCGAACAGCTTCGTGCGGAAGCTCAGGTCCGCCAGGCGGTCGATCAGCGAGGGTCTTGCGTCGGACATGGCCCAGCTTGGCCGTGACCGACGCCTAAGCTCAAGCCTCTTCCTCGAAGTGCGGGTCGCACTTGCGGATGAACTTGCGGACGCGCGGATAGATCTCCTCGCGGAACCGGCGGCCGTTGAACACCCCGTAATGGCCGACATTGGGCTGGACGTAGTCCAGCTTCAGGTCGTCCGGGATGTTCGAGCACAGGGTGTGGGCGGCCTGGGTCTGGCCGATGCCGGAGATGTCGTCGTTCTCGCCCTCGACCGTCATCAGGCCGATGTCGGTGATCGCCTCGGGCTTCACCAGGGCCCCGCGATGCATCAGCTCGCCCTTCGGCAGCAGGTACTGCTGGAAGACGATGTCGATGGTCTGGAGGTAGAACTCCTCGGTCAGGTCCAGGACCGACAGGTACTCGTCGTAGAACTCCAGGTGCTTGTCGGCGCTGTCGCCGTCGCCCTTCACCAGGTCGGTGAAGTAGCGGCGGTGGGCCTCCTGGTGGCGCTCGGCGTTCATGCTCATGAAGCTGGCCAGCTGCACGAAGCCCGGATAGACGCGCCGGCCCGCGCCCGGATAGGGCGGCGGCACCGTGTAGATCATGTTCGACTGGAACCAGGTGAACGGCTTTTCCTCGGCCAGCTGGTTGGTCACGGTCGGCGACAGGCGCGCGTCGATCGGCGAGCCCATGAAGGTCATGCTGGCCGGACGCGAGGGATGGTTCTGCTCGGCCATCAGGGCGGCGGCGGCCAGGACCGGCGGACCGGGCTGGCAGACGGCCACCACGTTCGGGCGCGGGCCCAGCACGGCCAGCATCTGGATGATGTGGTCGATATAGTCGTGGAAGTCGAAGCGGCCTTCCAGCACCGAGACGTTGCGGGCGTTGACCCAGTCGACGATGAACACCGAGTGGTCGGGCAGGAACGCCTCGACCGTGCCGCGCAGCAGGGTCGCGTAGTGGCCCGACAGCGGCGCGACGATCAGCACGGCGGGGTCGAGGCTGAACTTGCCGGCCCGGCGCATGTCGGCCATGTCGCGGTCGAACTGGATGACGCGCGCCCACGGGCTCTGCCAGACGATGGTCTCGCGGACGCGGACGTCGACCTGGCCGATCTTGACCGTGTCGATGCCCCACTTCGGCTTGCCGTAGCGGCGAGTGATGTTGGCGAACAGGTCCGCACCGGCGTGCATGCGCCGGCCCACGGCCGTGTCGGCGGCCGGATTCAGCGGCGATCCCCAGAAATCCCGGGCCGCCAGCGCCATCTGGCGCATCGGGGTGGAGGCGTAATAAGCCGCTTCGTGAAGAGCGTAGAGCATGGCGCATCCGCGATGTTGCATCGCAACATAGCACGTCAGAACCTAACGGAGTCTACCTTTCGCAGCGATTTGCGCCGCGTCATGGCGTCGCTTCACGGTGAGGTGGTAGCGGTCACCCGCCTCGCGCCGACGCGTTATCGCCGACACCCCAGCAGCGCTGAATATCGCGCGCCCAAAAAGGTCTGCTGCTTGTAGAGGCGGACAACACTTCCGACATGGCAATCCGGAGTCGCGTCAAGCCGCACCAGCGGCCGTTGCCCGGAGACGTCCATGACGGCGTACATCTCGACGCCGCCTTTCCGGCCCAACTTTCGGAACTCCACGACCGTACCCTCGACATTGTTCCCCTTCGCGATGGGCATCGCCAAGAGGGCCACAACACCAAGCGCCACAACTGCTACGACGAGCCCCAGGGGCCGCGAGCGCCACGCCAACCAGCGACCAAGACTACGAAGCCAATGCCTTTCTGGGTCCGGTCTCGCCACGTGCTTCGACTACCCCTCGCGCATCGCGTCCGAGATCCGGCGGGCGATGTCGGCCGGCGGCAGGTTGTAGGGGATCACCGTCTTGAAGCGGCCCTTCTCGTCCATCAGGTAGATCGCGGTCGAGTGGTCCATGGTGTAGCCGGGGCCGTCGCCGACCTTGGCGTAATAGACCTTGTAGGCCTTGGCGGCCGCCTGGACCTGCTCCTGCGTGCCGGTCAGGCCGATCGTGGTCTTGGGCACATAGTCGGCCGACAGGTAGGTCTTCATTTGCTCGGGCGTGTCGCGGGCCGGGTCGATCGAGATGAAGACGATCTGCAGGTCCTTGGCCTTGAGGCCGAGGATGTCGGTCGCCGCCGACAGGCCTTGCAGCGTGCCGGGGCAGACATCGGGGCAATAGGTGAAACCGAAGAACACCGCGCTCCATTTACCCTTCAGCGCCTTCTCGGTGGTCGGGGCGCCGTCCTGGTTCACCAGCTGGAACGGCCCGCCGACCGCCACGGATGTTTGCGGCTCGAACACGCCGGCGCGCCACGCCAGCCCCGCGGTCACCGCGAGGCCCAGGACGCAGGCCAGGATCAGGAGAAGGCGGTGACGAGGCATGTGCGTTTCATCCTTTTATTGCCGCTTGTCCTTTTGCTCTCGCAAAGCGCGCAATTCTGGACAATCCTGCGACCATGACTGACGTATCGTTTGCGAGAGCACCCGACGATCAACGTCACAAAGGGCTCGATAAGCCGGGCGACGAACCGGCGCAAGACGACGCCTGGTCCTGGACGGCTCCAGGGCTGCGTCGCGGACGCTTAAGGGTACGCACCCTTCTGGCGCAACGCTGGCTATGGGTGGTCGGCCAAACCGCCGTCCTGTTGATTTCCGGCCTGGTTTTGAAGCTGCAGGTGCCGTGGGCGCTGTGCTTCACCCTGATCGCCTTGTCGGCCTGGCTGAACGTGCTACTGGGCCTGGCCTCCAGCGGCCAGCGCCTGGCCCGCGACGGCGAAGCCACCGCCCAGATCGCCTTCGACATCCTGCAGCTGTCGGGCCTGGTCTATCTGACCGGCGGCGCCCACAACCCCTTCGCCCTGCTGCTGATCGCGCCGGTGACCCTGGCGGCGGCGACCCTGCCGGCCCGCTACGCCATCGGCCTGGGGGTGCTGGCCATCGCCGCTTCGGTGCTGCTGGCGATCTTCCACATGCCGCTGCCGATCATCGCCGGCCATCCCTGGCCCTATGTGCCCAGCCCGCTGATGCTGTGGACCATCGTCTCGGCCCGGATCGTCGGCATCATCCTGACGGCGGCCTATGCCTGGCAGGCGGCCAGCGAGTCCGCGCGGATGGAGCTGGCCCTCAACGTCACCGAGACCGTGCTGGCCCGCGAGCAGCGCCTGTCGGCCCTCGGGGCCCTGGCCGCCGCCGCCGCCCACGAACTGGGGACGCCGCTTGCGACGATCTCGGTCGTGGCCCGCGAGATGGCGCGCGGCGCGCCCGACGACCAGACCCGCGAGGACGCCGAGCTGCTGATCGGCCAGGCCGCCCGCTGCCGCGAGATCCTCCAGCGCCTGACCGAGATGCCCGAGGCCCAGGACGCGGTGCACGAGCGCATGAGCCTCGTCCAGCTGGTCCAGGACGTGATCGAACCACACCTGGTGCACGGCGTCCGGGTCGAGGCCGTGGTCAACGGCCCGTCCGGCGAGACCGCGCCCGACATCTGGCGACGCCCGGAAATCATCCACGCCATGACCTCGATCGTCGAAAACGCCGTCGATTTCGCGCGCGGCGAGGTTCTGGTGATCGCCCGTTTCGACGCCCGCTACATCGTCATCGAGGCGCGCGACGACGGTCCGGGCTTCTCGCCGGAGGTGCTGGCCAAGCTGGGCGAGCCCTACGTCACGACACGTCCGGGGGCGGAAGGCTCGCGAACGGGGCATATCGGCATGGGTCTGGGCTTCTTTATCGCAAAGACCTTGCTGGAACGAACCGGCGCAACCGTGGATTTCCGTAATGGTCGCCGGGGTGGGGCGGTCGTTTCGGCGCGCTGGCCCAGGCCGGCTTTGGAAGCCCCTGGCTTTACGGGGGCTTGAGTAAGGCGCGGAAGCACGAAAGTATGGGTTGTTATTTGGCCTGTTGAGTATTGGCGCTGGGGAGGCGCGGACTTCTATGGCGGATATCGGTGAGCTGGTTTCGGCGCTGCCGGACAAGACGCTGCTACTGTTGGACGATGACGCTCCGCTGCGGACCCGATTGGGTCGAGCGCTGGAGCAGCGTGGGTTCGAGGTGACGCTGGCCGCTTCCGTGGCCGAGGCCCTGACGATCCTGCGCAGCCATGCTCCAGCCCACGCGGTGCTGGACATGCGCCTGGAGGACGGCTCGGGCCTGAAGGTGGTCGAGGCCGTGCGCGACGCCCGCGCCGACGCCAAGGTCATCATGCTGACCGGCTACGGCAACATCGCCACGGCGGTGGCGGCGGTGAAGGCGGGGGTGGTCGACTACCTCTCCAAGCCCGCCGACGCCGACGACGTGGCCCGCGCCCTGCTGGCCGCCAAGGACGCGGCCCCGGCCCCGCCTGAGAATCCGATGAGCGCCGACCGCGTGCGGTGGGAACACATCCAGCGCGTCTACGAGATGTGCGGCCACAACGTGTCGGAAACGGCCCGGCGGCTGAACATGCACCGGCGGACGCTGCAGCGGATCCTGGCCAAGCGGGCTCCGCGCTGATCCCAATCCCCTCTCCCCCTGCGGGAGAGGGTGGCCTCCGAAGGAGGTCGGGTGAGGGGTCGCACGAACAGAAACGCCGCGATGGCTGAAAGGCTTGTCGCGGCGTTTTGCGTCTTTCGACCCCTCATCCGTCGCCTAGCGGCGACACCTTCTCCCGCAAGGGGAGAAGGAAGACGTCCTCACATCGCCGAGATGCCGCCGTCGACCTTGATCTCGGCGCCGGTCATGAACTTGCTCTCGTCGCTGGCCAGGTAGAGCACCGCGTTGGCGATGTCGTTCGGCTCGCCGATACGGCCCAGCGGCACCTGGCGGGCCAGCTTGGCGAAGGCCTCTTCCTTGCCGAACCGGGCCGAGAAGCCGTCCAGGATCGGGGTGTCGATGAAGGTCGGGTGGATGGAGTTCGAGCGGATGTCGAGCTTCATCTTGGCGCAGTACAGCGCAATATTCTTCGACAGCAGCCAGACCGCCGCCTTCGAGGCGTTGTAGGCCGGCGAATTGCCGTTGGCGATCAGGCCGGCGATCGAGCTCAGATTGATGATCGAGCCGGGCTGGTGGGCGCGCATGTGGGTCAGGGCGTGCTTGGCGCCCAGGAACACCGAGTCGACATTGACCGACATCACCTTCTTCCAGAGCCCGAAGTCGAGGCTCTCGATCGGGCCGTCACCGCCGATGCCGGCGTTGTTGACCAGCACCGACAGGCCGCCCAGATCGCCGACAGCCTTCTCCAGCACCTCGATCCACTGGTCTTCCTGGGTGACGTCCAGTTGGTAGGCGAAGGCCGTGCCGACTCCGTGGGCGGCGTTGATCTCGTCGGCCACCGCTTGGGCGCCGGCCAGGTTCAGGTCGGCCAGGGCCACCTTGGCGCCCTCGCTGGCCAGCATCCGCCCCGCCGCCGCGCCCAGACCTTGGGCCCCGCCGGTGATGAAGGCCTTCTTGCCGGCGACCCGGCCCGTGCTCTGCGCCATGCGGCGTCCTCCCGATTATAATTCAAACGGGAGTTTGAATTCTTCAGGCGGCGCTGTCCATGAACTTCGCGAGTTGCACGTCCAGTTCCGTCACGCCGTCGGCGTCATGCGTCGTCAGCAGCACCTCGACGCGGTTGTAGACGTTGAACCACTCGGGGTGATGGTCGAGCTTGTCGGCCATCAGGGCCACGCGGGTCATGAAGCCGAACGCCGCGTTGAAGTCGGCGAACTTGAAGGTCTTGGCGATGGCGTCCTTGTGGTCCGGCGCGGCGCTCCAGCCATCGAGCTGGGCGATCGCGGCTTGCGCGCCGATCTTGGGACGGGACATGGGATTCCTCCGAGGTTTGACCCTCAGAACGACAATCCGGTCGCTTCGGCAAGGTCGCTCAGCAACTGATCCTCGGTCGAGACCTTGATCGCCTTCATGCCCAAGGCCGCGGCCGGCTTGCAGTTGATGCCCAGGTCGTCGAGGTAGACGCAGTTCTCCGGCGCGACGTCCAAGAGCTCGCACATCATCTGGTAGATGCGCGGGTCGGGCTTGCGGACCCCGGCCTTGGAGCTCTCGATCACCGCGTCGAACAGGCTCATGATCTCACCGACCGCCAGGGCCTTGTCGGCGCTCTGGGCCATGCCGGGGCCGTGGCCGGTGGGGACGTTGTTGGTGATGCAGCCGACCTTGAACCGCGCCTTGCAGGCCTTGAGCGCCTCCAGCACCCGGGGCCGCAGGTCGCCATAGAGCAGCGGCAGCACCTCGGCCCCGCGCACGGCGTGGCCCAGGCGGGTGGCCTCCTCCAGGAACAGCGTGTCGAAGGCCGCCGCGTCGATCTCGGCCCGCTCGAACTTGGCCCAGGCGTTCACGTCGCCATTGGTGGCGTTGACGGTGCGGATGAAGTCCTTCGGCAGGCCGCGTTCGGTCTCGTAGCGGCGGAAGGCCTCGAACGGCGAGGTCGTGAACACCCCGCCGAAATCCCAGATCACCGCCTCGATCGCCATGCCGCCCTCAAACAGATGTTTGACGCACGCTAGCCGCCTTACGCCTCCAGGGAAAGCCCGCCACGGCCACGCTCGCGCGACGGGTGAAAGGACAGTCGCGACCGCGCCGGAAATGTTTGTTAACCATCGTCCGGAGTCGCCCATGATCACCCTTCGCCGCCTGACCACGATCGCCCTCGCCACGGCCGCCGCCTTGACGGCCGCGCCGGCGCTGGCCGGCTCGCACCATGGCGGCGTCGGCGGCGTCCCGGGGCAGAACTACCTGCCGCCCAATCCCGAGCCCGGCCAGTGCTACTCGCGCCGCGTCACGGGCCCGGGCGGCGCCTATCGCTGGGACCGCATCGAGTGCGACAGCGCCTATGGCGGCTATGGCCATGGCTACGGCCAGACGGGCTATGGCGGCGATCTGCAGGTCCAGACCCAAGGCGGCTACGGCTATCAACAGGGCGGTTACGCGGCCGACTGCGGCTGCGCCGGCTATCGCTACGTGAACCCCTGCGATCCTTGCGCCAGCTATGGCGGAGGCTATGCGGGCGGCTACGCCAATGGCGGCGGTTATACCAGCGACCGTTATGGCGAGCGCCGCTACGACAGTCGCTATTCCCAGTCACAGTACGAATACGAGAGCAGTTCATACAGCGGTGGTTACGCCTATGGCCGTGGGGGCCAGGGCGTGAACTACCCGCCGCCGTATGGCTACGGTTACGTCGCCGCCGGGCGCGACGAGGCCGGTTACCTGATCTGGCCCGGAAAGACGCCTTAACCCCAATTCGGGTGGCGCCGCCCTTGCGCCGGAAGCGTCGACTTGCACCAAATTGGGACGGGGGAACTAATCAACATGCGCACGCCAAGCCGGCCGTTTTTCAAGGCCTATGAACTCGTGGCCATCGCCGTATTCATCATCGCGGGGGTGGTCGTCTGCCGGATCGGCCTCGTCTACTGACGAGGCCCTGACGGCCTAAACGCCTCAAATTGGAACACGATCGCCGGCCTCACGCGTTGTGAGGGTTCAACCGGAGCCACGATCCTGTCCACCGCCGACGTCATGCCCGCGCCCAAGCCGCCCCGGAACCCGTTCCGAGGGCTGTCCCGGCGCGCGCGCATCGGCATCGGCGCGGCCCTGACCCTGGTCGCGGCGATCGTCATCTTCCTGTGGATCTTCGACTGGAACTGGCTGCGCGGCCCGATCGGCCGCTACGCCTCGGCCCAGTTGCAGCGCGAGGTGGTGATCGCCGGCGATCTGCGCGTCCATCCCTGGTCGTTCTCGCCCAAGGCGGAAGCCTACGGCCTGCGCATCGGCCAGCCGGCCTGGGCCAAGTCGGTGGACAAGGACGCCGGCCAGATGGCCCAGGTCCAGCGCGTGGCCGTGCAGATCAAGATCCTGCCGCTGCTGCGCGGCCAGGTGATCCTGCCGTTCCTGGCCGTCGACAAGCCGCAGGTCCGCCTGCTGCGCGACAAGGACGGCCGGGCCAACTGGACCTTCGGCGCGGCCAAGAGCGACAAGCCGCTGAAGCTGCCGGCCATCCAGCGCTTCGTGATCAATGAGGGCCAGCTGCGCGTCGACGACCGCCAGCGCGGCGCGCTCTTCGTCGGCACGGTCAACGCCCAGGAACGCGCCGGCGAAAAAGGCGGCCGCTTCGTGCTGGAGGGCAAGGGCAGCCTGAACAAGGCCGGCTTCCTGGCGCAGGTCAGCGGCGGCCCGCTGCTGAACATCACGCCCGACAAGCCCTATCCGTTCGACGCCCAGATCCAGGCCGGCTCGACCCGCATCACGGCGGAGGGCGCGGTCAACAAGCCGTTCGACCTGGGCCGCTTCGAGACCCAGCTGAGCATCTCCGGCGCCGACCTGAACCGCCTGCACGACCTGATCGGCCTGACCCTGCCCAACACCCCGCCCTACAAGATCTCGGGCCACCTGGTCCGCAAGGGCGACCGCTACGACTTCGAGAAGCTGTCCGGCCGCGTCGGCGACAGCGACATCTCCGGCGACCTCTTCGTGCTGACCGGGCGCGAGCGGCCCTATCTGGAGGCTGACCTTCGCTCGCGCCGCCTGGACTTCGACGACCTGGGCAGCCTGTTCGGCGCCGCTCCGGCCACGGGTCGCGGTGAGACCGCCTCGGCCGGCCAGAAGGTCGAGGCCGCCCAGCGCGACGCCACCCAGCGCCTGCTGCCCGACGCCACCCTGCAGGTCGACCGCATCCGGGCCATGGACGCCAAGGTCAGCTACCGCGCCGAGACCGTGAACGCCCCCAACCTGCCACTGCGCAAGGTCAGCGCCGAGGTCGTGCTGGACAAGGGCGTGCTGACCGTCGACCCACTGGCCCTGACCTTCTCGCGCGGCGACCTGAAGGGGAAGGTCCGCCTGGACGCGCGTCCGGCCACGCCGCGCACCGACATCGACGTGCGCCTGCTGAACGCCCGCATCGAGGACTTCATCCCGATCAAGAGCGACGGCAAGCCGGCCATTGAGGGCGCGGTCCTGGCCCGGGCCAAGCTGACCGGCGTGGGCAACAGCGTCCATCGCGCCGCCTCGACCGCCGACGGCTCGGTGACCCTGGTCGCGCCCAAGGGCCAGATCCGCCAGGCCTTCGCCGAGCTGCTGGGCGTCAACGCCTCCAAGGGCCTGATCCTGCTGCTGTCCAAGAGCGACAAGGAGACGCCGGTGCGCTGCGCCGTCGCCGACTTCGACGTCAAGAACGGGGTGATGACCACCAGCACCCTGGTCGCCGACACCGGCGTGGTGCTGGCCAAGGGGCGCGGCACCGTGAACCTGGCCACCGAGCGCATGGACTTCCGCATCGAGGGCGACAGCAAGAAGCCGCGCCTGGTGCGCCTGTTCGTCCCGATCACCATCAAGGGCCCGATCATGGCCCCCAAGCCCGGCCTCGACGTCAGCAAGACCATCGGCCAGGGCGGCATCGCCGCCGCGCTCGGTTCGCTGGTCAACCCGCTGGCCGCCCTGCTGCCCTTCGTCACCACCGGCGAGGCCAAGGACGCCGACTGCGCCGGCCTGGTCAGCGCGGCCCGCCAGCAGGGCGCGCCGGTAAAGGCCAGCCAGACGACGCCAGCCAAGGCGAAGAAATAGCCAAGCTACGATCCATGATTGCGACCGGCGAGATTTTCACCCTAACGTGAAGCTCTGTTGAGCGATGGTAGGGCGACCATGAAGAACCTCGTCATCTGTTGCGACGGCACCTGGCAGGAGCTGAGCCAGAAATTCCCCACCAACGTCACCCGCCTGACGCGGGCGCTGGCCTCGACCGCCACGCAGGGTGGGACGAAGGTCCACCAGGTCACTTTCTATGACGACGGCGTCGGGGTCGGGACCGGGGTGCTGGACAAGGCGACCCGCATCCTGGGCGGGGCGCTCGGCCGGGGCCTGGATCGCAAGATCGCCGAGGCCTACGAGTTCCTGGTCCTCAACTACGAGCCCGGCGACCGCATCTACATCTTCGGCTTCAGCCGCGGCGCCTATACCGCCCGCAGCCTGGCCGGCCTGTTGCGCCAGGTGTGGATCCTGAAGCGCATCAACGCCTCCGAATGCGAACGGGCCATCGAGCTCTACCGCTCGCACGACAAGGACGCCGTCGAAATCCGCCGCTTCCGCCAGAACTTCTGCCACGAGGCCGCCACGGCCCTGGAGGAGCGGACGTTCAATCCCGACAGCCCGGCCAGGACCGTCGCCGCCGCCAAGCGCGAGGAGACAGGCTGGATCCAGTTCCTGGGCGTCTGGGACACCGTCGGCTCGCTGGGCATCCCGCGCGGCCTGCCGTTCTCCGAGCAGATCAACGGCAAGTACGAATTCCACGATACCAGCCTGTCGCGCTTCGTCTTCAACGCCCGCCACGCGGTGTCGATCGACGAGAAGCGCGAGACTTTCACGCCCACGCTGTGGACCAACCTGGACGGGCTCAACGCCAATGCCGACGCCAGCGGCCTGCCCTACGACCAACGCCCCTACCAGCAGCGCTGGTTCCCCGGCGGCCATGGCGCGGTCGGCGGCGGGGAGTCGGACGGCGGCATCTCGTTGCCGCCGCTGCTGTGGATGATCGAGGGCGCGGAGCGGGCCGGCCTGGCGTTCGATCCCGACCAGCTGGAAATGTTCCGGGGCGCCGCCGATCCCCTGGCGCCCCTGCGCTCGGGCGACCGCAGCGTCGGCTCGATCATCCTCGAGGCCGTCGGCAGCGAGGATCGCGACGGCCCCACCACGCTCGACGAAGTGTCCGACGCGGCCCGCATCCGCTGGAAGAAGGCCGATCCGGCCTATCGACCCAAGACCCTGTCGCATGTGGCCGGGGCGCTGAACGCCCTGCCCTAGGCGCCATGCCATAAAACGATCACAGCTCAAGGTGGAGCTTTTTGATCGCCTGGCGTGTTTAGGCGTGGCCGAGCCGTGGAGCTCGCGCCAAAGCTTAAGGACGCATCATGGCTTTCATCCCCCTGCTCGCGCTCGTCGCCGGTCTCGCGGCCGAACCGCCGATCCAGATCACCGGCATCGAACAGCGGAACACGATCGCCTGCGAAGGTCGCTCGGTCATCGTCGCGGGCACGGACCATGAGCTGACTTTCACAGGCGCCTGCGCGGGGCTGAAGCTGACGGGGACGGGCAGCAAGGTGACCATCGACCTGGCGCCGGGCGCAACCGTGTCGGTGACCGGCACGGACCAGACGGTGCGCTGGCGTTCGGCCAAGCCGCCCAAGGTGAGCATGACCGGCGTGGACAACAGCGTCAGCAAGGCTCCGTAACGCTCGAAAGCGCCCCCTCCGTCTCGGCGCGTATTCGCGCCGATCCACCTCCCCCGCAAGCGGGGCAGGAGGAGAGCAGCTGAACCCTCCTGCCCCGTGAAACGGGGGAGGTGGCGCGATGCGGATACGCATCGTGACGGAGGGGGCGCTTGAGCTTCGCCTTATCCTGCTCCATCTTCCCCTCACCAACCTTCTTGTGTGGTTCATGTCCGAGATTGTGCGCGAGGCGCGGGCCTAACAGGCTCCGAACCTTGGTTCGAATGTCTAGAGGCCCGCTATCCGCCCGCGCAGTCGCCAGGCGGCAGCGCGATCGTATGCCTCGATCTCTCGGACAATCCCTTGAACATCTCCAAACCGCAGCAACGCACGCTGCATGCTCTGGCCCAAGGCGGCCGGATCGAACTCGGACGCGACGACAACGGCAAGATCATCGCGGCCGACTGCATCACCCGCGACGGCTGGGCGCTGACCGACTGCTCGGTCGGCGTCTTCCATTCGCTGAAGCGCAAGCGGCTGATCGCCAGCCAGGACGGCGGTCCCTACCGGATCACCCGGCTGGGCCTCGGCCACCTCCGCGCTCAACTCGACAACCGGGTGGGGGCGAGGGCGTGGTGACCTAGGTCAGCTTGTAGAACAGGACGCGCGCGGCGCCGTAGTCGCGCGCGTCGATCTGCTCGAAGCCTTCCAGCACCGGGTCCACTTCACCCCGCCCGCGCTCGAACATCAGGATCGCGCCGGGAGCCAGCCACTCGTGGGCCTTCATCTCGGCGACGGCCTTCTCGCCCAGACCCTTGTTATAGGGCGGGTCCAGGAAGGCGATGTCGAACGGCGCGCCGGCGCTGGCTGGACGCGGACCAAGGTCGGTGGCGTCGCGGCGGTGCACGCGGGTGACGCCGAACAGGTGCATGGCGTCGATGTTCTCGCGGATCGCGCCGCGCGCGGCGTCGTCGGTCTCGACGAACAGACAGAACCCGGCCCCGCGCGACAGGGCCTCCAGCCCCAGCGCGCCCGAGCCCGCGAACACGTCGATGACCCGCGCGCCGTTCAGTTCCGGCGCCCACGCGGCGTGCTCCAGGATGTTGAACACGGCCTGGCGGGCGCGGTCGGAGGTGGGGCGGGTCGTGCCGCCCGGCGGGGTGACGATGGCCTTGCCGCGATACTGGCCCGAGACGATGCGCATCAGGCGGCCGCTTTCGGGGCGGCTTTCGGGGCCAGGCGGCGGCCGAGCCAGTTCAGGCCCAGCACCAGCGCCGCCAGCAGGGCCCAGCCCCACGGCTTGACCAGGCTGAAGACCGTCAGGCCGCACATCAGGCCGGGCAGCAGCGCCACGCGCAGCAGCACGAACACCGCCTCGCCCACCGGCATCGGCTCGGTCAGCTTGCCGACGAAGGCCGCATAGGCCCAGACCAGGCCCATGGCCAGGCCGATCAGCGCCACGTGGCCGACATAGACCACCACGGCCTCGCCGTCGTGCTTCTCCCACAGCAGCTCGGTGCTCAGCGGCAGCAGGGCGATCAGGCCCAGCACCAGGAAGTTGAACACATCCAGTCCGCCATTGGCTCGGACCAGGCGAGCGAACACCCGCCGGTGGCTGAACCAGCAGACCCCGACCACCGCGAAGCTGACGGCGTAGGCGGTCAGCTTGGGGCCCATCTGGGCGAAGAGATCGGCGATACCGTGCCAGTGATGCGGCGGGTGGATCTCGATGGCCAACAGGGTGATGGCGATCGCGAAGACGGCGTCCGAAAACAGCACCAGCCGATGCAGATGCCCCGCGCCCGTGTCGCCCTTGCTCGAAACCCCGTCACTCATGCCTTGTCCCCTTACAACCCGTAACCGGATGTGTGCCGTCCTCCGCGCCCTGCGGCAAGCACGCGCTTTACAAGATCGCGGCCCTTCCCTCTTAGTCGCCTCGATAGCAAGGCGATCAAGCAGAGGCGATCGGGCGATGCGGATGGGCGAGCTGATGGAGGCGGTGAAGCGTTCGCGTTTCCTGGCCGATCTGTCGCCCTATGATCGCGACCCGTGGCGGACCGTGTTCGCCGTGCCGGTCGGCATGCTGGCCGGCGCCGTGGCGGGCCTACTGGGCGCGATCACCGCCACCCTGATCGGCCTGCTGGTGGTCAGCGGCCTGGACGGCGCGCCGGCGGCCGGCGACCTCTTCAGCATCTTCTCCGATCCGAACCTGACCGAGCCCAGCGCGCGGCAGTCGCTGTTCTTCCTGGCCGTGCTGGCCGGCGTGAACCTGGGCGCGGCGGTCGGCTTCGTGTTCGCGGCCGGAGCGATCCACCACCGCCGCATCACCGACTACGTCAATCGCGGCCAGCCGGTGCGCTGGCGGCTGCTGGTCGGCGGCCTGGTGCTGGTGGGCGTGGTGATGGGCGCCCTCGCCGGCGTCGCCGGCGCCCTGGGCCAGCCGCTGGACCCGCCGCTGTGGAAGGTCTCGCCGAACCTGGTCGGCCGCACCCTCTATGCGGGCCTGGCCATCGCCCTGCTGGTCCTGGCCTCGGCGGCCGAGGAGCTGGTGTTCCGCGGCTGGCTGCTGAAGCAGAGCGCGGCCTATATCCGCGATCCCATCGTGCTGATGGCCCTGAACGGCCTGCTGTTCGCCGCCATCCACTTCGATCCGAACATCGACGCCTTCCTGGTCCGCGCGGCCATGGGCGCGGGCCTGACCTGGATGGCGCTGCGCCTGGGCGGCATCGAGCTGGGCATCGGCGCCCACGCGGCCAACAACGCCGTGATCCTGCTGCTGATCCGGCCGATGACCACCCGCCCCGACGCGCCGCACGAGTTCAAGGCCGGCCTGATCGCCAGCGCCCTGGTGGTGCTGGCCGGCTTCATCGGCGTCGCCGAGCTGTCGGTGCGCTGGCCGGCCCTGCGCCGCTGGACCCGGACGTCCTCGACGCCGGCCGCGGCTTAGCGCTTGGGACCACCGCGCGGGGGCGTGGAGCCCCGCGAAGGCTTGGCCGCGCCGGGACGCGGCGCCGCACGGCCGGGCTTTTCCGACACCCGACGCGCTGCGCCGTCCGTGGGCTTGGCGCCAGGACGCGCCGCCGCCGGCTTGCCGCGCATGGCGGGCTTGCCGATGTCGATGAACTTGCTCTCGATCGACTTGGGCGCGCGCTTGGCCTTCGGCGCCGCGATGCCCTTGCTGGCGCCCTTGGCCGGAGCGTGGGGCGAGATCTTCTTCTTCGGCTTGGCCCAGCCGGCCTTGTAGACCGGCTTCTCGGACTTCTCCGGCGCGTCGATGACCACCGCGCGGTCGGCGCGCGGCGCGCCCCGGCGCTGCAGGTCGCCGCCGCCGGGCGTGCCGGGGGCCTTCACGGCCGCCGCGATGCCGCCGAACTTGGGACGATCGCCGGTCGGCATGTTCTCTTCGGAAACGATCCCTTCCATCAGCTCGCGGATCACCCGGGGGCCGACCTCCTCGATCTGGCCGGCTTCCAGCGGGCCCAGGGCGAACGGACCGTAGGACATGCGGATCAGGCGGTTGACCTTCAGGCCCAGGGCTTCCAGCACCTTGCGGACTTCGCGGTTCTTGCCTTCCGACAGGCTGACCGTCAGCCAGATGTTCTTGCCGCCGCCGGCCTTGTCGTGGGCCTTGTCGATCTTGGCCTCGATCGCGCCGTAGGTGACGCCCTCGACGGTGATGCCGTCCTTCAGCTTGTCGAGCTTGGCCTGGGTGGTGTCGCCGAAGGCGCGGGCGCGGTAGCGGCGGACCCAGGCGTTGCTGGGCGTTTCCAGGGCGCGCGACAGCTCGCCGTCATTGGTCAGCAGCAGCAGGCCTTCGGAGTTCAAATCGAGGCGTCCGACCGAGATCAGGCGCGGCAGGTCCTTGGGCAGCGAGCCGAACACCGTCGGCCGGCCCTTGGGATCGTTGTGGGTGGTCATCAGCCCGGTGGGCTTGTGGTAGCGGAAGATCCGCGTCGGCTCGCGCTCGGCCACCAGCTGGCCGTCGACGGTCAGGAAGTCGCCGGGTTGGACCTTGATCGCCGGGGTGGTCAGCACCTTGCCGTTGATCGCCACGCGACCGGCCTCGATCAGCCGCTCGACCTCGCGCCGCGAGGCCACGCCGGCCCGCGCCAAGGCCTTGGCGACCCGTTCGCCGGGACCGCCGTCCAGCTCTCCATCTTGACCGTCGAGGTGAGGCTCGTACAGGGGATCGTGTGGCTTGGTCATTTTCGGCGTCCTTCTCGGGCTGGGCGCATCTCTCGATGGGCTTTTGTTGGTAATGCGCACTGATCCGACCGACGATCAAGACCACGCCATGATGCGCCTGGCGCTGGACGCCGCCCGTGCGGCCGCCGAGGCGGGCGAAACCCCGGTCGGCGCGGTGATCCTGGATCCGAAGACCGGCGAGGTGATCGCCACGGCCGGCAACGGCCCGATCGCCGCCCACGACCCCACGGCCCACGCCGAGATCGCGGCCATGCGCGCCGCGGCCGCCAAGCTTGAGAACTATCGGCTGACCGACCTCACCCTGGTCGTGACGCTGGAACCCTGCGCCATGTGCGCCGGGGCGATCAGCCACGCGCGGATCGGACGGGTGGTGTTCGGGGCCGAGGACCCCAAGGGCGGCGCGGTCGTGCACGGCCCGAAATTCTTCGCCCAGGCCACCTGCCACTGGCGGCCGGAAGTGACCGGCGGCGTGCTGGCCGAAGAGAGCGCGGACCTGCTGCGAGGGTTCTTCCGCGCCCGCCGCAAGAAACCTAGCTGAGCAGGGTCGAGCCGATCAGGACCTTGGTCCCCGGCTTGCCGATCACCTGATCGCAGGCCTTCTGCAGCTCGCGCACGACATAGTCCATGTCCGGGGCCACGCCGCCGCGCAGGCCGGCGGCATAGACCATCAGCACCTGGGCGAAGGCGGCGCGCAGACGCGGGGTCGAGGCCTGGGCGCGCGTCATCAGCGCCGGATCCTTGGCCTCGATGCCGGTCTCGACCGTCATCACGCCCCGGCGGCCATCGCGGCGCAGGACCACCGCGTTGATCGGATCCAGCGCGAAATAGGTCGGCGGCGCCTTCTTCTCCTCGCCGCCGCCATGTCCGGCGAAGGCGACCGTCGGCGCGGCCAGGGAGCCGCCGGCGAGGGCGGCGATCAGGGCGATCGGGAGGAGGCGTGTACGGCGCATGCCGCCTTGTATCCCGTCGTGGTTGACGTCCTCTTTACGTCTGCGGGCGTACGCAGGGGCGTTAACCACGAGTCGTAGCGGCGCCTGGGAGGCGCGCGCACGTCGCAGGAGGCAGACCTTGGGCCGTTTTTCCCCAAAATCCCTCGATCTGGACGGCAAGGTGATCCTGGTCACCGGCGGCACCGGCTCGTTCGGCCGGCGCTTCATCGAGACCGTCCTTCGCCGCTATACGCCGCGGAAGGTGATCATCTATTCCCGCGACGAATTGAAGCAGAGCGACATGCAGCTCGAAATGCGCGAGCAGTTCGACGAGGCCACCTACGGCAAGCTGCGCTTCTTCCTGGGCGATGTCCGGGATCGCGAGCGCCTGACCCTGGCCCTGCGCGGCGTCGACATCGTCATCCACGCCGCGGCCCTGAAGCAGGTGCCGGCGGCCGAATATAATCCGTCCGAGTGCATCCACACCAACGTGCTGGGCGCCGAGAACGTGGTCTGGGCCAGCCTGAACAACGCCGTGAAACAGGTCGTGGCCCTGTCGACCGACAAGGCCTGCAACCCGACCAACCTCTATGGCGCGACGAAGCTGGCCTCGGACAAGACCTTCGTGGCGGCCAACAACCTGTCGGGCGACATCGGCACGCGCTTCTGCGTCGTGCGCTACGGCAACGTGGTCGGCTCGCGCGGCAGCGTCGTGCCGCTCTATCGCCGCCTGCTGAGCCAGGGCGCGACCGAGCTGCCGGTCACCGATCCGCGCATGACCCGCTTCTGGATCACCCTGAACGAGGGCGTCGACTTCGTGCTGTCGTCCCTGACCATGATGCGCGGCGGCGAGATCTTCGTGCCGAAGATCCCGTCGATGGCCATGCCGGACCTGGTCAAGGCCATGTCGCCGGACGCCGGCATGAAGGTGGTCGGCATCCGCCCCGGCGAGAAGCTGCACGAGATCATGATCAGCGCCGACGACGCCCGCTCGACCGTCGAGTTCGAGGACCGCTTCGCCATCGAGCCCAACTTCGCCGAGTTCGGCCGCACGCCCTATTCCGCGGCCGACGGCGCCAAGCCGGTGGCCGAGGAGTTCTCGTACAGCAGCGACAACAACCACGACTGGCTGAGCCCTGAAGGCCTGCTGGCCATGCTGGAGGAGAAGGCGGCGCGATGAGCGGCTTCCTCCCCTACGGCCGGCAGACGATCGAGGACGACGACGTCGCGGCCGTCGCGGAGGCCCTGCGCGGCGACTTTCTCACCACCGGCCCGACGGTCGAAGCCTTCGAGACCGCCTTCGCGACGAGGGTCGGCGCGGAGCATGCCATCGCCGTCTCGAACGGCACGGCGACCCTGCACCTGGCGATGCTGGCCTTGGGGATCGGCGAGGGCGATGTCTGCGTCGCGCCGTCGGTCACCTTCCTGGCCACCGCCAACTGCGCCCGCTACGTCGGGGCCGAGGTGGTGTTCGCCGATGTCGATCCCGACAGCGGCCTGATGACCCCCGACACCCTGGCCCGCGCCGTGAACGGCGCGCGCGACAAGCGGATCAAGGCGGTGCTGCCGGTCCACCTGCGTGGCGACGTCTGCGACCTGCCGGCCCTGAAGGCCATGGCCAGCGCGTCCGGCGCGGTGCTGGTCGAGGACGCGCCGCATGCGCTGGGCTCGGTCGGGACCTTCGGCGGGACGCAGCATCCCGTCGGCGATTGCGCCTATTCCAGTTTCGCCAGCTTCTCGTTCCATCCGGTCAAGACGCTCGCCACCGGCGAAGGCGGCATGCTGACCACCAACGACGCGGCCCTGGCGGCCAAGGCTCGGCTGCTGCGATCGCACGGCATGGTCCGCCCGGCCGGCGGCGACCCGTGGTGGTACGAGATGCCGGAACTCGGCTTCAACTACCGCATCCCCGACGTGCTGTGCGCCCTGGGCCTGTCGCAGCTGAAGAAGCTCGATCGCTTCGTCGCGCGTAGGCGCGAGCTGACGGCGCTCTACGCCAAGCTCCTGGCCGAACGGACGCCGCGCGTGCGCCTGGCCAGCAGTCCGGCCCATTCGAACCCGGCCCTGCACCTGCTGACCGTGCTGATCGACTTCGAGGCCGAGGGCCTGTCGCGCCGGACGGTGGTCGAGAGCCTGAAAAGCCAGGGGATCGGGACGCAGGTCCACTACATCCCGGTCCACCGGCAGCCTTACTATGTGAACCGCCAGGGCCTGACCGACCTGCCGGGCGCCGACACCTGGTACGCGCGGTGCCTGACCTTGCCGCTGTATCCGACCATGACTGACGGCGATGTCGAGCGGGTGGTCGACGCCCTGGCCGGCATCCTCGGCTAAACCGGAACGCTCACCTGCGTCACCGGCGTGATGTCGGTGAACTTCGCCACGTCGCCCAGCACCTCCGCCGCGCGCGGACCGCCCAGCGAAGCCTGCAAGGCCCCAGCGTCGCGGAAGGTGATGTTGACGATCACGATAAAAGGCGCGGGCGAGCCGTCCGGGCCGGGCAGACCTTTCAGCACCTGCACGTCGGTCAGGCCCGTGGGCGTGAAGGCCTCGCGCACCAGCGGGATGTGGGTCGCGTCGTAATAGGCCTGATCGAACTTCGCGCCGGGCGTGGCGGGATAGAGGACAGTGAACACGACCATGGCGGTCTCCTCGGGATGAGGGCGGCAGCCTACGCGGCGCCGTCGGGGAAGAGGCAAGGCCATTAAATTAAGTTCAGGCGCCTCCGTTCGCCACCGCCCGGCCCTCTAAGCTTCAGTAGCTAAACCGAGGGGCCCCATGCTTCGTACTGTTCGCGTTCTCGCCGTCGGCGCGCTGGCCATGATCGCCGGCGCCGCCCAGGCGCAGGACTACAAGCCGACCTTCCATCCCGACACGCTGAAGGGCCCGCCCGCCGGCAAGGCCAATGAGGTGCTGGTGCTGGGCACCACCCACCTGTCGGGCCTGTCCAAGACCTTCGACATGGGACTGCTGGCCCCGCTGGTCGATCGCCTGGCGGCCTGGAAGCCGACCGGCATCGCCACCGAGGACCTGTCGGGCCTGCAGTGCGACGCCCTGCGCCGCTATCCGACCCGCTACGCCGCGACGGTGAAGAACTATTGCTACGATCCCAGCAAGGCGGGAGCGGCCATCGGCCTCGACGTGCCGGCCGCCAACGCCGAGGCCGAGCGTCTGCTGGCCGCCTGGCCGGCGCAGCCGACGGCCGCCCAGCGCCGACGCCTGGCCGCCGTCTTCATCGCGGCGGGCGAGCGCAACTCGGCCCTGGTGCAATGGCTGCGACTGCCGGAAGCCGAGCGCCACGCCGGCGACAGCCTCAACGACGAGCAGGCCGCCTTCCTGGAGTCCTTCAAGACCCGCCGCAACGAGACCACCCTGATCTCGGCCGTGCTGGCCGCGCGCCTGGGCCACGAGCGGCTGTGGAGCGTCGACGACCACTCGGCCGACACCCCCGACAGCAGCGATCCGGTTGAGCAAAAGGCTGCCGAGACGGCGATCATGGCGGCCTGGGACAACCCCGTCAGCCACGCCCGCCGAGCGCAGGACGAGCGGCTGCAGGCGGACCTTTCCAAGCCGGACGGGGTGCTTAACCTCTACCGCGCCTACAACGGCGCCGACGCCCAGATGATGGCCTTCAAGGGCGACTTCGGCGCGCAGTTCGTCGAGCCCTCGCCCCAGCAGTTCGGCCGCCAGTATCTGGGCTACTGGGAGACCCGCAACCTGCGCATGGTCGGCAATATCCGCGACGTGCTGGGTCAGCACCCCGGCATGCGGATGCTCGCCATCGTCGGCGCCTCGCACAAGGGTTACTACGAGGCTTATCTGAACCAGATGCACGACGTGCGGCTGGTCAGCGCGGATGTGGTGCTGCGCTAGAGGACGTCGGCGACGCGATCCAGGATCGAGCGCCGATCCAGCGCCGCTTCCAGGCGAGCCAGGACGACGGCGGCCTCGCCCGCTTCGGCGTCGAGGTCGCGGCCCGCTTGCTCCAGCGCGGCCCAGACCGGCGCCAGCCGCGCGACCAGGGCGCTGCCTTTCGGTGTCAGTTCTAGCAAACGCCGCCGGCCGTCCTCCGGGTCGGGGCGTTCGTCGACGAGCCCGGCCGCGAGCAGCGACTTGCGGGTCTGGCTCACTGAGGGGTGGCTGATCCGCAGGGCCCCGGCCAGGTCGTTCACCGACATCGGCCCCTTGCGCACCAGCAGGTCCAGCACGCCCATCCAGCGCTGCTCGAAGGCGACGCCCAGGCCGGCATAGACGCGGTTGGCGTCGCGATCGATGCGCTCGGAAATCCGCCGCACCATCGCGCCGATCACCGCGCCGCCCAGGCCGGGCTCAGAGTCTGTCGGCGTTTTCATTTGATCTCGACAATTAGGTAGGCGCCTACTGTTCTACATGAACAGCGAGCCCCGAGCAAAAGGCGTCTCTCGTCGCGGCCTCCTCGCCACGGCTAGCGCGGCCTTCTGCCTGCCCCGCCTGACGTCCGCCGCGCCGGCGATCGGATCTTGGGGCTTCGACGTCGCGGGCATGGACCGAACCGTCCGGCCCGGCGACGACTTCTACCGCTATGGCGGGGGGACCTGGCTGCGCGACACCGAGATCCCGCCGGACCGCTCGTCATGGGGCCCGTTCTTCGAACTGCGGGCCAAGGCCGAGGCCGATGTCCAGGCGATCCTGGAGGACCTGGTCGCGCGGCCCGGAGCGCCGGGCTCGGCGGAGCGGAAGATCGCCGACTTCTACGCCGCCTATCTCGACACGGCCGCGATCGACCGGGCGGGCCTGGCGCCCCTCCAGCCCGCCTTGGCCGCGATCGCCGGCGCGCGGTCCCACGAGGACATCGCCCAGCTGATGGCGCGGGTCGATCTGGGCGCGGCCGGCCCGTTCTCGATCGACATCTGGCCCGACGACAAGGACCCCGACCGCTATTCCGTCAACGTCAGCCAAGCCGGCCTGGGCATGCCGGGACGGGGCTACCACCTCGGCGCCGAAGCCGGCTTCGTCGAGGCGCGGGCCAAGTACCAAGCCTATGTCGCCGCGATGCTCTCACTGGCCGGCCAGCCCGAGCCGGAGCAGACCGCGGCCGCCATCCTGGCGCTGGAGACGGCGATCGCCGCCCTGCACTGGCCCGCCGAGAAGAAGGGCGACCGCACCCTCACCTACAATCCCAAGACCCGCGCCCAGCTGAAAGCCCTGGCCCCCGCGTTCCCGTGGGACACCCTCCTCGCTACCCTGGAAATCCCGGACGCCCACGACCTGTTCGGCGCCAAGCAGCCCGACGCGATCCAGGGTCTGGCCAGGCTGTTCCGCGCCACGCCGGTCGAGATCTGGCAGGGCTATCTGACCTTCCATGTCCTGAACGCCTCGGCGGAGGTCCTTCCCCAGGCGTTCGACGACCTGGCTTTCGACTTCAACGGCCGCGTCCTCTCCGGCCAGCCCCGCAAGCGCGAGCGCTGGAAGCGCGCCACCACGGCGGTCAATACCGCCCTGGGCGAGGCGGTCGGCCAGCTTTATGTCCGCCGCCATTTCAGCCCCGAGGCCAAGGCCCAGGTGCTGGTCCTGGTCGCCAACCTGCGCGAGGCCTATCGCGGGCGGATCGCGGCCGCCGACTGGATGGCGCCCGCGACCCGGCGGGCGGCCCTGCGCAAGCTGGACAAGCTGCGGGTGAAGATCGGCTATCCGGATGCGTGGCGCGACTACACGACCCTGGAGGTCCGGGCCGGCGATGCGCTGGGCAACCGCGCCCGCGCCAGGCTGTGGGAGTGGCGTCGCAAGGTCGGGGGCCTGGGCAAGCCCACGGACAAGGGCGCGTGGGGCGTCACGCCCCAGACCGTCAACGCCTACTACAACGCCTTCTTCAACGAGATCGCGTTCCCGGCGGCGATCCTGCAGCCGCCCTATTTCGATCCCGCCGCCGACCCGGCCGTCAACTATGGCGGCATCGGCGGGGTGATCGGCCACGAGATCGGCCACGGCTTCGACGACCAGGGCGCCCTGTCGGACGAGAACGGCGTGCTGCGCAACTGGTGGACCGACGCGGACCTCGCCCGGTTCAAGGCTCGCACCAGCGCTCTGGCGGCGCAGTACGCGACTTACGAGCCCCTGCCCGGCCTGCGCCTGGATGGCGCCCTGACCCTGGGCGAGAACATCGGCGACAACGCCGGCCTGAGCATCGCGCTGGACGCCTATCGGCTTGCATTGGCGGGCAAGCCGGCGCCGGTCATCGGCGGCTTCACGGGCGAGCAGCGCTTCTTCCTGTCGTGGTCGCAGACCTATCGCGGCAAGGTTCGCGAGGCGCAGCTGCGGCGCGACGTGATGACCGACCCGCACAGCCCGACCGAGTTCCGCGTCAACGGCGTCGTGCGCAATATCGACGCCTGGTACGAGGCGTTTTCGGTCAAGCCGGGCGACAGGCTCTACCTGGCCCCGAAGGACCGCGTGCGCGTCTGGTGACCTTAAGCCGCCTGCGCCAGCAGGGTCTTCAGCAGGTCCATGGTCTGCGGGGAGCCCTGGAGCTGTTCGCGCGAGGTTGGATCGCGGGCCAGTTTCAGCGCTTCGTTGCGGGCCTTGTCGGCGACCGGACCGGTGGGACCAGCCTCGCCCAGAGCCAGCTTGGCTAGCAGTTGCAGGCGGTGCGGCAGCGGCGCGGGGGCGCGGACCAGCATGGCCAGCAGGCGCGTATCGCCTTCGATCAGCGCGCCGATCTCGCCCAGCTTCGTGCACAGCGGCTCGAAGTCCTCGCGCACCAGGCCCGAGCGGACCAGCTGGCGTTGCAGGCCGGCCAGGTTGCTGAGCTTGGCGACCGGCGAGTCGGGGCCGGCGCGCAGTTCCTTCTCGAAGCGCATGGCGCTGATATTGGCGTTCAGCCAGCGGGCGGCGTTGCGCTTGTTGACCGCGCCCATGACGTTCTCGGCTAGGCGGATCAGCATCTTGATCTCTTCATAGGCCGAGCGGTCGCGGCCCAGCAGAGACTCGATGAAGTCGCCGTTCAGCAGGGTCTTGGAGCGGGTGGTGAACGCGCCCTGGATGTCCTCGGCCTGGAGGATGCGGCCGGCGGCGGCCGTCAGGCTCATGGCGAGCGCGCGCAGATACTCGATCTCGGCCTCGGCGTCGGTCGGCTTCAGACGACGCACGCCGTTCAGCTCGGCCAGCACGCGCTCGGCGATGGCCTTGCGCACGCTCGGGAAGTTGTCGCTCGACAGCCATTCGCCGAGACGCTTGGCGGTGCCCGACAGCTCCGGCATGACGGTGCGGACGCTGGCCTCGATCTTGATCAGGGCCTCGACCGCCATGCCGCCGGTCATCCGGGTCATGGCCGCCAGGGTGACGCCCAGGTCTTCGTTGGTGGTGTCCAGCAGGTCGGCCATGCCGGCGCGCGAGCCGATGATCTCGGCCAGCGGCTGCTCGATGGCGGCCAGGGCGCCGACACGGGCGCGCGGGTCCTGCGGCGCGGCGTCGGCCAGGTCCAGGAGGCGGGCGATCTTGGCCGACCACGAGACGGCCGGGGCGATCGAGGCGGCGACGCCGGCCCCCAGCAGGAAGGCGCGGTCCGGATCGGCGACCAGGCGCTCGGCGGCTTTCGCGAAGCCTTCCTTGTCGAGGTCCGGCAGGGCCCCCTTCTTGAAGGCCTTGTTGAGGTTGGCGATCGTGCGCTCGACCAGCCCCTGGAAGTGGCGGATGACCTCGTGCACGGTCTGGCCGCGCGCCTCGGCTTCCGGAATGGCGATCTTCTGCAGGGCGTGCTGCAGGTCGGTGCCGGACGCCTCGAGCTTCTCGACGAGGTCGGGACGGTGCAGCAGCTCGAACGGCGTGGCCTTGTGACGGACCAGCCAGCCTTCCAGCAGGCGGCCGATGCGGTCACGGGCGTGGGCGGTGTAGAGGTCGGCCGGCTGCACGCAGAGGGGATCGCGGTCCTCGACCTCCTTCTTAGGCTTGCCGCCGTCGACCATGCCCTTGGTGAAGATGGCGATCGACTTGTACTCGCCGGTCGACTCGTCGAGGGTTTCCTTGCTGACGCGCACGGCGATGGCGCGGCTCTGCACGAGGACGTCCTCGGCCACCTGCAGCGCATGCGTGCGGTTTTCCGTGGCGATCTCGAGCGTCCACTGCGCGCCGACTTTCCGTCGGACAAAGAGTTCGTAGTGAACCTGGCCCATGCCTGCCCCGCTGAAGGTGACCTCACTATGGGTCCCCAGACCTTAAGGTGAGGTTGAGGGACACCCTGCGCCTCAATCGCGCCTTGGCCGCGCCGCAAAGCCCCAGGAAGAAGCAGGGAAAGCTTTACCGCGCCGCGCGTTGAAGCCAGGACGTTCGACCGATAGGATCGACCGGCCCAAGAAAAGGCTAAGGACAAGATCGACCAGATGGCCGCCATCACGCTCATTGACGACGACGAGAACATCGTCGCCTCCGTCTCGCTGGCCCTGGAAAGCCATGGTCACGCCGTGAAGGCCTATTACGACGGGGTCGCCGGCCTCGAAGGGGTCGAGGCCAGCCCGCCGGACCTGGTGATCCTCGACGTGAAGATGCCCCGCATGGACGGCATGGAAGTGCTGCGGCGCCTGCGCCAGACGTCCGAGATCCCGGTGATCATGCTGACGTCCAAGGACGACGAGATCGACGAGATCCTCGGCTTCAACCTCGGCGCCGACGACTACATGCACAAGCCGTTCAGCCAGCGCCTGCTGCTGGAGCGGGTGAAGGCCGTGCTGCGCCGCGCCCGCCCGGACGACGAGGATCTGGCCCCGATGGCCGGCTCGGCCGCCGCGGCGGCGGGCTCCAAGGTGATGAAGCGCGGCAAGCTCACGCTGGACCCGGCCCGCCACGACAGCCTGTGGGACGGCCGCCCCGTGCGCCTGACCGTCACCGAATTCCTGCTGCTGCAGGCCCTGGCCCAGCGCCCCGGCTTCGTGAAGAGCCGCGACAACCTGATGGACGCCGCCTACGACGATCAGGTCTATGTCGACGACCGCACGATCGACAGCCACATCAAGCGCATGCGCAAGAAGTTCCGTCAGGTCGATCCCGAGTTCGACTCCATCGAGACCCTGTACGGCGTTGGCTACCGTTACCGCGAGTCCTGAGGCTCAGAGCCCCCAAGCTGGCGACCAAGTCGCCCCCAAGGCCAGGCGACGCTTCGTCTGGCCGCGCGGGTCCAAGCTCGGCCGGCTGATCATCGTCTTGAACGTGCTGGCCCTGGCGATCGTCATCGTCGGGGCCCTGGTGCTGAACGAGCTGCGCAGCGGCCTCGTCGCCGCGCGCATCGACAGCCTGACCACCCAGGGCGAGCTGATCGCCAACGTCATCGACCAGACCGCCACGGTCGGCGAGCCCGAGCCGGCGCTGGACCCCTATGTCGCCAGCCAGCTGCTGCAGGTGTTGTTCATTCCGCGCAACCAGCGCGCTCGGCTGTTCGACGCCCACGGCAAGGCCCTCGCCGACTCGTTCGTCGTCGCCGACCGCGTGGACTGGAAGGTGCTGCCGCCCGCCCGCAAGCCGGGCGACAAGGACACCGCCCCGCACCTGACCCCCGCCGCCCAGGCCCGCGCCGAAAAGGCCCGCAAGGCGCTGTCCAACGAGATCGCCCGCGCCATGAAGGGTCGCCCGGTCGCCGGCACCCGCATGTCCGAGGATGGCGAGCGGGTGGTGTCGGTCTCGATCCCCATCCAGCACGTCCGCGCGGTGCTGGGCGTCCTGACCCTGGAGGCCGGCGATGTCGACGAGATCATCTCGGCCGAGCGCAAGGCCCTGCTGCCCTTCATCATCGTGGCCATGACCGCGATCCTGGTCTCCAGCGTGCTGCTGCACCGCCTGATCGCGGTGCCGGTGCTGCGCCTGGCCCGCGCCGCCGACCACGTGCGCCTACAAGGCGCGCGCGCCATCTCCCTGCCCGACCTGTCCGAGCGCCGCGACGAGCTGGGCGACCTGTCGCGCTCGCTGGAGGACATGACCCACTCGATCTCCGAGCGCATGGACGCCATCGAGCGCTTCGCCGCCGACGTCGCCCACGAGATCAAGAACCCCCTGACCTCGATCCGCTCGGCCATCGAGACCCTGGACCTGGTCACCGACCCCGCCGCCCGGGCGCGGCTGCTGGCCATCCTGCAGAACGACGTCAACCGCCTGGACCGCCTGGTCACCGACATCTCCAACGCCTCGCGCCTGGACGCCGAGCTGTCGCGCGAGCATCCCAAGGCGATCGACCTGGCCAAGCTGCTGAGCGAGGTCTCCGGCCTCTACGAGACCCAGCTGCGGCCCGGTCCGGCTCCCGGCAGCGTCCGCGTGCGCTTCGGCGTCGAAGGACCACGGCCAGTCCTGGTGATGGCGCGCGAGACCCCCATCGGCCAGGTGTTCCGCAACCTGATCGACAACGCCCGCTCGTTCAGCCCCGACGACGGCGAGGTGCGGGTCATGCTGATCCGTCCGCGCGGCAAGGCCACCGTCATCGTCGACGACGACGGCCCGGGCATGCCGCCCGACAATCTCGAGACCATCTTCGAGCGCTTCTACACCTCGCGCCCCAAGGGCCGGGCGTTCGGCGGCAATTCGGGCCTGGGCCTGTCCATCGCCCGCCAGATCGTCGAGGCCCACGGCGGCCAGATCCACGCAGAGAACCGCAAGGACCAGACCGGCGCCGTCGTCGGCGCCCGCTTCGTGGTCGAGCTGCCGGAAGTGCGCGAGTGATTCGCTCCGAACCTCGCCACGCCGGCCTGATCGCCCTGCGTCAGGATGGCCTATGGCGCGGCGCCCTGATCGAGGGGCCGTCGGGAATCGGCAAGAGCGACCTGGCCCTGCGCACCCTCGACGCCGGCTTCCGGCTGGTCGCCGACGACCGGGTGCTGACCTTCGCCGCCGGCGGCCGCCTCTACGGCAAGGCCCCCGAAACCCTCTCCGGCCTGCTGGAAGTGCGCGGCCTGGGCGTGATCGACGCTGGCGCCCTGCCCTTTTGCGAGATCGCGCTGCTCATCCGCTGCGTCGCTGACCCCGCCGTCGTCGAGCGCCTGCCCGATCCGCGCGAGGAGACGATAACGGGTGTTTCCGTTCCCGTTTTCGACCTGTGGCCGCGAGAACCCTCCGCCCCCTTGAAAATCCGACGCATGATGCAGTCTCTTGGAGTCGCTCCCTAACGAGCGTATCAAGGCCGCCCGCGCGACGCTCTCCCGGTCGCGACGGAATGGGGATCCCTGTTGAGATACAAGGCATGATCGGGCTCGTGATCGTGACGCACGGGCGTCTGGCGGAAGAGTTCGTCTCCGCGATGGAGCATGTGGTCGGGCCGCAGGCCGCCGTGAAGGCGATCTGCATTGGCCCCGAGGACGACATGGAACGCCGCCGTTCCGACATTCTGAAGGCCTGCGCCGCCGTCGACGAAGACGGCGACGGCGTCATCCTGCTGACCGACATGTTCGGCGGCACGCCCAGCAATCTGGCCATCTCGGTCATGGAGCAGACCAAGGCCGAGGTCATCGCCGGCCTGAACCTGCCCATGCTGATCAAGCTGGCCAGCGTGCGCCAGCGCGAGACCCTGCAGGCCTGCGTCGCCCACGCTCAAGAGGCTGGACGCAAGTACATCTCCGTGGCCTCCTACGTGCTCGCGGGGGAAAAGTAGGGCATGGCTTCAAGAACGGTCGAGATCGTCAACGAGCGCGGCTTGCACGCGCGGGCCTCGGCGAAGTTCGTGAAGTTGGCGTCCGGTTTCGACGCCGAGGTGACCGTCAGCCGCGAAGGCTCCTCCGTCGACGCCCGCTCGATCATGGGCCTGATGATGCTGGCCGCCGGCATCGGCTCGACCATCGACATCACCGCCGAGGGCCCGGAAGCCGGGTCGGCGGTGGAAGCGCTGTGCGAACTGGTGGCGAACCGGTTCGACGAGGAGCGGTAGCGCCGAGAGGCGGCTGTGGGTGGTTAGCGGACACGCAGTGCGTCCTTCGAGGCTCGCCTTCGGCTCACACCTCAGGATGAGGACCTCATTGCACCGAATGCCTCATCCTGAGGTGCGCGCTCCTCAGCGCGCCTCGAAGGACGCACTGCGCCAGATTTCCGCAGCGGGTCAAAAGCCGACCTGATCCTTAAATCTCCTGGAGGCCGCAGCCCTGCGATCGTCTCGCCGTGAGATGTAAGCACGGCGGTCTTCCGAGACCGGATCGCGAACGGCGCAGTTTGCGTTGTAGGGGCATGGCCCCGCTTGGGGCGCCCCTCGGAGCCTTCCCATGAACCGCCTTGTCTTGCCGCTGACCCTGATGATCGCCCTGACCGGCCTCGCCGCCTGCGACAAGGAAGCCGGGCGCAAGCAGGAAACCGTGGGCAAGGTCGAGTCCGGCGTCGGCAAGATCGTCGGCGACAAGGACCTGAAGTCCGAAGGCAAAAAGGACAAGGTCGCCGGGAACTTGAAGCAGGGTGAGCTGAAGGACGCGGTTAAGGACGCCAAAAAGTAGGGGCGCCCAGATGCTCCCCCGCGATGCGGGGGAGCTGTCGCAAAGCGACTGAGGGGGCTAACTGGAAGCTGGCCGAGCTCGCCCCCTCCGGCCCTCCGGGCCACCTCCCCCGCAACGCGGGGGAGGATCTACGGGGATACAGGGCGCTGTATCCTCGACGTTCGCAAGATGGAGTTCCGAGAAATCAACCACTTCTCGATTTTACGCGGCCCTGAATGATCCGCGCTCAACCCCGCCCCATACTCTTCCTCACCTGACAGCGCGAAAGGGACGTCCGGCCGGCGATCGTGACGGCTGTCAGGGGTGGTCGAGCGGGTAGCGCTCGCCGGGCTTCTTTCGGGGAGTCCCTTCGTGGCGGATCCGGGCGCGGGTTCCCTGAAACATGGGACGAAGCTCCGGCGGCGAGGGCTCGGCGGGCGCGGCAGGCACGGGCTGAAACCGCCTGTGCGTCCGGGACCGGGGTCGTCGCCCTGGCCCGCCCGTCGGAGGCCCAAACGTCGGGAGCGGGTTGAGACCCCGCGCTCTCGAAGGCTTCCGGATAACGGACTACGCGGAGCGCTAAGGCTTCGTCGAAACGGTACTTCACTCACACACTCCGGGCGTGGCCCGGCGCTCCGCGGTCCCTTTCAGAACTTCAGCGGCCCCACCGCGTGAAGCGGCGGAGCCGTGTCGCCGCCGCCCTACTCCGCCGCGACGATCTCGTGCTCGTGCGTGTGCGCCTTGGCCTCGACCTGCACCTTGCCGCCCATCGGCCGCAGGTCCAGGTCCTGGAACAGCTTGCTGTCCTCGTCCATGCCGGGGAGCGGCGTCGTCAGCAGCTTGCCGCCGACGAAGATCGAGTTGGCGCCGGCCATGAAGCACAGGGCTTGCAGGTCGCGGCTCATGCCCTCGCGGCCGGCCGACAGGCGGACCATGGATTTCGGGCAGACGATGCGGGCGACGGCGATGGTGCGGACGAATTCGATGGAGTCGATGGCCTTGCCTTCAGCCAGCACCTTGTCGCCCAGCGGCGTGCCGCTGACCGGCACCAGGCCGTTGATCGGCAGGCTGTCGGGATGCGACGGCAGGGTGGCCAGCTGATGCAGCAGGCCGGCGCGGTCGCGGCGGGTCTCGCCCATGCCGACGATGCCGCCGCAGCAGGTGCTCATGCCGGCGTCGCGGACGTGGGCCAGGGTGTCGAGGCGCTCCTGGTAGGTGCGCGTGGTGACGACGTCCTTGTAGTAGTCCGGGCCGGTGTCGAGGTTGTGGTTGTAGTAGTCGAGGCCGGCCTCCTTGAGGGCCTTGGCCTGGTCGGCGGTCAGCATGCCCAGCGTGGCGCAGGTCTCCATGCCCATGGCCTTAACCTCGCCGATCATCGACGCCAGCTTGGGCAGGTCACGGTCCTTCAGCTCGCGCCAGGCCGCGCCCATGCAGAAGCGCTGGGCTCCGCCGTCGCGGGCCGCACGGGCCTTGGCCACCACGTCCTCGGTGGCCATCAGCTTCTCGGCCTTGAGGCCGGTCTTGAAGTGGGCCGACTGGCTGCAATAGCCGCAGTTCTCGGCGCAGCCGCCGGTCTTGACCGACAACAGCTGCGACAGCTGCACTTCCGACGGATCGTACCACTCGCGGTGAACCGTCGCGGCGTGGAAGACCAGCTCCATGAACGGCAGGTCGAACAGGGCCTCGACTTGGGCGAGGGTCCAATCGTGGCGGGGGGAAGCGTTGATCTGACTCATGGCGCGAACGTTTGGACCCGCGTCAAACACTTGGCAAGACGCAGGCGACGCGGCATCACCTTGCGGGAGCAGACGCGCGGCCCAGGAGTTGGTCAGGTCATGGATCGCGAGATCGAACTGAAGTTCCTGATCCCGCCCGAGGCGGCGCCGGAAGCCCTGGCCCATCTGCGGGGCGAGGGCGCGGTGCGCCAGCTGGACGCCACCTATTTCGACACTCCCGGCCACATCCTGCGCAAGGCGGGCTTCGGCCTGCGAGTGCGCGATGGCGAGGGCGGCCGCAAGCAGACCCTGAAATCGGCCTCGGCCGGCGGGGTATTCTCGCGCGGCGAATGGGAAGAGGCGATCGCCGGCCCCGATCCCGACCGCGACGCCCTGTCCCGCACTCCGGCCGCGGCCATGCTGGCCGGCCAGACCCTGGCGCCGGTGTTCACCACCCGCGTCGAGCGCACCGTGCGGCTGGTCCAGGTCGGCGAGGCGGTGATCGAGGCCGCTCTTGATCAGGGCGAGCTGCTGGCGAAGGGGCGTCAGGCTGCCGTCTGCGAGCTGGAACTGGAACTGAAGAGCGGCCCGGCCAGCGCGCTGTTCGATCTGGCCCGCGACGTCGCCCGCCACGTGCCGCTGCGGCTGTCGCTGGTCAGCAAGGCCGAGCGCGGCTACGGCCTGGCCGCCGGCGATGACGCCGCCTCTCCGCGCCGGCAGGCCGCGACGCTGGACCCGCACGCCACGGTCGGCGAGGCGCTGCAGGCCCTGGGCCATGCCGACCTCGCTCATCTCTGCTCGGCGCTGGAATCGCTGCGCGAGCGGCCCGAGCCCGAAGGCGTGCACCAGGCTCGTGTCGCCACCCGGCGGCTGCGGGCGCTGCTGAAGATCTTCAAGCCGTTGGCGCAGGACGCCGCCGCCCAGATCCTCGACGACGGCCTGCACTGGCTGGCCGGCGAATTCGACATGGCCCGCGACCTCGATGTCTTCATCGGCGAGGTCTGGGACGCGGCGCGTGACGGGGCGAAGTTCGACGGCCGCGACGAGTTCGAGCGCGCCCTGAACGCCGCCCGCGCCAACGCCTATCTGCGCATGGAGGCGGCGCTGGCCAGCCCACAGGCCCGCGACGTGCTGCTGGAAGCGGCCGCCTGGCTGGAGACCGGCGAGTGGTCGACCGATCCGCAGTTGGCGCGTCTGCGCGACAGCCGCGCCGACGCCTTCGCGGCCGAGGTGCTCGATCATCGGCTCAAGCAGGTGAAGAGCCGCGCCAAGCACTTCGACGACCTCGACGCCGAGGCGCGCCACCGGCTGAGGTTGAAGGGAAAGACCCTGCGCTACGCCGTCGAGGACCTCAGCCCACTGTTCCCCGATCACCCCAAGCGCGTCGAACATTTCCTCGAAGCCTCGCGGAAGGTGCAGGACACGCTGGGCGCCCTGAACGATCGCAGCGTCCGCCAGACCCTGGTCGAGACCGTGGCTCAGGGCGACGCGGCCCAGGTCCGCGACGTCTCGCGCGTGGCCTTCGTCGATGAAGAGGACGCCTTGCTCGACGCGGCCCGCGAGGCGCTGGACGACCTGCTCGACGCCAAGCGGTTCTGGTGAGGGAGCGGGGCGTCACCGAACGATAATATCTGACACAGAACCGCCTTAGAGCGCGGAGGATGGACCGTCTGAAGCTCACCGCCAGCCTGTTGGCCCTGATCACCGCCACGCCCGCTCTGGCTCAGACCGTCGCGCCGAGCGTGGGCGTGATCGGCGCCACCGTCCCGACCGCCCAGGGCGGCGCGAACAGCGTGGTGCTGCTGCGTGATCCAGCCGATCCTGCCCGCAGCGTCATCGCCGCCAGCGGCGAGTTGGGTGGGCTGGAACTGTACGGCCTCGACGGCCAGCGCACCGCCGCGATCCCCGGCGGCGAGGTCTACGCCATCGACGCCCGCGACGACGGCAAGCGCGCCCTGATCGCCGCGCTGGACCGCCAGGCCGGCCGCCTGCGCCTGTTCGCCCGCGACTACGCCAGCGGCGAGACCACGGCGATCGACGCCAAGCCGTTGATGCTCGGCTTCTCGGGCGAAGGCGTCTGCCTGCACCGCAGCGCCCGCGACGGCGCGCTCTATGCCTTCGCCATAAGCCGCAGCGGCAATCTCGATCAATGGCTGCTGTTCGCGGCCCCCGACGGCAAGATCGACGGCCGCGTCGTGCGCCACCTGACCCTGTCGTCCGAAGCCAAGTACTGCGTCGCCGACGATGCCAGCGGCGCGCTCTATGTAGCCCAGCAGGCGGTCGGCATCTGGCGCTACGACGCCGATCCCGAGGCCGAGCCGGTCCCGGTCATCGTCGACATCAACCGCCTGGGGCACCTCGCCGGCGAGGTCGGCGGCCTGGCCATCCTCAACGGCGGCAAGGGCGGCGACTACCTGGTCGCGGCCAATGCCGACGCCGGCGACTACACGGTCTATGACCGCAATGCGGACGACCGGTTCGTGGGCAGCTTCAAGGTCGATGGGATCGAGGCCGCCTCGGGTCTGTTCGGCGTCCGCGCCCCGGTCGGCGCAAGCCTGTCGGGCGGCGCCCTGCTGATCGCCGACGACCGCAAGGCCGGCGCCAACAGCAAGATTGTCTCGTGGCGCGAAGTCGCCTCGGCCCTGAAACTGTCGCCCGGCCAGGACGCGCCGGAGGCCACGCCCAGCAAGCTGGCGCTCGTCCATCCGACGATGGAGACCCAGCCGGTCGACCACGACGGCGACGCCGCCGACGATCCGGCTATCTGGGTCCATCCGACCGATCCGGCCAAGAGCGCCATCATCGCCACCGACAAGAAGGGCGGCCTGCTGGTCTATGACCTGTCTGGTCAGCGCCTGCAGTTCCTGCCCGACGGCAAGATGAACAATGTCGACCTGCGCGGCGGCTTCAAGCTCGCCGGCAAGACCGTGACCCTGATCGCGGCCAGTGACCGGACTCGCAAGGCGATCGCGCTCTACACGATCGATCCAGACACCCGCCAGCTGACCAGCGTCGCCGACGGCGTCCAGGCCACGGGGCTCTCGGACCCGTATGGCCTGTGCATGTACCGCGACCGCAAGGGCGGGACCTTCGTGTTTATCAGCGATCCCGACGGCCTAGTGCGCCAGTGGAAGCTGACCGCCACCAAGACCAGCAAGGTCGCCGCCCAGCCGGTACGCGACGTCAAGTTCGACACCCAGACCGAAGGCTGCGTCGCCGACGACGACACCGGCGCGCTCTATGTCGCCGAAGAGGACGTCGCGCTCTGGAAACTCGGCGCTGACGCCAAGGCGGGCGCGGCTCGCAAGGCCATCGCCCGCGTCGCCGACAACCCCGCGCTGAAGGACGACCTCGAAGGCGTCGGCCTCTACGCCCAGGCCGGCGGCAAGGGCTATCTGGTCGTCTCCAGCCAGGGCAACAACAGCTACGCGGTGTTCCGGCGCGAGGGCGATAACGCCTATGTCGGCGGGTTCGCGGTCACCGCCAATGGCGACACCGGCGTCGACGGGATCTCGGAGACGGACGGCCTGGAGGTGACCAGCGCCTCGCTCGGCGCGGGCCTGGAAGCCGGGGCTTTCGTGGCCCAGGACGGCCGCAACATCTCGCCGCCCGAGCACCAGAACTTCAAGCTCGTGCCGTGGTCGGCCATCGCCGCCAAGCTGAAACTGCCGTGAAATCGGAGCCCGGAAACGAAAAAAGCCGCCCGAAGGCGGCTGTTTCTCGAAAAGACCCTTGGGTGCGGGGACAGGATTTGAACCTGTGACCTTCAGGTTATGAGCCTGACGAGCTACCGGGCTGCTCCACCCC
>NZ_JBWKMV010000005.1:0-203615 GCF_059415225.1 Caulobacter sp. GW821-FHT10E02
GGCCCCCCCCCCACGCGGCGTTCCCCCCAGCTAGCCCCCTCAGTCGCTCCGCGACAGCTCCCCCGCATCGCGGGGGAGCATCTTGTTTAAAAGCTTCAGCACGATTTCCTGGTTATCGCGCCGTTAACCAGCAACTCCTTGTTCCGCCGACCTTTTTACTCCCCGTAAAGGAGCGTCCCGGTGGAGTACGAAGAGCGTAGAGCGTGGATCGCCCTCTGGCAGGCCGTGTTCGGCGAGCCGCCGCCGGTCGAGCCCGAGCGGGAGCCGACGGCGCGGATCCTGGTCCAGCACCTGCCGCCGACGCTGCCTTACGAACCTAAGTCCCGAACTGAGTGAACGGCACGCGGTTGAAGAACTCGCGCTCGGCCCCGCGCGGGTCGTCCTCCAGCCGCGAGGTGGTGTCGAACACCATCGTCTGGCGGCGGGGCAGGGTGTAGGGCTCCCACTTGGGCAGGGTCCCGCCATTGGGATCACCCGTGGCGGCGAAGCGGACGAAGGCGTCGCTGACCGTGTTCGACATGGCCACCGACTCCGGCCCGCTTCCGACGATCGAGCCCTTGGCGTCCAGCGTGCCGAACACCAGGCCGATGTCGATGGTGTGCGGCGCGCCGAAGACGCCGCCGTCCTTGGGCGACTTCCAGTTGACCTGATAGGCGAAGGCCGGGGCGCCGGCCTTGGCGCGTTCCTCGTCCTGGATGATCGCCGCCTTCCACGAGCGACCGGCCGTCGAGGCGGCGAAATAGACGTCCGACGGCGAATAGTTCGGATAGGTCTGGCGGTAGAAGGCCACCACCGTCTCGGGATCGATGTCGATCCGCGCGTTGAACTGCCCCGGCAGCTTGGCGATCACCTCGTCCCAGGTCTTGGGGAACACGCTGGCGTCCCAGCCGATGAAGCCCTTGGTCTCGTCGTGGGTATTGCCGCACATCATCGGCACGGACAGGCCCACCGGCGAGGCGTCCGGGAAGAACGGGTGGCGGGTCAGGGTCCGCTCGTCCAGCACCGGACCCATATAGACGCCGCCCGAGCCGGCGATCGGATCGGTGGCGCGCAGGCCCTCGACCATCTTGTCGGCGGGCAGGGCGCGCAGGGCGGCCAGGTCCTTGGCGCCGGTCTTGTCCATGAAGGCCTTGGCGCGTTTGGTCGCGTTGAACGGACCGCCGGCGGTGACCTGCTGGCCGCTCATGGTGGCGGCGCGGTGGAACAGGCCCTTGGCGTTCTGCTGGGCCAGCAGCGTGGCGATCTTGGCGCCGCCGCCCGACTGGCCAAACAGCATCACCCGGTTCGGATCGCCGCCGAACGCGGCGATATTGTCCCGCACCCACTGCAGGGCCAGGACGAGGTCCAGCTGGCCGTTGTTGCCGCTGTCGGCCACCGACGGATCGTTGAACAGGCGGGCGAGATAGAGATAGCCGAAGGCGTTCAGGCGGTGGTTGACGGTGACCACCACCACGTCGCTGCGTTTGGCCAGCTTGGTCCCCTCGTACCAGGGATGGCTGCCGGAGCCCGTGTTGTAGGCGCCGCCGTGGATGTAGAACATCACCGGCCGCTTGCCGCCGTCGGCCAGGCCAGCCTTGCTGGCCTTGGCGGGGGTCCAGACGTTCAGGAACAGGCAGTCCTCGCCCTGCGTCTCATCCTCGCCCTTGCCCTGCGGGCAGGACGCGCCATAGGCCAGGGCGTCCTTCACGTCGGTCCAGGGCTCGGGCTTCACGGGGGCGGAGAAGCGGCGCGCGCCGCCGGTGTCCTGGCCATAGCGCAGGCCCTTGAACACGCTGACCTCGCCCTCGACATAGCCGCGTACCTTGCCGGCCGTGGTCGCCACCACCGGCGAACGCTTCTCGGCCGCGAAGCCGGCGCGGGGCAGGGCGGCGAAGGCCGTCAGGGCGGCGGCGCCCGTGATCAGGGTGCGGCGGGTTTGGGCGGTGTCCATGCGGCGTCCTCCGCGCTTTCTCGTGAAGCGTCATCGAAGCGGTAGCACGCGTGACACCGGTAACAATCCACTATTTCGCCGTTTTAACGTGGCGGAGCCGTGTTCGCCGACTACGAGGCTTGGTGAAGCTTTCCGGGGGACCACCATGATCTCGCGCCTTGGCGCCGCCGTCGTCGCCTTCGCCCTGATGGGTGTCGCCGCGCCCGCCTTCGCTTATGATCCCGCGCCTTGGATCGAGGACGCCCGCCAGATCCGCGCCGCGCTGGGCGGCCGCTACGCCAATCTCGACTGGCTGACCGTCGACCGGAGCCTGAACCTCGACACCAGTTTCAAGACGCTGGAGGCCGGCCTCGCCAAGACCACGTCGGACGCCGAGGCCCGCGCCCTGGTCGACCGCGCCCTCGCGTCCCTGGCCGACGGCCACGTGCAGATGGACTGGAGCCCGGCCGCGCCGGCCCCTAAGGTCTCGGCGCCGGCCGCGCCGCCCTGCGCCGACCAGCGCCCCTTCCGCCCGCGCCCGCCGGTGGCCTCGGGCCTGCCGGGCTGGACGCCGCTGGACACGGGCGAGGGCGCGCGCGAGTTCCCAGGCGGCCTGGTCACCGTCGAGGGTCGCAAGCTCGGCGTCGTGCAGATCAACATCTTCATGGCCGATCCGGCCGTCTGCGAGGCCGCCGCCGCCAGGCTGAAGCTGCCGTTGGACAAGCCCTGCGACAGGGATTGCGATGACCGGTTGGACACCGCCGTCTACCAGGAACTGACCGACCGCTTCGCCGCGCGTCTGGCCTCCGTGAAGGCGACGGGCGCGCAGGTGCTGATGATCGACCTAGCCGGCAACGGCGGCGGCCGCGAATGGGCCGAGATCGCCGCCCGCATGGTCACGCCGATCCGCCTCAAGAGCGCGCCCATGCGCCTGGTCCGCTCGCCCCAGGCGGCTGACAACCTGGACGCATTGGCCCTGGATATCGAGATGAACGTCGGCAAGGAGCGGGGCGCCGCTAAGGCCGCCCTGCTGGCCGAGGCCAGGGTCCTGCGCGACCGCGCCGCCGAAGCCCGCAAGCCCTGCGTCGAAGGCCAGCCGTGCGCCCTGCTGGTCGACGCCGGCTACAGCAGCGGCGTCCGCGCCTCGGGCGATCCGGTCGCCCTGGCCGACAAGCCGTGGGGCCAGTCGGTGTTCCGCCCCGTGAAATGGACCTGGCGCGAGGGCGTCTGGTCCGGCCCGCTGATCGTGCTGGTCGACGGCCGGTCGGCCAGCGCCTCGGAAGAGTTCGCGGCCATGATCCAGGACAACAAGGCCGGTATCCTCCTGGGTTCGCCGACCCTGGGCGCGGGTTGCGGCCATGCCACCGAGGCCGGTCCCGTGGTGCTGAAGAACAGCGGCGGCCGCCTGTCGCTGCCCGACTGCCTGCGGCTGCGCGCCGACGGCTCCAACGAGATCGGCGGCGTCGAGCCCGATGTGCTGGTCGGCTTCCGCAACACCGACGGCGCGGCGATGAAGACCCGCCGCCTGGCGCCGCGCCTGCCCGAGGCGGTGCGGCGGGCTACCGGCGGATAGCCTAGACCACGTCGAAGCGCGCCATCATGTCGTGGTCTTCGTGTTCCAGGTTGTGGCAATGCAGCAGGTAGCGACCGCGATAGCCGTCGAAGCGCACCACCACGCTGACCGTCTCGTCGCCCTCCAGGGACACCGTGTCCTTCCAGCCGCCTTCGTGGGCCGGCGGCGGCTTGCCGTTGCGCTCCAGCACCTGGAAGTGGGTCAGGTGGACATGCGGTGGGTGGCAATGCTTGGGGAAGGGCGTCTTCTCGTAGGTGAAGCGCCAGATCTCGACCTCGCCCAGCTTGGGCTTGGCGTCGACCCGTTCGGGATCGAAGCGGCGGCCATTGATGGTCCAGGCGATCGGCGGGAATTGCAGCTTGGCGATCGGCTTGGCCCCGAAGGTGAAGTCGCGCAGCCGCACGGCGTCTTCCGGGCGCAAGCGCTCGATGACGGCGAGGCGGTCGGGAATGCGGGCGAGGTCCTCGACCGCGCCGCCCTCCACCTCGAACCGCATGATCTCGGCCATGCCGCCCCGGCCCCGGCGGTTCAGCAGCAGCAGGGTCTGGCCTTCCACGCAGTCGGCGAAGTCGACCACCACCTCGGCCCGCTCGGCCATGGCTAGCGGCAGGTGCGTCAGCGAGACCGGGCGCTCCAGCAGGCCGCCGTCCGAGGCGATCTGGACCATCGGCCGGCCGTCCTCCAGCGCCAGGTCCAGCGGGCTGGCGTTGTCGGCGTTGAGCAGGCGCAGGCGGTACTTGCGACGCTGGACCTTCAGGCGCGGCCAGGGCGCGCCATTCGCCAGCATCACCGGGCCGCCGGCGCCGGTATAGCCGTGATGGTCGTAGACGAAGGCCCCGTCGGCCGTGAAGCGCCGCGTGCAGATCATCAGCGGCACGTCCTGGTCGCCGCGCGGCAGGGGCAGGGCGGCCTCGTCCGCGTCGTCGAGGATGTAGAAGCCGGCCAGGCCCATATAGGTGTTACGGCCCGAGCCGCCCATGCAGTGGTCGTGGTACCAGAGCGTCGCGGCCGGCTGGTCGTTCGGATAGACGTAAGCCCGCGTGTCGCCGATCGTGGCCTGGACCGTCGACAGGTCGATGCCGGGACCGCACATGGCGAAGGCCGGTCCCGCGAAACTGCTGGGGAAGATGGCGTCGGTCGGAAAGCCGTCCGAGGCCGGCGGCGTGCGTCCGCCGTGCAGGTGGACCACGGTCGGCGTCGACAGCTTGTTCACATGGCGGACGATGACCGGCGTCCCGCGCCGCGCCCGGATCGTCGGCCCGGGAAAGGCGCCGCCATAGGTCCAGGCCGTGGTCTTCAGCCCGGGCAGGATGTCCAAGGCCGCCTCGCGTTGCTCGATCTCGTAGTGCGCGCCGGCGGCGTCGATCCGGGTCGGTTGCAGAGTCGGCGGGATCGGTAGGTCGCGGCTGTAGCGGATCAGCGCCGCTTCGGCCTTGCGGGGACGGAGGGCCGCGCAGCCGGAAACGGCCAAGGCTACGCTCGAGGCTCCAAGGCCAAGCGCCTGCCTGCGCGACGGGGGCGAAATCATCGACGTCTCCGAACAGATGCGCCGGCCTCGCGACGGGGAGGCCTTCAGCGCGCGCGGACTGTTCGCGAGGTGGCCTCTATTCGTCCAATCGATGGATGGTATTTCGAACTATCGACTTGATGGATGTTCCGGCTAGAGCGCCAGGGTCCTCAAGGTGTTGGCGACATGCTGGGTGGCGACGTCGGCGTCATGGCGCGCGTGCCAGGCCAGGTGGACCGTGAACGGCGCGATCGGCACGGGCGGCGGGAAGGCGACCAGGGCTTCCATGTCGCTCAGCGGCAGGCTGTGGGTGGGGGCCAGGCAGATCAGGTCCGAGGCGCGCAGGAGAGGCAGAGCGATCAGGAAGCTGGGCACGACCACCGACACCCGGCGCGCCAGGCCCATCTTCGCCAGGGTCTCGTCGGCCGAGCCGCGCGGGTCGCCGACGCCGGACACCGAGACGTGCGGATAGGCCAGCCATCGCTCCAGGTCGAAACCCGCGGCCGCCGGATGGTCACGGCGCATCAGCACCCGCCAGCGCTCCTCGAACAGTTCCTCGCGGCGGATCGGCGGCGCGGCGTGCGGCAGGCGGGTGATGGCCAGGTCCGTGGTCGCCTTCATCAGGCCGTCCACCGCGCTTTCGGGACCGTGATAGGGCTGGAAGACCAGATCGATCCCCGGCGCGCTGGCCGCTAGCCTTGTGTGTAGCTGCTCGGTGACGCGGGCGGCCATGTGATCGGCGGTGGCCACGCGGACGGCGCGCCGCACCGTCTCCAGGGCGGGCGGCTGCAGCTCGAACAGGGCGTCGGTCTGGGCCAGCAGGTCCTTGAGCCGGACGCGCAGGGTCTCGGCCGTGGGCGTCAGGCGCATGGCGCCGTCGAACCGCTCCAGCAGCGGGTCGTCGAACAATCGCCGCAGCCGGGCCAGGCTGGCCGAGGTCGCCGGCTGTGACAGGTTCAGGCGGCGGGCCGCGCGCGAGACGTGGGCCTCGTCCAGCAAGGCGTCCAGCACCACCAGCAGGTTCAGGTCGATCGCGCGCAGGTTCATGCGGCGATCATAGGCAGTGCGGATGCCGGGTCGCCATCGGTATTCTTCGAGTGGATGAGCTACCGCGTCCGCACCGCGCCGTAGACCGCATCGAAGCCCGCGAGGCCGCCCGGCGTGAAGGGCTTGGCCGCGAGGGTGTCGCCGAGTTCCAGCACGCGTGGATCGGCCTCGTCGAACCGAGGCCAGGCGGGACGGTCGCTGCCGTTCGGGTCGCCGGCGCGGGCGAAGGCGACCCACTGGTCGACCATGGTCGCCGACAGTCGGCGGTCGGTGTCGGTCCAGGCCCAGGGCTCCTGAGGGAGGTGGCCGAACATGTACCAGAGCTCGGCGAAGTGCGACGCGCCCCAGCCGGCCCGCACCGAGCTGTCCGGGAACGGCGGCCGGCGCGAGAAGCGGTAGAGATAGGCCGGCGCCCCCGCCCGCGCCTGCAGCCGCGCCCAGGCCCACATGTCCCAGCCAAAGCGCAGGTCACGCTCGAACGCCCCGCGCGCGGCCTGGGCGCTGGCATCGTCGGTGAACGGATAGCCGGCCAGCAGGGCGGGCGGCAGCGGCCCGAACGTCTTGGCCAGATCGGCCTGGAAGGTGGCGGCGCGTATGGTCGACAGGTCGGTCAGCGACCGCGCCTCCTCGGCGTTGTAGCCCAGCAGCAGCGGGACGCGGTGCTCGCGGCCGGCGGCATAGGCGTCCCACGGCGCCAGCGGCAGGACTCGCGCGCCGATCACCGGGTGGCCCAGGCGCGCCGCGCCCGGGGCGGTCAGGGCCTCGACCGGCAGGGCCCGCAGCTCGGCGGCGGTGGTCGCGCCCAGCGTCTCGCCGAAGGCCGCGCCGTCGCGCTCGGCCTTGGCCAGGTGGTAGCTGGGCGCCAGGTCCAGGGGCTCGAACACCCCGCCGCTCTGGGCGATGGCCCGGTGGAACAGGCCCTTGGCCTCGGGCGCGGCCAGCAGCAGGCTGACCGACATCGCGCCCGCCGACTGGCCGGCGATGGTGACGTTGGTCGGGTCCCCGCCGAAGGCGCCGATGTTCCGCTGCACCCAGCGCAGCGCCGCCACTTGGTCCATCAGGCCGTAGTCGCCGGACGATCCGCCGTCTTCCGCGCTCAGCGCCGGATGGGCCAGGAAGCCCAGCGCGCCCAGGCGATAGGCGATCGACACCACCACGACGCCACGCCCGGCCAGGGCGTCGCCGGCATAGAGCGGCAACGACGTCGCGCCATTGGTCCAGCCGCCGCCGTGGATCCAGACGATGACCGGCAGCCGGCCGGCCGGCTTCGCGGGCGTCCAGACGTTCAGATAGAGGCAGTCCTCGCTCGTCACGGGCGGCGGCTCGCCTGGCATCGAGACGCCCCGTTGCGGACAAGCGGGGGCGAAGGCGGTCGCGGGCCGAACGCCCGTCCACGCCGCCGCCGGACGCGGCGCTCGCCAGCGCAGGTCGCCGATCGGCGGCTGGGCGTAGGGCAGGCCAAGGAAGGCGCGGACGCCCTTGGTCTCGACGCCCTCGACCCGTCCGGTGTCCAGCCGCGCGACTGGTCCAGCCGTCGCCAGGCTCGCCAGCGCCCAAAGCACCGCCGCCATCATCCAACGCATCGCTTCGCCTCTCCCAGACCAGGGCTTCAGCGTCGCGTCCGGCGCGCGTATCGGTAAGACCGGTTCGTCCCGTCCAGGCCTCGGTTCGTCACTTCGCCGCGAGAGGCGTGGACGGCGGCGGCTCGGCGAGGGCAAATGGCGGCATGGGTTCGTCGCTCTCCCTTCCGCGCTTCGAGCGCCTGTCCGGCCCCGGCTGGCTGGCCGTGGGCTTCCTCTATTGGCTGGCGCTGGTCTGCGCCTTGGAGCCCGGGAACCTGGCCTCTGCCAGCGTCCCGCCGCCGTGGCTGCGCGAAGTCACGCGCCTGCTGGCCGCCGGCGCCCTGGGCGCGGCCGCGACGCCGGCGGTGCTGGTCCTGGCTCGCGCTGGCGCCTGGGCGCGCGGCCTGGGCGTGCCGGCCCTGGCCTTCGTCCTGATCGTCGTCTCGTGTCTGCTGGAGGCCTGGCTGCTGGACGGCCGTGTTGTCCCCAGCCTGCGCGAGATCCGCCAGGAGCTGGCCGCCAACTTCGTGCTGCTGGTGTTCGGCCTGTCGATCTTCCTGGGCTTCGTCCTGCTGGTTCGGCGCGGCCAGGTTCAGCCCGAGGGCCTCGTCTTCAGCGAGCGCGGCCGGGCCCTCGTCATCCACCCCCGCGACATCGAATGGATCGAGAGCCAGGGCAACTACCAGGCCATCCGCGCGGGCGGCGTCACCCACCTGGTGCGCCGGACCCTGGACGACCTGGAAGGCCGTCTCGATCCCGACCGCTTCGTGCGCATCCACCGCCGGACCATCGTCGCGGTGGCCGGCGTGCGCACGCTCGCCGCCCTGTCGAACGGCGACGCCGAGGTCACCATGGCCGACGGCCAGGTTCTGCGCGTGACGCGTGGCCGTCGGGCTCAGCTGTCCCAGGCGCTGGCGAAGCTGGCCTAGAGCGCCTTCACCGCCGCCGCGTGCTCGGCGATCACCGCCAGGGTCGCCGCGTCGGTGTCGAAGACGCCGTAGAGGCCCTGCTCCTCTTGCGGCGGATCGCCGACGAAGCTCTTGTCGCCATGGGCGAACCAGGCGTCGGGGTGCTGGGCGCGGCCTTCGCCATTCCAGGCCCAGAAGTTGGTGCCGGCCGTCGGGCCGCCCGCCTTCATGTCGTCGAGGGCCAGGCCGTAGATCGTCCGGTAGAAACGGTCCTTGTCGGCCGTCGCCGAGCCGGGGACGAAGGCGCGACTATCACGGATCAGGCCGAACTCCTCGATGACCAGCGGCTTGTTCAGCTGTTTCGCGAGCGCGATGTGGCGGGTGACATAGTCGCGGCAACGGGCCTCGCCGGCGGCATAGCTCAAGGGCTGGTTCTTGGGATCGATCCAGGTCCAGTTGTTGGGCCAGACGTGCAGGGTGACGTAGTCGATGGTGGCCGGACGGTGGGCTTCCAGCGCGCAGGCCTCGCTGCGCAGGCACCCCATGCTGCCCTCGCTGCCGGTGCAGACCAGGTGGCGCGGGTCCAGGGACTTGATCAGGGCCGAGGTCTCGCGGATCCAGGCGTAATAGGGCGGTAGCAGCGTGTCGGCCTTGGCCTCGGTCCCGCCCGGACGCGGCTCGTTGGCCAGCTGCCAGGCCATGATCGTCGGATCGTCGCGATAGGGCTGGCCGGTGACGCTGTTGGTCCGCTGGACGAGACTGGTCAGGTAGCGGCGGAACAGCGCGTTGGCCTTGGCGTCGGCGTAGAAGCGGGCCGAATAGTCCGCATATTCCGGCCACGGATGTTTCGGGTCGCCCTGCTGGAACCACGGGCCGTTGCCGACCCAGTTCAGATAGGCCGGCATGCCGCCCGACCAGTCCCAGAAGTTGTTGACGTAGATCACCGCCTTCATGTCGCGGCGGGCCATCTCGGCCAGCAGGAAATCGAGGCCCTTCAGCAGGTCGGCGCTGTAGACGCCGGGTTCTTCCTGCACGGTCGGCGACACAGCCGCCTTGGCCGGCGAGCGCTCGCCGGCGCCCAGCACCCGCAGGTTGGTGACGCCCAGGGTCTTCAGCCGGTCGAGCTCGCGCCCTAGCCGCGCGCGGTCGCCGGTGGCGCCGGGCGAGCCCAGCCAGGCCCCGTACCAGAGGTTCGCGCCGGCGAAGCGGTAGGGCTTGCCGTCGAGCGTGAGCCGTCCGTCGGTGACGGCCACGAAGCTCTTCGGCGTCGTGGCCGCGCCGATGGCCGGAAGCGCGGCGAGGCCGATGAGCAGCTGGCGGCGCGAGGCGGTCATTTCTTCACCGTGTGGGCGACGGTCCAGTCGACGATCGTGGCCAGGGCGACGGGGGCGATGGTCTCCTCGATGTCGGCATATTCGGAGATCGACCCGGTCCTGGCCGTCTGGAACAGGTGATTCAGGCCGGGCAGGGCGGTCACGGTGACATCGGGGCTCTGGGTCAGGGCCGCCTTGATCGCCGGCAGGTTCTGCTCGGCCGAGACCTGGCGGTCCTTCTCGCCGTTCAGGGCCAGCACCGGGCAGCGCACCTGGCCCAGGGCCTCGGCGGGGTAGAGCTTGATGAAGTAGTCGAACCAGGGCGAGGTCAGCATCTCACCTTGCGCTTCGGCGGCCTTCTGGGGCGCGCCGAGCCCAGCCAGCAGGGCGACGATCTTGGCCTTGGCCGAGGCCGGGTCGGGCTGCATCCGCACCAGCAGGGTCGCGGCGCCGACGGTGTCGCCCTGCTTCTTGGCCGCCTCGGGCGACGCGCCGCTGGCCAGGGCCATGTCGCGGGCCTGGGTGGCGAGGACCTTGCCCCCTTGGACGCCCGTGCCGGCCAGCAGCACCACGAAGGCGATCTTCGGATCCTTGGCCGCGACCATGGGCGCGATCACCCCGCCCTCGCTGTGGCCGATCAGGCCGATGCGGGCGGGGTCGATGTCTTTGCGCCCGCGCAGGAAGGCCACGCCCGCCTCGACGTCGGTGACGAAGTCGCCCGTGGTGACCTTGGAAAGATCACCGGCCTGGGAGCCGCCCTCGCCCCGGTCGTCGACCCGCAGCACCGCCACGCCCCGCTTGGTCAGGGCGTCGGCGATCAGCAGGAACGGCTTGTGGCCGTCGATCGTCTCGTCGCGGTCCTGCGGGCCCGAGCCGGTGATCAGCAAGGCGACCGGATAGGGCCCGGAGCCTTGCGGCAAGGTCAAGGTCCCGGCCAGCTTCAGCCCCGAGACCGGATTGGTGTAGCTGACGTCCTCGGCGCGGTAGTCGAATGGAGGCTTGGGCGTCTGCGGACGCTTGGGCGCCGGCGCGGCGGCAGGCGCGGTGCGGGTCAAGGTCAACGGCAGGCCGCCGCCGTTCTGGCCCCACTGGCCGACCAAGCTCGCCCCGTCGGCCGCGATGGTCCCCTCGAAGGCGGCGGGGATGGCCTGCAGCGCGACCTTGACCTTGCCGTCCGTCACCGTGGTCGTCGCGCCCAGGCCCATGGCGTGTTGGGCCGGGCTGTCGACCGTGGTCGCCCCGTCGGCCTTTATGTGGAAGACGATCGGCAACGGCTTGCCCGGCGTCTTCAGCGTCCCGTACCAGTCCCCGACGATCGGCCCGACTTGAGCGGCGGCGATCGCGGGCGCGAACAGGGCGGCGGCGACGACCGCGCGAGGCAGGAAACGCATATGCAAAAACTCCCCGAACTTTGCCGGGGAGCTTAGGCGTCACGCGTAACGGTTGTGAAGATAGACCACTACAGATTCAGCAGCGCCGGATCCCCGCCCTGCGCCGTGATGTTGACGCTCACCGCGCGCTCGACCGCGAAGCGGAGGAGGGCGTGGGGGCCGCCGGCCTTGGGGCCGGTGCCGGAGAGGCCTTCGCCGCCGAACGGCTGGACGCCGACGACGGCGCCGGTCATCGAGCGGTTGACGTAGGCGTTGCCGGCCGGGACCAGGCGCTGGACGTCGGCGGCGAAGCTCTCGATCCGCGAGTGGATGCCCAGGGTCAGGCCGTAGCGGCGGGCCGCCAGGGCGCCGGCGACCTGCTCGAGGTTCTCGGGCTTGTAGCGGACCACGTGCAGGATCGGGCCGAACACCTCGCGCTCCAGGAAGTCGGCGGTCGGGATCTCGGCCAGGACGGGGGCGAAGAAGGTGCCGTCGGCCGGAGCCTTCAGGGTGTGAAGAACCTTGGCCTCGCGGCGCAGGCGGCCCTGGTGCTGCTCCAGTGCGTCGCGGGCTTCGGCGTCGATGACCGGGCCGACGTCGGTGACCGACAGGGCCGGATCGCCGACGACCAGGGCGTCCATGGCGCCTTTCAGGCCGTCGATGATGTTCTCGGCGGTGTCTTCCGGCAGGAACAGCAGGCGCAGGGCCGAGCAGCGCTGGCCGGCCGAGCCGAAGGCCGACAGGATGACGTCGTCGATGACCTGCTCGCGCTGGGCGGTGGTGTCGACAAACATGCCGTTGAGGCCGCCGGTCTCGGCGATGAACGGCACGATCGGGCCCTGGCGGGCGGCCAGGGTCTGGTTGATGCGCCAGGCGGTGTCGGTGCCGCCGGTGAAGGCGACGCCGTCCAGGCCTTCGTGACTGGTCAGGGCCGCGCCGACGGTCTCGCCACGGCCGGGCAGCAGGGCCAGAAGGCGCGGGTCGAGGCCTGCGGCGTGATAGAGCTTCACGGCCTCGCTGGCGATCAGCGGGGTCTGCTCGGCCGGCTTGGCCAGCACGGCGTTGCCGGCGGCCAGGGCCGCGGCGATCTGGCCGGTGAAGATGGCCAGCGGGAAGTTCCACGGGCTGATGCAGACGAAGACGCCACGGCCGGCCAGCTTGAGGGTGTTGGTCTCGCCGACCGGACCCTTGAGCAGCTCGCCGTCGCCGAACTGATCCTCGGCCAGCACCGCGTAGTAGCGGCAGAAGTCGACGGCCTCGCGGACCTCGGCGATGCCGTCCGACAGGGTCTTGCCGGCTTCGCGGGCCAGGATGGCGATCAGGCGGTCGATATCGCCTTCCAGGGCGTCGGCCATGGCGCGCAGCACCTTGGCGCGGGCCGGGCCGCCGGCGCGGTCCCACGCCGGTTGCGCGGCGCGGGCCAGCTTGAAGGCCTCGTCGATCTGCGAGGCTTGGGCCTCGGAGACCGCGCCCACCACCTTGTGCTCGTCAGCGGGGGCGACCACCGGCAGCGGCGGCGTGCCGGCGCTGACCTTGCCGCCGATCAGCGGACCGGCCGACAGGGTGACGGCGTCCAGGGCGGCGATGGCCGCTTCCAGGCGCTGGCGGTCGGCCTTCACCGACAGGTCGAGACCGGCCGAGTTCTGGCGACGCGGGCCGTAGACGTCGATCGGCGTCGGGATCTTGGCGTGGCGGTCGGGGTGAGCTTCCACGGTGTCGATCGGGTCGGTGACGACCTTCTCGACCGGCACGCGCTCGTCCAGCAGGGCGTGGACGAACGAGGTGTTGGCGCCGTTCTCCAGCAGGCGGCGGACCAGGTAGGGCAGCAGGTCCTCGTGACCGCCGACGGGCGCGTAGGCCCGCAGGACGATGCCGTCATAGAGGTCGTCGGCGGCCTTGTAGAGCGCCTCGCCCATGCCGTGCAGGCGCTGGTGCTCGATCTTGACGCCGGCGTTCTTGGCCATGCGCACCACGGCCGCCAGGGTGTGGGCGTTGTGGGTGGCGAACTGGGCGTAGAGATGCGGCGCGGCGGCGATCAGGGCCTTGGCGTTGACCAGGTACGACAGGTCGGTGGCCGGCTTGGTCGTATAGACCGGATAGTCCGGACGGCCGGCGACCTGGGCGCGCTTGATCTCGCTGTCCCAATAGGCGCCCTTGACCAGGCGGACCATCAGGCGGCGGCCAGTGTCCTTCGACAGGGCCTCCAGGCGGGCGATGACCTCGCCGCAGCGCTTCTGATAGGCCTGGACGGCCAGGCCCAGGCCCTGCCATTCGCCCAGCTCCGGCTCGCGGCACAGGCGGTCGAGCAGCTTCAGCGACAGGGCCAGGCGGTCGGCCTCTTCGGCGTCGATCGTGAAGTTGATGTTGTGGCGGGCGGCGATCTTGGCCAGGCGCAGGGTGCGGGGATAGAGCTCCTCCCACACCCGGTCCTCGTGCGTGGCCTCGTAGCGCGGGCACAGGGCCGAGAGCTTCACCGACACGCCGTGGCCCTTCTCGGGACCGGCGGCGTTCGACAGCTTGCCGACCGTCTCGATGGCGTCGGCATAGGACTTCTCGTAGCGCTCGGCGTCGGCGGCGGTGCGGGCGCCTTCGCCCAGCATGTCGAAGCTGCACATGTCGCCGTCATTGGCGGCGCGCTTGATGGCGGCTTCGATCGTCCGACCCAGGACGAACTGCTCGCCCATGATGCGAATGGCCTGGCCGACGGCGGCGCGGATGACGGGCTCGCCCAGGCGACCGGCCATCTTCTTGATGAAGCCGGGCAGGTCCTTCTTGGCGTCGTCGTCGGGCTCGACGATCTTGCCGGTCAGCATCAGGCCCCAGGTCGAGGCGTTGACGAACAGGCTGTCCGAACCGCCCAGATGGCTGGCCCAGTCGGCCGAGCCGATCTTCTCGGCGATCAGCTTGTCGCGGGTGTCGTCGTCGGGGGTGCGCAGCAGGGCCTCGGCCAGGCACATCAGGGCCAGGCCCTCACGGGTGCCCAGGCTGAACTCCTGCAGGAAGCTTTCGACCACGCCCTGCTTGCGGACGCTGCGGCGGGCGCCGCGAACCAGGGCCTCGGCCTCGGCGCGGACGGCGGCGCGGTCTTCGCTGGACAGGGGCTTGGCGGCCAGCAGGTCGGCGATCACCGCAGCTTCGTCGCGATACTTGCCGTCGTCGAGGCTATCCCAGTGGGCCAAGTCGGTCATGGTCGGTCCTGTGGTTTTGGATATCGTCGGTTTAACTCGGCTTCGGGCAAAGGTGCTTCGTTTGTCGCGCGGCGGCGCTGTATCTTCTTCGGTAAAAGCGCCGAAAATGATCATCCGCTCCAGCGCGGAATGCCGGCGCGGTTAACGGATGCGCGAAGGATGCGCCGGAAGTCTGGGGAGGGGAATGGGTCGGGAAATGGGGAGGGAGGAAGGGGCGCGTGCTGGGGGAGTTCGCGCCCCTTCCTCTCTTGCGCGACGCCCGGTTAGGGGGAGAGGGGCGAGCGTCGCGTGTGTTCCGCCCTTACGGTCAGACCGTTTCGCCGGGCGCCTTTAGGAGGGGGGAGGGCGCGGGGCAGGGCTGGAACGATTGGAGGTGTAACGCTAAGCTTTCCGAATGTGCTACGTTTGTGACCGCTAAATTTCGAAGTTTATTCGGCGAAAGTTCAATATGGCCATTTCCGCTCTAGATGACACCGATCGCCGGCTTTTGCGGGTTCTGCAGGCCGATGGCCGCATCACCAACGCCGAACTGGCCAAGCGCTGCAACCTGTCGCCGGCGGCCACGTTCGACCGCGTCCGGCGCCTGCGCGAGCGCGGCTACATCACCGGCTACGCGGCGCTGCTGGACCCGGCCAAGGTCGACCGGGCGCTGCTGATCTTCGTCGAGGTGGTGCTGGACCGCACGACCGGCGAGGTGTTCGAGGACTTCGCCGCCTCGGTCCGCCGCGCGCCCGAGATCCTGGAGTGCCACATGGTGGCCGGCGGCTTCGACTACCTGATCAAGGCCCGGGTGCGCGACATGGAGGCCTATCGCAGCTTCCTCGGCGACATCCTCGTGAAGATGCCCGGCGTACGCGAGACGCGGACATATGCGGTGCTGGAAGAGGTCAAGAGCACGGTGCAGTTGCCGCTCTGAGGCGGTGGGCCGAGAGACCGCGCCAACCGGGTGGGGCAGTGGCGCGGTCTTGGCCGGACGACGCGGCTGGAGGCGTCGAACTGGACGGTCTTCGCGAGGATGGGACTTGGGAGAGCCGCCTTCGCGTCGACCCTTCGACCTCTATCGCAATCGTTTGCGAAGTCACGCAACCTCTAGCATGGGTGTGGCCCGTTTCGGGGTTGGGCGACCGAAGCCAGGGGTCTGGGTGATCGCACCCAAAGCTTGTCATCCCGGCCGCAGCGAAGCGGAGAGCCGGGACCCAGGAGGCACCGCACTGGGCTTGGCCCCTGGGTCCCGGACAGCCTCTCCGAGGCTTCCGGGATGACAAGCGTTGTGGTGCAGATGGACGTATCTGCACGCTATGCGAAGCTGTGCTTTATGACGCGTAATCGAGAGATATTCCTGATCTTTGTAGTCGTACTGGTCGGTACCGCCTGTGCTGCGAGTCTTGTGCAAGGCTGGGGAATGAAAGCCAGTGACGTTGCTGCTTGGGCGCAATCCGTGGGGACAGTCGCTGCGATCCTCGTGAGCATCGAGATGACGCGCCGCCAGATCGATGCTGTTCGCGACGGCCGAGCGCGTGAAAAGCAAGATATGGCCGATGGTGTCGCGGAAGCTGTTCAGCTGGCCGTTTACTCCTTTTCGCGGTTTGGCCTTTGTATCGATAAACACGATCGGGTCGGCTTGGACCTCGCCTTTAGCGAACGAGATCAAACCCTAAGAAAAGCGCTGGATGCCTTTATGGAGCTGAACGTCGGTGAGTGGCCAAGCGCAGTGCTCTATACTCGAGCCGCCGCCATTCAGGGATCGCAAGATAGAATGCAGTATGCATTGAGCTACTACTTGCGTACGCAGGGCGTACAGATGAATTGGCAGCATTTGATTGTGGAGCTGAGAAGCTACGAGAAGGCGGTTGCGGATTTTCGTAACGCGTATCAGGGGCTGATTTTTCGTTCCTAGCTCGTCGCCGCCACCCACCGCGCGCAGAGGTCGCTGAACGCGCTGAACTTTGCCTCTACCGCCGGAACGTCCGCGAACACCATGACCCCGCGATCCACCGCTGGCCACTTGGCCAGCTTGGCGGTGTCCTCGAACGCGAAGCCCGCCGTGTCCTTCACCTTGGCCCCTCGGTGGAACACCACCCGTACGCCGCCCTTGCGTTCGAGGCCCAGCGTGATGCGGTCGTCGTCATCGCCGGCGGAAGCCAGCGCGAAGCTCGGGGCGTTCCATTTCAGGCGTTCCACCAGGTCCGGGCAGGCGGCCAGCACCGCCGCGCGCAAGGCGTCGACGGTCGCCCGTGTCTCGGCGTCCAGGCTCTCTCGGAAAGTTTCGAGGCTCGGCATGACGCCGGAGCGTGGGCGAACGATCGTCCGTCCGCAAGGGGTGGAAGGGCGCCTCCAGGGATGGGGGGAGGAGGACGCCCTTCCGTTCGCGACCATCGGGGGTGGGGGATGATGGCCAGCGAACCGCCCCGGCTCGCGCCGGGGAGCTCTGGGTAGAGGCTTAGCCCCGGTCGGCGGGCGCGCCGCCGCCGAGGGTCTTGTAGAGGGTGACGAGGTTGGTGGCCCGGGCCAGGCGCGCGGTGATCAGGCCTTGCTGGGCCGAATACAGGGTGCGCTGGGAATCGAGCAAAGTCAGGGCGCTGTCGAGGCCGGCGTCGCGACGCTGCTGCGACAGGGCCTGGCTGCTGGTGGCGGCCACCACGAGGCGCTCCTGGGCGGCGAGGCGATCGCCGACCGTGTCGCGCACCGACAGGGCGTCGGAGACCTCGCGGAAGGCGGTCTGCACCGTCTTCTCGTAGGTCGCCACGGCGATGTCGCGGTTGGCCTTGGAGACCTTCAGGTTCGACACATTGGCCCCGCCGGCAAAGATCGGCAGGCTGATCTGGGGCGCGAAGCTCCAGGCCTTCGTGCCGCTCTTGAACAGGCCGTCCAGCTCCCCGCTGCTCGACCCGAACGAACCGGTCAGGCTGATGCGCGGGAAGAAGGCCGCGCGGGCCGCGCCGATATTGGCGTTGGCGCCTTGCAGCTGGTGCTCGGCGGCCAGCACGTCGGGACGACGGGCCAGCACGTCCGAGGGCAGGCCGGCCGGCAGGTCGGCCAGGATCTTGGCCGAGGCCAGACCGTTGGACGGCAGCAGGTCGGCCGGCACCGTGTCGCCGGCCAGCAGGGTCAGCGCGTTGAGGTCCTGGGCGACCTGGGCGGTGTAGACCGCCATGTCGCTGCGGGCCGTCTCGGCCTGGACCTCGGCGTTGCGCAGGGTGGCCAGCGAGCCGACGCCGCCGTCGACCTGCTGCTGGGTCAGGCGCAGCGTGTCCTCGCGGGTGCGCAGGGTGTCCTTGGCCAGGGCCAGGCGATCCTGGTCGGCGGCCAGGGTCAGCCAGGCGTTGGCGGTCTCGGCGATCAGGCTGGTGCGCACCGAGCGGCTGGTTTCCTGCGTGGCCAGGAAGCTCTGCAGGGCCTGGGCGTTCAGGCTGCGGATGCGGCCGAAGATGTCCAGCTCATAGGCGGTGAAGCCGATGGTGGCGCTGTAGACCTCGGTGTCGATCGAACCGCCGGCGGCGCCGGGGATCTGGCCGAACTGGGTGGCGCCGGCCGGGGTGTGGTTGCGCTGTTCGGACAGCGTGCCGTTGATCCCCGGGAACAGGGCCGAGCGCTGGACGCCGTACTGGGCGCGGGCCTTCTCGATGTTCAGCACCGCCACGCGCAGGTCGCGGTTCTGCTTGAGGGCCAGGTCGACCACGCCTTGCAGGCGCGGATCGACCAGCACCTGGCGCCAGTCGAGGTCGGCGGCCGTGACATTGCCCGTGGGCTCCGGCGTCGGCGTGGACCAGGCCGGAGCGACCGGCAAGGCCGGACGCTCATAACGCGGGGCCAGGGTGCAGGCGCTGACCGCCGTGGAGGTCAGCAGGATCAGGGTCAGGTTACGGAACATGATCAGTGGGCCTCCGTCGACGAGATCTCGCCGCCGTGCTCGGCGACGGCCGCGTCATGGCCTTTGTGCTTGGGTTTGAAGACCTTCTCGACGACCACGAAGAACAGCGGGACGAAGAAGATCGCCAGCAGGGTGGCCGAGATCATGCCGCCGATGACGCCGGTGCCGATGGCGTGCTGGCTGCCCGAGCCCGCGCCGTTGGAGATGGCCAGGGGCAGCACGCCGAACACGAAGGCCAGCGAGGTCATGATGATGGGTCGCAGACGGATGCGCACGGCTTCCACCGTGGCCTCGATCAGGCCCATGCCCTTCTCGTACAGGTCCTTGGCGAACTCGACGATCAGGATGGCGTTCTTGGACGCCAGGCCCATGGTCGTCAGCAGGCCGACCTGGAAGTAGATGTCGTTGCTGAGGCCGCGCAGGGTGGTGGCCAGCAGGGCGCCGATGATGCCCAGCGGGATGACCATGATCACCGACAGCGGGATCGACCAGCTCTCATAGAGTGCCGCCAGCAGCAGGAACACGACCAGGATCGAGATGCCGTACAGGGCCGGCGCCTGGTTGCCAGACTCCAGTTCCTGGGCCGACAGGCCGGTCCACTCGTAACCGATGCCCGGGGGCAGGGTGGCGGCGATCTTCTCCATGGCCTTGATCGCGTCGCCCGAGCTCTTGCCCGGGGCCGGCGAGCCCTGGATGTTCAGCGACGACAGGCCGTTGTAGCGCTCCAGGCGCGGCGAGCCGTAGATCCAGTGCGTCGTCGCGAAGGACGAGAACGGGGCCATGGTGCCGGTGTTGGTGCGGACGTACCAGCTGTTCAGGTCCTCGGGACGCATGCGGTAGGGCGCGTCGGCCTGGACATAGACCTTCTTGATCCGGCCGCGGTCGATGAAGTCGTTGACGTACGAGCCGCCCCACGCGGCGCTGAGCGCGGCGTTGATGTCGGCGGTGGTCAGGCCCATCGCCCCGGCCTTGGCCTGGTCGATGTCGATCTTCAGCTGCGGGGTGTCGTCCTGGCCGTTGGGGCGAACGCCCGCCAGCGTCGGATCCTTGGCGGCCATGCCCAGCACCTGGTTGCGCGCGGCGACCAGGGCCTCGTGGCCGACGCCGCCGATGTCCTGCAGCTGGAAGTCGAAGCCCGACGAGGTGCCCAGTTCCGGCACGGCCGGCGGCACGATGGCGAAGACCATGGCGTCGCGGATCTGCATGAACTTGCCCATGGCCCGGCCGGCGATGGCCGGGGCCTTGAGGTTGGCGGCCTTGCGCTCGTCGAAGTCCTTCAGGCGAACGAAGGCCAGGCCCGCGTTCTGGCCGGCGCCGGCGAAGCTGAAGCCGGCGACGGTGAAGACGGCCCGGACGGACTCCTTCTCGTCGACCAGGAAGTGGTTACGGACAGTGTCGAGCACGGCCTGGGTGCGTTCTTCCGGCGCGCCGGGCGGCAGCTGGACGATGGTGAACATCGTCCCCTGGTCTTCCTCGGGCAGGAAGGCGCTGGGCAGGCGGACGAACAGGAAGGCCATGGCCAGCAGCACCACGCCATAGGCCACCATCCAGCGCCCGCTCTTGCCGAGCAGGTTGCGGACGGTGCCCTGGTAGCGGCCGCTGACGTCGTCGAAGCTGCGGTTGAACCAGCCGAAGAAGCCGGTCTTGTGCTCCTTGTGACCCTTCTCGACGGGCTTGAGCAGGGTGGCGCACAGGGCCGGGGTCAGGATCAGGGCGACCAGCACCGACAGGGCCATGGCCGAGACGATAGTGATCGAGAACTGACGGTAGATCACGCCTTGCGAGCCGCCGAAGAAGGCCATCGGCACGAACACCGCCGACAGCACCAGGGCGATGCCGATCAGGGCGCCGGTGATCTCGTTCATCGACTTGCGAGTGGCTTCGACCGGGCTGAGCCCTTCCTCCTCCATCACGCGCTCGACGTTCTCGACCACGACGATGGCGTCGTCGACCAGCAGGCCGATGGCCAGCACCAGGCCGAACATGGTCAGCGTGTTGATCGAGTAGCCGAACAGCGCCAGCACCCCGAAGGTGCCCAGCAGGACGACCGGCACGGCGATGGTCGGGATCAGGGTCGCGCGCCAGTTCTGCAGGAACAGGAACATGACGATGAAGACCAGCACGATGGCTTCGAGCAGGGTCTTGACCACTTCCTCGATCGACAGCTTCACGAACGGCGTGGAGTCGTAGGGGATCACGTACTGGAAGTTGGCCGGGAAGGTCTTGGACAGCTCCTCGACCCGCTTCTTGACGGCGTCGGCGGTGTTCAGGGCGTTGGCGCCGGGGGCCAGCTTGATGGCCAGGCCGGCGGCGGGCTTGCCGTTGTACTTGGCGCCGAAGCCGTAGCTTTCCGCGCCCAGCTCGACACGGGCCACGTCACGCAGGTGGACGATGGCGCCCCCGGGGCTGTTGCGGACGATGATGTTCTGGAACTCGGCCGGGGTGGTCAGGCGCGACTGGGCCGTGATCGTGGCGTTCAGGCCGATGCCCGGCAGGTTGGGCACGCCGCCCAGCTGGCCGGCCGAGACCTGGGCGTTCTGGGCCTTGATCGCGGCGATGACGTCGGCGGGGGTCAGGTTGTAGCTGGTCAGCTGGGTGGGGTTCAGCCAGATGCGCATGGCGTATTGCGCGCCGAACAGCTGGACGTCGCCCACGCCGTCGACGCGGCTGAGGGGGTCTTGCAGGTTGCTGGCGATGTAGTCGGCCAGGTCGGTGTTGGTGGTCTTCGGATCGTCCGAATACATGCCGACGATCAGCAGGAAGTTCCGCGCCGACTTGGCGACGGTCAGGCCCTGCTGCTGTACTTCCTGCGGCAGGAGCGCGGTGGCCGTCTGCAGCTTGTTCTGGACCTGCACCTGGGCGATGTCGATGTTGGTGCCGGCCTTGAAGGTCAGGGTCGTGGTGGCCGCGCCCGAGCTGTCGCTGGTCGACGACATGTAGTCCAGGCCGTCCAGGCCCTTCATCTTCTGCTCGATGACCTGGGTGACGCTGTCCTCGACGGTCTTGGCCGAGGCGCCGGGATAGATGGCGCTGACGGCGACCTGGGGCAGGGCGATGTCGGGATACTGGGCGATCGGCAGGCCGCGGATGGCCAGGGCCCCCGCCAGCATGATCACGATCGCGACGACCCACGCGAAGATGGGCCTGTCGATGAAGAAACGGGAAAGCATGACGGGCCGGCCTTAGCGTTGAGCTTGAGCGGTGATGGCGACGGGCTTGACCGGCGCGCCGGGGCGCACCTTCTGCAGGCCTTCGACGATGACGTGCTCGCCGGCGTTCAGGCCCGAGGTGATCAGCCACTTGTCGCCGACCGTCTGGGCGGCGGTGACGACGCGCGGGGTGACCGCGCCCTTGGCGTCGACCACCATCACGGTGGCGTTGCCCTTCGGATCGCGGCTGACGGCGGCCTGCGGGATCAGCATGCCGTCATTGGCCACGCCCTTGCTCAGGGCGGCGCGGACGTACATGCCGGGCAGCAGCACGCCGTCGGGGTTCTTGAAGATGGCGCGCAGCACGACCGAACCGGTGGTCGGATCGACGGTCACATCCGAGAATTCCAGGTGGCCCGGGGTCGGATAGGTCGAGCCGTCTTCCAGCTTCAGCGTCACCTGGGCCGAGCCCGAGCGCCCCAGCTTGCCGCTGGCGAACTGCTGCTGCAGCTTCAGCATCTCGGCCGAGGACTGGGTCAGGTCGACATAGATGCTCGACAGGTCCTGGACCGTCGACAGGGCGGCGGCCTGGTTGGCGGTGACCAGAGCGCCCGGGGTCACGGTGCTCTTGCCGATGCGGCCCGAGATCGGGGCGGTCACGCGGGTGTAGTTGAGGTTGATGCGGGCGTTGTCGAGAGCGGCCTTCTGCACCTGCACGGCGGCGGCGGTCTGCAGGGCGGCGGCCTGGGCGTCGTCATTGTCCTGCTTGGACACCGCGCCGGTCTCGACCAGACCCTTGTAGCGGTCGGCCTTCAGCTTGGCGGCCGTGGCGGTCGCCTGGGCTTGAGCCAGGGCGGCCGAGGCGCTGTTGACCGTGGCTTGGTAGATCGCCGGGTCGATCTGGTACAGCGACTGGCCGGCGCGCACGTACGAGCCCTCGGTGAACTGGCGGGCCTTGATCACGCCGCTGACCTGCGGACGCACATCCGAGACCAGGAAGGCCGAGGTGCGGCCCGAGAGCTCGCTGGTCAGGCCGACCGATTGCGTCTGGGCGACGATGTAGCCGACCTCGGCCGGACCGCCCATGCCCGCGCCGCCGGCGCCGCCCTTGCCTTGCCCGCAGGCGGCGAGGGTGAGAGCCACGGCGGAGAGCCCCACAGCCGTCATCACGGCCGAGCGTTGGAATTGCATATTTGACCCCGGATGCGGGGGCTTCGCGGACTATTGCCCTTGACGAAGCCGGCATGATGAACAATCTGAGAATGAACGTTCATTCTCAAGCGGGCTGGACATAGGTGCGGTACTGTCGCAAGTCAACCTTAGCCCGGCTTGAAGACGCCTGACCTAACGGAAATGTAATGCTGACCAGGAATTTAAATGTCTGACGAGCCGCATTCGAACCGTCCCTCGCCGGAATCGCGTCGTCAGCAGATTCTGGACGCGGCGTGCGAACGGGTGAGGCAGTCGGGCTTCCATGGCGCCAGCATGGCCGACATCGCCAAGGCTGCGGGCCTCAGCGTCGGCCAGATCTACCGCTACTTCGAGAACAAGGAGGCGATCATCGCCGCCATCGTGGCCCAGGACCTGGCCGAGATGCGCGACAAGTTCGCCGAGATGGAAAGCCAGCCGGGCACCCTGCTGGACGCCATCGACGACCACCTGCCCGAGGGCATCGACAAGTGCTTCGACCCGCGCCGCGCGGCCCTGGCGCTGGAAGTCGTCGCCGAAGCCGCCCGCAATCCCAAGGTCGCCGCCATCGTCCGCGCCGCCGACGAGCAGGAGCGGGCGCTCGCCCGCACCATGATGGAGCGCGACCGCAAGCCGGAATGGAGCGAAGAAGAGTTCCAGGCCCGCTGCGAGGCGGTCGGCATGATCTTCGACGGCCTGCTGATGCGCGGCGTCAACCACCCCGACCTCAACCGCGAGGCCCTGGTGGCGGTGCTGCGCTCGACCGTGCGGCACCTGCTGGGGTGAGGCTGCGGGCACACGATTGTGTCCGAAATTCGCCAACGAATTCAGAGCTTAAGCATGGATTTGGCGCGTCGTCCGGTCGCATGGCGATGACGCGTTAACGCTTCCATATCTGCCGGCCACGCACGCCACGGCAGAAAGCTTCCCATGAACGCATCACCCGCGAAGACCGCCAACGCCGCCATTCTGCGCTGCGCCCTGGGCCTGGCGACCGTCCTCGCGCCGATGGTGGTGGCGGCCATGGAGCGACCGGTCTCGCGACCGAAGACCACGCCGGCGATCGTCAAGCTGCTGGCCGACCTCCAGGCCGACAAGCCCAAGCCGACCGTGATGGAACTGGTCTGGAAGGGCGCCGACATCGACGGCGACGGCGCGCCCGACTTCGCCAACCCGACCGGCGCGGCCCCGCGCGGCCACGACGCCTTCGGCGACGGCTTCTTCGGCGCCCGCCGCGACGGCGGCAGCCGCGACCACGAGGGCGTCGACTACACGGCGGTGGGCGGCCAGGCCGTGCGCGCCCCGATGTCCGGCTATGTCACCAAGATCGGCTACGCCTATGCCGGCGACACCGACCTGAAGTTCGTCGAAATCACCAACCCGGCGCTGGGCTATGCGGCTCGGGCCTTCTACGTGACGCCGGGAGTCGAGGTCGGGCAGACGGTGCGGCTAGGCGACACGATCGGCCGGGTGGAGAGCTTGCAGGGGCACTATCCGGGCATCACGGATCACGTGCATCTGGAGATCTTGGATCGCGGCGAGCGCGTGAACGCCGCCCGGCTGATCCAGCCGAAGATGGTGGCGGTGGCCGAGACGTCCGTGTCGGGGGACTGACGCCTAGGACGGCTTCAGGCCGGTCACGTCGTCCAGTCGGCGACAGGCCCAGACGCGCAGGGTCCTGACATAACGCAGGCCGCGTAGCCCTTCGACGGTCAGGCCGGTCGCGCAGAGCCGGCCTTCGCGCGCCAGGTCGGCCTGGTCGGACGACAGTCGCCATTGCGTCGGGCGATCCGCGATCATCACCACGGCGACGCTTTGCCCATCGGACTCGGCCAAGTCCACGATCTCGGCCGGGATCGGGCGCTCGTCGCGCGCCGCGAGGCGATTGACCTCGACCGTCCTCAGGTTGGCGCTGAATGGCAGGGCCAGGATGGCGACCAGAAGCACCAGGCCCAGCACCTTGTGCGCATCGGCGCGGCGCATCGCCAGCAGCGCCGCGGGCAAGACGACCGCCGCCAGCAGCGCCGCCATGCCGATCCAATCTGGCCGGACGAAGCGTTCGATCTGGCGGGCCTCGTGCTCCGTCATGAAAAAGGCGACGCCCAGGATGGCCGCCAGCCATCCGGCCGCCCACGCCAGCGCCAGGCGCCGGCCGTCGATCGGCCAGGGAAGGCGCGATCCTATCCAGCCGACCGCCCCGGTCAGGGCCATGCCAGGACCGCCGACCTGCAACGGCAGGGCAGACCCGCTCGCCGCTTCGCGTGGCCACGCGTCGGCCAAGGCGTCCAATCGCGTGGTGATCGCCGAGAGCGCCTGGCCGCCGTCCATGGCGGGCGAGGGCGCATAGCCGATCTTGATGTTCAGGCCTTGGCGGTCGGCTGCGATGCGCCTCACGCCCAGATCGAAAAGCTCAAGGATCAGCCGCCTGGTTTCCGGCCGGACGATCAGGGCGCGACCGGCCTCGGCGTCGTCCAGCGCCGCATGAACCCGCCGGTCGAAGTCGATGTCGCCGGCCTGGGGTTCGACGGAATAGCGCGACCGCGCGGCCAGACGATCGAGCGGGGTCTCGCGCGACAGGACGCCCGTGGCCCTTTTCGGCCTCGCCAGCACCAGCCGGTGTGAGAAGCTGAGATCAAGATTCACGGCGAAGCGCTGATTGATGCTCGCGTCGGGCGCGGGCTCCACGAAAGCGAAACGCGGGCCGGCATAGGTGACCATGGCGCCGCTCGGCGCTGTGGCCACCCAGTCGTTCTCGCCGGACCTGGCCCACTTCAGAGCCGTGATCTTCTCGTCTGACAACGCGGCTTGGCCCCCAACTAGGCCGGCACGATTGCGACGCGGGTTTGAGGTGGTCAAGCCCTACGGCAGCAACTGCTTTCCCAGCTCTGGGACGGTCTCGGCCAAGGCTTTGGCGATCACCGCCGAGAAGTAGTCCGCGCCTTCCGGCCCCAGGTGGGTGTAGTCGAAGACCGGCTTGAAGCTGGCCATGGCGCTCGGCGGCGCTGGTGGCGCGGCGGGCGGACGCGGCGGGACCACGGCGCCGGGGATGGCGGGCTCGTAGAACATCGCGCTGGTCGTCGTACCGGACTTGGCGGCGGCGGCGACTTCCGGCGGCGGGGGCGTCTCGCCGAACTTCATGGCCGCGACCGGACCCATCGCTTGGACGGCATCCTTCGAGAGCTGGTGCAGATCGACCAGCGGCGTCCCGGTCTCGGCCGCCACCTTGCGCACCGCCTCCGCCCACGGCGCGAGGTCGTCGAACACCTTGCCGTCCTTGAACTGCCGGCGGATCAGCGGCGTCACCAGCACTGGTGTCCCGCCGGCCGCGCGGGTCTCGTCGACGAAGCGCCGGATGTTGACCGGGAACTCGGTGGCCAGGTCCGTCGAGCGTTCGGGGCGGCCGGGCTGGTCGTTGTGGCCCAGCTGGATCAGGACGTAGGTCTTCTCGAAGCCGCCGCTGGCGATCTCCTTCAGGGCCAGGACCCAGGAGCCCTCCTCGCGATAGGTGCGGGTCGAGCGCCCGCCGCGTCCCAGGTTCACGCAGGCCACGTTCGAGGTCACGTGCCGGGCGCAGAAGCTGCCGCCCCAGCCGCTGTTCACGGCGGTGGTGGAGTCGCCGACCAGCACGATCTTGCTGGCCTTGAACATCGGCTCCTGGGCGGCGGCGGGCGTCGCCAGCAGCGCCAGGGCGAGGACGGCGGCGCGCATCAGTCCAGCGCCCGGTACTTGAAGTTCCGGAACCGCGCCGAGCCCTTGCCGGCCGCGTAGAGGCCCGGCTTCAGCATCAGGAACCCGCCACGGACATTGTGGTGGTAGCCCGAGACCTCCATGCCCCGGTCGAAGCGCTTCCAGGTCTTCCCCCCGTCGCCGCTGGTGTGGAAGCTGACGATGTGGCGGGTGTTGATCACCTTCATCAGCATCCGCGCGCCATGCGGATTGGCGGGACGCCCGCGCTCGATGCCGTACTGGTGGGTGACGAAGTTCTTGTCGTCGAAACCCAGGCCGCAATAGAGCTGGCGGTCGTAGAACAGGATCAGGCCGGCGCGGGTCTCGGGATCGATCTCGATGTCGCACTCGATCTCATAGGCCTGGTCGCCATTGACGAAGATCAGCGGCGCGCCGCTGGACGGGGCCTCGCCGGCGCCCTTCAGGGTCATGACGCCGCCCGAGCGGCTGATGCGGCCCTGGTCGCTGGGCTTGGGATCGAAGAACGCCCACTGCACGCCGTACTTGTCGGTCGAGAAGTCGTCCGACAGCGCCTTGCCGTGCGGGCCGGCCTTGCCGCCCTTGGGCTTCCTGATCGGCTTGGAGAGATCGCCGCCGCCGACGTCGAACCAGCCGTCGGCGGTCCAGGTGACCGGGGCCAGCAAGGTCTGGCGGCCCAGCGTGTAATAGCCGTTTTCGTAGCCGTGATAGACGGTCCACCAGTCGCCCGGCGTGGGACCCTCGACCAGGGTGGCATGGCCGCGCGACCACCATTTCTCGCTGTTGTCGACGGTGCGCACGATCGGGTTGCGCGGGTGGTCCTCCCACGGGCCGGCCAGCGACTTGGAGCGCGCGACGATGACCATGTGGCCGGTCGGCGGGCCGGCCGTGCCGCCCACGGCGGTGACCAGGTAGAAGTACTCGCCGCGCTTCATCACCTTGGGGCCCTCGGGCGAGAAGCCCTCGACGTCCCAGGTGTCCGGATAGCGCCACGGATTGTAGACGTGCTCGGGCTCGCCGACGGTGGAGAGGCCGTCCGAGGCCAGCTTGATGCGGTCGCCGCCCGACAGGAACAGCCAGCGGTCGCCGTGCTCGTCGACGATGTGGCCGGGGTCGATGTAGCGGGGCAGCTTGAGGTCGACCGGCTCGGACCACGGGCCTTCGATCTTGTCGGCCCAGATCACGTAGCTGGTGTTGTTGTTGGGGAACTTGGCCGGCAGGTAGATGTAGTAGCGGCCCTTGTGCTTGCAGATTTCCGGGGCCCAGATCGAGCCCACATTGGTATTCAGCGTGGTGGTGACCGGGGTCCAGTTCACCAGGTCCTTGGAGTGCCAGATCAGCAAACCCGGATACGCGTCGAACGACGAGTGGGTCATGTAGTAGTCCTCGCCGTCCTTCAGGATCGACGGATCGGGGTGGTCGCCGGCGAGGATGGGGTTGAGGAACGTGCCGTCGCCGAGGTCGGCCTTGCGCTGGCCCTCGACGCCCTTGACCCAGGTCGGGCCAGACGTGGACTTGGCGGGGAGGAGGCCCATCTGGCCGGCAGCTTCGCTCGAAGCCGGGATGGCGGCGATGCCGGCCCCGGTCAGCAGCGAGCCCAGCGCGCCGCGGCGGTTGATGTCGACCATGATACTGCCTCCCGGACCTTGCGCCTCCTTGTCCGTGGGGCGCTCGTTACCGCTACCCTAGCGGCATGACGGCGGCGATGTCCACCGGTGTCATAATATGTCTCATAAGGTGAGACCGGCCAGGTTCGAGGCACGAAAAAGCCCGGGAGGCGAACCTCCCGGGCTTCCGTGGTCAGCAGGTGACGAAGGGCTATTAGCCCTGCATCGCCTCCAGCTCCTTGCCGCGCGTTTCATTGATCAGCTTCTGGACCAGGAAGAACGAGACCAGGGCGCAGACGGCGTAGAGGCCGTAGGTCGCCGGCAGGCTCGCCTTCTTCATGATCGGGAAGCTGAACGAGATGGCGAAGTTGGCGATCCACTGGGCGAAGCCGCAGACGGCCAGGGCCGAGCCGCGCATCTGATTGGGGAACATCTCGCCCAGCATGACCCACATGACCGGACCCCAGGAGAGGTTGAAGAAGATCACGTAGAGGTTGGCGGCGACCAGGGCGATCGGGCCGACGCTGGCGTCCAGATGCAGGGCGCCGTTGACCGTGGTGGCGGTCGAGAAGCACCAGGTCATCACGCCCAGGGTCACGGCCATGCCGGCCGAGCCGATCAGCAGCAGGGGCTTGCGGCCGATCTTGTCGATGACGGCGATGGCGACCAGGCAGGCCAGGATCGACAGCGCGCCCGACAGGATGTTGATCTTCAGGCTGTCGTCCTCGGTAAAGCCCACCGACTGCCACAGCACCGAGCCGTAGTAGAAGACGATGTTGATGCCGACGAGTTGCTGGAACACGGCCAGCACCAGGCCGGCCCACAGGATGGCGCGCAGCTTGCGGGTCGTGGGGTCCAGCAGGTCCGAGAACTTCGGCTGGTGGTCGACGGCCAGCGAGGCGCGGATCTCGGCGACCTTCTTGGCGCCTTGGCCTTCGCCGAACAGGCGCGAGAGGATGGCTTCGGCCTGCTCGTCCTTGCCCTTGGCGACCAGGAAGCGCGGGCTTTCCGGGATCACCAGCAGGGCGAAGAAGAAGATGCCGGCCGGGATGACCTGCATCCAGAACATCCAGCGCCAGGCCGGCAGGCCCAGCCAGAACTCGGCGGTCGAGCTGCCGGCGGTGTGGGCCAAGGCGTAGTTGGCCAGGAACGCGCCGGTCAGGCCGGTGATGATCATGATCTGCTGCACGGACGACAGGCGGCCGCGCATCGAGGCGGGCGTGACTTCCGAGATGTAGACCGGGCAGAGCACGCTGGCGGCGCCGACGCCCAGGCCGCCGATCAGGCGGAAGATCACGAAGATGGTCGAGGTGTGGGCGGCGCCGGTGCCCAGGGCGCTGATCACGAACAGCAGGGCCGAGATGATCATCACCGTGCGGCGGCCCCACACGTCGGCCAGGCGGCCGGCGGCGAAGGCGCCGAAGGCGCAGCCGAGCAGGATGGCGGCGACGTTGAGGCCTTCGCCGGCCTCGGTCAGGTTGAAGGCGGCCTTCAGGCCGGTCTGCGTGCCGTTGATGACGCCGCTGTCATAGCCGAACATGAAGCCGCCGATGGTGGCGACCGCGACGATCGCGGCGACGAAGGCCATGTTGACCTTCGCGCCGTCGGCGCTCATGCCGGCGCTTGGGCCGGCGTTGGATACTGAAGCCACAGGCTCTCCTCCCCGTTGGGCCATCGGCCCGTTTGATGCCCTCGTGGTCCTTGTCAGACCTTTGGTTGCCGGCGACCTTAGTGTTACCGGTATCAGCGCGCAAGCGGTGGTTCTGGCGACCCTCCGTCCCGCGCGGGACTCACCCCTACGCCTCATCGATAGCGGGTTCCGCAGCGTCCGTCTCCCTGGACACGACAACGTTGTCGTCGGCGCGGAAGCCTAAGCCTGGGCGGGGCGGGCCTCAGTGACCGTCGTCGAAGGGCGGTGGTGGGGGAGGGGCGTAGCCGAGGGCGCGGCGGATCAGTTTCACCAGCAGCACGGTCAGGGCCACGCACGCGGCAGGGATCAGGGCCAGCAGCCAGACCACGACGACGAGGCCAAGCTGCAAGGCCGAGGTCACGACCACCAGGGCCTGTGACTCGCGTTGTTCACGCAGGGCAGGGCTCACCCACGGCATCCGATACGCGCTCGATAAACTAGGCCCCGACTTGGCAAATATAGACCCGTTTTGAGTTTCAACCTAGGCAAGAATTTTACATTTGACTGCAAGTTTCTCAAGGACTTGTTAAGCATTTCGAGGGTGGTCAGGCTAGTTTACCAGAGGGGCTAGTCCCGCACCGCGCGCCAGGCGGCGATCACCGCCGCGACGGTGATTTCGCCGTCTTCTTCCGTGGTCGCCGCCGAGGACACCGACACCCGCATCACCCAGCGATCGCGCCAGGTCGCCGCGCCGATGAAGGCGACGGCGTCGGCCTGGATGCGCTCGACCGTGGCCAGGGTGGCGCCGTCGTCGTCGCCGAAGCGGACCATGAACTGGTTCAGCACCACCTCGCAGACCAGCTCGACGCCGGGCTCGGCGGCCAGGGTGGCGGCCATGTCGCGGGCGATCCTGCAGTCGCGCTCGACCAGTTCGGCCAGGCCCGCGCGGCCGAACTGGCGCAGCATGGCCCAGGTCCCGACGCCCCGCGCCCGCCGCGACAGCTCCGGCACATAGGCCGAGGGCTCGCGGTCGGCGCCTTGGGCGGGCGGCAGGTAGCTGGCGGTGATGGCCATGGCCCGGCGGTGGGCTTCGGCGTCGCGGACGATGGCGAAGCCGCAGTCATAGGGCGTCTGCAGCCACTTGTGGCCGTCGGTGGCCCAGCTGTCGGCCTGATCGACGCCGATCAGCTGGTCGGCGCGCGTGGGCGCGACGCGGCCCCACAGGCCAAAGGCCCCATCGACATGCAGCCAGGCGCCGGCCGCCTTGGCCAGCGGCGCGATCTGGTCGAACGGGTCGCTGGCTCCGGTGTTGATCTGGCCGGCTTGGGCGATGGCGATGACGGGGCCTTCGCCGGCGGCCAGGGCGCGCTCGAAGGCGGCGGGCAGCATGCGGCCCAGGTCGTCGGTCTCGACCGTGACCACCCGCTTGGCGCCGAGGCCGAGGTATTTGAGCCCCGAGAACACGGTGGCGTGGGCGTCGGCGCCGATCAGCACCCGGACCGGCGGCGCGCCGATCAGGCCGTCGGCCTCGACGTCCCAGCCGACCTTGCGCAGCACCTCGGACCGCGCGGCGGCCAGGCAGACGAAATTGGCCACGGTCGCGCCGGTGACATAGCCGACCGAGGCCTCGCGCGGCAGGTCCAGGACCTCCAGCAGCCAGTTGGCGGCCACCGTCTCCATGGCCGCGGCCGCCGGGGCCGAGGTGAGGTTGCCGACGTTCTGGCCCCAGGCGGCGACCAGCCAGTCGGCGGCCACGCCCGTCGGGTGCGAATTGCCGATCACCCAGCCGAAGAAGCGCGGGGCCGTCGCGGCGCGGATGCCTGGCGTGGCCCGCGTGATCAGGTCCTCGATGATCGCGGCCGGCTCGCCCGGCTCTTCGGGGAGGGGCGCGTCGAAGATCTCCAGCATCTGGCGATAGGTCGCCACCGGATTAGTCTCGGCGCTGGCCACACCTCGGCGGTAGGCGACGGCCTCGCGCGCGGCGCGTTCCATGGCCTCGAGTCCGGCTTCCATCTCGTGCGGCGTCATGTGCTTCCCCCTGTGGCGCCGAAGTGACCCCAAGTCGGCGCATTAGCCAAGCTGCCACGCTGTGGCCCCATTGGACCCGGAGTTTCCGGCCATGTCAGAGTCCGCGTCCAACCGAGAGTTTTCCGTCCGCCCGTACGGCGACCGCTGGGGCATCGCCATCGACGGCGAGGTGATCCTGGTCGCCAACACCCTGGAAGACGCCCGCGCCGTCGCGGCCACGGCCGCCGAGGTCCTGGCCCACAGCCGGCAGCGACGCAGCGCCGAGCGGCGCTCGTTCACCCGGGACGAGGACTAAGAAAAAAGCCCCGGATCGCTCCGGGGCTTTCTCTTTAGTGATTGTGCCGGGGAAGCTTGGACGCCAGGTCCTGGTACTTCACGGCGAACTCCAGCACCCCGCCGGTTTCCAGCTGGCCCGTGTGGGCGCGGTAGATTTCCTGCCAGGGGGTCATGGTCGCGGGGACGGCGGGGATGCCTTCCTTGCGGCGTTCGGCGATCGTCGCCTCGTCCACCAGCGCATCGCAGCGGCCGGTGTTGAGGTCGATGCGGATGGTGTCGCCGGTGCGAAGCCACGACAGGCCGCCGCCGATGGCGCTTTCCGGCGAGGCGTTGAGGATCGAGGGGCTGTCGGCGGTGCCCGACTGGCGGCCGTCGCCCAGCGTCGGAAGGCTCATGATGCCCTTCTTCAGCAGGTGATCCGGCGGCTGCATGTTCACGACCTCGGCCGAGCCCGGCCAGCCGATAGGACCCGCGCCGCGGATCACCAGGATGCAGTGCTCGTCGATGTTCAGGGCCGGGTCGTTGATCCGGTGGTGGTAGTCGTCCGAGCCGTCGAACACGATGGCGCGGGCCTCGAAGATGTCTTCCTGGCCCGGTTGCGAGAGGTAGCGCTCGCGGAAGTCGGCGCCGATGACGCTGGACTTCATGATCGCGAAGTCGAACAGGTTGCCCTTCAGCACCAGGAAGCCGGCCTTCTCGGCCAGCGGCTGGGCGTAGGGGAAGATCACCTCGCGGTCGTGGGTCTCACGGCCTTCGAGGTTCTCGCCCATGGTCTTGCCGGTGACGGTCAGGACGTCGCCGTGCAGGCGGCCCTGCTGCAGCAGTTCCCACAGCACGGCGGGCGCGCCGCCGGCCCGGTGGAAGCGCTCGCCCAGATACTTGCCGGCCGGCTGCATGTTGACGATCAGCGGGATGTCGTAGGCCGCGCGCCAGTCGTCGGCGGTGATCTCCAGGCCCGCGTGGCGCGCCATGGCCGCGATGTGCGGCTGGGCGTTGGTCGAGCCGCCGGCCGCCGCCACCAGGGCGATGGCGTTCTCGAAGGCCTTCTTGGTCAGGATGTCGAGCGGCTTGATGTCGTCATAGGCCAGGTCGACGATCCGCTGGCCGGTGCGATAGGCCATCTGGCCGCGCTCGCGGTACGGGGCCGGGATGGCCGCGCAGCCGGTCAGCGATAGGCCGAGCGCCTCGGCCACGGCGTTCATGGTCGAGGCCGTGCCCATGGTGTTGCAGTGGCCCGCCGACGGGGCCGACGAGGCCGCGCGGTCGATGAACTCTTCCTCGGTGATCTCGCCGGCCGCCAGCTTGCGGCGCGAGCGCCAGATGACGGTGCCCGAGCCAACCAGCTCGTTCTCGTGCCAGCCGTCCAGCATCGGACCGCCCGACAGCACGATGGCCGGGATGTTGACCGTGGTGGCGGCCATGATGCCGGCCGGGGTGGTCTTGTCGCAGCCGGTGGTCAGGACCACGGCGTCGATCGGATAGCCGTGCAGGGTCTCGACGAGACCAAGGTACGAGAGGTTCCGGTCCAGCGCCGCCGTCGGGCGACGGCAGTTCTCGAAGATCGGGTGGACCGGGAACTCCATGGGGATGCCGCCGGCGTCGCGGATCCCGTCGCGCACCCGCGTCACCAGATCGAGGTGGATGCGGTTGCACGGCGAGATGTCGCTGCCGGTCTGGGCGATGCCGATGATCGGCTTGCCGCTGCGCAGCTCCTCCGGCGTGATCCCGTAGTTCATGAAGCGCTCCAGATAGAGCGCCGTCATGTCGATATGGTCGGGATTATCGAACCAATCGCGGGACCGGAACCGGCGGGGCGTGCGATCAGGCAAGGCTAACCTCGTATTGCGGCTGGCCCGCGACATCGACCTGTACGGCGAACAGACCCCCGGCCAGCGGATACTGGGCCAGGGTCTCTTCGCTGAGGTCCTTGCGGGCGGTGGTGAAATAAAGGGTCTTCAGGTCAGGCCCGCCGAAGCAGGGCTTGGTGACGTTGGGCGCGGGCAGCTCGATGCGGGCCACGGCCTCGCCCGTCGGGGCGAAGCGCAGGGCGCCGAAGCCGCCCCACAGGGCCACCCACAGGTAGCCTTCGGAATCGACCACCGAGCCGTCCGGATAGACGTCGTCGCCCAGGGCGATCTTCACGAAGACGCGCTTGTTCGACAGCAGGCCGTCCTCGGAGAGGTCATAGGCCCAGATCGTCTTTTCCAGGGTGTCGGTGTGGTAGAAGGTCTTGCCGTCCGGCGAGACGGCCGGGCCGTTGGTGATGCAGATGTCCTTGTCCATCCGGGCCACGCCGGTCGCGTCCATGCGATAGAGCGAGCCGGTCTTGTCGGTCTCGGCGTCGTGCATGGTGCCGAACCACAGGCGGCCCAGGGCGTCGACCGTGGCGTCGTTCGTCCGGTTGTTCAGCGCCGGGTCCTCGATCTCGAGGAAGCGCTGCAGGCCGGTCGCGACGTGGAACTTGTGCAGGCCCGACTTCAGGCCGGCCACGAAGCCGCCGCCGCCGGCCAGGGGGGCCAGGAAGGTCACGGGCTCGGGCGCGTTGACCACCAGGCCTTCGCCGGTGGCGGGTTCATAGCGGTGGATCCTGTGGCCCTTGATGTCCACGAACCACAGTGCGTTGCCGGTCCAGATGGGACCCTCGCCCAGGGTGGCCTTGAGATCCCAGACGCAGGTGGCGGCGCTCATACTCGAAGTCTCCGAAGAACCGGTGTTGGCCGTTCGATAGGACGCCGGAGGCCTTCAGGGAAGACCTCCTTTGGTCGAACGGCCTTTCCGGTCCGCATCAGGCCGGCTACCGCCAGCCGGCGTCGATCCAGTACTCGTGACCGGTGCACAGCGCCGCGTCGTCCGAGGCCAGGAACAGCACCAGCGAGGCGACGTTCTCGGGGACCAGGCGGCCCTTCAGGCACTGGGCCTTGACGATCTCGGCCTCGCCTTCCGGCGTGTACCACTTCTCCTGGCGCTTGGTCTTGACGTTGCCCGGCACCACGCAGGTGACGCGGATGTCGTCGGGACCGAGTTCCCGGGCCAGGGCGCGGGTCATGCCCTCGATGCCGGCCTTGGCGGTTTCGTAGAGGACCAGGTCCTCCAGACCCAGGTGCCAGCTGATCGAACCGAAGTTGATCACCGCGCCGCCGCCGCGCTTGGCCATGCCAGGGGCCACGGCCTGGGTGCAGAACAGCATGTGGCGCAGGTTGACGTTGATGCGCTCGTCCCAATAGGCGCCGGTGACGTCGCCCAGCTTGTGGCGGTCGTCATTGCCGGCGTTGTTGACCAGCACGTCGACGTCGCCGATGTCGGCGAAGACCGCCTTGATCGCGTCCAGGCTCATCAGGTCGCAGTGCTTATAGACCGGCGGGATGGCCGAGCCCGAGAGCTCGGCTTCCAGCGCCTTGGAGTCCTCGTCGGCGATGTCGAGGAAGATCACTTCCGCGCCCTGACGGGCGAAGCCGGCGGTCAGGCCGGCCCCGATGCCCGAGCCGCCGCCCGTGATGACGACGCGCTTGCCCTTCAGGCTGGGATAGATGGCAGAGGACATGCTGCTTAGGACCACGAGTAGGAGGTTTTGGTCTGGGTGAAGAACTCGACGGCGGCGAAGCCTTGTTCGCGGGCGCCGTACGAGCTGCTTTTCGAGCCGCCGAACGGCACGTGGTAGTCGACGCCGGCCGTGGCCAGGTTGACCATGGTCATGCCGGCCTTGGCGTGGCGCTGGAAGTGGCGCGCGTATTTCAGCGAGGTCGTGGCGATGCCGGCCGACAGGCCGAACTCGACGCCGTTGGCGATCTCCAGGGCCTCTTCGTACGACCCGACGCGGATGGTCGAGGCGACGGGGCCGAAGACCTCCTCGTTGTTGATCCGCCAGCCGGCTTGGGTGTCGGCGATCAGGGTCGGCTGCACGTACCAGCCCGGATTGTCGAGCTTCAGGCGATCGCCGCCGGTGACCAGACGGCCGCCTTCCGACTTGGCGATGTCGATGTACTTGTAGCTCGTCTCCATCTGGTCTTCGGAGACGGCCGGACCGATCTGGGTGTTGGGGTCCAGAGCATCGCCGACGCGCAGGGCGGCGACCTTCTCGGCCAGCAGGGCCACGAACTTGTCGTGGATGCCGTCCTGGACGATCAGGCGCGAGCTGGCGGTGCAGCGCTGGCCGGTGGCGTAGAACGAGCCGTCCAGGGCGATGGCGACGGCGCGTTCCAGGTCGGCGTCGTCCAGGATGATCAGCGGGTTCTTGCCGCCCATCTCCAGCTGCACGCGGGCCTGGCGGGCCACGGCGGCGGCGGCGACCTGCGCGCCCACGCCTTGCGAACCCGTGAACGAGACGCCGTCGACGTCCTTGTGCTTGATCAGGGCGTCGCCCATCGCGCCGCGGCCGAACAGCATGTTGAACACGCCGGCCGGAGCGCCGCTTTCCTGCATGATGTCGGCCAGAACGTTGGCGGTGGCCGGGGTCGGGCCGGCCGGCTTGATCACCACGGTGTTGCCGAAGGCCAGGGCCGGAGCCGCCTTCCAGGCCGGGATGGCGATCGGGAAGTTCCAGGGGGTCACGAGACCGAACACGCCGACGGCCTGGCGATAGGTCTGGACCTCGACGCCCGGACGGGTGCTTTCCAGGTTCTGGCCGTGGCGGCGCAGGGCCTCGCCGGCGAAGTACTTGAAGATGCGGCCGGCGCGGACGGTCTCGCCGATGCCTTCGGCGACCGTCTTGCCTTCTTCGCGGGCCAGCAGCTTACCGATGTCGGCGCTGCGGGCGATGATGGTCGAGCCGACCTTGTCCAGCAGGTCCGAGCGGACTTCCGGCGAGGCTTCCGACCAGCTCGGGAAGGCCTTCTTGGCCGCGTCGACGGCGGCGTCGACCTCGGCCGAGCCGCCGTTCGGGACTTGAGCGACGACGTCGTTGGTGTTCGACGGGTTCAGGCTCTGGGTCGGGGCGTCCGAAGCGACGCGTTCGCCGCCGATATAGTGGCGCAGGGTGTCGGTCATCGCGCTTGCTTTCGAACTAGAGGAGGCCGCGGCCGGCCAGGTTGCGGATCAGGGCCGAGACGCCGAACGTCCACGGCTTGGCCTGGTCGCAGGTGGTGACTTCGTTCTCCAGTACGCCCAGCTTCGGCGTCGAGACGCGCACGCGGTCGCCGACCTTGTGGGTGAAGCCCTGGCCCGGCGCGTCGCGGTCCTGGATCGGCGCGAACATCGTGCCCAGGAACAGCACGAAGCCGTCCGGATACTGGTGCTGCTTGCCGAACGCCTGGCCGGCGAGGAGCGCCGGATCACGGCTGATCAGGCTCATGTTGCTGTGGCCATCGAGCACGAAGTTGTCGCGGCCGGTGATCTTCAGCTCGACCTCGGCCGAGCGGACGTCGTCCAGGCTGAAGGCGTCGTCGAACAGGCGGAAGAACGGACCGATGGCGCACGAGGCGTTGTTGTCCTTGGCCTTGCTCAGCAGCAGGGCCGAGCGGCCTTCGAAGTCGCGCAGGTTGACGTCGTTGCCCAGCGAGGCGCCGCGGATCTGGCCCGAGCCGTCGCACAGCAGCACGACTTCCGGCTCCGGATTGTTCCAGTGGCTGTCGCTGCGGACGCCGACCTGGTCGCCCCAGCCCATCGACGACAGGGTCGGGCCCTTGGTGAAGATCTCGGCGTCGGGGCCGATGGCGACTTCAAGGTATTGCGACCACAGGCCGTCCTTGATCAGGGTCTGCTTCAGGCGCTCGGCGCCGTCCGAGCCCGGGTTCACGCTCTTCAGGTCGCCGCCCATGCTGGCCGACAACTGCTCGCGGATCTTCAGGGCGGCGGCGGCGTCGCCGCGCGCGCGCTCCTCGATCACCCGCTCCAGGGTCGAGACGGCGAAGGTCACGCCGGCGGCTTTCAGCACCTGCAGGTCGACGGGGGCCAGCAGCTTCACGGCCGCGGCGCCATCGGCGTCTTCCCAGACGGGGCGGATGTCGAGCGCTTCCAGCGGACCCTTGTCCTCGCCGCGCGGGATCGCCGCGCCGGGAGCAAAGGCGTTCATCAGGTCGGCGACGGTGGGGGCGATTTTGGAGACGTCCTCGACGTGGCCGCCGCGCACCAGCACGGGCGTCGGGCCATCGCCGAAGTCCACGCGGCCCAGCAAGGTCGCGTCTTTCCAATCTTCCGGAAGGAATTCACTCACGCCCACGGCGTCGTCTCCCCAAGGTTCGAGCGTCTGGAAGCTGCCGACACGGCGGCGCTCGTTCATCAGAACCTTGGTAGCGCTAACATGTCTGAGCCGCAAGCCACTTGTCAGACCAATATGGTCGTAGACCGGAACGGGACGCCGGCGGCGTCGCGGCGCGGGGGGTCTTAGTCGGGCGCCGGTCCGCTGGAATCCCGCACGATCAGGGTGTGGGGATGCATCAGCTGGCGGGGGTCGCCGCCGCCGTCGCGCTTGCGGCGGATCTCCTCCAGCACCAGGTCTACGGCGGCGCGGGCCATGGCGGCGATGGGCTGGTGGACGGTGGTCAGGGCCGGCCAGATGTTGTCGGCGATCGAGGTGTCGTCGAAGCCGACGATCGAGACGTCGCCCGGCACGTCCATGCCAAGGCGATGGGCCACGCCCGCGGCGGCGGCGGCCATGTCGTCATTGCCGGCGAAGATCGCGGTTGGGCGCGGATCGACGGCCAGCAGGCGTTCGGCGGCCTCCAGGCCCGAGCGGTAGGTGAAGTAGCCCTGCTCGACCTTGATGTCCTCCATCGGCACGCCGGCGGCCTTGAGGGCGGCCATGAAGCCGTCCAGGCGCTGCTGGCTGACGGTCTGGTTCGGGTGGCCCTTGATGAAGCCGAAGCGCCGGTGGCCCAGGTTGATCAGGTGCTGGGTCAGCTCGAAGGCGGCCGCTTCGTTGTCGATGCGGATGGTGGCCATGTCGGTGCTGGTCATGCCGGGGGCCACGGCCACGGCGGCGGCGCCGGCGGCCTTCACCTCGGCCAGGACCTGCGGCGACTCGCACAGCGGCGGCGGCAGGATGAGGCCATCGACGCCGGTCTTCAGCAGGCGGGCCAGGGTGGCCCCGGCCAGCTCGGGCTCGGCGCACTTCTCGATGACGATCTGGGCGCCGGTGCGGCTGCTCTCGTCGAGAGCCCCGACCAGGAACTCCGACAGGTAGCCGGTCGAGGGGTTGTCGTAGAGCAGGCCGATGCGGAATGGCGCGCTGCCGGCCAGGCTGCGAGCGGCGGGATTGGGAGCGTAGTTGAGATCGGCGATGGCCTGCTCGACCAGGGCGCGGGTCTCTTCCTTGACGGTGCTCTCGCGGTTGATGACTCGCGAGACGGTCATCGGCGAGACGCCCGCGCGGGCGGCCACGTCGCGGATGGTGGCGCTCTGGGTCGTGCGACGACGCTGGCGCTCGGCAGGCTGGCTCATTCTTGTATCCGTCCCTATGCGGCGGGGATGCTAGACCGCTTCGGGGCGGCGGTGGAAGACGGATGGATATGAGCAGTCTCGGCGCGATCATCCTGTGCGGCGGCGCGTCCCGAAGGATGGGACGCGACAAGGCCGTGCTCGACTGGGACGGCGCGCGGGCGGTGGATTTGGTCGCGGCTCTGGCGAAGGCGGTCGGCGCCGAGGCGCTGGTGACGGCGGGGGCGGACTTGGGGCTTCCGTGGGTTCCGGACGAGGCGGCGCTGGCCGGGCCGGTCGGTGGCGTGCTGGCCGGGGCGCGGACGCTAGGAACGGCAAGGCTGCTGGTGCTGGCGGTCGATGCGCCGACTGTGACGGCGGAGGACCTGCGGCCGTTGCTGGCAGGCGGGGGCTACTACGAGGGCTTGCCTGTGCCGATGGTGCTGGCGGCGGGTGCGATCCCGGCCGATGCGGAAGCCGGCTGGCCGCTGCGGCGGTTCGTGGAGCGGGCGGGGCTGGTGGCTTTGCCGGTCCTGAAGGGGGCGATGGCGAGGCTGCGCGGGGCAAATACGCCAGAGGAGCGCGAGGGTTTGTTGCGCCGCTGAGCGCCCCCTCCGTCACGAGGCTGCGCCTCGCGCCACCTCCCCCGTTGCACGGGTGAGGAAATCTTCTCCTCCCCTGCGAAGCGGGGGAGGTGGATCGGCGCGGATACGCGACGAGACGGAGGGGGCGCTCAGCGGCCGCTTAGTACACGTCCCGCCGATACCGCCCCTCGTCCGTCAGGCGTTCGAGCAGTTCGCTACCCAGCGCCTCGACCAGCGCCGCGTGGACGTCGCGAGACATCCCCTCCAGCGAGCCGCAGACATAGATCGCGGCCCCATTCGCCACCCAGCGGCGCAGGATGTCGGCGGCCGCGATCATGCGGTGCTGGACGTAGATCCGGCTCTCCTGGTCGCGCGAGAAGGCCAGGTCCAGGCGGTCCAGCAGGCCCGAGGCCTTCCAGCCCTCGATCTCGGCGCGGTGGAAGTAGTCATGGGCGGCGGTGCGCTCGCCGAAGACCAGCCAGTTCCAGCGGACGCCGGCCGCCGCGCGGGCCTTGAGGTGGGCGCGCAGGCCGGCCAGGCCCGTGCCCGAGCCGATCAGGATCAGCGGCCGCGAGGCCTCCGGGGCGTGGAAGCTCCGGTTGGTCCGCACGCGAGCGTCGATCGTCCCGCCCACTTCGGCGAACTTGCACAGCCAGCCCGAACCCAGCCCCGGCTGGCCGTCGGAGCGGGGCATCAAGCGGACGATCAGCTCGACCGCGCCGTCGGACGGCAGCGAGGCGATCGAATATTCGCGGTGCGGGAGCTCCGGGTCGTTCCGCGGACCAACTTCCAGGATGTCGCCTGCCTGCCAGGTCGTGGCGTCGCTCTCAGGCGGCGTCAGGCGGATATGCCAGGCCTCGCCGCCGGGGCTGCCGGGGTTGAGCAGGGTGCGCTCGGCCAGGGTCCAGCGGCCATAGGCGGGGCGGCTCCAGTCCGGCGCGTCGGTGACGCCGGTAAGCAGGGACAGCTGCCCCTGCCAGTGGCGCAGGGCGGCCGGATCGCCGTCATCGACCTCGACTCGGTCGAACAGCGGCTCGCCGCCGGCATGCGCCAGCCAGGCGTCGAGGCTGCGGCCGAAGGCGCAATATTCGGCATAGGTCGAGTCCCCCAGGGCCAGCACGCCGTAGCGCAGGCCGGGGAGCTGGGCGCCGTCCTTCATCACGTCGCGGATGAAGGCGCGGGCCGGATCGGGCGCGTCGCCCTCGCCGGTGGTGCTGACGATGAAGAGCGCGCGGCCGGTCAGGTCGGCGGCGGTGACGGCGGAGAGTTCGCGCAGGGTGACCGGTGCACCGGCTTCGGACAGGGCCTTGGCGGTGGCGTTGGCCAGTTCCTCGGCGAAGCCCGTCTGGCTGGCGAAGGCGACCAGCACTGGCTCGCCGGCGCCTTGCGACAGGGCCTTGGCCTCGCGGCGGGCGGCGGCGGCGCGCAGGGCCTCGCGCACGGCGATCCCGGCGCAGAACAGGGCGTAGACGCCGGCCACGGCGCCGGCCTCGATCAGGCGGCGGGTTTCGGGCGCGAAGGCGGAGAGATCGACCATCAGTCCAGCATCGCCTGCAGGGCCGGGGAGAGGCGCTCTTCCAGGCCGCCGGGGCCTTGGCTGACGATGAGGGCGGCCAGCTCGTGTTGAGCGGCGAAGGCCAGGGCGGCGTCGGGGGCCATGACGGTCAGGGCCGTGGCCCAGGCGTCGGCGCTCATGCAGTCCTTGGCCAGCACCGTGACGCTGACGGTGGCGTGGGTGGTCGGGGCGCCGGTGGCGGGGTCCAGGGTGTGGGCGTAGCGGCGGCCGTCATGGTCGAAGAACCGACGGTAGTCGCCCGAGGTGGCGACGGAGAAGTCGTGCAGGGCGACCATGGTGCGTTCGGCGTCATTGGCGGTCGGCGGGCGTTCGAGTTCGACCCACCAGGGCTGGCCGTCGGGCTTGGCGCCCGTGCCGCGCAGTTCGCCGCCGACCTCGACGAGGTAGCTCTTCACGCCGGCCCGATCGAGGGCGGCGGCGGCCTGGTCGACGCCGAAGCCCTTGGCGATGCCGTTGAGGTCGAGGCGCAAGGTCCCGGGCTGGAACAGGGCGTCGCCGTCGAGGGCGAGGCGCTTCCAGCTGGCGGCGTCACGCAGCGGGGCGATGTCGGCGGCCATCGGCGGCTCGCCGGAAAAGGCACGAGGCCCGAAGCCCCAAAGGTCAGTGAGCGCCCCCAAGGTCGGGTCGAAGGCGCCGTTGGACCGCTCGGCGATCTCGATCGCGCGGCGCAGGACCGTGGCGGTCGCGGCGGGCAGCTGAGTCCAGCTACCGACGGCGGCGCGGTTGTAGCGGCAGAGATCCGACAGCGGCTCCCACGGGCTCATTTCGGCGACGACGGCGTCGAGGGCGCGCTGGACCATGGCCTCGAGGGCGGGGAGGTCGGTGGTGCTCGGCAGCACCGCCTTCACCGACCAGGTCGTGCCCATGGTCTCGCCGCCGAACGCGCGCACGGTCCCGCCGACGGGGCAGGCGGGCGGCGTGGTGATGGCGGGGACGAGGACGCGGGGCATCTGCAATCTCATCCTCCCCCGTGAAACGGGGGAGGGGGACCGCGAAGCGGTGGAGGGGGCGTCGACGGCGAGGTGCGCCCCCTCCGTCACGGCGCGTATCCGCGCCGCGCCACCTCCCCCGCTACGCGAGGGAGGAGGAATGAGCGGTTACGGCCGCTGGGCTTCGAGCGTGGCGGTGTAGCTGGCGCTGTAGCCGTCGCCGGTCAGGGCCGTGGCCGGGCCTTGCTGGCCGCCGCCCATGCCGCCCGGACCACCCGGACCCGGACCACGACCCGGGGTCGCGCCGGTGCGAACCGTGGCGTTGATCCAGTACATGCCGGCTTCCGGCAGGGTGAACTTCACGACGCCGTCGGCGCCGGTCTTCACCTTGACGTCAGGACGCGGGCTGTAGCGCGAGCCGCCCTCGGCGATGGTCACCTCCAGGTCAGCGGCGGGCTTGCCGTCGACCAGGAACTTGAAGCTGGCGGCCTCGCCGGCGACCAGGTCGTTGGGGTGGGTGATCGGCACGAGCTCCAGGCCCTTGCCGGTCGGCTTGAAGACCTCGGTCGTCGGCTTGTCGCGGGTGACGAAGACTTCGTTGCGGTTGAAACTCTTGATGGTCTTCAGGTCGGCGGCGCCGGCCGGGACCTGCTTGGCGAAGTCCTCGGGGCTCCCACGGAAGCGCTTCACTTCGCCGTTCTCGGTGTAGCTGGCCATCACGCTCTGGCTGGCCGAGCCGATCTTCCAGGTGCCCGGCTTGGTCAGGGCGACGTCGAAGGTCGAGCGGTACTTGCCCGTCGAACCGTTCTGGATCTTGTCGACCGCGCCGTCCGGAGCGGTGACGACCACGCCGTCCAGGCGCATCGGATTGTGGTCGGGATAGAACAGCTCGTTGGAGATGGCGGCGTCGAACGTCACCCAGACGTCGCCCGACAGCACGCTGGCCGACGGCACGATCCAGCCGCGGTGGGCCGAGGCGGTCATCGGCAGGGCGAGAGCCATGCCCATAGCGGCAACGGCCAGAAGGCGCTTCTTGAAGGTCATGGCTTTTCTCACTTCACGGAAACGGTGATGGCGCCCAGCTCGGACGCGCCCTTGACGGTGGCGGGCTTGCCGGCCTTGCCCCAGGTGAAGGGGACGCGGACGGCTTCGTGGCCGCCGACTTCGCGGGCGGCCTCGACGACCAGGTTATAGGCGCCGGGCTTGAGGTCCTTAAGCGCACCCTTCGAGCCGGAGAACACGACCTTCTGCGGACCAGGCGCGCGGGTGGCGCCCGAGACGCCGTCGGCGGGGAAGCTCATCTCGCGGCCGGCCTTGCGCCACCACTGGCGCATGTCCTTCAGCCACTTGACGCCTTTGTCCTCCTTGGAGTCGGCGTCGTACCAGACGGCCAGGGTGCCGGCGGCGGTGCTGTCGGCCGGGTTCTCGATCCAGATCGAGACGTAGGGCTTGTGGTACTCGGCGACCGTCAGTTTCGGCACCTCGACGGTGACGTTCAGGTCGGCGGCCAGCGCCGGAGCGCCGGCGACAGCCGCGCCGGCGAAGGTGAGGAGAGAGATCGAACGCTTCACGGTGTCTGCCTCAGAGGTGGACGAAAAGGATGACGAGAATGATGGGCGCGGCCAGGCCCAGCCCGACCAGCGGCCAGGTCAGCGGCCGGGCGCGGGCGTGGAACTGCAGCAGGATCAGGCCGGTGACCGTGAAGATCACGCAGGCGGCGGCGAAGATGTCGATGAACCAGCCCCAGGCCTTGCCGGCGTTGCGGCCCTTGTGCAGGTCGTTGAGCAGGGACACCGCGCCGCGCGTGGTCTTCTCGTGCTCGATGGCGCCGGTCTCGCGGTCGATCGAGACCCAGGCGTCGCCGCCCGGCCGGGCCAGGGCGACATAGACCTCGTCGGCCGACCATTCGCCCTCGCGCCCGGCGACGTCGGCGCCGACGGCCTTGTCGAGGAACGGCTCCAGCTGGACGGGCAGGGGGCGCTTGCCTTCTTCCGGGCCCTTGGCCAGCAGGGCCAGGAGGTCGGCCGGCAAGGTCGCCTTGCGGCTGACCACCACGGGCTTGGCTTCGATCTGGCCGGCGTGGTTCAGGGTGATGCCGGTGATGGCGAACAGCAGCATGCCGATCAGGGACACGGCCGCGCTGATCCAATGCCACTGATGCAGCTGCTTCAGCCAGAAAGAGCGGCGATGCTGATCGGCGGCGGATTTCACGGTGTGCTGACGAACCTTGGCGATGGAGGCTCGTCCTTACTTGAGAACGAATTGCAATTTCAAGCCACAAGGTGTGGCCGGGGCCGCAACTGTCCGAAACTAGGCAGGCCTATTGCACCGAAGCCGGCGCGCCACGGGCCAGGGCGCCCAGCAAAGCGGACGTGGCGACGGGCTTCCTCAGAATGGGGCCGTCGTCGACATCGGGCTCCTGGTAGCCGGTCAGGTAGACGAACGGGATGCGCCGGCGGGCCAGGGCGGCGGCCACCGGGGTGACCAGGCGGCCGCCCAGGTTGACGTCCAGCAGGGCGCGGTCGATCGGCTGGTCGTCCAGCAGGTCCAGCGCCTCCTCGATCGTGCCGGCGGGGCCGACGACCTTGGCGCCGGCGGCGGTCAGCAGGCGGGCCAGCTCCATGGCCACCACCGCCTCGTCCTCGACCACCAGCACCCGCTGGTTCCTCAGCAGCGAGGTCTCGTCGATGACCAGGCCGGGGCGGTAGGCCGGCACGCTCTCGGCCGCGCGGGCCTGGGCGCCGGTCGGGATGTCGAGGCGGACCTCCAGGCCCTCGGGCCGCCAGTCCTGGACCACGCGGGCGGCGGCCTGCTTGACCGCGCTCTCGATCAGGGTCGAGCCGAAGCCGCGCCGCTGCGGCGGGGAGACCCGCACGCCGGCCGTCTCGCGCCAGACGAGATGCAGGGCGCCATCCAGGCCCCAGCTCCAGGTGACGGAGAGGCGGCCTTCGGGCCTCGCGAGCGCGCCGTACTTGGAGGCGTTGGTGGCCAGCTCATGCACCACCAGGGCCAGGGACTGGGCGGCCTGGGCGTCGATCAGGGCCGGCGGGCCGTCGATGACCAGCTGCTCGCCGCCGTCGCAGTGATAGGCGTCCAGCTCCAGCCGCAGCAGGTCGTGCAAATCAACGCCGCTCCAGCGGGTGGTCGACAGCAGGCTGTGGGCGCGGGCCAGCGACCCGATGCGGCCCGACAGCGCCTCGACATACTGGTCCTTGTCGCGGAAGGGCGTCAGCTGGGCCAGGGACTGGACCACGGCCAGCACGTTCTTGGCCCGGTGGTCGACCTCGCGGATCAGCAGGCGCTCGGTCTCGACGGCGCGCTTGAGGGCCTGGTCGAGGCGGGCGCGTTCGCTGGAGGCCCAGATCAGTTCGGCGACGTCGGTGACGAAGGCGATCTCGTCCTGGGTCCAGTCGCGCGTCACGTCCTGGCAGACATAGATGTAGGCGGCCATACGCGGGCCCTTGACCAGGGGTGAGGTCAGGGCGGCGCCAATCCGCAACGCCTTGTAGGCCGCCAGCACGTCCGGGGCCTCGGTGCGGTGGTCCTCGGCGGGATCTCGGATGACGATCGGCCGCCCGGCCTTCAAGTCCGCCACCATGTCCGGGCCAAAGTCGTCGAGCCTCTGGCGCGAGCCGGCGATGGGCGGAAAACCTTCCGCTACCCATTCACCGACGATCAGCGCCTCGACGCCCGCGGCGTCGACCTCTGCGAAGCCGGCGCGGGACGCGCCCAACTGCCAGGCCAGGACCTCGCAGGCCAGGTTGGCGATCATCTGGGCGTCAGTGGCTTCGCGCAATTGATGGCCAAGATCCAGGAGAGCCGTGCGGCGGCGCTCCTGGTGCAACAGCCGGCCCAGTTCCGTCTCGTTGGTCTGGCGCGAGGCGGTGTCGGCGACCGTCAGATGAAAGCCGCGAACAGCCCCGGTGTCGGTGAAGTCGGGCGTGAACCGGGCCTCGACATGCAACAGGCCGGCCATCTCGAACGCCATCTGGCCTTCGTACAGCACGGTCTCGCCGGACAGCACCCGGTCGAGGAACGGCCGCATCCGGGCGTGGGCGGCGTCGCCGACCACTTCGCGCAGGGGTCGGCCCTCGATCTGGTCGCGCCGCAGTCCAAAGCGGGCCTCATGGGCGCGGTTGGCGAAGCGGAAATAGCCTTCGGCGTCGATATAGGCGATCAGCGTCGGCGAGGCGTCGGCGACGACGGCGGCGAACGCGTCCCGGGTTGAGGCGCGCGGCGTCGCTTCTAAAATGCCATCGTCCGAGACGAACATGCGTGCGCGCGCATCCTCTTTCAGGGTGCGCCAACCTGTCACGCCGCTCGCCTCTGGGCATTGAGGCAAACGGTCGCAGCAATTCTGGCGCGAGTTAACCCTGTTCCACGTCCGCGTGCTGTCGGTATGTGACGACCAGCACATCGCGCAGGGCCAGCTTACCCGGATCGTGTGGTCGGATCGGGGTGACGCCGTGCAGCACGCGGTGGTCGTCCAGGAACACCGCGTCGCCGGGGGCCGTGAGCGTGAACGAGCCGAGGCTCGTCCCGTCGGGCGCGAAGATGTCGGTGACGCCGCTGTCGACGTTCTGGCGATCCACCAACATGACGATGACCCAGTCGACGCCGTCGCGGTGCGCGCCCTCGGGCGTCGGCTGGCCGGCTTCGCCCTCGCGGGCCTCGATGCGGAACTGGTGCAGCTCGACGTGCCACGGACCGGGGCCGAACAGGTCCTGGCCGGCGCGGATGACGCCTTGCGTGACCGGGTGGTCGGCGATGGCGTCGGTGACCGGCTCGAACCAGCGCTGCACGCCGCCGTTCAGCGGGTTGTAGTCGCGGCTCTGCCAGTGCGGCTGGTGCGGCTTGCGCGCGACTTCGCCGGGCTGGGCGGAGAAGGCCGCGAACCGCCGCCGACGATAGCGGCCGCCGTCGGCCATGAAGCCGTCCAGCGGCAGGTCGTTCCAGCTGTCGGCGAAGGTGTCCCAGTCGTCAGCGCCGATCAGGGTCTTGGTCTCGGCGGCCTCGAAGCGGACGAAGCCGTCGGCCTTCAGGCCGCTCAAGCGACCGCGTCCGGCTTGAAGAACACGCCCAGCTTCAGGCTGCGCGCTATGCGCTCGGCCTTCTGGCCGACCAGGGCGGCGCGCGGGGCGTCGAACAGCTCGACGCAGGTCTGATGGAAGAGGTTCAGCCAGGGCATGAACAGGCCCTCGGTCAGGTGCGGGATCTTCTGGTGCACGGCGACCGGCTGGCCTTTGTAGCGGCCGGTGGTGTTCAGCACCGACGACCAGAAGTCCTTCAAGGTCGCCATGTGCGCCGGCCAGCCATCGGGGCCGATGGCCTCCTCGAAGATCGGGCCCAGGCGGTGGTGACGCCGGACGCGGGCGTAGAAGGTCTCGACCAGGGTGTCGATCTCGGCGTCGGTGAACTGGGGCGGGGGTACGGCCATGGTGGGAACATGGTGCCTTGGGGTCGGCGACTGAACCCCGAGGGAGATCAAACTTAGCTTGCGATTGTTACTTAAGGTTCGCCATCCAGATCCTCCCCCGCGATGCGGGGGAGGTGGCCCAGAGGGCCGGAGGGGGCTAGCTCGGCTTCGGCCGTGAAGGCCCCCTCAGTCGCTCCGCGACAGCTCCCCCGCATCGCGGGGGAGCATCTGGACGCCTACGCGACGGTGAGCGTCGTCTTCTTCAGATCCACCGAGTTCGGACCCGCCAGGATCGAGAAGTCCCCCGGCTCGACGACGCGCTGCATGTCGAGGTTCCACATCCACAGGTCCGACGGCTTGATCTCGAAGCTCACCGTCGTCTTGGCGCCGGCCGCGAGAGTCACGCGCTTGAAGTGCTTCAGCTCCAGCACCGGGCGGGTGACCGAGGCCTGCTCGTCGTGGATGTACAGCTGCACCACCTCGTCGCCGGCGACCTTGCCGGTGTTGGCCACGTCGATCTCGACCTTGACGCTCTCGCCCTGGCCGATCCTGGCCTTGGCCAGGCGCGGGGCCGAGATGTCGAAGGTGGTGTACGAGAGGCCGAAGCCGAACGGGTACAGCGGGCTGGTGTCGCCCAGCAGATAGCCGCGGCGGGCCGTGGGCTTGCGGTTGTAGTAGATCGGCAGCTGGCCGACATCGCGGGCGATGCTGACCGGCAGCTTGCCGCCCGGATTGGCGCGGCCGAACAGGATGTCGGCGGCCGCGTTGCCGGTCTGCTCGCCGAGGTACCAGCCCTCGATGATGGCGTCGGCGCGCTGCGTCAGCAGGTTGATCGACAGCGGGCGGCCGTTCAGCAGGAACACCACCGTCGGCTTGCCCAGGTCGAAGATCGCCTTGGCCAGGTCGTTCTGCTGGCCGATCAGGTCCAGGCTGTCGCGGTCGCCCAGGTGGTTGTCGGCCCAGGCCTCGCGGCTGGTCTGCTCGTTGTCGCCCAGCACCATGACGATGACGTCGGCGTTCTTGGCGACTTCCACCGCTTCGGCGATCAGTTTGGCATTGACGGCCGGATCGACCAGCTTGACCTCGTCGGCGGCCCAGATGCGCTTTTCGGTGATCCGCACGGCCTCGGCGTAGTCGAGCGTGAAGCCTTGGGCCTTGGCTTCAGCCGTCAGGCCCTCGTGGATCGAGACCACGTGGCGCGGGGTGTCCGAATAGCCGCCGATCGGCGTGTCCTTGGCGTGGGTGCCCAGCAGGGCCAGGCGCTTGAACTTCTTGCCGTCCAGCGGCAGCACGCCCTTGTCGTTCTTCAGCAGCACGACGGCCTTGCGGGCCGCTTCACGCGCCAGGGCGACGGCGTCCGGCGCGGCCGTCTTGGCGTCGGCGGTCTTCTCGTCGCAGTAGGGATTCTCGAAGAAGCCGCCCTCGAACTTCATGGTCAGCACGCGGGCGACGGCGGCGTCGACCTCGAACTGCGGGATGCGGCCGGCCTTCACCAGCTCCGGGATCAGCGCGTAGGCCTCGCCGTCGGGCAGCTCGACATCGACGCCGGCGTGCATGGCCATCACGGCCGTCTGACCAAGGTCGGTGGTCAGCTTGTGGCGGGCGATCAGCTCCTTGATCGCGAAATAGTCGCTCTGCACCGAGCCCTTGTAGCCCCACTCCTCGCGCAGGATCTTGGTCAGCAGCCAGTGGTTGGCGTGCGAGGGGACCCCGTCGATCTCGTTGTACGACGGCATGACCGAGCGAACCGGCAGCTCCTTCACCGCGCGCTCGAACGGCGGGAAGAAGTTCTCGCGCAGGGTGCGCTCGGCGATTTGGGCCGGGCCGACATTGGTGCCGTTCTCGGGCTGGCCGTGGCCGGTCATGTGCTTGAGGGTGGCGAAGACCTTGTCCTTGGCCAGCGGCAGTGTGCTGCCCTGGAAGCCCCGGATCGCGGCCAGGCCCATCTCGGCGCAGACGTGCGGGTCCTCGCCATAGGTCTCCTCGATGCGGCCCCAGCGCGGGTCGCGGGCCACGTCGACGACCGGCGCCAGCGCCATGTTCGAACCCCGGGCGCGCATCTCGCGGGCGGCCACCGAGAAGATCTTCTCGGCCAGTTCGGGATCGAAGGTCGAGGCCAGGCCAATGGCCTGCGGGAAGCTGGTCGCGTCGCGGGCGACATAACCGTGCAGGGCCTCGTCGTGCATCAGCAGCGGGATGCCCAGGCGGGTCTTCTCGACGGCCCACTTCTGGGCGGCGTTGGTGTAGCGCGCGGTCTGGGCGGCGTTGCGGCCGACCGAGCCGTCATCGGCCCCGGCGGCGGCGTCGACCACCGTGGCGGCCTTCAGGCCCTTGCGGTCGGTCGGGCGCGAGATCTGGCCCAGGCCGTTGGGGAAGTTCTTCGAGGCTTCTTCCGGCGAGAACTCGCCCTCGACGGTCTGGATCTTGTTCTTCGTCAGCCAGATGCCGATCAGCTGGGCGGCCTTCTCCTCCAGGGTCATGCGGCCCAGCAGGTCCTTGACCCGGGCGTCGACCGGCTGGGTGGCGTCCTTGTAGAGCGGCTGGTCGCCTTTCGCCTTCTTGGGCGCGGCCATCGCCGGCGCGGCGGCGAAGGAGAGGGCGGCGAGGCTCGCGCCGAACAAACGGCGGGTGAGGGTCGTGGTCATCCTGGGCTCCCCGAGGTAGCGCAATGGCCGGCGGCTCTGGGGCCGCCTTCGTCACGGCACTATGGGGGCGGTTGTCTGACCACTCAAGCCCGAAATGGTACCGGTCTCATTTTGCAACAAAAGGGCCGCCGTTTCGCTCGATCCCGGACTTGTGAAAAGGCGTTTCCATAAAGGCTCCGAAAGCCGCGAAAAGCGCCTTGACGGGCCCTAGCGGCGTGATGTCTTCGCAACACGGTTTGGTTGAGTCGGCATGAGCGAACCCTCCATCTTTTTCTTCGAGGTCAATGAGCGTCAGGGGGTCTTCCACCGGCGCGCATTCCTGCTGGGCGGTCTGACGGGCGCGGGCCTCCTGGCCCTCGGCGGACGCCTGACGCAGCTGCAACTGGTCGAGGCCCAGCGCTACCAGAAGCTCTCCGCCGGCAACCAGTTCAACTACCGTCTGGTGCCGCCGCCGCGCGGCCTGATCCTGGACCGCAACGGCGTGTCGCTGGCGTCCAATCGGCCGAACTTCCGGCTGATCATCAACAAGGACAAGGGCCTGGACGCCGAGGCGGTGATCACCGACCTCCAGAAGCTGGTTCCGATCGACGACGCGCGCCGCACGCGCGTGCTGAAGGAGCTGGCCCGCGCCCCGCGCAAGACGCCGGTCGTGGTGATGGAGGACCTCTCCTGGGAGGAGTTCTCGCGGATCAACATCCGCGAGCCGGAGCTACCCAACGTCACCGCCGACATGGGCGAGGTGCGGGTCTATCCGTTCGGCGGGGCCTTCGCCCACGTGATCGGTTATGTCGCCAAGGCCTCGGACCGCGACCTGAAGGCCGCCGAGGGCGACAGCACCCAGGACCAGGCGCTGCTGCACAATCCCGGCTTCCGGATCGGCAAGCAGGGCGTCGAGAAAGCCTTCGACCAGGCCCTGCGCGGCCGCGCCGGCGCCACCAAGGCCGAGGTCGACGCGCAAGGCCGCGTCGTGCGCCTGGACCCGGCTGGCGACGTCGCCGCGACGGCCGGCAAGGAGATCCGCCTCACCCTGGACGCCGACATCCAGAACAAGGCTCTGGAGGTGATGGGCGAGGAGAGCGGCGCGATCGTCATGGTCGACTGCCGCACCGGCGACCTGCTGTGCATGGCCTCGGCGCCCAGCTTCGACGCCAACAGCCTGGTGAAGGGCCTGTCGGGCGCAGAGTACCGGGCCCTGGCCCAGTACGAGCGCAAGCCGCTCCTCGACAAGACCATGACCGGCGTCTACCCGCCCGGCTCGACCTTCAAGCCGACCGTGGCGCTGGCGGCGCTGAGCGCGGGGATCAATCCGGCCGAGCGGGTCGTCTGCTCGGGCGGCTGGTACTTCGGCGGCCGCACCTGGCACTGCCACAAGAAGGGCGGCCACGGTTCGCAGACCATGCACGACGCCATCAAGAACTCGTGCGACGTCTATTTCTACCAGATGGCGCTGCGCATCGGGCCCGACCCGATCCACACCACGGCGACGGCGATGGGGTTCGGCCAGACCTTCGACCTCGGCATCCCCGGCCAGCGCAAGGGCCTGGTCGGCTCGCGCGAGTGGAAGAAGAAGGCCTTCAAGAAGGACCCGACCTGGCACCCCGGCGACTCGGTGCCCTACGGGATCGGCCAGGGCTATATCAACGTCAACGCGCTGCAGCTGGCGGTGATGTGCGCGCGCCTGGCCAACGGCAAGCGGGCGCTGAACCCGCGCCTGGTCAAGTCGATCGGCGGGATCGACCAGCCGCATGGCGACGCCGTGGCGGACCTGCCTATTCCGGCCGAGCACCTGGCGATCGTGCGCGAAGGCATGGCGGCGGTGGCCAACGACCCGACCGGCGGCGCCTACAAGCAGAGCCAGCTGGGCCTGGGCGACGTGCTGATGGCGGGCAAGACCGGCACGGCCCAGGTGCGGCAATATTCCCAGACCGGATCGCGCAGCAACCAGGGCATCCCCTGGCGGCTGAAGGACCACAACCTGTTCATCGCCTTCGCGCCCTACGACAACCCGCGCTACGCGATGTCGGTGCTGGTCGAGCACGGCGGCCTGTTCGGCTCCAGCGCCGCCGCGCCGCGCGCCCGCGAGGTCATGCGGGTCGCGCTGCTGAAGGATCCCGAGATCCGCGCCCGCATCGAGAACCCCACGCCCCTGCCGGACTTCCAGCCCGGAGAGGACGAGGCCGTCGAGGCGCCTGTCCCGACGGAGGGCGAGCCGCCGACGGGCTAGGCGCCTTAGCCGGCGCGCCTTACCCCTGCCAGCGGTCGATCACGCCTTCCAGCACCGTCAACGGCGCCGGGCCGACCATCAGCGCGGTGTCGTGGAAGCGCTTGATGTCGAACTTGGACCCCAGGCGCTTCTTGGCCCGCTCGCGCGCCGCCGCCCAGACCGTGTGGCCGACCTTGTACGAGCAGGCCTGGCCGGGGTTGGCGCAGTAGCGTTCGACCTCGCGGGAGATCTTGCCCACGGAGTCGCCGCCGGTGTCGACCATGTAGGCGATGGCCTTCTCGCGGCTCCAGCCCTTGGCGTGCAGGCCGGTGTCGACCACGCAGCGCGAGGCGCGGAACAGGCGGGCCTGGTACATGCCCAGCAGGCTGAGGTCGTCGCCCTCGTACATGCCGATTTCCATGGCCAGCTGCTCGGCATAGAGCGCCCAGCCCTCGGTGTTGGCCGAGAAGCCCATGTTCTGGCGCAGCTTGGGCAGGTCGCTCTGGGCGATCAGGGCCAGCTGGAAGTGGTGGCCCGGCGCGCCCTCGTGGTGGATCAGGGTCGCCAGCGACAGGCGCGGCCACTCGGCCGTGTCCTTGAGGTTGATATAGACCGCGCCCGGACGCGAGCCGTCCAGGGCCGGACGCTCGTAATAGGCGCCCGACGAGCCGGCCTCGGTATAGGTCGGCACGCGGCGGACCTCGACCGGAATCTGGGGCATCAGGTTGAACCACTTCGGCAGCTCGGGCTGGAGCTTGGCGAGGCGGCCGCGGCAGTAGTCCAGGATCTGGGCGCGGCCCTCGTCGGTATTGGGGAACACCTGGTCGGGCTGCTTGCCGAGGGCGGCCATGCGGGCGCCGACGGTGCCTTGGGTCAGGCCGCGCTTCTTGAGGATCTCGTCCATCCGCGCCTGGATCTCGGCGCCTTCGTCCAGGCCCAGGCGGTGGACCTCGTCGGGGGTCTTGTTGGTGGTCGTATAGATCTTCAGCAGGGCGGCGTAGAAGGCGTCGCCGTCCTTCAGGCGGCCGATGCCGGCGTCGTGCACGGCCTTGGGGCGCATGGCCTGCAGGGCGGCGATCTGGCGATCCAGGGCCGGGAAGATCTCGCCGGTCAGCACCTTCTCGGCCTGGACGTCGTAGTCGCCGTATTGCTTGGCGCGGCGGGCGGCCGAGGCGACCATGACGTTCTTGTCGGCCGGGATGGCGCGGAACTGCTGCAGCTGGGCGATGGCCTTGTCGACCATGAAGTCCGACGGGATCACGCCCTTGGCCGCGTCGCCGCTGGCCCGCTCGGTCTCCTGGTCGAGCACGACGGCGAAAGCCTTCATGCGGGCGATGTAGTTGTCGGCGTCGGCCGCGTTCTCGATCTTGTGCTTGCTGTCCAGGAAGTTGGGCGTCGAGATATAGGCCCCGTAGTACTGGGTCAGCACGAACGGCCGCGAGCCGCCGCCGTAGTCGAACTTCGACGTGCCCTCGCGGGCTTCGTAGTTGAAGAGCGCGGTGTCGTAGTTGATCGCGTCCTCGCCGGTCAGGGCCTTGCGATCGATCTTCTTGAGGCGGGCGATGCGCTGGGCCGGCTCGGCGCGGTCGCGCTTCCAGGCGGCCAGCGAGCGGTCGGAAAGCTTGGAGCGGGCGTCGGCGTGCTTGCCGATGTCGAGGCCCAGATTGGTGGCCTGCTCGGGGCTGTCGCTCAGGTCCTCGTCGAAGAAGGCGTCGAACAGCTTGTAGAGGTCGTCCTTCGGCGCGGCGGCGGCCGGGAGGGCGGTGGCGAGAGCGGTCGCGGCCGCTCCCATCATGATCTGGCGACGGTCGAGCATGGCGATCCCTGAACTGAAAACGCCGAAGCCCCCGCGCCCGGCGGGGAGCATCGTTCTCTCGCTGTCACGCAAGCGTCAATGTGCCGGAGAAAAAATGGGCTAGGTGCAATCTGGGGTCTGGGCCAGACGCAAAAAAGGGCCCGCTTGGGAGAGGGGGCGGGCCCTTTTCGGTACGCGTTCAGAGGGATTGAACAGGCGGAAAGATGCCACGTGTGTCGGCTTCCCGCCCTTCTCCAAATCGTCGCAGGCTGAGAACGAATCTCAACCTGGCGACGAGCTGAACTCTCTTTCTTGGCGCATTTTCTTCACGCGAACCGGTGTCCACTTCGCTCGAAAATGCTTGGCTTACTTGCGCGGGTTCAGGATGTCGCCCAGACGGTCCGGCGCGCCGGCGATCTTCTCCAGGCGCGGGTAGCGCAGGCCGCCGCGGTAGTCGAGCTTGACCATCTTGTAGCGACTGCCGTCCTTGATCAGCAGTTCGACCAGCGGGTTCTCCGGCTTGGCGGCGGCCTTGACCGCGGCCTTCAGCTTGTCGCCGTCGAACTGCTCGCCGTTGACGGCGACCACCGTCAGGCCCTGGGTCAAGCCGGCCTTGAAAGCTGGGCCGCCCCACTGCACGTCGGTCAGCACGCCGTCCGAGCCGACCGTCAGGCCCAGCGAGTAGCTGAGCGGGGTGTTCTTGGCCTTGCCCTCGGCCGACTTCAGATATTCCGAAGGCGTGTCGGTATAGACCAGCTTGTAGCCGCCGCGCTCCAGGCCATCCAGCGGGGCCTTTTCCTGCACCTCCTGGATGCGGGTCTTGAGGAAGGTGGCCCAGTCGTTGGCCACCACGCCGTTCAGCGCCGCGACCACGTCGTCGAACGTGTAGGTGCGGACCACGTACGAGCCGTTGTCGACGCCGAAGAAGGCCTTGGCGAAGTCGTCCAGCGACTTCTTGCCGCCGGTCTTCTCGCGGATCAGCGTGTCGGCGTCGAGCCAGACCAGCTGGCCTTCCGAATAGTAGTCCTCGCTGCGCTGCCAGGAGAGCCACGACAGCGGCTTGCGGCTGGCGATGATCGGGTCGTTGGTGGTGTCCTGCACCGGGCGCCAGTCGCGGCCGCGACGGTTGTCGTAGGTGGCGGCGGTGGCGGCGATGGCGTCCAGCGTCTGCTGCTTGGTCATCAGGCCCGAGCGGGCGGCCAGCACATAGCCCCAGTACTGGGTCTGGCCCTCATAGACCCACATCATGCTGTCGCGCATCGGCACGTTCAGATTGGGCGTGAACAGGTCGGCGGCGCGGCGGAACTTGCCGTTCCACGAGTGGGTGTATTCGTGGCTGAGCAGGTCGCGGCCGACGAAGTTCTTGTCCCACTCGGTGAAGTACTTCGGGGCGACGCGGTTCTCGGACGAGCGGTGGTGCTCCAGGCCGATGCCGCCGATCTTGTCCGACAGGGCGACCAGGAAGTCGTAGTGGTCGTAGTGGTGCGCGCCGTAGAGCTTGTAGGCCTGCTGCACCAGGTCCTTGTGGATCTGGATCTGCTCGGGCTTGGCCTCCAGCAGCTCGGGGCTGTCGGCGACCATGTTCAGGCGCACGGGGGCCGGGCCGGTGGGGTCCAGATCGATCGACTTGAAGTACTTGCCGGCGAAGATCGGCGAGTCGACCAGGGTCTCGACCGTGGTCGGCTTGAAGGTCGTGACCTGGCCGTCGGTCTTGGCGGTCTCCAGCGCGGTGGCCAGCTTCCAGCCCTCGGGCAGCTTGACGCTGGCCTCGATCGGGATCTGGCGCGTGTAGTAGCCGGCCGGGTACATGGTCACCTGCAGCCACTGCAGGTTCAGCATCTCCGGCGTGACCTCGGTGCGGCCGACCTTGGCCTCGACGGCGGTCAGGAACTGGTAGCTGATCTGGATCTCGTTGACGCCGGCAGGGACGTCGACGTGGAAGGCGTGGACGCTGACCACGTCACGGGTCCAGGGGATGCGCTTGCCGTTGGCCGTGACCACCAGGCCGGCCAGCTTGTCCAGGTCGTTGCGCGGCGAGTGGCCGCCGGGGACCCACTGCGGATACAGGAACACGAAGTCGCCGGCCTTGCTGACCGGCATGGTCGTGGTGACGGTCCAGATCTTGCGGTCCAGGTCGGTGGCGTCGACCGACAGCTTCAGGGCGCCGGCATAGGGGGTGTCGCGGGGCGCATCGATCGGCGTCGTCGCGGGCGCGGACTCCGGCATGACCTGGGTCGTCATCTGGCCCTGGGCCAGGGCGCTGGTGGCGACCAGCGAGAGGACGGAGACGGAGAAGAACAGCGCTTTCACGAAACACCCCAATGCGGCGCGCGGGCGTGCTCCCGCGACGAGAAGCCGGGATGTTTGTGGCGTTAACCCCCGCTTGTCGAGGCCAAGTTGGCCGATAGGGCAAGAACGTGGGTACGCGGCCTAATTCTCGTTTCGCCGCTGAAACTAAGCGTCGGAAGGGTAACGCGAAGCCGGGAGCCAAGATGCTCCCCCGCGATGCGGGGGAGCTGTCGCGGAGCGACTGAGGGGGCTAGCTGGAGGTCGGCTGAGCTGGCCCCCTCCGGCCCTCTGGGCCACCTCCCCCGCAACGCGGGGGAGGATCTATTCAAGTCGCCTAGCCCAGCGGGTTGGACACCGGGACCGTGGTCGCGGTCGTATCCGTCCCGCGGTCGACCCGCAGGTTGTTCTGGACGTTGTCGACGCCCGAGACGCTCTCGGCCAGGGCTTCGGCGCGCTTCTTGTCCTCACGCGAGCGGACCGTGCCGGTCAGCGTCACGTCGGCGTCGGAGACCGCCACCTCGATGCCGTTGGCGTCCAGCCAGCTGTCGTCGGTCAGGCGGTCGCTGACGTCCTCGCGGATGCGTTCGTCGGAGCGGCGATAGCCCTTGGGGCCGCGACCGCGATGGGCGCCGTCTTCCTCGCGGCGGTGCAGGGCGTCCCGGTCGCCCATCCACGAGGAGACCTCGTCGCGAGCCCGGTCGAACCAGGTGCGCTCTTCGTGGCGCGGGTCACGCTGGCTGAACGAACGATAGGGGTTGTAGTCGCCGCCATAGGCCCCGTCGCGGCGCGCGCGATCGTGGTCGTGCTTGTCGAAATAGCGCTCGTCGCCGTAGTCGGCCGTGCGGCCGGAATAGCCGCTGGAGCCGTAGTCGCCGGTGGCGCCGCCGAAGTCGTGACCGCCGACGCGGCCATAGTCTCCAGGCTGGCGATAGCCGCCGCCGCCGTAGTTCGCGCCCGAGCGGCTGCCGCCATAGCCGATGTCGCCGCCAGCTTGCGTCGCGCGCAGGAACTCGCTCCCGTGGCGGCGGCTGCGGTGCGAGGGCTCGGCGCGATAGCCGGGGTCGTTACGGTCATAGGCCGGGTCGCGGCGGCGCGAGGCGTCGTAGCCATAGCCCTGCTGACGGTCGAAATCGCCGTCGGCCTCGACGTCGAAGCGGCCTTCGCGGTCATTCCATTTCTGAGGCATGGGTCTTCTCCGTGGCGTGTCTGGAAGCGGTGGGCGCGTCGAGGCGCCCCGGCTTGCAAAACGGAGAGGGCGGAGGCGGTGTTCCTAATGCGGAGCTTCGGGAGCGGGCGATTTCGGACGGAATATCGGACGTCTTGTCCGAAATATCGGATATACCGATATGCCTGACCGACATTTTAGACTGCCTATTTAGCCGCACAGCTCCATGCGCTTTGACGACCGCTTCCTTGAAGAACTGAAGTCCCGCCTTCGCCCGTCCGACGTCGTCGGCAAGTCGGTGAAGCTGCGCCGGCAGGGGCGCGAATATGCGGGGCTGTCGCCGTTCACCAAGGAGAAGAGCCCGTCGTTCTTCGTCAACGACGAGAAGGGCTTCTATCACTGCTTCTCCAGCGGCAAGCACGGCGACATCATCAGCTTCCTGCAGGAAACCGAGCGGCTGACCTTCGCCGAGGCGGTCGAGCGGCTGGCGGCCGAGGCCGGCATGAGCCTGCCCACGCCCGATCCGATCGCCGCGCGCGAGGAGCAGAAGCGCTCGTCCCTGGGCGACTGGATGGAGCTGGCCACCGCCTGGTTCGAGGCCGAGCTGCGCCGCCCGATCGGCCAGACCGCCCGCGCCTATCTGGAAAAGCGCGGCCTGCCCGAGACGGAGTGGAGCCGCTTCCGCATCGGCTTTGCCCCGAACAACCGCACGGGGCTGAAGGACTACCTGGTCGCCAAGGGCGCCAAGCCGGGCGATCTGGTCGACGCCGGCGTGCTGATCTCGCCCGAGGATGGCGGCCAGCCCTATGACCGCTTCCGCGACCGCATCATCTTCCCGATCACCGACAGCCGGGGGAAGGTGGTGTCGTTCGGCGGCCGGGCCATGGATCCCAACGCCCGCGCCAAATATCTGAACGGCCCCGAGACCGGGCTCTTCCACAAGGGACGGGTGCTGTACGGCCTGTTCGAGGCCCGCAAGATCCTGCACGACGGCCAGAGCGGCGGCGGCAAGCCGCCGATGGTGGTCGTCGAAGGCTATATGGACGTCATCGCCTGCCAGCGGGCCGGCGTGCCGGCCGTGGCGGCCATGGGCACGGCCCTGACCGAGGAGCAGATGGAGGGGCTGTGGCGCCTGCATCCGACGCCCACCCTGTGCTTCGACGGCGACAAGGCCGGCCAGCGCGCCGCCCACCGCGCCATCGATCGCGCCTTGCCGCTGCTGAAGCCCGGCCGCTCGTTCCTGTTCTCCATGCCCGTCGGCGGCAAAGACCCCGACGACGTGCTGCGCGAGCTGGGCCCGGCGGCGCTGAAGGCCCAGCTCTCCGACACCAAGCCCTTCGTCGAGGCCCTGTTCGAGCGCGAGAAGGAGGTCGAGCCCTTCGACACCCCCGAGCAGCGCACCAACCTCAAGGTCCGCTTGCGCACCCTGGCGGCGACCATCGCCGACAAGGACCTCGCCCACGCCTATAAGGAAGAGCTGCTCGACCGCCTCGACGAGATGCGGGCCGCGCGGCGGGCCAAGCCCAATAACGGCGGCGGCGGCGACGGGCAATGGGCGCCGCGCCCCCGCCGGGAGAACACCCCCTGGCGCGGCGGCAAGCCCCGGATCGAGGGCTCCACGGCCGAAGGGCGCGCGGCCGCCCAGGCCTTGCAGTACGCCCCCAAGCCGTTTTCGGCCGCCCTGCTGATCGCCGCCATCCGGGACCCCAAGGTCGTCGACGACCGCATCGAGGTGCTGATGAACCAGGGCCTGGGCGACGAGCGCCTGGACGGCATCGCCCACGAGCTCGTGAACCTGCGTATGGAGGCCGACCACATCGAGACCGGCATGCTGCGCGGCCGCCTGGCCTCGGTCGGCTACGACGCCGGCGCCCTGGCCCTGCTGGAACGCTCCGCCGCCGGGGTGAAGGCCCTGGACGTCGCCCACAGCGCCGCTCAGAATCCGGAAGAAGCCATCCGCGCCCTGTGGTCGCAGGCCTTCGACCTGCTGATCCGCCTCACGGCCCTGGAACGCGCGGTCGACGACGCCAAGACCGACTTGGTCGATGACAGTGACTTCCAGACCCTGCTGCGCCTGAAGACCGAACGCGACGCGGTCAAACGCCTGATCGACAGCGGCGGCTGGACCGACCCGGAACAGGTTTCGCTGGTTGTGCACTAGGGATAGCGGTTAGCCCACCGGTCCGACGTGCGCCGCTCGACCATGAATTGAAATATCAGGGTCAAGCATCCGGAAATTGGACGCCCCGACGCCGAAACCTGCTGTCACCATCTTGACACCGGCGTCACCCAAAGCCACATGCCGACTCAAGGATTTGCCAAGCAGCTGATTGACATCGCTCGGGCCGCCGTAGCGCGCGCCCTCATCGAAACAGGATGTCACCCTCGCCGCCGCCCCAGGTCCCCAGCGGTCGTCGACCCTTTCAGGGAAGACGCCAGGCCGCGCCCACGCCGTATGGTCTCCGCCGGGTCTCCCGCGGAGCGCTTCTACATGGCGGACCCGGGCGCGCTTGGCGAATTCTGACGGGAACGTGATCTCTGGGAAAGCGCTGACTCAAAACCCTGACTTTTTTGGGGGAAGCGCGCGACCGGACAGGTAACTCCTTTTCGATACGGATTTTTTCGGCGCCGCCCTTGCACGACGGCGGTGTCGATTTCGGAGAGCTTGATGAGCAACAATTCCTCGGCCGAGACGGAAGCGCCCGAAACCAACGGTGGTGACGGCCCTCTGCTCGACCTGACCGATGCCGGCGTAAAGAAGTTCATCAAGCAGGCGAAAGCCCGCGGCTACGTCACGATGGACGAGCTGAACAAGGTGCTGCCGTCGGAAGAAGTCAGCCCTGACGCCATCGAAGACACCCTCGCCATGCTGAGCGAGATGGGCGTCAACGTGGTCGAGGCCGAAGAGGACGCCGAGGGCTCGGAAGGCGGCGAAGTCGCCACCCGCGACGAGAACACCACGGTCATCACCAGCGAGAAGCCGGCCGCCTACGACCGCACCGACGACCCCGTGCGCATGTACCTGCGCGAGATGGGTTCGGTCGAGCTGCTGTCGCGCGAGGGCGAAATCGCCATCGCCAAGCGCATCGAGGCCGGCCGCGACACCATGATCCGCGGCCTGTGCGAGTCCGCCCTGACCTTCGAAGCCATCATGGTGTGGCGCGAGGAACTGGGCACGGGCCGCATCCTGCTGCGTGAGGTCATCGACCTGGAAGGCACCTACGCCGCCATCAACGGCGTGGCCGCCCAGCCGGCCGCCGAGGACGACGACGCCGAACCGGCCGAGCCGGTCGACCAGGAAGCTGGCGCGGAACCCAAGCCCGAGGGCGAAGGCGACGATGACGACGATTTCGACGACGGCGCCGGTCCGACCGTCAGCGCCATGGAAGGCGAACTGCGCGAAGGCGTCATGGCCATCCTGGACGCCATCGCCAGCGAGTTCGAAAGCTTCCGCAAGCTGCAGGACAAGCTGGTCGGCAGCCGCCTGAAGGGCGAGGACCTGACCGATGCCGACCGCAAGGCCTATGAAGGCCTGTCGGCGACGATCATCCAGCACCTGAAGACGCTGAAGCTGAACAACAACCGCATCGAGGCGCTGGTCGAGCAGCTCTATGCGATCAACAAGCGCCTGATCGGCCTGGAAGGCCGCCTGCTGCGCCTGGCCGACAGCTACGGCATCAGCCGCGGCGAGTTCCTGAAGGCCTATTTCGGTTCGGAGCTGAACCCGAACTGGGGCGATCAGGTCAAGGGCATGGGCGTGCGCTGGACCAAGTTCGTCGAGAACGACAGCCAGTCGGTGACCGACATCCGTGGCGAGATCGCCGCCCTGGCCACCGAGACCGGCGTACCGATCGACGACTACCGCCGCATCGTCCAGACCGTCCAGAAGGGCGAGCGCGAAGCCCGTCAGGCCAAGAAGGAGATGGTCGAGGCCAACCTCCGTCTCGTGATCTCGATCGCCAAGAAATACACCAACCGCGGCCTGCAGTTCCTGGACCTGATCCAGGAAGGCAATATCGGCCTGATGAAGGCCGTCGATAAGTTCGAATATCGCCGCGGCTACAAGTTCTCGACCTACGCCACCTGGTGGATCCGCCAGGCGATCACCCGCTCGATCGCCGACCAGGCGCGGACCATCCGGATCCCGGTGCACATGATCGAGACGATCAACAAGATCGTCCGCACCAGCCGCCAGATGCTGCACGAGATCGGCCGCGAGCCGACCCCGGAAGAGCTGGCCGAAAAGCTGGCCATGCCGCTGGAAAAGGTCCGCAAGGTCCTGAAGATCGCCAAGGAGCCGATCTCGCTCGAAACGCCGATCGGCGACGAGGAAGACAGCCACCTGGGCGACTTCATCGAGGACAAGAACGCCGTCCTGCCGATCGACGCGGCCATCCAGTCCAACCTGCGGGAAACCACCACCCGCGTGCTGGCCTCGCTGACCCCGCGTGAAGAGCGCGTGCTGCGCATGCGCTTCGGCATCGGCATGAACACCGACCACACCCTGGAAGAAGTCGGCCAGCAGTTCTCGGTCACCCGCGAACGCATCCGCCAGATCGAAGCCAAGGCCCTGCGCAAGCTGAAGCACCCCTCGCGGAGCCGGAAGCTGCGCAGCTTCCTGGACTCGTAAGCGCCAGGCGCCAGCCCGAACACAAGACGCCCCGGTCGCAAGGCCGGGGCGTTTTTCGTTGTGGCGGAGACAAAAGAGGGCGGCGCGACGAGGGATGGGCGCCGCCCCCTTCCGCATCAGGCGTTTTCGAGGGTGCGCGCCTGAGGCTGGTGGGCGTCGAGCGCCGTGTTGGGGTCGGCCAGCTGCGTCACCGCATTGGCGAAGCCGAGATATTCGGCCGAGAAGGTCGGGGGCAGCAGCTCGACCAGCCAGGTGTTCTCGATCCACACCTCGACCACCCGGAAGTGGCCGCCGCGATCGCAGATGAAGGCGTCCCAGCCCTTGGCCTGGGCGCGGGCCAGGGCCTCGTCCTGAGGCATGTCGATGCTGAGCGCGAAGTGGGTCGGCGAGCGACCGAAGGCCTCCGGCTGGCGCAGGAAGATCGCGCCCGGCTCGCCGTTCGGGACCATGACGCTGCCGGCGGGATAGATCTCGATGCCGGTGCCGTGGCCGTCGGCCTTGAACACCATGCAACTGCCGGGATTGGGCGGGAAGTCGACGACGACGCCGCCCATGATCTCGGCGAAGAATTGGCCCACGCCTTGAGGATCGGCGGCGGCGACGGACAGATGATGGATCACTTTGTTTTTCCTTGGGTGCAGGCGCAGCCGTTCCCGTGCGCGCGACCCCTGCCGCGCGCGGTGCTAAGCTCACCTTTTGATGTTCACTGATCGGCGTTACGCGCCGAGGCCGCGCGATGTACGGGGGCGGTAAGTAAGTCTCAACTTACAAGATCGTCATGACGCCGATTTAACCTTGAGCGTTGCTCTAGGCGATCTCTCGCGAGGGCGTCGGGCCTTCCAGCGCCTGGGCGACGGCGGCGAACAGCTCTTCGCGGCGGATGGGCTTGGCGACGTGGCCGTCCATGCCGGCGGCGCGGCAGCGGGCGATCTGTTCGGGCAGGACGTCGGCGCTGAGGGCGACGATCGGGACGCCGGCGACGGGGCCGGGCAGGGCGCGGATGGCGCGGGCGGCGGTCAGGCCGTCCATCCCCGGCATGTGCACGTCCATCAGCACGAGGTCGAAGGCGCCGGCCTTCACCGCCTCGACGGCCTGGGCGCCGTCGTCGGCGGTGGTCACTTCGCAGCCGGCCAGGGTCAGAAGGGCCATGCCCAGCTCGCGGTTCATCGGGTGGTCGTCGACCAGCAGCACACGGGCGGCGCGGTCGGTGGCGGCGTCGGGCGCGGGACGGGCCACCTGGACGGGCGCGACGGCGGGCTGGGCCGTCAGGGTGATCCAGAAGCGGGCGCCGTGGCCCAGCTGGCTCTCGACGCCGATCTCGCCCTTCATGGCGCTGACGAGGGCCTTGCTGATCGCCAGGCCCAGGCCGGTGCCGCCATAGCTGCGGCTGATCGAGCTGTCGCCTTGCGAGAAGCGCTGGAAGAGCCGGGCCTGGACCTCGGGGGCGATGCCGATGCCGGTGTCGGCGATCTCGAAGCGCAAGGCGCCCGGGGCCGGGCCGGCGACGAGGCGCGCGACCACGCCGCCTTCGCTGGTGAACTTCAGGGCGTTGGCCAGCAGGTTCAGCAGCACCTGGCGCAGGCGAGTCTCGTCCAGGGCCAGGGGCGCATCGACGTCACCCTCGAATACGGTGCGCAGATAGAGGCCCTTGGCGGCGGCTTCGGGGGCGATGATGGCCACGGCGTCGCGCAGCAGGGCCGAAGGCGAGGTCGGCGTCAGGGTCAGGTCCAGGCGCCCGGCCTCGACCTTTGCGAAGTCCAGCAGGTCGCCGACGATCTCGGCCAGCGAGCGGCCGGCGCGGCTGACCAGGTCGAGGCGGCGGCGGTTCTCGGCCGACAGGGTGGGATCGTCGGCCACCAGCGAGGCGAAGCCCAGGATGCTGTTCAGCGGGGTGCGGATCTCGTGGCTGATCGTGGCCACGAAGTCGGACTTGGCGCGGTTGGCGGCCTGCGCGCGCGCCTGGGCGGCGCGGGCCACGGCGTTGCGACGCACCAGCAGGGCCTGCAGCCGCGCCTGGCGGCCCAGCGCCAGGGCCGAGACCAGGCCCACCGCGTAGAGCACGATGTGGAAGATCAGGGCGTGGCGCAGCGGGCCCAGGGCCACCTTGATGTCGAGGCCGGTGCGGTGGAGCACGGCGGGGATGGCCACGGCCATCGAGCCGGTGACCGCGATGGCCACGGCGCGCGGGCCGCCCCGGAAGGCGGTCAGCAGCACGGGCGCGAACAGCATCACGCGGTAGTCGATGTCGACGGCGAAGATGACGGCGGCGGTGGCGATGACCAGCAGCTGGGTGGCGAAGCTCTCCAGCGGCCGGACGGTGAAGCCCTCGCGATGGCGACGGTCCATCAGGATCAGCACGACGGGCAGGGCGATGGCCGCGCCCAGTACGTTGGAGGCGGTCCACTCGCTCCAGTTATGGAAGAACGGCCGCGCGCGGGTGGCCATCAGCAGGCCGTTGACCAGGGTCGCGCCGATGGCGCTGAGGATCGAGGCCGAGGCGATGACCAGCAGCAGGCCGCGCGGATCGCGCACCTTGGACGGCACGCCAAGCGCCCGCATCAGCATCGCGATGATGATGGTCTGGGGCGTATCCAGGACGGAGACGATGGCCACGAAGCGCCAGGGCACGCCTAGCGCCAGCTCCAGCCCGATGTGCACCAGGGTGGTGGCGATCAGGAAGCCGATCGCCTGGCGACGCGGCAGCACCATCAGGGCGGCGATCGCCACCGCGTTGGCGGTCCACAGCGTGGGCATGTTGCGCAGGGTGCTGGCCAGGAACAGGCTGTAGGCCATGGCGGCCGCATAGGCGCAGACCAGGGCGATAGGCCGCGCCCAGTCGTTCAGTCCCCCGATTGTCCGAAGCCTGCTCGCGATCACCGCTCCCCCTAGCGCTCTTCGACGCCGGAGTATGTGCGACAAAACGTCGGTGTTTCGTTAAGCGCGGCCGGCGGTCGGCCTCAGTCGCGGAACAGGCGGTCGGCGGCGCGCGAGCGGATGCCGGTGATCGCCCCGGCGCCGGGCTGCTCGCTGGCCGCCGACAGGCCGATATCGGCGTCGATCCGGCGTTCGGCGCGGGCGGCCGCGGCGGGATTGGTGGTGGCGTCGGTCGGGGTCAGCGAGGCCTCGACCTCGTTGGCGTCGCGCGGCGGGCCTTCCATCGGCGGGGACTTGTCGGACATGGGCGTGGACCTCCTTGACCGAAAGCAGCGGTCGTCAGAGGTCTAGGGGCAGCCGATCTCGCCGGCTTGAACAGAACGGCCGTTGTTGGGCTAGGAGCGGCGCGAGAAGACGTCGGCCAGGGCGCGGGCGGTGGGCTTGGCCTGGCCGGCGGCGTCGAACAGCAGCGGCTGATCGGTGGGGCGCTGGCCAGACGGGCCGTGCAGCCAGGTGTCGCTATCGCGCAGGCCCCAGACGGTGAAGGCGAAGCGCTGGCGCTCGGGCAGGGCCATGAAGGCCTCGGCCACTTCCGTATATTTGGCGATCTGGCGCTTGGGGCGGTCGCCGGGCATGGCCGGGACGAAGCGGTCGCCCAGCGAGATGTCCAGCTCCGACAGGTGGATCGGCAGGCCGAAGCTGGACAGGTCCTTCAGCGCCGCGCCGACCGCGCCCTGCGGCAGGTCGAAGTCGATGTGGGTCTGGGTGCCGATGCCGTCCAGCGGCGCGCCGCGCTTCAACAGGCGCTCGACCATCCGCATGAAGGTCGCGCGTTTGTTGGGCTTCAGCTCGAGATGGTAGTCATTGATGAACAGCGCCGCGTGCGGGTCGGCCTCGCGGGCGTGCTCCAGGGCGCGGACGATGTGGTCGTCGACGCCGAGATTGCGGGTCCACAGGCTCTCGCGCAGGTGCTCGCCGTCGTCGGTGATCGGCTCGTTGACCACGTCCCAACTGCGGGCCTGGCCCTGGTAGCGGCCGACGACCGCCAGGATGTAGTTGCGATAGGCGTTGGCGAAGGCCGCGCCCTTGCCGTCCAGGCGCTTGAAGGGCTCGGGTTCGCCCGCGTACCAGACCAGGGTGTGGCCGTGCAGGGCCATGCCGCGCGCCTTGGCGAACAGGGCGATGCTGTCGGGGCGGTCGAACTGGAAGCCGCCGTCCTCGCGCAGGATGTATTCCATCTTCATCTCCCACTCGGCGGTGAGTTGGGAGAATTGCTGGGCCAGCAGGTCGGCGTAGTCCGGCTCCTGCAGCCAGCGTTCCTGCACGCAGCAGCCGATCGGAAAACGGGTCAGGCTCTTGAGTGGCGGGATCGGGGGCAGCGCCGGCTGGCTCTTGGCCCCCTGGCCGCAGGCGGAGAGGGCGAGCGCGGAAGCGATCGCGGAGCGGCGGGTGAGCCGCTGCACCCTAGCGTCCAGCCATCGCGGCGCGGCGGATGCTGACTTCATCCATCTGGGCGGCTTCGAACGCGCCTAGCTTCTTGGCCGCCAGGATCTTGGCCTGTTCGGCGACGTGCTCGTACTTCTTGAGGTTCTCGAAGGCCTCGGAGAGGGCGTCGCGGGCGCCGATCTCTTCCTGGTGGCACTGGTCGATCTGGACCAGCATGTCGGCCTTGCGGCGCTTGTGGCCCTCGCGATAGCCGATCATGTACCAGCCGGCGCTGGCGTCGCCCTCGGCGCTCTTGGCTTCGGCCTCGGCCTCGGCGTCCAGCATGGTGATGCGCAGTTCAGCCGCCATGCGGCGTTCGGTGATCTCGGCGAGGCGTTTTTGCAGCGTCTCGACCTCGTGGTTCGAGATGCGGATTAGCGAGGCGGCCCACTTGGTCATCAGTACTCACTCGCCAGGATCTGCCCCAGATGACCGAAAGAGTCGTCCAGAGAGGTTGCTTCTTCCTTATCCTGGCTAAGGAAGGCCTCGATCGCGGGATTTAGACGGATCGCGCGGTCGACCGTCGGGTCGGCCCCGGCGCGATAGGCGCCGATGCGGATCAGTTCTTCCATGTTGGCGTAGGCGGCCATCACCTGGCGCGCGCCCTTGACGATGTCGCGCTCGTGCGGGTGCTGGCAGCCCGGCATGGTCCGGCTGATCGACTTCAGCACGTTGATGGCCGGGAAGCGGCCGCGCTCGGCGATCGAGCGCTCCATGACGATGTGGCCGTCCAGGATACCGCGCGTGGCGTCGGCGATCGGCTCGTTGTGGTCGTCGCCGTCCACCAGCACGGTGAAGAGGGCGGTGATCGGGGCGGCGTAGGTGCCGTCCGCGCGGACCGGGCCGGGACCGGCGCGCTCCAGCAGCTTGGGCAGCTCGGTGAAGACGGTGGGCGTGTAGCCCTTGGTGGTCGGCGGCTCGCCGGCGGCCAGGCCGATCTCGCGCTGGGCCATGGCGAAGCGGGTCACCGAGTCCATCAGGCACAGGACCTCCTGGTCCTGGTCGCGCATGTATTCGCTGATCGCCAGGGTCATGTAGGCGGCCTGGCGGCGGGTCAGGGCCGGCTCGTCCGAGGTGGCGACCACGACGACGGCGCGGCGCAGGCCTTCCTCGCCCAGGGTCTCTTCCACGAACTCGCGGACCTCGCGGCCCCGCTCGCCGATCAGGCCGACGACGACGGCGTCGCAGGTGGCTTCTTTCGCCAGCATCGACAGCAGCACCGACTTGCCGACGCCCGAGCCGGCGAAGATGCCCAGGCGCTGGCCCCGGCAGGTGGTGGTGAAGACGTTCATCGACCGCACGCCCAGGTCCAGGCGCTCGCCCACCCGGCCGCGGGCGTGGGCCGGCGGCGGCGAGGTCTTCAGCGGATAGGGGATTTCGCCCTGCGGCAGCGGACCCAGGCCGTCGATCGGCTCGCCAAAGGCGTTGATGATGCGACCCAGCCACGCCTTGGTCGGGCGCACGACCGCGCCTTCCGGCATGAAGCGGATCTCCGCGCCCGGGCCCACGCCCTCGACGGGGCCGAAGGGCATGAGCAGGGCCCGGGTCTCGCGGAAGCCGACGACCTCGGCCGGCAGCGGCTTCTGGCCGGGACGCTCGATCTCGACGCGGGCGCCGACCGTCAGCCGGGTCAGGCCGCCACGGACCTCGATCAGCAGACCGTTCACGGCGGCGACGCGGCCATAGATGGTCAGCGGATCGATACGTTCGACGGCGGCGATGAGGCTACGCAAGACGGCTCCTAATGACCCGCGCAGACTCCGCCATCGTGGTTAATCGGGTGTGAACTCAGCCCTTCGGAAGCGGCTTTGCCGGTGCGACCAATTGGTCGGTGAAGAAGCGGGTGACGTCGGCGTTGAACGCCTTGTGAAACGCCACGCGATCGAAGCCCGAGGCGCTGGCGCACAGGACCTCGACGCCCTTGACGCTGGTGCAGGGCGTGAGGAAGTCGAAGTGCCCCGCGCCTGGGACCACGTGATAGTCGTGCGGGCGGCCGAGATTGCGGTGCACGAACTCCGCATACTCGTCGCCGGGCAGGACCTCGTCGTCGGCGGCCTTCCACAGTTGGACCGGGGCCTTGATCCCCTTCAGCCCGTCCTTGCCGAACGTGAAGCCCAGCGCCGGCGCGGCCGAGACCACGGCCTTGATGCGGTCGTCGTGGACCCACTGGGCGGTCAGGGCGTCGGCCGGGATCGGATGGTTGGCGGTCAGCTGGCAGTCGTAGTTGTTCGGATGCGCCAGGCAGTGGCTCGGGACCTTGCCGAGGTCGGGCTTGCCGCCGGCCGCCGCCAGCACCGTGAAGCCGCCCGACGAGAAGCCGAACGCCCCGACCTTGTCCGGATCGATCTTCGTCTTCAGCGGCGAGGCGTCCAGCATCCAGCCGATCAGCGCCGACAGCGCCGCCGGCCTGTCGGCCATGGCGGTGGCGCGGCTCTGGTCCTTGTAGTTGTCGCCGGGGTGGGTGAGGGCGGCGACCACGAAGCCGGCTTCCGCTAGCGCCTGGGCGGTGTCGGCATGGCCGCCGAAGAAGCCGCCATTGCCGTGAGACATGACGATCAGCGGCAGATGCTCGCCAACGATCGGCGCGCCGGCCGCGACCGTGTGGCCCCACGATCCCAGGGCCATGAAGGCGGGCTTGGCCTCGGTGGGATACCAGACCCCGACCTCGACCGGCGGCAGGCCGTCGGGGCGAGGCTCATGCAGGACCATGAACCCGGCATTGGCGGCGATGGCCTGGGACGAGGCGGCGGCCGTCAGCAGGACGGCGAGCAGCAGAGTACGGAACGACATGACGACCCTTCAGCGAGTGGTGATGGGGCCGCTGTGGCTGTCGGATCGCCGCCTCGCCAGGGCGTTTGCGCGAATGGGCGAACGGGTTCGCGGGCGGGCGGATGGGTTGGCGTCCCGGAGCCCTCCTCCTGGTTTCGGTCCTATGCTACGGTGAGAGACATGAAGCCCGAGCCGTCCATCTTCGATGAGGTCGACGACGCCGCCGATGCGGCGGCTGATGCTGAAGGGCTGGCCGATCTCGATGCCGGCCGGGTTGTGACCCACGACCGTATGAAGGCGTGGCTGCAGTCCTGGGGTACGCCGGACGAGTTGCCCGCGCCCTCCAAGGTTCGCTGACTTCGAGCTCCTGACGCTGTGTCTTGATCCGGCGCCATGACCGATCCCATCGCTCCCCGAACCATAGTGTGGTCCACGCGGTCTGAACGCGACCTGGAGAGTATCCACGCCTATATCGGGCAAGTCGCGCCGCTGGCCGCGCAACGGTTTGCCCTACGTTTGGTGGCCGCCGTGGAGAGCCTTGGCGACAATCCTCACCGAGGTCGGCTGGTGCGGGGGTCTGTGCGCGAGTTGGTGGCGATCCCGCCCTACGTCGTCCGCTATCGGATCCGGGCGGGGTCGGTAGAAATCGTGCGGATCAAGCATGGCGCCCAACTGCCCGACTGAGTTTATGACCGCCTGAGCTCTCATCCGAGAGGCTGGCGACTCCGCATAACGTCGCTCTATACCTCGACCCATGACCGCCCGTCGTTCCAACCCGCCGCTGCTGGGGACCGCCCGTGAATGGGCGATCGACCTCGCCGTCGGCGCGGGGATCGGACTGCTGCTGGGGCTGATGGGGCCGTTCGGGAGCTTCTTCAACGACAACCCGCCGCTGCGGATCGCCTACTGGATCGGGACGATCTCCAGCGGAATGGTGTTCTTCGGCATCGTGACCCGGCTGGCGGCGGCGGGCGCTTGGCGGCTGGGCCTGCCGGACTGGGCGATGGTCCCACCGGTCATCCTGATCGGCAGCGCCGTGCAGGGTCTGCCGCTGCGGGTCGTGGCGATCGCCATCTGGCCGCAGATCGACCACGCCGTGCCGCCGCTGGACTGGTACGGCCAGTGCCTGGCCATCACCAGTCCGATCGTGCTGGCCTACTATTTCCTCCGCGTGCGCGCGCGAGGCGGCAAGCCCGCGCCGCTGGTCCCGGTCGAGGCGCCCGCCGTCGCGGCCGACCCCGGCGCGGTGCTCTATCTGCGGATGGAGGACCACTATGTCCGGATCCGCACCGAGCACGGCTCGCGGCTGGAGATCGGGCCGCTGGCGCGGGTGACAGCCGGGCTGTCGGGCGTCGAGGGCCTGCAGGTCCACCGCTCGTGGTGGGTGGCTAGGCGGGCGATCGCAGGCGTCGAGCGTGACGGCCGCAACCTGCGTCTGCGCCTCACTGACGGCGAAACCGCTCCCGTCAGCCGCGCCTCGGTGGCCAAGCTGCGGGCCGCCGGCTGGCTGGCCCAGGAAAATCCGCTCTAGGGCCTGCGGCAGGGCGTCGCGCCCCTCTTTCACGGCCGAGCTTCCGCTTCGCCTCGTCCGTCGACGGACGCACTTCAAGCGCGAGCATGGCGTTCAAATTCTCGCGACGGAACGTCGCAATCTCGCCTCAAAGGCGAACCGGAACCGGTCCTGGCCTTAACGGCGTAACGGCGTTCGGATCGTTGCGTCTGCACGGATTTTAGGGATTTGCGAGGGCCAATTAGGGTCTTGGAAAGGCCCTCCGCGGCGCCTGCGACCAATGTGTCCAAGGGCCCCGCGACCGCTTGCGCCCGATTCGCAAATCATATTAACCATTCGACCAACGGAAACATTCACCATTAACCAGTCTTAAATTAACTCTCGGGCAAAGTGGCCGAAGGGTTTTGCGGCGGACTTCCGCCTAAGACGTTCGAATACGCCAGATTTGGCGTGGAGGGGCTCATGCGCGTACTGTTGATCGAGGATGACAGCGCGACGGCGCAGACCATCGAACTGATGCTGAAGTCTGAAGGCTTCAATGTCTATACGACGGATCTCGGCGAAGAAGGCGTGGATCTGGGTAAGATCTACGACTACGACCTCATCCTGCTCGACCTCAATCTTCCGGACATGAGCGGCATCGATGTTCTGCGCACCCTGCGGGTCGCGAAGATCAACACGCCGATCATGATCCTGTCGGGTTCGTCGGAAATCGACACGAAGGTGAAGACCTTCTCGGGCGGCGCTGACGACTACATGACCAAGCCCTTCCACAAGGACGAGATGATCGCCCGCATCCATGCGGTGGTCCGTCGTTCGAAGGGTCACGCCCAGTCGGTCATCAAGACCGGCGACATCGTGGTCAACCTGGACGCCAAGACGGTCGAAGTGAACAGCAACCGCGTTCACCTGACCGGCAAGGAATACCAGATGCTGGAGCTGCTTTCCCTGCGCAAGGGCACGACCCTGACCAAGGAAATGTTCCTGAACCACCTGTACGGCGGCATGGACGAGCCGGAACTGAAGATCATCGACGTCTTCATCTGCAAGCTGCGCAAGAAGCTGGCGGCCTCGGCCCACGGCAAGCACCACATCGAGACGGTCTGGGGCCGCGGCTACGTGCTGCGCGACCCGAACGAGCAGGTCAACGCCGCCTAAGGCGGACGAATTTCAGTAAGCGTAACAGTACAGCGTACCCAAGACGCCCACCGGAAACGGTGGGCGTTTTCTTTTATCGATCATATGGTTACGCTCCGTGTCCTAACGGCTGTTAACCATGCCGTGACAAAACGACCGAAGCGCCGAATAGTCCTTGCCGACGAATACGCGGCTCGCGCATGTTCCGGCCCGACGATTGCTGGGGGGCTACCCAGCCGTGTCATTTTGACTGAGCGGCATCGACACCGACGGGGGCACGATGCAGGAATTTGATCCGCGCCGCGGCGCAACGCGCTGGGCGCCGAGGGTGTTCACCGCCGTGGCCGGCATGGCCGCCCTGGCGCTGGGCTGGAAGCTGACCGCAGACGACACCGCGCCGACCACCGTCCGCGCGCCCCTGGATCCCGCCGCCCTGGTCGCCCTGCAGCACGTGGCCTTCGCCAGCGCCGAGGCCCAGCCCGGCTTCCAGCGTCCCGAGAACATCGCCGTCAAGGTCCGCCCGGGCGAGACCCTGCAAGGCGCCGTGCAGCGCGCCGGCGTCGCCCCGGAAGAGGCCCAGGCCGTCGTCGCGACCCTCCAGGGCGCGATCGACACCGTCAACATCAAGGCCGGCATGGCCTTCGAGGCCGCCGTCGCCCAGCGCCGCAGCCAGCGTGGGCCGGCCCGCCTGATCGGCCTGTCGATGCGCACCAGCCCCAACTCGACCCTGACCGTCTCGCGCACCTTCGACGGCGCCCTGCGCCTGCGCGAGCTGGAAGAGAAGGTGAAGGACGAGAAGAAGGTCGCCTGCGGCGAGATGAACGGCTCGTTCTACGAGAGCGTGGCCAATGTCGGCGGCACCCCGGCCGTGATCAGCGAGGCGGCCAAGCTGTTCTCGCACAAGATCGACTTCTCGCGCGACATCCACGAGGGCGACCGCTTCTGCCTGGTCTTCGACCGCAAGGTCACCGAAAGCGGCCGCACCATCGAAGCCGGCGACCTCGAATATGCCGAGGTCAAGGGCCAGAAGTTCTACGCCTTCGACCGGAAAGACAGCGACGGCAAGCCGCAGTTCTTCGACGAGCTGGGCAAGAACATCAAAGGCTTCCTGCTGCGCACCCCGGTGGACGGCGCGCGGATCACCTCGACCTTCGGCCAGCGCAAGCACCCGGTGCTGGGCTACACCCGCGCCCACAAGGGCGTCGACTTCGGGGCCGGCACCGGCACCCCGATCCTGGCCGCCGGCGACGGCGTGGTGCTGGAGGCCCGCCGCTGGAGCGGCTACGGCAACTGGCTGCGCATCCGCCATTCGGGCCAGTGGGACACCGGCTACGGCCACATCTCCCGCTACGCCCCCGGCATCAAGGCCGGCACCCACGTGCGCCAGGGCCAGGTCGTGGCCTATGTCGGCGCGACGGGTCTCGCGACCGGTCCGCACCTTCACTACGAGGTCTGGCTGAAGGGCGAACGCGTCAACCCGATCGGCGCCAAGGTCCCGCAAGGCACCATCCTGGCCGGCTCGGAACTGGCCTCGTTCAAGTCGCAGAAATCCCGCATCGACCGCATGCTCGCAGAGGGCGGCCAGCCGGTCAGCGGCGAGGACACGCCGAAGCTGGCGATGGCGGATTTGGAAAAGGCCAAGCACTCACTGCGGTAACGGCCGAGCGGGATGCTTAAGTCGCTTCAGCGGATGCAACGAGTCCGACCTTGGTCGAGAGCGGCAAGCGTATGACGCACCGCAGTCCGGTGGGCAGGAACTGAAGTTCGACTTCGCCGCCCAGTTCGCGGGGAAGGCCCTGTTCGAGCAGGCGCGAACCGAAGCCTCGTCGTTGCGGCGACGCCACCGCGGGCCCGCCCGTCTCGCGCCAGTCCACAACGATCGCGTTCCCGTCGTTGTTCAGCGACCAGGTCACGCCGACATGTCCGGCGGCGTCTGACAGGGCGCCGTACTTGGTGGCGTTGGTCGCCAGTTCATGGAACGCCATATTGACCGTGACGGCGGCGTTGGGGCCAAGCCGGACGTCTGGTCCCGCCAAGGCGAACCTGTCCCGCTCTCCATCAGACAGGTGCACCGCCACGGTGCGCCGGATGACGTCCGACAAGCTCGCCCCTTCCCAGGCGCTGGCCGTCAGCAGTTCATGGGCTCGTGACAGCGCGTGGATGCGCGCCACGAACGTCTCGGCGAAGGCAGAGGGATCGCGGGCGTGCCTCAGGGTCTGGACAGCGATCGACTGGACGCTGGCCAGGGTGTTCTTGGCCCGATGATCGACCTCGGCCAGCAGCAGTATCTGGCGAGCCTCGGCCGCCTTGCGTTCGGTGATGTCCAAACTGACCCCGGCGATGCGAACAGGGCGCTGGTCGACATAGGTCGCTCGACCGCGCGCCATGACCCAGCGCACGCCGCCGTCGGAATCGAGGATGCGGTACTCGACGTCCAGGTCTTCGCCCGAGGCGATGGCGCGCTGGATTTCGTCGTGCCGCCGATCGCGGTCCTCCGGATGCACGCGTCCGACCACGTCGTCGTAGTGCTCGAAAGGGTCTCCGGGCTTGAGCCCGAACAGGGCGCGGCAGTGGTCGGATGCGGTGATGCGGCTGGTGGCGACGTCCATCTCCCAGCTGCCCAACCGACCCGCCTCGAGGGCGAACTCCAGTTGCTCCTGGCTCTGGCGCAGGGCTACGCGGCCATGCTCGGCGACCATTTCCGCCCGCAATTCCTGTTCGCGATGCGCGGCCTGCCGACGTTGGCGGGCCAGGCGCACCGCACCGTCCACCCGGGCCCGCAGTTCGCGAGCGCTGAACGGCTTGACCAGATAGTCGTCGGCGCCGGCGGCCAAGCCCTCGACCCGCGCCTCCTCGCCCGCCCGAGCCGACAGCAGGATGACCAGCAGGCCTTCCAGCCGCGCCTCGGCCCGTAGCGCCGCCAGCAGGCCGAAACCGTCCAGCTTCGGCATCATCACGTCGCTCAGCACCAGGTCGGGCGGCGGTCCCGCCAGAGCCGCCTCCAGGGCCGCCTGGCCGTCGGACACGGCGCGGACGTCGTAGCCGCTCGCCTCCAGCAGGCGTTTGACGTAGGCGCGCATGTCGGCGTTGTCGTCGGCCAGGATCACGCGGGGAGGCCCCTGGATCAGGCTGTCGGCGTCGTTCGTCGCCTCGGCGGGGTCGTCCTCGGCGTCCGGCAGCCAGCGCAGCGCCTCGGCGACAAACGCGGGGGCGTGAACGCTGGCGTCGGTCAGCGTCTCGCGGCTGGAAACCTGCTCGCGCGGCAGGTGGCCCGAGCCCAGCGGCAGGCTGACGGTGAAGGCGCTGCCCTGGCCGAGCCGGCTGCGCACCGAGACGCCGCCGCCGTGCAGCTTGACCAGTTCCTCGACCAGGGCCAGGCCGATGCCGCTGCCCTCGTGCGTGCGGCCGCTCTGGCCTTCGATCCGGTGAAAGCGTTCGAAGACGCGGGGCAGTTCGGCCTCGGCGATCCCCGCGCCGGTATCCTCGACAACCAGCTCGACCTGGCCGCCCGCCTGAACCAGTCGCACCGTGATGCCGCCCTGCAGCGTGAACTTGAAGGCGTTGGAAAGCAGATTGAGGACGATTTTCTCCCACATCTCGCGATCGACATTGACCGGCTGCGAGAGCGGCGGGCAATCGACCGTGAGGCTCAGGTTCGCGCGCTCGCAGGCCGAGCGGAAGTTGCTGGCCAGCTCCGAGGTCAGGCCCGCCAGATCGGTGGGCTGGAACGTCGCGCGCGCCCGCCCGGCTTCGACCCGCGAGAAGTCCAGCAACGAGTTGACGAGCTTCAGCAGGCGCTGGGCGTTGTGGTGGGCGACCTCCAGCCGCTGCCGGTGTGACGCGGGAAGATCGGCGCCATCCTCCAGGGCGTCCTGGATCGGTCCCAGCATCAAGGTCAGCGGGGTGCGGAACTCGTGGCTGACGTTCGAGAAGAAGGTCGTCTTGGCCTGGTCGAGCGCGGCCAGCGCCTCGGCGCGCTGGCGGGCTTCCTCGTAGCTGCGGGCGCTGGCGAGACCCGCGCCGATCGCGGCCGCCAGAAGGCCGAGAAAGCCGCGATAGGGCTCGTCCAGGGGGAGGCGCGGACTGGCGCCGACCATCATCAGGACCTGAGGTCGCACGGTGTCGGGCGTGGTGATCGGGAAGGCCAGGGCGGTGTGCGCGGGCTCTTCGTAGGGACCGCGCGCGTCTCCGCCGTCATGCGGCGCCAGGGCGACCTCGATCGGCTCACGGGCCATGCTCAGCGCCGCCACGGGCCAGGGTGACGCCGCCTCTTCCCCAAGGGTCTCGGGCGCGAGGGGGGAGCCCATCGCGGCGCCGAGGGATCCGACCAGGCGATAGGCCCCGTGTTGCGGGTCCAGCGCATAGAACAGCACGAACGGCGCGTCGAACACGTGCTCGGACAGGACCGCCAGGGCGTTGTCGAACACCTGGCGGACGAGGCGGACCTCACCCAGGCTGGCGTTCAGGTCCCGAAGCGCCCGCGCGCGGCGTTCGGCCAGCATGCTGACGGTGGTCTCGGTGACGGGATGGAACAGGCCGCCGATACCGCCGGTCTCGTCGCGGATCGGGCTGAGCGAGAAGGTGAAGAAGGTCTCTTCCAGATAGCCGTTGCGGAACAGGAACATCCGCTGGTTCTCGAGGAAGGACGTCGCTCCGGCCAGGGCGCTATGGAAGGGCTCGCCGATCGCCGGCCAGGCCGAGGCCCAGGTCTTGGTGTAGGGCTCGCCCAGGGCCTGGGGATGGGCCGCACCGCAGACCACGCGATAGCCGTCATTGTAGATCTGGCAGTGCTCGGGGCCCCAGATGATGTTGATCGGAAAGTTCGACGCCAGGCACAGGCTGACCGTGGTGCGCAGGCTCTGCGGCCAGGCGTCGATTGGCCCGAGCGGCGTCGTTGACCAGTCGGTTTCACCGATCAGCCGCGCCATCTCGCCGCCGCCGGAAAGAAAGGCGGAGTCCAGTACGGTTGAGGCGCCGTTCCGACCGCTCATGCGCAAGTCCGAGGCTCGCCATGCCGACAACCGCAAGGAGTGCGAGGGCGGTGGACAATCGGACCGTATAGCTCGCGCTTAGGGCGAACAACGCGTATGGCGAGCATCGCGACGCTTTGGGCCACGAGAGAGCGGCTGGCGGGATCGAAATACGCCGCGAACCAAGGCGTTTCCTGGCTTGGCGTGCGCGCGCCTGCGACAAGGGGTCGCAGCACGGGTGTGGGCGTTCAGCCTACGGAATGCAACGCCTTGGCTAGTGAGCGTCGCTACAGGTCTGCTTTACCCCACCGCCGCCTGGATCCCCGCCAGCAGGTTCGCCGCCGTGATCGGCTTGGACACGTGCAGGTCCGCCCCGGCCGCCAGGGTCTGCTCCCGGTGCGCCGTCAAGGCGTTGGCGCTGAGCATGATGATCGGGGTGCGGGGCGCGCCGCGTTCGGCTTCCAGGTCGCGGATGACGCGGGTGGCGGTCAGGCCGTCCATGCGGGGCATCTGCATGTCCATCAGGACGACGTCGAAGGTCCCGGCCTTGAAGGCGTCGATGGCGTCCAGGCCGTCGTCGACGGTGACGACCTCGGCGCCTTGGGTGGCCAGGATCAGCTGGGCGACGCGCTGGTTGGTCGGGTGGTCCTCGACCAGCAGCACCCGCAGCGGGGCGTCGTCGGCGCGGTCGGGCAGGGCGGTCTGGGCGGGGACGAGCGCCTCGGGCTCGGCGCGGGGCAGGTCCAGCGCGACGGCGAAGCGGCTGCCGGCGCCGGGCGTCGAGGACGCGGTGATCTCGCCGCCCATCATCTCGACCAGCGAGCGGCAGATGGACAGGCCCAGGCCCGTGCCGCCGAACCGGCGGCTGATGGTGGCGTCGGCCTGGTGGAAGCGGCCGAACAGGCCGGCGGCGTGCTCGGTGTCGAAGCCGATGCCGGTGTCCTCGACCGCGAAGGCCAGGCGGGTCTCGCCGGCCTCGATGCGCAACGTGACGCCGCCGGTCTCGGTGAACTTGATGGCGTTGGACAAGAGGTTGCCGACCACCTGGCCGATCCGGGCGCCGTCGCCGAGGTAGCACCCCCGCGTCTCGCCCACGACGCGGAACGCCAGGCCCTTCTCCTCGGCCCGGTGGCGCATGATCTCGATGCAGGGGCGCAGCGTCCGGTCCAGGCAGAACGGGCGCTGCTCCAGATGCATCTGGCCGGCCTCGATCTTGGCGATGTCCAGGAAGTCGGAGACCAATCGCTCCAGCGCAGCGCCGCTGTCGCGGATCAGCCCGACCATCTCGGCCTGGTCGGGGTTCAGCGGCGTGCGGGTCAGGGCGTCGACGATGCCGATGACGCCGTTCAGCGGGGTGCGGATTTCGTGGCTGATGTTCGCCAGAAAGTCGGTCTTGGCGCGATTGGCCGCCTCGGCCGCGGCCTTGGCCTCGACCAGGGCCCGCTCGGCGGCGACGCGCTCGGTGACGTCGCGGGCCACGCCATAGATGCGGTCGCCCAGCCGCTGGGCGCGCCATTCCAGGGTCAGGTAGTGGCCGTCGGCGTGGCGATAGCGGTTGGTGAAGCCCATCACCGCGTCGTCGTCCTTGCGGTTCTCGACCTCGATCACGCTGTGCAGGGTGCCGGGCATGTCCTCGGGATGCACGAGGCGCAGCAGCTTCTGGCCCTCCATGTCCTCGGGACGGTGGCCCAGCTTGGCGTGCCACGAGCGGCTGGCCTTCAGCACGCGGCCTTCGATGTCGCGGATGATCAGCAGGTCCAGCGAGACGTCGAAGAAGGCGCTGATGTCTTCGGCAAGCGTCGCGTGAGTGGCCGTCTGCGTCATCGTGACCGAAATCCTTTTGGGCGTCCGCAATGTCGGCAAGCCGAAGCAGCGAGGCAAAGCATCGATATCAGTGACGCTAGAGAGGTGTGAACAACCTGGGAGGGATTTCCAGAAAGACTTGCGAGATGCGTCGAAAAGTCCCTCAATTCAGGTATAACCGACCTTCGAAGAACGACGTTATTCACGGGCGCTCGGTGATTATTTGCACATCGGCCGAGATTGAAGCCCGGGAGCCCAGGGCCTAGAAGCAGCGCTTGCCAGCCGCGAGCCCGTCTTGACCTCTTCCAAAGCCTCTCTCTACAGCGACCGCCGATTTGTCCTCGGCGTCGCGGTGCTGTGCTGCCTGCTGTGGGGCAGCGCCTTTCCGGCGGTGAAGATCGGTTTTGCGCTGCTGCACGTGGCCAAGACCGACATGGCCACGCAGATGCTGTTCGCCGGCTGGCGGTTCCTTGGCGCGGGCGTGATCCTGCTGGTTCTGGCCGTGCTCGGTCGGCGGTCGATCGCCGTGCCACGCGACCAGGTCGGCCGGGTGGTGGGCCTGGGCTTTTTCCAGACCACGCTGCAGTACGTGTTCTTCTATGTGGGCCTGGCCCACGCCACCGGCGTGAAGTCGTCGATCATGAACGCCACCGGGGCGTTCTTCAGCGTGATCCTGGCCCACTTCCTGTTCAGGAACGACCGCCTGACCGCCCGCAAGATCGCCGGCTGCGTGCTGGGCTTCGCCGGCGTGCTGGCCGTGAGCTTCGGCGGCAAGGGGTTCGACTTCGAGTTCACCCTGCTGGGCGAGGGCTTCGTGGTCATCGCCGCCTTCGTGCTGGCGGCGGCCTCGATCTGGGGCAGGGCCATCTCGCAGAAGATGGACCCGATGGTGATGACCGGCTGGCAGCTGGCCATCGGCGGCGCGGGCCTGCTGGTCATCGGCGAGGTCGCGGGCGGCCATCTGGGCGGCTTCGATGCGCGGTCGCTGGCGCTGCTGGCCTACATGGCCGGGCTGTCGGCGGCGGCGTTCGCGCTGTGGAGCCTGCTGATGAAGCACAACCCGGTCGGGATGCTGGCGGTGTTCAACTTCCTGATCCCGGTGTTCGGGGTGCTGCTGTCGGCGGTGTTCCTGCACGAGCCGGTGCTGGCGTGGAAGAACGCGGCGGCGCTGGCGCTGGTGTGCGGGGGGATCTGGCTGGTGACGCGGAAGAAGATGCTCCCCCGTGATACGGGGGAGCTGTCGCGGAGCGACTGAGGGGGCTAGCTGGAGCGAGGCCGAGCTGGCCCCCTCCGGCCCTCTGGGCCACCTCCCCCGCAACGCGGGGGAGGAGCTAGTTTGGTTTAGTTCACCCCCGCCACCGCCAGCAGCGCCGCAAGACCCACCTGCATCCCCTGCACGCTCGGCGCTTTCTCCACATCGATCCACTCGTCCAGCGCATGCGCCCGGCCGGCCTTGCCGCCCGAGCCGATGGTCACGGCCGGAATCCCAAGGCTCATCGGCACGTTCGAGTCCGTCGAGCTGTCCTGATGCTCCGGCTTCATGCCCAGCGCCGTGATCGCCGCCGCCGTCAGCACCACGATGTCCGCCGTCTGCGGCGTGGTCCCGGCCGGGCGCTCGCCGATCACCTTGGCGTCGTAGCTGACCTTGCCGGGCCCCGTGGAGCGGGCGGCGTTCTCGCCGGCGATGGCCTTGTCCAGGATGCCGATGAAGGTCTGGTCCATCTTGGCCAGTTCGGCGGCGCTTTCCGAGCGCATGTCGAACTCCATGAACACCGAGTTCGGGATCGAATTGACCGAGGTGCCGCCGCCCGTGACGCTGGCCGAATAGGTCACCTTCGGGTCCTTCGGCGCCTGCACGGCGTAGAGATCGACCACGGCCTGGCTCATCGCCGTCATCGGATTGACGATGCCGAACGCGCCGTAGCTGTGGCCGCCCGGGCCCTTGAAGGTGACGCGATAGCGCTTGGAGCCGACGCCGCGATCGACGATCCGCGACGGGTCCGAGCCGTCCATCGAGAAGAAGGCGCTGATCCGGCCCTTGTACGCACCCTTGTTGAACAGGAATCGCGTGCCGCGCAGGTCGCCGGGGCCTTCCTCGCCGACATTGCCGACGAACAGGATGTCGGCCTTGGTCGAGATCTTGGCCGCGTCCAGGGCGCGCATATAGGCCAGCAGGGTGGCCAGCGAGCGGGTGTCGTCGCCGATGCCCGGGGCCATCAGCTTGGTGCCCTCGCGCTTGACCTTCACGTCGGTGCCTTCGGGGAAGACGGTGTCGAGGTGGGCGGCCAGCACGACGAACGGGCCCTTGCCCTTGGTCACCGTGCCCGGGCGGACGCCCATGACATTGCCCTCGGCGTCCATCTCGACATTGGTCAGGCCGTGGGCCTTCAGCATTTCGAGATAGGCCTTGCCGCGCGCGGCTTCCTTGAACGGCGGGGCCGGGATCTCGGTCAGGGTGACGATGTCGGCGACCGTGCGGTCGAAGTCGGCGTCCAGCTTGGCGGCGGCCGCTTTGAACGCCGGCGAGGCGACCATCTTGGCGACGGCCTTGTTGGCGTCAGGTTTGGGCGCGGCGGTGGCGGAGCTGGCGGCCAGGACGGCGGCGAGCGCGAGAAGGGAAGGGCGGAGGGTCATGGGCGAATCCTTGAAGGTCCCGCACACCCTAGCTTGCGATAACAGCGTCACCCAACCCAGCTTGTCATCCCGGCCGCAGCGAAGCGGAGAGCCGGGACCCAGGGGCAGCCGCACTGCGCTTGGCCCCTGGGTCCCGGACAAGCCCTGCGGGCTTTCCGGGATGACAAGATTGGTTATGCGGAAAGCCGCGCCGTCCCGCCCATCAGCGGATCGGTGATCGAATCCCGACCGGTCTCGATGCGTCCGGCCAGTCGCCGCAGCCAGGTCGGATCAGCCGCGTCGCGGACGGTCAGGTCGTACCAGCCGTGGTCGGTGGCGAAGGTCTTGGCCTCGGTCGTGCGCAGGGTGACGCGCCAGGGCGCCTTGCCGCCCTCGACGATGAGGATGCGCGGCTCCTTGCGGGTGTTGCTCAGGGTCAGCTGCACGGCGCCGTCCTTGGCGCGCGCGGTGACCTCGACGCCGATGTCGGACCCGGCGAAGCGGCGGTGGAAGCCGTTCGGGCCCAGCACCCACAGGTCGTGCGGCCCGGCGGGCCAGGCGTCCTCCAGCCAGGCCTTTGGGCCGACCGTGTAGCGGCGCGGGACGGCGTCCAGCTTCAGGCGGTCATAGACGTGGATCACCGCCGCCGCCGAACCGCTGTTGGCGAGGCTCAGAGTCATGGCCCCGTCCTTCACGCGGCCGTCCACGGAGAGAGCGTAGGGCAGGGCGCGCGAGGGCCGCGCGCCCTTGGCCTGGACCGGCGCGACCATGGCCGCAGGCGTCGGCGGCTTGGTCTCCGGCAGCTTGGCTGCGCGGGCGGCGGTCTCGGCTACCGACGGCAGCGGGGCGAACGGCTTGTGGTTGGGGGTCTTGAAGTCGAAGCACGAGGTCAGGTCGCCGCACACCGCCCGCCGCCAGGGGGCGATATTGGGCTCCATCACGCCGAAGCGCGTCTCCAGGAAACGGATTACCGAGGTGTGGTCGAACACCTCGCTGTCGACGTAGCCGCCCCGGCTCCACGGCGAGATGGCGTAGAGCGGCACGCGCGGACCCAGGCCGTAGGGCCGGTTCATCAGGTCGTCGCGCTCGGCCTTGGCCTCGGTCGGGTTGCGCACCGTGTGATGCATGCCTGTCAGGTCCACGGTCGAGCCGCCGATCAGCTTGCCGTCGGCGTCCTTGGACGGCGGCGACGGCGGCGGCATGTGGTCGAAGAAGCCGTCGTTCTCGTCGAAATTGACGATCAGCACCGTCCGCGCCCAGACCTTGGGATCGGCGGTGAGGGCCTCGATGACCTTGGCGGTGTAGGCCGCGCCCTGGGCTGGGCTGGACGGGGCGGGGTGCTCACTGTCGGCGGCCGGGGCGATGATCCACGACACCTGCGGCAGGCGGCCCGTGACCACATCCTCGCGCAGCCTGTCCAGGTGCTGGGTGGTCAGGGCCAGGTCCTTCAGGCGCTTGTCCGACCCCGGAACGTCCTTGTGCGCCTCGCGATAGGCCGCAAAGCCGGCCAGCGGGTTGTCGGTGAAGTTGTCGGCCATGTCCTGGTAGATCCGCCAGGAGACGCCGGCCTTCAGCAGCCGCTCGGGATAGGTCGTCCAGCGATAGGAGTCGGCCGCGCCGCCCTTCTCGGGGAAGTCGTCGTGCGAGTTGGAGATCGACGGGCCGCCCAGGTCGCCGGCCGGGTTGTTGGTCCCGGTCCACAGGAACAGGCGGTTGGTGTTGGTGCCGGTCTGGGTCGAGCAGTGATAGGCGTCGCAGAGGGTGAAGGTCTCGGCCAGGGCGAACTGGAACGGGATGTCGGCCCGCTCGAAATAGCCCATCGACCAGGGCTCCTTGGACTCCGGCCAGCGGTCCATGCGGCCCTGGTCCCAGGCGTCCTGGGCGTTGGTCCAGCTGTGCGGCGTGCTCTCGACCCGCATGTGGGCGAAGGTCTTGGTGGTCTCCAGCGGGAACGGCGCGATCCGCTGGTCCTTGTAGGCCTGGGCGAAGATCGAGCGCTCATCACGCACCGGAATGGTGAAGCGGTCGCCGAAGCCCCGCACGCCCGCCATGGTCCCGAAATAGTGGTCGAAGCTGCGGTTCTCCTGCATCAGGATCACCACGTGCTCGACGTCCTTGATCGTGCCGGTGCGCACGTCGGCGTCGATCGCCGCCGCCTTGGCCAGGGCCGGCGGCAGGGTCATCGCGCCGATCGCGGCGAGCAGACTGCGGCGGTCGAGCTGGGGCATGGGGAGGCTCCGGTAGAACTAGGCCGGAGTTAGCACGGGTCGTTCGTCAGGGATGTGACAGTTGGTCTAGACCAGCGACCTCAATCGAAAACGATCACCGACCGCGCCAGCTCCCCGCGCTTCAGCTCGTCGAACGCCGAGTTCACGTCCTCCAGCTTGATCCGGCGGGAGATCAGGTCGTCCAGGTTCAGCTTGCCGTTCATGTAGAAGTCCACCAGCCGCGGCATGTCGACCGGGAAGCGGTTGGAGCCCATGTAGCTGCCCTGGATGCGGCGCTCGCCCAGGAAGTCGACACCGTGCAGTTCGATCTTGGTGCCGACGGGGATCATGCCGATGACATTGGCCGTACCGCCTCGGCGCAGCATCTTGAACGACGCCTCGGCCGTCGCCTTCAGACCGATGGCCTCGAAGCTGTGCTGGACGCCGCCGCTGGTCAGCTCGACCACGGCCTTGGCGATGTCGTCGACCTGCGAGGCGTCGATCACGTCGGTGGCGCCGAAGGTCTTGGCCAGGGCCAGCTTGGAGGGCATGCGGTCGATGGCGATGATCCGGCCCGCGCCGGCGATCGCCGCGCCGTTGATGGTGGCCAGGCCGACGCCGCCGCAGCCGATCACGGCCACGGTCTCGCCCGGGCGGACGTTGGAGGTGTGCATCACCGCGCCGACCCCGGTCATCACCGAGCAGCCGATCAGGGCGGCGCGGTCGAACGGCATGTCCTTGCGGATGGCGACGCAGGCGTGCTCGTGGACCAGCATGTACTCGGCGAAGGACGACAGGTTCAGGAACTGGGCCATCTTGCCGTTGGCGCCGCCACCGAGGTCTTCCTTGAAGAGGCGCGGCTCGGCGTCCTTGGGACGCTTGGTCTCGGGGCTGATGCACAGGTTCATGTGCCCGGTCAGGCAGACCTCGCAGTGGCCGCAATAGGGGTTGAGGCAGGTGATGACGTGGTCGCCGACCTTCACCGTGCGGACCTCGCTGCCGACCGCCTCGACGATCCCGGCGCTCTCGTGGCCCAGCACGGCGGGCAGGGGGTGGCTGTAGGAGCCCTCGATGAAGTGCAGGTCGGAGTGGCAGACGCCGGCGGCCTTGGTGCGGATCAGCACCTCGCGCGGGCCCGGCTTGCCGATGGCCACGGTCTCGATCTCGAGGGGCTTGCCCACCTCGCGCAGAACAGCGGCCTTCATGCGTCTCTCCCTTTGACTTTGGGGGAGACTAGCGGGCGGGCGCGGGGGGACGGAAGGGGTAATTCGAACAAATGTTCGAGGCGTGGCGCGCTGTGCCGGAACGGCACGCGTGGCTCAATCCTGGACATCGGAGACCGTAAACACTCGCCTTTTGGCTGATTTCTCCAGGCTCAACTCTTGCAGTCGTCGGGTCACGCTGAGGTTGCAGCTTGTTCCGAGGGGTTTAGGGCGATGGATTATCAAGGCACCGAACGCGCCGATGTTCTGACCGGCGGCGTCGACAACGACGTGATCTACGGCTACGGCGGCGCCGACACCCTGAAGGGTGGCGCGGGCGACGATGTCCTGGCCGGCAACGACGGCGCCGACATCCTGCAAGGCGGCGACGGCGACGATTACATCCTCGGCGGGGCCGGCAACGACACCATCGACGGCGGCGCCGGCAACGACTGGGCGGCTTACGAGGACGCCACGGCCGGGGTGAAGATCGACCTCAACATCACCGGGACCCAGAACACCGTCGGCTCGGGCACCGACAAGCTGACCGGCATCGAGAACGTCTACGGCTCGGACTTCAACGACACCCTGACCGGCAATGCCGCCGACAACATGATGGTCGGCGGCGCGGGCAACGACACCGTCACGGGCGGCAAGGGCAATGACACCCTGTGGGGCAGCGCCGGGACCGACACGCTGGATGGCGGCGACGGCGACGACTACCTTGTCGGCGGCGCGGGCGACGACATCGTCAAGGGCGGCGCGGGTTCGGACTGGTCGTCCTACGAGGACGCCACGGCCGGCGTGAAGGTCGACCTGAAGCTGACCACGGCCCAGGACACGGTCGGCGCCGGCAAGGACACCCTGAGCGGCATCGAGAACCTGCTGGGCTCGCAATTCGCCGACACCCTGCAGGGCGACGCCAAGGACAACTACCTGACCGGCGGCGCGGGCGCCGACAACCTGTACGGCGGGGCCGGCGACGACCACCTGGAAGGCGGGGCGGGCGACGACTTCATCGACGGCGGCGACGGTTTCGACGTGGTCAGCTACGAGGACGGCATCGCCGGCGGCGTCTATGTCGACCTGCGCCAGCCGATCCAGAGCATCGATCGCGGCGGCGCGCACGGCAACGACCGCCTGATCTCGATCGAGGCCCTGTGGGGCTCGGCGGGCAATGACACCTTCATCGGCAATGCGTCCGAGAACTACCTGGCCGGCAACGGCGGCGACGACGTCATCCTGGCCGTCGGCGGCCACGACGTCCTGGAGGGCGGCGACGGCAACGACATCCTGACCTCCAGCACCGGCGCCGATGGCGACATGCTGCTGGGCGGGGCCGGCAACGACATCCTGACGATCGGCATCGGCACGGGCACGACCACCGTGGACGGCGGCGAGGGCCGTGACACCCTGCGCTTCAGCGGCACGGTCGGCGTGACCTACGATCTCTCCAAGACCGGCCTGCAAGAGGCGGCGCCGGGCCTGAAAGTCGACGTCCAGGGCATCGAGGACCTGACGGGCGGGGAGGGCAACGACCACCTGACCGGCGACGCCAAGGACAACATCCTCACCGGCGGGGCCGGCGACGACGTGCTGAACGGCGGCGCGGGCTTCGACATGGTCAGCTACGAGGCCGACGGCGTCGACGGCGGCGTGACGATCGACATGTCCAAGGCCACGCAGAGCAACGGCGCGCATGGCGTGGACACCTTCATCTCGATCGAGGGCGTGTGGGGCACGCGCTTCGACGACACCCTGACCAACGCCGACGGCGGCCATATCTACGGCGGGGCCGGCAACGACAAACTGTTCGGCAACGGCGGCGGGCTCCTGGTCGGCGGCGACGGCGACGACACCCTGACCGCCGTGATCGGCGGCGACGACCTGTACGGCGGCGCGGGCAACGACATGATCAGCCTGGCGTCCGGGAGCGGCGAAAGCCTCACGGCCCCGCTCGCCGACGGCGGCGCGGGTGACGACTACATCAGCTTCCAGACGGGCTTCGGCCACTTCATCGTCGACGGCGGCGAGGGCTCGGACTGGCTGGACCTGCTGTCGGTCACCAATCCCTTCGGCCAGTCGCTCACGGTCGACCTGCGGATCGCCGGCGAGCAGGCCCTGATCGCCGACCGGTTCTACGTCAACATCAGCAACATCGAGAACGTCCGTGGCTCCGGCCTGGCGGACCACATCATCGGCAACGCCGCGGACAACATCATCGAAGGCTTCAGGGGCGACGACGTCATCGACGGCGGCGCGGGCTTCGACATCGCCAGCTACTCGGCCAGCATGGGCGTGCGGATCGACCTGCGCCAGGAGGTCCAGGACAACAGCGCGGCCGGGCCTTCCGGCTCGGGCGTCGACCACCTGATCTCGATCGAGGGTGTGATCGGCAGCGCCATCGCTCCCGACACCCTGACCGGCAACGACGCCAAGAACTATCTGAGCGGCCTGGGCGGCAACGATACCCTCAGCGGCCTGGGCGGTGACGACGTCCTGGTCGGCGGCACGGGGGACAACACCCTGGACGGCGGCGACGGCTCGGACACCGTTGACTATTCGGCCGCCACCAGCGGCATGAACCTGGACCTGGGCGTCACCGATTGGCAAATCGGCAACGCCTTCTCCAGGGACCGAATGATCTCGATCGAGAACCTGACCGGTTCGAAGTTCGACGACACCTTCCACGGCAACAGCACGGTGAACACCCTGTCGGGCGGCGCTGGCGGCGACGAGCTCTTTGCCGTGGGCGGGGGCGATACGCTGGACGGCGGCGAGGGCGACGACATCCTGCACGCCTCGGCCACCGCTGACGGCGATGTGCTGATCGGCGGCAAGGGCGAGGATATCATGTGGGGCCACTCGGGCCGCGCCACCTTCAAGTTCGCGGTCGGCGATTCCGTGGCCAATGCCGACGGCTCGGGCGCGGACGTGATCAACGGCTTCCATGTCGCCGACCGCCTGGTCTTCAAGACCGGCGCGTTCGCCTGGAGCTATGCCGAGAAGACGGCCACGTCCTATGGCGAGGCCCTGGGCATGGCCCAGGAGCGGCTGGCCACCGGCGAGGCGGGGATGAACTTCACCGCGGTGAAGGTCGGGTCCGACGTGTTCGTGTTCGCCGGCGAGATCACCGGCCAGAGCTTCGCCCTGCAGAACGTCGTGAAGCTGGCCGGCGTCGGTCTGGACGCCGTCGAGTATTACGACTTCCTGGGCGGCTAGGACGTCTTAGGCGGCCAGGGCGACCTGGCGCTCGGGCAGGATGCGGCTGACGGCCAGCAGGACCGTCATGTCGCCTTCGCCGCTGGTGATCACGGCCGAGACCAGCGGCGAATCCTCGCCGTCGCCCAGGGCCGGGGGCGCATTGATGTGCTCGGCCTCGACGGTGAAGCTGTCGCAGACGGCGTCGACCAGCAGGCCGGCGACGTCGTCATGGTTCTCGACCACGATGATCACCTGGCGGGCGCCGTCCTGCGCCGCGCCCTTGCCCAGGCGCCACGACAGGTCGATGACCGGCATGACCTGGCCACGCAGATTGATGACGCCGCGCACATAGGGCGGAGCCTCGGGCAGCGGAGTCGGCGGGGTGACGCCGCGAATCTCGCGCACCGCGCTGACGGGGACGCAGTAGGTCTGGGCCCCGACCTCGAACGAGAGGACCTGCAGGGCCTGGCCCTGGGCGTAAGACACGGTGCTGGTCGCTTGGACGGTCATGGCGGCGGTCTCCGTGGAGGTCGCAAAGAGGCTGTTTCATCGCCACCCTCCCTGAAAAAGATGAACAAACCGGTTCCGAGAGCCGTTGAAGGAATCCGTTCAGGCGCCGTTCAGGCACGGAGTCCGATCGTCCATTCAACGCTTAGACGACGCGCCGCGCCGCCCAGGAGCGAAGGATCCAGAGGAGGCCACGATGGCCAACAAGATGATCACCACCGCCGGTCGGATCGCCGCCGGCCTCGCCGCGCTCTCGATGGTCGCCGCCGCGACCACGGCCTCGGCGGACTCGCGCTACCGCCACTATCGCGGCCACCGGGGCGGTGACACCGCCGCCGTGGCCGTCGCCGCCGGCATCGTCGGCCTGGCGGTCGGCTCGGCGATCTCGAACAACGACCGCCGTGATCGCGGCTATTACGACCGCGGCTACTACGCCCCGCCGCCGCCCCCGCCGGCCTATGGCTACGGCTATTACGAGCCGCGTCCGTACTATGGCCACCGCGGCCGCGACTGCTGGACGACCCGCGAGTACGACCGCTGGAACGGTTCGTACTACGAGCGGACCGTCTGCCGCTAAGCCTTCACGAGATTGGATCGCCGTTGTGAGCCGGCGATCCGATAGGCGCTGTCCGCCCCGACACGCCGTCAGCCCCGAGGCCGCCCCGCCTCGGGGCTATTTCGTTTTGAGTTCTAGGGGGACTCGACTCCGGCGAATAATGGGAACAAAAAAGGAACATTACTGCGCGCCGCCAGGAGCTCGACATGGCCTTCGCTGATCAGACGTCCGTCTTCCAGAGCCCGTTCGGCGCTGGCTTGCGCATCACCGACGACCGGCTCGACATCGCCGAGGCCGTGCTGGCCGGGGCCTGGCGCACCCTGCGGGCGGCGGGGTTCGGCGAGGCCGAGGTCCAGGCGCTTTTCGACCAGATCGCCGACCGGCCCGAGGACCTGGCGCGCCGCCTGCGCAAGATGGCCAACGCGGCGGCCTGATCCAAAAAGAGACTAGTGGTTACGGTCCAGCAGGGCGCGCAGGATCTCGGCGCGCTGGGCGGTGTCGACACCGATGCGGCCCGCCAGTTCGCGGATGCCGGCCGGATAGGCCTCGCCGCCGTCGGCGATCGTCTTGGCCTGATCGGCCAGGCGACGGAGGTCGCGGTCCAGCCGCTCGATCTCCTCGCGGGCCAGCAGGCGAGCTTCCTCCTGCAGGCGCTTGACGCGCTGGGCGGTGGTCTCGGGACCACGCCCCAGGTCATAGATTTCCGCCACGCCCGAAACGGGGGGCACGACCTTGAACGGCTTTCCGGCCATGGATTTGAGCTCCTCGATCCAGGCCGGTTCGCGCCGGCCTACACCTACTCAAAGCCCGGCTTAGCGTCAGCGTTCCGAGGATTTCCGCGAAAGCGCGACCGCGTGGCCGCCGCGCCACAGAAGCGGGCGCGGCGCCTCGAAACGGGTCAGTGCGCGACCTGGCTGTACGGGGTCTGCGAGGCCGACGGCGGAGCGGCGGGCTGCGGAACCGGTTGGGGCGCATAGGCCTGAGCCTGTTGCGGGGCCGGCTGGGCTTGCGGTTGCGGCGGAGCGGGGCGGCGGAACTTCAGGCTGCGGCCCTGGAACTCGGCGCCGGTCTCCATGGCCAGCTGCTCATGGGTGATGTCGCCGTCGACGCGAGCCGTGCCGTAAAGGCGCACCGACTGGGCCGTCACCGCGCCGATCACCAGGCCGTGGATTTCCATCGCCTGGGCCACGACCGTGCCCTCGATGCGGGCGTTCGGGCCGACGATCAGCTTGCCGACCTTCACGTCGCCCAGCACCACGCAGTCCAGGTGCACCTCGACATCGCCGACCACGTCGCCACGGATCGTCATGCCTTGGGTGAACATCGAGGCCGGCTTCGGGCGCGCGGGCGCCGGGGCGGCTTGCGGCTGGGCTTGCGGCGCGGCGGCGCGCGGCTGTTCCAGCGGCGTCAGGGCCAGCGGCGCGGCGGTCTCTTTCTTCTTGGCGAACATCGGCGGCGACCTTTGTCTCAAAATGGGCTTCAGGAAGCTCCATCCCGCAAGATCGGGGCCGATTTCAGAACGAGACCGCCGCGTAAGGCTCTAGGCGTCCTTGACGTGGGTCGTCGGGCGGTCGTCGCCGGCCGAGACTTCCTGATGCCAGACGGCGTTCTTGTCCTCGTAGCTGATGCCCTCGGTCTCGCCCGGGGCCCGCTGCTCGCCGGCCGCCCGCTGGGCCGCCTTCAGCGCCGCATCGTGGCTCGGGAAGGTCTCGGAGAAGGTGTCGCCCACCTTGTAGGCCCAGCCGCCGTCGTGCTCGACGATGTTGTAGGTGATGTCGGTCATGAGGCGTCTCCAAAAGCGTCGCAGGTCGAACGGGCCGCCAGGGGAGGGGGTTCCGGTCACCGCGTCTTGTCTAAACCCACCCTAGAGATAGGCGCTCAACACGAACTTCGCCTCGATCGCCTGGCCGCCGCGCTTCAGCGGCAGGGTCACGGTGTCGCCCAGGCGGCGGTTGATCAGCGGGAGGGCCTCGCGGACGGTGGCGACGCCGGTGATCACGTCGCCGGGCTTGATCCCCGCGCCGGCGGCGGGGCTGCCGACGCCGACGTCGGAGACGCTGACCACGCCCTTGTCCTCGTCCACCCACAGGCCCGAGCCGTTGTAGGACATCGGCCGTCCGGCCGGCAGGCCGTTGCGGGCGACCCACAGCTTGTCGGCGGCCGGGTCGACCGAGAGGTTCAGGGTGCGGATGGCCGGCAGGCCCAGCAGGGAGGGGGTGTGCTCCCAGGGGCCGCGGACGATGATCAGCGGGTTCTCGTAGGTCGCGGACCCGATCTTCAAGGTCGGGGCGCGCACGATGCGCGACAGCTCGCGGGCGGGCTGACCGACGCCGCGCATCTGGTACGGCGAATAGGGCGTCTTGTCGTTCCACAGGCCCAGCTTGCGGGCGTCGCTGTTCTCCAGCGACAGCAGGAAGGGCATGCCGGTGTCCCAGACCGGCATGACGGCGGTGTCGCCCAGCGTGACCTCGGCGTGGATCCGGGCCGATCCGGTCTGGGTCGAGCCCTTGCGCAGGTCCGACTTCAGCTTGGTGTAGCCCGAGCGGTCGATGCCGCCATTAGGATACAGCCGCCACTCCTCGCGCTCGAAATCCATCTCGCTGTCGATGGCGGTGACCATGCCGGCCGCCAGCAGGCCTTCGCCGCCCAGGTTCAGGTCCTCCAGGCCGAACATGGCCACGCCCGATTGGCGGATTTGGCCGCCCAGCACCATGTCGTCGACGGCGTAGAGCACGAAGGGCCGGTTGTTCAACCGCACGTCCCGCAGCTTGCGCAGCTTCAGGCTCTCGGCCAGCGAAGCCCTGAGCCCGCTGACGACCGCGCCGGTGTCCACCACCAGGGGATAGGGGCCGTGGCCGTTCAGCATCGCGCCGATGATGACGCGGTCATTGATCAGCTTGATCTTGGCGACGATCGGCGCGCCGGCGGCTCGCGCTGGAAGAGCGCCTGCCAGGGACAGGGCCAGGGATGACTGTACGAGCCGACGACGGGACAGCATGGACGCAGGCTCCGGAAACGCTACCGGGCGATACGACCTTGGGGTGAGCCCGGCGTCAACCGGGCTCCAGTGGTTTAAGCCACCTTCACCCGGGCGGCGCTCTCCGGCAGGTCCGTTCCGAACGCGCGCTGGAAGAACTCGGCGACCGTGGGGCGTTCGAGCTCGTCGCACTTGTTCAGGAAGGTCAGGCGGAAGGCCAGGGCCACGTCGTGATCGAAGATCTCGGCGTTCTGGGCCCAGGTGATCACCGTACGCGGGCTCATGACGGTCGAGATGTCGCCGTTCATGAAGGCGTTGCGGGTCATGTCGGCGACGCGGACCATGGCGGCCAGGGTGCGCTTGCCCTCGGCGGTGTCGTACGACGGGTTCTTGGCCAGCACGATGGCGGCTTCGACGTCGTGCTCCAGGTAGTTCAGCGTCGTGACGATCGACCAGCGGTCCATCTGGCCTTGGTTGATCTGCTGGGTGCCGTGATAGAGGCCGGTGGTGTCGCCCAGACCGATGGTGTTGGTCGTCGAGAACAGCCGGAAATACGGATTGGCGCGGATGACGCGGTTCTGGTCGAGCAGGGTCAGCTTGCCGCCGGCTTCCAGCACGCGCTGGATCACGAACATCACGTCCGGACGGCCGGCGTCATATTCGTCGAACACTAGGGCGATCGGGCGCTGCAGGGCCCAGGGCAGGATCCCTTCGCGGAATTCGGTGACCTGCTTGCCTTCCTTCAGGACGATGGCGTCCTTGCCGACGAGGTCGATACGGGAAACGTGGCTGTCGAGGTTCACGCGGACCAGCGGCCAGTTCAGGCGCGCGGCGATCTGCTCGATGTGCGTGGACTTGCCGGTGCCGTGATAGCCTTGGACCATCACGCGGCGATCCTTGGCGAAGCCGGCGCAGATGGCCTTCGTCGTCTGGGGATCGAACTTGTAGGCGGTGTCGATCTCGGGGACGTGCGGGTCGCGCTGCGAGAAGAACGGGACCTTCATGTCGCTGTCGACGCCAAATGCGTCGCGGAGCGTCACCCACTTGTCGGGGACCAGGGTGATCAGAGGATCGTTGGCGGAGCTGTTATCGGCGAACTCGGGCATGATTACCCGATTAAACGCTTGACCCTGGGTAGGGGAAGGGGGCGCCGCGCTGCGGCGCCCACTCCGGTGCTAATTTTTTAGCGGTTGGCGATGATCACCGAGGCGATCAGGCCGGTCGCGACGGCGGCCAGGACGTATTGGTCGTCCACGCGCTGCCAGCGATAGCCGCGCGGCGGCTGACGCAGGCCACGGGCGCGATAGTCGCTGACGTAGTAGCGGTTGTCGCGATAGCGGCTGTCCAGACGCTGGCCCTTGGCCCAGCGGCGGGCGTCGCGGCGGTCGCGACGATCTTCGGCGCGGGCCTGGTCGTGACGGCCGTTTTCGTAAGCGCGGTCGCGGGCGTCGTAGCGGCCGTTGTTGTTGTGGTCGCGACGATAGTCCTGAGCCGAAGCGGCGCCAGCGCCGCCGGCCAGCATCAGAACAGCGAGGGAAGCGGTGATGAGGCGTTTCATATCGGATCTCCTTTGAAGGTGAGAGCACCCTAGGATGCTCGACCTAGAGGCAGCATGAACGGCCCCGCTCAGCTTAGGTTCATGTTTCATTCAGGATATATTGTTGCGGGAAATGTCGACTAGGTGACTATCCATTTGATGCGTATCGACTTTGCCGTCCTGCTGGCCGCCGCGCGGCGTGAACTGGGCGCGACCAGCGCCCTGCTGGTCGTCACCTTGGGCGGCTGGGGCTTCCTGTCGATCGCCGAAGAAGTGGCCGAGGGAGAGACCCGGGCGCTGGATCTCTCGGTGCTGAAGGCCCTGCGAGTCGATGGTGATCCGCATGCGCTGATCGGGCCGGGATGGCTGCACGTCGCCGCCACCGACATCACGGCGCTGGGCTCGGTGACGGTGCTTTCCCTGATCATCCTACTGGCCTTCGCCCTGCTGGCGTCCTTGCGCCGTTGGACCGAGGGCGTGCTGCTGGTCGCGGGAGCGGGTGGCGGCCTCTTGATCAGCCAGACCCTGAAGCGGGTGTTCGAGCGTGAACGGCCGGACCTGGTCTATCGCGCCGTCGAGGCGGTCAATGCCAGCTTTCCTTCGGGCCATGCGATGCTGTCGGCCGTGGTGTTTCTGACCCTGGGCGTCCTGGCCGCGCGCTTCGCGCAGAAGCGGCGGGTCAAGGTGCTGGCGGTCGCGGCCGCCGTGCTGGTCAGCCTGCTGGTGGGGGCCAGCCGCGTCTATCTGGGCGTCCACTGGGCCAGCGACGTGCTGGCCGGCTGGTGCATGGGCGCGGCCTGGGCCATGGCCTGCTGGCTCATGGCCTTCCTGGTGCAGAGAAAGTTCAAGGCCTCTCTCTCATCCGCTCATCCCCGCGAAAGCGGGGACCCAAGCTGACTCTCGGGTTGTGGCGCGGTCGAGCTGAAGCCCACTGACTCGGCTTGGGTCCCCGCTTTCGCGGGGATGAGCGGTGTTGGGGGATTTAGGCTTTGGGTTTTGGCCGCCAGCGCAGTTCCAGCGTCGTCCACACCGCGCCGACCATGTCGAACAGGCCCACAGCCAGCCAGGCCTTGGGCAGCCAGTCCAGCAGGACGAAGGCGCCGATCACCACCAGCGAGAACACCCGCAGCACCACCGAGGCCCGCATGTAGGTGCGCTGACCGGTCCAGCCGGCGACGTGATAGCCCATGGCGTAGGCCAGCAGGAGCAGGCCGGCGAATCGCACCCAGGGCAGGGACGTAGGTTCGACGTGGGCGTGCAGCAGAGCCAGGACGGGGCGCGGCGCGACGGCCAGGGCCAGGCCCGCGGTCGAGATCAGCCCGCCCCAGGCCCAGATGCTCCAGGGCTTGCCGAACGGCACCGGGGTCACCGGGGTCGGGTCGTCGACCGGCGCGCGCCACTCTGGATCGCTCATGTGAATGTCTGTCCCTCGCCCGAAAGGCGGTGGGGAAGATGGCCCAGGCGCGGGTCCTTCCGCAAGCGTCAGGTCGTCGAGCCGTCGTAGCGCTGGCGATTGTCGTGGATGACGCCGAGATGGGCCTGGGCCCACTGGCCCAAATGCATGACCGGAACGGCCAGCGACTGGCCAAGATCGGTGAGGGCGTATTCCACCTGCGGCGGCACGGTCGGATAGACGGTGCGCGAGACCATGCCGTCGCGCTCCAGGGTGCGCAGGGTGCGGGTCAGCATCTGCTGCGAGATGCCGCCGACCGCCCGCTTGATGTCGTTGAAGCGCAGCGGGGCGGTCTTCAGGGTCATGACCACCAGCACCGTCCACTTGTCGCCGACCCGGCTGAGGATCTCGCTGACCGACCGGCAGTCGCTGTGGTCGATGGGGCGGGGAGGCATGTCTGCCTTAGGCATATGGATGTGACCTAGTCCTAGAAATATGCGTTCTTGGCCCGGCGCGGGCGGTCTCATAACTGGTGCAGGTCACCAATCGGGACCTAGTGCATATCATGAACCTTCTCCATATCGACTCCAGCATCCAGGGCGAAAACTCGGCCAGCCGCGCCTTGACCGCCGCCGCCGTCGCGCGGCTGAAGACGCCCGGGACCACCGTCACCTATCGCGACCTGGCCCGCGAGCCGCTGCCGCACCTGACCCTGGAAGGCCTGGGCGCGGCCAACCCGACGCTCGACGAGTTCCTGGCCGCCGACGTCGTGGTCATCGGCGTGTCGATGTACAATTTCAGCATCCCCAGCCAACTGAAGGCCTGGATCGATCGCATTCTGGTGGCCGGCAAGACCTTCAGCTACGGCGCCAATGGCCCGCAGGGGCTGGTCGGCGGCAAGCGGGTGATCCTGGCGATCACGCGCGGTGGGCACTACGCGGTCGGCGGTCCGCTGGAGCACGTCGAAACCTATCTGCGCGGCGTGCTGGCCTTCATCGGCGTCACCGATCCGGAGGTGATCAACGCCGATGGGCTGATGTTGGGCGATGAGGCGCGCGCCGGGGCGATGGCCAAGGCGCTGGAGGGTGTCGAGGCGTTGGCGGCTTAGAGGCCGCAGCGCCCCCTCCGTCACGATGCTTCGCATCGCGCCACCTCCCCCGTTTCACGGGTGAGGAGATCTTCTCCTCCCCTGCGAAGCGGGGGAGGTGGATCGGCGCGGATACGCGACGAGACGGAGGGGGCGCTCCAGCCTAAGCCTTCACCATCCCCGACTTCTGCAGGGTCTTGTACGCCTTGATCACCCGCTGGAGCTTGTGCTCGGCGCTGCGGTCGCCGCCGTTGACGTCGGGGTGGCAGCGCTTCAGCAGTTCCTTGTACTTCGCCTTGATCGCCGCGCTGTCGGCGCCGGCTTCCAGGTCGAGGTCGGCCAGGGCCTGGCGTTCCAGCTTGCCCAGGCTGCGCTCGGCGGCGTCGCGCGCCGACTCGGCCTTGCGCTGCTGGGCGCGGAAGATCCCGAACGGATCGGCGAAGGCGCGGGCGTCACGCGCGGCGGCCGCCGCGGCTTCGCGCGAATTGGCGTCCGCCTTGAAGCTCCAGGTCGGACGGCCGCCGGTCTGGCGTTCGGCCTCCTGGGCGGCGCGGATCTGGCCCTCGCTCATGCCGGCGTAGAAGTTCCAGTTCTTGTTGTATTCGGCGGCGTGCGCCTGACAGAACCAGTAGTGCTGGTTCGGCAGGTCGCGCGACTTCGGCGCCTTGGTCGATCCCGCCAGTCGGCAGTCGGGATGATCGCAGCGCTTCTCGCCGGGCTTCAGGCCCAGGACGTCGTTGACCACGTCGTCCTCGCCCTTCTTGGGAGGGCGGACGCGGATGTCGGTGAACTTGGGGCGGTATTCGAACTCGCGGCTCATGGCGTCTAGAGTAAGCCCACGCTATTTCCGTTCAAGGATTGACAAGCAAGAGTCGCATCATGGGCGCCGTTACGGACACCATCCGCCGCAAGCTGACCGAGGCTTTTTCGCCCTCGAAGCTCGATCTCGTGGACGATAGCGACCGCCATCACGGCCACGCTGGGCACACCGGTTCGGGTGAAAGCCACTTCAATCTGCGAATCGAAGCGCAGGCCTTTGCGGGCAAGGCGCGGGTGATGCGCCAGCGCATGGTGATGCAGGTCCTGGCCGAGGAGCTGGCGGGGCCCGTCCACGCCCTGTCGATCATCGCCAAGGCGCCCGGCGAAGAGTAAGGCGATGCTTACTTTTTTGCTTGCCTGACGCGGCTGCGGCTGATTGCCTCTCTCCCCGGCGCGATCCTGCCGGAAGGCAAGAAAACCCCCAAGAAAACCCTATGAGCGCCGCCACCGACACCCTTGAAGCCGAAGCCGCCCGCGTCCTGCCGGACCTGCTGTCGCGCGCCTATGCCCGCTATTCCAATTTCACGGTGGCCGCGGCGGTGATCGATGACGAGGGGCGGGTCCACTACGGGGTCAATGTCGAGAACGCCGCCTATCCCGTGGGCACCTGCGCCGAGCAGACGGCGATCGGGGCGATGATCACGGCCGGCGGCGCGCGCAGGATCGACAAGGTGCTGATCGCCGCCGGCTCCGACGCGGTGGTGCAGCCGTGCGGCGCCTGCCGCCAGCGGATCGCCGAGTTCGCGGGCGAAACGTGCGAGATCGTCTCAATTCAGGGTGGCGAAGCGACCGAGCGGACGCTTTTCTGGACGTTGCTGCCCCATTCATTCGGTCCCCGCGACCTGGATTGACCGTCTGCACGAAAATTGTGCAACGAACTGCCTGATATTTCGGCGGCGGCGCAACGTTCGTCTAAGATATCGACTTCCGTTGGGTGAATTCCGTTCATTCGAAAATTGGAAGATATTGCCACCATATCGGCGTTCTTCGAACTAAACGACCTGATTTGGGGCGAAAGCGTGTTCATATAGCCACGTTATGCCTAAATGCGGGCAAATATTCTTTCCGTAGTGTTGGCCTTCGAGACGAAGCTGTTACAGGGCGCGCCCCGCCGATCAGGGGGCGTTCGCGCCAAGGGTCGGTTGGGAAACCTTTAGTACCGCCCTTGGGGGATTACCTGTTGAAGTTGAATAAGAACCTGCTGCTCGGCACCACCGTGATCACCGGCGTGCTGTCGCTGGCCGCTATCGCTCACGCCCAGACCGCTCCGGCCGCCCCGGCCGAGGCGCCGGCCGCTCAGGAAGCGCAGGAAGTCGAAGCGATCACCGTCACCGGCTCGCGCATCCGTCGTTCGGAGTTCACCGCCGCCGCGCCGATCCAGGTGCTGACGGCTGAGCGCGCCGAGATGGAAGGTTCGGCCACGCTGTCGGCCGTGCTGCAGAACTCGTCGCTGGCCGCGGGTTCGGGCCAGATCAACAACCAGTACACCGGCTATTCGGTCACCGGCGGTCCGGGCGTCAGCACGATCTCGCTGCGCGGCCTGGGCGCCAACCGCACCCTGGTGCTGCTGAATGGCCGTCGCGCCGGTCCGGCCGGCGTGCGTGGCCAGGTCGGTCCGTTCGACCTGGGCGTGGTTCCGGAATCGATCGTCGAGCGCGTCGAAATCCTGAAGGACGGCGCCTCGTCGGTCTACGGTTCGGACGCCGTCGCCGGCGTCGTCAACATCATCACCCGCAAGAAGATGGACGGTGGTGAGGTCAAGCTCTACGGCAGCAACCCGCTGGATCACGGCGGTAAGGCCTACCGGGCGACCGCCGCTTACGGCAAGACCTTCGACAAGGGCTATTTCAACATCTCGGGCGAGTACTTCCGCCAGGAGATCCTGCGTCGTTCGGACCGCGCCGACACCGCCTGCGCCGCCGACTACCTGTTCGACCCCAAGACCGGCGCCCGCAAGGACTACCTGGACTCGGTCACGGGCGGCTTCAAGTGCAACAACCTGGGCAACGGCTACATCCAGCTGGTCAGCGGTTCGGTCAACCTGGTCCCGGTGACGCCGGGCGCCAGCTATCCGACCGCCGCCCAAGGCAATAACTCGACGATCGCCGGCTTCGCGCGCTTCAACCGCATCGGCTATCCGGACACCTATTCGTACGCCCCGACCACGACCCCGCTGTACGATCGCGCCAGCACGGTCTCGCCGGAAATCCGCTCGACCGTCGCCTTCAGCGGCGGCTACCAGGTCACGCCGAACGTCGAGGCCTACACCGAGCTGATGTTCAGCGAGCGCAAGTCGTCGCAGATCGGCGTCGGCCAGATCTTCCAGTCGTTCGCCCAGCGCAACACGCTGAACGGCGCGGTGAACTACCTGCCGTCGACCAACCCGAACAACATCGTCGGCGAGAACGCCCTGACCATCTCGGCCTATGCGTCGAACGGCAATCAGGACGTGAAGTACTACCGCGCCGTCGCGGGCCTGCGCGGCTCGATCGACTGGAATGGCGGCTGGGACTGGGACATCTTCGGCCAGTACTCCAAGTCGGACGCGACCTATGACTTCGGTCCGCGCGTCTATCTGGACCGTTTCGTCGCCCTGAACAGCCCGAACGTGGCCTGCACCAACAACCCGGCGGGCGGCAACTTCTCGAACTTCAACTGCTCGGCGCTGCCGAACGGCATCCCGTGGATGTCGACCCGCGTCCTGCAGGGCCAGTTCACCCAGGCCGAGCGCGACTTCCTGTTCTTCAACGAGACGGGCACGACCGAGTACTCGCATGCCTATGTCGAAGGCACGATCTCGGGCGACCTGTTCCGCCTGCCGACCGGCGCCGTCGCCGGCGCGTTCGGCTTCCAGGTCCGCAAGGAGCGCATCAACGACAAGCCGGGCTACCAGGCCGCCAGCCGCAACATGGCGCTCTACAGCTCGGCCGGTCAGACCAAGGGCGATGACAACTCGAAGGAAGTCTTCGGCGAGCTGGACATCCCGCTGGTCCGCGATCAGCGCTTCATGGAGCGCTTCGACCTGAACCTGTCGGCCCGCTATTCGGACTATGCCTCCTACGGCTCGGACAGCACCTGGAAGATCGGCGCCAACTGGAAGGTCTTCCCGTCGCTGACGCTGCGCTTCACGCACGGCACCTCGTTCCGCGCGCCGTCGCTGTACGAACTGTATCTGGGCAACCAGATCAGCTACGCGGCCCAGAACACGGTCGATCCCTGCTTCGACCTGGCCAACTCGACCACGGCCACGCCGACCATCCGCGCCAACTGCGCCTCGCAAGGCATCCCGGCCTCGTACAACGCCCTGGGCGGTTCCAGCGCCACGGTGTTCGCGAACGGCGGTCAGGGCAACCTGAAGGCCGAGACGGCCGCGGCCAACACCTTCGGCTTCGTCTGGTCGCCCAGCTTCGCGGACCTGAACATCGCGGTCGACTACTTCACGATCAACGTGAACGACGAAGTCCGCCAGTTCGGCGCCACGAACATCCTGAAGCAGTGCTACAACTCGTCGGACTTCGCGACGAACCCGTTCTGCTCGCTGTTCACGCGCGACCCGACGAAGTTCTACGTCCTGACGGTCCAGAACAGCTACGTGAACGTCGCCAACCAGGTTAACCGCGGCATCGACCTGACCACCTACTACGGTCACCAGCTGTTCGGCGGTAAGCTGGCGATCAACTCGCAGTTCACCTGGGCGACCAAGAACGTCACCACCCTGCTGGGCGGCGCCGCGCCGCTGGACTACCTGGGCACGACGTTCACGAACGACGGTCCGGGCTTCTCGGGCAACATCTCGGCGTCCTTCAAGAAGGACGACTGGACGCTGTTCTGGGGCGTCAACATGTACGGCAAGGGTTCGGACGCCGATCAGCCCGGCTTCCTGGGCGACGTCTTCCCGGTGACGAAGTACACGAACGTTCCGGCGGGCGTGACGACGGACTGCAAGGCGACGGTCAACGCCTGCGCCTACTACAAGCTGCACTCGGAATTCACCGCGTACCACACGTTCTCGGTGAAGAAGGACTTCGGCGACATGTCGACCCAGATCGGCGTCAACAACGCCTTCGACGAGCGTCCGCCGTCGGCCTCGACCGGCCAGCTGCGCGTGGGCACCGCCCAGATCGGCAACTACGACATGATCGGCCGCCGCATCTTCGTGGCCGTGACGAAGAAGTGGTAGTCTGATGGTGTTTCGACCGGTCGGTTCTCCGGCCGGTCGATAGGCTAAAAAGAAGGAGCGCCGGATCACTCCGGCGCTCCTTTTTTCTTTGTGCGGAGGCTGAGAGGCCTAGGCCGTGGTCTTGGCCACCAGCGTCTCCAGCACCCGGCGCAGATCCGCCTCGCGGAAAGGCTTCTGCAGCACGGTGGCGCCGCGGTGGTCGTCGGTCAGGCCGGCCTCGCCATAGCCGCTGGCGAAGGCGAAGGGCACGCCGCGCGCCTTCAGGGCGTCGGCCACCGGGAAGATCGGGCGACCGCCCAGATTGACGTCCAGCAGGGCGGCGTCGATTTCGGCCGAGCCCGCCAGGCGCAGGGCTTCCTCGATTTCGGCGGCCGGGCCGACGATCGAGCAGCCGAGGTCGGTCAGCATGTCCTCGACCAGCATCGAGACCAAAGCCTCGTCTTCGACAACCAGGACCTTCAGGGACGAGAGTGCAGTCATGTTTCAGGGCTCCAGCGCGCGCAGGGGCAACGCCATTTGGCAGACGAGGCCGGCCGCATCATAGGTCAGCTCGACCCCGCCGGATAGCTCGGCCGCGAGGCCGCGCTCCAGAAGGCGGACGCCGAAGCCGCGACGGGCCGGGGGCAGGACGGTCGGACCGTTGGTTTCGGTCCAGACCAGGCGCAACACGCCGTCCTCGATGGCCCAATCGACCGCGACGCGGCCTTCGGGGATCGAGAGCGCGCCATATTTGACGGCGTTGGTGGTCAGTTCGTGGATACCCATTCCGAGGGCCACGGCGGCCTTCGGGTTCAGGCGCACGTCGGCGGCGTAGTCGAAGGTGACGCGATCCTCGCCGGCCATGGCGTGCAGCTCGACGTCGAACACCTCGCGCAGGCTGGCGCCGGCCCAGCTCTCGCGGGTCAGCAGGTCGTGGGTGTGCGACAGGGCGATCAGCCGGGTCTCGAAGGCGTCGCGGAAGAACTCCGGCGCGGCCACCGAGCGCAGGGTCTGGGCGGCGATCGACTGCACCGTGGCCAGGCTGTTCTTCACGCGGTGGTTCAGCTCGTTGACCAGCAGCTTCTGGCGTTCCTCGGCGCGCTTGCGCTCGGTGATGTCCAGCGAGACGCCGGCCAGGCGGCGTACGCCGCCGTCGTCGGCGGTCTGGGCCGCGCGGCCGCGGGCGTGCAGCCAGCGCAGGTCGCCATGCGGATGCACCACCCGGTACTCGACGTCGTACTCGGCCCCGTCGCGGATGGCGCTCTCGATCGAGGCCAGGACGCGCGGGCGGTCGTCGGGATGGATGGTCTCGATCAGGTCGGCGAAGGTGAAGGTCTCGTCCGGACGGCGGCCGTAATTGGCCTTGCACAGGTCCGAGGCCTCATAGGCCTTGGTCGCCACGTCCAGGTCCCACGAGCCCATGCGGCCGCTGTCGAGGGCGAACTTCAGGCGCTCCTCGGCTCGGCGGCGCTGGGTCAGCTCGGCCAGGGCCCCGGCGTTCAGCTTGATCGACTCGATGGTGGCCGCGACCTGGGCCCCCAGGCCGACCAGAAGGGTCTCGTCGCGGACGCTGAAGCGGCCCGCCTCAGGATGGCCGAAGAACAGGCCGCCCAGCACCTCGCCCTGCCGCGTCGCGACGGGGATGGCCAGGTAGCTGCGCACCGGCAGATGGCCCTCGGGCATGCCCTTGCGCGGGGCGTTCCTGCCGTAGCGCGGGTCCTGGGTGATGTCGTCCGACCGCAGCACGCCGGCGTTCTCGAAGGTCGGGGCGAAGATCTCGGTCTTGCGGACCTTCGGAAAGTCGGCGAACGCCTCTGGCGCCGCGCCCGACAGGCGGTACAGGGCGTAGGATTCCCCGTCCGGCTCGACCTCGTTGTAGAAGAACGCCCCGAACGCCGCGCCGCTGATCTCGCGGGCCCCGTCCAGCACGGCCTGCACGCAGGTGTCGACGTCGTTGCTGGAGGCGATGGCCTCGGTCACCCGGGCCAGGGTGTCGGACTTGCGGATTTCGTCGGCGAGGGCGGCCTCCCGTTCGGCCAGACGCGCGCGCACGTCCGGCGCGTCGCCGTCGCGAACGATGCTTTCAGCCGCCAAACTGGCCAAAACGCCCCCCTAGACCCGAACCGCCCCTGGTCCGTAAGGACACAGAACGCACCGTTTCCGGTCTGGTTCCGCTACCTTCACCGTGGAAGTTTTCAGAGTTCGGCGTCGTCGTCCAGCGGAGCGCTGATGCGCAGGGCGGTGATCTGGTTCCTCTGCCGGCGGAAGACCTGGAACCGGTGACGGTGGAAGATGAAGGTCTGGCCCGGCTCGGGGATCATCTGGGCCTCGTGAATGACCAGGCCGGCGATGGTGACCGCGTCGCCTTCCGGCAGCCGCCAGTCCATGGCCCGGTTCAGGTCGCGCACCGTGACGTGACCGTCGACATTGACCGAGCCGTCGCCCTGGCGGCGCACGCCCTCCAGCGAGGTGTCGTGCTCGTCCTCGATCTCGCCGACGATCTCCTCGAGGATGTCCTCCAGCGTCACCAGCCCCTGCAGGGCGCCGTACTCGTCGACGACCAGAGCAAAGTGGCTCTTGCGCTTCAGGAACGCGGCCAACTGGTCCTTGAGGTTGGTGGTGTCGGGAATGAACCACGGCTCGCGCAGGATGGCGGCGATATCCAGGCCCTCGACCCCGGTCGGACATTCCGCCAGGGCCTTCAGCAGGTCGCGGGCATGCAGCACGCCGATGATGTTGTCGGGCTCGTCGCGATACAGCGGCACGCGGGTGTGCTGGGCCTCCAGCACCTCGTCGACCAGCTCGCGGGCGGGCAGGCCGGCGTCCAGCAGCACCATCGACTTGCGGTGGACCATGATCTCCGAGACGTCCATGTCCGACAGATCGAGAACCCCGCCCAGCATCCGCCGGTCGCCGCTTTCCACCAGGCCCTCGGAGTGGTGGTAGTCGACCGCGCCGCGGATCTCCTCGTGGGCGGCCAGGACGTCGACGGCCATGTCCAGCTTGACGCCGAACACCCGCAGCGCCCGGCGGACGATCCACTGGATGACATAGATGATCGGCCCGAACGCCCGGACGATGAACAGGGTCGGGCCTGACAGCGCCCGGGCCGTGTCGTCCGGGCGGACGATGGCCACGGTCTTGGGCAGCACCTCGGCGAAGACCAGGACGAGCACGGTCATGGCGGCGGTGGCCACGGCCACGCCCCACGGTCCGGGGATCAGGCGGGTCAGCACCTGGGTCGCCAGGGCCGAGGCCAGGATGTTGATCAGGTTGTTGCCCAGCAGCACCGCCCCGATCATCGTCTCCTGATCGGCCAGCAGCTTGTTGACCCGTCGCGCCGGCGCGTCGCCCTCGCGCTCCAGCTGGTGCATCCGCGAACGGCTGGCCCCCGTCATCGACGTCTCCGCCGCCGAGAAGATCGCCGACAGGGCCAGCAGGGCGATGACGATGGGCGCGAGGCCGAGGAGGGCGGTGAGCATGGGGTTGTTCTATCCCGCTCTCGCCAAACGAGGGAGAGGCTAGAAGCAGCCCTGAACTCCGGTCATTTGCGCGCGGCGGCTCGTTGCCTGTTCTGACAAACAATTAATGAAAGCGGCTGCATCCAAGCGCCTGCCCCGACGCCTCTAAAGCACGTGCCGAAATGATCCGCGCATTTCTCAAGATCTGCGCGCGGCCTGTTGTTTCCTGGGGAAGTCGGAGGGGGCTTATGAGTGGAGTTGAGATTTTTGCGCCGCGCACCGCCAGAAGTCGGCGCACGTGGACCGCTGCGGTACTGATATTGCTCGTCGTTTTCTTCTTGATCGGGCAGCTGGCGACCGTCTTCGCCATATTGAAGCCCCTGGGGTATCACAAGGCGGACCTCGATACGCAATGGCAGCCGCTTGCGATCTACTTGGCCGGTGGCGGCGTTACCATACTTCTCATTGTCGCCTGGGCGTTTCTGTTCGAGCGGAGATCCCCCGCGGCCTTGGGCTTCAACGCCAGGATCGCCGGCCCCTATCTGCGTGGGCTGCTGGTCGGAGGGCTCTCTCTCGCCGCCGTCGTCGGCATCATTTTCGCCGCGGGCGGTTACAAGGCCGCTGGGACCCTGTCCTTGGGCTTGCTGTCGCCAGCCGTCCTGACGCCGTTTCTCGCCTTGTTCGGCGGCTATATGCTCCAGGGCGCAGCCGAAGAGACCATGTTGCGGGGTTGGCTGATGCCTTTGGTCGCCTCCAGGCACGGATTGATCGCCGCCGTCCTTCTCAATGCCGGCTTCTTTGCCTTGCTCCATGCGAGCAATATCGATCCCTCGAGGGAGCTGGCGCTCGGGCTCGTCAACCTGTTCCTTTTCGCCGTCCTGCTGAGCCTCTACGCCGTCAAGGAAGGCTCATTGTGGGGCGTGTGCGCTTTCCACACGGCCTGGAACGCCCTCCTGGGCATGGGTTTCGGACTGGAGGTCAGCGGCCAGAAGGTCGCCATCACGCCGATCGTCGTGGGTCTGGCGCCGGTCTCGAGCGCGCCGTGGTGGCTGACCGGCGGGGCCTTCGGCCCAGAGGCGAGCGTCGCCACGACGATCGTGCTGGCTGGGGGCTCCGCCTATCTGATGGCAAAGGGGGCCTTGGGGGGCGGCGCGCTCAAGGCTCGGGTCGCTCACTGACGAACCTAGCGACCGAATCCCGGAACGCCTGGACCTCCTTGTTCAGCTGGATCAGGCGCGGGATGTCCATGCCGCCGGCGGCGAACAGGGTCTGGCCCAGGCACGTGCTGCGGGTCTGCATATCGCGGCCGGCGTCGGTTAGGCTGACCACCACCTGGCGTTCGTCGGCGGGATTGCGGACGCGGGTGACCAGGCCCGAGCCCTCCATCCGCTTGACCAGGGGTGTGACGTTGCTGGAGTCGAGGCCCAGCCGCTCGCCGATCGCGCCGACCGGCAGGTCGTCGGTCTCCCACAGGGCGCTCAGCACCAGGTACTGCGGATAGGTGATCTCCAGCGCGTCCAGCAGCGGCTTGTAGGCGCGGTTGATCGCCAGGCTGGCGCCGTACAGCGAGAAGCATAGCTGCTGGTCGAGCGTGGGGATGTGGTCGGGCAAGGCTGGCTCCTGGTCGTCGGCGTTTCCTACCGCGAAATTAGATGTCGTGACAAATATTGGCTGGACTCGTCCGGCGCGGCTCTGTAGTGAGCTTTCATATGTCGCGACATATAATGTCTCGGCATGGAAAATTCAGCTTCAGAGGGATGCCGTCATGGCCCAAGCCGACAACGTCCAGCGCGACGGTCTCAAGCGCTACTATTTCCTGCGGGCCGGCGTGTCCGTGGCCTGGATCCTCGCCGCCGTGGCGGTCGGGACGAGCAACCCGCTGCTGGGCGGCGTGCTGCTGGTGGCCTATCCGGCCTGGGACGCCCTGGCCAACGCGCTGGACGCGCGGAGCAACGGCGGGTTCAAGGCCAACGGGCCGCAGACCTTCAACCTGATCGTCAGCCTGACCGTCGCCTGCGCGGTGCTGTTCACCCTGCAGACCAACCCGCACCGGGTGCTGACCGTGTTCGGCGTCTGGGCGGCGTTCTCGGGCATCCTGCAGCTGGCGGCCGGCGTGCGTCGCTGGCGCTCGGTGGGCGGCCAGTGGCCGATGGTGCTGAGCGGCGCCCAATCGGTGCTGGCCGGCGTGTTCATGATCAGCCAGTCGCTGGTCGCCGGCGGCCATTCGCCCGCGCCGATCCAGATCGCGCCCTATGCCGGCTTCGGCGCCTTCTACTTCCTGGTCGCGGCCATCGCGCTTACGCTCAAAGGGCGCAAACGCGCGTAAGAAAAACCTACGCGAGAATACTCTTTTCCCGATTAAGTTGGTAGACGGCAACCTTGTGGTGAGCATGATCGGCGCGCGATCAGCCCGGAGAACACCATGAGCGCGATGTCCCTGAACACGACCACCCTGGTCAACCTGTACAAGGGGCTGCAGCCCTCTGAGAACCAAGGCTGGAACCTGGACGACGGCGACACCGCCTACTTCGTCAGCCAGGGCAGCGAATACTACATCGGCAAGCCGACCACCTCGTCGACGACGGGCGCCGCCAGCAGCGATCTTCGCCAGACGGCCCAGGCGTTCGGCGAGGCCGCCGCCAAGGCCCTGTCCGGTTCGTCCGATCCGAACGTCGTCCAGACGGGCCAGGCCATCAAGGCCTGGGGCGACGCGGTCGGCAGCGGCGGTTCGGTCAGCCAGCTGAGCGTCAGCTCCATGCTGACCCACGTCCGCAACAACCAGGGCGACGACACCGCCGACGTCACCCTGGTCTATCTGTACTGCGATCCGATCGGCTGTCCGATCCTGATGCAGGTCTCGACCTCGATCACGTGGTCGGGCCAGGCGCAGACGATCGACAACATGATCAACGCCGTGGACGGAACCTACAGCGCGTCCAACCCACCCACCCTGCCCGATGGCACCAACTTCAACGCCATGGTCCTCGAGCTTCTCGAGCTGGATACGATCGCCAGCTGTCTGCAGGTGTGGATGGCGGGCTATTTCGCCCTGGAAGTGGTCGACGTCGTCGGCGGCGCGCTGATCGAGTTCGCCAACGACGGCGGGCGCGTGAACTTCCTCGCCGTCATCGTCCACGCCCTGCAGCGCGTCACCGTCTCGGTCGGCCCCAGCGCGCCCAAGCACGACAGCTATTACGCGCTGGACACCGACGCCATGCCCTGCGGCTGGATCAAGCAGTCCAAGGACGCGACGATCAGCCCGATGGGCGACACGCCCTACGAGGAGGGCGCCTTCTACGCCAGCTACATGTCGACCGATTGGTGGAACGGCTCGCAGATCACCTACGACGACGCCAACGTCTACCGGATCGGCATGCCGGAGATGTCCTGGGGCGTGGGCGGCCTGTCGACCCTGGCGACCACCAAGGTCTCGTATGACGGCGACCGCGACTTCTACACCATCGTCTTCATGCTGGTCGGGGCCAAGGGCCAGCTGCTGGCGCAGACCGCGGTGGTGCAGAACGGCGCGTCCGCCGACTGCATCGCCCAGCCCGATCCCTCCTGGACCCTGGGCAGCGACCCCAACGCCCTGACCGGCGTCATCCATTCCGAGCTGGAAAACCTGGGCGTGACGGCGAACCAGACCACCATCATCCAGCTGCAGTACATGATCCCGCAGCTGATCGGCGCCTGCCGCGACTCGCTGCGGTCGCAGAGCGGCGACGCCCTGAGCGCGCCCCAGCCCCTGTGCGGCTGGAGCATGACCTGGAGCAACGGCGAGCAATACGACAACGGCAGCAACCCGACCATCGCCATCCGGTCCGACGGCGCGGTGATGGAATGCCACACGGCCGGCGACCAGCTCTACTGGCATACCGGCACGGTCGACTCCTCCGGCAAGGTGTCCTGGAACGGTTCGGGCGGCACGAACTACCAGACCGGCTATTGCCCGACCATCGCCACCCAGTCCGGCAGCTCGGGCAACCTGCTCGACATCCACAACGACTTCGGGACCGGCGATCTCTACTGGACGTACGCGACGCTCAGCAGCGGCAAGCTGGATTTCGAGGACAACGGCCACAAGATGTTCACCGGCGATCATCCGGGACAGCACCTGGACGCCTCGGACGGCACGGTCGTCTTCATGTACGTGGTCGGGTCCAACACCCTGCACGTCACGACCGCCCACTTCGACGGAACCAACCTTAGCGTCAATTCCAGCTTCAAGGACCGGCCGTACAAGTCAGGCGACTTCCCGGCCCTGGCGCGTCACGGCTCCCAGATCCTCGAGGTCCACAACGACGGCTCGGACATCTACTGGAACGTCCTTCCGGTCGAGTCGGGCAACACGCTGAGCTGGTGGACAGGTCCGTGGCCGATGATGATCAAGGGCAACCAGCCGCATATCAGCAACAACAGCGACCTGGTGGTCGTGACGTATGACGACAACGGCGTTGTCTACTATGCGATCGGCAAGGTGATCGACGGACAGAAGATCGCCTGGAAGCTGCTGAACGGCCGGGTCGACGAAGGCTCCGTCACCTCGATCGCCCTGACGCCGCACGGCCAGTTCGTGGTGGTGTACGAATACATCTACGTCCCGGAGCTCTACTGCCGCACGGGCACGGTCAACGCGCCGAGCTGAGCGTGAGCGGCGAGGGGCGGTCCTAGACCGCGCCCTCCTCGATCAGGAACGCCTTCAGCGCTTCCCGGTCCACGTCCTTGGCCACGAACGCGTCGCCGATGCCGCGCACCAGGACGAAGGTGAGCTTGCCGCCTTCGGCCTTCTTGTCCTGGCCGCAGTGGGCGACGAGGGCGTCGGCGTTGAAGGGTTCGGGGCGGACATCGGCCATGGTCGTCGGCAGGCCCGCGGCCTTGATCGCGGCCACGGCGCGGACCGCGTCCTGGCTGGGGCACAGGCCCTGGCTGACGGAGAACCGGAACGCCTGGGCCATGCCCACGCCCACCGCCTCGCCGTGCTTCAGGGCGTCGCCAAAGCCCATCTCGGCCTCGATCGCGTGGCCGAAGGTGTGGCCGAGGTTCAGCAGGGCGCGGCGGCCGGCTTCCTTCTCGTCCTCCTCGACGATCTCGGCCTTCATCCCCACCGAGCGGCCCACCGCGCGGACCAGGGCGTCGACGTCGCGCTCCAGCACCTTGGCGACATTGGTTTCCAGCCACTCGAAGAAGGCGAAGTCGCCCAGCAGGCCGTACTTGACGATCTCGGCGTAACCGCAGGCCAGCTCGCGGGCGGGCAGGGTGGCCAGGACGTCGAGGTCGGCCAGCACCAGGCGCGGCTGGTGGAAGGCGCCGATCAGGTTCTTGCCGCGCGGGGTGTCGATGGCGGTCTTGCCGCCGACCGAGCTGTCGACCTGGGCCAGCAGGGTGGTCGGCACCTGCACGAAGTCGATGCCGCGCTTGTAGATCGCCGCCGCGAAGCCGGCCAGGTCGCCGACCACGCCGCCACCGAAGGCCACGATCTGGTCGCCGCGCTCCAGGCCCAGCGCCAGCAGGCGGTCGGAGAGGTCCTGCAAGCCCTCGAAGCTCTTGCTCTCCTCGCCGGGCGGGATGGTGATGACGTCGACCGTGACGCCGGCCTTTTCCAGCGACACCGCCAGGCGCTCGCCGTGGTGCTCGCCGACGTTCGAGTCGGTGACGATGGCCACGCGCTTGCGCTTGCCCAGCACCGGGGCGATCCGCGCGCCGGCCTGGTCGATCAGGCCCGGACCGATGACCACGTCATAGGCGCGCTCGCCCAGGCCGACGGGAACGGTGCGGATCATCGCGAAACTCCTACTGGTGGGCGCGCAGGGCGGTCAGGATGGCGTCGACCGCCACCCCGTGCGGGGTGTCGCCGGTCTGGACGTGGACCTGGGCCTCGGCATAGGCGGGATTGCGGACCTTGGCCAACTCGGTCAGCACCTGGATCGGGTCCTTGCCGCGAACCAGCGGTCGGTTGTCCTTGCGCGAGACGCGGCGGGCCAAGAGCTCGACATCGGCCTTCAGCCACACCGAGATAGCTTTCTCGTTGATCAGGGCGCGGGTTTCGGGATTGACGAAGGCCCCGCCGCCGGTGGCCAGCACGTGCGGCGGCTCGTCCAGCAGGCGGCCGATCACCCGGCGCTCGCCGTCGCGGAAGGCCGACTCGCCCAGTTCGGCGAAGATCTCGGAGATCGAGCGCCCGGCGGCGGCCTCGACCTCGTTGTCGGCGTCGCGGAACGGCAGCTCCAGGAAGTTGGCCAGACGCCGTCCGACGCTGGATTTGCCGACGCCCATCAGCCCGACCAGCACGATCGTGCGCTGGCGCAGCGGGGCGAGTTCTTCGGGGGAAAGGACGGTGGCGGTCATGATGCGGTCGCGGGTTTACACGAGGCTTGGCCAAACCGCCAAGTTTGCGAGAACTCCGTGATGCGTCATAACCGGTCCATGGTCCTTTCGAAGCGTCTCACGCAAGCCGTCGCGCTGTCCGCGCTCCTGCTCACGCCGGCCGTTGCCGGGGCTCAGGAGGAGGTCAAGGTCAAGAGCCTGGCCGCGCCCGACTACTTCTCCAGCCCCGTGGCCGACACCGGCCTGGCGGGCGATCTGTGGAAGGACGCAGCCCCCGACATCATGCGCGACGTGGTGCCGAAGCTGGCCGGGACCAAGCCGCTGTCGCCGGCCTTCGCGAGCCTCGCCAAGCGCCTGCTCTCCACTGGCGCCAACGGCCCGGCGGGCGTGGGCGACAATATCGACATGGGTGCGGCGCGGGGCATGGCCCTGGTCGCGCTGGGCGAGGCCAAGGGCGCCAACGCCATCCTCGATCGCGCGACCGGCGCGCCGGGCAACGCCCCGCTGTCGCTGGCCACCGCCGAGGCGGCCCTGATCGTCGGCGACGACGACAAGGCCTGCCGCACGCAGGACGCCCTGACCGTCGATCGCGGCGCGGCCTACTGGCTGCGGCTGCGGGCCTTCTGCCAGCTGAAGGCCGGCCAGGCCGACGCCGCCCAGCTGACCTTCCAGCTCGCGCAGAACGCCACGAAGGACGCCGACTACGCCCGCCTGATGGGCGCGGCGCTGGCCGGAACCGCGTCGGGCGCGGCCAACCTGAAGAACGGCGTCAACTACGCCCTGTCGCGCCGCCTGACCCTGGATTTGCAATCGGCCGCCGCCATCGCCTCGGCCTCGCCGGCGCTGAAGTCCGTGCTGAAGCCGGCCGGCGGCGACCTGGCTGGCGTGTCGTCGGGCGCGGACCTGACGGCGCAGGAGGCCTCGGACCTGGCGTTCCTGCGTCAGGCCAAGACCGTGCCGGCCTTCGTCGAGGCCGCCCGCGCCTCGGCCGCCTCGATCGCCGCCCTGGCCGCGGCCGGCGCGCCCTTGCAGGACCCGGTGCTGATGGCTCGCGCGGCCGTGGCGGCCGGCGACGTCGCCAGCGCCCAGACCATCCGCGGCCACCTGGTGCAGGACAGCATCCCCGGCGCCGGTCCGGCCGATCTGGCCATCCTCGACGCCCTGATCGCCGCCGCCTCGGGCAAGATCGACAATCAGGTGCTCGGCAACCTCGTGGCGCGGGGCGCCTCGGGCGGTCCGAAGTCGCCGGCCCAGCCGGCCGCCGTGCTGCTGTCCAGCCTGGGCGGGACCATGGACGCGGACACCCGCACCCAGTTCGCCGCCTTCGACCTCGGCAAGCCCGCCGCCTCGGCCGCGCGGGTCCAGGTGCTGGAGGACGCCGGGACCGCCAAGCGCAAGGGCGAGGCGGGCCTGCTGGCCCTGTCGATCGCCCTGGACGCCGGTGTGAGCGGCCCGCAGCCCGTCGACCGCGCCCGCATCGCCCGGGCTCTGAACCACGCCGGCCTCTCCGCCGACGCCCGCGCCATCGTCGTCGAGGGGCTGCTGTCGCTCGCCTTCACGAAATGAGCGGCAAGGGCGCGGGCTGGGTCGACGCCTTCCTGGAGATGATGGCCGTCGAGCGCGCCGCGGCCCGCAACACCCTGACCGCCTATGGCAAGGACCTGGAGGACGCCCGGGGCTTCCTCGGGCGCACGGGCCACGACCTGGACGACGCCGACGCCGAGACGATCGAGGCCTATTTCCAGGACCTCGGCGCGCGGGGCCTGTCGCCGGCCACCGCCGCCCGCCGCCGCTCGGCCGTGCGCCAGTTCTACCGCTTCGTGCTGGGCGAGACCTGGCGCACCGACGACCCCTCCCGCCGCGTCGCCGCCCCCAAGGCCGGCCGGCCGCTGCCCAAGGTGCTGGAGCGCGAGGAGATCGAGCGCCTGCTGGCCGCCGCCACCGCCAAGGACGGGGCGCAGGGCCTGCGGCTGTCCTGCATCATCGAACTGATCTACGCCTCGGGCCTGCGAATCTCCGAGCTGCTGGCTCTGCCGCTGACTGCCCTGGCGCGCGATCCGGCCTACCTGATCGTCAAGGGCAAGGGCGGCAAGGAGCGGCTCGCGCCGTTGAACGACGCGGCCCGGACGGCGGTGAAGGCCTACCTCGTCGAGCGTCCGTCCTTCCTGCCGAAGGGCGGCAAGGATAGCCCGTGGCTGTTCCCGTCGCGCACCGCCGCTGGCCGCCTGACCGCCCGCCGCGTCGGCCAGTTGCTGGAAGACGCCGCCCTCGCCGCCGGGGTCGATCGCGACAAGGTCAGCCCGCATGTGCTGCGCCACGCCTTCGCGACCCACCTGCTGGAAGGCGGCGCCGACTTAAGGGTCATCCAGACCTTGCTTGGCCACGCCGACATTGCGACCACCCAGATCTACACCCACGTGGCCGGCGAGCACTTGCAGCACGTCGTCCAGACCAAGCATCCGCTGGGGCGGAAGAGGCAAGATTGATGAGCGAAGAGACCCGCGACTCCAACGGAACCCTGCTGGCCGACGGCGACACCGTCACCCTGATCAAGGACCTCAAGGTCAAGGGCTCGGGCGGCGTGACCCTCAAGCGCGGCACGGTGGTCAAGAAGATCCGCCTGACCGGCGACCCCGACGAAATCGAAGCCAATGTCGACAAGGTCAAGGGCTTGGTCCTGCGGACGGAGTTCGTGAAGAAGGCGTAAGTTGTAGGTCCCCCGCGAGTCGCCTTATCTGCGAGGACTACGGGGGACTTTTCATGATCAAGACGTCGGACTGGGTGTATCCGGTCGAGCTGGGCGAGCGCCGTTTCCTGCATCCGGGGATGCTGCGCTGGCTGCGGGCACTGGGCTGGGCCGTGGGCCTGTTCTTCCTGGTCGCCCTGACGGCCTTCACGAGCGCGGAAGCGCTGGGCAAGCTGTGGCCCAAGACCTTCGGGCCGGGCCAGCTGTTCGCGCACATCGCCGGCTCGGTGATCGGTCTCTGCGTCTACGGCCTGGCCGTCTGGCTGGCCGAGGGCCGCAAGGCCTCCGAACTGGCCTTGAAGCCGCTGCTGCCGCAGCTGATCGCGGGCCTCCTCATCGGCGCGGCGATGTTCGCCGCGGTGATGGGGATCATGGCCGTCGGCGGCCTCTACGACATCAAGAGCCTGGGCGCGGCGCCGGCCTGGATCGCGCTGGGCAACGCCGTCCAATCGGGCGTGGTCGAGGAGCTGATGATCCGCGCGGTGCTGCTGCGCCTGGTCTGGCGCGCCTTCGGCCCGTGGGTCGCCTTCGCCGTCTCGGCCGCCCTGTTCGGCTTCGGCCATATCGGCAATCCCAACGCCACCGTGTTCGCGGCGATCGCCATCGCCCTGGAAGCCGGGATCATGCTGGGAGCCTTCTACGCCCTGACCGGGCGTCTGTGGATGTCGATCGGCGTCCACGCGGCCTGGAACTTCACCCAGGGCTACGTCTTCGGGGCGGCGGTGTCGGGCGGCAACTTCGGTCCGGCCATGGCCAACAGCGTGGCGCGTGCGGGCAAGCCCGAGTGGCTGACCGGCGGTCCGTTCGGTCCGGAAGCCTCGGCCCCGGCCTTGATCGTCTGCACGGTCGTCGGCCTGGTCGTCGTCTGGATGGCCTGGCGGGCCGGGCAGTTCGCGAAGAAGGCCTAGCTTAACCTCGTCGCGCTAGGATGGTCCTTAAGAGGTCAGAAGACCGCACGGGGCTGAAAGCCATGGTGAGCGCAGCGGGGCAGGCGGGACCGATGGTCCTGGCCGCCTACGGCAAGACGATGGGGCTGGTCGCGCCGGAGCCGTCCCAAGGGGCGGGCAAGGACGATGCTCCGGTGGCGAAGAAGAGCCCCGAGGCCGAGGCGCTGGACCGCCTCAAGAGCGACATGCGCGCCAACCGCAAGACCCAGATCGGCGACGCCAAGGGCCGCGCCCGGGCCAAGCTGCAGCAGGTCATCGACAAGATGAAGATGCTGAAGAAGATCTACGCCAACGACCCCAAGGCGATGGCGAAAGCGCTGGCCGCCGTGGCCAAGGAGCTGCAGGGCGCGGTCAAGGACTACGGCAAGGCGGCCAAGGAGGCCGGCGAGATGTTCAAGGCCGACTTCGCCGCCGCCCCCGACGCCTCCCTGACCCCCGATCAGCAGGCCTCAGCCCGCCAGGACCTGGAAGACCAGGCCAAGACCGAGGCCAGTGGCGACATGGACTTCATCAAGAGCGTCCGCGACCTCAGCAAGGCGCTGAAGGACGACCTGCAGACCGCCAAGACCAAGGGCATCCTGACCCAGCCGGGCAAGTTCGAACGCTCCGACGAGGTCAAGGACGCCGAGGACGGGCTGAAGGAGCTCGACCAGATGACCGAGGACCTGGACAGGCAGATTCGGCGCGACATGCCGCCGGGCAGCTTGATGAAGCTGGCGGCGTAAGAAACAACATCCTCCCCCGCGATGCGGGGGAGGTGGCCCAGAGGGCCGGAGGGGGCTAGCTCGGCCTCGCTCCAGCTAGCCCCCTCAGTCACTCCGTGACAGCTCCCCCGCAACGCGGGGGAGCATCTAACCGCCTCACTCCCCCCGGAACGCCTTCTCGATCGCCGCGACGTCGATCTTCCTCATCGTCATCATCGCCTGGAACGCCCGCCCCGCCGCCTCGCGGTCTGGGCTGGTCGTCGCCTGGATCAACTGCTTGGGCGTCACCTGCCAGGACAGGCCGAAGCGGTCCTTCAGCCAGCCGCACTGGCTCTCCTGGCCGCCGTCGGCGGTCAGGGCGTTCCAGTAGTGGTCGACCTCGGCCTGGCCGTCGCAGTCGATGACGAACGAGAAGGCCTCGGTGAGCTTGAAGGTCGGGCCGGCGTTCATGGCGGTGACCTTCTGGCCGTCGATCTCGAACTCGACGATCATCACCTTGCCGGTCTCGCCGCCTTCCTTGCCGTCGCCAGGATAGCGGGCGATGTTGTTGATCTTGGCGTTCGGGAACACCGAGACGTACAGCTTGGCGGCGTCCTCGGCCTGGTGGTCGAACCACAGGAACGGCGTGATCTTGGGCATGGGTCTTCCTCCGTTATGGTGAGCCTAGGACGGTTGGACGACAGCCGTTCCGACACGTCTCGCGAAAAGATTGGCAATCGCGCCGCGAAGATTGCCTGATCCTCCACATCGGCGCGACCGCCCTAGGCTTGCCGCGCCCGGGGCCCATCTTCATGCTCACCCCACAGCAAGGAGCTTTCCCATGAAGACGCGCAAACTCGGCGACGGCCTCGAGGTCTCGGCCATCGGTCTCGGCTGCATGGGCATGGGCCAGGTGTACGGCACCGCGCTCGACACCGCCGACGCCCACAAGGTGCTGGCCAAGGCCGTCGAGCTGGGCGTGACCTTCTTCGACACCGCCGAGGTCTACGGCCCGTACGAGAACGAGATCCTGGTCGGCGCGGGCCTCAAGCCCTTCCGCGACAAGGTCGTGATCGCCACCAAGTTCGGCTTCGACATCGCGCCGGAAGGCACGGGCGAGGGCTTCTCGCGCATGCGCGGTGTCAACAGCCGCCCCGAGCACATCCGTGAGGTCGCCGAGGCGTCGCTGAAGCGCCTGGGCATCGAGACCATCGACCTGTTCTACCAGCACCGCGTCGACCCGAACGTGCCGATCGAGGACGTGGCCGGCACGGTCAAGGACCTGATCGCCGAGGGCAAGGTCAAGCATTTCGGCCTCTCGGAAGCCGGCGCGGCGACCATCCGCAAGGCTCACGCGGTGCAGCCGGTGGCGGCCCTGCAGAGCGAATATTCGCTGTGGTTCCGTGAGCTGGAAGCCGAAATCCTGCCGACCCTGCGCGAGCTGGGCATCGGCCTTGTCCCCTACAGCCCGCTGGGCCGGGGCTTCCTGACCGGCGCGCTGAAGAGCGATCTCGCCGACAACGACTTCCGCCGCAACCTGCCGCGCTTCCAGGGCGAGGCCATGGCCAAGAACCTCGGCCTGGTCGAGGCTCTCACCGCGATCGCCGGCGAGAAGGGCATTACGCCCGCGCAGCTGGCGCTCGCCTGGATCCTGCACCAGGGCGGCGACATCGCCCCGATCCCCGGCACCACCAAGATCGCCCGCCTGGAGGAGAACATCGGCGCGGTCGACGTGACCCTCTCGGCCGACGATCTGGCCCGCATCGCCGCGGCGGTGCCGGAGACGGCGATCGAAGGCGACCGCTACACCGCCGCCGGCATGGCGATGGTCGGCCGCTGAGCCCACGGTCCGGCGCGGCGCCCCGCTCGCGCCGGACCTCGATCCTTATATCGCGTACAGTCGCCTAGCCGACGTTCCGCGCCGCCGTGGCGTGGTAGCGTTCCGCACGGTGGGGCCGCTTAGGTTTGTCCCGCGAAATAATTCTCCAACAAGCTGAGCCATTCGCGCGTTTGTGCGTTTTGGACCGAGCAGCTGGGCAGTGGGGCGCTCGGAGATCATGGCGGACGGATATCGAGCAGCGGACCAGGGCACGGGGATCGACCCCGCGGTGGCGCACGTCTTCATCACGGACGAGCTCGCCACCCGGCCGATCAAGCCGGCGGACCACCTGCGCGAAAAGCAGGCCATCCAGGACCTGGCCCTGCGCATGGCCGACCAGCCCGAGCAGGTGCTGCCGCGCTTCGTCGACCTGGCCATGGAACTGACCGGCGGCGTCTCGGCGGGCCTCAGCCTCTATGAGCCCGAGCCCAGCCCCGGCGTCTTTCGCTGGCGCTATCTGCGTGGCAGCCTCTCGCCGTTCGAGCAGGCGCTGACCCCGCGCAACTTCAGCCCCTGCGGCGTCACCCTGGACCGCAACGGCCCGACGCTCTCGCGCCATCCCGAACGGGTCTATGACTGGATCGTCGACGCGGGCATCACCGTACCCGAGGTGATGCTGGTGCCCTTGAGCTTCGGCGGTCATCTGCCGATCGGCACCCTGTGGATCGTCTCCGAGCAGGAGGGCTGGTTCGACGCCGGCCACGCCCGCTCGATGACCGAACTGGCGGCCTTCCTCGGCATCGCCCTGCGGATGCTGGACAGCGAGCGCCAGTTGCAGGCCGCGTTGGAGGAGCAGGAGACCCTGACGCAGGAGATGAGCCACCGGGTCAAGAACCTGTTCGCCATCACCGACGGCATGATCCGCGGCACGGCCCGCACCGCCGCCGACAAGACCGAGATGGCGCAGGCGCTTTCGGGCCGGCTGCACGCCCTGGCCAACGCCCACACCCTGGTCAGCCGCAAGCTGCACGAGGTGGGCCGCGCCCCGCGCGCCGGCGACATCGGTACGCTGATCCAGGCGGTGGTGGCCCCGCACGAGCACACCGACCTTGGCCTGCCGTCGCGGTTCTCGCTGGAGGGGCCGCACGTGGCCTGCGGCGATCACGCGATCAACGGCGTGGCCCTCGTCTTCCACGAGATGACCACCAACGCCATCAAGTACGGCGCGCTGTCGAACGAGCAGGGACGGGTCGACGTCCGCTGGACGCTGGACGGCGACATGCTGAACCTGAACTGGCGGGAGCGCGACGGGCCGGTCGTGACGAGCGCCCCCGCGTCCAAGGGCTTCGGCAGCGCCCTCGTGCGCAACACGGTCGCTGGCCAGTTCGGCGGCAGCGTCGACTACGACTGGGCGCAGAGCGGTCTCAGCGTGGCCATGCGCCTGCCCCTGGCCAAGGTGGCGCTCTAGGCCGCCAGCCTGCTGACACAATAGGGCTCCTGCCGCCGCAAGTTCCGGGCGGCGTCGCGGTCGAACGCGGCGTAGGCGCAATGTCGCCGACCCGGGAGGAACCCCATGCACTCGACCATCCTGCGCGCCGTCCTGGCCGCGCTCGCGACCTTCCTGCTGGCGCCGCCGGTCCATGCCGACGTCGAGCGCCAGAGCCTCGACGAGGCCTGGTGGACCGGGCCGCTGCTGGCCTCCGGCGCCTCGACCCTGCCCAAGGGCCACGTGCTGATCGAACCCTATCTCTACGACGCCAAGCCGTTCGGGCGCTTCGACGCCGACGGCAAGCGGCGGAGCGCGCCGGACGAGGACAATATCGGCTCGTCCTCGTACCTGCTGTACGGGGTGACCGACACCCTGACGGCCGGCTTCATCCCGCACCTGGGCTATCGCCGGGCCGGCGGGCGCTGGAGCCAGGGGCTGGGCCTCGGCGACCTGACCGCCCAGGCGCAGTACCGGCTGCTGAAGTACGAGGAGGGCGGCCGCACGCCGACCGTCTCGCTGATGCTGCAGGAGAACCTGCCGATCGGCCGCCATGACCGGCTGGAAGGGCGTCCCAACGACGGCTTCGGCAGCGGGGCCTACGCCACGACGGTGGGGCTGAACTCGCAATATCCATTCTGGCTGCCGAACGGCCGCATCCTCCGCACGCGGCTGAACTTCGCCTACACCCGCTCGGACCGGGCCAAGGTGCGGGGCGCTAGCGTCTACGGCACAGGGGCGGGCTTCGCCGGCAAGGCCCAGCCGGGCGACAGCGTCCTGGCCAACCTGGCGTTCGAGTACAGCGTGACCCAGAACTGGGTTGCGGCCCTGGACGTCGCCTGGCAGCGCGACGCCTCGACCAAGGTCACCGGGCTGCTGAACGGCGCGACGTTCGAGCGCCGCTACCCGGTCAGCAAGGCGCTGATCCTGGCCCCGGCGGTGGAGTACAACTTCAACAGTCAGGTCGGGGTGATCGTCGGCGCGCGGATCGTTCCGGCGGGACGGAATACGACCGCCTCGGTGACGCCGGCGGTGGCGGTGAACTACGTGCTGTAGAGTGCTGCCGGCGATCTCGACCACAGACGCGATGGCGATCAGCTCTACCCGTGCGCGAGGGTTGCGATTAGGCTTGCGCGGTGCGGGGCGAAGTCGCCGCCGCGGGGTGTCGAAGGGGGCGTTCTTGAAGATTCTATCGGTGCTGGGCGCGGTCTGTGCGCTTTCATTGGCTATTCCGGCGGCGGCTCAGGCTCAAGCGGCCCAGCCGTCGGCCGATATGGCGGCGCTCCAGGGCAAGACGCTCTGGACCAATCTCACATTCGGCATGACCCCCGATGAAGTGCTGGCGGCTCAGCCGACAGCGACGCCATTGAAGAAGCCTCGAAAGGGCGACGACGGATCGACTTGCGAACTCCGCCTCAAGGAGTACCGGGTCATGATCAACATTTATGAAGCCTGCTTCTACTTCAAGAATGGGCGCCTGCTTCAGGTCGTTCTCCTCCGCGAAGCCGGAAGGGTGGCCATGTTCGATGACGTATCGGAGCAGATCCGTCGCAAGTACGGGCCGGAGCAGGAGGCCCAGACGGCCAACATGTTCTTGAAGATGCGGCGGTGGCATACCGAAACGAACACGATCACGCTGACGCACAAGGTGCCAGTCGGCCTGGGCGGCGACATCGGCGACATCAATTGGGTGTACGGCCCGCCGACACCTTCCGAGGCAGACAAGCTCTAGTCGGAGGGCGCGCTCCCTCGGCCCTTGATCCTCGGCGCAACCCGGCCCCAAACTCTGCCCATGGCCGCCAACCCGCTCCGCACGCTCGATTCCTTCGAACTCCTGAAGCTGGGCAAGGCCTCTGTCACGGTTGGAGGCCTGGCGGCTGGCCTGCTAATCGTCGCCGTCGCCCTGTTCGCCGCGCGGCTGAGCGCGGCGGGGCTGCGGCGGTTGCGTGAGCGGGCCGCCGGGGACGCCGCGTCGCTCTATATCGTCGAGAAGGTCCTGACCTACGGCCTGGTGGTCATCGGGGTGACGGTGGGCCTGTCGACCATGGGCCTGGACCTCACCTCGCTGGCGGTGTTCGCCGGCGCCGTGGGCGTTGGTGTCGGTCTGGGCCTCCAGGGCATCATCAAGGACTTCGCCTCGGGCGTCAGCCTGGTGTTCGAGCGGCTGGTGGCGGTGGGTGACTTCGTCGAGCTGCCCAATGGCGGGCGCGGCGTGGTCCACGAGATCGGCCCGCGCGCCACCCGCATCCGCACCAACGACAGCACCGACATCATCGTGCCGAACTCGGTGCTGGTGAACGACCAGGTGATCAACTGGACCCTGCGCAACACCAACCGCCGCCTGCGCGTGCCATTCGTCACCGCCTTCGGGGCCGACAAGACCAAGGTGCGCGAGGCGGTGCTGAAGGCCGCCAAGGCCGCGCCCTACACCTCGCCCGACGACGCCGTGCGCCGCGCCCAGGTCTGGCTGGTCGGCTATGGCGAGAGCAGCCTGAAGTTCGAGCTCGTGGTCTGGCCGACGGTCGAGGCGGTGCGCCGGCCGGCGGCGATCTACGCGGCCTATACCTGGCTGATCGACGACGCCCTGCGCGGGGCGGGGATCGAGATTCCCTATCCGCAGCGCGACATCCGCGTGCGGGGGCTGTTTGGGGAGGAGGGTGAGGACGCCCTGACCAGCCTGCGCCTGGAGCCCGCCGCCCGCCGCCGCAAGGCCGCCAAGGCGGTCAAGCCCGACTCCAGCAACGACGCCGCCGCCGACCTCGAGCGCGAGGATCCGGACGAGATGCCCCAACCGCCTCAGCCAAAGCCTCCGCCGCCGAAGCCTTGACCTCGATGCCGCGCCGCCGCAGGGTCTTCGCAATTGCGAAATAAGAACCTCGGGGAGTAGGCGCATGAAGACGCCGCGCGGCTTTTTCAAACCCTTGGCGATCGGCGCGCCGACGCCCTATCGGGAACTCCCCGCCCGCGTCGAGCGGATGATCCACTTCGTGCCGCCGCACCTGGACAAGGTCCGCGCCAAGGTCCCCGAGATCGCTCCGACGGTCGACGTCATCCTGGCCAATCTGGAGGACGCCATCCCCGCCGACGCCAAGGGCGCGGCCCTGGCGGGCCTGATCGCCATGTCGCGCGAGGTCGATTTCAAGGCCCTGGGCGTAGGCTTCTGGACGCGGATCAACTGCCTGAACTCGCCCTGGCACCTGGATGAGGTCGCCACCATCGTCGAGAAGGCCGGCGACAAGATCGACGTCATCATGGTCCCCAAGGTCGAGGGGCCATGGGACATCTTCTACATGGACCAGCTGCTGGCCTCGCTGGAGGCCAAGCACGGGGTGACCCGGCCGATCCTGCTGCACGCCATCCTGGAGACGGCCGAGGGCGTGATGAACGTCGAGGCCATCGCGGCGGCCAGCCCGCGGATGCAGGGGATTTCGCTGGGCCCGGCGGACCTGGCGGCCAGCCGGGCGATGAAGACGACGCGGGTCGGCGGCGGGCATCCGGGCTATCGGGTGATCGAAGATCCGCATGCGGATGGTTCGGCGCGGGCGTCCGTGCAGCAGGACCTCTGGCACTACACCTTCGCCAAGATGGTCGACGCCTGCGCGGCGCATGGGATCAAGCCGTTCTACGGTCCGTTCGGGGCCATCGACGATCCGGTGGCCTGCGAGCAGCAGTTCCGCAATGCGTTCCTGATGGGGTGCGCGGGGGCGTGGAGCCTGCATCCGAGCCAGATCGAGATCGCCAAACGGGTGTTCAGCCCGGACCCTGCGGAGGTGGCGTTCGCTCGGAAGATCCTGGAGGCGATGCCGGACGGGACGGGCGTGGCGATGATCGATGGGAAGATGCAGGACGACGCGACCTGGAAGCAGGCCAAGGTGATGGTCGACTGCGCGCGGCAGATCGCGGGGAAGGATGCGGAGTATAAGGCGCTGTACGGGTTCTAGGAATAGATGCTCCCCCGCGATGCGGGGGAGCTGTCGCGAAGCGACTGAGGGGGCGAGCTGGAAGTCGGCCGAGCTAGCCCCCTCCGGCCCTCTGGGCCACCTCCCCCGCATCGCGGGGGAGGAGCTTGGAACTAGTCGTTGTTGCCGATGGTGGTGATCACCCGCGCCCCGGTCGTCAGCATCTTGTGGATCGGGCACCGTTCCGCGATCTCGAACAGCCGCTCGCGCTGTTCCTCGTTCAGGTTCCCCTCGATCGTGATCACCCGCTCGAACCGCTCCGGCGGCACCACGTCGGCGTCGTAGTGCGAGAACACCTCCACATGCATCCCCGAGACGTCCCAGTTCTTGCGGTTGGCGTAGAGGCGCAGGGTCATGCTGGTGCAGGCCGCCAGGCCGGCGGCGACCAGTTCGTGCGGGTCGGGGCCGAGGTCGAGGCCGCCTTGCGCCACCGAGACGTCGGCGACGATGGTCGAGGGGCCGGCCGTGACGAAGGTCTGCAAGGCCCCGCTGCCGGTGTCGGTGGCGGTGGCGAACGGGCGGGTAGGGGCTTCGGTCATGGCGGGGTCCTTCTCGGCGACGCGGCGAAACTCACCCTTCCTAACCCGCCCGGCAAGGCCGCGCTTGGACGTTTAGACCGGAGCCAGCACGAAGTCCGGCTCGTGGTCCGGCCCTAGCGTGATCGAGGCGCGGGGGATCACCGGCCGCTCGCTGGCCATCGCCACCGAGACCCTTGCCAGCAGGCTGGCCAGCACGATCTGCGCCTCGGCCAGGGCGAAACCGGCCCCGATGCAGACGCGCGGCCCGGCCCCGAACGGCATGAAGGCCTCGATGCTCCAGGGATGGGCGTGGTCGATGAAGCGGTCGGGGCGGAAGGCGGTGGGGGCCTCCCACAGCTTGCGGTGCCGGTGCATGACCCACGGGCTGATGGTGATCATGCAGCCGGGCACGACCTCGCAGCCGGCGACCACGTCGGCTTCCTGGGCCTGGCGGGCGATCATCGGCGCGGTCGGGTAGAGCCGCAGGGTCTCGAACAGCACCGAACGCAGCAGCGGCCAGGCCTTGAGGTCGTCCAGGCTGGTCACCTGCTCGGGCGGGAAGGCCGAGACCTCGGCCCGCACGCGGTCCTGCGTCGCCGGATCGAGCGCCAGCAGATAGGTCGCCCAGAACAGCAGCCGCGAGGTGGTCTCGAAGCCGGCGGCCAGCATCGAGCTGCACTGGTCGCGGATTTCCTGATCGGGCAGGGGCGAGCCGTCCTCGTTCCGCGCGGCCAGCAGGCGGTCGAGCATGTCGCGCACCTCGCCGTGCGGGTTGCTCCGCCGCTCCTCGACCAGCGCGTCCACCGCCTTGAACCACTGCGCGCCCATCCGCCGCCGGTCGCCGTCCAGGAAGGTCAGGTCGTCGGCGCCCTTGGCCATGAAGTCGAACAGCTTGAAGTGCGCCGGCCCCTCCATGTAGCGGCGGGCGAGATCGGCCAGCACCGCGCCTTCCGCGTCGGCCCGGCGCGAGAACAGGGCGCGCAGCACCGCGTCCAGCGTGGCGCGGTGGAAGTCCTGGGCGAGGTTGGCGCGGTCTCGGCCGCCGAGGGCCTCCACCAGCCCCACGCCGGCGGCGACGAAGTGGGGCAGCAGGCCGCCGGTCGCGGCGGGGGTGAAGACGGGGGCCAGGCTCTTGCGCTGCCGCCGCCAGGTCTCGCCCTCGGACATCAGCACGCCCTCGCCGACCAGGGGCTTGAGCGAGCGGGCGGCCTTCACGGGGCGCATGTATTTGGGCGAGGTCAGGACGTGGCGCGCGCCGGCGGGGTCGTTGAGGAACAGGCCCGGCTGACCCATGAACAGGTAGGGCGTGGCGAGACTCTCATAGTCCTCCTCGCAATAGGCCCCGATCAGGCTGCGGCCCATCTCCCAGGCGACGCGGAACTGCCCGAGCGGGGTGACGCCCAGCGGACTGGCATGGATTTTCGGGGCAGGCGGGATCAGCGGCGCGGAGAGGACATGGTCCAGGAGAACTGGGGAGTCCATGAAGCAGCCTTCCGGAAAGCGGAGCCCGTTTTGGACCCCATCCGGAAGCTGACGCTACAGCCGCTCAAGTTGCGATGCAATAATTCATCGCTTGAAGAAAACTAGGCGGCGACCGCCCGAAGCGGCGAGATGTCGAACACGCGCTGCGACCCGCGCCAGACTTCGACGAAGTCACAGCGGCGGTGCATGTCCAGTAGTTCGAAAGCTCTCGCGCGCGCCGCAGAGTCGTCAGCGCAGGGCGTGACGTCGAAACGGGGAACCGAGCCATCGGACTCGACGCAGAAAAAGGTAAACACCTGCATGGGCACTATGCGCTCTCTACAGGCGGGGCCGCGCACGTTCGATGGCGGGGGCCGCGGGGGCGCAAGTCGTCTTCCGCGACCTGCTACAAAAGAACATAGGACTCTATGTCGCGATTCACCAGAGCAGAGAGTCTCGATTCGAGACTCACCTGTGAACCGCACCTTCGAGCCTGTGGATAAAACCCGGCTGATTCATGACGGTTCCCGGCCTGAATCTGGCCCCTTTCCCTTGAGGGATTCCGCCACTAGGTTCGCACCCTTTCATCAACGGCGACGTTTAAGAGTCCATGGCCGCCCATTATCTCGATTTCGAACGCCCAATCGCTGACCTGGAAAGCAAAATCGAGGAGCTGAGCAAGCTCTCCGAGACCGCTGGACCAGGTGCGTTCGACCTCGAGATCCAAGCTCTGCGCGACCGCGCGCAGGAGCTGCGCAAGGAGGCCTACGCCAATCTCGACGCGTGGCAGAAGACGATGGTCGCGCGGCATCCGCAGCGGCCTCACCTGCGTGATTATGTCGCGGGCCTGATCGACGAGTTCGTCGAGCTGCGCGGCGACCGCAAGTTCGCCGACGACCAGGCGATCGTCGGTGGCCTGGGCCGTTTCCGCGGCCAGCCGGTCGTGGTCATGGGCCACGAGAAGGGCCACGACACCACCACGCGCCTGAAGCACAACTTCGGCATGGCCCGCCCGGAAGGCTACCGCAAGGCCGTGCGCCTGATGGACATGGCCGAGCGCTTCAGCCTGCCGGTCATCACCTTCGTCGACACCGCCGGCGCCTATCCGGGCCTCGGCGCCGAGGAGCGCGGCCAGGCCGAGGCCATCGCCCGCTCGACGGAACGCTGCCTGACCCTGGAAGTCCCGATGGTCGCCACCATCGTCGGCGAAGGCGGTTCGGGCGGGGCCATCGCCCTGGCCGGCGCCAACCGCGTGCTGATCCTGGAGCACTCGATCTATTCGGTGATCTCGCCGGAAGGCGCGGCCTCGATCCTGTGGCGCGACGGCGCCCGGGCCAAGGACGCGGCCACCAACATGCGCATCACCGCCCAGGACCTGATCAAGCTGGGCATTGTCGACCGCATCATCGAAGAGCCCGCCGGCGGCGCGCACTCCAACAGCGACGTGGCCATCCAGGCGGTTGGCGACGCGGTCGAGGACGAGCTGAAGGCCATGGCCCAGATGAGCGCCGCGCAACTGAAGAAGCAGCGCGCCGAGCGCTTCTACGCCATCGGCCGCACGGGCCTGCAGTAGGTCGAATTTTCAGGCCGGCGGACGTCACGTTCGCCGGACCTGCCTCGTCTAGCTCCCCGAAGGGCCGATCCTGGCCTTCGAGACTGGAGCTTAAGACCATGGGCGCCGACGCCGCCTTCCGCCACGACCAGAACATCCCCGAGGTCTACAAGGCCTTCCTCGCCGCCGAGATGGCGATCCGCACCGCGGGCATCCCCTCGGCGCTGAAGCACCTGATCTATCTGCGCGTCTCGCAGCTGAACGACTGCGCCTACTGCGTGAAGATGCACAGCCACGAGGCCCGCGAGGACGGCGAGACCAACGAACGCCTCGACCGCCTGGTCGTCTGGCGCCACGTCGAGGACTACTCCGCCGCCGAGAAGGCCGCCCTGGCCTGGGCCGAGGCCCTGACCCGGCTGCCCCAGCCCGAGGGCTTCGCGCCGCTGCGCGCGGCCCTGCGCGAGCACTGGACCGACCAGCAGGCCAGCGCCCTGACGGCCATCGTCGCCCAGATCAATCTCTGGAACCGCTTGGGCGTTTCGAGCCATTAGACAGGTGCGGCGGCGAAGGGCCCCGTTCTTCCGGAGCCTCCGATGATCCGTCTCTTCGCCGCCGCGACCGTCCTGCTGCTCGCCAGCGCCGCCCATGCCGAGCCGAAATACACGCCGGCGTACGGCAAGTGCCTGGCCGCGCCTTCGGGCCAGAGCACCGCCGGCATGATCGACTGCATCGGCGCGGAGCTGAAGATCCAGGACGCGCGGCTCAACCGGTCCTACCAGGCGGCCCAGAAGCGCATGACCCTGCCGCGCCAGAAGGCGGCCCTGACCAAGGCCCAGCGCGCCTGGATCGCCTTCCGCGATGCCGACTGCGCCAGCCGCTACGATGCCGACTGGGGCACGATCAGCCGCGTCGAGGCGGGCAGCTGCGTGCTGGACCGCACCGCCGAGCGCGCCGACGACCTGGACGCGTTCCAAGGCCAGCAGTGACGCGCTAGGCTGATCGGATGATCAACGCCCTCGTCGTCGCCCTGCTGTTGTCCGCTCAGCGCCTGTCGGCCAGCGAGGAGATCGACAGCCGTTGCGGCGGCTCGACCCCGGAGGTGCAGATCTGCGCCGCCGGTATCCTCGACCGCGAGGACGCCCGCCTCAACCGCGCCTACAAGGCCGCAATGGCGCGGCTGAAGCCGGCCCGGCAGGCCTCCCTGCGCGCCGAGCAGCGCCAGTGGATCAAGGACCGCGACACCGAGTGCGACGCCGAGTACGAGCAGGGCGGCACCCAGGCCGGCATCCAGGCCACGGCCTGCCGGGCGTTCCTGACCCAGACGCGCGCCGACGAACTGGAGCGCCTCGGACGCCCGTCGCGATAGGCGAACCCGTTTCGAGAGCGCGGCCTTGCGGCCCGTTCCAATCGCCCGCTAGAACTTAACCTTGGGGTGAGTGGGCGTGTCTGGCCCGCTCCGACAATTGGTAGGGGGAGTTTCCACATGGGCACGACGCTCGGCTTCATCATCGGCATCGCCATCTATTTCATTCCAACCTTCCTGGCCTTCTCGCGAGGCCACAAGTCCAAGATCGGCGTCACGCTGTTCAACCTGTTCCTCGGCTGGACGCTGCTGGGCTGGGTGTTCGCGCTGATCTGGGCCCTCGGCGGGCGGTCGCCCAAGAAGGAACAGGAAGCCGACGCCGTGGCCGAAGCCGCGGGCGTCATCGCCGCGACCGGGGCCGGCGGCCGGATGACCTTCAACGGCCGTGAGGTGACCATCACCCGCAAGGGCGTCAGCGCGTTCCTGATCCATGGCGCGGCGGGCGAGAAGTCGATCGCCATCTCGTCGATCAACGCCGTGCAGCTGCGCGGCGTCGGCGGCGGTCTGCGCGGCTATCTCCAGCTGACCGTGACGGGCGGCGTCGAGAAGCGCGGCGGCGCGTTCAATGCGGCCAAGGACGAGAACAGCGTGCTGTTCGACAAGGCCGACCAGCAGGCCTTCGAACGTCTCGCCGAGGCGATCAAGACCGCGATCCACGACGTGCGCAAGCCGACCGTGGTCAACGCCATCAGCGAGGCCGACGAACTGGCCAAGCTGGCCGAGCTTCGCGACAAGGGCGTGCTCAGCGAAGAGGAATTCGCCGCCAAGAAGGCCAAGATCCTCGGCTGATCCGGCTTCCCGATGCGCTGCTCGACCGGCGCATCGGGGCTTGCCTGACCCTACGGTCACCCTCGCATAGTCCCTCGAAACCAGAGGGAGCGCCTCGCGGGGCGATATTGGGCGCATGGCCATCAAGACCCGTTTCACCGAGATGTTCGGCGTCGAGCATCCGATCGCCCAGGGCGGCATGCAGTGGGTGGGCAAGGCCGAGCTGGTCTCCGCCGTCGCCAACGCCGGGGCGCTGGGCTTCCTGACCGCCCTGACCCAGCCGACGCCCGAGGCGCTGAGCAAAGAGATCGCCCGCTGTCGGGAGATGACCGACAAGCCGTTCGGCGTGAACCTGACCATCCTGCCGGCCATGACCCCGCCGCCCTATGCCGAGTACCGCGCGGCGATCATCGAGAGCGGGATCAAGATCGTCGAAACCGCCGGCTACAAGCCGCAGGAGCATGTCGATGACCTCAAGGCCCACGGGGTCAAGGTGATCCACAAGTGCACCGCCGTCCGCCACGCGCTCAGCGCCGAGCGGATGGGCGTCGACGCCATCTCGATCGACGGCTTCGAGTGCGCCGGCCATCCGGGCGAGGACGACATCCCCGGCCTGATCCTGATCGCGGCCGCCGCCGACAAGGTGAAGATCCCCATGCTGGCGTCGGGCGGCATCGCCGACGCGCGCGGCCTGGTGGCGGCCTTGGCCCTGGGCGCCGACGGGGTCAACATGGGCACCCGCTTCTGCGTCACCCAGGAGGCCCCGATCCCGATGGCCTTCAAGGAACAGATGGTCGCCAACGACGAACGCCAGACCGACCTGATCTTCCGCACCCTGCACAATACGGCCCGGGTGATGCGCAACGCCGTCAGCCAGGAGGTCGTGCAGATCGAGCGGGCCGGCGGCGCCAAGTTCGAGGACGTCGCCCACCTGGTCGCCGGCACGCGCGGCCGCGACGCCCTGGCCAAGGGCGACACCGACGGCGGCATCTGGAGCGCCGGCATGGTCCAGGGGCTGATCCACGACGTGCCGACGGTGAAGGAACTGGTCGACCGGATCGTGGCGGAGGCCGAGGTGCTGATCCGTGGGCGGCTGGCGGGGATGGTGGGGTAGGGGCGGCTATTTCTCCTCCCCCAGAGGGGGAGGAGAGTTCAAGGCCTCATCGCTCCGCCCCGATCGCCCGCGCCAGCGCCGTCAGCCGGTTCCGCACCGGTCCCGACGGCAGCCGCAGGAAAGCCTCCGCCAAGGCCGGCCCGTCCGGCGTGGCGATCATCTCGGCGACCAGGTCGCGGCCTCGGCCATCGTCGGGGTTCTCCGGCTCCGGCAAACCCTCGAAGAACCGCGCCACCGGCAGGTCCAGCACCAGCGACAGGGCGTGCAGGGCCGAGGCGCTGATCCGGTTGGTCCCGCGCTCGTACTTCTGCAGCTGCTGGAAGCTGAGCCCCAGCCGCTCGGCCACCGCCATCTGGGTCAGCGCGAGCGCCCGCCGACGCGCGCGCAGCACCTGGCCGACATGGCGGTCGACGGGGTGGACTCCGCTCCCCGCACCAGTGGCGGGGTCCGGACGGCGAACTTGACGACCCATGCGTGCGCTCCTCGACCTCGGCGCGAAAAATACACACTGAAGGTGTGTAGATGCGGGAAGCGACCAAGGCAAGGGTCGCGCGTGTCCGACGATCCCGACCTGACCGCCCTGGGGCGTGAAATCCGCGACCGCCGCAAGGCCCGCAACCTCAGCCAGGAAGCCCTGGCCGAGCTGGCCGGACTGCACCGCAACTATGTCGGCCTGCTGGAGCGCGGCGAGCGCAACCCCAGCGCCACCACCCTGTTCCAACTGGCCCGCGCCCTGGGCGTGCGGCTGTCCGAGCTGGTCGGCAAGCTCTAGGCTCCATCCTCCTCGTCCATCGCCGACAGCAGGTCTCCGACCGCGACCTCCAGCGCCCGGGCCAGCCGCGCCAGGCTCGCGTAGTCGGGATCACGCCGTCCGGCCTCGATCGCCGCCAGCGCGTCCGCATCCATCCCCGCCGCTTCCGCCAGCCGGGCCGCGCTCAGCCGCGCCGCCTCTCGGCGCTCGCGGATCCTTCCACCCAGCCTCTGCAGCGGAGACGGCGCGTTCATGGAATGTTCTAGTCATGAGCGAGTATCGGCGTCAACTCGCCTTTTGAGCCCGAGCCGCTAAGAGGCCAGCAGTCCGGCTTTCAGCGTCTTGCGGTCCAACTTGCCGACGGCGGTCTTGGGGATCGCCTGCGCCAGCACCACGCGGTGCGGCTTCTTGTACGAGGCGATCTGGCCGGCGACGTGGGCGATCAGTTCGGCCTCGGTGACGGTGGCGCCAGGGCGGGGGACCACGACGGCGGTCACCGCCTCGACCCACTTGTCGTCGGGCAGGCCCACCACGGCGGCCTCCAGCACGGCCGGGTGGCCGGTCAGGGCGTCCTCGACCTCGCGCGGATAGATGTTGTAGCCGCCCGAGATGATCATGTCCGAGGTGCGGTCGCGCAGGTGCAGCAGGCCGCCGGCGTCGAACACCCCGACGTCGCGGGTATGGACCCAGCCGTCGGCGTCGAAGGTCTGGGCGGAAAGCTCCGGCGCGTCGAAATAGCCTGCCGCCGCCGTCGGCGAGCGCACCAGGATCTCGCCGGCCTCACCGGGCGCGACGTCGCGGCCCTCGGCGTCGACGAGCCGGATCTCGACGTCCGCCGCCGGCCGCCCGCAGGCGCCCAGCTGCTCGCCGTGATGGTCCTCCGGTCGCAGCACGGCGATGCACAGCGGGACCTCGGTCTGGCCGAAATACTGCCAGAACTTCTCCTGGCCGAACCGCTTGATGGCCCGCTGGATCACCGCGCGCGGCATCGGCGAGGCGCCGTAGATGATCCGCTCCAGCGACGAGACGTCTGCGGTCTCAAGGCCTGGATGCTCCAGCAGCATCTGCAGCATGGTCGGCACCAGGTTGATCGCCGTGACCCGATGGCGGGCGATGGCGTCCAGGAACTCAGGCGGCGCGAACCCCGGCAGCACCACGCTGCGCCCGCCGCGCAGCCACAGCGGCAGGACGAACGTGCCGCTGGCGTGGATCAGCGAAGCCGCGTGCAGCATCGCGTCGTCAGGCCCGGCCGGGAACAGGTTCAGCAGCACGTTCCGGCAGATCGCCGCGTACGAGGCCTGCGTGTGCTGCGCCGCCTTCAGCACGCCGGTGGTGCCGGAGGTGTAGAGCGTGATGATCACGTCCTCCGGCCGCGCGTCGCTGGGCGGGGCGGTGGGGTCCTGCGTCCGCGCCAGGGCCAGCAGGTCGGTTTCCAGGTGCAGGCAGACGAGCTCCGGCCGCAGGGCCTTCAGCGCGGCGGCCCGCTCGGCCAGGTCCGCCCCGAACACCAGCACCCCGCACCGCGCCTCGTCCAGCATCCGCGCGTGCTCGGGCGCAGACAGGCGGGCGTTGAGCGGAACCCGGTTCACCCCAGCCTTCACGCAGGCGAAGTCCAGCGGGACGGCGTGGAGGGAGTTGTTGATCAGCAGCGCCACGCGGTCGCGCGGCGCGACCCCGGACGCATGGAGGGCGCGTGCGAGGCGGTTCGCGAGGGTGTTCACCTCGGCGAAGGTCAGGTGGTGGTCACCGGCCACGACGGCGATGCGGTTGGCGTGCTGGAGGGCGCCGCGCTCAATGAGGTCCAGGGTGGTGGGGCCGTGGGACATGGGCGTGGGCCTCTAGGGTAAGAGGTTGCTGCTGATGCGGTTGCTCAGGGGTGCTCTATAGTTCGGCCAGCATGCCAGTAGCGTTGTTCAATCGTGGCTGGCTGTTCCTCGGGTATTTTGTAACGAAGCTCACGTGGTGAGACGCCTAAGCGTCTGTGAAGAAGGCTGACGTAGTCGAAATTAGTGCGTAGTTCATCGTCAATATCAATAGAGCGGTTGGCCAGTTCTAGTGCGGCTCCGCCCGTCGATGCAAGTACAATTTTAGGTACTTTAGGGTGATGCTTAGAAAATAGATCGTATTCGTCAATAATGCCCTGCATGCCGCCGATAAAGGCTGCTGCTTCAAATTCATTTTCGGAAAACATCCTTTCTCGCATGGTCAGCAGGCTTTGTTCTCGGTCGCCGCCCGCATCCTTTGTGAAAGTTACATTTCCAAAATGAGCATTTTCCTCCGGGAAATCCTCTTCGAAATAGCGTGATTGGTAGAGCTTTACCCAACGACCATAGTTGACGCCAATCTCGCTCGCGACGACCCATATCATGGGTGTAATCGCAGGTTGGCCACCCCATACTAAGCGGCGTCGACCCAGCACTATATGGACCAGAGCTGAAACAGCTGTGCCGATACTGACTACGTCCGCAGTAGCGGAAAATTCAGCATTTCTCGGGTTTGACGGGGAGTGAGGCACGCCGGCAGAGAGAAAAATGGACCCAGCCATCGCTACGCCTCCATGGCCGCGAGGGACCACGCTGCTTCCGAAACCTTGATCGCGCGAACGGACTTGATCTGTTCGTCTAGCCATTGAAGATGTTCATTCCAAGCCTCTTGGATACCGACATGATCGTATACTAAGAGAAGGCTTTCTACCTGTTCTGCCCGCCGAGCTTTCTCGGCGACATCATACAAAGCTTCAGCGTTTGGGACGCCAACAATTGGATATGCCCAGACCTTTTTTCCGTCGTAGAGGCGAATTGCAATGGAGCGGTGAGCGCCAATTCCTTCGAAGCTGCCTGAAATTCTCTCGACTTCTGCTCTTAATTTTCCAGTAATCGATGTGTATCGCGCGGAGATACTCCTGCTGCGCAATCGTTCTACTGAAATATTGATTGTTTCAGCGATCTCTGGAGTTAGTGGCCCGCTTTCGCTTTGAAGGTCGATGTTCTGGAGGTAGATGGTTTCCGACAAATTTGTCAGTTTGTTGGGAGTGACGTCCGGCCAGACTACTCTAAGTACCTGAATTTCCTTTGCGCGGGCTCTTCCAATCTCTTGAACTGTCCATCTGCTTTCAAAGTAGGTCCGCGTATCGAGCATGACCATTACATCTGAATCGACTAGCTTATGCCAAAGGACGTTTTGAAATGGCTCTCCGGGACGGATGTCATGTGTATCCAGGAAAACGTCGAAGCCGCGTTCACTTAGCAGGTCGTGAAGTTGTAGAGCTGCGGGGCGAGATTCGGAGCGCCTATAGCTAACGAAAATCCGTCTCTGGCGGCGAAGTAGGCCGATGCATTCGAGAAGCGCTGTGGCGAGTGCGGTCATTTCTACGTCATCGTCTCTACGCCGCAGGCCGTTTGCTGCTTGCAATAGGCTAGGAATTTCTGTTGCGAAGTCTCCGCTCTGAGCAATTGTGGGGATGACGGGGACGTTGGCTCCTACTAATGCGCGTGCTGCAGCCTCATCGGCAGTGGAGGGGCCGCCAAAGAAAGCTGCGGCGCATGCAACCCGAAAGTCGCGGCGGGAAATTGTAGAACTGTCGTGAATGATGATGTCGTCGCCGACAGACAGGCCGAATTCTGCAACCATAATAGAAATTGTAGCTGTGAGAGTATTCTTTTCTTTATTGGAGGCGTTTCCTAGAATGGCTAATTCGTAAACGCTCATAGTGATTGCGACCTATTTCTATGTGTTTATGTTGCTCGTTTATATTTGTGGGCGAAGTTTATCTACGCCATCTCGCCACCGCGAGAATGGAGCATACATTTGGCTGTCGCGATTAATCCATATTGACTTATTGGTTTGTCCAGATGTGGGGGCTAGGTCGGCATAGGGGTAGAGGCCAAGGTACTCTTCGCCTTTAAGATTTACTGGTGTTACGCCGCCGCTAATTGGGAGAATTGCAACGTTACCATTGAATCCGTCGAAGTATCCAAGCTCCCATGGCATCCATCTAGATTTGGTCGCATTAGTCGAGTGTGCGTAGAATAGTGCGCGCGATTGTCGCATGCGAATTCTGAGCTTTTCGGCGGTTGCACTTGTGACCTGACTTCTATCGAGATTGGGGTCGTCGATCCAATCAACGTAGACAGTTTGACCAGTTTTTTCGAGAATGATTTTCACGCCAAGGATAACATCGCCATCCAGTCTAGAGTGCGAGAGAAAAATATCGAACGATGTTCTAGGTGTGCTAGCTTGTTCTCTCAGAATTGAATCTGCGCTTTTCTGAAGACTAAAGCGTTGGGTTGCCGCTGCTTGACGTGCTTCACTTTCAGTGAGGATGGCCATGTTAGCGCCCCGCAGCTTTTGCGGCCGCTTCGACCCAAGTCGAGAGGTTCTGATAGCCGTTACCGGCAACCCAGTCATAGGTCGGATAAACGCGGTCGAGTGTGACGCCGGCGCTGGTGCTCACCTGACTTAGTGGGTTCATTCCCTGAGTGTCTGTGCCGCTACGGGGATCTTTAACATCATGAATATCGACCGCGATTAGCCCCTTTTTCAGTTCGACGCTTTTGCGGATTTCGTAGAGAACCCACTCTCGGCTGTAAGTTTCCGCACCAAACAGCACAACTGTAACCGATGTTCCTTTGAGTTGCTCATCAATCCAGTTTCGAATACCTCCGGCCCGTCGCTTTGCCTCTTCGAATGCTGCCGCATCGTAAAAGGGAGGGGCCTCTGATTGTGGTCTGGTAACCCAAGAGTTGCGTACTTGCATTACTCGCATGACGTCGCGGGAATAGTGAAAGCTGAAGAATACCCGACGGACCATTATACCCTCCCCTTATTTCAACTTTGGGTTGCGATGTAAATTGAGCGTCTTTTCAGGAGCATAAGCTTTACCTTAAGATTGCTCAACTGATAGGCGTTTCAGTGCGTATGTACCCGAATAGGGTCGTGGTCCGTCAAAATGGGACGTGGGGTATGGCGCTGCCTGCGATGTGGGCTGTGGTCAGATGATATCGCGGCCTCTTTGGCTAGAATCGAATTGTTCTCGAACTCCTTCTACCGCCCCATCACCCCCTGAAACCGCGCGTAATCCTCCGCGTTCAGCCGCTCCGCCCGAGCCCTCACGCACTCGACGTCATGCGTCTCGAACCGCGACACGCCCGCCGCCCTTAGCGCCGCGTCGATCGGGGCGATCGCGTGCACCCAATCTCGCGTGCTGTCTCGGTCCGGCGACAGGCGCGCCACGCGCTTGTCCGGGAAGGCGACGTCGTAGTTCAGGTGGTGGGTGTAGTGGACGTCGTGGTAGCGGTCGTACCATTCCTCGGTGATGCAGCTGGTCATCACGCGCGTGGCCTGGCTCCAGGCGAGGCGGTCGACGGTGACGCCGTCCTGGATCCATTCGGGGCCAGCCTCGGTGGCCAGGGCGATGCGGTGGCCGTAGGTGAGGTGCTCGACCAGGCCGGCCAGGCCGATCAGGCCGCAGAGGGCGAAGGTCAGGGCCAGGCGCTGGTTCAGGGGCAGCTTGGGCACGACCTGGCGCCAGACGAGGCCCCAGGCGCCGGGCAGCACGGCCAGCGGCAGGAACGGGACCAGCCAAACCCAGCCGGTCAGGGCGGGCTCGTCGCGCCAGTGGATCAGGTGGTCGGGCCGGGCGGCCAGCATGCCCATGACCCGCAGGTTGCCGTCGCGCCAGAAGAGGTAGAGCAGGGCGAGGCCGCCCAGGACCAGGATCGTGGTCAGCAGGAGGCCGCTGGCCTGGTCGAAGATGTCTTCGCTGTCGTCCATGCGACGGAGCTTGACGATCTCAGGTTGAGATATGCTTGCGCTGTCCCCCTCCACCGCCGTTCGGCGGTCCCCCTCCCCCAAGAGGGGGAGGAGAGGGGAGCTTCCTCTCGCCGGCGGTGCGGCGCCTACCGCCGCTTCTTTCGGAACTCTTCCGCCTTCTCCTGGCGGATCTCCGCCCGCAGGCGCTTCGGGGCCGACTTGTCGACCTCGTCGCCGGTCGCCGAGAGCACCTCGTTGGCGAATTCCAGGTCCATCAGCTTCATGCGCTTGATCTCGTCGCGCAGGCGGGCGGCCGTCTCGAACTCCAGGTTCGCCGCGGCCTCGCGCATCTTGGCTTCCAGGTCCTTGAGCGCGGCCTTGAAGTTGTCGCCGTTGAACGGGCGGTCGTCGGTTTCGGACATGCCCATCGGCACCAGCACGCGGTCGCCGCGCTCGTAGGGGCTGTTGAGGATGTCCTTGATGTCGCGCTTGACGCTCTCGGGCGTGATGCCGTGCTCGATATTGTAGGCGTGCTGCTTCTCGCGGCGGCGGGCGGTCTCGGCCATGGCCCGTTCCATCGAGCCGGTGATGCGGTCGGCGTACAGCACGACCTTGCCGTCGACGTTCCGCGCCGCCCGGCCGATGGTCTGGATCAGGCTGGTCTCCGAGCGCAGGAAGCCTTCCTTGTCGGCGTCGAGAATGGCCACGAAGCCGCACTCGGGGATGTCCAGGCCTTCGCGCAGCAGGTTGATGCCGACCAGCACGTCGATATTGCCCATCCGCAGTTCACGGATGATCTCGATGCGCTCCAGCGTATCGATGTCGGAGTGCATGTAGCGGACCTTGATGCCCTGCTCGTTCAGATATTCCGAGAGGTCCTCGGCCATCTTCTTGGTCAGCACGGTGACCAGGGTGCGGTAGCCCTTCTTGATGGTCTGGCGGATCTCGTCGACCACGTCGTCGACTTGGCTGGCCCCGTCCTTGGCGACCGGGCGCACCTCCACGGGGGGATCGATCAGGCCGGTGGGGCGGATCACCTGCTCGGCGAAGACGCCGCCGGCCCGTTCCAGCTCCCATGAGGCCGGGGTGGCGCTGACGTGCACCGACTGCGGCCGCATGGCGTCCCACTCCTCGAACTTGAGGGGGCGATTGTCCAGGGCCGAGGGCAGGCGGAAGCCGTACTCGGCCAGGGTCCATTTGCGGTTGCGGTCGCCCTTGTACATGGCGCCGATCTGCGGAACCGTCTGGTGGCTCTCGTCGGTGAACAGCAGGGCGTTGTCGGGGATGTATTCGAAGAAGGTCGGCGGCGGCTCGCCCGGCTGGCGGCCGGAGAGGTAGCGGCTGTAGTTCTCGATGCCGGCGCATGAGCCGGTGGTCTCGATCATCTCCAGGTCGAAGGTCGTGCGCTGCTCCAGGCGCTGGGCCTCCAGCAGCTTGCCGTTCTCGACCAGCCAGGCCAGGCGCTCCTTCAGCTCGGCGCGGATGGCGATGATCGCCTGGCGCAGGGTCGGGCGCGGGGTGACGTGGTGGCTGTTGGCGTAGACCTTGATGGTCTCCATGTCGGCGGTCTTCTTGCCGGTCATGGTGTCGAACTCGGCGATCGACTCGACCTCGTCGCCGAACATGGTCACGCGCCAGGCGCGGTCCTCGTAGTGGGCGGGGAAGATCTCGATGGTGTCGCCGCGCCGGCGGAAGGTGCCGCGCTCGAAGGCCACCTCGTTGCGCTTGTACTGCTGGGCCACCAGGTCGGCGATCAGCTGCTTCTCATCGACCCGATCCCCCACCGTCAGGGTGAAGGTCATGGCCGTATAGGTCTCGACCGAGCCGATGCCGTAGATGCAGCTGACCGAGGCCACGACGATGACGTCGTCGCGCTCCAGGATCGCCCGGGTGGCCGAGTGGCGCATGCGGTCGATCTGCTCGTTGATCGAGCTGTCCTTCTCGATGAAGGTGTCGGTGCGGGGGACGTAGGCTTCCGGCTGGTAGTAGTCGTAGTAGCTGACGAAGTACTCGACCGCGTTCTCCGGGAAGAACGACTTCATCTCGCTGTAGAGCTGGGCGGCCAGGGTCTTGTTCGGGGCCAGGATCAGCGCCGGTCGCTGGGTGGCGGCGATGACCTGGGCCATGGTGAAGGTCTTGCCCGAGCCCGTGACGCCCAGCAGCACCTGGTCCTGGTCGCGGTTGTTGATCCCCTCGACCAGCTCCTTGATCGCCGTCGGCTGGTCGCCGGCGGGCTGGTACTCACTGACCAGCTTGAACTTCTTGCCACCCTCGGACTTGTCCGGTCGCGCGGGGCGGTGCGGGGTCCACAGCATGGGCATGGTCGCGTCGGCGACGTCCTGGACGACGTCCATGACGAAGGGCGTGGAGACGTCGGAAACGCCGCTATTGGGGGTGCGAGGCATGGCCCCAAGTTAGGAGCGGCGGTCGCCGAACGCTAGAGGGGCTGCTGACGGGGAGTGGCAGTAGTGTGGCGGGAGGGGGAGGCGCTAGATCCGTCCCCAGTAGGTTCCCGCCAGCGGCACGGTGAGCACGCGACCCCAGCGGGCGACGGCGGCCTGGACCTCGGGGCGGGCCTGGACGCTTTCGAGGCGGGCGCGGAAGGCCTTTTCATAAGCGGACTCGACGGGCGGCGGGCGGCCCGTGCGGAAGGCCTCCAGCGCTCCGCCGCGGGTGACCGGATCGTCGAGCCGCTGGACATAGAGCGCGGCGGCTTTGTCGAGCTGCTCGGCGCAGATCTGGGCCTTGATCACCGCGCCGGCATTGTCCTTCCAGCGCGGGGCCAGGGTCTCGGCCATGGCGCGGGCGGCGGCCAGGTCGCCCAGCTGGGCCTTGGCGCAGGCCAGGCCCGCGTCGCGCCACATCAGGCCATAGGGCGAGCTCTGCTTCTCCTTGACCGAGTCCAGCACCTTCAGCGCTCGCGCGGCCTGGCCGGCGTTGGTCAGCAGTTCGGCGCGGTTGATGCGCTGGCTGACCCCGTCCTTGCCCTCGGCCTCGATCATCACCTTGTCGGCCGCCTCGTAGCGGCCGACGGCGGACAGGGTGTAGGCGTGGCTGTTCAGCATCCACGAGCGCTGGTCGGCGGCGTCTTCGAAGGTCTCGCCGGCCTTCAGGCGACGGAGGTGGTCCTCGCCCAGGGCCAGGGCCTCGTCATAGCGGCTCAGCGCCCGCAGGGCGTCGATCTCGCTCGCGACATTCATCAGCAGTTCGGGCTGGCGACGGCGAGCCTCGCGCCAGCGCTCCAGGTCGACCGTCTGGACCTTGATCCAGTCGAAGCGGCCGGCGGCCTCCATCTCGGGCCAGATCTTCTCGAAGCGGCGGTCCTGGGCCACGTCGAGCAGCGCGAGCGGGTCCGTCGTGCGGTCCAGCAGGGCGAGGGCCTTGGTCCTGTCGCCCTCCTCGACGGAGATGCGGGCCAGGGTCTGGGCCCAGCCGTTGTCGACGGCGTCGCGGCCCACGGCGTCGCGCCAGGGCACCGCGCGGAGGTGGGTGAGGATATCGGTGGTCAACGCCGTGTCGCCGCGGGCGCGCTCGGTCGCCCAACCGAAGGCGCGCGGGCTGGTGTCGGCGAAGATGGCCGGGTCCACGTCGATCAGGCGGCCGACCGCCGCGATGAAGGTCTTGGGATCGCGGCGGCGCTCGCCGTCGCGCAGCAGCACCCAGTTGGCGGTCTTGATCTCATCGGGATCCTGGGCGATCGGCGCGAGGCGCGCGGCCGCCGAGATCGCGGTGGCGGAGTTCTCCTTGGCGCAGGCCAGGACCATCAGCAGAGCCACGCGCTGGAAGGGCGTGGCGAGGTCCTTCAGCCCCGGATCGGCCTCGATCCGCGCCAGCCGGGCCTCGACCGGCTTGCAGAGCGACGGATCGTTCTTGCCGGTGAACAGGATGTCGGCGACGGCCGCGACCTCGGCCTTGAGGTCTGGCGCCTGCGGAGGCGGCGCGGTCTGGACGGCGAGGGCGGCGGCGAAGGCGAACGGTGCGAGAACCATGACGCGAACACAGCATGTTCACGGGGCTGGAACAATGCGCGGTTGAGCCTGTGGCGTCGCGGGCGATGGCACACGCGGCTGTCGGTCCGCGAGGCCCTCGGCCAGTCCTTCCGTCCAGGGCGAAGCATGCCGGCAGTGGGCGCGGCAAACGAAGAAGCCGTGCAGCTTCGTGATGTCCTCGCGCGTACGCCAGGTCTCGGCGCGCGTGACCCGAGGTTCGAAGGCCAGGGACCACCAATAGCCGAAGTCGTGGCCGAACAGGGCCGGCAGCCTGCGATCATCCAGCATGCGGGCCTCCCGCATGACATTCAGCCGGTGGTAGAACCGCGCGATGACGTGGAGGGCGTCCCGATCGCGCTTGTGGTCGAGGTCAAGCGGGTTGTCGGTTCCATCGAGCGTCCTGAGCACGCCGCGTCTGGCCTGACCTCGGGCTAGCGACATCTCCGGGCCATTGAACTCCTTGAGGAGTTCGGAGGTGTTGGTCAGGCGCGACGAGAATTTTTGCCCGGCATAGAGCGCTATGGGAATGGCGAAGCCCGTCAAGGTGCTCAGCCCAAGCTCCAGCATGTCCTTGTTGGTCAGGACGTCCACGCCGCCCCCCTAATCCCTCACCTCATTCGCGCACCCCTGGCCGTGCCCCCAGAAGCTCCCCTTGCTGCTCTCCAGCACGTTCTGGTCGCGGCGAGGCAGCGCGGCCAAGAAGTCCAGACCCGTCTCGACCTCCAGCTGGCTGATCGGGACGATGAACTTGTCGGAGGGGGTCTTCTTGTAGGGCTTGTTGTCGAGGCGGAAGCCGATCGCGCGGCCGCGCTGGACGTCGTACAGCACCTTGAAGTAGGCGGCCGGCGACAGGATCTTGTACTGGCCCTTGCCGATCCACAGCGAGCTGGAGCCGTAGATCGGGCCGGTGATGACGATGACGTCCTGGTGTCCGCCGCACAGCACGGCCGCGCGCACGTCCTCCTCCAGGAACCGCCACTGGGCGCGGTTGAAGCCCGCCCCGACCTGCGGCGACATGTTGGTCATGTAGAAGCTGTCGTCGGTCTGCGGCTGGCTGGACTTGAAGTCGGCGGCCGGGGCCTGGTGGCCGCGATCGCGCGGGTTGGCCGGGTCGGTATAGTCCTGCGGCGTCGGGCTGAAGCCCTTGGCGTCGGGATCGGCGCGGAAGTTGTCGGCGCGCTTGGCCGTCCCGGTCAGGGCGGCCGGCGACAGCCGCTCGATCACCCAGTCGGGATTGCGCGTCTCCTTGTTGAAGGACACGGCGTAGCCGTCGCGGCAGATCAGGATCTGCCTGGCCAGCGCGTCGTCGCCGCGATGCCGGGGCAGGCCGACCTGGGTGAAGCGGGCCAGGCAGGCCGCCGGGGCCGGATCGGGGCGAGCGCCCTTCTGCGGCGCGCCGGGGGGCGTGGTCTGGGCCCAGGCGAGCGCGGGCGTCAGCGCCAGGATCGCGGCGCCGAGCAGGAGCGAGCGGATCATGTTGGTCTCCTCCCGTAGCGGGATCAGGTCTGCGAGCCGTCGCCGGTGGTGTTGGCCGTGCCGCCGGTTCCGCCGCCGCTGTTGCTGGAGATGCCCTTGGAGACGATGAAGCTGCCGCCGCTGATGCCGATCAGGCCCAGCACGGTCGGCGGCACCTCGACGAAGGCCCCGGCCTCGATCGACAGCAGCAGGAACAGCCCCGCCACCACGAAGGTGAAGATCAGGAACTGGAAGCGCGACAGGCTGGCCTTGACCGGCACGCGGCGCACGGCGGCGGCCACGGCCTCGGCGGACGGGGCCTGGCCGCCCGACGCGGCGATGGCCGCCATCAGGGCCGCCTTCAGCGCCGTCTCGGACGGGATCTCGGCGATCAGCCCGTCCAGCTCGCCGCGCTTGGTGGCCAGCCGCCAGGCGACCACGGCCGCGAAGCTCAGGATGATGGCGACGATGGCGACGCCGACAATGTAGGCCAGCAGGCCCCAGGGCGTGTTGATCATGATGCTTCCCCCTTATGTGCGTTCGTAGAACTTGCCGCCGAGATGCACGCCGAGGCTGGCGGCCAGGATCGAGAGCGCCTCGGTCGGAAGTGTGGGCAGGGCCGTGGCGTGGGCCGAGATCGCCTCCAGCCCCAGGGTCGCGTACCAGCCGGCGAAGCCGACCACGACGCCCAGCGCCTGCAGCCGCGACGGCGACACGCCGCCGGTCTTGGGATTGACGACCAGCCCCCGGATGTCGCCGCCGGAAAAGCCCTTCAGCAGCAGCACGGCCGCGACCATGGCCAGCCAGATCAGCAGGCCGTATTGCGCAAGCTCGGCGACAGGCTTCAGCGACATGCAGGGCCCCGGAGGAGAACGACGCGAACGCTAGCCAGAGGGGGAAGGCGCCGGCCCGGACGCGACGCGCGCGCCCACGGACCCGGCAAGGCTCACGCCCCCGGTACAGCTTGGACGGTCGCGCGAACTTTTCTGAGTGTCAACTCAAAGATGTTTTCAGAGTCGTTCCAGCGTCAGCGGGTCGGCCTGCCCGGCGAAGTACTTGTCCAGCGCCTGCTGGAAGGCCGGCTCTTGCGGATCGGCGGCGCGGAACAGGGTCAGGGATGAGCGCAGCTTCAGGTCGTCGGGCGAGCCGAACACGGCGTTGGCGTCGCGGCCGGGCAGGGCGAGGATGGCCTCGACCGCTTCGACGAGGCGCGGACCCAGCACGGGGTGGGCGAGGTAGGCGCGGGCCTCGTCCAGGTCGGCGATGGCGTAAAACCGGGCGGTGGGGCTGTGGCCCAGGCCGGCGATCTGCGGGAACACGAACCACATCCAGTGGCTGGTCTTCTGGCCGCGGTTCAGCTCGGCCAGGGCGGTGTCGTAGGTGGCCGTCTGCGCCTCGATGAAGCGGCTGAGGTCGTGGCGGGGTGGTGTTCGGGCGGTCTGGGCCATCGCGACGCCTCCTTGCGTCGTCACGCGCTGAGCGGGTCGGCGAAGCGTTTCGCAACCCAGTCTATAAAGACACGAACGCGCGGGGACAGCTGTCGGCTGCGCGGATAGAGCAGCGAAACGGGCGTCGGGGTCGGCGGGTAGCTGGAGAGGAGTTCGACCAGGGTCCCGTCGGCCAGCTGCGCCTCGACGCGGTAGCGGGGCACCTGGATCAGGCCGAGGCCCAGCAGGCCCATGGCCACGGTGTTCTCGGCCGAGTTGACGGTGACGTCTGCGGCGACTGCCACTTGGCGCGGCTTGCCGTCGATGGTCAGCTCCAGCGGGTAGGGGTGTCCGGTCCCGGCCTGCAGGAAGCCGACCATGCGGTGGGCCTTGAGGTCTTCCGGCGCGCGGGGCGTGCCCATGCGCGCCAGATAGGCGGGCGCGGCGCAGGTCACCTCGGGCAGCAGGGCCACGCGGCGGCCGACCATGGCGCTGTCCTCGAGATCGCCCAGCCGCAGCACGCAGTCGACGCCCTCGCGCACCAGGTCGACGAGGCGGTCGCCCTCGGTCATCTGGATCTTCAGCTCGGGATAGCGGGCGAGGAATTCCGGCAGGCCCGGGACGATGAAGCGCCGGGCCAGCGCCCCCTGGACATCGACCCGCAGCAGGCCGCGCGGGGTGCGTTCGCGGAAGGCGCCTTCGGCCTCTTCCAGGTCGTCGAGCAGGCGCAGGCAGCGCTGGTAATAGGCCTCGCCGTCCAGGGTGGGGCTGACCTGGCGAGTGGTGCGCTGGAGCAGGCGGACGCCCAGCCGACTCTCCAGCTGCTGCACGGCCTCGGTGGCGGTCGAGCGGGGCAGGTCGAGATCGGCGGCGGCCTGGGTGAAGCTGCGGCGCTCCACGATCCGGGTGAACAGGCGCATCGCCTCGAACCGGTCCAACCGCTGCGTCTCCATTATTCGGCAATGCGAACAGTCATGTCGTGATTGGCTGAATTATTCAACCGAGGCGAAGGCGCATGGTCTCCCTGCCGACACGAGGTCGGCCGGAGAAACCGAGATGACCCAACAGACTCAGAAGGTGGCGCTGGTGACCGGCGCCTCGGGCGGCATCGGCGCGGAGACCGCCAAGCGCCTGGCCCGCGACGGCTTCGCCGTCATCGTCAACTACGCCGGCAATGCCGCCCCCGCCGAAGCGGTGGTGCGCGAGATCGAGGCCGCCGGCGGCAAGGCCGTCACCGCCCAGGCCGATGTCAGCGACCCCGCCGCCGTCCGCCGGCTGTTCGACAACGCCGAGGCGGCGTTCGGCGGCGTCGACGTGGTGGTCAACAACGCGGGCATCATGAAGTTGGCGAACCTCGCCGACACCGACGACGCCCTGTTCGACCAGACCATCGCCGTGAACCTGAAGGGCGTCTTCAACGTCCTGCGCGAGGCCGCCCAACGCCTGCGCGACGGCGGCCGGATCATCAACCTGTCGTCTAGCGTCGTCGGCCTGCTGCCCACCGGCTACGGCGTCTATGCGGCCACCAAGGCCGCGGTCGAGACCATGAGCGCCATCCTGACCAAGGAGCTGCGCGGCCGGAACATCACGGTCAACTCGATCGCGCCCGGTCCGACGGCGACCAAGCTGTTCCTGGACGGCAAGCCGGCCGAGGTCATCGAGCGCCTGTCCAAGGCCGCGCCGCTGGAACGCCTGGGCCAGCCGGAAGACATCGCCGGGACCATCGCCTTCCTGGCCGGTCCGGACGGCGCCTGGGTCAACGGCCAGGTCCTGCGCGTCAACGGCGGCATCATCTGATCCCGCGCCCCTCCCAAGAAAGGAACAGTGTCATGAGCAAGCAAGTCATCCTCGTCACCGGCGCCTCCTCGGGCTTCGGCGCGCTCACCGCCCGCCAGTTGGCCGACGCCGGCCACACGGTCTACGCCTCGATGCGCGAGACCCAAGGGCGCAACGCCCCGCAGGTCGCCGCTGCCGCCGACTACGCCAAGGACCACGGCGTCGACCTGCGCACGGTCGAGCTGGACGTGGCTTCGGACGCCTCGGTCGAGGCCGGTATCGCGCAGATCGTCGCCGCCAACGGCCGTCTGGATGTCATCGTCCACAATGCCGGCCATATGAGCTTCGGCCCGGCCGAGGCCTTCACGCCCGAGCAGTACAGCCAGCTGTTCGACATCAATGTGCTGTCGACCCAGCGGGTCAACCGCGCCGCCCTGCAGGTGCTGCGCAAGCAAGGCAAGGGCCTGGTGGTCTGGGTGTCGTCCAGCTCGACCCGGGGCGGCACCCCGCCGTTCCTGGCTCCATACTTCGCGGCCAAGGCGGCGATGGACAGCCTGGCGGTGTCCTACGCCAGCGAGCTGACCCGCTGGGGGATCGAGACCTCGATCATCGTGCCAGGGGCCTTCACCAAGGGCACCAACCACTTCGCCCACTCGGGCAAGCCGGCCGACACGGCGGTGGCCGGGGCGTACATGGACGGCCCGTACGCCGGGGTGGCCGAGGCCGCGCTGAACGGCCTGGCCGCGCTGGAGCCGGCCGACGCCGACGCCGGCGAGGTGGCCAAGGCCATCGCGGCGGTGGTGGACACGCCGTTCGGCAAGCGGCCGTTCCGGGTGCACATCGACCCGTCGCAGGATGGGGCGGAGATCGTCAACGGCGTGGCGGATCGGGTCCGGGCGGAGCTGTTCTGGCGGATCGGGTTGCAGGATCTGCTGAAGGTTCGCGCGAAGTGAGATCCTCCCCCGCGATGCGGGGGAGGTGGCCCGGAGGGCCGGAGGGGGCTAACGCGGCGCGCGTCCAGCTTGCCCCCTCAGTCGCTCCGCGACAGCTCCCCCGCATCGCGGGGGAGCATCTTGTCGGCTCTAGTAATTCCCCAGACTCAGCACGTTCCCGTCCGGGTCCTTGAACCACACCACCCGCATGCCGCCGGCCACATGGACGTCGCCGTCGTGGCCCATCCCCGGCAGGTCGTACTTCTCGAACACCACGCCCCGGTCCCGCAGCATCTCGACCGCCGCGTCGAAGGTCTCGCCCAGGGCCCAGGTCAGGACCGTGGCCTTGTTGGTCCCCGCGAACTGCGACTCGTAGACCAGCACCAGGGACTTGCCGGCCTGGAAGGCCTGGACGCTCTCCTGGTCGGAGGGCAGGGGCCTCAGGCCCAGGATCTCCTCGTAGAACGGCCGCGCGACCTTCAGGTCCTTCACCGCCACCGTCGCCTGGGCGTCCTGGTCGCCGAGCATTCGAACATCTCCGTCTGACTTGCCGGAGAAAAGCGCGAAGCCGAACGGCGTTCCGTGGCCGTTGACTCCCCTTCATACTGTGTGGCATACAGTGTGTATCGCACACCATGTGCCACACACTATGCGACACACACCCAATGCCAACCGATACGGACATCTTTGAATCGCTCCGCCAGGAGCTGCGGCGGGGGAGCCTGATCCTCGCCGTCCTCGCCCAGCTGCGGGAGGAGCGGTACGGCTACAGCCTGCGCCAGGCCCTCTCGACGGTGGGCGTGGAGATCGACGAAGGCGCGCTCTATCCGATGCTGCGCCGGCTGGAGACCCAAGGGCTCCTGGCCAGCGAATGGCGCGAGGAAGACAAGCGCAAGAAGCGTTTCTACCAGCTGTCGGACGAGGGCAGGGCCGTGCTGGCCCGCCTCGCCGGCGAATGGCGCGCGATCAACGCCGCCCTCGAGCCGCTGCTGTGAGCGCGGCTTCCAACCATTCCAAGGGGAACAAGACCATGAGCGATCTGATCGATCGTTATCTGGCGGCCGTCGCCGCCCTGCTGCCCAAGGCCCAGCGCCAGGACATCACCGCCGAGCTGCGCGACCTGATCATGAACAAGGTCGAGGAGACGGAAGGCCGCACGGGCCGTCCGCTCGACAAGCGCGACATCGAGGCGCTGCTGCACGAGATCGGCCACCCGATCGCCGTGGCCGGCCGTTACGGCCCGCGCCAGTCGCTGATCGGGCCCGAGCTCTATCCGTTCTGGGAGTTCGCGGTGAAGGTGATGCTGGTCATCGCCGCCCTGGCCAGCTTCGTCCCCGGCGCGGTGCTGCTGGTCATCGGCGACGCCGACGCCCACCGGATCGGCGGGCTGCTGGGCGACTTCACCTCGCTGGCGTTCAGCCTGATCGGCGCTGCCACGATCGTCGCGGCGTCGATCGAGCGCGGCTGGATCAAGGTCGACGAGTTCGCCAAGTGGAAGGTCGCCGACCTGCCGCACATCCAGCCGGGCAAGCCGCTGTTCTCCAAGAGCCGCTTCGACGCCGTGTTCGAGCTGGCGGCCCTGTCGTTGTTCGTCGGCTGGTGGACGGGGGTGGTGAAGTTCCCGATCGGCAACATGTTCGACGCCGGGCGCGGCGACCTCAAGGTCGTGCTGGCTCCGGTGCTGACCACGCTGTGGTGGCCGATCCTGGCCCTGGCGCTGCTGCAGATGGTCTCGGCCGCCCTCACGGCGATCCGGCCGGGCGCGGTGCGGGTGCGGGCCGGCGCCGAGATCGTCTGCGCCCTGGGCGGCCTGGTCCTGGCCGCCGTGCTGTGGCCCGCCCAGCCGCTGCTCACCTTCCAGGCCCCGGACGGCGCCTATGCCGCGATCGGCAACCTGCAGCGCAGTGTCGACCTCTCGATCCAAGTGACGATCGTGGTGATGGCGGCGGTCAATCTGACCACCCTGGCAGTCAACGGATGGCGTCTGGGACGGGGGCGGTAGGGGGAGGCCGAGAGGCCTCCCAAACCTCCGTGTGCAGAGTCTTCGTTGACCACGAATGTTAAGGTTTATGTCGTCGTCGAGTAACGATGCGGCGGCGCCGAAGACGGCTCAGAAATCGTCGAGCACAGGTGCGGCAAGGCTTTTCTATCCACAAAAAAACGACGCTCTCGGGTGTCCAGCTTTTCGCTTTGATTCAACGCGTTAACAATTTGACTGTGCGACTTCTAGGCGCAGAAGCCATGCTGCAGCGCAGCAAGTGCTTGCGAGTCGGTCATGGATACGTCATAAGCCGCTACAAGCAGGACCTTGGCCACATCGTGATACGGCCGGGTCTCCGCTTCGAAGCGCTCCCCGCAGTGGTTTTACCGGGGATTTCGGGGCGGTTTTTGTCGGGGGGCCGGAGCGCCCTCGCCGCGCAGGACACGAGTTTTGTATATCAAGTCGCAGACGCGCGCGGACGCGCGCGGGCTGGTCGGCGCCGTATTGGTCGGATCCATCACGGGTCTGGCTCTGGGCGGCGTTTACCTTCTGGGTGGCCTGGCCCAATCGGCCTCCACCCATGCCCGCGTCGCCCGATTGGCGGAAGGCGCTTCGGGGGATTTCTCCGACGCGGCGATGCTCAGCGCTTCTACGCGTATGGACCCCGGCGCCCTTGCCGTGGCCAAGCGTCATGATCCGTATCTCTTCGCCGCGGTCGAACGCGGCGATCGCCAGACCCAGCAATTGGCCGCGCGTCTGGAAGGCAATTCGCAGGCCCTGCTGCCCAACCAGAGCGGCCGCACCGGTCCTCTGATGCTGCGCGCCAGCTTCGGCAGTGGATTCAACGTCGCCGGCCCCAGCCTGTTCCAAGGCCCGTTCCAGCTGGGCAACGCCCTGGAGAGCTCGCGCGAGCTCGAGTGCCTGGCCGACGCCGTCTATTACGAAGCCCGTGGCGAGACCCCCAGCGGCCAGGCGGCCGTGGCCCAGGTGGTGATGAACCGCGTGCGCCACCCGGCCTTCCCGAAGTCGATCTGCGGCGTGGTCTTCCAAGGCGCGGTCAACCGCACCGGCTGCCAGTTCAGCTTCGCCTGCGACGGCTCGATGCGCCGGGCTCGCGACATCGGCGCGTGGGCCCGGGCCCGCAAGGTCGCCTCGCGCACCCTGGCCGGCACCATGCCCAGCGAGGTCGGTTCGGCCACGCACTTCCACACGATCAACGTCTCGCCCGGCTGGGGTCCGCGCCTGCTGCGCGTCGCCCAGGTCGGCATGCACATCTTCTACCGCTTCGGTCGCGGAGGCGTTTCCAACTACGCCCCCTCGCGCCTGCCGACGGTCGACGACATCGCCCCTTCCGAGATCGCCAGCCTGACCGCTGACGGCCGTCCGCCGGTGGTCTATGCCGCCAGCGCCATCGGTCGCCTCGAGCAGGTCTCGACGACGCCCGGCATGGGCGGTCCGGTCGGCGCGGCGGTGACCGAGCCGGCCTCGGCCCCGATCGCCACGGCCCCCAAGGCTCCTACCTCGGCGACCCCGACGGCGACCAAGGTCTCGTCGGATCGCGCGCCGCTGGAAGGCCTCAAGACGACAGTAGGGGCTGGGAGCGGAGCCGCTTCCTGACCGCATTCGGCATGTGGCTGGTGGCGAAGCGCATCTGCTTCGCCCGTTTGCCCACGAAGTAATGCAGCTGCTTGCCGTGGGCGGCGTCCCAGACCACCTGGGCGGCGTCCTCGACGGGATAGACCTCCAGCCCGCCCTTGCGCAGGGCGTCGGACATGTTCTCGTTCGTGCCTGACGCCCCGGCGTGCAGGATGGGCGTCTCGACGAACCACGGCATGACGCAGGCGACGCTGACCCCGTGCTGGGCGTATTCGACGTCCAGCGCTTCGGACAGCCCCCGCACCGCGAACTTGGTGGCCGAATAGACCGCCAGCTTCGGCGAGCCGTAGAGCCCCGCGCACGAGGCGATGTTGATCAGCCGCCCGCCGGCGCTCTTCAGCAGCGGCAGGCCCGCCCGCGCGCCGTTGATCACGCCCTTGATGTTGACGTCGATCTGGATGTCGCAGTCGGCGTCGGAGAGGTCCTCAAGCACCCCGAAGCGGGCGACGCCGGCGTTGTTCAGCAGGACATCGGCCTTGCCGTTCGTCTCGCGGCCGAACTCGCCCAAGGCGTTGGCCCAGCCGTCGCGGTCGCGGACGTCCAGCGAGTGGATCGAGCCGTTGTCGGGGCCGATGGCGTCCAGCGCGGCTTTCAGCCCGGCCTTGTCGATGTCGGAGAGCCCGACAAACCAGCCGGCGCTTGCGAACCGCTTGGCGCAGGCCAGGCCGATGCCGCTGGCGGCCCCGGTGATGAAGATGGATTTCCGGCCGTCGGCAGCCATGGCGGTCCCCTCCCGTATCATTGTTATCAATGATCAGAAGGCCGATTGGGGGAGGGGTCAAGATGTCTCGATAGAGGCTCCCCCGCATCGCGGGGGAGCCTCCACGCAGAGCTTAGTCCGTCTGGTCGTCGGTCTCGGCCTCGGGGCCGTTCTTCTTGATCGACTCGATCGCGTTCTTGGCCGAGGCCTTGGACGAATAGCCTTCCGTCCAGAAGATGTTCTCGCCGTTGTAGGTGAAGTAGGCGACGAACTCGCCCGCCTTGTTCTTCTTGATCAGAAACTTATGGGCCATCGGCTCTCTCCTCGAAAAACAACGAAAGATCATCGGCCCCACCCGACGTCGCGACGGTCGCCTTGCCGACACGTCGCTGTCAATCGCCACCTTGTCATGGCTTGCCAGGCTCAAGGCCGCGTGCCGATGATCCGGCCTCCTTCCCGCGTGAGTCCGCCATGTCCCTGGAACGTCTCGACGAGCTCTCCCGCGAGCTGCTGAACCGGCCCTATGGCGAACTGGCCGAGGTGCAGCGGCGGGTCATCGACCGCATCCTGCACGAGGAGCCGTCGGAGCAGCCCGACGAGAACGAGGACACCACCTACTGGACCCGCCTGGCCGACCGGGTGGCGGCGGTCGGCGGCTCGTGGGGCTTCATCGGCGGCTTTGGCCTGGCGCTGGTGCTGTGGATGGGCGGCAACCTGCTGCTGACGCCGTTCAAGCACGCCTTCGATCCCTATCCGTTCATCTTCCTCAATCTGCTGCTCTCGACCCTGGCGGCCATCCAGGCGCCGGTGATCATGATGAGCCAGAACCGCCAGGCGGCGAAGGACCGCAAGACCGCCGAGCACGACTATGCCGTCAACCTGCGCGCCGAGCTGGAGATCATGCGGGTCATCGACAAGCTGGACGCCCTGCGCGCCGAGGAACTGATGGTCCTGTGCCGCGACCACGCCGCCCGGCTGGAGGCGTTGCAGGACGAGGTGGCCAGGCTGCGGGCCGGGCGGTGAGGGTCGCCACCGCTCAGTTCGCCGTCTCGGCCGACATCGCCGCCAACCTCGCGGCGGTGGAACGGCTTATGCGGCAGGCGAGGGCGGCGGGGGCCGATGTCGTCCACTTCTGCGAGGCGGCGCTGTCGGGCTATGCCGGCGTCGATTTCGCGAGTTTCGAGGGTTTCGACTGGCCGGCTCTGGAGGCCGCGACCCGGCGGGTCATGGCGCTGGCCGGGGAGCTCGGTCTCTGGACAGTAGTAGGCTCGTCCCACCGCCTGTCGGACGGCCACAAGCCGCACAACAGCGTCTATGTCATCGACGCCTCGGGCGCGCTGGTCGACCGCTACGACAAGCGCTTCTGCGCCGGCGACGCGGCGGGGCTGACGGGGGACCTGGCCCACTACACGCCCGGCGACCATTTCGCGGTGTTCGAGATCGCCGGCGTCCGCTGCGGGGTGCTGGTCTGCCACGACTACCGCTATCCGGAGCTCTATCGCGCCTATCACCGGCAGGGCGTGCGGTTGATGTTCCACGGCTTCCACGCGGGCGGGCTGTCGGCCGAACGGTTCGCGGACATGGAGGCCGGCGTCGGGACCCACCTGCTGACCGGCGGGACCACCTTGCCGGCCATCACCATGCCGGCCGGCATGATCGCGGCCGCCTCGAACAACAACCTGTGGATCAGTTGCCCCAACTCCTGCGCGCCGAAGAGCTGCTGGCCGTCGTTCTTCGTGCGGCCCGACGGGGTGATCACCGGCGTCTTGGAGGCCGAGACCGAAGGCCTGCTGCTCTCAGAGGTCGATCTGGCCGCCGACATCTACGACAGCACGGTGGCTTGGCGCGACCGCGCCATCGACGGTGTGCTGCACTCAGGGGACTTGGTCGAGGACCTGAGGTCGAGGGACCGGACGGGGCTCTAGAGCTTCAGGCCCAGCTTCGGTCCGCCCCACACCATGGCCGCATAGAGCGCCATGGTCAGCACGCAGCCGGCGACCAGCGCCGCCCAGAACGGCGCGCCGCGCTTCAGCAGCGCCGGGATCAGCAGGAACATCGGCAGCGACGGCAGCACGAACCAGAACGTGCCGCTGGCGTGGGCGGCCATCCGCGCCGGGTCGTGGGTGTCGCGCCACAGCCAGATCATGCCCAGCACAGAGACCAGCGGCAGGGACGCCACCAGACCGCCCAGGCCCGGATAGCGCTTGGCGATTTCCGACACGGCGGCGACGATGACCCCCGAGACGGCGGCCTTGATCACGAGATAGAGCATGTCGCCAGCCTGGACCGATCCGAGGCCCTGGCCAAGCGGTGGAGACCTCCCATGCAGATCGCGGTGCTGACCTTCGACGGTTTCAACGAGCTGGACTCGTTCATCGCCGCGGCGATGCTGAACCGCATGAAGGCCAGGGGCTGGAAGGCGCACATCACCAGCCCGACCGAGACGGTGACCTCGATGAACGGCGTGGTGGTGCACCGCCAGCAGCCGCTCGAATTCGCCGCCGAGGCCGACGCGGTGCTGATCGGCAGCGGGATCAGGACGCGGGAGTTCGCGGCCGACGCTGAGCTGCTGGCTCAGATCAAGCTCGACCCGTCGCGGCAGCTGATCGGAGCGCAGTGCTCGGGCACGCTGATCCTGGCCAGGCTGGGCTTGGTCGGCTCGCTGCCGGCCTGCACGGACCTCACGACCAAGCCCTGGGTGATCGAGGCTGGGGTCGAGGTGATCGACGCGCCGTTCGTGGCCCACGGCAATGTCGCCACGGCGGGCGGCTGCCTGTCGTCGCAATATCTGGCGGTGTGGATGATCGCCCGCGCGGCGGGGCTGGCCGACGCCGAGGACGTCGTGCGCTACGTCGCGCCGGTGGGCGAGAAGGAAGCCTGGGTCGAGCGCGTCACGGCGGTGATCGCGCCGTTCCTGCCCGCCCGCGACGCGGCGGCGGCTTGAGTTAGCGGCCGCCCGCCGAGGAGGCGGACGGCCTTAAGCGTACAAGTTAGCGCCACACGTAGCGGCAGATGGTCACCCGGTGATGGTGACGCCACTCGGGGCGGCACACCCGCACCTTGTGGGGACGATAGTGGCGACCGCGATCGTAGCGGGCGCGCTCGTAACGGCCACGGTCGTGGTGGCGCTCGTACCGGTCATGACGATCATACCGGTCGTGGGCGCCGGCCGTGGCCGGAATGGTCACGGTCAGGGTGGCGGCCGCCAGGGCGACAGCGCCCAGCAGTTTCGCGACAGTCATACTGTGCTCCAAGATCGAATAGTCCCTCGATCCCGAAACGCACGATACGGCCACGGTGTTGCGAGGCGATGTCCGAATGTACGGCCGCGCTTGTCCTGCCTTAGCGGCGGGTCACCCAATGGCAGACCTTGGTCTTGTGGCCGTGGTGACGCTCCCACTTGCAGACCTTCACCTTGTGCGGGCGATTGTGGTGCGGGGCGGCGGTGACGGCGGTGGGGACGGCCAGGGCCAGGGCGGCGACGGCCAAGGTGGTGACGCCCAGCATCTTCGCGACGGTCATATGGTGCTCCAGGTTCTTTAGAACAGTGATGTCCCCCGACGCGGGCACCGTCCGCGCGCAATGTTGCGGGCCTGTTTCGGCTCTGTAGCCTTCACACAACCTTCGCCGAGCGGCGCAGCGCCTGGGGCGGCTGGCCGAAGGCGCGGATGAAGGCCCGGCGCATGCGCTCAGAGTCGCCAAAGCCCGTTTCCAGGGCCACGTCCTCGACCTGCAGCGGCTGGCTGTCCAGCAGGGCGCGGGCGGCCTCGACCCGCAGGCGCTCGACGGCCTTGGCGGGGGTGACGCCGGTCTCCTGGGCGAACAGCCGGGCGAAGTTGCGCGGGCTCATGGCGGCGCGGTCGGCCAGTTGCTCGACCGACAGGCTCTCGGCCAGGTTCTGGCGGGCCCAGGACAGCAGGGCGTCGAAGCGGCCGGGGCGCAGGTCGATCAGGGCCGAGAACTGCGACTGGCCGCCGGGGCGGTGGTGATAGACGACCAGCTGCTGGGCCGTGCGCCGGGCGATGGCCTCGCCCTCGTCGGCGCCGATCAGGGCCAGCGACAGGTCGATGCCGGCGGTGATGCCGGCCGAGCTCCACACCGCCCCGTCCTGGATCCAGATGCGGTCGGGCTCCAGCTTCACGCCCGGATAGCGGCGCTGGAAGTCCTTGGTCCGGCTCCAGTGGGTGGTGGCGCGCTTGCCTTCGAGCAGGCCGGCCTCGGCCAGGACGTAGGTTCCCGAGCATACCGAGGCCACGCGCCGGCAGTCGCGGGCGGCGGCGCGGACGAAGGCCAGGGTCTCGGGACAGGTGGCCGGGACCTTCACCCCGTCGCCGCCGGAGATCAGCAGGGTGTCCAGCCTGGGCGCGTCGGCCAGGGCCGTGGTCTGGATGGTCACGCCGGACGAGCTGGGCGTCGGCTCGCCGCGTAGCGACAGGAAATGCAGGCTGTAGGCCCCCGGCGAGAACCGCCCGGCGATCTCGAAGGCCGCGATGGGGCCGGTGGCGTCCAGCAGCTGGAAGCCGGGGTAGACGAGGAAGCCGATCGCGCGGGGCATTGGCTGTTTCCGTGGGAACTATGTCATTTCTGACAAGGCTTAACTGAACGATGTTCTCCACGTCAATCGTGACGGAGACCATCGCATGAGCCAGTCGTTGCAAATCGTGATCGCGCTGTTCCCGGGTGTGACACACCTGGACTTCACCGGGCCGCACCAAGTGCTGTGCCGTCTGCCCGGCGCCAAGGTGACGGTGGCCAGCCTCGCCGGCGGCGAGATCGAGGCCGATGGGCTGGTCTTCGCGCGGCTGCCGAAGCTGTCCGATATCGAGGCTTGCGACGTGCTGCTGGTGCCGGGCGGCTTCGGGACCACCGAGGCCATGGGCGACATGGACTTCATCGCCGAGATCCGGCGGTTGGCGGATGGGGCGCGGTACGTGACCTCGGTCTGCACCGGTTCGCTGGTGCTGGGCGCGGCGGGGCTGCTGAAGGGCAAGCGGGCGGCGTGCCACTGGGCGTGGCGGGACCAGCTGTCGCTGTTCGGGGCGATCCCCGATCCGTCGCGGGTGGCGCGGGACGGGCGCTACATCACCGGCGGCGGGGTGACGGCGGGGATCGACTTCGCCTTGACGATGGTGGCGGAACTGGCCGGCGAGGAGATGGCGCAGAGCATTCAGCTGGCGGTGGAATACGCGCCCGCGCCGCCGTTCGACGCGGGGCGACCGGAGACGGCGCCGGCGGGGGTGCTGGCGCGGGTGCAGGGGATTTACGGGAAAGGGATGCCGGAGCGGTTGGCGGCGGCGGAGAAGGCGGCGGCGGTGCTATGAGCGCCCCCTCCGTCACGTCGCGTATCCGCGCCGCGCCACCTCCCCCGCATGCGGGGGAGGAAAGTGGTCTTCTCCTCCCCCGTGAAACGGGGGAGGTGGATCGCTGCGGATACGCAGCGAGACGGAGGGGGCGCTCCTGTAGCGTCAGCCGACCTTCACGCCCGTCATCGAGATCGCCGCGAACACGTCGTCGGTGAAGAAGCTCACCGGCTCACCAGCCGCCTGCGCCCCGAGCACATACAGCAGCGGCAGATAGTGCTCGGCGCTGTTGATCGAGATCTCCGCGTCCGGCCCCAGGCTCCGCCAATCGATCAGCGGGTCATGATCCCCCGCCGCGATCAGCGCCTTCGCTTTCTCATTGAACCGATCCGCCCATTCCGGCGCTTCCGGCCGCCGGAAATCCGCCGCCCGCAGGTTATGGACGATGTCGCCGCTGCCCATGATCAGCACGCCTTCGTCGCGCAGAGCCGCCAAGCGCCGCCCGGCCTCGTAGTGCCAGCGATCCGGCCGCCCGCGATCGATGCTGAGCTGCACCACCGGCACGTCCGCGTCCGGATACATCGGCTTCAGCACGCCCCAGGCGCCATGGTCGAGCCCGCGCGTCGGATGCTGCACGACCACGTCCGGCGACAGCAGCTCCGCCACCCGCCCAGCCAGCGCCGGATCGCCCGGCGCCCGGTACTGGACGTCGAACAGCGCCTGCGGGAAGCCGCCGAAATCGTGGATCGTCTCCGGCGCTTCAGAAGCGCTCACCGCCGAGGCGCCGCGCGTCTCCCAGTGGGCGCTGACCATCAGCACGGCCTTGGGGCGCGGCAGGGTCTCGCCCAGCCGGCGCCAGTCGCGGCTCCAGGCGTTGTCCTCGATGGCGTTCATCGGCGAGCCGTGGCCGACGAACAGGACGGGCATGCGAGACATGGTCGAAACCTATTGGAAACAGTAGAAGTTGCAGATAGTGGCCGTGACGCCATACCGCAAGCCGACCTTGGGCTGACGACTTTCGCAGGAAGGCCGGCTTTGGTATGCCGCCGGCCGTGACCGTCCCGCTTTCCCAGATTCCCCCGGGTCAGACGCCCGCGCCGGAGCCCGTCAGCCTCCGTCCCGAGCGGGAAGTCGTGCGCGGCGGCGCGCTGGATTTCCTGCGCTTCCTCGCCTCGCTGCTGATCGTCGTCTACCACTATGGCGCCGAGAGCCCGATGCGGATCGAGCGCTTCGGCCAGGTGTTCTCGCGCGGGTTCCTGGCGACAGACTTCTTCCTGATGTTGTCCGGCTATGTGCTGGGCCGGGCCTATGGCGGCTCGGTGCTGAGCGGGCGGATCTCGCCGGTGCGCTTCTGGGCCCGCCGTGCGGCGCGGGTGTGGCCGGGGCACCTGGTGGTGCTGGGCTTCCTGGCCGTGCTGGTGCTGCTGCTCAACACCGTCGGCACCGACGCCCACAAGCCCAGCCGCTTCGCCTGGGACCAACTGCCGGCCCAGGCCTTCCTGGTCCACGCCTGGGGCTTCACCAGCGACGGCTGGAACCTGCCCAGCTGGTCGCTGTCGGCGCTGATCGTCTGCTACGCCCTGTTCCCGTTCTTCTGGAAGACGGTCAGCAAGGTGCGCCACGCCTGGGTGCTGCCGCTGGGCGCGGCCGCGATCCTGGCGGTGTTCGAGGTCGTCGCCCGCCACGTCTTCCACCACGCCCTGCCGGATCTGCAGTTCCAGTACGGCGTCATCCGCGCCCTGCCGCTGTTCATCCTCGGCATCTGCCTGGCGCGCGCGGTCGACATGCGCTGGCCGTCGGAGCAGGCGGCCAAGGCCCTGCTGTGGGGCGGCGTCGCCCTGCTGGTCATCACCCAGCCGCTGGACCGCTACGCCCTGCCCGACACCTGGCTGTTCGACGGCCCGTCGCTGCTGGCCATCGCCATGATCGTGCTGGGCGCCGGCCGCCTGCCGGTGAAGAACCCGCGCCAGTGGATCGAGGAGGGCGCCAAGCTCTCCTTCGCCCTGTTCATCACCCACATCTTCGTGGGCGTGATCTATTGGAGCGCCGTCCACAAGCTGATCGAGACGGTGCCGATCGGCATCGGCTGGCAGTGGCTGATGTGGCTGGCCGGCTTCCCGATCGCCTATGGGGCCGCGTGGCTCTTCCACACCTATGTCGACCAGCCGTTGCAGGACCGCATCCAGCCGCTGCTAAGGAAGTAGAATGACCCGGCACATCCCTCTCCAAGGCGTCGAGAACTTCCGCGATTTCGGCGACTACGCCGTGGGGGAGGGACGCCTGAAGCGGGGCGTGCTGTTCCGCGCCGCCCACCAGGCCGAGGCCACCGACGCCGACCTCGCGACCCTGGCGGCCATGGGCATCGTCACCCTCGTCGACCTGCGCCGGCCCAATGAGCGCGAGCGTTCGCCCTCGCGCCGCTGGACGGGGTTCGCCGCACAGGTGATCGACAACGACCTGGGCGTCACCGGCGTCGATCCGTGGCTGGAGTTCATCACCAGCACCGACCTCACGGTGGATACGGTCCACGACTATATGGACGAGTACTACCGGCGCCTGCCGTTCAAGGAACGGCACATCGACCTCTTCCGCCGCTACTTCCTGGCGCTGGCGGAAGGCAAGGGTCCGGCCCTGATCCACTGCGCGGCGGGCAAGGACCGCACCGGCGTGCTGGCCGCCCTGACCCACCACATCGCCGGGGTGTCGGATGACGACGTCATCGACGACTACCTGCTGACCAACGACCCGACCCGCTTCGACCGGCGCGGGGCGATGTTCATGGACCACATCCAGGGCCTGACCGGCCGCCGCCCGGACGAAGCCGCCATGCGCGCGGCGATGGGCGTCGAGGCGCGGTACCTGGCGGCGGCGTTCGAGGTGATCAAGGCGCAGCACGGGGGGCTGGACGGGTATCTGGAGCAGGCGGTGGGGGTTGATGCGGACACGCGGGAAGCTGTCAGGGCTCACATTCTCGCCTAATCCCCTCTCCCCTTGCGGGAGAGGGTGGCCCGCGAAGCGGGTCGGGTGAGGGGTTTCTCGGCACGTCCGGCGCGACCCCTCATCCGTCAGCCTGCGGCTGACACCTTCTCCCGCAAGGGGAGAAGGAAACTCCAAATCCGCCACGTGACAAACGCTCGTTTAAGGTCCAGCCTCACCCCACGGCCCCACCAGAGGGCCAAGCGTCATCAGGGTGCGGTATGAGCGAGTTGGCGGGCGCCCCTCCGGGCATGAGCGATGTCGTGGGCGACGACGAACTGGTCCCCGCGCCCAAACAGAAGCTCTCCCGAGGCGCGCTCAGCTGGATCCTGCACCAGGGCTCGCGCGACCCCTATGTGATCCTGGTCACCATCTATGTCTTCTCGCCCTACTTCTCGCGGGTGCTGGTCGGCGATCCGGTCCGGGGCCAGGCGACCGTCGCCGACATCTCCACCGTCTATGGCCTGCTGACCGCCGCCCTGGCCCCGATCCTGGGGGCCTCGATCGAGCGGTTCGGGCCGCGCAAGCCGTTCATGGCCGGGATCCTGGCGATCATGGCCCCGCTGCTGTTCGCCCTGTGGCTGGCCAAGCCCGGCGGGCTGCCGGTCGACCTCGTCGGCCTGGCGCTGATCGTCCTGGGCGTGGCCTATAACTGCGGCGACGTGCTCAACAATTCGCTGCTGGCGCGCTCGGCCGAGAAGGGTCAGGAGCCGGTGCTGTCTGGCCTGGGCTACGCGCTCGCCAACGGCCTTTCGGTGTCTCTGCTGATCTTCGTGATGTGGGCCTTCGTACTGCCCGGCGTGGTGCCGTGGTCGTTCGTGCCGTCGGCCCCGCTGTTCGGCCTCAGCCAGGCCGACCACGAGCCCAGCCGCGTCGTCGGACCGCTGTCGGCGGCGGTCATGCTGCTGGGCGCGATCCCGTTCTTCCTGTGGACCCGCGACGCCCCGCGCACCGGCGTCTCGCTGCTCGCGTCGATCAAGGAAGGCATCAAGCTGATCCTCGACACCTTCGGCAACCTCAAGGGCCATGCCGACGTCGCCAAGTTCCTGGGCGCGCGGATGCTCTATTGCGACGGCATGACCGCGCTGCTGATCTTCGGCGGCCTGTTCGCGGCCGGCCTCATGAAGTGGGGCGAGCTGGAGATGCTGGCCTACGGCATCTCGCTGTCGATCTTCGGGGTGCTGGGAGGCCTCGTCGCGCCGTGGTTCGACAAGACCCTGGGGCCGCGCCGCGCGATCCAGGTCGAGGTCGGGGTCTGCATCCTGGTGCTGCTGGGCACGCTGGGCATGGGCCGCGAGAAGATCCTCTACTTCTGGACCTGGGACGCGGCGACCCATCCCGCCGTCTGGAACGGCCCGCTGTTCCGCACCTTGCCGGAGATCATCTATCTGGGCCTCGGCCTGCTGATCGCCGTCTTCGTCACCGCGCAATACGCCTCGAGCCGCACGCTGCTGGTGCGCCTGGCCCCGCCGGATCGGATGGCGGCCTTCTTTGGCCTGTTCTCGCTGTCGGGCACGGCGACCATGTGGCTGGGCTCGCTGCTGGTGGCCCTGGCGACGAAGATCTTCGCCAGCCAGGTGGCCGGGTTCATCCCGATCGCGGGGCTGCTGGCCCTGGGGCTGATCGGGCTGTTCACGGTGAAGGGCGGGGGACGGGAGTAGTCCCGACGGGCGGGAGCCGCTAAACCCCGCCCATGCGCCGCGTCGCTCTTCTAACCGCCCCCTGGCGCGAGCCGGTGTGGGCGTTGGCCCCGTTCCGGGACGAGGCGTACGCCTGCGCCTTGGTCACGGGTGGCGCGGGGCGGTGGTCGTATCTGCTGCGCCAGCCGGACGAGACGTTCGAGGTCGCTGACGATCCGTTCGTCGCGCTGACCGACCTGCTCGGCCCTCGCTTGCCCGCCGATCCGGAAGGTCCCCCTTTCCAAGGTGGCGTCGTCGGCCTGGCGTCCTACGAGCTCGGCGACCGCGTCGAGCAATTGAACCTCGCCCGCACCGCCTGGCCGGACCTGACCTGCGCCCGCTATCCGGCGCTGCTGGCCTTCGACCATCACGCACGGCAGGTCGTTGCGGTCGGACGCGGCGAGACTGACAGCGAGGCCCAGAGCAGAGCTCGGGACGCCCTCGCCTGGCTGGACGCCTCCGCCGACCAGGCGCCGTTCGAAGGTCCGCTGTGCCCGGACCTCACCGCCTCCGACGGCGAGGCCTACGAGGCCGCCGTCGCCGAAGTGGTCTCCCGCATCCTCTCCGGCGAGATCTTCCAGGCCAATATCGCCCGCGCCTGGACCGGGCGCCTCGCCGCCGGCGCCGACCCGTTCGACCTGTTCACTCGGCTGCGCGGCCAGAGCCCGGCCCCGTTCTCGGCCTATCTCCGCCTGCCGGGGCGGGCGCTGGTCTCCAACTCGCCCGAGCGGTTCCTGAAGGTCGACGCGGCCGGCGCGATCCTGACCCAGCCGATCAAGGGCACTCGTCCCCGAGGCCGCGACGCGACCGAGGACCGCGCCCTGGCCGCCGCGCTGCTGGCCAGCGACAAGGACCGGGCCGAGAACCTGATGATCGTCGACCTGATGCGCAACGACCTGGCCCGGGTCAGCCCGCCGGGCAGCGTCCGCGCGCCGGAGCTCTTCAAGGTCGAGAGCTTCGCCAACGTCCATCACCTGGTCTCGACGGTGACCGGCCGGCTGGCCAGCGGTCGAACGGTCGCCGACCTGCTGCGGGCCAGCTTCCCGCCCGGCTCGATCACCGGGGCGCCCAAGGTCCAGGCGATGAAGGTCATCACCAGCCTGGAGCCGCCGCGCGGACCCTATTGCGGATCGCTTTTCTGGGCCGGCTTCGACGGGGCGTTCGACTCCAGCGTGCTGATCCGCACAGTCGGTCTCGTGCAGGACGGCCAAGGTTGGACGCTGGAGGCCCGCGCCGGAGCCGGGATCGTCGCCGACAGCGACCCGCACGGCGAGCGCCTGGAGACCGAGGCCAAGATCGCCGCGCTGAAGAGGGCCCTGACGGAATGATCCCCCAAAACGATCGCGGCCTGCTGTTGGGCGACGGCCTGTTCGAGACCCTGCTGGCGGTGGACGGCGATCTGCCGCATCTGACCGCCCACCTCGACCGCATGGCCGCCGGCTGCGCGATGCTGGACCTGCCGTTCGCCCGCGACGAGGCCGAGCGCCGGGTGCGTGACGCCATCCGGGGGGAGGGCCGGTTCGCCGTGCGCCTGACCCTGACCGCCGGCTCGGGCGGGCGCGGGCTGGACCGGCCGGCCGTGCCGCTGCCGCGTCTGTTCGCCACGGCCGCGCCGTCCGCGCCGCCCGCGACCCCGGCCACGGCGATCATCGCGACCACGCGCCGCAACGAGGGCTCGCCGGCCTCGCGCCTGAAGACCCTGAGCTATCTCGACAACGTCCTGGCCCGGGCCGAGGCCAAGGCCGCCGGCGTCGACGAGGCGGTGATGCTGAACAATCGCGGCGAGCTCGCCTGCGCGGCGGCGGCCAACCTGTTCTGGATCGAGGACGGGCGGCTCTACACCCCGCGCCTGGACTGCGGCGTGCTGGCGGGGATCACCCGGGCGCGGCTGCTGGCGCTGGAGCCGGTCGAGGAGGTCGCGGCTGGGGCCGATGCGCTGGACCGCGCCGAAGCTGTGTTCCTGACCAACAGCCTGATCGGCGTGCGTCCGATCGCTCAGCTGGGCGAACGCGTCTTCGCGCCGCACCCGCTGGTCGAGAAACTGGCTACAGCGTGTTGATCCAGGCCACCGCGTCGGTGCGGCGCGGGCGCAGATAGTAGGTGCGCTTGAAGGTCATGGTGGACTGCATGACCAGCTTGATCGGCGAGGTGTAGTCGTAGCTGGCCTTGGAGACGATGATGCTCTGGCTGGCGGGCAGGGCGCCGACCGGGATGTCGGTGACGGTCACGCCCGCCTTGGACGGGCAGCCGGTCATGCCGGCCCCGGCGGCGTTGGGCTGCACCCAGGCGACGGTGTCCTTGCCCTTGTCGTCCGAGATGACGCTGTAGATGCACATCTTCAGCGTGGCCGTCGGGTAGGGGGCCATGATCACGTTCCCGATGGCGAAGTTGTCGTTCATCTTCAGCGGGCCCGTCTGGGTGCCCTGGGCCACCAAGTCGCCGATCTGCGAGGTCAGGTTCGACAGGCGCCGCTGGGCCATCATGGCCTGGGTCGTCTCGGCGAAGCCGCAGTACATCAGCAGCAGCACGGGGGCGATCAGGGCGAACTCGATGGCCGTGACGCCACGGCGATCGCGCCAGAAGGTCTTCAGCGAGACGCTTTTCAGGAAACGGGGCGAGCGACGGGTCATTGGTCGTACGGCTCGTTGGTGAAGGCGGTGGCGGCGTAGATGATCCGCTTGCCGCTGGAATTCTGCAGACCGGTCTGCAGCAGCGGCGTGACCAGCGGCCAGGTGTAGTAGGCGCGGACCAGCACGATCGAGCCGGCCACGCCGGGGGTGAACTGCATGGTGGTCGGCACGGTGCCGGTGGCGGCCGACGAGCTGTTGCTGGTCGAGTAGTCGGCATAGGTGCGCACGTCGAGCTGCAGGGCGCTGGAGCAGCTCATCGAGCCGATCACCCCGATCCTGTTGCAGACGGCGGTCTTGAAGGTGGCGGCGGTGCCGCCGGTGGTCTGCACCTCGCCGGTGCGGATGGTGCGGCCCACGTCGATGATGGCGTTCTCGAGCAGGAGCGAGACCAGGAACGCCAGGCCCAGCTCGATCATCGCGAAGATGAGCATCAGGAACGGCATGAAGACCAGGGCGAACTCGACCGCCGTCGCGCCCTGCTCGGCGCGCGAGAAGCGGCCGGTCAGGCGGGCCAGCCGGCGGCGGGCGCGAACGGGGATGAAGCTGTAGGCCATGCGGCGCCAGGACCCTGAAGTGATCGTCCCGCAGGTTAGCCGAGCGATCCTACCAAGTGGTTAGAGCGCGCGCCTACGTACGTGAGGGGCGCTTACGGCGTGCCCGCGGCCGGGGCGGGAGCGGCGGCGCCCGGGGCGGCGGCGACCACGCGGGTGCAGCGGCTGGCGCAGGCATAGCCGGCGCCGTTGACGCCGCGATAGATGGTCACGCCGCTGTCGCCGCTTTCCGAGACCACCACCTGGCGGGCGGCCAGGGTGCGGCCGCCGGCCCCGAAGATCATCAGGGCGGTGACGCCCGGACGCTTGCCCATGACCAGCAGGGTGCGCTCGTTGACGACGCTGATGTCGGCGACCGCCGGATCGGCGACCACGACGTCGCGCACCGCGCCGCCCACGGTCACGTAGGAGGTCTCGCCCTGGCCGAGCGGCAGTTCGACGGAGGCCGCCGTGACCGGCAGGACGCCCGTTTGAGCATGAGCAGCCGCGCCCGAGAGGGTCAGGACGGCGGCGATGGCGAGCGAGAGGCGACGCATGAGGTTTCCGATCTGGGATCCGAATGTCCCGCAGCATCACTTTGTTTGGTCAACAAAAGACTAAAGCCACGCTGTATGCGTCCAAGCGTCGCTTGAGAAAGTCCTTGATTCAGAAGGGATTGAGCGCGTTTGTCGCGCCCATGGTTAAGAACAAATAACGGTAAATACAAATAAACCAAAAGAAAATCGCTGAAAACTATTCCGCATTTACTGGCCATTAAGCGAGCTGGGCGAAATTGATCGTGTTTTCGGGGGTGAGCAAGTCGAGCCGGCTTGAGACCTCAAATCAACCCGCTCTGACTTTAGGAGATCTACTCATGACCAAGTTCGTCACGCGCTTTCTGAAGGATGAATCGGGCGCCACGGCCATCGAATACGGCCTGATCGCTGCCCTCATCGCCGTCGTCATCATCTCGGGCGTCACCGTCCTGGGCACCAACCTGAACTCGAAGTTCAAGAGCGTCGCCGACAAGGTCTCGACCGCTGGCGGTTCCTAAGTCCTAGGCTACACGCTCGAAAAGAAGAGGGTCGAGGCTTACGCCTCGGCCCTTTTCTTTTGTTTTGAAGCCTGGATTTCCCCGTTCGCGGGAAACGATTGCTTCACCCGTCCGTCCCAGAATGACCCGGTCGAAGAGGTCCCGCGAGGGACTGAAGAAGGCTCGAGAGCATGCAAGCCATCCAGATCCCGCTGCTGCTGATCTTCCCGATCCTGGCCATCCTGGGCGGGCTGAAGGACCTGGTCAGCTACACGATCCCCAACTGGATCTCGCTGGCCCTGCTGGCCGCCTTCGTGCCGACCGCGCTGATCTGCGGCGCGCCCCTGGCCCAGATCGGCCTGTGCCTGGCCGTGGGCGTCGGCGCTCTTGTCCTCGGAATGGGGATGTTCGCGGCCGGCTGGATCGGCGGCGGCGACGGCAAGCTGTTCGCGGTCTGCGCCCTGTGGATGGGCTGGCCCGGCGCCTTCATGTTCCTTGTCTATACCGGTCTGGCGGGCGGCGTCCTGACCCTGACCATCCTGGCCCTCCGCTCGGGCTACCTGGTCCCGGTGATGGCCGGCGGCCCGGCCTGGCTGCGCAAGCTGACGGCCAAGGAGAGCGATCTGCCCTATGGCGTCGCCATCGCCGCCGGCGCCCTCTGGGCCTTCCCGCACGGCGCGCTCGCCGTCGCCGCCCTGGGTTGAGACTCCTTTGAGTTGAGTCCAGCCGCGCGCTGACTCATCCCGCGACACCCTGCCGCGTGTCCCGCCTCCTGAACGGTGAAAACTTTTAGCAGCCGTTAACCATGCACAGGCGAGCATGGGACGTGGCCAGAAAGGCTGACTGACGAATCGTGCGCGCTCGCCGAATTGGCGGCCGCTCGGCTCCCCCTAGAGTTTCAGCCCGCGCCATGAGCCCCGTTCGACTCCTGATCGTCCTGATCGCCGCCGTCTCGGCCATCGGCCTGGCCGTGGTCCTGCAGCGCGCGCTGGGCGGCAAGCCGGTCGCGCCGGTCGCCGCCGCGGCCCCCGTAGCGCCGGGCAAACCCATGACCCAGGTCCTGGTCGCCAAGCGCGACCTGCCGATCGGCACGCGCCTGGTGGCCGCCGACGTCACCTGGCAGGCCTGGCCCTCCGACGCCATCAACAGCGCCTTCATCACCAATGGCGCGGCCCAGGCCTCGCCGGACGGCAAGGTCGAGGCCGCCAAGGCCGCCGTCAGCGGCGCCGCCGACCAGATGATCGGCGGCGACCCCGCCAAGATCGTCGAGGGCGCGATCGTCCGCGACCCCGTCCTGACCGGCGAACCGATCACCAACCGCAAGATCGTGCGCGGCGGCGAGGGCGGCTACCTGTCCGTCGTCCTGACCCCCGGCAAGCGCGCCATGGCCGTGCCGGTCACCTCCGAGACCGCGGTCGGCGGCTTCATCCTGCCCGGCGACCGCGTCGACGTGCTGATGACCCGCGAGCTGCAGGACACCAGCGCCAACGGCGGCGGCAACAAGCTGATCCGCGCCGAGACCGTGCTGGAGAACATCCGCGTGCTGGCGCTCGACCAGTCGACCTCCGCCGAGAAGGACGCCAAGTCCATCGTCGCGGCCACCGCCACCCTCGAGGTCGGTCCGGCCGAGGCCGAGGCCCTGACCCGCGCCAAGGCCAGCGGCCCGGTCACCCTGGCCCTGCGCGCCTATACCGACCTGGGCGGTCCCTCGGGCATCACCAACGCCAAGGCCCAGGCGCCCGTCATCGCCGCTGAAGAACCCACCATCCGCATCAATCGCGGCGGCCAGACCACCAGCGTGGCGGTGCGTCCATGAGCCGCCCGGTGAAGGTCCCCATGCATCCCAAGCGCCGCATCCTGACGGCCAACCTGGCTGTCCTGCTGGGCCTGTCCTCGACCGCGCCGGCCTTCGCCGACGGTCCGGTCGGCGGCTCGCACGTCTATCGCCCCGCCGCCCGCGTCTCGCGTCCGGCCCCGGCTCCGGTGATGCCGGCGATGCCGATCGCTCCGCCGCCGCCGATGGGCGACCAGGTGACCCGCATCGTCCTCAACGCCGACCAGAGCGCCGCCACGGTCGAGCTGGTCCGGGGCAAGTCGGCGATCATCGAGCTGCCCAGCGACGTCCGCGACCTGCTGGTCACCAACCCGCTGGTGGCCGACACCGTGCTGCGCGACAAGCGCCGGGTCTATGTGCTGGGCCTGACCGAGGGCGTGACCGACGCGGCCTTCTTCGACGCCGCCGGCCGCCGGATCGTGTCGCTGAACATCCGCGTGGTCCAGCCGGTCGAGCAACTGGCCGCCACCCTGGCCCGCGTGCTGCCCGACTCCAAGATCCAGGTTCAGCCGATCCGCGACAGCGTCGTGCTGACCGGCATGGTCCGCAACGCCTCGGAATCCGACGCCGTCTCGCGCATCGCCGCCCAGTTCACCGGCAAGCCGGAGAACGTGCTGAACATGCTGACCATCGCCGGCAAGGACCAGGTGATGCTGCAGGTCCGCATCGTCGAGGTGCAGCGCAACGTCATCAAGCAGCTGGGCATCTCGACCTCGAACCTGCTCAACGACGGGTTCAAGACCTACGGCCTGGGCCGCGACAACACCTTCGGCGTCAACGGCGCGATGCTGGGCGGGGCCGACCTCTGCTACGGCCGCAACAACCTGCGCACGACCAACAACCAGCTGAACAACAGCACCACCAGCCAGTCGGGGTCCAGCAGCGGGACGAACCAGTCCAGCAACTTCAGCAGCTCGACCAGCCTGGCCGACGTCACGACGTCGGTCTCGCCGGACGGCTCGCGGACCTTCACCAGCTCGATCAACAGCGGCAGCGGCACCAACACCGGCTCGTCCAGCACGACGTCCAACGCCGTCACCAGCACGCTGGGCGCGGTCGCCCAGACCGCCTGGCAGACCGTCACCGGCAACAAGCTGGGCGCCTGTCTGCAGGCCTTCGAGCGCGTGGGCTTGATGCGCACCCTGGCCGAGCCGAGCCTGACGGCCGTGTCCGGCGAAGCGGGCCACTTCCTGGTCGGCGGCGAGTTCCCGGTCCCGACCGGCAATGACGACACCGGCAAGGTCTCGATCGAGTTCAAGCCGTACGGCGTGGGCCTGGGCTTCACCCCGGTGGTGCTGTCGGGCGGCCGTATCTCGCTGAAGATCTCGACCGAGGTCTCGGAACTGTCCAGCCTGGGCGCGTTCTCGCTGGCCAACGGCACGAACTCGACCCTGGTGGTGCCGGGCCTGACGGTCCGCCGCGCCGAGACCACGGTCGAAGCGCCGTCGGGCGGGGCGTTCATGATCGCCGGCCTGCTGCAGCAGACCTCCAAGCAGACCATCGACTCGCTGCCCGGCATGACCTCGATGCCGATCCTGGGCGCGCTGTTCCGGTCGCGCGACTTCCAGAACGGTCAGACCGAGCTGGTGGTCATCATCACCCCCTACATCGTCGACCCGACCCGTCCGCAGAACCTGCAGACGCCGGCCGACGGCCTGGAATTCGCCAACGACATGAGCACGGTCCTGCTGGGCCGGCTCAACAAGGTGGTCAAGGCGCCCGCGGGCGCCAACGCGGGGCGCGCGTACCAGGGCCCCGTCGGCTATGTGATCGAGTAGGACGCCGCCATGACGCACAAGCCTTTCGTCAAGACCGTCCTCGTGGCCCTGGCCATGTCGGGCCTTGCCGCCTGCGCCTCGACGCCGCCCGACCAGGGCCCGTCGAAGACCGCGGCGACCGACACCCAGCAGTGGATGGACAAGATCAAGGTCACGTCCGCGCCGGACGAGATCGTGCTGGCCCCGCATGCCACGGGCCTGTCGGCCAACCAGTCGGCCGCGCTGGAGGCCCTGATGGACCGCTGGCTGCAGGCCGAAGCCCGCGAGCTGGTCGTGACCACGCCCAACAACAGCGGCGCCATGGCCACCCAGATCCGCGATCGCCTGATCACCCTGGGCGCGGCGGGCTCGCGCGTGCGGGTCGTCGGCTTCAACCCGGCCGGTCCGGACGACGCCACCATCCGCGTCGGCTTCCTCCGTTACGAGGCCGAGAAGATCAAATGCGGCGAGCGTTGGGAGAACCTGACGGCTACCCGCAACAACACCGCCTACGACAATTTCGGCTGCGCCATCGCCGCCAACCTGGCCGCTCAGGTCGCCAACCCCGAGGACCTGGTCCGGCCGCGTGACATGACCCCGATCGACGCCGGCCGTCGCGGCGAAGTGTTCGGCAAGTACCGCAAGGGCGAAGTGACCAGCTCCAAGAAGGACGACCAGGCCAGCGCCTCGCTCACGAAGGCGATCCCGTAATGCGGCCGTCCGACAACGACCCCTTCGACCTGGGCTTCGACGCCGCCGACGAGTTCACGACGGGCGCGTCCGATCCCTGGCGCGCGTCCGCGCCGCCGTCGCTGAACCCGGCCGTGGGCGGCTTCGACGACCCGTTCGCCGACTTCCCGCCCGCTCGCCCGGAAGCGCCGCAGCCGCGCGCGCCGCAGGCTCAGGCGCCGCGCCCGGCTCAGCCGCAACAACAGCAGCAACGCGCTCCGCAGCCGCAACCGCAGCAGCGGCCCCCGCAGCCGCAGCCGCAACAGCGCGCGCCGCAACCGGCCGCCGCGGCCTATGAGGATCACGATCTGGACGTCGCCGAGGCGGCGCCCGCCGCGCCGGTCTATCACGAGCCTCTCGCCGACGGCGGCATGGGCGACGCGGCCATCCCGCGCATCACCATCCACGCCTTCTGCGCCCGTCCGGAAACGGCGGCCATGGTCGAGCACGCCGCCGCGGATCGCCGCATGGCCCGGGCCTCGACCATCGTCCGCGACGGCGGCCTGGAAGCGGCGGTCGAGTACTACCAGAACCAGCCGACGCCCTCGCTGGTCATGGTCGAGACCAACGACAGCGCCCAGCGCCTGCTGCACCTGCTCGACAGCCTGGCCCAGGTCTGCGACCCGGGCACCAAGGTCGTCGTGCTGGGCCAGACCAACGACATCGCCCTCTATCGCGAGCTGATGCGTCGCGGGGTCAGCGAGTACCTTACCCAACCGCTGGGTCCGTTGCAGGTGATCCGCGCCGTCGGCGGCCTCTATGCCGACCCGTCCGCGCCGTTCGTCGGCCGCCAGATCGCCTTCGTCGGCGCCAAGGGCGGGGTGGGGGCCTCGACGCTCTCGCACAACTTCGCATGGGCCATGGCCGAGAAGATGCAGACCGCCACGGTGCTGGTCGACCTCGACCTGGCCTTCGGCACCGCCGGCCTGGACTTCAATCAGGACCCGCTGCAAGGCGTGCTGGACGCGCTGAGCCAGCCCGACCGCCTGGACCCGGTGCTGATGGACCGCATGATGGTCCGCTGCGGCGATCGCCTGAGCCTGTTCGCCGCCCCGGCCTCGCTGGACGACGACTACGAGTTCGGCGCCGACGCCTATGAGGAAGTGACCCAGAAGATCCGCGGCGCGGCGCCCTTCGTGGTGCTGGACATCCCGCACGTCTGGAACGCGGCCTGCCGCCGGGTGCTGGTCGGCTCGGACGACCTGGTCGTGGTCGCCACGCCGGACCTGGCCTCCCTGCGCAACGCCAAGAACATCATCGACCTGGTCAAGGGCTCGCGCCCCAACGACGTGCCGCCGCGCCTGGTGCTGAACCAGGTCGGCGTGCCCGGCCGTCCCGAGATCCCCGTGAAGGACTTCGGCGAGGCCCTGGGCGTCCAGCCTTCGCTGGTGCTGCCGTTCGACCCCAAGCCCTACGGCATGGCCGCCAACAACGGCCAGATGCTGGCCGAGGTGGCGCCGAAGTCGAAGGCCGCCGAGGGGCTGGAGCACCTGGCCCGCCTGATCAGCCGCCGCGAGCCGCCGCCCTCGCAGAAGTCTTCCATGCTCTCGGGCCTGTTCAAGAAGAAGTAGATGTTCGGCAAGCGCGATCAGTCAGCCCCCGCCGAACAGAAGGCGCCGCCCCCCGCCCCGGCGGGCGGCGCGGCCATCGCCACGCGTCCGCAGCGGGTCGAGCCCGCCGCCGCCGCGCCCGCCCCGACCGCTCCGCCGCCCAAGGTCAACGGTCCCAAGACCGGCGGCCCCGCGCCCAAGGCGACGGTGGGCCTCGACCAGCTGCGCGCCGCCCAGGGCGTCGCCGCCGCCCAGACGACCAACATCGTCCGTGAGCAGAGCGACTACTACCACGCCACCAAGACCACGATCTTCAACGCCCTGCTGAACACCATCGACCTGAGCCAGCTGGCCCAGCTCGACATCAAGGCGGCGGCCGAAGAGATCCGCGACATCGTCGCCGAGCTGGTGGCGATCAAGAACGTCTCGATGTCGGTCTCCGAGCAGGAGCACCTGGTCCAGGACATCATCAACGACGTCCTCGGCTATGGTCCGCTGGAGCCCTTGCTGGCCCGCGACGACATCGCCGACATCATGGTCAATGGCGCGCACCGTGTGTTCATCGAAGTGGGCGGCAAGGTCCAGCTGACCAACGTGCGCTTCCGCGACAATCTGCAGCTGATGAACATCTGCCAGCGGATCGTCAGCCAGGTCGGCCGCCGCGTCGACGAAAGCTCGCCGATCTGCGACGCCCGCCTGCCCGACGGCTCGCGCGTCAACGTCATCGCGCCGCCCTTGGCTCTGGATGGTCCCACCCTGACCATCCGGAAGTTCAAGAAGGACAAGCTGACCATGAAGAACCTGGTGGAGTTCGCCTCCATCAGTCCCGAAGGGGCGCGGGTCCTGGGCGTCATCGGCGCCTGCCGCTGCAACATCGTCATCTCCGGCGGTACGGGTTCGGGCAAGACGACCCTGCTCAACACCATGACCGCGTTCATCGACCCCACCGAACGGGTCGTGACCTGCGAAGACGCCGCCGAACTGCAGCTGCAGCAGCCGCACGTCGTGCGCCTGGAAACCCGTCCGCCGAACCTGGAAGGCTCCGGCGCGGTGACCATGCGGGACCTGGTCAAGAACTGTCTGCGGATGCGTCCCGAACGCATCATCGTCGGCGAAGTCCGTGGCCCGGAGGCGTTCGACCTCCTGCAGGCCATGAACACCGGCCACGACGGCTCGATGGGCACGCTGCACGCCAACAGCCCGCGCGAAGCCATCAGCCGTATCGAGTCCATGATCACCATGGGCGGCTACGGCCTGCCCTCGAAGACCATCAAGGAGATGATCGTCGGCTCGGTCGACGTCATCGTCCAGGCCGCCCGCCTTCGTGACGGTAGCCGCCGCATCACCCACATCACCGAGGTGGTGGGCCTGGAAGGCGATGTCATCGTCACCCAGGACCTGTTCGTCTACGAGATCACCGGCGAGGACGCCGAGGGCAAGGTCGTGGGCAAGCACCGCTCGACCGGCATCGCCCGTCCGCGCTTCTGGGATCGCGCCCGCTACTACGGCCTGGAGCGCGAGCTGGCCGAAGCCCTCGACGCGGCGGAGTAGGCGGCGATGCTGTTCATCCTGGCCGGTATCCTGGGCTTCATCACCATCGCGGGCCTGGGCTTCGCCTTCGCCGGCGGCGACAACGGCCAGGCCAAGGCCGCCAAGCGCGCCCAGATGATCGCCGGGGGCGGCGAGCGTCAGGCCAGCGTCCGCGCCAAGGCCGCCGCCAACACGCCCGACGCCCGTCGCCAGAACATCCTCAAGGCGCTCAAGGAACAGGAGCGCAAGCAGAAGAAGGCCACGCTGAGCATCAGCGCGCGCATGCTGGCCGCGGGCCTGGGCCAGAACGTCAAGATGTTCTGGATCATCAGCGGCGTGCTGGCCCTGGTCGTCGCCCTGATCGTGCTCGTCCTGGGCCAGCATCCGCTGTTCGCCCTGTTTGGCGGTTTCGCCGCCGGCCTGGGCCTGCCGCGCTGGGTGCTGAGCTTCCTGGCCAAGAGCCGGACCAAGAAGTTCACCGAGGCCTTCTCGGACGCCATCGACATCATCGTGCGCGGCATCAAGTCGGGCCTGCCGGTCCACGACTGCCTGAAGATCATCGGCAAGGAGAGCCCCGAGCCCCTGGGCGGCGAGTTCCGCACCCTGACCGAGAACATCGCCATGGGCGTGCCGATCGATGCGGCCCTGGAGAAGATGTACGAGCGCATGCCCACCAGCGAGCTGCGCTTCTTCTCGATCGTGCTGGGCATCCAGGCCAAGACCGGCGGCAACCTGGCCGAGGCCCTGGGCAACCTCTCCACCGTCCTGCGCGCGCGCAAGCTGATGAAGGAGAAGATCAAGGCGCTGTCGGCCGAAGCCGTCGCCTCGGCCTCGATCATCGGCTGCCTGCCGCCGGGCGTCGTCGGCCTGATCAGCGTCACCTCGCCGGCCTACATGAAGCCGATGTTCACCGATCCGCGCGGCCAGCTGATGGTGCTGGGCGGCCTCGTGTGGATGACCCTGGGCATCCTGGTGATGCGCAAGATGATCAACTTCAAGTTCTGAGGGGAGGGCCGCCTTGAAACTCGTCGAGACCCTGACCGATCCCTCGAACATCCTGACGGCGTTCATCGCCCTGGTGACGTTCGCGACCATCATCACCCTGGCCTCGCCGGCGCTGCGCAACAACAGCCTGGAAGGCCGCCTGAAGTCAGTGGCCAACCGCCGCGAGGAACTGCGCCGCCGCTCGCGCCAGAGCATCGCCGCGCGGGGCGGGGCGCCCGGCGCCAGCACCCTGCGCCACCAGGACGAGGGCCTCTACAAGAACGTCGTGGACCGGCTGCAGCTGTCGCGGCTGCTGGAGGATCCCAAGGTCGTCGACAACCTGGCCCAGGCCGGTTTCCGCGGGCCGCGCCCGGTGACGACCTTCTACTTCTTCCGCTTCGTGGCGCCGTTCGTGTTCGCCGCCGTGGTCGGGTTCTATCTGAACGTCGTCAACGGCTTCGGCTTCCTGCCAATCCAGAAGCTGTGCGCCTGCGTGGCCGCCCTGGCCGTCGGCTACTACGCGCCCAACGTCTACATCAGCAACGTCGCCCAGAAGCGCCGCGAGTCGATCGTGGCCGCCTTCCCGGACTCGCTGGACCTGCTGCTGATCTGCGTGGAAAGCGGCATGTCGATCGAGGCGGCCATCCAGAAGGTCGGCGCCGAGGTCGGCGGCCAGTCGATGGAGCTGGCCGAGGAACTGTCCTTGCTCACCGCCGAGCTGTCCTACCTGCCCGACCGCCGCCAGGCCTATGAGAACCTGGCCCGCCGGACCAACCATCCGGGCATCAAGTCCGTGGCCACCGCCATGATCCAGGCCGAGCGCTACGGCACGCCGTTGGGCACAGCCCTGCGCGTCATGGCCAAGGAAAACCGCGACCTGCGCCTCTCGGCCGCTGAAAAGAAAGCCGCGGCCCTGCCGGCCCAGCTGACCGTGCCGATGATCATGTTCTTCCTGCCCGTGCTGTTCGTCATGATCATGGGCCCGGCGATCATGAAGGTGCAGGACATCTTCGGGAAGCACTAGGCTCCCCCAACTCCACCCCAAGTTGGCGCCCGGCTTGCGCTGACCCGACCGTTCAGTTTCGGTTTGGGACAGTGGGATGAATCACGGCTCGAAGAAGGGCTCTCGCCTCCGCGCGTTCGCGGCGGAGGAGAAGGGCGGCGCGACCCTGGAGACGGCGCTGATCGCCGGCCTGGCGGCGCTGATGGCGATGACGATGAAGGAGCTCATGGCGCTGCCGCTGCTGAGCATCCTCACCAGGGCGATGCGGGTGCTCAGCGAGGCGCTGTCGGGCTGACCGCGCCGCGCACGACCACGATCGACCACGGCGGCACGAGCACGGGCTTGGTCCCGTCCTGGCGCAGCTTCAGGGGCGGCAGGTCGCGGACTGGTCGGCTCTTCTCGCCCGCGTCCTTCCAGACGTAGCGCGAGCGATCGTAGCGCCAGATCTCGACGGGGCCGGCGAAGCCCCGCGCGGGACCACCCTGGAAGGCGACCTGGGCCATGTGGGCGGCCTTGGGATCGCGGTTGACCAGCATCACGGACCAGCGGCCGTCGGGGCGATGGACGGCGTAGGAACTGATCGCCGGGCGACCCTTGGCGTCGCGGACGCTGGACGCGGCGGGCCAGATCTCATGCTCGCCGTGACCCGGCTGGCTCCAGGCGTTGGCCAGCAGCCAGGCGGCGTAGAAGGTGGGGTTGTGCCAACGGGCCGCGCCGGTCTCGTCCGTCTGCCAGGTCATCATGTTGCCGTAGCCGGCGCAGGCCAGATGCTGGTTGATCGGCTGGTTGGGCGTGAAGCCGAACAGGAAGGCCTGCTTGCCGCCGCTGGCCATGAACCGCCCGACGATGTCGGCGTTCAGCAGCGCCGCCGGCATCTCCGACATCACCCGCCCCGAATAGGCCGAGAAGCCGTACTCGCTGATCACCAGCGGCGTGCTGGCCGGCACATGGTCGTCGCGTAGCCGCTGCAGGTCGGCGTCCAGCAGGGCGTCGTGGTCCAGCAGCTTGCCGGCGGTGTCGCCGCAGACGTCGTCGAACGGATAGTGCTCGAACGACACGAAGCCCAGGTCCTTCAGCCGGCCTTGCGCGGCCAGGGCGTCGACGAAGCGACGGGTCCACGAGCGGTCCTCGCCGGCGTCCGGGCCCCACATCTCGGCGACGGCGTTCTGCAGGCTGGGGCCGCCGGTGGTGATGTTCGGGTTCACCGCGTGGACCGCGTCGGCCATCTGGCCGTAGAGCGCGGCATAGTCCTCGGGCGCGTTGTACTGGCCGTCGGCCTCCTCGCCGATCTCGACCTGGTCGACGGGGTAGCCGCGCCGCTGCAGCCAGCGGATCTCGGCCGCGACGTTCTCGGGCGTGTCGAACAGCGCCCCGACCGGGACAATCATCGGCAGGCCGCTGGTCAGGCCGCTGCGGTAGACGAGGTCCAGGCCCGGCTGTTCCAGATCGAGGTTCTTGTCGACCGCCCGGTGCCACGGATCGGTCGAGGACACGTGCATGACGCTCTGGGTCGTGCGCGAGCGGCCCTTGCGGATGGCGTCGTGGAAACCCTTGGCGTCCAGCGTCCCGAACCCGACCTCGGCGATCGCGTAGCCCAGGCCGTCGCGGACGTCGGTCGAGCCCTTCGGCGCGATCCCCGAGGCGCGGCTCATCAGCACCCGCACCATGACCGTGGAGACCGGCGCGTCGGCCAGTTTCAAGGTCGCCACCCCGCCGGTCGCGCCCTTGATGTCGCCGTGCGGGAAGGTCACCCAGGCGCCGTCCGGGTCCCAGTCGTCGTGACCAGTCCAGTACTGCACCTGGTAGTCGACCGCGTAGGGCGTGGCCCAGGTCAGCCGCGCGGCGTCGATGGGCTTGGCGTCGCCCAGCTCGGCGGCCAGCCACTGCGGCCGCGCCGGAGCGTGGGTATAGCGGGTGTCGAGATACGGATTGGACTTCCAGAAGGTCCGGACATCGCCGTCGTCCAGCCGCGAATAGCCGGCGTTGTTGGCGTTGTCCTTGGTCATGCCCCGCCGGGGCAGGTCGTAACCGTTCGACAGGTTGATCGCCGGGCCGGGCTTGTCGCTTGACGTCCAGTAGCCCTGGGCGCGGGCCGGATCGCTCCAGCGGCCTTGCGGGTTCCAGTGCCAGACCTGGTTGCCCAGCTCGGTCCGCAGCCGGTAGGTGATCTTGCGCAGGCCGACCTTGCGCATGGCCTTGATGTTGGCGGGCGTATAGGTCGCCGCCACCTCGCCCTGGCCCATCCCGTCCAGCCCGCCCCCGAACGCCTCGTCCGGCCGAAAGACGTTGACCGGCTTGCCGGCGGAGAGGTCGACGACGACCTGGTCGGAGATGGGGGGCAAGGCGGCGATCACGGCTGGCGTTCAGCGCCAGCTTTGCGGCGAAGCTAGGGCGCTCAGGCCGCCACCCCCTCCAACTCCGCCATCACCGCGTCCGACAGCGCCAGGTCCGCCGCCGCCAGGTTCTCCCGCAGGTGCCCTACCGACGACGTGCCCGGGATCAGCAGGATGTTGGGCGAGCGCCGCAGCAGCCAGGCCAGGGCCACCTGCATCGGCGTCGCGCCCAGGCGCTCGGCCACCGCCGACAGGGCCGTCGACTGCACCGGCGAGAAGCCGCCCAGCGGGAAGAACGGCACGTAGGCGATCCCGGCGTTAGCCAGGTCGTCGACCATGGCGTCGTCCTGGCGGTGGACCAGGTTGTACATGTTCTGGACGCAGGCGATGTCGGTGATCCCGCGCGCCTCCGCCACCTGGGTGGGCGTGACGTTGCTGATCCCGATGTGGCGCACCAGGCCCTCGCGCTTGAGGTCGGCCAGCACGCCCACCTGCTCGGCGATCGAGCCCTCGGCCGGGCCCATGCCGAACATGGCGCGATAGTTGACGACGTCCAGCGCCTCCAGGCCCAGGCGCTTGAGGTTGTCATGCACCGCCGAGCGCAGCTCATCCGGCGTCTGGGCCGGCAGCCACGAGGCGTCGTCGCCGCGCCGGGCGCCGATCTTGGTGACGATCACCAGGTCGTCGGCATAGGGATGCAGCGCCTCGCGGATGATCTCGTTGGTGACGAAGGGGCCGTAATAGTCGCTGGTGTCGATGTGGTTCACGCCCGACGCCACGGCCTCGCGCAGCACGGCCACGGCGGCGGCGCGGTCCTTGGGCGGGCCGAACACGTGCGGGCCGGCCAGCTGCATGGCCCCGTAGCCCAGCCGCCGGACGGTGCGGTCGCCGAGCTGGAAGGTCCCGGCCTTGTCGATGGCAGTCATGCTGCGCGTTCCTTGCGTTGTGGAGCGAGGCGTAGCATCTGAAGAATCCTTCAGTTTTGGAATTCGCTTTCGATGACCGCCCTCGCAAGCCCCCTGAAGCCCCGCAAACAGCCGGTCCAGGCCCGCTCGGCGGCCACGATCGAGGCCCTGCACACCGCCGTGATTCAGGTTCTGATCCGCGAGGGCCTCAGCCGCTGCACCACCACCCGCATCGCCGAGCGGGCCGGCATGTCGGTCGGCAGCGTCTACCAGTACTACCCCAACCGCGACGCCCTGCTGGCGGCGGTGCTGGAAAAGCACCTCAGCGACATCGCCGACACCATGGAGCAGGTCTGCCTCGACAGCCGGGGCCTGCCGGTCGCCCGGATGGCCGAGGCGTTGGTCGAAGGCTACCTGGCCGCCAAGCTGCGCGACGCCGGCGAGTCCCGGGCGCTCTACGCGGTGGCGGGCGAGCGGGGCGGGGCGGCGCTGGCCGGCCGCGTCTACAAGCGCATGGAGACGGCGGTCACGGCCCTGCTGGCCACCGCCCCCGACGCCACGTTCGAGGACCCGGCCATGACCGCCTCGATCGCCCTCAACGCCCTGGTCGGACCGGTGCGCTCGATCCTGGACCGCGAGGCCACGCCCGAGTTCGAGGCGCGGCTACAGGGGCAGCTGGTGCGGCTGCTGACGGCGTATCTGAAGTCGGAACAGCTCTGACACCCATCACCGCGTCTCGTGCCGCATCGCCTCGGCGCCCAGCGCCACATGCTCGGGGATCCGTCCATTGGCCTTCCGCTCGCTGTAGCGATCGACGAGGTAGTCCGCCCGATCCCGCGTCAGCTGGGTGAACTTCACCAGCTCCTCCATCACGTCGACGACCCGCTCGTAGTAGCTGGACGGCTTCATGCGGTCGTTGTCGTCGAACTCCTTGTAGGCCATGGCCACCGACGACTGGTTGGGGATGGTGATCATCCGCATCCAGCGGCCCAGCAGGCGCAGGGTGTTGACGGCGTTGAACGACTGCGAGCCGCCGCTGACCTGCATCACCGCCAGGGTCCTGCCCTGGGTCGGACGGACGCTGCCGATCTCCAGCGGGATCCAGTCGATCTGGGCCTTCATGACGCCGCTGATCGCGCCGTGGCGTTCGGGGCTGCACCAGACCTGGCCCTCGGACCACAGCGACAGCGCCCGCAGCTCCTGGACCTTGGGATGATCGGGCCCGGTGGCGTCGGGCAGCGGCAGGTCGCGAGGATCGAAGATGCGGGTCTCGCAGCCCAGGGCCTGGAGGATGCGCGCGGCCTCCTCGACCAGCAGCCGGCTGAACGAGCGTTCCCGCAGCGACCCGTAGAGCAGCAGGATGCGCGGCGGATGCGTCGCCGGGGCCGCGACCTCGAGCCGGTCCTGATCGACCTGGGCGAGGAACTTCGGGTCGAGGGCGGGGAACTCGGTCACGGGGCGACTCCAAACTGCGTCATTGAACTGTTGAATAATTCCATCATATTGGAAATATGGAATCGAAGTCCGCTGTCAACATGCTCTCCGCGCTCGGCCACGAAGGCCGCCTGGCGATCTTCCGCCTGCTGGTGAAGGCGGGTCCGGTCGGGATTCCGGCCGGCGACATCGCCCGGACGCTGGAGGTCCTGCCCAACAGCCTGTCGGCCAACCTCAACATCCTGTCGCACGCGAACCTGATCACCTCCCGCCGGGAGGGCCGGTCGATCATCTACTCAGCGGACTACGGCGCGATGAGCGGTCTCCTCGGCTTCCTGATGGAAGACTGCTGCAACGGCGCGCCCGAGATCTGCGCGCCGTTGGGCGAGGTCGTCGCCCGCGCCAAGGCCTGCTGCCCGTGACCCTCGCGCGCCGCCTCGTCGCGGAAGGCCTCGGCACGGCGCTGCTGCTGGCCGTCGTGGTCGGCTCGGGGATCATGGGCGAGCGGCTGGCGGGCGGCAACGTCGCCATCGCCTTGTTGGGCAACACCCTGGCCACGGGCGCGGCGCTGGTCGTGCTGATCGGAGTGTTCGGGCCGATTTCCGGCGCGCATTTAAACCCGGTCGTGACCCTGGTCGCGGCCCTGCGGCGGGACATGCCTTGGCGGCTGGCCCTGGCCTATCCGGTTGCCCAAGTGGTCGGCGGGGTGCTGGGCGTCTGGGCCGCGCATGCCATGTTCGGCGCGCCGATCCTCCAGGTCTCGACCAAGCTGCGGGACGGCGGCGGCCCAGCCTTCTCCGAGGTCGTGGCGACGTTCGGGCTGGTCGCCACGATCCTCGCCACGGTGCGGTTTAGGCCGGACAGCACGCCGATGGCGGTCGGGCTCTACATCACCGCCGCCTACTGGTTCACGGCCTCGACGGCGTTCGCCAATCCGGCGGTGACGATCGCGCGGAGCCTGTCGGACACCTTCGCCGGGATCGCGCCGTCCAGCGCGCCGGCCTTCATCCTGGCCCAGATCGTCGGTGCGCTGCTCGCGGCCGGCGTCTTCGGCTGGCTCCTCAAGACGGAAACGCCTGCATGACCGACTTTCCCATCGTCATCTTCCACAACCCGGCCTGCGGCACCTCGCGCAACACCGTCGCCATGGTCGAGGCCGCCGGCTATGCGCCGAAGGTCGTCGAATATCTGCAAGCCGGCTGGACCCACGACCAGCTGCGCGAGCTGGCCGCCGAAGCCGACCTGACGTTCCGCCAGCTGATGCGCGAGAAGGGCACGCCCGCCGAGGCGCTGGGCCTGCTGGCCGACGACGTCGGCGAAGACCGCATCCTCGACGCCATGGTCGAGCATCCGATCCTGGTGAACCGGCCGGTCGTGGTGACGCCGAAGGGCGTGAAGCTGTGCCGGCCGTCCGAAGCCGTGCTCGACCTCCTGGACCGCAAGCCCGCCAGCTTCACCAAGGAAGACGGCGAGGTCGTGAAGCTCTGAGGCTTACTGGCTGCCGCCGGCCTTCAGCGATTCCCAGCTGCGGCCCGCCCCGGCCTGGCCGATGGCGGCGCGCAGATAGGCCAGATTGTTGTTGACCTGTTCGGGCGGCAGGTCGGCGCGGGCCAGCTTCTCGGCTTCCGGCAGGCGGCCTTGCAGGCCGACCACCAGGGCCAGGTTCTGGCGCACCTGGATGCCGGCCGAGGGCAGGGCGACGGCGCGGCGCAGCTGGGCCTCGGCCCCGGGCAGGTCGCCCTTGGCGGCCAGGTGCAGGGCGTAGTTGGCCAGCGGCGTGGCCTCGGTCGGGGCCAGGGCGATGGCCTGGCGGTGGGCGGCCTCGGCCTCCTCGTCGCGCTCGGCCTGCTCATATGCCACGCCCAGCAGGGTCTGCGGACGCCAGTCCTTGGGGTTCTGGGCAGCGGCCTTGCGGGCCGGGTCGATGGCGTAGAAGCCCTGGCCGCGGGCGATGTGGGCGCGGGCCAGTTCCAGCAGCAGCGCCGAGTCGTCGGGATGCGAGACGAGGGCCTTGGTCGCGGTCTCGGCGGCTTCGTCGTTGCGGCCCAGGGCGCGCAGGGAGCGGGCCAGGTTCGCGCCGGCCTCGGCGTCGGCCGCGTCGACCTCGAATTCCGTCCCCCAGAAGGCCGACTGGGCCAACGGGTCCAGGCGACGCGCCTCCAGGCGTTGCTGCGGCGAGGCTTTCGCCAGTCTGGGCGCCTCGGCCTGGGCGGGCTTGGGCGTGTCAGCGGCGAAGGCCGCCGGGGCGGCCAGCAGGACGACGGGGGCGAGCAGGGTTGCGACGAGCGCGCGCTTGCGACACATGAAAGACATGTCTCCAGAAGGTTCGCCCATTGTCCGGGCGCGGCCCTCAAGGAATCGTTAAGCATAATTTTAAAGGGTTCCGCCGATGTCCGACGCGACGCATCCGATCCTGGCCTCGGCCGAGGGGCAGGCGATCCCGGTCCATCCGGTCAGCGAGACCGAGCTCGAGGCGTTTCTGGCCAGAAAGCGAGCACCGGTAAGGACTTACGCCGCCGCCAACAAGTTCGCGGCCAAGGCCGGCCAGGTGCTGGCGGTTCCGGGATCCAGCGGCGCGGTCGAGCAGGTGCTGCTCGGGACGGGGTCTGGCCGCGTTGATCTGTCGCTGTTCCGCACGCTTGCGGGCAAGCTTCCGGCTGGAGCGTACGCGCTTTCGAAGCTGCCCAAGGGCGTCGATCCGGAGCAGGCGGCCCTGGCCTTCGCGCTCGGGACCTACCGCTTCGACCGCTACAAGAAGCGCGGCGAGCCGATCGCCCGGCTGGTGGCGCCCAAGGGCGTCGATGTCGCCCAGGTGACCGCCTTCGCCCACGCCTGCGCCCTGGCCCGCGACATGGTCAACACCCCGGCCAACGACATGGGGCCGCTGCAGATCGAGACCATCGCCCGCGAGATCGCCGGGAAGTACGGCGCGGCGATCTCGGTGGTCACCGGCGATGACCTGCTGACCCAGGGCTACCCGGCCGTCCACGCCGTCGGCCGCGCCGCCGTCGAGGCCCGCAGCCCCCGGATGATCGAGATCACCTGGGGCGACGCCGCCCATCCCGTGGTGGCGCTGGTCGGCAAGGGCGTGGTGTTCGACACCGGCGGCCTCGACATCAAGCCCTCGACCGGCATGCGGCTGATGAAGAAGGACATGGGCGGCGCCGCCCACGCCCTGGCCCTGGGCCGGATGGTCATGGAAGCCGGCCTGCCGGTGCGCCTGGTCATCCTGACCCCCGTAGTCGAGAACGCCATTGCCGGCGACGCCATGCGCCCTGGCGACGTGCTGCAGACCCGCGCCGGGCTCACCGTGGAAGTGGGCAACACCGACGCCGAGGGCCGCCTGATCCTGGCCGACGCCCTGACCCGCGCCGCCGAGCTCAAGCCCGCCCTGACCCTGGACTTCGCCACGCTCACGGGCGCGGCGCGCATGGCCATGGGCCCGTTCGTGATCCCGTTCTGGACCGCCGACGACAAGCTGGCCGGCCAGATCGAGACGGCCTCGAAGACGGTGTCGGACGCGCTTTGGAGAATGCCCCTCACCGAGGCCTATCGCGAGGCGCTCGACAGCGACATCGCCGACCTCAAGAACGATCCCGATGCCTGGGCCCAGGCCGGCGCCACCACGGCGGCCTTGTTCCTGCAACGGTTTGCTCCGCAGGGTGAAGATGTGGGACCCTGGGCCCACTTCGACGTCTTCGCCTGGAACCCCAAGGGCCGCCCCGGATTCCCGGTAGGCGGCGAAGTCCAGGCCATCCGCGCCGCCTTCGCCATGCTCAAGGGCCGTTTCGCATGACGCTTGATACCCGCATCACCCTGGCCCGGCCCGATCTGGCCGACCAGCGCCTGGAGGGCCTGGCCCCGGCCGAGCGCTATGCCCCCAGCCGGGTGATGGTCTGCGCCGCGCCGGCCAGCGCCATCCGCGCGGCTCCGCAGGCCGACGCCGAGCAGTGGGACCAGCTGTTGTTCGGCGAGGTCTTCCGCGTGCTGGAGGAGAAGGACGGCTTCGCCTGGGGCCAGGCCCCGCGTGACGGCTATGTCGGCTATGTCGCCGTCGCCGATCTCGTGGAGCAGGGCCATCCGCCGACCCACGCGGTGTCGGCGATCCGCACCTACGCGTTCAGCAAGCCCGACATCAAGTCGCGGCCCGAGGGCCTCTACAGCCTCAACAGCCTGGTCACGATCGAGGCCCGCGAAGGCCGCTTCGCCAAGGCCGCCGGCACCGGCTGGTTCGTCGAGGCGCACCTGACCCCCATCGGCCGGGGCGAGAAGGACTATGTCGCCGTCGCCGAACGCTTCCTGGGCGCGCCGTACCAGTGGGGCGGCCGCGAGAGCCTGGGCCTGGACTGCTCGGGCCTGGTCCAGCAGGCGCTCTACGCCTGCGCCCGGGCCTGCCCCCGCGACACCGACATGCAGCGCGCCTTCTTCGCCGAGGTGGCCGAAGCCGACCGCCGGCGCGGCGACCTGGTGTTCTGGAAGGGCCACGTGGCGGTGCTGCTGGACGAGGGGACCATCCTCCACGCCAACGCCCACCACATGGCCACGGCCGTGGAGCCGCTGGCCGAGGCGATCGCCCGGATCGAGACCACGCCGACGGGCGGCGTGCTGGGGTACCGGCGGGTCTAGCCAAAAACCCCTCTCCTTTAGGGAGAGGGAGGGGCTTGCCGAGTAGCGGTGGGAGGGTGAGGGGTTACAGCGTTGGCCGGAGTGCCGGCACGCCGTCAGCCCCCGTAACCCCTATGGGAGAGGGAGCTTGTCCGCGACCGACCCGTTTCAGACCCCCGGGGAGTCAGCCGCTCGGCGTCGCCGGCGGACTTCTCGCGTCCAATGTATGGAATTCCAACCGAGGTCTAGCGCGCAAACCTGAGGTGAGGCGATCGCCTGGTGGCCGCGATCGTGGGTTGATCCGCAAAAAAACCGCCGCGAGCGGTTGGCTCGCGGCGGCAGTGGAAGGATCACGGTCGGCGGGCTGGCCCCCCTTCCGGATCGCTATTGGAGGGTCAGCACGCCGCTGGTGATGTTCGCGTTGCCCTCGTTGTACGTGCCGATCAGCTGGACGACGATGTCGGTCCCGGCGTGGAACGTGGCGTCGTTGCTGCTGTCGAGCACGATGTAGGTGTTGCCGTCCGTGTACTGGAACCAGGCCCAGTGCGACGTCGTGCCGGCGGTGGTCGAGGCGGCGGCGGCGTCCAGATAGTCCTGGAACGTCGTCCCGCTGACGGGCGCGCTGTCCATCGTGCCCGTGAAGGCGGCCGCGCCGCCCTGCGCGTTGATCTTCAGCGTGTCGCCCGGGTTGATGGTGAGCGACGAGAAGACGGTGTTGCTGGCGGCGTTGGCGGCCCTGACGATGACGTGGTCGTTGCCGCCGCCGGTGTCGATGACGCTGGCGCCGGCGCCCAGGGTGATCGTTTCGACGCCGTTGCCGAAATTGGCGTGCAGGGCGGCCGTGCCGTTCGTCGTTATCGTATGCAGCAGCGGCGCGCTGCCGTTCGTGTTCACGGAGTCGAGATAAAGGTTGCCTGTGCCGCCGACGGTCAGCGTCGTGAGCCCGAGCATCTGAATGTCGCTGAAGTGCGAGTCCATCGGCCCGTTGGTGATGTTCAGGCCCGTATAGATGTTGCTGGTGGAGCCGCCGCTGGTTTCGTACAGGTTACCGTCAATGTTCAGGTCGTTGATTATGAGATTCAGCGTGGTGGCGCCTTGGCCGACGGCGTGGCCGTTGTTGTTGAAAATGAGGGCGCCAGAGCCGTGGCTGAGCGTCACGCTGAAGAGCGCATTGCTTTGGAACTGGGCGTAGCGGCTGAAGCCGTTGACCGAGACCGTGGTTAGCGTACCCAGCGCGCCGCCATTTGCGGTCGACCAGTCTGTGACATCGACAGCGCCATCGGCGATCCCGGCGTTGCCGCCGGCCCCGCCAACGGCGGTCACGGGCGTCGGGTTCACGATCTGCACCGAGGTCGTGTGCAAGCCGGCATTAACGCTGACATCGCCGTTGGTCTGAGTGCTGCCGTTGGCGACGCCGGTCAGGTCGCTGATCTGCGTGACCACCACGGTGGTCCCGTCGCTGGAGGCGTTGCCTTGGGCGTAGACGTAGCCGTGGATGCTATCGCCGACGTTCGTCCGGGTGATGTTGATGTTGCCGGTGACGTTTGTGATCTCGCTGTCGCCGATCCCACCGCCATTGATCGTCGCGGTCACGTTGTGGCCACCATAGATGGTGGTCGTGTTCGTGCCTTGCGCGTTGACGGTCGCGTTGACGTCGGCGACGCTGCGAATGCCGGCGCCGGTGAGCTCCACATAAAAGGAGCCGACGCCCGTCGCGTTCACGGTTTGCACGCCGGTCCAGTTGGCGTTGCTGATCCAGCGGAACAACCCCGCGCTGGTGAAGTTGACGGTCTCGATGTTGCTGACGGTCATCGAGGGGATGTTGAGGGTTCCCGTCGAGTTGATGTTCAGCACGTCATTGCCGCCGCCGCCGTTCAGGATGTCGCCGCTATGCACCGTCGCCGCCGTGGCCGTGAAGGTGTCGGCCAGGTCGCTGCCGGTGATGTTGTTGGCGCCGGCGCCCAGAGTGAACGAGGTCACGACGGGCGGCGGCGTGACCGGCGTGGTGGTGACCGGATTGGGCAGGCCGGTGGGGCCGCGGTCGACGGCGTGGCCGTTTCCGTGGGCCGGGGTGTCGTAGCTGGGCTTGTAGCTGACGGTGATGTCGGTGTTGTAGACGGCGTTGCCCTGGGTCAGGGCGACCATGAAGTTGTCGGTGGCGGCGGCGTAGAGGCCGACATCGGCCTTGATCGCGGCGGCCATGACCAGGCCTGACATCGCGGCCTTCACGGCCAGGTCGATCTGGGCGGCGGTCGAGTTGGCGGTGACCAGACCGGCCTCGCGCAGGGTCTGCAGGACGGCGTCCTTGGTGCTGACCAGGTAGGCGATGGCGGCGTCGACATTGACGCCGGCCGCTTCGGCGTAGCTGCGGCCGATGATCGTCTGATAGATCGACGCCACGTAGCTGCCGAAGTCCATCGCGCCGTACTTGTCGGCGAACCCGGTCGCGCCCTCACCGTACAGGCCGAGGTTGGCGGCGAAGTTGATGTAGCGGTTCTCAAGGTTGAACTTGGCGTAGTAGCCGTCGTTCAGGTCGGCGGCGTTGATCGGCGAATTGACCAGATAGGTCAGGCCGGCGGCCGTCGGGCTTTTGCCGGTGAAGAACTGGTAGGTCATGACGGCCACGGCCGTCGTGCTGTCGGCGCCATTCACCAGGTTGGTCATGACGGTAGCGTCGCTGAGCTGGCCCGAGGCGCTCATGTTCGCCACCAGGCGCAGGTTGTCAGTCTGCGCATCGGTGGGCGCCAGGCCCACGTGCAGCGTCGTATAGGCCTTCACCAGCTGATCGAACGTATAGGACACGCAGTACCCCCCTTGAACCGCGCCCCGGCGCGCGCATGGAAGCGCCGGCGAGGTCGGCTTTCAAATTTTCGCGGAACCCCCGCGCTCACAGCCTTCCGGACGAGGTCCAGAGGTCTTGGGGAGGTCGATAGCACCTTCACCCGGCTCAAGACTTGAACCTGGGGGGGCGAATATTTGTATGGCCGCTCTAGGGGCTCGTCGGGAGGTTCGGGGGCGAGCCCCTATTCTGGAATCTCTGCCAGCCGGCGATAGTCCCGCGGCGACAGACCGTATCGCTGGCGGAAGGCGCGACTGAGATGCGCGGCGTCGCTGAAGCCCAGGCGATGGGCGATGTTTCCGATCGGTTCGGCGCGGTCGACACGGGTCAGGGCGTCGCGAGCGCTCTCCAGCCGACGATTCAGAAGCCAGGCCTTCAGACCGCCATCACCCCGGAAGGCGGCGGCCAACTGCTCGGTGGAGACCTCCAGGATCCGGCATAGATCGGCGACCGTCACGGTGTTCAGGTCCAGCCGATGCTCTATCAACTCGGAGACGCGGACCTTCAACAGCGCCTCGGAGGTCATGCGGGGCGGCGCGACGGCCCGGGCGGATTCGCACCCCAGCGCCAGCAATTCCAGGAAGGCGCGCTCGATACGCGTCGCGCGCGCCTGGTCCAGCGACGGCAACAGCGACCAGGTGGTGGCGGCCAGGTCGATGAGGGACCGTGCGAGCTCGCCGCTCACCGCCAGGCCATGCAAATCGTCCATCGGCGAGAACCAGGCCGCCGCTACCTGACGCGGAATCAACAGGTTGTAGGTCAGGCTGGCCGTGGAGGCGTGCAGGGACGGCCGAGTCAGATCGTGGAAATGATAGGTGCCCGCCGGTTCCAGAAACGCCCGGCCGTCCAGATCACCGCGCGCCAGCCCCTCCACCATCATGGTGACGATGATCGGATCGAAGCTCGACGTCCGCAGTTCGCGCTCGCTCCGCTCCCAGGTCATGGCCGTGAACTCGACCCGCGCGAACAGAAGCTGGTTCAGCGAGACCGACTCCATCAAGATATTGAAGGGCTCGGTCGGCACAGTACGGAACGCCCGGCCCATTCGCAGCGCTTCCCGCGCCTCCCAGGCCTGGTGACGCTGCTCGGGCGGCAAGTCGTCTGTCGAGAACCGATGAACCAAAATGTTGGAGGAAACGGACGAGTCTGACGCCACGGAAGACAGCCAAGCAAATCAACGAACGACGTCAATCTAGCGAGCGAGCTGGCGCTTTGGAAGCCGCGCTTGTCCTCCCGCAACAAGGCAGCCAGGGCGAAGGGCGTGATGCGCGCCATGTTCGACGGGTTCCTGAAAACAGGACCGCAGTTTCATAGACGCATACCTGGGCAAGGATTCCTCCGGCAGGGGACTGGGCCCGGCGAGTCCGCAATCCACCCATAGCTGACACTCAAAACGACAGCTTCGGCGCTGTCTTCCAGGCAAACAAAAAGGCCGCGGAGCTTTCGCTTCGCGGCCTCTTCGAACTTCAGTGGCTGGAAGGCTTAGGCCTTCGGAGCAGCCGCCGGGGTCGCCGGAGCGCCGGCGGCGGGAGCCGCGGCGCCAGCGGCGGCCGGAGCAGCGCCAGCGGCCGGGGCGGCGGCGCCTTCGGCGGCCGGAGCGCCAGCCGCCGGAGCGGCGGCAGCGGCCGGACGCGGCGGCGGGACCGGCAGCTTCGAGCCGAGGCTGTGCAGGTAGGCGATGACCGCGATGCGATCTTCCGGCTTCTTCAGACCCACGAAGGTCATGTTGGTGCCGGGGACGTCCTTACCCGGGGCCTTCAGGAAGGTGTACAGCGCGTCGTAGTCCCAGATCGGGGTCTTCGCGGCGAAGTCCTTCATGGCGCCCGAATAGTTGTAGGCCGGGTGGGCGGCGGGCTTGCGGCCCACGACGTCCCACAGGCCAGGACCGGTGGCGTTGGCGTCCGAGGCGTCCAGCTTGTGGCAGGCCGCGCACTTGGCCGAGACGGCCTCGCCGGCGGCCACGTTGGCCGGGGTCAGGACGGCGTTCCAGTCGGGCGGGGTGTCGACGGCGGCGGCGCCGCCGGCCGATTCTTCCTGGACCGCGATCTCGTAGCCGGCCTTCTCGACTTCATGCTTCTTGAAGACGATGTCCGACGCTTCGCGGAGACCGAAGATTACGAGGCCGGTCAGCAGCACGCCGCCAGCGATCTTGTTGAACGTCAGGTCGCTCATTTCAGCCTAGTCAGCCTCTTGTCGGCCCGACCGAGGACGGGCTTGAAACCAGCGCGCCGGAATCGCCAGGACGAGTCCCCAACGCGCGTCATGTTGCGCTCGCGTCTCTTACACGCTACCGCCCCTCGCGCAACCGGTCCGCAAAGATTTGAGGCCCCTAACCGCCATGAACCCGATCGTCCTGATCCCCGCGCGCATGGCGGCGACGCGCCTGCCCAACAAGCCGCTGGCCGACATCGGCGGCGTCCCCATGATCGTCCGGGTGCTGAAGCAGGCGCTGGCGGCCGATATCGGCCCGGTGGCCGTGGCGGCGGGCGATCCGGAAATCGTCCAGGCCGTTCAAGCCGCTGGCGGCGTGGCGGTGCTGACCGACCCGGACCTGCCCTCGGGCTCGGACCGCATCCTGGCGGCGTTGGCAGAGCTCGATCCGGGGTTCGAGCATGACGTCGTGATCAACCTGCAAGGCGACATGCCGTTCGTCGATCCGGCCGTGCTCTCCGACTGCGCGCGGATACTTAAGGAGTTCGACGACGCCGACATCGCCACCGTCGTGGCGCCGGAAGCCTCGCTCGCCGACCGCTCGAACCCGGACGTCGTCAAGGCCGTGCTGGCCATGGAGGACGACGGCCAGAGCGGCCGCGCGCTCTATTTCACCCGCTCGACCCTCTATGGCGACGCGCCGGTGTGGCGCCACATCGGCATCTACGGCTATCGCCGCGAGGCGCTGATGGTGTTCAACGACGCCGCCCCCTCGGCCCTCGAAAAGCGCGAGAAGCTGGAGCAGCTGCGCGCCATGGAGCTGGGCCTGACCATCCGCGCGGCGGTGGCGCAGACCGCCCCGATCTCAGTCGACAATCCCGCAGACCTAGAAGCTGCCCGCCAAGAAGCTGGAAACCAGGCCCAATGAGCATCCTCAAGAAGATCGCCTTCCAGGGCGAGCCCGGCGCCAACAGCCATGAGGCCTGCCGCACCTATTTCCCGGAGTACGAGGCCTATCCCTGCGCCACGTTCCAGGAGGCGTTCGAGGCCATCAAGACCGGCGTCGCGCAGTTGGGCATGATCCCGATCGAGAACTCGATCGCCGGCCGCGTCGCCGACGTCCACCACCTGCTGCCGGCCTCGGGCCTGAAGATCATCGGCGAGCGCTTCAAGCCGATCCGCTTCCAGCTGATGGCCAACAAGGGCGTGAAGCTGGCCGACATCAAGGTCGTGGCCTCGATGCCGATCGCCCTGGCCCAATGCCGCAACAGCCTGCGCAAGCTGGGCGTGGCGACCGAGGGCGCGGGCGACACCGCCGGCGCGGCCAAGGCCCTGGCCCTGAAGCCCGACCCGACGCGCGGCGCGGTGGCCCCGGCCCTGGCCGCCGAGATCTATGGCCTCGACATCCTGGCCAGCGACATCGAGGACGAGCGCCACAACACCACCCGCTTCCTGGTGATGACGGCCGACGCCAACCCCACGCCGCCGCCGTTCACCCATCGCTGCGTGACCAGCTTCGTGTTCAAGGTCCGCAACCTGCCGGCGGCGCTCTACAAGGCCATGGGCGGCTTCGCGACCAACGGCGTCAACATGACCAAGCTGGAAAGCTACATGGAAGACGGCGCCTTCACGGCCACCTTCTTCTATGCCGAGGTCGATGGGCGGCCGGAGGACCGCAGCCTGGCGCTGGCCTTCGACGAGCTGCGGTTCTTCTCGGAGAAGTTCGAAATCCTGGGGGTGTACCCGGCCGATCCGTTCCGGGATCGCGGCTGAGTCACTGCGTCCTTCGAGGCCCGCTGCGCGGGCGCCTCAGGATGAGGAGCTTTGTACTGACGTCCTCATCCTGAGGTGCGCGCTCCTGAGCGCGCCTCGAAGGACGCACCCCCTCCCCGAACGTCACCCTTTCCGATATCGGCGTTCTCCAGTTACCCTCCTCGCAAAAGACGGGGAGGGTTCACATGGACAAGTCGATGATCGCGCCGGTGATGGCGCTGGTGGCCTGGTCGCTGCTGATCTGGGTGTGGATGTACATTCATCGCATCCCGGCCATGCAGAAGGCCGGGATCAAGCCGCAGGAGGCCCGGTTTCCGGGCTCGCTGGACAAGCTGCCCGACACCGCGCGGCAGGCGGCCGACAACTACAACCACCTGATGGAGCAGCCGACGATCTTCTACGCGGCGGCGCTGGCCATCCAGGTCGCGGGGCATGCCGATCCGATGGCGATGCATTTCGCCTGGGTCTATGTCGGGGTCCGCGTGCTGCACAGCCTGCTGCAGGTGAGCGTCAACCTGGTGCCGGTGCGGTTCCTGCTGTTCGTGATCTCGACCGGCGTGCTGGCGGCGATGGTGGTGCGGGAGCTGGTGCGGATTTTCTGAGACTGAAGATGCTCCCCCGCGTTGCGGGGGAGCTGTCGCGGAGCGACTGAGGGGGCTAGCTGGAGCGAGGCCGGGTTAGCCCCCTCCGGCCCTCCGGGCCACCTCCCCCGCATCGCGGGGGAGGAGCTTTGCGGTCTTGCCGCTAGTTGGCGTCGAGACCAATGTCCAAGACCGGCGCCGAGTGCGTCAGCGCGCCGACGCTGATCACGTCCACGCCGGTCTCGGCGATCGCGCGGACCGTGGTCAGGTTCACGCCGCCCGAGGCCTCCAGCACCGCGCGGCCATTGGCCAGGGCGACGGCGATCTCCAGGTCGCCGAGGCTGAAATTGTCGAGCATCACCACGTCGGGCCCGTGCTTGAGGGCCTCTTCCAGCTGGTCCAGGCCGTCGACCTCGACCTCGACCTTGACCAGGTGACCGGCATGGGCGCGGGCGCGGCGGACGGCTTCGCCGACCCCGCCGCAGGCGGCGACGTGGTTGTCCTTGATCAGGATGGCGTCATCCAGGCCGAAGCGGTGGTTGACCCCGCCGCCGCAGCGGACGGCGTACTTCTCCAGCGCCCGCAGGCCTGGCGTGGTCTTGCGGGTGTCGACGATGGTCGCGCCCGTGCCCTCGACCAGGCGGACATAGGCCCGCGTCAGGGTGGCGATGCCGGAGAGGCGGCCCAGCAGGTTCAGCCCCGTGCGCTCGGCGGCCAGCACGGCGCGGGCGTTGCCCTCGGCGCGGGCTAGGATCGTACCCGGCAGCACGTCGGCGCCGTCCGGGGTCACGACTTCGAAGCTCGCCGTCGGGTCCAGCGCGGCCAGCGACAGGCGCGCGCAGGACAGGCCGGAGACGCAGCCGTCCTGGCGGCTGGCCCAGACCACCGACAGGCGCGCGGCCGGATCGATACAGGCCTGGCCGGTGATGTCGCCGGCGCGACCCAGGTCCTCGGCCAGGGCGTGATCGACGATCGGGCGGACGAGGATGTCGTCCAGCGGGGTCACGAGATCGGCGGACATGGAAGTTCCTTCAGGCGGCTTGCTGGCGCAGCGCGTGCGCCGCCTCAAGCGTCACGAACGTCCGGACCGGTTCGGCCGCAGCCGGGAAGTCCGAGCGGAAGTGGCCGCCCCGGCTTTCGTGGCGGGCCAGGGCGCCTTCGACGATCAGTCGCGCGGCGATCAGGACCGGGCAGGGCGCATAGCCCGGCGCCAGAGTCTCGATCACCTCCAGCAGGCGGGTCAGGCCCGCCGCGTCGCGGATCACGCCGGCGTCGCGGCTCATGGCCTTGCGCAGCACCTGCAGGCTGGCGTCGGGCAGGTCGGGGTAGGGCGCCAGGCTGACCGGTTCGCCGCCTTGAGCATCCTCGGCGGTCGCCGCATGGCCGGCGCGGGCCCCGAACACGGCCGCTTCCAGCAGGCTGTTGGAGGCCAGGCGGTTGGCGCCCTGCACGCCGGTCGAGGCGCACTCGCCGGCGGCGTAGAGGCCGGCCAGGCTGGTGCGGCCGTCGAGATCCGTGGCCACCCCGCCCATGTGGTAGTGCACGGCCGGGACGACCGGGATCATCGCCCGGCGCGGGTCGATACCGCCGGCCATGCAGGCCTCGAACACCGCTGGAAACTCTTTCGGGAAGTGCCCGCCGACCGCCTGGGTGGCGTCGAGGAAGGCGCAGCGGCCGGCCTCGCGCTCGGCGTGGATGGCGCGGGCCACGACGTCGCGCGGCGCCAGCTCCATCGCCGGGTGATAGTCGGCCATGAAGGCGCGGGCGTCGGCGTTGCGCAGGATCGCCCCCTCGCCGCGCAGGGCCTCGGTGGCCAGCGGAGCGGGATCGCGGCCGATGTCGATGGCCGTGGGGTGGAACTGCACGAATTCCGGATCGGCGATGGTCGCGCCGGCCAGGGCGGCCAGGCCCAGGCCCTCGCCGCGCACTTCCTTGGGCGTGGTGGTGACGGCGTAGAGGCCGCCGATGCCGCCGGTGGCCAGGATGACGCTGCGGCTACGGATTTCCACGAGCGCGCCATCGATCTCGGCGAGGACGCCGACGATACGGCCGGTCTTGTCTTGCAGCAGCCGACGGGCGCGGGCGTTCTCGCGGACCTCGATGGTCGGGGCGGCGCGGACATTGGCGATGACGGCGGCCATGATCGCCGCGCCGGCGCCGTCGCCGCCGACCCGGGCGACGCGGGCCTTGGCGTGGGCGGCTTCGAGGCTGAGCACGAACTCGCCACCGGTCTTGCGATCGAACGGCGCGCCGAGGGCGGCGAGATCGCGCACGGCCTGCGGGCCTTCGCGAGTCAGCAGCTCGACGGCCTTGGGGTCGCAGAGCCCCGCGCCGGCGGCGATGGTGTCGGCGGCGTGCAGTTCGGGGGTGTCGTCACCGGCCAGCGCGGCCGCCATGCCGCCCTGCGCCCAGGCGCTGGAGCAGCCGGTGGCCAGCGGCGTCGGCGACAGCACCAGCGCCTTGTGCGCGGCGAGCGCGGCCGAGAGTCCGGCCAGGCCGGCCCCGAGGATCACGGGGCCGTCGAAATCTACGCGTTCGATCACTGGAAACGACTCCCTGGGGAGAGGGAAGAAAACGGGACTAGATCAGCTCGACATTCACGTGATGCCGCGCCTTCACCAGGTCGTACCGCGCGGGCACGGCAGGTGGCGGCAGGTCGATCATCCGCTGCACGGCCAGGCGCGCGCGGTCGAGGATGTCGGCGTCGACCGTCACCTCATATTGCTCGTAGACCAGGGCGTCGTGGATGTTCTGCAGGGTGATGCGCTTCATGTGCGGGCACATGTTGCAGGGGCCGATGAACTGGGTCGCCGGGCTTTCGGCCTGGACGTTGCTGGCCATCGAGCACTCGGTGATCAGCACCACCTGCGCGGGCTTCCGCTGAGCGACATAGTCGTTCATCGCGGCGGTCGAGCCGGCGAAGTCGGCGGCTTCCAGGATCTCGGCCGGGCACTCAGGGTGGGCCAGGACTTCCGCGCCCGGCCAGGCCGCGCGCATGTCGGCGATGTCGCTGGCGGTGAAGCGCTTGTGGACCTCGCAGTGGCCGGCCCAGGCGATGATCTTGACGTCGGTCTGGCGCGCGACGTTGCGGGCCAGATATTCGTCGGGGATCAGGACGACCTTGTCGACGCCCCATTCCTTGGCGGCCCACTCGACCACCTGCACGGCGTTGGCGCTGGTGCAGCAGATGTCGGTCTCGGCCTTCACGTCGGCGGTGGTGTTGACGTAGGTGACGACCGGGATGCCCGGATAGCGCTGCTTGATCAGCCGCACGTCGGCGCCGGTGATCGAGCTGGCGAGCGAGCAGCCGGCCTTGAGGTCCGGGATCAGGATCTTCTTCTCGGGGCTGAGGACCTTGCTGGTCTCGGCCATGAAGTGCACGCCGGCCTGGACGATGATCTTGGCGTCGCTCTTGGCGGCTTCCTTGGCCAGGGCCAGGCTGTCGCCGACGAAGTCGCCCACGCCGTGGAAGATGTCCGGCGTCATGTAGTTGTGGGCCAGGATGGCGGCGTTCTTCTCGCGCTTCAGGCGGTTGATCTCGGCGATCAACGGGGCCTGCGCGCGCCACTCCAGCGGGGTGACGTGGTGCTTGACCTTGTCCCAGATCCCGCTGGTCTCCGCCTCGACCTGGGCGGTGAATTCCAGAGGGGCGGCAAACCCGTCGGCCATTTGAATCTCCGTTATGCTCAAACTGAGCATTTCCAGGGCCTCAAAAAACGCCGGGGCCAGCTTGGGCGTTCCCGCCCTCGGCTTCCGGCGTCTAGGGTTATGCTGAAAGTGAGCATAACCGTCCCGTCACATATAGACCTTGCGGCGCGGATTGCAAACCCATCCGGTGCGGAAACGTGAAAAGGGCTGGCGGGCTCACGCCGCGCCTGCCCCGATGTCGTCCGATCGCGGACCGCTAGTGGAAGGTGATCTCGCCGCCCGAGACGGTGGCCAGGCTGACATCCAGCGCGCCCGCCACCCCGACCAGCCGCACCAGGCCGTCGGCGGCGGTGTCGAAGCTGCTCGAACCGCTCTGGTCCGCGACGATGTAGACGTCACCGTTCAGTTCGAACCATAGCAGCGTGTCGGCCCCGCCCTGACCGGCGATGGACAGGTAGCCGCCCAGGGTCGTCTGGCCCACCAGCTTCGCGCCCATGGACCCGGCGGTGTTGAAGTTGGAGAAGTTGAGCTTGTCGCCCGCGCCCAGGCCGGTGATCGATTCAAGGGTCGTCCCGCTGCCATAGCTTATAAAGATGGTGTCGAAGCCGGACCCGACATCGATGCTGCCGCCGCCGCTGTCGATCTTGATCCAGTCGTCGCCTGACCCGGTCTTGATCGTGGCGGTGGTCGGGGAGTTCGCCTCGAAGATGTTGTCGCCGTCACCCAGGTCGATGTTCGTGCCGCCATTGCCCAGGCGGACCTCATCGTCGCCTGACCCGGCCGTGACGACGCTGGCGTAGCCGATGATCCGGTTATTGCCGTCGCCGAAGTGAATGATGGCGCCGGCGTTGTTGTTGGAATTCGCGGTGAGGGTGTCATCGCCCGCGCCGCCCTCGTAGGTGACCACGCCGGTCGTCTGCGTGATGCTGACCTGGTTGGTCCCGTTGGCCGCGCCCTTGATCGTGATCGGGCCGGTGATGGCGCCGGCCGTCCAGGCGAAGCCGCCCTTGGTGATCCCGCTGGCGTCGACGCTGGTCAGGACCGTGCTGCCCAGCGTCAGGTCCACGCCGGCGTTGCCGCTGATGTTGACGACCTTCTGGCCGCCGGTCGTGATCTTCAGGATCTCCGTCGCCCCGGTCGGCGTCGTGCGGCCGTCGACGGTGGTGACGTTGAGGGTCTCGATGTCGGCGATGGTCAGGGTGTTGGCGAAGGTCAGGCCCGCGCCCGCGCTGTCGCTGAGCCTCAGGTTCAGGACGTCGTTGGCGCCGTTGGCGGCGAGGTTGACGGTGTAGCCCGCGCCCGCGTCGCTCAGCTCCAGGGTGTCGCCCGAGGTCATGCCGTTCAGGGTGAGCCCGGCGCCGTCCTCGGCGATGACGTAGTGGAGGCCCAGCGCGCCCACATCGATCGTCTGGTTGCTGACATTGGTCAGGTTCAGGCGCTCGAAATTGACGATCTTGCTGGCGAAGGTCCCCGAGCCGGACGCCGTCACGGCGTCGGCGGCGGTCATCATCACCGTGTCGCGCGTCCCGCCTTCTCCGTCGATGGTCGCGGTCAGGGCCCCGATGCCGGAGCCCAGCATCAGCAGGTCGTCGCCGCCGCCCAGGGCGATGGCGCCGCCCTTGGTGGTGGCGGTCAGCGAAACGAGGTCCGAGCCCGAGCCGCCGGTATAGGTGATGACGCTGGCCAGGCCGCCCGAGGTCACGACCGAGTTGTTGGCCGTGGCCGAGCCCGTGATCGTGATGGCGGCGGCCGCGCCCTGGAGAGTCAGCGCCAGGCCGCCCAGGGTGATCCCGCTGGCGTCGATGGTGTGCAGGCCGGGGCCGCTGCCGTTGGTCAGCGTCAGGCCGGCATTGCCGGCGATCACGATTTCCTGGGTGGAGGCCGTGTCGAGGGTCAGGGATTCCCGGACGCCCGACGGCGTCGCGCTGCCGTCCACGGTCGTGATGTTGACGGTTTCGACCTGGTTGGCGCGCACTTGCCCGAAGTTCAGGGCGGCGCCGGCCTTGTCGTTCAGGACGAGGTTCAGGGTGTCGCTGGCGCCGCCGAAGGCTCCCTGCACCAGATAGTCGAGCCCGCCGGCCGCGAAGGTCAGGGCCAGCGTGTCGCCCGGGTTGAAGTCGTTCAGGACCGTCTGGCCAATGGCCCCAACGCTGCCGCTGACCAGCGTGACGTAGTGGAAGTCACCGAGATCATCGAGATCAACCGTGAGGTTCGTGACGTCGCTGATCTCCAGGCGCTCGAACCCGCTGAGGCTGCCGGCCAGGTTCGCGCCCGCGGCGGTGATCATGTTCACGCGCAGGGCGTCGGTCGTGCCGCCGCCGCCATCGGTCGCCGCGCCGATGGCCGTAGCGCCCGGGGCCAGGATCAGGAGGTTGTTCCCGCCACCCAGCGAGATGGCCTGGCTGATCGTGGTCGAGCTGAGCGTGACCGTGTCGTCGCCCGCGCCGCCGGTGAAGCTCGTGCGGGAGGCGTCGATCTTCACCGCGGTGGCGCCGGTGGTGGCCAGGGTGCTGACCGAGGTCAGGCCGGTGGGCGCCGACAGGTCGCCGCTCAGGCCGGCGGCGCCGGAGACGGCCACCGTCGTCAGGTCGGGCGCGGTGAGGCCGGTGAGCTTGAGCACGCCCTGACCGCCGAGGCTGAGCGTCTTCAGCGCGGCCATCTGCAGGTCGATCGCCGAGTCCTGGGCGCCGTGGGTGAGGTTCACGACCTGGTAGACGCCTTCCTCCTCGAAGTCGCCGTGCACGTCGTTGAGCGTCAGGTTCAGGGTCGTGACGGGCGCGGCGACGGCGTCGTCGTTGTCGATGTGGATGTCGGTCCCGTGCGAGGCCTTGAGCGTGGTCAGGGCGCTGCCGTTGATCCCGAGGCCGCTGCCGCCGAAGCCGGAGACCTCGACGGTGGTGATCGTGCCGGCCAGGGTCGTGGTGTAGTTGACGTCGCGGACGGTGACGGTGGGGCCGTCGAGGGCGCCGTGGACGCCGTTGTCGGCGATCGGCGTGGGGGCCGTGACCTTGACCGTATGCGCCGCGGCCGAGGCGTCGATGAAGACGGTGCCCATGGTCCGGGTCGAGCCGGTCGAGCCGGTGGCGTTCCCGGTCAGGGTGATGTCGATATTGGCGCCGTCGGTGATGGTGATGTTGCCGGCGTTGCCCGCACCCGTGACGGCGCGGGTGATCGCGATGTCGCCCTTGGCGCCCAGAAGCACGATGTTGCCCGACGTGGAGCCGGTGATGTCCAGGGTGATGTCGTCGCCATTGAGGATGGTCACGCCGCCCGCGCCCACATTCGAGACGGTCGCGTTCACGTCGGTGGTCGAGCGCGCCGTGAGGGTGGTGGCCCCGGCGGTGGTGGCGTTCAGCCTAGTCAGGCCGGTCCAGCTGGTGGTGTTGGCCGTCAGGCCGCCGGTGTTGCTGATATTGGCGGTCTCGATCCCGGTGATCGTCACGCTGGGCAGGGTGTAGGCGCCGCCCGTGGTCGCCGTCAGGTTCAGGACGTCGACGCTGTTGAGGCCGTCGAGGGTGTCGCCCGCCGTGAAGGTCAGGTGGGTCGCGGTGAAGGTGTCGGGGAGGACGTCGCCGGTCAGGTTGTCGAGGCCGGGGGTCAGGACCAGGCTGAGGCTGGTGGTCGGCGGTTGTGGCGGCGGCTCGTTGCCGGGCAGGGTCGGCGCGTTGTCGACCGCGTGGCCCGTGCCCTCCGAACCCGCGCCCTTGTGCGGGGCGTAGGTCTGGGTGATGTCGGTGTTGTACTGGACCGCGCCCATGGCCAGGGCCAGCATGAAGTTGTTGGTCGCCCCGGCGTAGATCCCGACATCGGCCTTGATGGCCTCGGCCAGCAGATAGGCGGCGGTGGCGGTCTTCAGGGCCAGGTCGGTCTGCTGCGGCGTCGAGCTGGCGGTGATCATGCCGGCGCTGGTCGCCGAGACCTGGATCAGGTCCTTGCGGCCGATGATCAAGGCGATCGAGACGGCGGGGTCGAGCCCCGCGGCCCGGGCGTAGGTCGCGCCGATGATCGTCTCGTAGATCGAGGCCACGAAGTCGGCATAGCTCATCGCCCCGTACTTGGCGGCGAAGGTGGTCGCGGCCTCGCCCGCCAGGGCGAGGTTGGCCGCGAAGTTCATGAAGCGGTTCTCGAGATTGAACTTGGCGTAGTAGGCGTCGTTCAGGTCGGCGCCGTTGATCGTCGAGTTGATCAGGTAGTCCAGGCCGGCCTTGGTCGGGCTCTTGCCGGTGAAGAACTGGTAGGACAGCACGGCCACGGCGGTGGTGCTGTCGGCGCCGTTGAGCACGGCGCTGATGGCCTGGGCGTCGGTGAACGAGGCGTTGGTCAGCAGACCCAGATTGGTCGTGGTCGCGTTGTTCGGCGCGATGCCGTCCTGCACCGCCGTCCAGGCCATGGTCAGTTGCTTGAGCGTATAGGCCATCGCCGTTCCCCCACGCGCGGCAGGCTCTCCGTCCCGCCGCTTTGTGTTAACTAACAACGTTCTATGACGCGACGACGGGTGCGATGTAAAGTTGCGATCCGCGCGGGACGTTCGTTTTCCGGGCAAAAAGAAACCCCGGAGCTTGCGCTCCGGGGCGAGAAAGGGTCCGGCCGGGGATAGTCGGCCGGACGGGGAGGAAACGGTTACTTCAGCTTGGCGCTCAGCGAGACGCCGACGATGCGGGGCTCGTTGTAGACGGCGGCCATGTAGTTCTCGATCACGCCCTTGAGGTTCTTCTCGTTCGTGATGTTGCGGCCGAACAGGGCGATCTCGTAGCCCTTGTCGAGGTTCTCGTAGCCCAGCTTCAGGCCACCCTCGAAGCTGCCCTTCGAGTAGAACTCCTTGGTCTTGTAGAGCACGAGGTTCGTGTAGCCCTGGACGTTCCAGTCGGTCGAAACGAACACGCGACCGGCTTCGCCGACCGGGATGTCGTAGCGGCCCGTGAAGTTCAGGTTGTACTTCGGGGCGTTCGGCAGCGGCTGGCCGTCGATCTGGGCGAAGGTGTTGGCGCCCACCTTGATCGTCGGGTTTTCGACGGTGCAGACCACGATGCCGTTGAGGGCGCAGACCTGCGCGTAGACGCGCTTGTCCTTGATCTCGCTGTGCAGGTAGCTGGCGCCGGCCGTCAGCAGCAGGTTGCGGACCGGACGCCACTCGAGGTCGGCCTCGACGCCGTAGGCCTTGGCCTTGTCGGCGTTGAACAGCACGCCGTTGCCGTTGCTGTCGTTGCCGTTCAGCTGGATGTTCTTGACATCATAGGTGAAGGCCGAGGCGTTGAAGCGCAGGGTGTTCTCGAGCAGGAAGCTCTTGAAGCCGACTTCGTACGACTGGATCGTTTCCGAGTCGGCCGTGGTGAAGTCGGCGTTGAACACCGCCGAGCGGCCCTGGATGGTCGGGCCACGGAAGCCCTTGGCCGCGCGGGCGTAGACGCTGACGTCCTGATTGACCTGGTAGTTGGCCGACAGGTCCCAGCTGACCTGCTCGTCCGCCAGGCGGACATAGCGGCGGCCGGTATAGGTCGAGACGTTGGCGGCGTTGTTGGAGGTCTTCACCAGGACGGTCTTCTTGGCGTCGTAGGTGTCACGCAGGCCGCCCGTGATCGTCAGGGCGTCGGTCAGCTGGTAGCTGACCTGGCCGAACACCGCCCACGAGGTGTTCAGGTTGTTCAGCAGCACGTAGTTGTTGGGGTTGTAGCCCGCCGAGGTCGGCAGCAGGAACACGCCGCGCTGGGCGAACTCGGTGTTGTCGCGCGAGTCGAAGTACAGGCCGCCGACCTGCCACTTCAGCTTGCCTTCGCCGTTGCTGGCCAGGCGGATTTCCTGGGTCAGCTGGTCCAGGTCGTGGACGCGGCCTTGCGATTGGCCAAAGCCGTTCGGCACGCCGCCGACCGGGAAGTTGGCCGCCGCGCCGCCGTCGGTGTCGCCACGGCTGTAGCCCGAGGTGTGCTCGTAGGCGCTGATCGAGGTCAGGGTCACCGGGCCGAAGTCGTAATCGACGTGGGCCGAGATGCCTTGGGTGTCGTAGGCCTGCGGGTTGTTGTTGGCTTCGTCGAAGGCGACCTGGTCGCGCGGCGCGCTGCTCTTGTTCGAGCCCTTGGTCAGGGCCTGACGCAGGAACAGGGTCGAGGTGCCGGCATATTCACGGGCGTGGGCCGAGACCAGGACCGACAGCTTGTCGTTCGGCTTGGCCAGCACCTGGATGCGGGCGTCCTTTTCGCTGAAGCCGCCCATGGCGTTCTTCTGCGGGGTCTTGGTGCCGTCGGCGCTGACGCCGGCGAAGGTGTTGTCCACATAGTCGTCGCGGTGCTGGTACAGCACGGCGGCGCGGAACATCAGGCCGGGCGCGATCGGGCCGCCGACGCCGCCGTCGAAGGTGGTCGTGCCGTAGGTGCCGTACGAGGCCGAGAAGCGGGCGTTGAAGTCTTCGCTCGGCTTGATGGTGTCGAACTTGACGATGCCGGCGGTGGTGTTGCGGCCGAACAGCGAGCCTTGCGGGCCGCGCAGCACTTCGACCTGGCCGATGTCGAACAGCGGGTTCGACTTCAGGACCACGTGTTCCATGATCACGTCGTCATGGATGATCGACACCGGCTGCGAGGCGCCGAGGTAGAAGTCGATGTTGCCCAGGCCGCGGATATAGAAGCGCGGGAAGATCCGGCCCGTGGTGGTTTCGGCGTAGAAGCTGGGGACCTTGCCCGACAGAGCGAGGATGTCGCTGCCGTCGGCGGTGATGGCGCGCAGCTGGTCGCCGGCGACGGCGGCCACCGACAGCGGCACCTTCTGCAGGTTTTCCGAGCGACGCTCGGCGGTGACGACGACTTCGTCCAGCGCCGTCGCGGCGGTTTCGTTGGAAGCGACCTGCTGGGCGTGGGCGGCGCCGGCGATCAGGGTCGCGGCGGCCGCGCCCAGGAGCAGGGCGAGCTTGTTGGTGTGGGTAGTACGCATGGTGTTGAGAGACCCCTGGTTCGCGGCCTTTGTGGCCGTCTAGGACGCGCCGGCGGCGAGGGAGGGAGGCCACCCCGCGCCCGAGCGCTTCCGCGCTATAGAGGGGAATCGATGTCAGTTCAGTGAAAGATTACTTACTTTTCCGGGGTGTTGCGCGGGCGCCATCATGGTGGGCGCTGGAGCGGGCATGGGCGTCCATTTTTTGAACCTCGGCGTGGCGACCTCGAAGGCGCCAATCGTCCGCCCCATGATCATCGCGTCATCTGGTCGCGGCGACAGGCCTAGTGACACTCAGAGCGCCAACAGCCATTGGGCGTAGGCAGGCCCGCGATCGCGCGGCCCCGTCGCCGACGTCACGGCGTTAGGGAAAAAAAGATGAATCAGCCGTTTTCCTTGCCGCGAAAAAGGGTTTTCGCCTGAAGCAGCCTGCGTGCTGGTCAGCGCTGCGCCTCCTTTACCCGTTAGTGTTGTGGCGTAGGCCTTGGCCGGCGTCTGAGTTGGTCAGGAGTATTGGCATGCCTACGTTCGATTTCAGCAGCGGCGTCATCACCGCCGACAACGATCCCAACAGCGGGACCCCCACGAACACGGCCTCTCAGAAGATCGGCTCCGACACGCTGACCGTGACGGTCGACGCCCCCAGCACCGCGGCTCTAGTGGTGATGGATGAGCAGGACTTTTTCAGCGCCGACATTCCCAATCTCAACGGCAAGGCCCTTGAGACGACGTTCGACGCCTTCGCCAATTCGATGACGCTGACGTTGGACAACGGCAAGGTCTTTGACCTGACCAACCTCAAAATCATCGACGAGGCTGGTAACAAGACCAACTTCACCTTCACCACCAGCAAGGGAGACGTGACTGTGGTGGTGGACTCGTCTCAGAACGAGGCGGTGCCCCTGACGTTTACCGACGCGAAATTGCAGGGCGTGGCCTGGGTCAAGATCACCCAGCAAGGCCCGGGTCCCAACATGCTCACCGGGTTGGATGACGTCGTCCTCACCAACATCCACGCCCCCAATACCGCGCCTACCTTCGTCAGCACCAATACGCCGATGTTGGTGGCGCAGAACGGCGTCAGCGCCGCCGGCGTCCTGGGCGACCTGCTGCACGTGAGCGACGTCGACAGCGCCCAGACCGAGACCTGGAGCCAGTCCGTGGCGCCCGGCCACGGCACGTTGAGCTTCACCAGCGCCACCGCCAACTCGGGCAGCGCCGACATCACGTCCGGCGGCTCCATGAGCTACACGCCGACGGCGGGCTTCGCCGGGACCGACACCTTCACGGTGAAGGTCTCTGACGGCACGGACTTCGTCACCCGCCAGATCACCGTCAAGGTCGGCCCCGCGACGCCTGGCGCGCCGGACCTGACGACGGGCACGGACACCGGCGCCGCGCTCCTCTCCAACGCCAACAAGGACAACATCACCGGCGCCGCCTCGCTGAGCTTCAGCGGCACGAGCGCGGCCGGCGACAGCGCCAGCACGGTGCGGGTGTTCCTCGACACGGACGGCAACACCACCTACGACATCGGCACGGACAAGACGGCCACGGCCACGCTCTCCAACGGCAGCTGGACCGTGAGCGGCCTGAGCACCGCCGGCCTCGCCGACGGCGACTACAATATCTACGCCGAAGTAAAGACGGCGGACGCGACCCTGACGAGTGCGACCAGCACCGCGCTGGTGGTGCACATCGACAAGACCGCGCCCACCCAGACGGTGAGCGGCCTGTCGCTGTCGGCCGACACGGGCGCTGGCGGCGACTTCATCACCAAGACGGCCGCGCAGACCGTGTCGGCCACGCTCAGCGGCGCCCTGGGCGGCGGCGAGTACCTGTACGGCTCGCTCGACAACGGCAACAGCTGGGTCGACATCAGCAGCAAGGTCAGCGGGACCGCGGTCACCTGGGACGGCGTCACGCTGAGCGGCAGCGACACCCTGAAGCTGAAGGTCGTCGACGCCGCCGGAAACGAGGGCACGGCCGCCAGCCAATCCTACATCCTCGACACCACCGCGCCCTCCACGCCGTCGACGCCGGACCTGGTTCCCGCTTCCGACACCGGGGCGCTTAGCAACGACAACCTCACCGACGACACCACGCCGACCTTCAACGGCGTGGGCGAGATCGGATCCACCGTCAATCTCTACGACACCGACGGCACGACCCTGCTGGGAAGCGGCGTCGTCAACGGAGCGGGCAAGTGGCAGGCCACCGCGTCGACCCTTAGCGGCGGCTCGCACACCATCACCGCCAAGGCCACCGACGTCGCGGGCAACGTCTCGTCGGCCAGCTTCGGCCTGACGGTCGACATCCACACCGTCAACACCGCGCCGGGCGGCGACGTGACGATCAGCGGGACCGCGACCGACGGCCAGACGCTGACGGCCAGCAACACCCTGACCGACGCAGATGGCCTGGGGACGATCAGCTACCAGTGGCAGTCCGACGGCTCGGACATCGTCGGGGCCACGGCCTCGACCCTGACCCTGGCCTCGGCCCAGGTCGGCCACGCCATCACCGTCGTCGCCAGCTACACCGACGGCTTCAACCACGCTGAATCCATCGCCTCCTCGGCCACCAGCAAGGTCGGCGCCCTCAACCAGGCCCCCGGCGGTTCGGTGACCATCACCGGCACGGCGACCCAGGGCCAGACCCTGACGGCGGGCAACACCCTGACCGACGCCGACGGCCTCGGGACCATCAGCTACCAGTGGAAGTCGGACGGCGCGGACATCGTCGGGGCCACGGCCTCGACCCTGACCCTGGCCCAGGCCCAGGTCGGCCACGCCATCACCGTCGTCGCCAGCTACACCGACGGCCTGAGCAAGGCCGAGTCCGTCGCGTCCACGGCCACCGGCTCGGTCGCCAACATCAACGACGCCCCCGGCGGCGCGGTCAGCATCACCGGCACGGCGACGCAGGGCCAGACCCTGACGGCCAACAACACCCTGACCGACGCCGACGGCCTGGGGACCATCAGCTACCAGTGGAAGTCGGACGGCGCGGACATCGTCGGGGCCACGGCCTCGACCCTGACCCTGGCCCA
>NZ_JBWKMV010000005.1:203715-421661 GCF_059415225.1 Caulobacter sp. GW821-FHT10E02
GGCCCAGGTCGGCCACGCCATCACCGTCGTCGCCAGCTACACCGACGGCTTCAGCCACGCCGAGACCATGGCGTCCACGGCCACTGGCTCGGTCGCCAACATCAACGACGCCCCCGGCGGTTCGGTGACGGTCACCGGCACGGCGACGCAGGGCCAGACCCTGACGGCCAGCAACACCCTGACCGACGCCGACGGCCTGGGGACCATCAGCTACCAGTGGAAGTCGGACGGCGCGAACATCGCCGGGGCCACCGCCTCGACCCTGACCCTGGGCCAGGCCCAGGTCGGTCACGCCATCACCGTCGTCGCCAGCTACACCGACGGCTTCAGCCACGCCGAAACCATGGCGTCCACGGCCACTGGCTCGGTCGCCAACATCAATGACGCGCCCACCGGCGCGCTCGTCATCTCGGGTTCGGCCGAGGTCGGCGCCACCCTGACGGCCTCGACGGCGGGCCTCGTCGACCTCGACGGTCTGGGGGCGTTCTCCTACGTCTGGAAGGCCGACGGGACCACGATCGGCGGGGCCACCGCCGCCGACTTCACCCTGACCTCGGGACAGCTGGGCAAGGCGATCACCGTCACCGTCAGCTACACCGACGGCTTCAGCCACGCCGAGAGCGTGGCCTCGGCCGCCACGGGCGCGGTCCAGCCCGAGCCCACGCCGCCCGTCGTGACGCCGCCCACGCCGCCGCCGCTTCCGGTGGTCATCGCCGCCGCGGGCGACGCGGTCGGCGTCGACACCACCTCGCCGAAGGTGACCACGCCCAACGTGGTCCTGCCCAATGGTACGAGCGTCGTGAACCCGGTGTTCGCGGCGGTGGAACAGGCCAAGGTCATCAGCGCCCAGCTGAACGCCGGGACCATCACCACGGCTCAAGCCACGGAGCTGCTGATCGACCTGTCCGCGCCGACCCAAATCGTGGTGCACGAGACCTACAACTTCTTCACCGGGACGCCGCCGACGGCGGTGGGCTTCACCTATCTGGTCGATTCCCCGAACAACGCCACCGACCTCACCGACGCCTATTACGCGGGCTTCAGCACCCTCAACCGCTTCATCAACTTCGCGGTGAACCTGGGCTCGATCGGGGACGGCAAGTCCGACTTCCAGACGACCTATGGCGCGCTGACCTTCGAGCAGGCCGTCTCCAAGGCCTATGACACGGTGATCGGCGACCAGAGCGCCCGCGGCTTCGATCCCGTCGCCAGCAAGGCCTATGTCCTCAGCCAGCTGTCCTACTTCAAGGCGCTGGGCGGCGACGATCTCGGCGCCAAGGCGGCCATGATCGGCTTCCTGCTGGGCGTCGGCGCGGCCGAGCACGTGGGCCCCTACTACCAGGCCGCCCACGACTACGTGGCGCCGCAGATCCAGCTGGTTGGATCGGTGGCCTCGTCCGTGGCCGAACTCGGCTAGAGCGACACAAGAAAAAGGCGGGCCGCTTGAGCGGCCCGCCTGATCTTCTAGTCCGTGGGACCGGCGGTTAGCCGACGTCCTCGCTGTCGGCCTCGGCCGGCTGGGCGCCGCTGAAGGCTTCGCCCGAACGCTCCCACCAGTAAGGCTGACGCACGCGCTTGCCGGTGCTGACCTCGTTCAGCGTGGTCGGGTCGTAGAGACGGCCGCCCAGCATCACGCGGTTGATCTTGTCGCTGTTGCGGATGTCGACCGTGGGATCGGCGTCCAGCACCAGCAGGTCGGCCAGCTTGCCGGCTTCCAGCGAGCCGACGTCCTTGGAATAACCCAGCGAGCGCGCGGCGTTGATGGTGCCGGCCGCCAGGGCCTCGACGGGCGTCCAGCCGCCGCGCACGAATGACCACAGCTCCCAGTGCGGGCCGAGGCCCGCCTGCTGGCCGTGGGCGCCGATGGCCACCTGCACGCCGCGATCGGCCAGCTTCTTGGCCTCGCGAGCGGTGGTGCCGTCGACATAGTCCTCTTCCGGCGCCGAGGTCCGGCGGACGTTGCGCGCGGCCAGCAGGGCCGGCGGGGCGTGCTTGGACAGCAGCGGGTGCTTCCAGACGTCCATGTGCTGGCGCCAGTAGGGATCGCCGGCCAGGCCGCCATAGGCCACGACCAGGGTCGGGGTGTAGTTGGTCTTGCTCTGCGACCACAGGCTCACGACGTCGTCGTAGAAGTGCTCGACCGGCAGGTTGTGCTCGACCGTCGAGTTGCCGTCCTGCACCAGGCTGATGTCCATGCTGTAGAGCGAACCACCCTCCGGCACGACCTCCATGCCCTCGCGCTGGGCGGCGATCACCACCATCTGGCGCTGCTCGCGGCGGGGCTGGTTGTAGTTCTTGACGCTGTGGGCGCCCTGAGACTTCAGCCGGCGGACGTGGGCCAGGGCGTCGTCGAGATTGTTGATCTCGGCATAGACCTCCGGCGACTTGGCCCCGTAGATGATTTCGCCCGTCGAGAAGGTGCGCGGGGCCAGGATCTTGCCGGCCCGCTGCATCTCGCCGGCCACGAAGATCTCGGCGGCGCGGGCCGACGGATCGTGGATCGTGGTCGTGCCCATGGCCAGGTTGACCATCGACGACCAGTTCTGCTGCGGAACGAGATCGTCCTCGCCCTGCTGCCCGTGGGCGTGGGCGTCGACCAGACCGGGGATGATGGTCTTGCCGGCCACGTCGATCAGCTTGGCGTTGGCGGGGATGACCGCGCTGGCCTTGGGGCCGACCGAGACGATGCGGTCACCGTTGATGACGATGACGCCGTCCTCGATCACGCCGCCGCTCTTGTCGGCCATCGTCACGATGCGCGCGCCGGTCAGGGCGACGACGCCGGTCGGCTTGTCGGCGGTGACCTCCATCGACAGCGACAGGCCGGTCGAGATCGGCTTGAACTTGCCGGCGTCCTTGGGCGCGTCAGCCGCGGCCGGGCCGTTGGCGTACAGCGCCTCGGTATTGGCCGTGAACAGGGTCGGGCCCATGCTCCAGTGAATCTGCGAGCCGCCGTTCGACCAGTTGATGAACTCCGCGCCCTCGGCGCTGACCCGGGTGACGGGCAGGGGGCCGCCCTTCTGGTCGACCGAGACATCCTGCGTGCCCGGCAGCAGCGGCATGACGAAGGCTTCGTAGTTCTGGCGGAAGGCCACGTTCTGGCCGTCGGGCGCGACCTGGTAGTCGTTGACCAGCTCGCCGCTGGCGTGGACGTGCTTGGCCTCGCCGTCGAGATTGGTGCTGACCAGCTGGCGCTTGCCCTTCTCGGACATCAGCATGAACACGCGGTCGTTGCTGGCGCCGAACTGCGGCTCGGAACCCTCACGCGAGATCCGCACCGGCGTCCCGCCCGAGGCGGCGACACGATAGACGCCCGGGTTCTGCGACCAGCGCGCCGAGGTCAGGCCGCCGCTGCGGCGCTGCTCGAACACGATCGTCTTGCCGTCCGGCGAGAACTGCGGGAACCCGAAGTGGCCCGGCTGGCTCATCACGTCCTTGGCCGCGCCGCCGGCCGCCGAGACGGTGCGGATGTGGCCCAGGCCGGCATCGGTCCAGCCGACGAAGACGATGGTCTTGCCGTCGCGCGACCAGGCTGGATAGAGCTCGAACTCGGCCTCGTCGTTGGTCACGAGGCGACGCGCGGTCCCGCCGGCCGTCGGCTTGACCCACAGCTTGCCCAGGGTCTCGAACACCACGGTCTTGCCGTCCGGCGAGACATTGGCCCAGCGCGGCATCTTGGTCTGGAACTTGTCCGGCGCGACCTCGATCTGCGGGTGGGTGGCGTCGATGACCACGCGGGTGTCGTCGACCTTGAACGGGATGACGCTGTTGGCGCCATCGGCCACGTTCACGCGACGGATCTTGCCGCCGGCCCAGAACACCACGCTCGAACCATCGGGCGTCCAGGCCATGTTCGGGTAGACGCCGGTCACCGCCCAGGTCTCCTGCACGTCTTGATCCAGCGCGTCATAGACCTTGCGTTCCTCGCCCGAGGCCAGGTCCTTCACGTAGAGCTTGGACTTGGCGCGCTCGCGGCGGACGAAGGCGATCTTCTTGCCGTCCGGCGACGGGGTCGGGCGCACCGAGCCGCCGACGCCCGAGACGGCGGTGGTCACCTCGCCGGTCTCCAGCTCATAGCGCTCGATGTCGAAGAGATCGGTGTTGGAGTCCTGGGCGTATTCGAAGATCGGGCCCGAGGTGACGTTGCGGACGTAGAAGATGCTCTTGCCGTCGGCGGCGTAGATCGGCTCGCCCAGTTCCTTTTGCAGCACCTCGCTGGCGCGCTTGACCAGCGGCACGCCGCCGCCGCCCGAGACGTGGTAGATCCACACCTCGCCGGTGCCCAGCGAGCGGCCGGTGGTGAAGTGCTTCTTGGCCACGATGTAGCGGCCGTCCGGGCTCCAGCTGGGCTGGTTCAGGAGGCGGAAGTCCTCCTTGGTCACCGCGCGCTTGTCGCTGCCGTCCAGGTTCATCACCCAGATGTTGTCGCCGCCGCCGCGGTCCGAGGTGAAGGCGATGCGCTTGCCGTCCGGCGAGAAGCGCGGCTGGTGGTCATAGGCCAGGCCCTCGGCGATCCGCGTCGGCGTGCCGCCGGCGATCGGCATGGTGTAGATGTCGCCCAGCAGGTCGAAGGCGATCAGCTTGCCGTCGCGCGACACGTCGACGTTCATCCAGGTGCCGTTGTCGACGGCGATCTTGATCTCGCGGGTGGTCACGCCGGGCGGGGCGTTGACGTCCCACTTCGCGGGTTTAGCCGCATCCGCTGCGGGCGGCGCGGTCTGCGCCAGAGCCGAGCCCGACATCAACAACAAGGCGGCCAGCGCCGTCAGCCGACGATCCATTCCCAATACCCCCTACAAGCGCATTCTACGAGCGCGGAACGGGACCCTATGGGGGAACCCGCGCGGAGTCACGGTGGAGGTTGGAAGGTTTTTGCGGGGGCGTTTATCTGCCTGACAGGGCGACGGTGAGCCCGGTCGCCGGCGCGGGTTGCTCCGACGGCGTCCAGCGCGCCCGGGCCGCCACCCACAGCGCGGCCGTGCCGCCCGCCACCAGCAGCGCCTCCACCAGCAGGGCGGCCGGCGACTGTTGGCCCCAGCGCAGATCGGCCAGGTTCAGGAGCTCGTTGGCGGCCTCGGCCAGCACCGCGCCGGTGACGAACACCGGCAGCGAACGGCGGCCCAGCACGGCCAGGAACGAGCTGGGATCGGCCCGATGGATCAGGCGGATCACCGGCGCGTCCGCGAAGGCGACGAACAGATAGACCAGCGCCAGCAGGTGCAGCACCCGCAGCGGCGACATCATGCTCTTGCTGGCGCCCAGCCAGAACATGTCGTCGCGGCCTGCGACCCAGGCCCGCGCCTCGGGCCAGTAGGGCAGGGCGTGCAGCACGACGACATAGCCCAGCACCAGCGCCAGGGCCGCGCCGGCCAGCAGGCGCGAGCGCGGCGGCCGCACGCCTTGCTGCATCGCCGCCGCCAGGGCCACGCCGCAGACGAAGGTCACGGTCCAGGGCAGGATGTTCAGCATCAGCGACGCGCCGGTCAGGCTGTCATGATCGACCCACTTCAGCTGGCCGGCGCAGATCCAGACCAGGGCGGCGGGCGGCAGGGCCAGCCACCAGCGCCGGGCCGCCAGCCACAGGAACACCGGCGCCATCACCATCAGCCCGACATAGAGCCGCAGCACCATCGACAGGCCGATCGACTGCTGCAGGGTCAGCACATGCCAGGCCGCCAGCGGCCAGGGCTCGTCGGCCAGCATGCGCAGCTGCGGCGCGCTCAGCATCACCGCCGGACCCACCAGCGCCGCCAGTCCGGCCAGGAAGGCCAGGGTGGCGCCGATCAGCAGCACGTTGCAGCCATAGAGCTTGGCCGACCGCCTCCACAGCGCCCCCACGCTGTCGCGCAGCTCCAGCTTGCCATAGGCCAGGAAGGTCGAGACGCCCGACAGGAACACGAACAGGTCGGCGCTGTCGGACAGCCCGAAATTCGACGGCGAGAATTGGTGCAGCACGCCAACCATGATGTGGTTGACGTAGATGTTCACGAGGCAATAGCCCCTGATCACATCGATGGCTGCGATACGCTTGAGCAAGGCGCGGCATCCACTTGACGTTGTGCGTCAAGTTGTCGCGCCTGAGTGGTGAACTACCGGTAAAGCTGTGTGGTATTTCCGACATTACCATCTTGGGTAATCGTTTGCGGGGGCTCCCGCTGAATCGGCGCAGGTGCTCCCAGACCGTGCACGCAGATATTGACTAGGCGCGCGACGCAAAGTTCGCTGACCCTGGCGTAACGACGATCGACAAAGGGGGCTTTGTCCGTGAGCTTTAAGACCAAGGACTTCTCGCTGGCCCTGCGGCCAGGCTACACGACCGCGTCGCTGCACGAGATCGCCGTCGGCGACTTCAACGGCGACGGCAAGCTGGATCTGACGTTCTCGTATTTCCTCTATCCGCTGGAGGACCGCGCGGTTCCGATCCGCGTGCTGACCGGCGATGGGGCGGGCGGGTTCGCGGACGCGACCACGGCTCTCTTTGGGGCAACGCCGCCCGCCACGGTGCACGGTCGCCAGATCGTCGTCGCGGACTTCAACAAGGACGGCCGCGCCGACGCCTTCTTCGCCGACCACGGCCTGGACGCCGCGCCCTATCCTGGCGCGCGCAACGCCCTCTTCCTGTCGTCGGGCGCCACGGGCCTGACCAACGCCGTCACCAACCTGCCCAACATCGCCGACTTCAGCCATTCGGCGGCGGCGGGTGATGTCGACGGCGATGGCGACATCGACCTCTTCGTCGGCAACCAGGGCGACGGCGACAAGTACCCCTACCTTCTGCTCAACACCGGTTCGGGCGGCTTCACCCTGAGCCGTTCGGGCCTGCCGACCACCCTGCACAGCGGTGATCCGGGGATCACCACCAGCACCCTGTTCGACGCCGACGGCGACGGGGACCTGGATCTCTTCCTCGGCCCCTGGGACCCGCGCCAGCGCGCGGCCGTGATCCTGGAGAACGACGGCAAGGGCAGCTTCCTCAAGACCCTGACGACGATCAACATCCCGGCCCACGGGACGTCGGAGAACGTCATCGACAGCAAGGCCGTCGACATCAACAGCGACGGCTATCTCGATCTGGTGGTCAATACGGTCGTCGACTTCTTCAATGTCGGCTCGATCCGCTTCTACATCAACGACGGCAAGGGCCACTTCACCGACGAGACCGACGCGCGCCTGCCGTCGCGCAGCGCCGACAGCTGGAACACCCGCGTGCAGTTCGCCGACCTGAACGGCGACGGCAAGGTCGATATGCTGGTGTCCAACGGCACAACCCGGCCGGTATTCCTCAACGACGGCTCGGGACACTTCATCCAGGCCGGCGCCGATTTCCTGCCGGGGGTCTCGCAGTACGACAAGCTTTATGCCGGCGACTTCAATGGCGACGGGCGGATGGACGTGTTCAGCGTCGGCGGGACCTATGACGGCGCCGAGCACTTCAAGGTCTATCTGGCCGAGGGATCCAACGCCGCCGTCGTCACCGCCATCGGCAGCGTCCTGCGGACGTCGAACGCCACCCTGGCCAATGACCTGTCGAACAGGATCGCCTCGGGCGCCCTGACCCAGGCCGCGGCGGTGGCCGAGGTGGTCAAGGGCGCGACCGCCACCACGTCGGTGGCGACGCTGTCCTACGAGTTCTTCACCGGCAAGATCCCGAGCCAACTGGGCGTCGATTTCCTGATCTCGCCGACGGGGCCGAACACCACCAGCCTGAACAGCGCCTATTACGCCCAGTTCGACACCATCAACCGCTACATTAATTTCGCGGTGAACCTGGGCAAGAACGGCGAGGCCAAGGACAGCTTCCTGGCCAGCTATGGGTCACTGTCGCTGTTCGACGCCACCAGGAAAGCCTATGCGGCGATCTTCGGGGCCACGCCGACCGACGCCAAGGTCCACAGCCTGATCGACACCCGCGTGGACTACCTGGCCTACTACGGCGGCGACGGTGCGACCGGCATCGGGACCAAGGCGGCGATGGTCGGGTTCCTGCTGGCGGCGGCGGCCACCGAGCATGTCGGGGTGATGGCCAGGTCGAATGACGCCTGGCTCACCGACCTGGCAGACGGCTCGGCCCCCTATGCGGTCAACATCGTCGATCCCGCCGCCGGCTACTACAAGGCCGAGTTCGTCTTTGGCGGTTAGCGCGGGATGTCCGACGAACGGGGCGGGTTTTCCCGGATGTCCAGGGCGGCGGCTTGCGCGGGCGTCAGATCCAGCTTGGCGGAGGCCTCGGGGCCGGTGCTGGTGTTGATCGCGTCGCCGATCGCCGCGGTGGGCGCCAAGCTGACTTGGCGCAGCATGGCCGCGCGGTCGCGGGCGGCATTGGCCAGGTTGAACCTGACGTTCCTTTGGCCGCGATCGTCGGCGGGAGACAGGGTGGTGGCCGTCGCGTCCTGTCCTTCGCTGGCGACCTGATCGTAGAGGCGCAGCGCGTCGTCACGGCGCCCCTCGTTCTGATAGGCGCCGGCCAGGTTGAACTTGTTGAGCGGCGAGGGATCGGCGGCGGCGGCGCGTTCGAACAGAAGGGTCGAGGTATGGGTGTCGCCCAGGATCGAGGCGACTTGGCCCTGGTTGGCCGACACCCGGCCATCATCGCCCGGAAGACGCGCCGTCGACAGCGTCGATGCGGCGTCCGCCCGTGCGGAGCTGTGGTTGGATGCGCAACCGGTCAAGAAAATAGCAAGGCCAAGACCGGCCGTGAGGTATAACTTGGTCATATGAATTAAACCTTCGGCCGAAATGACCAAATATTTAACGCATTGCCAGGCGGTATAATATCAAGACGATTTGATATTTATTTTGATGATGTCGTGCAACTTAAGTTGTGTTTGATGAGTGTGCTTAAGCTGTCGTGACGTCGAGACGCAGGGGGCACGCTCTAATGCGGTCGCGCCTGCGCCAAGGCCTGTGCCAAACTTTCCAGCGAGAACGGCTTGCTCAGGAAAGGCCAGTCGCCCGCCCGCGCCCGGCCCTGGTCCCCGCCGGTGTAGCCCGAGCACAGCACCACCGGCAGGCCCGGCCGCGTCGCCGCCAGCTGCTCGGCCAAATCCACGCCGCTCTTGCCGCCCGGCATGATCACGTCGCTAAGCACCAGTTGGATGCCGTCGTCCTGAGCGAGCCGCACTAACGCCTCGTCCACCCCGCCGGCCCGGACCACCGAGTGGCCGAGGTCGTGCAGCATCACACCGACCAGTTCAGCGACCTGGGGGTCGTCCTCGACCAGCAGCACCCGCGAGGGGACCTGGGCCTGGACGTGGTCGACGGCCGGGGCGGTGTCGCCCGTCGGCGCGCCCTCGTCGATCGGCAGCAGCAGGGCGACGCTGGCGCCTTGGCCGGGCTTGCTCTCGATGTCGACCGAGCCACCCGACTGCCGCGCGAAGCCGTAGACCTGGGAGAGACCGAGGCCCGTACCCTCGCCGGGGGCCTTGGTGGTGAAGAACGGCTCGACCGCGCGGGCGATGGTGGCCGGGTCCATGCCCATGCCGGTGTCGCGCACGGCCACGCGCAGATAGCGGCCGGGCTCCAGCTCGCCCTGCTTCTTGCTGATGGTGACGGGGCGGCTCTCGATGGTCACCTCGCCGCCGGGCGGGGTGGCGTCGCGGGCGTTGACCACGAGGTTCAGCAGGGCCGCCTCGAACTGGCCGGCGTCGATGCGGGCGGCGCGCACGCCCGCGCCCAGGCGCAGGTTGAAGGTGTAGGCGTCGCCCAGGGCGCGTTTCAGCAGGCTCTCGCACTCGGCGATCAGGCGGTCGACGCGGCAGACCTCGGGCTTCAGCGGCTGGCGGCGGGCGAAGGCCAGGAGGTGTTGGGTCAGCTTCTCGCCGCGCTTGGCGGCGGCCAGGGCGGCGCTGATCATCCGCTCGCGGCGGCGCTCGTCGTCGGGGTGGCGCTCGACCACGTCCAGGGCGCCGATGATCACGGTCAGCAGGTTGTTGAAGTCGTGGGCCACCCCGCCGGTCAGCTGGCCGATGGCCTCCAGCTTCTGCGACTGCAGGAGGGCGGCCTGGGCGGCGTCGCGCTCGGCCACGGCGGCCTCGACGCGCTCTTCCAGGAGCTCGTTGACGCCGGTCAGCTTGGCCTCGGCCTGCTTGGCGTCGGTGGTGTCGAAGGCGATGCCGATGAAGCCGGTGAACGCCCCGTCCGGCCCGAAGCGCGGTTGCGAGAACGACTTCATCCAGCGCCACTGGCCGTCGGCCCGGCGATAGCGGCCCTCCAGATGGAACGGCTTGCGCGAGGCCTCGCCCTGGACCTGGGCTTTCAGGATGTCGGGCAGATCCTCGGGGTACAGGCGCGTGCGCCAGTCCATGGTCACCGCGCCCTCGTAGTCCAGGCCCGTGAAGTCGACATAGGCCTTGTTGACGAACTCGCGGATGCCGCCGGGGCGCGAAACCCACATCAGGGCCGGGGCGCTGTCGGCCAGCATGCGGAAGCGGGCCTCGCTCTCGCGCACGTTCTCCTCGGCGCGGCGGCGGTTGGTGACGTCGAAGTTCAGGCCGATCATGCGGATCGGCTTGCCGTCCTCGTCGCGGATCACCTCGCCGCGGCCGTGGACCCAGCGCTCGCCCTGGCCGGTGTCGGCCAGGCGGTACTCGACCTCGTAGTCCTCCTCGCCGCGCAGGGCCTGGCGCACGCGCTCGTTGGTCATCTCGCGGTCGTCGGGATGCACGTAGCGCGGGATGTCGGCCAGGGTGACGACGATGCCCTCGGGCACCCCCATGTTCCGCCGCGCGCCAGGCGACAGATAGAGCTCGCGGGTGACCATGTCGTAGTCCCAGGGCCCGACGCCGGCGGCGGTCTGGGTGACGCGCAGGCGGGTCTCGGCCTCGGCGCGTTCCTCGCGCGCCTGGGCCAGGCCGCGCATGGCCCCGCGCAGGCCCTCGGCGACGGCGACGATCATGATCGCGCACATCAGGTAGATGACCATGGTGGCCAGCTCGTCCTCGGACATCGGGACGGCGCCTTGCTCGCTCCACAGCCACCAGCCGAAGCCCGCGCCGGCGATCAGGGGAACCAGCCCCCAGCGCCAGCCGGCGTATAGCGTCACCAGCATGATGGCCGGGAAGAAGGGCTGGGTGGCCCCGACGCCGCCGTGCAGACCCAGCAGCGCGATGCGCATCAGCACGGCCATGGCCACGCCGATCAGCGACGCCACCGCGCACCGCCAGGCAGGCGGCGGAACCGGAGGGATCAGCCAGGCGCTAATCAGCCCGTAGATAGGGCCAAGCTCGTCGGTTCGTTGATCGGAGACCAAGGATGGGGCGTCCTTTTTCTCCATAGGCGCTCCCCGTAAAAGTCTTGCCAAGAGCATGGACGAGCTTACCTAGGACACGCAACCGAGGAGATTACGATGGCCGACGCCTTGAACACCGGATTGAGCGCCAAGCAACGCGCGGACATCGCGGCTTCGCTGAACAAGGTGCTGGCCGACAGCTATGCGCTCTATCTGAAGACGCACGGTTATCACTGGAATGTTCGCGGCCCGAACTTCCAATCCCTGCACGTCTTGCTCGAAGGTCAGTACCAGGAGGAATGGGCGGCGCTGGACGACATCGCCGAACGCATTCGCGCTCTGGGTGAGCTGGCCCCGCAGGGCTACGCCGCCTTCGGCAACCTCTCCAGCATCAAGGACGGCAATCCCGAGAATGAGTGGGAGGCCATGCTGAGCGAGCTGAAGGCTGACAACGAAACGGTTATCCGCACCCTGCGCGACGCCTTCCCGGTGGCCGACGACGCCGGCGACGAGGCCACGGCCGACCTGCTGACCCAGCGTCTGCAAGCGCACGAGAAACACGCGTGGATGATCCGCTCGACCCTCGGTAGCAAGTAAGCTGACCGGGGACGGGGTGGGGACCCTGACCGCGCATCCAGGCTGGAAGGCCGCCGCGACCCTGCTGGTCGTCGGCGGCCTTTCCGCGTGCGCGACCTATTACGTGCCCTCCGGTAGCGGCCGCGAGGCCGGCCTCATGCGGGTGACCGGCAGTTTCAGCGAGCGTGGGTTGCGCCACTATGTCGCGGACTTCGACCCGGCCATGCTGGCCCTGGCCAAGCGTCACGACCCGCGTCCGAAGAAGGACTACTGGGGCCGCGTCGAGGGCTGGGAGGTCATCAATCTGAAGGCCATCCCGCGTCTGGGCGATCGGGTTCCGGACTTCGACGAAGCCCGCGTGATCAACGCCCTGCGGCCGGCGGTCCCGGAGGACCTGGAATACGCCAAGCCGTTCGTATTGACCGGCACGGCCGACGCCCGCGCCAAGGCGCTGAACTGCCTGACCCAGGCGGTCTATTACGAGGCCGGGTTCGAGCCGGGCGAGGGCCAGATGGCCGTGGCCCAGACCGTGATCAACCGCATGCGCCACCCCGGCTATCCGAAGTCGATCTGCGGGGTGATCTACGAGGGCGCGGCGCGCTCGACCGGCTGCCAGTTCAGCTTCGCCTGCGACGGCTCGCTGGCCCGCACGCCTCCGCCGGTGCTGTGGGCCAACGCCCAGGCCGTGGCCAGGCGGGCCCTGGCCGGCTTCGTGTTCAAGCCGGTGGGCGTGGCGACCCACTACCACGCCGACTACGTCTCGCCGTACTGGGCCCCGACGCTGGTGAAGCTGAAGCAGTTCGGCCAGCACATCTTCTACCGCTGGACCGGTCCGGCCGGGATGCTGAAGGCCTTCACCGGCAAGTATTCGGGCAATGAGACGGTGAGCGCCGACATCCTGATGGCGGCGGATCCGAGGACCCTGGAGGCCGCGCCGCCCGAGGTGCTGGCGGCTCAGAACGCGCCGGCGGGAACGCCGGTGCCGACCGGCGCCATGGCCCAGATGCTGGGGGTGTCGAACCTGGTCCTGCCGGACGCCAAGATGGTCTCGGTGCCCGACGCCAACTCGCCGACGGGCGAGCGGATCACGATGCAGGGCACGGTGGCCGGGCGCAGGATCCCGACGGCCGAAGAGATCGCCAAGATCAACAAGGCGCTTGAGGCGGTGAGCGAACCCCCGCCAGCGGTGGTCGCCGCGCCGGCGGCTGCTCCAGCGCCGCCGCCCCCGCCGCCAAGGCCCAAGCCCCGGCCGCCGAGCCTGCTGAATCCGCTGAACTAGAGAGAACAGATGCTCCCCCGCGATGCGGGGGAGCTGTCGCGAAGCGACTGAGGGGGCAAGTGCTGCCTGAGCCGAGCTAGCCCCCTCCGGCCCTCTGGGCCACCTCCCCCGCATCGCGGGGGAGGATCTAGTTCGGAGCTACCAAACCCCGATCTTGTTCGCTTCCGCATGGCTGATCGGATGATGCGCCGCCTTGTGGTCCTCTTCGGCCAGGAACCGCACGGCCTCCAGCGCCGCCATGCAGCCCATCCCGGCCGCGGTCACCGCCTGGCGATAGACGTCATCCGTCACATCCCCGGCCGCGTAGACGCCCTCGATCGCCGTCGAGGCCGTGCCCGGCTTGACCTTCAGATAGCCGCCCGGACCCACTTCCAGCTGGCCCGCGAACAGCTCCGACGACGGCGCGTGGCCGATGGCGATGAACACGCCGTCGGCGGCGACATCGGTCGTCTCGCCGGTCTTGATGTTCTTCAGGCGGGCGCCGGTGACGCCCATCGGATCGGTCTGGCCGGTGACCTCGTCGATGACGCTGTCCCAGATGACCTCGATCTTCGGGTGGGCCAGCAGGCGCTCCTGCAGGATCTTCTCGGCCCGCAGCTCGTCCTTGCGGTGGACCAGGGTCACCTTGCTGGCGAAGCTGGTCAGGAACAGGGCTTCCTCGACGGCCGTGTTGCCGCCGCCGACCACGATCACCTCTTTATTCCGATAGAAGAAGCCGTCGCAGGTGGCGCAGGCGCTGACGCCGAAGCCCTGGTACTTGCTCTCGCTCTCCAGGCCCAGCCACTTGGCCTGGGCGCCGGTGGCGATGATGATGGTCTCGGCGATCCAGTCCTGGCCGCTGTCGGTCTTCACCGCGAACGGGCGCTTGGAGAGGTCGACGCTGGTGACGATGTCGCTCACGAACTCGGTGCCGACATGCTCGGCCTGGGCGCGCATCTGGTCCATCAGCCAGGGACCCTGGATGACGTCGGCGAAGCCCGGATAGTTCTCGACATCGGTCGTGATGGTCAGCTGGCCGCCGGGCTGGATGCCGGCGATCAGCACGGGCTTCAGCAGCGCGCGGGCGGCATAGATGGCGGCGGTGTAGCCGGCGGGGCCCGAACCAATGATCAGGCAGCGGGTCTGGCGGGGAGCGGTCGTGGACATGGCGGATATCTAGGCGCGATTCCGCTTCGGCGCTACTCGCAGGCGCCCCCAGATCGATTGACGCCTCATCCACTTTTGATGGGTTAAACTGGCGGCAACCACGTTTCCGGGTGATCCCTCATGTCCGCCCCCTTCATCGAGATCGCCGGCCGCAAGATCGGCGCCGACTACTCGCCCTATGTGATCTGCGAGCTGTCGGGCAATCACAACGGCAGCCTCGAGCGCTGCCTGACGATGGTCGACGCCGCCGCCGACACCGGCTGCGATGCGATCAAGATCCAGACCTACACCGCCGACACCATCACGCTGGACGTCGACCGGCCCGAGTTCAAGATCAAGGGCGGCCTGTGGGACGGGCGCACGCTCTATGAGCTGTACCAGGAAGCCCAGACGCCGTTCGAGTGGCACGCGGCGATCTTCGAGCGCGCTCGTCAGCGCGGCGTGACCATCTTCTCCAGCCCGTTCGACGAGACCGCCGTCGACCTGCTCGACAGCCTGGGCGCGCCGGCCTTCAAGATCGCCTCGTTCGAAGCCGTCGACCTGCCGCTGATCAAGTACGCCGCCTCCAAGGGCAAGCCGCTGATCATCTCGACCGGCATGGCCAATCTGCAGGAGATGCAGACGGCGCGCGACACCGCCCTGGCCGCAGGCGCGGCGGGCGTGCTGCTGCTGCACTGCGTGTCGAGCTATCCGGCCACGTTCGGCGACGCCAATGTCCGCACCGTGCCGGACATGGCCGCCCGCTTCGGCTGCCCGATCGGCCTGTCGGACCACACGCCGGGCACGGCCGCCTCGGTGGCGGCGGTGTCGGTGGGCGCCTGCGTGATCGAGAAGCACTTCACCCTGGCCCGCGCCGACGGCGGCCCGGACGCGGCCTTCAGCCTGGAGCCGGCCGAGTTCAAGGCCCTGGTCGACGACACCAAGAACGCCTGGGCGGCCCTGGGCGCGGCCCACTACGACGTGCTGGGCGCCGAGCAGGGCAGCTTGCTGTTCCGCCGCTCGCTCTACGTCACGTCTGACATCAAGGCTGGCGAGCCGCTGTCTCGCGCCAACATCCGCTCGGTCCGCCCCGGCAACGGCCTGCCGCCCGCCGAGCTGGACAACGTCCTGGGCAAGACCGCGACGCGCGACATCGCGCGCGGCGAGCCGCTGGACTGGTCGATGGTGGGTTAGTCGGCGCCGCTCAAGCCGCGAAAGGCTCGATGCTGGCGATGTCCGGCGCGACGCCGCGCTGGGCCATCTGCAGGTCATAACTGTTCTGCAGGTTCAGCCAGAACTGGGCGCTGGATCCGAATAATCGCTCCAGGCGCAAGGCGGTATCGATGGTCACCGGCGTCTGGCCACGCACCAGCTTCTCGATCCGGGGACGAGCGATATGCAGCCGCGCCGCGACGCGGCCAGCCGTCAGGCCATAGGGCTTCATGAATTCTTCCAGCAGAATCTCGCCCGGGTGGATTGGGGCGAGGGGATCGCTGGCGTCGGCGTTGTCGAGCGACATCATCGTCCTCTCAGTGATAGTCCACGAACTCCACATCGGCCGGACCGGCGTCGGTCCAGACGAAGACCAGCCGGAACTGGTCGTTCACCCGGATCGAGTGCTGGCCCTGACGATCCCCCGATAGCGCTTCCAGCCGATTGCCCGGCGGGAAGCGGAGGTCGTTCAGCACGGGCGCCGCGTCCAGCATCTCCAGCTTCCGCTTCGCCACACGAAGCAGGTCGGCGGGAAAGCCCTTGCCCGGGTGTGTCCCGGCCAGGATCGCCTTCGCGCGCTCGTCCTTGAAACTCTGGATGGCCAAGGGCGGTTTTCAGTTCGCAATGTATCGCGGCGCGATACGTTTGTCAATGAATCTGTATCGCCTGGCGATACGAGGGGTCAGTTCGCGATGAGCCCCAACCGCTTGCCGGTGATCCGGTCCAGCGTCCGCTTGGGCAGGATCTCGGTCATCAGCACTTGCATGGGCGAGGGCGACACCACGTAGCGGACCTTGGGGTTGGCGGCCGTCAGGGCCGTGTGGATGGCCTCGCCGATCTTCTCGGGCGGCAGGCCCGACTTGCCGATCGACAGCATGTAGGTGCGCAGGCGCTCCAGGGCCGGGGCGTAGACGGTGTTGGCGTAACGGGCGACGTCGGTCTCGTCGGCCTTGTCCCAGATCGGGGTGGCGACCGCGCCGGGGGCGACGACCACGACGTCGACGCCGAAGGGCAGGAGCTCGCGGCGTAGGGACTCTGAGAGGCCCTCCAGCCCGAACTTGGTGGCGCAGTAGGGGGCCATGAACGGATTGGCGTTGCGGCCGCCGACGGAGGAGATGTTGACGATGCGGCCTGGCGTGCTCACGCGGGCTCCGCCCGCGCCCAAAAGAGGCGCGAAGGCCTGGGTGGCGATCACGACGCCGGTCAGATTGACCTCCAGCTGCTGGCGCCACTCGTCGACGGGCAGGTAGAGCAGCGGCCCGGCCACGGCGATGCCGGCGTTGTTGACGAGACCCGCCAGGGTGGCGCCGGCCAGGGCCTTCTCGACCTGGCGCGCGCCGGCGCGGACGCCGGGGCCGTCGGTGACGTCGAAGATCAGCGGCGTGAAGGCGTCGCCGAACTCGGCCTGCAGCCGGTTGGCGTCGGCCTGCTTGCGGACGCTGCCGAAGACGTGGAAGCCCTTGGCCATAAGCATCTTGACCGCGCCCCAGCCGATGCCGGTGGACACGCCGGTGATCACCACCGATTTCTTCTGCGCCATGTCGCCCCCTCCCTGGGTTATGGCCAAGATAGAGCCAGGTGAACGCTGTTCGCTAGAGGGTATGCCGTTGAACCCGCCGCCCGATGTAGAGCTGGTGCGCCGGCTGATCGCGGACCAGTTCCCCGACTGGGCGGACCGGCCGATCGCGGCGGTGGCCTCGGCGGGCACGGACAATGCGATCTTCCGGCTGGGCCATGACTTGGTCGTCCGCCTGCCGGCGCGGGACAGCGCCGTCGCCTTGGTCGAGCGCGAGCAGCGCTGGCTGCCGCGCCTGGCGCCGGGTCTGCCGCTGGCCGCGCCTGCGCCGATCGCGGCGGGGCAGCCGGCGGAAGGCTATCCGTGGGCCTGGTCGGTCTGCCCCTGGCTGGAGGGCGAGGACGCCGTGTCGGCGCCGATCGCCGACCTCACGCGGGCCGGGGCGGCGCTGGGGTGCTTCGTGCTGGCCCTGCGCAGCCAGGACGCCGCCGCCGGACCGCCGGCCGGGCTGGTCAATCACGGGCGTGGGCTTGCCCTCTGGCGGCTGGATCGCCGGGTGCGGCGCGACCTGGCGGCGCTTGAGGACGAGGTCGACACCCGGCCCGCGCTGGACGCCTGGGAGGCGGCTCTGGCCGCGCCGCCGTGGAGCGGCCCCGCCGCCTGGCTGCACGGCGACCTGCATCCGGGCAATGTGCTGGTGAGGGGCGGCGAGGTCGTGGGCGTGCTCGACTTCGGCCTGATGGCGTTGGGCGATCCGGCCTGCGACCTGATGGTCGCCTGGAACCTGCTGGACGCGCCCGGCCGCGCGGCTTTCCGCGACGCCGCCCGGGCGGACGCGGCGATGTGGGCGCGGGGGCGAGGCTGGGCGGTTTACGGCGCGGCGATCGCCCTGGCCTACTACCGCGACGCCAACCCCGTGTTGTCGGCGATCTGCCGGCGGACCCTGGCCGGGCTCTAGGCCCTGACCAGCGCCAGGAAGATCTCGGCCGCGCGATCCGCGCCCTGGCCGTCGCAGACAGCGGCGCTGGCGGTCGAGAGGGCCGCGCGGCGGTCGGCGTTGGCCAGCAGGTCCTGCGCCATGTGGGTGAAGGCGGTGTCGAAGTCGGGGGCGTCGATCGCCAGGCACGGCGTCGCGCCGGCCGCTTCCAGGGCGCGGGCGGAGGCGACCTGGTTGTCGGTCAGGATCAGGGTCAGGGCGGGCAGGGCCAGCACGCAGCGCTCCCAGGTCGTCGAACCGCCGGCCCCGATGGCGAGGTCGGCGTCGAAGACCAGCTCCGGCATGTGCTGGGTGTCGACATGGAGGGTCAGACGCGGGTCGTCGGCCGCCCGGGCCCAGAGACCCGGCAGGCTGGGCGCGCCGGCGCCCAGGACGACGTCCAGCGTCGCCTCGCCGGCGATCGGGCGCAGCAGCTCCACGATCCGGCCGGTGACGCCGCCGATGTCGGTCAGGCCCAGCGAGACCAGAATGCGTTGCACCGGCGGGCGCTCGGCGCGGCGGGCCAGGGCGGCTTCGCGCAGGGCCGGGAAGGCGGGGCGGACGGGGGCGTAGGCGGGGCCGAGCAGCAACTGGGCGGTCGGCGGTACGAGGCCGGCATAGTCGCCGGACGTCCGCGCCGGGCCGGAGTCCAGCACCAGGTCGGCGGCCAGCGGCCGGTCGGCGAGGTCGTCGATGACCAGGGTCGGCCGCCCCTTGGCGACCGCGTGGTGGTCGGCGGCGCTCAGGGCGTAGCTGTCGAACACCAGCGCGTCGAAACCGTCGTCGGCCTGGGCGCGGGCCATGTCGGGCGCGAAGGCGTCCAGCACCTTGGCGACCTCGGGCGAGGCCAGGAACGCGCAGGCGGCGCCGCGTGCTTCCAGAGATCGCGCCAGGGTGAGGGACCGCATCACGTGGCCGCCGCCGATGCTGGGTCCGGCGGCGCAGACGAGCAGGATGCGGGTCATATCGAGAAGGAGTTCAGCGGCGGTCGCTTCGCATCGACAGCCAGAACGCAAGAAGCGCGATGCCGGCGAAGGCCAAGCCCATGAGGGCGAACTGAGCGAGAGGGTCCATTTAGTCCTCCACTTGCCTCAAAATATAATGGAGGACGATTTGCAGAACAACAACCACGACTATGACGGGCAACACGCCGGCCAGCGCGAAGCGCCCAGCCAACAGTGGCTGGAGACCTGCGGAAACAAATAGAGCCACCGATATGGCGTTACACGTCGTCGCGGCAGCTTTGCGCCGCTCGTTGCGGGCTGCCTTGGTGATCAGACGTATGCGCTTGGCTTCAGTCATCTAGCGAACGTAACGCGAACATTCGCGCGCTCGCAAGCGGCAAAAATCAGGCTTTCGCCTTGGTCGCGCGGGGCTTCCTCGGCTTCGGCGCGGGCGTCTCGACGGGCGCTTCCACGACCGCCTCGACCTTCTTCGCCCGAGGCTTCCGCTTCGGCTTCGGAGCCTCCTCCTCGACCGCCGCGATCTCGACCACCGGCTCCGGGATCTCCACCCCGATCCGGCTCAGCACTTCGCGCGCCGCCCGATCCGTCTCGTTCACCGGCCGATACGTCCAGCCGTGGAACGCGCCGCCATAGGGCCGCGCCGCGCCCTGGCTTTCCAGCTCCTCGTGGAAGAGGCGGAACTTCAGGCTCGAGCCGTCCATCTTCAGCACGAACACCGGCTTGCCGGTCGAGGCCGCCTCGGTGGCCATGTTGGTCGAGTCCTCGGTGACGAGGATGTAGTCGGCCGCCGCCAGGAAAGCGAAATAGGGGTTCGGCCCTTCGCTATCGCCCGCCGGCCAGACCATGCCGGGCAGGTGGCGCAGGCGGGCGGCCATCAGGGCCCGGGCCGGCTCGGGCGTGCGCCGCGAGAAGGTCATCAGCAAGGACCCGCCGTCCTGCTCCAGCGGGATCTGGATCGAGTGGGCGATCTGGGCCGCCCGCTCGCTGGAGAGGTCGAAGGCCTTGGACTTGCCGCCGACCAGCACCGCCACGCGCGGGCGGGGCAGGGGATCGATGACGTCGGCGAAGGCCGCGTACTCGGCCTCCAGCCGTTGGGGCGTCACCCGGTGCGGCGAGCCGGTGATCGGCAGGATGTTGTCGCCGGTCAGGCGGTCGTGCTTGGGCGGGATCACCAGGTCGAACATGGTGGCCGGCACGCGGGGGTCCTGGATCTGGACCACGAAGGTCTTGGCCTTCGACCAGCGCTTGGCGCGGATCGACAGGGGCAGGGTGGCGCGGCCGGCGGCGATCCAGACGTCGGGCCACTCGTCGCCCTTGTTCTGCGGGATGCCGCTCTCCGGCGTCAGCCAGCGTTTGGGCAGCAGGTTCAGCCACCAGGGCAGGCGGCCGATACGGCCCGTCCAGCCCACGCGCTTGACCGTCACCTCGCAGGGGACAAGCCGCGCGATCGCGTCCGACAGGCCCACGACCTGGGCCTCGATGCCGGAGCGGCCGTCGGACACGGCCCACACTTTGAGCGGACGCTTGGGAGCTTCGGTCAACTCGTCGATCCCGAACAACGCAAACGAAACGAGGCCGCTCGCATGGCGACCTCGCTCCATTGTACTCGATTTATGGCGCAGCTGGGGCGGCAGACCGCCTTACAGCCACTCCACCTTGAGGATCTCGTAGGCCTTGGTGCCGCCGGGCGTGTTGACCTCGACCACCTCGCCGACTTCCTTGCCGATCATCGCGCGCGACAACGGCGACGAAACCGAGATGCGACCCGACTTCACGTCGGCCTCATGCTCGCCCACGATCTGGTAGCGAGCCTCGTCCTCGGTGTCCTCGTCGACCACCGACACGGTGGCGCCGAACTTCACCTGCTTGCCCGACAGTTTCGACACGTCGATGACCTGGGCGCGCGCGATCTTGTCCTCGTGCTCGGCGATCTGGCCTTCGATCCAGCCCTGACGTTCCTTGGCCGCGTGATACTCGGCATTCTCCGAGAGGTCGCCATGCGAGCGTGCCTCGGCGATCGCCGCGATCACGGCGGGCCGCTCGACGGTCTTCAAACGCTTCAGTTCTTCGTCGAGGGTCTGATACCCCCCGACGGTCATCGGCACTTTTTCCATTGCGGATTTTAGCTCGGTCGCCTTGGGAGGAGAGACTTCCGGTCGCGGGCGCTCACAACCGGGGGCTGGGAGGATAGGCGCCCAGTTCCGCAGAAGCAAGGGGGCCGCTGGAGCTTAGGCCGTCCGGACCCGATCAGGCCCGGCGGCGCATCGGCTCGGACGAGGTCTCCGGCAGCTCGAACTGGTTGACCAGGTCGGCCAGCAGGGCGGCGTCGGCGTTCAGGGTCTGGGTGGCTACCGAGGTCTGCTCGACCATGCCGGCGTTCTCCTGCAGCACCTGGTCCATCTGGTTCACGGCGCTGTTCACCTGGCTCAGGCCATGGGCCTGGCTCTGGGCCGAGCTGGCGATCTCCGAGACCAGGGCGTCGATCTCGGCGATCTGGGCGACGATCTTCTCCAGCGCCTCGCCGGTGCGGCCGACCAGGCTGACGCCGGTGTCGACCTGCTGGGTCGAGGCGGTGATCAGGGCCTTGATCTCCTTGGCCGCCTCGGCCGAGCGTTGGGCCAGGGCCCGGACTTCCTGGGCCACGACGGCAAAGCCCTTGCCGCTGTCGCCGGCGCGGGCGGCCTCGACCCCGGCGTTCAAGGCCAGCAGGTTGGTCTGGAAGGCGATCTCGTCGATCACCGAGATGATGTTGGTGATCTCCTGCGACGAGCCCTCGATGGCGGTCATGGCGGCGACCGCCTGCTGCACAACCTCGCCCGAGCGGCGGACGTCGTCGCGGGTGCGGGCCACCACGTCGGCGGCCTTCTTGGCGCCCGAGGCCGTCTGGCCGACCGTGGCGGTGATCTCGTCCATGGCCGCGGCGGTCTCTTCCAGGCTGGCGGCCTGGCGCTCGGTGCGGCGCGAGAGGCTGACGGCCGCGTCGGCGATCTGGTCGGAGCCGGCGCGCACGCCGCCCACCCGGCCCTCGATCACGCCCAGCGCATCCGCCAGCTTGCCGGCGGCGGTGTTGTAGTCGGCCCGCAGGGGCTCGTAGGCCTCGGCGAAGCGCTCGCCCAAGCGGGCGGTCAGGTCGCCGCGCGCCATGTTCGACAGCGCCCGGCCGAGCGCGGCGATGGCGGCGTCGCGCTGAGCCTCGGCGCGCTCGCGGGCGGCGGTGTTGACGGCGCGGCTCTCTTCTTCCGAGCGGCGGGCGTCCTCGGCCGCGTCATTGGCGGCGCGGGCCTCGCCGACGGCATCCTCGGCCTTGGCGCGGGCCTTTTGCGCCACCGAGAACATCGAGTTGACGCTGGCGGTGACGGCGATCAGCGCTCCGGCCTCGACGATCAGGATCACGGCGTGGACGATGACGCGGCCCAGGCTCGCCGAGCCCGGGAACACGGCCGACGGCAACAGGTACGACAGGCCCAGATGGTGGACGGCGACCGTGGCCGCTGCGGCGGCGATGACGATCCAGTCGCAATAGACCACCAGCAGGGCCAGGGCCGCGAAATAGGCCATGTGCATGTCGCTCTGCCAGGCGTGGCCGCCCAGGGCCGAGACCAGCAGCGACACCTGCGCCATCAGCGCCACCCCGACCAGCGAGCGCCCGGCCGAGGTCTCGCCCGCGAACCGCCGCGCCAGGCTCGCGCCCAACGCCGCCAGCACCGAGGCCACGGCCAGGCCCGTCACCCCGTCGTGCACGGCCAGGCGCGCCCCGACCACCACCGGGATCATCGCCCAGGCCAGGACGGCGATCAGCTTGCCGCCGACCCGGCGTTGGGCGTCGAGGTTCGAGAAGGCCAGGTTCATGACGGTGTCAGCTCCGAAACCGGACGCGCGCAGGCGCCGGCGAGGGCAGGGTCAAGCAGGAGAAGCGCGCCGGCGGACCGGACACGCCGCGAAAGATCGGCGGGCGACCCGCGCACGATGACGATGAACGGCACGGCCCCGACGCCGGCGACATCGCCGGCCGTCGCGGCCGCGCCGACGGTCTGGGCGGCGCTCCACCACGGCGGAAACACGGCGGCGACGCGCCCGGGTGTGCGCGGCTGGGCGTCGACGGCGACCGCGGCGAAGAGGCTGGCGGTCACGCCGAAGGCGCCGAGCACGACCGGACCGGCGATCGCGGCAAAGCGGCGCGTCACAGGGCGAGCGGTCGTCAAAGGCGGAGATCTCCTACGTGTGGGTCAAAGACCACGCGACGCGTAGGGACGTTGGAGTGAAGATGGTTGGCGAAACCTTAACTAGGTCGGGTGGGCGACGGTTGGCCGCAGGGGTAGGCACTCGGGTGAGGGGGCGAAGCTCACTCTCGACTAGGAAAGGGCGGATGGCCGGCGCCCCTCCGCCGCTTTTGCTGTCCACGCGGCTACCGCGTGGTTCGGCTATTGCCCAACTGAGGCGCGAGCGTTTAGTCTGATATCAACGTTCGAAGAACGAGGATATATTTGATGCGGGCGATATGGACGACGTCGGCGGTCTTGGCTGTTGCCGTGGCGATGGCCGGTTGTCAGAAGGGCGGCACCTCGAAGGGCTTTGAGAAGGCTGGGTGTCCTGCGGCGCCGCTTCGGGTAGACGCCCACGACGATCCCAACAAGCATGCCTGGGACCTCTTCCTGCAGGTCAACCATCCGGCTCAGGATGAGGCGAAGGCGCGGGGCGAACCCGATTGTAGCAAGGTGATCGGCGCTGTCGGCACGACCGCCGTCTGGGAGACGTGGCGCAACGCGGCTACCGAGGTGTTCCTGCAGGACGGCAGCGAACCTCCGGAATGGCAGGACACCACGCTGCCGGACGAGAAGCCCGGGACGGTGCCGCCGAAGCGGCTCGATGACGGGGGCCAGCCGATACGCTCGATGCACGTGCAACACGATGATCCCCATGGTCCCAGGCCGAGCTTCTCGCCCTCGGATGGCGTCTTCAACGACGAGGGGGGCTTTGGCGAGACGCGCATGAACCGCGCGACGTATACGTTCATCCGCGACCAGTGCCTGTTCAGCGTCGAAGGTACACAGCGCTATGTGGCGGCCATGGCGGCCGGCAAGAAGCCCAAGACGCTCTCCTTCCCCGCGGACTCCATCGAGGTGAAGGCGGCCTGGCTCGACTTCGAGCGCCAAAAAACCCCGGAGGACAAGCAGTCAACCTATTATACGGCCGAGTATAAGGGGAAGAAGTACGGCCTCGTCGCGCTGCACATCATCACCAAGGACACCCCGAACTGGTTCTGGGCGTCCTTTCATCACAAAGACTCCCCGAAGAACGACTTTGAGCGCCCTGACACCCACGGTCAGCCCAAGGAATTGGCCGGCACCGTGTGGGCGAACTACGTCCTAGGCGGCGTCCAGACCGATTTCGTGGAGCCGACGGGGGAGCCGCAGCGGCTATCCGACCACTACGTAGAGTATCAGTTCCAGAAGTCCTCCTGCATCACCTGCCATTCGACGGCGACAATCTCGCCCACCCTGGCTATGCCCTCCGGCCAGTTGCGTGCGCTTTGCGCGATGGACCTTGATCGCTCGGCGATGCAGGTCCCGGTCGATCGTTGTAAGGCTCTGCTTGGTCCGGACGCGTTCAAGCCCGGCACCAATGAGCTCCACGTCGAACGCGGCGTCCCGAACCCCAAGTGGTTCGAGAAGAACGGCAAGCCCTACTACGTGCAGACGGACTTCGTCTGGGCGATCCCGTTCCGCGCCAAAGGAGAGACAAAGGCGCCACCCGATCGCTGCATCTGGTGAGGCGGAACGCGTGAAGCAGACGGCTTGGCGCCGGTGCTTCTCGAGGGCCGACAACTCGTTCCAACGACGCGGGGTGACCCCATCTCCCCACATCAGTTCTCTGGAGACGCACCGTGAGCTTCAGTCAGGTCAAGGCCATTCTCGACGGCGTGCTGGCCAATTGGCAGGCCACCAACGGCATCTCGCCGGACCTCAATCGGCATCGCATGGTCAACCGGCCGGCGTTCGCTTGGGGAACGGCCGCGGAGCTCCGGGCGGCCTGGGGTAAGGGGGTCCAGCTCATCCAGCCGGAGGTCGTCGGCAACGGTCAGGGGGGCAACGCCAACCTCGTCGTCGATCTCCGGACCGGACTTTCCGGGCGCCCGCGCATGCCGATGGGCGGCCCCTATTTAAGCGCCGCCGACCTGCAGGTGATCGTAGACTGGATCGATGCCGGCTGCCCGGATGACCCGCCGGCCAAGGCGGAGGGCGATGCGTCAGAAGGTGCGGGCGGCGACGATGCGGCGGCTGGCACGGGTGACGGCGGAGGCAGCGGGGGCGGGGACGGACTGCGCCGCGCCGGCGGCGCGCCGCCCGGCAATGGCCTCAGCACTTACGACCTCCACGCCTTCGATCCCGCGGCCGGCGAGACGCTGAAAGGGCTCGCGGACGAGCGTCGCTCGACCCCCGCTTTTGCTCTGGCGGCCGCTGCGCCGGTCCAGCTGGATCCGGAGAGCGTCGCGCGCCGCTATCTGGTCCACGCGCTGGCGAGCGATCGAACGCCGTCCTTTACGGCGCCGCAGACCGAAGGCGCCGAAAGCCAGTTCAAGGTGATCGGGACGGAGACCGTGCCGCTCACAGGCACCAAGACGGTCAAGTTCCGCCAGGCCTTCCACGACATTCCGGTCTACGGCTCGCTGGTTACCGTGGAACTCGACGACGCCAACGAGCTGGTCAGCTTGAGCTCCGCCCTGGGCGGGCCGGCGGGGATCAGCCCGGTCGCGGGGGTCTCGCCTGCCGACGCGGTGCGCGCGGTTGCGGCCGAACCGCCCTTCACCAAGCTGCTCGAGGGCATCGCCCCGCGTTTGAATTTCTACTGGGATCGGACCGCTGCCAAGTGGCGGCTCGTCTACATCCTCGAGGACGTTCCGGTGACCCTGTCCGCGGACGAAAAGGGGCCCGCGCAAGACATCTCGCCGCGCTACTTCGACTATGTGGTCGACGCCCACAACGGGAATGTGGTCACGGCGCTGCCACGGACGCCGAGCATGACCTCCGAGGTACGGACCGCGCAGGACGCGCGCGATGTCGCGCGCGAGATCCGCGTCGAAGTCTCGGGGGACTCGGTCGTTCTGAGGGACGTAGAGAACAATATCCAGACCTACGACTTCAGCTTCGGCGATCCGGACATCAACGATGCCCGCCTGCCGGGTGCAGAGGTGGCCGAGCCCTGGTTCGGCGACGCTGTGAGCGCGCACGCCAACGCCGCCAGCGTGGCGCAATTCCTGCGCCGCGTGCTCCTGCGCAACAACATCGACAACGCTGGTGGCTCGATGAATTCCAGCGTCCGCTGTGTCGTGCGCCGCGAGAGTAACGATGGCCGCCAGTGGTTCAACGCCTACTGGAATGGCCGCCAGATGGTCTACGGCCAGGTCATGATGGACGGCCGCCTGGTCTCCCTGAGCGCCTCGGCCGATATCGTCGCGCACGAGATGATGCACGGGGTGACCGACAGCACGGCGCGGCTGGAATACGCCTATGAATCCGGCGCCCTGAACGAGTCCTATTCCGATATCTTCGGTGTGATGATCGCGAATTGGGCGATCGTTGATCCCCGCCAATGGGAGTGGCGCCTCGGTCTTGGCTTTGCTCAGGGCGGCGGGCCCTTCCGCGACATGTCAAACCCGCCAGCGTGCGACCAGCCGGACCACATGGATGACTTCCAAGTGCTGGCGAACAACAGGCAGGGGGACTACGGCGGCGTCCACATCAACAGCGGCATCCACAACAAGGTCGCCCACAATGTGCTGACCGCGGTGGACGCGCTGGGTCTGATCTTCGCTCCGCGCGAGGTCGCCGCGATCTTCTATGTCGCGCTCACCCAGCACCTGTCGCGCACCAGCCGGTTTTCCGATAGCCGCCGCGCCGCGATCACGGCCGCGCGAACGCTCTTCCGGGGCCTTACCGCCGCCGAGCTCAGGCGGAAGATCTCCGCGATTGATCAGGCCTTCGACGCGGTCGGCGTTGCGGCATGACCCCTAAGCCGCCGCAGATGCCGGGAAGCGTCATCTGCGTCTCGGCTGCATATGCGTGCGGGGCCGCTAGCTGGCGTTGAACGTCCGGTTTCGGGCCCGATCTCCATGTCAGCTCCCGGCGCAACCTGGCCGTGAGGATGGCGTGACCGGTGATTGGGCTCTTACGCGTAGTCGTAAGGCCCGCCCTGTTCCAACGCCCGCTGATACGCCGGGCGCGCATGGATACTCTCCAAAAACCCCTTCACATGCGGCTTGCTCGCCGCCCCGGCCCGTGCCGCCCCGGCCTCCAGCGGGAAGCTCATCACGATGTCCGCCGCCGTGAACTCCGACCCGCAGAACCACGGCGCCTTGCTCAGCTCCGCCTCCCAGTAGTCCACATGCGTCTTCAGTTGCGGGTCGACGAACCCCTGCTGGGCCTTGTTGGCGATCGAGGTCACCAGCCATTTCAGCAGGCCCGGGGCGCGGGCCGGCAACGCGGTGAACACCAGCTTCAGCAGCAGCGGCGTCATGGCCGAGCCTTCGGCGTAGTGCAGCCAGTAGGTGAAGCGCAGGCGCTCGGGGCTGCCCGCCGGCGGGCTCAGGCGGCCGGCGCCGTAGGTGTCGAGGATGTACTCCACGATGGCCCCGGTCTCGGCGATGGTCTTGCCGTCGTCGGTGATCACCGGTGACTTGCCCAGCGGGTGGATGGCTTTCAGCTCGGGCGGGGCCAGCATGGTCTGGGCGTCGCGCTCGTAGCGCTTCACTTCGTAGGGGACGCCCAACTCCTCGAGCAGCCAGAGCACGCGCTGGCTGCGCGAATTGTTGAGGTGGTGGACCACGAGCATCGGGTTGTCCCCATTATGGATAACTTGTCGCACCGACGATCGCTGTTCGTTCAACGTTCGGCAAGGTTTAGCTCGCTCTTCTCGCCTCCTAGTCGAGTCGGGGGTGAGTAGGATGACCGGAGCGTTCAAGCGGTTGTCTCTGGCGGGGAAGCTGATGGCCGCGGGCGGCGCCGCCCTGGGCGGGCTGCTGCTGGTCGCGTCGTTGCTGATCAGCGTCAGCAGCGGCCAGGCCGTGCGGACACTGGCCGAGCGCTACGCCGCCAGCCTGACCAGCGAGACGGCCATGGGGGTCAAGAACGACCTCGACGACGCCGACGCCGTCGTGCGCGCCTCCGCCGGCATGTTCTCGGCCACCTACGCCGCCGGCCAGCGCGACCGGGCGACCTACATGGCCCAGCTGAAGCCGATCGCCGTCGCGTCCAAGGGCATGCTGGGCGGCTGGCTGATGTTCGAGCCCAATGCGCTCGGCGAAGACGCCGCCGTGGCCGGCAAGGCCGAGCTGGGCTCGACGCCGCTGGGCCGCTTCGTCGGCTACTGGGTGCGCGACGGCGCCAACCTGACGGCCGAGCAGGGCGAGGACGGCGAGTTCGAGGAGGCCTTCTTCACCACCAGCTTCACCAGCGGCAAGCCGGCGATCCTGGAGCCCTATTCCGACAATGTCGCCGACGGCGGCCAGCAGAAGATGGTGCTGATGACCTCGATCACCTACCCGGTGATCGCCAATGGCAAGACGGTGGGCGTGATGGGCGCGGACCTGGCGCTGGGCGACATCGCCGCGCGCCTGAACGCCATGAAGCCCTTCGACGACGGCCGCGCCATGCTGGTCTCGCCCGGCGGCCTGTGGGTCAGCCACCCCGACGCGGCCTTGCGGATGAAGGCCTATGCCGATCCGGGCCTCGACGTCGTCAAGCAGGTGATGGCCGACGGCAAGCCGGCCCTGATCGAAGGCGTGAAGCTCAATGGCCACAAGGCCCAGCGTCTGGTGGCGCCGGTCAAGCTGGCCTCGGGCGCGACCTGGGCGGTGGTGGCCGATGTCAGTGAGGCGGCCTTGCTGGCGCCGGCGCGCAAGCTGGCCCTGGGCCTGGCCATTGGCGGCCTGGTGCTGCTGGCCGCCGCCCTGTCGGTGCTGGCCGTGGCCTCGCGCAAGCTGATCGCCAGGCCGCTCCTGGGCTTGCGGGCCGCCGTAGGCGAGCTGGCCGAGCACCGCTACGACCAGGCCGTGGCCGAGACCGACCGTGCCGACGAGATCGGGGCCATCGCCCGGGCGCTGGAGACCCTGCGCGCGGAGCTGGCCCGCGCCCAGGCCCTGCGCGACGAGCAGGACGCCCTGCGCCGCGCCGCCGACGCCGACCGCGATCGCGCTGCCGCCCTGACCCTTTCGATCGACGAGCAGGCCACCGTGGTCCGCCAGGTCGGCGAGGCCCTGGCCGCCGTGGCCGAGGGCGACCTTTCCCGCCGCATCGCCGGGCCGTTCGCGGACGTCTACGAGCCGCTGCGCGCCGACTTCAACACCGCCGTCCAGAGCCTGGAGCAGGCCATCGGCGAGATCGCCGAGGCCGCCGACGCCATTGGGGCCGCCAGCGACACGCTCTCGCGGTCCTCGACCGAACTGGCCCGCCGCACCGAACGCCAGGCCCAGGGGCTCGAGCGCGCCTCGGGCTCGCTCAACGCCGTGACCGGGGCCATGGGCGAGGTCGCCGGCGGGGCCGACGAGACCCGCCGCCTGGTCGCCTCGGCCCGGGGCGAGGCCGACGAGGGCGGCAGCGTCGTCACCGAAGCCGCCCGCACCATGGGCGAGATCGACGCCTCCTCGCGCCAGATCGGCGACATCGTCGGGCTGATCGACGAGATCGCCTTCCAGACCAATCTGCTGGCGCTGAACGCCGGGGTCGAGGCGGCGCGGGCGGGCGAGGCCGGTCGCGGTTTCGCCGTGGTGGCCCAGGAAGTGCGGGCCCTGGCCCAGCGCTCGGCGGACTCGGCCAAGCAGATCAAGGGGCTGATCAGCCAGTCCAACAGCCGGGTCGAGGCGGGCGTGGCGCAGGTCGAGCGCACCGGCGCGGCGTTGCATGGCGTGGCGGGCCGCATGGCCGGCATCGACGCGGCGGCGACGCGGATCGCTTCGTCGGTGCGGGAGCAGGCGCAGGACCTGACCTCGGTCAATGCCGAGGTGTCGGCGATCGAACGCTTCACGCAAGAGAACCTGGCCATGGTCGACCAGGCCCGCGTCGCCGACGAAGCGCTGGCGGGCGAGGGCGCGCGGCTCATGGAACTGGTGGGGCGGTTCAGGCTGGGGCGCGAGCGCGTGAGGCGGGCGGCCTAGCGCCCCCTCCGTCACGTCGCCTATCGGCGCCGCGCCACCTCCCCCGCAAGCGGGGCAGGAGGAAAGAACTTCTCCTCCCCTGCGAAGCGGGGGAGGTGGATCGCTGCGGATACGCAGCGAGACGGAGGGGGCGCTCAGCCTACTCCGCCGCCACCACCGCCTCGACCACATGCGCGCGGTACAGCACCGCCAGCAGGTCCGTCTGGGTGATCACCCCGATCAGCCGCCGCTCGCCATCCACCACCATCGCCTCGTGTGTGTGCCCGCTGGACAGGATCGGCAGCAGGGCCGCGATCGGGGTGGTCTCCATCACCTTGTGCACGAACGGATCCAGCGCCGCCTCGACGGTGCGGTGGCGGTTGGTCTGCAACTCGGCGCGGCGGGCCATGCCGATGACGCGGTTGTCGGCGTCGACCACCGGGGCGGCGCGCAGGTCGTGTTCGCGCAGGTAGGCCAGGGCGCTCTCGCCGGTCTGGTCGTGGTGCAGGCTGATGACGTCCTTGGTCATCACCTGGCCGCACAGGATCTGGGCGTGCAGGCGCTGGGCGGCCGACAGCTCGACCTGGCGGAACAGGGCGTCCAGGTCGTCGCGGCTGACGTCCAGCAGCTCGCCATAGCGGGCGAGGGCGGCGTCCAGGTCGACGGCGCTATAGCCCACGGCGCGGGGCGGCGGGGCGGGCGCGCGGTGGGGATAGGAGTGGCCGGTCACTCGGCCCCAGGCCATGCCGGCGGCGGTCAGCAGCAGGCTGTCCACGGCCACCGGATTGAGCGCGAACAGATAGCCGGCCTCGGCGACCTTGGGCCCGCCGATCACGCAGATCAGCGCCACGGCCCCGCCCGGCGGGTGCAGGCAGCCCAGCAGCATCATGGTCCCGATCGCCAGCCCCACGGCCAGCGGCGCGGCGACCAGGGTCTGCGGGACCAGCATCGCCACGGTGATGCCGATGAAGGCCGAAACGATATTGCCGCCCAGCACGCCGCGCGGCTGGGCCAGGGGGCTAGCCGGCACGGCGAACACCAGCACCGCCGACGCCCCGATCGGCGCCACCAGCAGCGGATGAAGCCAGTCGGCGCCGCCAACCGCGAAACGTCCCAGCAGTCCGGCGAACAGCAGGCCGAGCAGGGCGCCCGCGCCACCGCGCAGGGCGTCGACCGGACGGATCGGGTTCTTGCCGCGAACGAGGGCGTGGAGAGAGGTCATCGGACGGCGCTCATAGACCGAAAGCCCGCGCCGGTCCTTTCGATTTTTGTACAGGCTGTTCAAGGAAAGCCGACATCGCGGGCGCGCATTGACTCCGGATTATTTAAGGTTGAGCGTCCCCGGTTCTTACAGTTGGTATGCGGACAGAGGGGCTTCATGGGCATTCGGGGTAAGGCAGTCGTCGCGGTCGTCGCGCTGGGGGTTCTGGCGGCGTCGAGCGCCCGGGCCGAGAACGCCAAGGGCGAGGACACCCTGGCCAAGATGCTGGAGGGACGCACGGCGCTGGCCAGCGTCAACTGCATCGACACGCGCAAGATCATCACCACCCAGGTCATCAACGGCACGGCCATCGTCTACCGCCTGCGCGGCAGCCCGACGCTGTACGTCAACCGTCCGACGGCCGGTGTGGACTCGCTGAACTCGAACAACACGATGATCGTCGGCGACACCCCCAGCCTGTGCGAGGGCAACAACCTGTTCACCGGCGACAATGGCGGCCGCGGGGCCAGCGCCGGCTACAACGGCAGCGTCCAGCTGGGCGCCTTCATCCCCTGGCCTAAGTAGCTAGACCTGAGGCAGCGTCGGCTGGTGGGCCAGGGGCTTGATATCAGGGTCCATCCACCAGCGGCGCGCCTCGACCGAGAACAGCCGCTCGCGCGACCAGTGCGTGAGCGGCCAGTCCTTGTCGCCCAGCGGCGTTTCCAGCAGCAGGGCCACGGCCTGCGCGTCCGAGGTCCCGGCCGGCAGGGCCGCCTCGAAGGCGCGGATGGCGGCCAGATAGGCCTGGGTGATGGTCTCGTGATAGCCCATCGTCTCGGTGTTCTTGCCGCCGACCGCGACGTTGTAGGTGCGGATCACCCACGGCAGGTCGCGCTCCAGATGGGCGTTGCGCAGGCGCACCAGCTTCAGGGTGGCGGTCAGGTGGGCGGCGTGGGTCCACTGGTCCTTGGGCAGGCTGCGGTCCAGCAGGCCCTCGACCAGGGCGGCGATCTCGGCGTCGGTGTAGCTCATGCAACGATCGTGTAACCGAACTCTGCTCTAAACGCGTACAGTTCCCTTGCGTCAGGTGTTCGCCATGAACGTCACGTCCTCGACCTTCGCCGCCTCGCTGTCGCTGGCCAAGGTGCTCACGCCCGTCGATCCGTCGAAGACCGATGATACCAAGGCCGACGAGGCGAAGGACGCGTCGCCGACCTCGGCCTACGGCGCGGCCAAGGAGGGCTCCACGCCCGGCCAGGACGTGGCCAAGAAGCTCAAGGACATGAGCAAGGCGCTGATCGCCCTGACCCTGATCCAGGACCCGGTGGAGCGCGCCAAGGCGGCGGCCAAGCTCTACAAGGACTATTCGCAGGTGGCCAAGGACTATGCCGACGCCACGGGCGGCGACCGCGCGGCGGCCCAGGCGCAGAGCGACCAGAACGCGGCGCAGAACGCGGCTCAGGCGGCGGGCCAGCCGGTCGATCCGAACGCGCCGCCGCCGGTCGCTGCCGACGGGACGCCGATCCCGGTCGATCCGCAGGCCCAGGCCGCCCCGCAGGCGCCGGTCGTCGCGCCCGACGCGGCCGCCGCCCAGCTGGCTCAGCCGACCACGACCCCGCTGATGATGTCGGGCGCCAAGCCGCGCTTCGCCGCCGACCTCTACATGGAAGAAATCAAGACCTTCGCCGGCGCCGCCAAGCAGATGTACGAAGCCGCCGTCCAGGAGGCCAAGTTCAAGAAGCTGGCCGGCAAGGACGACAAGGCCCCCGGCGCCGACGACATGGAAGACGCCAAGAAGACCCTGACCGAAGCCGCCAAGGCGGTGGAAGGCCCCGACGCGACGGACGAGGTCCAGATGCCGAAGGGGGCGGGGTCGGTGGTGAGTTTGACGGCCTAGGATTATCCGCTCATCCCCGCGAAAGCGGGGACCCAAGCCGAGTCAGCAAACCTGTCTCGACCGCGCCACCTCCTCGAAATTCAGCTTCGGTCCCCGCTTTCGCGGGGATGAGCGGTGTTGGGGGCTAGAAACTGTTACTCCACCGCACCTGCTCGGGCAGCGGCAGGCTCGCCTCGAACACCAGGCCCTCCGGCCGGAAATCGAACTTCGCCTGGCCCTTCTGCTCGCGCCGGATCGAGCTCTCGATCAGCCGCGTGCCGAAGCCCGGCTGAGCCGGCGGCGTGACCGGCGGACCGCCCGTATCGCGCCAGGTGAACACGAGATTGTCCGTCACCGCATCGCGCTTCCAGCTCACCTCGACCCGCCCCGTCGGCACGGACAGCGCGCCGTACTTGGCGCTGTTGGTGGCCAGTTCGTGGAACACCATCGACAGGCCCACCGCCGTGTGCGGGGCCAGCGCCACTTCCGGCCCAGAGCGGTCGACGCGGTCGACATAGGCCCCCAGGCTGGCCTCGACCAGCGCGCCCATGTCGGCCTCGCGCCAGCCGGTGCGGGTCAGCAGGTCGTGGGCGCCCGAGAGCGCGATCAGCCGGTCGGTAAAGACCTCGACCGGCGCGCCGGGGGTCTTGGCGAAGGTCTGGCGGGCCAGGGCCTGGACGGTGGCCAGGGTGTTCTTCACCCGGTGGTTCAGCTCGTTGATCATCACCCCCTGGCGGTCCTCGCGGGCCTTCAGCTCGCGGGAGGCCTCGCGCAGGGCGGCGTGGACGGCGGCGATCTCCTCCAGGCCGTCGGGATCGGCGGGCGGCAGGGTCTCGCCGCGGCCGATGACGCCGGCGTCCGAGACGAGGCGGCCCATCTCGGCGTTGATGCGGCGCGAATAGACCAGCGACAGGCCCAGGCCCAGCACCAGCAGCAGCAGGAAGATCCCGGTGCCCAGCGCCACCGAGCGGTTGATCGTGCTGGCCAGGTCCTGGCGCGGGATCGACACCACCAGCGTCCAGCCGGTCTGGGGCGAGCGGGTATAGGCGACCATGGTCGGCACGCCTTCCAGCGAGACGCTCTTGCTGACCCCCTCGGTGGAGTGGCGGAGGTTCTCCTCCATGTCCTTGGAGGCCAGGCTGCCGGTGAACTTCTCGTTCAGGCGCGAGCGGGCGATCACGTGGCGGTGGTTGTCCAGCAGGGTGGCGACCCAGCTGTCGGGCACGCGCTGCTGGCGGAACACCGAGGTGAACGAGGCCGAGTCGACCACGTAGGACAGGACGTAGAAACGGCCCTTGACCATGATCGGCGCGCCGACCGTGATCACCGGCTTGCCGGCCACGGGGCCTTCCAGCAGGTCGGAGACCTTGCTGCGCCCGGCGGCGAAGGCGGCGGCCTCCTCGCGGGTGCGCTTGATCCTCGGCAGGGGGCCGCCATAGGGCTTGAGCGTATTGACCACCTGCTGGCCGTTGGCGTCGGCGACGACGATCCAGCCGGCGCGGTGCTCCATGGCGCGGCGGGCGCGGGCGTGGAAGGCGGCCCAGTCGCCGTTGATCAGCGCCTGGTCGGTGGCCAGGGTCTCGGCGACCGAGACGCCCACGGCGGCCTGGCGGTCGACGGCGCCGTTCAGGGCTCGGGCGGTGGTGACCAGCTGCTGATAGAGCTGCCCGCGCGACTCGCGGTCGGCGCCGGCCAGCAGGAAGCCCATCGACAGCAGGGCGGGGACCAGCAGGCTGACCGTCAGGAGCACGAGCCGGCCGCGCACCGAACTGGCGCGCCGCAGACGTCCAAAGCCTCGCTGATCCCGTTCTTCCATGCCTGGGCGGACCCGCCATGACGAGCGCGCCTCGCCGCCCTCAGAACTTGTATAGCGAAGCGAGTCGCGCCTCGCGTCTCAAAAATCAGTCTTCGCGGTTAACGAGCGGAGCCGTAGCCCCATCGGGGTTTTGTGCGTTATGAACAGCGCCATGAAGAACCTGCCCAATATCCTGACCGGCTCGCGCCTCGTGATGGCGCTGTTCATGTTCGTCGCCCTGGCGGCCGCGGCGGGCGCCGTGCCGTATCTGAGCGAGACCCTGACGGCGGAAACCCAGCTGCGGCTGGAGCGCTGGGCGTTCTACGCCTTCGTCGTCGCCTCGGTGACCGACTTCTTCGACGGCTGGCTGGCGCGCAAGCTCGATGCCGTCAGCGTCTGGGGCGCGATCCTCGACCCGATCGGCGACAAGATCCTGGTCTGCGGCGCCCTGCTGGGCCTGATGGCCCTGGGGCCGAACAACATGGTCGTGCTGCCGGCCGGCCTGATCCTGTTCCGCGAATTCACCGTCAGCGCCCTGCGCGAAGTCGGGGCCGGCAAGGGGATCAAGCTGCCGGTGACCCTGCTGGCCAAATGGAAGACGACCCTGCAGCTGGTCGCGATCGGGGCCGAGCTGATCCTGGCCAGCTGGGGGGCGTTTGGCCTGCCGCTGGAGCCGAGCGTGATGGGCGGCTTCACCGTGGTGGCCCACGGGCTGCTGTGGCTGGCGACCCTGGTGACGCTGATCACCGGCGCGCAGTACTGGGAAGCGGCAAGGAAGGCGCTGGTCTAGGACAATAGATCCTCCCCCGCGATGCGGGGGAGGTGGCCCGGAGGGCCGGAGGGGGCGAGCTGGACGCATGCCGCGTTAGCCCCCTCAGTCGCTTCGCGACAGCTCCCCCGCATCGCGGGGGAGCATCTTTTCGCCGCTCCGCCCGTTCCCCCAGGCACAGCTTCGGGGACCTCGCACATTGACCCTCCACCAAGGCCTCGCGTTCGGTCTGATCGCGGCCACCATCGCCGCCTTCGTCTGGGGGCGGTGGCGCTATGATCTGATCGCCCTGGGCGCGCTGGCCGCCGGCATGGCCATGGGCCTGATCCCGGTGAAGGCGGCGTTCGAGGGCTTTTCCAACGACATCGTCATCATCATCGCCAGCGCCCTGGTGCTGTCCGCTGCCGTGGCGCGCTCGGGGATCGTCGACCTCCTGATGGCCCCGCTGCTGCCCAAGCTGAAGGACGAGCGCACCCAGGTTCCCGTGCTCGCGGGGACGACGGCGGTCCTGTCCATGGCCACCAAGAACGTCGGGGCCCTGGCGCTGATGATGCCCAGCGCCCTGCAGATCGCCCGTCGCACCGGCGTGTCGCCCGGGCGCCTGCTGATGCCGATGAGCTTCGGCTCGCTGGTCGGCGGGCTGGCGGTGCTGGTCGGGACCTCGCCCAACATCATCGTCTCGGAGGTGCGCCAGGAGGCCTTGGGCCAGCCGTTCAAGATGTTCGACTTCTTCCCGGTCGGCGGGATCCTGACGGTGATCGCCATCGCCTATCTGACCTTCGCCTACCGCCTGCTCCCGCGTGATCGCCAGGCGGCCATCGATGTCGACGCGGCCCTGGCGGCCAGCGCCTATGTCACCGAGGTCGAGGTCCCGGAAGGCTCCGAGGTCGGCAGCGTCGGCGCGCTGAAGCGGGCGGGCGAGGGGGCGGTCTCGGTCGTCGCCATCCTGCGCGGCCGCAAGCGGATCGAGGCCCCGCACGCCAATCTGAAGATCCACGCCGGAGACGTGCTGCTGCTGGAGGGCGAGCAGCAGGCGCTGAACCAGCTGATCGTCGCCGCCAAGCTTCGTCTCCGCGACGCCGACCGGCCGGTGGCCATGAACGAGCCGACCGAGGAGGTCCGCGTGGTCGAGGCGGTGATCGGCGCCGAGAGCGACCTGATCGGCCAGTCGGCCCGCAGCGTCACCCTGTCAGACACCCACGGCGTCAACCTGCTGGGCGTCAGCCGCAGCGGCCACCGCATGGCCGGCCGCCTGGCGACCATCCGCCTGAAGGCCGGCGACATCCTCGTGCTGCAAGGCGCCGAGCAGTCGCTGCCGGGCGCTCTGCAGGCCCTGGGCCTTCTGCCGCTGGCCGAGCGCGAGGTGCGGCTGGGCGGCGTGCGCCACGCGGTGCTGCCGGTGGCGATCCTGGCCGTGGCCATGGCGCTGGTGGCCACGGGCCTGGTCCCGGTGGCGGCCGGCTTCTTCGGCGCGGCGGTGCTGGTGGTGGCCGTCGGCGCCCTTCGGATGCGCGAGGCCTATGCAGCGCTGGAGGCGCCGGTGCTGGTGCTGGTCGCGGCCCTGATCCCGGTCAGCGACACGGTGCAGAAGACCGGCGGCGCCGACCTGATCTCGGCCTGGCTGTCGGGGGCCTTCCACGGCCTGCCGCCGATCGCCACCCTGACGGCGATGATGGCCGTGGCCATGGCCGCCACGCCGTTCCTGAACAACGCCGCCACCGTGCTGATCGCCGCCCCGATCGGCATGGGCGTGGCCCAGCGGCTGGGCCTGTCGCCCGATCCGTTCCTGATGGCCGTGGCGGTGGGGGCGGGCTGTGACTTCCTCACGCCTGTCGGCCACCAGTGCAACACGCTGGTGCTGGGACCGGGCGGCTACCGGTTCGGCGACTACGCCCGGTTGGGCGCGCCGCTCAGCGCGCTGATCCTGCTGGTCGCGCCGTGGCTGATCGCGTGGGTGTGGCCGTTCGCGAAGTAGTCAGCGCGCGTCGTTGGCCGCCAGCCGCTCCATGGCCTCGACCATCTCCGGCTCCGGCGCGCCGTCCAGCAGCCACGCCGGCTCCGACGCCAGGCGCTCTTCGGGCGGTCGCTCCGCCCGCATCATCGACGCCAGCCAGCTGGCGCCCGTTTCCCGCAGAACCATCGTCGTCTCCTCGCGATGATGTTTCTGAGAATGAATTGCAATTACGACTCCCGCAAGACCCTATCGACGCGGCAGATGGACCGCGCGACGGCGGGAGGCCTCGCGTTCCAGCGGGGTGATCACCTCGGCGACCTGGCGGCGCTGGGCCGGGGTGCCGGTGATGTCCAGGCGGCGGGCGTTGGACAGCAGGGTGTTCAGCTCGGTGTCCGTGAGGGTGGGGATCTTCTCGATCAGGGTCATGCCGAGCTCCTGGTGTTTCGCCGGTATTTTGGCAGGTCTCACGCCGTGAATAACGGCGTTAAGCAAGGCAACGCTCGAATCGCCGTCCGGGGTCCGGGATTCACCGCAAGTAGACCGGAAATTATTTCCTTGATTTTCGGGGCGGAATTTCTGATTATCCCGTATCGAATTCGCTGCCGCTCGGCCTGCTATTCCTTGCTCCCGTGGTGGAGCGCCGGACGCGCCTTCCGAACTTCCAACGAAATTTGATCGTCGATCGGGACGTTTTCGGCCGACGAACACCTATGACTACAAGGATATCCATCATGGCTACTGGCACCGTGAAGTGGTTCAACTCCACCAAGGGCTTTGGCTTCATTCAGCCGGACAACGGCGGCGCGGACATCTTCGTGCACATCTCGGCCGTCGAGCGTGCGGGCCTCGGCTCGCTGAACGAAGGTCAAAAGATCTCGTTCGAGCCGGAAGTCGACCGCCGCAGCGGCAAGACCTCGGCCGGCCAACTGCAAGCGGTCTAATCGACCCAAGCGGTTGGACCCACGGGTTCAAGGGAACAGGCCAGCGCGAAAGCGCTGGCCTGTTTTCGTTTGGGGGCGCCGTGCGTCCTTCGAGGCGCGCTCAGGAGCGCGCACCTCAGGATGAGGAAAGCAGTACAAAGCCCCTCATCCTGAGGCGCCCGCGCAGCGGGCCTCGAAGGACGCAGGGCCTTTCCGTCTTGACGCCAACCCCGCGCGAGGCTTTCCAATCCCTCCATGGTCAGGCTCCTCGCCGCGTTGATGTCCGTCCTGCTGCTGGCCGCCTGCGGCTCGCTGCCGCGTGACGTGTTCACGGCCACCGACCTGGCGGGCGAAGCCCCGCAGGGGATGAACGACATCCGCTTCAACGCCAGCGACGCCGAGGCCGGCATCAAGTTCGCCGAGGCCGCCCGCACGCGGCGCGCCCACCAGAAGACCTTCGACGTGCTGGCCATTTCCGGCGGCGGCTCGAACGGGGCCTATGGCGCTGGCATCCTGGTCGGCTGGACCAAGACCGGCGAGCGGCCCGAGTTCGACATCGTCACCGGCGTCTCGACCGGGGCCCTGACCGCGCCGTTCGCGTTCCTGGGCCCCGACTGGGACCGCCGCCTGACCGAGGCCTATACCAGCCCCGCCGCCGAGAAGATCCTGGAGCGGCGCGGCATCGACCTGCTGTTCAAGCCCGGCTTCTACGACACCAAGGCGCTGCGGGCCCTGGTCGAGAAATATGTCGATCCGCCGCTGCTGTATGCGATCGCCATGGAGCACGCCAAGGGCCGGCGGCTGCTGATCGCCACCACCAATCTCGACACCGAGGAGACGGTGATCTGGGACATGGGGGCCATCGCCGCGCGCGGCGACGCCGCCTCGCTGAAGCTGTTCCAGGACGTGTTGGTGGCCTCGTCCAGCATCCCGGGCGTGTTCCCGCCGACCCTGATCGAGGTCCAGGGCAAGGGCCGGGCGCTGTCGGAGATGCATGTCGACGGCAGCGTGACCATCCCGTTCTTCGTGGCCCCGGAATCGCTGCTGCTGTGGACCGCGCCGAAGACCGGCGAGGCGCGGCCGGGCCATGTGCGGGTGATCGTCAATGGCAAGGTCGGCGGGGCGTTCGGCTTCACCCGGGGCGGCACCCTGTCGGTGGTGGGCCGCTCGTGGCTGACCATGAGCAAGGCCCTGCTGCGCACCCACCTGACCGCCAGCGCCGCCTTCGCCCGCCGCAACGGCGGCGCCCTGCTGTACGCGGCCATTCCCGACGACGCGGCGGTCGACACCTCGGGCCTGGACTTCAGCGCCGACAACCGCCTGACCCTGTTCGAGCTGGGCCGTCGTCGCGCCGAGATGGACGTCGCCTGGACCGAGCCGACGATCCCCGAGGCCGCGCCGCCGGCGGTCCCGGTCGTTACTGCGCCGCCTATTGGGCTGGGGGCCAGTCCGCGGGCGGGGCGCCGGTGAAGTCGGCCATCTGGGCGTCGTAGGCCTTTCGGAACGCCGGGCGGCTGGTGCAGCGGGCCAGATAGGCGGCCAGCTTCGGATACTCGGCCAGCATCTCTTCGGGCACGCTGCGCAGGATGTCGGTCATCAGGATATCGCCGGCCGAGAAGCGGTCGCTGTCCAGATAGGGGTTGTCGCCCAGGCGCGTCTGCAGCTCGCCCAGCCGCTGGCGGACCCAGCCCTCGACGCGCGGACGATGGCCTTCGGTCCAGGCCTGGCCGGCGCAGAAGATGTTCAGCTCGGCCAGCATGGCGATCGGGGTCTCCATGGTGTTCAGGGCGCAGAACATCCAGGTCTGGACCCGCGCCCGCCCGGCCGGATCGCGCGGCATCAGGGCTTCGTGCTGTTCGGCGATGTGCAGCACGATCGCGCCGCTCTCGAACATCTCGACCTCGCCGTCGGCATAGGCCGGGACCTGGCCGAACGGTTGCCAGGCGCGGTAGGCGGTCTTGTCCTCCAGCTTGATCAGGGCGGCGTCATAGGTCTGGCCGACCTCCTCCAGGGCCCAGCGGACCCGCAGGTCGCGGACATAGCCGCGGGCGACGTCGGGGACCCAGGCATAGGCGGAAACGGTGGCGGTCTGGGCGTTCATTGGACGGTCTCCAGATAGGCGGTGAGCTTGTCGAGCAGGCTGTTCCAGCCGCCGGTGTGGCTGTCGCGGGCCTCGATCGTCTTGAACGGCGCCTGGTGGAAGCGGAACAGCGTGCGGCCGCTGGCCAGGCCCTGGAAGGTGACGGTGACCAGGTTGTCGACGTCCCAGGCGCCGTCGTCCCACTTGAACGTCATGACGATGCGTTCGTTCGGGACGATCTCCTGGTAGACGCCGGACTTCCAGACCTCGCGGCCCTCTTCGCTCCTCATGCCGTAGCGATAGGTCCCGCCGACACGGAAATCCTGCTCGACGCCGATGGGCTCGAAGGTCTTGGGGCCCCACCATTTCATCAGGTGTTCGGGCTTGGTCCAGACGCGGAACACCAGCTCGGGCGGGGCGTCGAAGAGGCGTTCGATCAGCAGCTCGTCGTCCTGGATCAAGACGGTCTCGGTCATGCGTCGCGGTCCTTGTTCTTGGCTTCTTCGGCCTGCAGTTCCGCCAGGTAGTCGGCCATGCGGTCGAAGCTGGCGTCCCAGAAGCGGCGGTAGTGGTCGATCCAGCCGTAGGCGCGCTTCAGGGCCTCGGGCTCCAGCTTGCAGGGGCGGGCCTGGGCCTCGCGCGAGCGGCTGATCAGGCCCGCGCCCTCCAGCACCTTCAGGTGGCGCGAGACGGCGGGCAGGCTGATGTCGAACGGCTGGGCCAGTTCGTTGACCGTCGCCTCGCCGGACGCCAGCCGCGCCAGGATCGCCCGGCGGGTCGGATCTGCCAGGGCGGCGAAGGTGGAGGAGAGGGGATCGGTCATGTATTTAACGCATCAGCTAATTAACTGACTTGTTAAATTGAGGGCGCGCGGCTGTCAACCGGTGTTCGGCGACACGAAAAAGCGATGCGGGCTTTCGCCGCGCCTCCCCCAAAGCGCTCCCCGATCGCCCCGCCCTAGTGGAAGGTGATCACCCCGCCCGCCACGGTGGCGGCGCCGACGTTCAGCGTCCCCGCCAAACCGACGAGTTGGACCACGCTGTCGGCGCCGGCGACGAAAGTCGTCGCGGCGCTGACGTCGGAGACGACGTAGACGTCGCCACCCCACTCGAACCAATGCAGCGTGTTGGTCGTCCCGGCGGCGTCCTGGGCGGCGGCGGCGAGGTAGGCGGCCAGGGAGGCCTGGCCGGTGATCTTGCTGCCCATGACGGTCGCGTTGTTGGCCTCGGCGAAGGACAGCTTGTCGCCCGCGCCCAGGCCGGTCAGGGCGTTGTCGCCGGTCCCGGCCACATAGGTGATCACGCTGGTGAAGCCCGAGACGTCGATCGTGTTGTCCTCCGTCGCCGAGCCTTTGATCGAGATGGCGGCCGCCCCGGTGACGAGATCCAGCTTGAGGCCGCCCAGGGCGACGCCGCTGGCGTCGACGCTGTTCAGGACAGCGCTGGCGTTGTTGGTCAGGTCGAGCCCGGCATTGCCGGCGACGACGACGGTCTCCACGTCTGTCCCCGTCAGGGTCAGTCTCTCCATGGCTCCGGCCGGGGTCGCGCGGCCGTCTTGGGTCGTCACGTCCAGATGTTCGAAGCCCTGGGTCAGGAAGCCGGCCGAGAAGCTCCGGCTCGCGCCGAGCCTGTCCTCCAGGCCGAGGTTGAGGGTGTCGCTGGCGGTATCGCGGCCCGCCGCGATGGTCAGGCTATAGGTCGTGCCCGTGTTTTTCAGAACCACGGTGTCGCCAGAGCTCATCCCGGTCAGGCCGCCGCCTAGGCCGTTCGACAGGCCCACGTAGTGTAAGCCCAGATTGTCGAGATTGAGGGTCGCGTGGCCCGCACTGGTCAGGTCCAGGCGCTCGAAGCCGGTGAACTTGGTCAGGAACGTGGGCGACGCCAACAGGGCCGCGGCGACGGTCTCGCTCAGCGCCAGGGTGTCCACACCGTCGCCGCCGTCGAGGATGGCGGTCGGCATGGTCAGGGAGGTCGAAAGCAGGGTCAGCGTGTCATCGCCGTCGCCCAGATCAATCGGGGCGCCGGTGGCGCCCGTGGTCCCCAGCGTCACCTTGTCCACGCCCGAGCCGCCGGTGTAGGCGACCTGGTTTGAAGGGTTTGACGTGAGGGTGTTGTCGGCCGTGGGCGATGCCTTCACGGTGACCACGCCGGCCGTGGCGATCAGGTTGATATTCACACTGCCGAGCGCGATCGCGCTGGTGTCGATGCTGTTCACATTGCCGCCGGTGACGGTCAGGCTCAGGCCGGTATTGCCGGTGACCACGACCTTCTGGATATCGGAGCCCTGCACGCTGACCCGTTCCGCCGCCCCGGTCGGGGTGGCGCTGCCGTCGACGAGGGTGATGTCGAGATGCTCGAAGCCGGCGGCTCCCAGGCTGAAGGCGACGCCCACGCCGTCCTTGTCATTCAGGATGGCGTCCAGGGCGTCTGAGGCGCCGGCGGGACCGCCACGGAGATCCATGGAGCCTGCACCCTCGAGGACCAGGGTCTCGAGCGACGCCGCGTTGTCCAATCCCATCATGATCCCCGCAGGGTCCGACGCGCTGACATAGTGGTAGCCGCCCAGGGCGGCGAGATCGTTGTACACGGACACGAAGCCCGTCAGGGCCAGGCGCTCGAAGCCGCTGGCCTTGGCGTTGATCGCGACCTTGTTGGTGTTGGCGAAGGTGGCGTCCAGGACGAGGGTGTCCGTGCCTTGCCCGCCCGTGATGGTCGCCGTCGGTGCGCCGGCGCCGTACTCGAACGTCAGGCTGTCATCGCCGGCGCCCAGGTCGATGGCCGTGCTGACGGTGGAGGCGCCGACCGAGATATGCTCCTCGCCCGCGCCGGCGGTGAGGACCACCTTGCTGGCGTCGATCTTCAGCGTGCTGGTCCCGGTGGTCCCCGAGACGTCGACGCGGGTCAGGTGGGTCTGGTCGAAGAGGTCCACCGCCAGGCTGGCGGCGCCGGTGACGTTCACCGTCTCGAGATTGGGCGTGAAGCCCGGATCGGCGACCATCGTCACCTTGCCGGTCCCGGCGATGGTCAGGGTCTTCAGCCCGTCCATGCCGAGGTCGATCTCGGAGTCCTCGGGCCCCTGGGTGATGTGCAGGGTCTCGTAGGCGCCCTCGTCGTCGAACAGGCCGTGGATGTCGTTCAGCGTGGCGTTCAGGACGGTGGCGTCGGTCACGGTCAGGCCGCCGTTGTCGATATAGATGTCGGTCCCGTGCGAGACCTTCAGCGTCGTCAGGGCGGTGCCCGCGAAGCCTAGGCCCGCGCCGTCGAAGCCACTCAGCTCGACGCTCTTGATCGTGCCCTTGAAGGTCCCCGAGCCGTAGAAATAGTCCTGGATGACGATGGTCGGGGCGATGATCTCGCCATGGACGCCGTTGTCGGCCAGCGACTGGGGCGCCGTGACCTTGATGGTCTCGGTCTCCAGATAGCCGGCGATCAGCACTCCGCCCAGGTCCTGGACCTCGGTGTCCAGCGGCAGGGTCGAGGTCAGGGTGACGTCGATGGTCTTGCCGCCCAGGATGGTGATCTCGCCGGCGTTGGCCGCGCCCAGGACCTCGCGCGAGACGGTGATGTCGCCGATCGCGGCGACGTTGATATAGCCCTCGGTGGCGCCGGTGACGGTGAGGGTGACGTCGCGGCCGCCGACGATGGCCACGTCGTCGATGTCCAGGTTCGTGACGGTGGCGGTGATGTCGGTGGTGACGTCCGCGGAGATGTCGGTGAAGCCGACGCTGGTGACGTTCAGCCTGGTCAGGCCGGTCCAGTCGAAGGTGTCGACGACGAGGCCGCCGTTGTTGCTGAGATTGGCGACCTCGATCTCGCTGATCGTGGCGGCGGGCAGGGTGTAGACGCCGCCGGTGGCCGCCGTGAGGTTCAGGGTGTCGCGCCCGCCGCCGCCGACCAGCAGGTCGGTGGCGTTGAGGGTCAGGTGCGTGGCGGTGAAGGTGTCGGCCAGGGTGTCGCCGCCCAGGCTGTCCAGGCCCGGCGTCAGCACCAGGCTGTAGCTCACGGGCTTCACCGGTTCGACCGGGCCCGGCAGGACCGGTGCGTTGTCGACCGCCTGGCCCTTGCCTTCCGAGCCCGCGCCCTTGTGCGGGGCGTAGGTCTGGGTGATGTCGGTGTTGTAGGTCGCCTGGCCGGTCGCCATGGCCAGCATGAAGTTGTCGGCCGCTCCGGCGTAGAGCCCGATGTCGGCCTTGATCGCGGCGGCCATGACCAGGCCCGCCATCGCCGCCTTCACCGCGATATCCACCTGGGCCGGGGTCATGTTCGGCGTGACCATGCCGGCGCTGGTCACCGTGGCCAGGACCGCGTCCCGGGTCCCCACGAGATAGGCGACGGCGGCGGCGACATCGACGCCGGCGGCCTTGGCGTAGGTGGAGCCGATGATGGTCTCGTAGATCGAGGCCACATAGTCGGAGAAGTTCATCGCCCCGTACTTGGCCGCGAAGGCGGCCGCGCCCTCGCCGTTGACGCCCAGATTGGCGGCGAAGTTGATGTAGCGGTTCTCGAGATTGAACTTGGCGTAGTAGGCGTCGTTCAGGTCGTTGGGGTTGGCCGCCGAATTGACCAGGTAGTCGACGCCGGCCTTGGTCGGGCTCTTGCCGGTGAAGAACTGGTAGACCAGCACCGCGACGGCGGTGGTGTCGTCCGCCCCGTTCAGGACGTAGCTCAGCGCCTGGGCGTCGGTGAACGAGGCGTTGGTCCGCAGGGCCAGGTTGGCCTTGGTCTCGGTGTTCGGCGCGACGCCGTTGTGCACCGCTGTCCAGGCCATGCTCAGCTGTTCGAGCGTGTAAGCCATCGTCGTGTCCCCCCACGGACCGGTCTATTCGTCGGCCAGCCGACCGTTACTCTTAACATAACGTTGTTCTGTGGCGAGCCGCGCTTGCGATTCAGGGTTGAGGCGCTGCTAGTGGAACAGGATCGTCCCGCCGCTGACGGTGGCGGTCGAGAGGTCCGGTATGCCGACCAGTCTCATGCTGTAGTCGGTCTCGGCGAAGTTCTGGAAATCGCCGTCGCCATGGTCGATGAACAGGTAGGAGTCGGGACCGACCCTGAACCAGCGGACGATCGGCGTCGTCGCCCCATCGCCCTGGAACTGGCTGACGAGCGCTTCCTGGAAGCCGCCGGCATAGACCGAAGTGTTGATCGGGGCGCCGAAACTGGTGATCCCCAGGGCGAAGGGCAGTTCGATCTTATCGCCGGCGCCCAGGCCTCTGATGGCGTCCCCGCGGCCCACGCTGCTCGTACCGGCGGTGTAGACGATCGTGTCGTTACCCGATCCGAGGCCGAAGGAGTTGCCGCCATTCTTGAGGGTGAACGTGTCGTCGCCCGATCCGCTGGTGATGCCGACGCCCCGGATCGCGTGAACCGTATTGGTCCCGTCGCCCAGGTTGAGGGAGATCGCGCCACCACTGATGATCGTGACGTCGTCGTCGCCCGAGCCGCCGGTATAGCCTGAGAAGGAGTTTTCGTAGGTTCCCACGACGATGGTGTTGTCGCCGGTGGCCGAGCCCTTGATCGTGAAGGGGCTCTGCAGGTTGGAGTTGGACCAGGAGAAGTCGCCGGCCACGCCGCTGGCGTCGAGTTGGTACATGGTCAGGTAGACGCCGGCGAAGGGGCCAGGGTCCGTCGTCAGCGCCAGGCCCGCGTCGCTGGTGATCACGATCGTGCCCAGCGGGTTTCCCGTAAGCTTCAGGCTGTCCTGGAACGCGCCCGCGTGGGCGATGTCGACATTGAGGACATCGACCCCGACCGTGGCGATCTCGCCGAAGTCGCGGGCGCCGCCCGAGCTGTCGACGAGGTTCAGGTTGAAGATGTCGGTGACGGTCGCGAAGCTGCCCTGCACGGTCGTCAGGGTGTTGGCGCCGTTCAGCGTCAGCGTGTCGCCGGCCGCGAACCCGTCGAAGACCAGGCCGGCGCCGCCGTCGCTGGTGACGTGGTGGACGCCGCTCAGCCGGGTCAGGTCGATCGTCTGGTTGCTGGCGCCGGTCAGGATCAGGTGTTCGAAGCCGGTGATGCTGCCGGGTGTGACGGCGGCCAGCGCGGCCACGGACATCTTCAACACGTCGTTGGTTCCGTCGCCGCCGTCCAGGTGGACGCCCAGCGTGGCGCTGGCGTCGCTGACGGTGACCGTGTCGTCGCCCGCGCCGCCGACATAGGTGATGGCCGAACTCGTGAGCTGCGACAGGTCGATGGTGTTGTCCGCCGTGGCCGAGCCCTTGATGGTGATAGCCGCCGCCGCGTGCTTGAGGGTCAGGTCCAGGCCGCCCAGGGTGATGCCGCTGGCGTCGATGCTCTCCACGATCGAGCCGACGTGGGTGAACAGCGTCAGGCCCGCATTGCCCCTGGCGACGATCGTTTTGACGTCCGTGTCGGTCAGGGTCAGCGTCTCCATCGCCCCGGCCGGGGTCGCGCTGCCGTCCAGCGTCGTGATGTCGATGTGCTCGAAGCGCTGGGTGTTCAGGCCGGGGGAGAACTCCAGGCTCCCCCCGGTCGGGTCCTCCAGGACGAGGTTGAGGGTGTCGTCGGCGCCGTCGAGGCCAGGACCGACGGTCATGTCGAAGAACGAGCCGTTGTCGTTCACGACGACCGTGTCGCCCGAGCTCATGCCGCTCAGGATGAAGTGGCTGCCGCCCGAGAGCGTCACGTGGTGGATGCCGGTCCCGCTCAGGTTCAGCGTGCCGCTGGACACGTTGGTCAGCGCCAGGCGTTCGAAGCCGAGGAACTTGCTGGTGAAGCCGCCCTGGGCGCTCAGGGAGACGGCGTTGGCGGCCTTCAGGACCAGGGTGTCCACGCCGCCGCCGCCGTCGACGGCGCCGCTGATCTGGCTGGGGCTGCTGACGGTGGCGCCGCTCAGGTCGACCTTGTCGTCGCCCCCGCCGGTCGAGACGGCCCCGATGCTTCCGCCGGTCAGGGTGATCGTGTCGTCGCCCGAGCCGGTGCTGACGGACGTGTGGGAGGCGTCGGCCTTGACGCTGATCGCGCCGCTGGCCACCGAGGCGTCCACGCCGGTCAGGGTGGAGGCGGTCGTCAGGTCGCCCAGGCCCACCTGGCCCGCGCCAGTGATGGTGATCGTCTCCAGCGGGCTGGTCGCCAGGTTCGAGAAGCTGAGCGCGCCGCCGGCGGTGATCGACAGCGTCTTGAGGCCGCCCATGTCGACGCTGATCGTCGAGGCGTCGGCGCCCTGGGTCAGGGTCAGGCTCTGGATGACGCCGCCGTCCTGCAGCTGGCCGGTGACGCCGTCCAGCGTCAGGTCCAGCGTGGTGGCGGTCGTCGGGTTGGGCGTCTCGTTGTAGAGGCTGACGTTGCCGCCGTGCGCGGCCTTCAGCGTCGTGAGGCCGTTGTCCTGGATCAGGAGCGAGGAATAGCCGTCGACCTCGACGCTGGCGATCTTGCCGGCCAGCGTGCTGGACAGGACGTTGACGTCTTTGATGGTCACCGCGCGGTTGACCACGCCGGGGCCGTGGGCCGTTGCGGCCTTGACCGCGGTGGTGTTGGCGCCCCCAAAGACGTTGATGGCGGAGGTGTAGGCCGTCACGGCGACCGTGCTCGTGGTCTGGACGATGTCGATCGTCGTGCCGCCAGTGACTTCGATGGTCGTGCCGTTGGCGCCGCCGGCGGCGACGTCGCTGTGGATCACGGTCGCGCCGGTGTTGCCGCTGACGCTGATGCCGTTGGCCTGGCCGCCGCTGACGTTCAGGGTGACATCGTGGCCCTGCTGCACGCGCACGCCGTCCAGGGTGCTGTGCGAGACGTCGGCGCTGATGTCGGTGGTCAGGGACGCCACGAGGTCGACGCCGCCCTCGGCGTTGACGTTCAGCCGGGTCACGCCGGTCCAGCCGGTGATGTTGGCGATGACGCCGGCGTCGTTGCTGATCGTCACGGTCTCGATGTCGGTCACCGTCGCGCCGGCCGGGCCGTAGGCGGCGCCGGTGGCGGCCGTGATGGTCAGGCTGTCGGCGCCGCGGCCGCCCTTGAGCACGTCGCCGGCGTTGAGGGTCAGGTCGGTGGCGGTGAAGGTGTCGGCCAGGGACTCGCCGGTGAAGCGGTCGTCCCGGTCCGTCAGCACGAAGGCGTGGGAGGTCTCGTCCGGCTCGGAGGGCGGCGGGGGAGGCGGCGGCGCCGCGCCGGGCAGGTCGGCCGCCGGCGGGGTCGTGGTGATCGCCTTGCCGTCGCCCGTCGAGCCCTTGCCCGAGGTCGGGCCGTAGTCGTGGGTCAGGTCGCCGCCGTAGACGGCCTTGTCCTGGATCATGGCCAGGGTGAAGTTGTTGGCCGCGGCGGCGTAGACGCCGATGTCGGACTTGACCGAGGCGGCCATGACCAGGCCCGCCATCGCCGCCTTCACGGCCAGGTCGACCTGGGCCGGGGTCATGTCGTCGGTGATTATGCCCGCGCTTCGGGCCGTGGCCAGGACCGCGTCCCGGGTCCCCACCAGAAAGGCGATGGCGGCGGCCACATCGACGCCGGCGGCCTTGGCGTAGGTCGAGCCGATGATGGTCTCGTAGATCGAGGCCACGTAGTCGGAGAAGCTCATCGCCCCGTACCGGGCGGCGAAGTCGGCCGCGCCTTCGCCCTGGACCCCCAGGTTGGCGGCGAAGTTGATGTAGCGGTTCTCGACGTTGAACTTGCCGTAGTAGGCGTCGTTGAGGTCGTTCGGATTGGCCGACGAATTGACCAGATAGTCGACGCCGGCCTTGGTCGGGCTCTTGCCGGTGAAGAACTGGTAGGTCAGCAGGGCCACCGCCGTGGTGTCGTCGGCGCTGTTGATGACATAGCTCAGGGCCTGGGCGTCGCTGAGCCCCAGGTTGATGAAGGTGTCCAGCGTGGCCTGGGTCGCCGCGTCCGGCGCGACGCCGTTGTGCGCGGCCGTCCAGGCCATGTTCAGTTGCTTGCTGGTATACGCCATGTCCGTGTCCCCACCCGGATGTGTCGGTTGTCCGACGCTGGCGTTTCAGTAGCCCCAAAGCGGGTTTTGACGTGTCGCAACAAATGACGACGCGTCCGGCGTAACCATGGTCTCCGCATCCGGGGTTGCGGAAATTCGACTCCGTCTCTACACGGGCGCCTTAACCTGCAAGATGGTCGACAGCGGGCGCGCGGATGTGCGCGACCGTGTCTTTGCGCGAGTTAGCCATGCCCAAGAGAACAGACCTCTCCTCGATCCTGATCATCGGCGCCGGCCCGATCGTCATCGGTCAGGCTTGTGAGTTTGATTACTCCGGCGTCCAGGCCTGCAAGGCGCTGCGCGCCGAGGGCTACCGGATCATCCTGGTCAACTCGAACCCCGCGACGATTATGACCGATCCGGACGTGGCGGACGCGACCTATATCGAGCCGATCACCCCGGAGATGGTCGCCAAGATCATCGAGAAGGAGCGCCCCGACGCGCTGCTCCCGACCATGGGCGGCCAGACCGCGCTGAACACGGCGCTGGCCCTGGAAGCCGACGGCACCCTGGCCAAGTTCAATGTCGAGATGATCGGCGCCAAGGCCGAGGTCATCGACAAGGCCGAGGACCGCCAGAAGTTCCGCGACGCCATGGACAAGCTGGGCCTCGAAAGCCCCAAGTCCAAGGCCGCCCACAACATGGACGAGGCCCGCGAAGGCCTGGCGTTCGTCGGCCTGCCGGCGATCATCCGTCCGTCGTTCACCCTGGCCGGCACCGGCGGCGGCATCGCCTATAATGTCGAGGAGTTCGAGGAGATCGTCGAACGCGGCCTGGACCTGTCGCCGACCACCGAAGTTCTGATCGAAGAAAGCGTCCTCGGCTGGAAGGAATACGAGATGGAGGTGGTCCGCGACACGGCGGACAACTGCATCATCGTCTGCTCGATCGAGAACATCGACCCGATGGGCGTCCACACCGGCGACTCGATCACCGTCGCCCCGGCCCTGACCCTGACGGACAAGGAATACCAGTGGATGCGCGCGGCCTCGATCGCCGTGCTGCGCGAGATCGGCGTCGAGACCGGCGGTTCGAACGTCCAGTTCGCCCTGAACCCGGCCGACGGCCGCATGGTCGTCATCGAGATGAACCCGCGCGTGTCGCGCTCGTCCGCCCTGGCCTCGAAGGCCACCGGCTTCCCGATCGCCAAGGTCGCCGCCCGCCTGGCCGTCGGCTACACCCTGGATGAGCTGAAGAACGACATCACCGGCGGCGCGACCCCGGCCTCGTTCGAGCCCTCGATCGACTACGTCGTCACCAAGATCCCGCGCTTCGCGTTCGAGAAGTATCCGGGTTCGGAGCCCCTGCTGACCACGGCCATGAAGTCGGTCGGCGAGGTGATGGCCATCGGCCGCACCTTCAAGGAAAGCGTCCAGAAGGCCCTGCGCGGTCTCGAGACTGGCCTGTCGGGCTTCGATGAAGTCGAAATCCACGGCGCCGACGATCCCGACACCGGCAAGGCCGCGGTGATCCGCGCTCTGGGCACGCCCACGCCGGACCGCCTGCGCGTCATCGCCCAGGCCTTCCGCCACGGCCTGACCGTGGAAGAAGTGAACGCCGCTTGCTCCTACGAGCCGTGGTTCCTGCGCCAGATCGCCGAGCTGATCCGCCAGGAAGGCTGGGTCCGCGCCGGTGGCCTGCCCAAGGACGCCGCCGGCTTCCGCGCCCTCAAGGCCCAAGGCTTCTCCGACGCCCGCCTCGCCAAGCTGACCGGCTCCAACGAAGGCGCCGTGCGCGCCCTGCGTCAGGAGCTCAGCGTCCGTCCGGTCTTCAAGCGCATCGACAGCTGCGCCGGCGAGTTCCTGGCCTCGACGCCCTACATGTACTCGACCTACGAGACCGGCGCCCTGGGTCAGATCCCCGAGTGCGAGAGCGAGCCTTCGAACCGCAAGAAGGCCGTGATCCTGGGCGGTGGCCCGAACCGGATCGGCCAGGGCATCGAGTTCGACTACTGCTGCTGCCACGCGGCCTTCGCGCTGGACGCCATCGGCATCGAGTCGATCATGGTCAACTGCAACCCCGAGACCGTCTCGACCGACTACGACACCTCCGACCGCCTGTACTTCGAGCCGCTGACGGCCGAGGACGTGCTGGAGCTGCTCCACGTCGAGATGAGCAACGGGACCCTGGCCGGCGTCATCGTCCAGTTCGGCGGCCAGACGCCGCTGAAGCTGGCCCATGCGCTGGAAGGGGCCGGCATCCCGATCCTGGGCACCAGCCCGGACGCCATCGACCTGGCCGAGGACCGCGAGCGCTTCCAGCAGCTGCTGAACGGCCTCTCCATCGCCCAGCCGGAAAACGCCATCGCCCGCACCTGGGAAGAGGCCCGCGCCGCTGGCGAGGAGATCGGCTTCCCGTTCGTGATGCGTCCGTCCTACGTGCTGGGCGGCCGGGGCATGGAGATCATCCGTGATCACGAGCACCTGGAACGCTACATCGCCAACGCCGGCGAGATCTCGTTCGAGCACCCGATCCTGCTGGACCACTATCTGAGCCGCGCCACCGAAGTCGACGTCGACGCCCTGTGCGACGGCAAGGACGTGTTCGTGGCCGGCGTGCTGGAGCACATCGAGGAAGCTGGCGTCCACTCGGGCGACTCGGCCTGCTCGATGCCGCCCTTCTCGCTGAAGGCCGAGACGGTCGAGGAGCTGAAGCGCCAGACGGTGCAGATGGCCCTGGCCCTGAACGTGCGCGGCCTGATGAACGTGCAGTTCGCGATCGAGGAGCCGCACTCGGAGAGCCCGCGCATCTACGTGCTGGAAGTGAACCCGCGCGCCTCGCGCACGGTGCCGTTCGTGGCCAAGACCATCGGCCAGCCGGTCGCCGCCATCGCCGCGAAGGTCATGGCCGGCGAGCCCCTGGCCAGCTTCGGCCTGAAGGACGTTCCGTACGACCACATCGCGGTCAAGGAAGCGGTCTTCCCGTTCGCCCGCTTCGCCGGCGTCGACACGGTGCTGGGCCCGGAAATGCGCTCGACCGGCGAGGTCATGGGCCTGGACTGGAAGCGCGACGGCGAGGCCGACATGGCCCCCGCCTTCGCCCGCGCCTTCGCCAAGAGCCAGCTGGGCGGCGGCGTGAAGCTGCCGCGCTCGGGCACGGCGTTCGTGTCGGTCAAGGAAAGCGACAAGCCCTGGATCGTCGAGCCGGTGAAGCTGCTGCTGGCGGCCGGCTTCAAGGTGCTGTCGACCGAAGGCACACGCGCCTATCTGGCCGAGCAGGGCGTCCAGGTCGACTACGTCAAGAAGGTCCTGGAAGGCCGCCCGCACATCGTCGACGTGATGAAGAACGGCGGCGTCCAGCTGGTGTTCAACACCACCGAAGGCAAGCAGGCGCTTGAGGACAGCTTCGAGATCCGCCGCACCGCGCTGATGATGAAGGTGCCGTACTACACGACGTCGGCAGGGGCGCTTGCCGCCGCTCAGGCGATCGCCGTGGCCCCGGAAGAGGTCCTGGACGTCCGCCCGCTGCAGAGCTACGCGGCGGAGTAGGGCGCTCTTACCCTCTCCCCTTGCGGGAGAGGGTGGCCCGCGCAGCGGGTCGGGTGAGGGGTTGAAGAACAGAACCGCCGCGACCGGCCCATCGGTAGTCTGTTTGCGTGAAGCCCTCAGGCGCGCTTCGGGATGTTGCTCCGACGGGCGTCGATCAGAGCCCGCGCGCGGTCAGCGACCTTGGCGGCGTGGGCGATCTCTTCGACGTCGCCAGAGCGCGCATCCGCCAGATAGGCCGCGATCGCCTCTTCGCTATCGAGGTATTCGGCGGGGTCGAAAGGCCGTGTTTCCAAGCTCAAACCTCCTGCGCCATGACCTTGGCGCGAGCGATGTCGCGCGGCTGCGAGGCCTTGTCGCCACCACAGAGTAGCACGATCAGGGTCTCGCCGCGCCTGACGAAATAGACGCGGAAACCTGGGCCATAGTCGATCCGCAGTTCGCTAACGCCGTCGCCTACTGGTCGAACGTCGCCCAGGTTCCCGGCTGCAACGCGTTCGATGCGCCGAATGACGATCGCGCGGGATACGGCGTCCTTCAAGCCTTTCAGCCAGTCCTCGAAGGCGGGTGTCTGCCGGATTTCCCAGTTCATCGAATTTCGAGAGTTTCTGGTGAATGGCAACTATAGGGTGAGTTTCAAATGATTGTCATCCCGGCCGTAGCGAAGCGGAGAGCCGGGACCCAGGGGCCAATGGCAGTGCGGTTGCCCCTGGGTCCCGGACAGCCTCTACGAGGCTTCCGGGATGACAAGAAGAGGGCGCTCGGCCGCTACTTCCCGTCCTTCTTCCAGCCCCAAGCGTCCATCGCCACGTCGAACAGGTGCGTGTTGGGGAAGTACCCCCGCACCCGCTCGGACCCCGCGCCGGTCGCCAGCGCCACGACTTCCTCGCCGGTGTGCGTCCGGTTGACCATGACGTTCTTCAACCGGATCGGGTCGTCGTCCTTGGCGCCCGGCGTCTGGGCGGCCTTCCACGCGTCGTAGCCTTCCAGCAGCGGCTCGCCGCGTTTGCCACCGTCGACCTGCAGGCCGAACGAGTGGTCGGCGGTGAAGAGCAGCAGGGTGTCCTTCAGGTCGACGCGCTTTTCGATCTCGGCGATCAGCTTGTCGAAGTCGACGATGTGCTGCAGGCCTTCGCGCGGGTCGTCGGTGTGGGCGTCCCACTCGACCACCAGCAGGTAGCCCTTGGGCGAGCCCTGCAGCAGGTCCAGCGCGCGCAGGGTCGCGGCGCGGGTGTCGATCTGGTCGTCCTCGGTCACGACGATCGGCCGGGTGTTGGCCGCGGGCGCGTCTTCGAGCTTGGCGTAGATCGGGCGGTTGTGCGCCTTGGCCAGTTGGTCGAAGCCGGTTCCGGCCGTCGCCAGCTGCTTGCCGATCTTGGTGCGGCCCGTGCCGAACAGCACGTCCACGCCATCGCCGAAGCGCGGCGCGAAGGCCTGCTGGAAGATCTCGCCCCACTTGTTGCGGTCATTCGAGTGGGCGTAGGTCGCCGCCGGCGTAGCGTCGGTGATCGGCTGGGAGGTGACGACGCCGGTGCGCAGGCCCCGCTCCTCGGCATATTCCAGCAGGGTCTTGGTCGGCGCGCCGTCGGCCTTGCCGCGCACGCCGTCGGGGCCCTGGCTGATGACGCCGTTGTGGGTCTTCACGCCGGTCATGATCGCCGACATGCCGTTGGCCGAGTCCGAGACGAACTGGTCGACCGGCGTGGTGTCGCTGAGGCCGAGGTTCGGCCACTGCTGGACGTGCAGCCTCAGGGGCTGGCCGTAACCCAGGAGGCTGGCGGCATTCACCGACGGCACGCCGCCCGCATCCGCCAGGAAGACGATGACGTTCTTGGCTTTCTGCGGCTCAGCCAGGGCGGGGGCGGCGATCGCCAGCGACAGCAGCGAGGCGGCGGCCAGAAGACCTTTGAGCATAGGTTTTTCCCAAGCGGACGTTGCGTTGGGGATGGCTTCTAGCCGCTGCCTGACGCGATTGGTGTGACATGACTATTACAAACCATGGCTACTGCCGCACGCCGCCCCGCACGGTGTAGCAGTGCCGCTTGCCCGCCTCGCTGCTGCAAAAGCCGCTCTCCATCGTGCCGGCGTGCAGCATCACGTACTGATCGCGGCGGCACTGGAACCAAGCCTGCTGGAAGGCGACGTGCTCGACGTCCTGGTGGAACACCGGCCGCTGGTCGACCGTGTAGAAGCGGGTCATGGCGGTCAGGCCGCCGAAGCTGCCCCGGCCGTTGACCAGGCCGCAGATCTGGCCCGTGCGGGTGGACCACACCGCGCCCAGCTCCAGCGGCAGGGTCTGGTCCAAGCGGGTGTCGAGATTGGCCTGCACGATCCGCCATTCGGTCTGGGCCAGGGGGCGGTAGCGCTCGACCTGCTCGGGGCTGGGCTTGGGCAGGAAGGCGTTGGCGCGCTCGAACTGGGTGAGGTCGAAGCCGGTGAAGAACATCGCCCCCAGGGTCCCGACCACGGCGACGCTTGAAAAGATCAGCGGCGTCCACAGCCGCCGCGTCTTGCGCGTCCCGAAATCCCGCACCGCCATGGCCTCGTCCTCCATCCGTCCCTGGCGGAGAGGTTTGGCGTCGATTTCGAGAATTACAAGTCTAAATTATTACGAGCGTAATTGGCGTCTGTGCGGTTCGCGATGCTAAGCACGCTCCCGAGTACTCGGGGGAGCGCATGATTCCGTCTTGGGCCGACGTCAGGGCCAACCGTAGCCAGCTGCTGTTCGCCCTGGCGGCGACGCTGATCCCCGTCGTTCTGTGCGGCTTCATGTTCGGTTTCGACATAGCCTCGGCGCATTCGGAATTCTGGGCGCGGCCCAAGGGCGACATGGCGGTGATGACCGCCTCGTACGAGGCCTTCATCCGCCAGCCCTGGCACTGGCCGCTGACCACGGTGAGCGGCCTCGGCGACAAGCCGATCTCGATCGTCTTCACCGACAGCATCCCCTGGCTGGCCATCGCCCTGAAGGCCACGGGCCTGTGGCGCGTGCTGCATCCGATGGGCTTCTTCCTGCTGGCGTCCTACGTGCTGCAGGTCTGGAGCATGATCGGCCTGCTGCGGGCCCTGGGCGTCACCGACCGCTGGGTGCTGCTGCTGGGCGGCGTGCTGTCGCTGATGTTCCCCGCCTGGATCGCCCGGCAGTTCGGCCACGTGGCGCTGTCGGGGCACTGGATCATCCTGGTCGGCCTGACCCTGTCGGTGCGTTCGATCCGCGAGGGCCTGACCTGGAAGCGCGCGGCCTGTTTCGCCAGCCTGTTCGCCCTGATCGTCGGGGTCCACGCCTATCACCTGCCGCCGGTCGCCGCCGCGTTCGGCGCGGCCCTGCTGGCCGAGCTGCTGCAACGCCGCGCCGGGGGCTGGCTGCGGGTGATCGGCGCGGTCGCCATGGCCATCGCCGCCCTGGCGGTCTCGACCTGGATCCTCGACTACCACGACGGCCGGGGGCTGACGGGCGGGGCCACGGCCCTGGGCGTCTACTCCATGAACATGGTCGGGCCGTTCTGGCCGCAGGCCTCGAAGCTGGCCGGCCAGCTGTGGACCGGCTCCTGGTACACCGGCGTGCTCGACGCCAACGGCGGCCAGTCGTTCGAGGGCTACCAGTATCTCGGCGGCGGCTTCCTCCTGCTGATCGTCGCCATGGCCGGCTTCAAGCTGGTCGAGACCGTCCGCGCTGGCGGCGTCGCCCCCGGCTGGTGGGCGCGCTGGACGCCGATGACCCTGGCCATGATCGCCCTGACGCTGTGGGCGGTCGGCTGGTCGGCCTATGTCTACAAGGCGCATATCTACGAGTTGCCGCGTCCCAAGGGCGGGCTGGCCGAGGTGGTCGGCGGCTTCCGCGCCCACGGCCGGTTCTTCTGGGCGGTCGGCTATCTGCTGCTGGCCCTGGCCATCACCTGGGCCAGCCGCCTGCCGCGCCGGACGGCCCTGGCGGTGCTGGTCGCGGCCCTGGCCGTGCAGGCGGTCGACACCAGCCTGCTGCGCCACGGCGTGCGGCAGATCTTCGGCTGGGCCGACCCGCTGGTCTATCCGATCGACCTGACCGCCAGCCCGAAGACGGCCAACCGTCACTGGACCTTCGCGCCGACCTATTACTGCACGCCGAACTACAGCGACCTGACGGTGATGCGGCAGCTGTTCCACGCCATCGTCCGCAACGGGGGCTCGGCCAACACCTATCCGACCGCGCGCAGCAGCGATCCGCCGTGCGTGGTCACGCGTCCGGAGACCTTCGTCGACGCCGCGCCGGGCGATCGCACGATCACCCTCGTCATGGCCAACGGCCAGAAGGCGGGCGGCTTCCTGGATCCGATCGCCAAACGCACCGACTGCTACCGCTTCGGGCCCGGCGTGGCCTGCGGGCGGGACCTGGACGGGATCAAGGGCCTGACGCCGGTGAAGGCCGGCGAACTGGCGGGGACGCCCGCGAACTAGCTATACCGTGAGTGGTCACTGAGCGCGGGGGCGCTTGGCACTGAGACGTGGGAACTGGGAGTAGGGGATATGGGCGGCGTGAACACCAAGTGGCTCTGGGGCGTCGGGGCGGCGCTCTGGTGCCTGCTGCTGGCCGGCGTGCTGTCGGCCGACCGCCTGCTGTCGCTGTCGGTGGACAGCTCCTACCACCTGCAGGTCATGGAGGTCGTGCGCCACGCCTTCCTGATCCCGCAGCAGGGCCATGAGTTCATGGCCGAGATGTTCATCTATCCCAAGCTCAGCCACCGGTTCGCGGGCCTGTTCGCCACCCTGGGCTGGTCGGAGCTGAACGCCCTGCTGATGGCCGGCGTGCTGTCGGCGGCGGTGGTCTGGGTGGTGCTGTTCGACCAGGCGCGGCGGGTGTCGCCGACCTATCTGCTGGCGGCCCTGGGCTTCATGGTCGTCAACGTCTTCGCCGTGCGCGGTGCGTTCGGGGCCGAGCTGGTCGACAACTTCTTCTTCCCGCAGATCGTCGGCGAGGCCGTGGCCATGCTGTGCCTGGCCGGTGGCGCGGCGCTGCTCGGGCGCTCGCGCCCGATCTACGTGGTCTACGCCACGGCGGCGGTGCTGTTCTGCGGCTGCTTCCACCTGGTGCCGACCCTGAAGCTGGCGGGAGCCCTGATGGCCATGCTGGCCCTGGCCTGGCTGCGCGACCTGATCCACGCCCGCCGCTTCGACTGGGTTGGCCTGGTCGGCCTGTTCGCCATCGTCGGCGGGGTCGTGGGCAGCCCCTATTTCTGGCGCATGCGCTGGATGGCGGCCAACAACGGCAGCCTGCACCTGGCCACGCCGATGCCGCTGAACGGCCTGGCCGCCGCCGCCATCGTCCTGGCCCTGCTGTCGGCCTGGGTGCTGCTGGTCGAGCTGCGTCGCGATCCCGGCGCGGTCGAGGACGACGCTAAGCCCACCGCCGCCACCGTGCTGCTGGCCTCGCTGGGCGCGGCCGCGGCCCTGGCCATGCTGGCCCAGTACGCCATGCTGTTCCGGGGCGACGGCTCCGAATACGCCGTGCTGAAGCACAGCTTCGGCGTCTTCAGCATGCTCGCCTTCGTCACCCCGCTGTGGTTCCTGACCGTGCTGGGCGTGCGATCCAAGCCCGCCGAGGAGCAGCCGGCCTGGATCGCGTCGTTGGGCCTGGCCCCGGCCCTGGTCGCCCAGCTGGTGGTGATGCTGTGCCTGTTCCTGCGCCCCAGCGTCGCCGACGTCCACAAGCTTGAAGCCATCCTGCACGACGTGCGTGAGGTGCGCCTGACGCGCGGCCTGCAAGGCGAGCGGGTGATGTTCTCGGCCGCGGACGTGAAGCCGGTCACCACCTACATGGCCACCATCGCCATGCTGAAGTCGCCCCACGGCGGCAATGTGCTGAGCCTGATCGCCGACGGCCGTCCCGACCGTCCTGGTGACGTCGACTACATCGTCACCCTGCCGGGCGACGCCTATGACAAGCCGGGCTGCCGCTCGGGCAAGCCGGTGGGCCTGGTGGTGGTGATGGTCGGTTCGTGCGTCGAGCCGCCGTCGCTGCTGTTCAAGGCCGGCGGCACGGGCGTGCCGTATCTGAAGGACGGATGGTCGGGTCCGGAAGCCGCCGGCGTCTGGTCCGACGCCTATCGGGCCACGGTCGAGATCCCGATCTCGCCGGCCCAGCGCACCCTGACCAACGCCTCGCTGCAGGTCGCCGCCTTCGGCTTCCTGCCGCCGCCGTCGCCGTTCCGCACCGCCACGGTGTCGGCGGCCGGCGCGTCGGAGACCTTCAAGTTCGGCCTGACCACCGGCCTGCGCCACGACTACCTGCTGACCCTGCCGCCCGAAGCGCTGAAGGGCGACAAGCTGGTGGTGACCTTCGACGTGCCGGACGCCAAGAGCCCGCAGGAACTGGGGCTGAGCAAGGACGACACCCGCAAGCTGGGCGTGGGCCTGGAAGCGATCCGGATCATCCCGACGCCGACGTTGCGGTAGGGGGACGGAAGAAGGGCTAAGCGCGAAAGCCCTCTCTCTTAGAGAGAGGGAGGGGCCCGCCGCGCAGCGGTGGGAGGGTGAGTGGTTACACCGCCGGCCGGAAAGGCCCCCGGTGGCCACAACCATCGTTCGTCTTCGTCAGTACCTTGTCCGGAGAGGGTGTACCCACTCACCCTCCCACGCCTGCGGCGTGGGCCCCTCCCTCTCTCCATGAGAGAGGGAAACAGGGTCTGGTCCCCCTAGACCTTCCGCGCGATCACCGCGATCGACAGGCCGAACGGCAGCCCGCCGCCAACCGCCAGCGGCGCCTCCAGCGAGAACACCCCGGCCAGCGTCCGGTTCAGCCACGACGGCGGCATGGTGTCATCCGCGCTGTCGTCTTTCAGCAGCTTCTTGGCCGTGCGCTGCACGGCGGCCAGCGGGAACAGCAGGGTGTTGAAGTAGGTCGCGGTCTCGACCTTCAGGCCGGCGTCCTCGAACAGCTTGCGATAAGCCGGCAGCAGGTAGCGGCGCTTGTGGTGGTGGAGCACGTCGTGGTGGCTCCACATCCACTGATAGGCCGGCACCGTGGTCAGCATCGCGCCGCCCGGCTTGATCAGGCTGGCCAGGGCCTTCACCGAGCCGGCGTCGTCATCGACGTGCTCGACGACGTCGAAGGCGCAGACCAGGTCGAAGGTCTCGGGCTGATAGGGCAGGCCGTCCGGCAGCAGGCCGGTGTCGATGGCCAGGCCCAGGCGGTCCGAGGCGTAGGCGCGCGACTCGTCATCCGGCTCCAGGGCTTTGACGTCGCCGAACTCGCGCAGCAGCGGGACGTTGCCGCCCGCGCCGCAGCCGACCTCCAGGATGCGTGCGCCGGCCGGCGGGGCCAGGCGCTTGAGCAGGCCGCGCAGGATCTTGCGCCGGCCGACGAACCACCAGTGGTCGGACTCCAGCTCGCGGATGCGGTCGTAGATCAGGCGGTCCATGCGGGGTCCCGGTCGGTAGGCGTCGGTTGGTGGGCGAAGACCCAGAAATGGCTCAGCAGGAAGAGCGCGGCGGTGTAGCTGGCCACGGCCGCGCCCTGGGCCGCGATGTCGAACAGCGTCCCGTGCGGCAGGACCATGCGGGCCAGCGTCAGGACGCCCTGGTTCAGGGCGAAGGCGACCGCGACCGCCACGCCGTAGCGCAGCGGGGCCGAGCGCGCCGTCTGGCGGGCCTTGAACACGAAGAGCTTGCTCAGCGCGAAGCTGACGCAGACCCCGACCGCGTAGCCGACGGCGTTGGCGATATGCGGATCGACGTGCAAGCCGACGTCCAGCGCCAGGATGATGGTGAGGCCGATCAGGGTGTTGGCCACGCCCGCCACGCCGTAGCGCAGGGCCGAGACCAGGAACTCGCGCCGGGCCGGGGTCAGCAGGGCGCTCACGCCGCCGGACCTTGGTCGAACCCGTAGCGGTCCATGATCACGTACAGCGGCCGACCTTTCACTTCCTGATAGATGCGGGCGACGTACTCGCCCAGCGAGCCGATGGCCAGCATCTGGATGGCGAAGCCGATCAGGATCACCACCATCAGCGATGGATAGCCGGGGACGTTGTTGCCCTCCAGCAGGGTCCGAGCGACCAGGAACGCCGCCGCCAGGGTCGCCAGCACGCCGGCGATCAGGCCGACATAGCTCCACACCCGGATCGGCGCGGTGCTGAACGAGGTGATGCCGTCCAGGGCGAAGTTCCACAGTTTCCAGTAGCGGAACGAACTGGTCCCGGCCGCGCGCTCGGGGCGCGCATAGGGGATGGGCGTCTGGCGGAAACCGACCCAGGCGAACAGGCCCTTCATGAAGCGGTTGCGCTCGGGCAGCTGGCGCAGGACGTCGACGACGCGCTTGTCCATCAGCCGGTAGTCGCCGGCGTTATAGGGCAGGTCGACGTCCGACATCCGGTTGAAGGCCTTGTAGAAGCCCTGGGCCGTCAGGCGCTTGACGAAGGTGTCGCTGCTGCGGTCGACGCGGACGCCGTAGGCCACGTCGGCCCCGGCCTCCCAGGCCTCGATGAACTGGCCGATCAGCTCGGGCGGGTCCTGCAGGTCGCAATCGATCGGCACCACCATGTCGCCGGTCACCGCGTCCAGGCCGGCCGACAGGGCGACCTCCTTGCCGAAGTTGCGGGCCAGGTTGATGACCTTGATGCGCGGGTCGCGCTGATGGTGCTTGAGCAGCACCGCCAGGGTGTGGTCGCGGCTGCCGTCGTTGACGCAGACGATCTCGTAGTCGACCCCGATCCGGGCCAGCTCGGCGTCGATGCGCTCGAAGAACAGGTCCAGCACCTCCTGCTCGTTGAAGCAGGGGGCGACGATCGACAGGCGCTTGCCGACACGCGAACGCGTGGCGGGAGCGGGCTGGGCTGCGACTTGATGCGCCAATGGGGCGGACGCGGACGACTGAACCATGAGGGAGGGTTTAGCCAAGTTGCGCGCGGAGGGGGAGGGGAAAGCGGCGGCGGAGGTGTGCGCCCCCTCCGTCACGATGCTGCGCATCGCGCCACCTCCCCCGTTTCACGAGGGAGGAGTTTCCTTTCCTGCCCCGCTTGCGGGGGAGGTGGCGCGGCGCCGATAGGCGACGTGACGGAGGGGGCGCTCGTTTCGCGCGGATGGGAGCGTTAGTCGGCGGCTTCTTCTTCCGTCGCCCCGTCCCGGAACTCGTCGGCCGCCAGGAAGGCGATGCCTTCCTCGTCCAGCACCCAGGCGCCCAGGAAGGCGGCGTGGCTGGGATCGACGTCCTCGTCGATCAGGTCGCCCTCGTAGAGGCCGACGTGGCTGTAGTCGAAGTCCAGCGCCAGCTGGCTGGCCATGCTGAGCATCTCGTCGGCCATGCGGCGCGAATAGCCCAGAGCTTCGCTGGCGTCGTTGAACTCGTCGGCCAGCGAGCTGACCTCCGCCGCATCGCTGCCTTGGGTCGCACTGGTCGTGACGATGGTGAAAGCGGGCATGGGGAGGGCCTCTCTTAGATAGGAATATCCACACCTAACCCGTTCGACCGGGCGAAGGGGCCAAATTCTGAGAGAACCGCGTGTTTCGAGCTGGGCGACGAGTCCGGCCCCTCAGCGATCGGCGCCGCCGCGAACGTCCTTCTTGGTGGCGCGATAGACCTTCTGCAGCCCGCCCTGGCGACGGCGCTCGGCGTCGCGGGCCAGGCGCTCGGTCTTCTCTTCCATGGCCGCCAGCTCCTGGCCCAGCTTCTGGAAGTGGGCCCAGCGGTCGGGGTCCAGGGTCCCGTCCTCGATCGCCCCGCGCACGGCGCAGCCGGGCTCGTTGGCGTGGGTGCAGTCGCCGAACTTGCAGGTCTGGGCCAGCTGCTCGATGTCGTCGAACACCACGCTGACGCCCTCGTCGGCGTCGACCAGGCCGATCTCGCGCACCCCGGGGGTGTCGACGATCAGCCCGCCGCCGGGCAGCAGGACGAGCTCGCGGTGGCTGGTGGTGTGGCGGCCCTTGTCGTCGCCTTCGCGGACCTCGGCCGTGGCCATGCGCTGCTCGCCCAGCAGGACGTTGACCAGGGTGGACTTGCCCACGCCGGACGAGCCGATCAGCACGCAGGTCTCGCCCGGCGCCAGATGGGCCAGCAGGGCGTCCAGGCCCACGCCTTGCCGCGCCGAGATGCTGACCACCGGGCAGCCGGCCGCCAGGGCCTCGATCTCGGCGGTCTGGGTTTCCGTCTCGGCGACGAGATCGGCCTTGGTCAGCACGATCACCGGCCGCGCCCCGCTCTGCCAGGCGGCGGCCAGGTAGCGCTCGATCCGGCGCGCATTGAGGTCGCCGTTCATCGAGGTGACGATGAAGGCCAGGTCGACATTGGCCGCGATCACCTGCGGCGTCTGCAGGCTGTCGGCGGCCCGGCGGATGAAGGCGGTGCGGCGCGGCAGCAGGGCGTGGATGGTGGCGGTGCGCTGGGCGCTGTTGACCGACATCGCCACCCAGTCGCCGACGGCGGGGTGGCCGATTTCGCGCGCCTCGTGGCGCAGGCGGCCCGACGGCTTGGCGCGCAGCTCGCCCTGGTCGGTCATCACCAGATAGCCGTTGCGCTGCTGGACGATGACGCGTCCGGGAACATAGCCGGCGCGGGCGTGCGGCTTGAACGCCTGCGCCAGCGCTTCGGACCATCCATATTGCGAGATCAAGTCGAGGCTTTCAAACGCCAGGGCTCCAGGGAGTGCGGTTGGTAGGGTGGGGGTATTCTAAAGGCGCCCGGTCGATCCTCACACCCCCTCCATCACCCCGCCGCCTTCCTTGATCGCCTTCATGCACACCGTGGTGGTGTAGCGCTGCACGCCCGGCAGCCGGCTGAGGTCCTTGCGCAGCAGCTGGTCCAGGTCCTCGACATCGGCGGCGACGATGCGCAGCAGGTAGTCGCCGGCCCCGGCCGTGGAGTGGCAGTCGGTGATGCTGGGGTGGCGCAGGACGGCGGCCTCGAACGCCTCGGCCTTGGCGAACTCGACCGTGGCCCAGGCGAAGACGGTCAGGCCCTTGCCGATGGCCTTGGCGTCGATGCGGGCGCGGTAGCCGGTGATGACGCCCTGCTTCTCCAGCGCCTGGACCCGCGACCAGCACGGCGACTTGGACAGGCCGACCCGCTCGGCCAGGGCCGCGAACGAGATGCGGGCGTCGGCCTCCAGGATGCGGAGAAGCGACAGGTCGATGCGGCTGAGAGCGGCCATTCGTTCTGCTCTGGTCGGAATTACGAGGACGTTGTTCTATCGCGGGTGACGTCCGCCGCGCAAACGAGGACAATGTGCCGGAAAAGCCCGCATAAGGTTCTCCCATGGCGAAAGACATGACCTACGCGCGCTATCTGGCGCTGGACGAGCTGCTCACGGCGCAGAAGCCGCAGAGCGACCGGCACGACGAACTGCTGTTCATCGTCATCCACCAGACCAAGGAGCTGTGGCTCAAGGAGATCATTCACGAGGTCGAGCTGGCCGTCCGGCTGATCGCCTCGGGCGATGTCGAGCCGGCCTACAAGGCCCTGGCGCGGGTGTCGCGGATCCAGACGGTGATGACCCTGTCGTGGGACGTGCTGGCGACCATGACGCCGGCCGACTACCTGAGCTTCCGGGGCGACCTGGGCTCGTCCTCGGGCTTCCAGTCGCACCAGTTCCGCACCCTGGAATATCTACTGGGCCTGAAGGACCAGAGCTTCCTGAAGTTCCACGAGGAGGGCTCGTCGGCGCTGGGCCAGCTGCAGGCGGCGCTGGACGCGCCCAGCCTGTACGACGTCGCCATCGCCCAGCTGCCGCGTCATGGCCTGAGCGTGCCCGACAGCGCCCTGCATCGCGACTTCAGCCAGACCTACGCCCCGTCCGAGGCCGTGGAAGCCGCCTGGCTGGAGGTCTATCGCGACCCGAAGCGCTATTGGGAGCTGTACCAGCTGGCCGAGAAGCTGGTGGACCTGGACGACGCCCTGGTCACCTGGCGCCACAAGCACGTGCTGACGGTCGAGCGGATCATCGGCGGCCGGCCGGGCACGGGCGGCACCGATGGGGTGGGGTATCTGGCCTCGACCCTGCGTCGGCGGGCCTTCCCGGAGCTGTGGTCGCTGAGGACCAAGCTCTGATGACCGCCCGCAAGGATCTCTTTTCTCGGGCGCTGTCCGTCCCCGGACGGCTGCACATGGCCGCCCACAGCCACCACCTCTGGCCCGACGCCACCTTGGCCGGCCAGGTCGAGGCCTGGGAGGACGCCGTCGTCCTGGCCGACCACAAGTGGGACAAGGCGCTGGGCGTGGTCTACCCGGCCGCGCAAGGCCTGGTCGCCCGCGAGCTGAACCTGCCGTCGGCCGACAGCGTGGTCTTCGCGCCCAACACCCACACCCTGCTGGCGGTGCTGAAGTCGGCCATCGAGCGCCGCCCGGTGCGCATCCTGTCCACCGACGGCGAGTTCCACTCGTTCCGCCGCCAGGCCCAGCGCTGGGTCGAGGGCGGCGAGGTCGAGCTGACCCTGGTCGAGACCGATCGCCCCGACTTCGCCGAGCGGTTCCTGTCGGCGGCCCGGACGGGCGTCTACGACCTGATCTTCGTCAGCCACGTGTTCTTCAAGACCGGCGTCGTCTTCGACCGCGTCTGGGAGCTGGCCGAGCTGGCGCGCCCCGAGGGGCCCTGGGTGGTGGTCGACGGCTATCACGGCTTCCGCGCCGTCCCGGCCGACCTGTCGGCGGTGGCGGACCGGGTCTTCTACCTGGCCGGCGGCTACAAATACGCCATGGCCGGAGAGGGCGCGGCCTTCCTGCATGCGCCGGTGGGCTTCGGCCCACGCCCGGTGCTGACCGGCTGGTACGCCGAGTTCGGCGACCTGGAAGGCCCGCCCGGCGGCGTCGGCTATGTCCGCGACGCCAGCCGCTTCATGGGCGCGACGTTCGATCCGTCAGGGATCTATCGGTTCGTCGCGGCGGGGAAGATGCTGGAGGCCGAGGGCCTGAGCACGGCCGCGATCGCCGCGCATGTCGGCGGTTTGCAGCGGACGTTGCTGGAGAAGATCGCGGCCGGTGAAGCCGGGCCGCTGAAGGACGCGATGGTGATGAACCCGCCGGGCGATGGCCCGCAAGCGCGGTTCGTGGCGCTGAAGCACGAGAGCGCCGCCGCTTGGAAACAGGCGCTAGCCGACAAGGGCGTGGTGGTGGACGTCCGTGACGACGTGCTGCGCGTGGGGCTGTCGATCTATCACGACGAGACCGACATCGCGGCGTTCTGCGGGGTCTGTAGCGAACTCACCTAACGCCCCTTCTCCCCTTGCGGGAGAAGGTGTCGACGCAGTCGACGGATGAGGGGTCGCACAAACGCAAACCGCCGCGACAGCGGTGAAGCCGTCGCGGCAGTTCTGGTCTTCAACCCCTCACCCGACCCGCTTCGCGGGCCACCCTCTCCCGCAAGGGGAGAGGGGAAGGGGCTTGGTTCTTAAGCCGCCAGACGCTCCAGCGCCCGCAGCATCGAGCCCATGGCCTCGTGCACCGGCTTGCCGTCACGCTCGTAGCTGCCGGTCTCGAAGATCTGGACCAGGTCGGCGCGGGCGCGGCTGACGCGGCTCTTCACCGTGCCGACGGCGACGCCGATGATCTCGGCCGCTTCTTCGTACGAGAAGCCGCCGGCGCCGATCAGGATCAGCGCTTCACGCTGGTTCTCGGGCAGCATCAGCATCGCCTGGCGCAGGTCGTCCAGGGCGATGGCGCCGTCGAAATTGGTGTTGGCCACCAGGGTGCGTTCGGCGGTTTCCTGATCCAGGCCGACCGAGCGCCAGCTGCGGCGCTTTTCCGAATAGAACTGGTTGCGCAGGATCATGAAGGTCCAGGCCTTCATGTTGGTGCCCATGGCGAAGCTGTTGCGGCTGGCCCAGGCCTTGGCGACCGCTTCCTGCGCCAGATCGTCGGCCGACGAGGCGTTGCCGCACAGCGAGCGGGCGAAAGCGCGCAGGTGCGGGATCAGGGCGACGAGGTCGCGCTCGAAGGTCTTCTGGTCTTGGTGGTCCATGACGGCCCTCGCTTGAAAATACTCAAGCTATCAAACGGGGCCGGAGCGGTTTTGTTCCAGACCGCCGGTCAATCAGTATCCATCGTCGGGAAGGGCCGGGATCGCGTAGGCGATCGGCACGATGCAGCCACGATAGCCGCTGGGCGGCGGGGTGGGCCGTGCGCTCATCACCATCATGCGGGCGGCGTCGCCGAAGGCGGCGGTGGGCTGCGAGGCCAGGACCTCGACCGCGCCCACCTGGCCCCATGGCGCCACGTCGAAGCGCAGGATCGCCCAGCCGCCCACGCGGCGCTGGCCGTAGGCGGGCGGATAGAGCTTGTTCTCCGGCAGGTTCAGCGCCGACTGCGCCACCTCGCAGACGTCGCCCGGACGCTTGAACGTGGCTTCGTCGGGGTGCTTGGCGGCCAGGGTCGCCTTCGGCGTGGCCTTGAAGGTCACGAAGCAGCCCGTGCGCGCCGGACCCGGGAAGAACTTGGCCTCGCCCGTCGCCGCGGCGGCCGCGTCGGCGAAGGCCGGTTCGCCGTGCTGGGCGGCGATGCGCACGTTGCGCACCGCGCCGGTGGTGTCGATGTCGTAGCGCACGGCCGTCCAGGACGGGTCGACGGTCTTGTCGTCGAACGGGCGCAGGTCCGGATAGACGATGACGTTCGGCCGCCGCTGGGCGCCGCCCTCGCAGCCGCTGTCGGCCAGGGCCTTGCGCACGCTGGGCGGCGTGTTGCGTTGCTCGGTGGCCAGTATCTCGAACAGCTTGGCCGGCGAGGCCTGGGCGACCGCCATGTAGCTGAGCGCCACGTCCAGCTTGCAGCCCGTGGCCGCCGCGCCCGGCGCGAACCGCCAGCTGGCGATCGTGGCGATCTGTTCCTCGATCGGCCAGTTGATGGAAACGGGCGTCGCGCTGTCGGTGCGCTTCAGGTCGGTCACCCGGCCCTCGGCGTCGACCGAGAAGGCGTAGCCCTGGCTGGTCGGAGAGGGCGGCTGTTTGTAGGCGGGCGTGCTGATCGGCATCACCGGCGGCGTCCAGGGCTGCCAGACCTTGGACGCCAGCGGCGCGCCCTGGACCAGCCGGACGTCGCGCCCGTCGCATGGGACGCTGGCCGGCGGCGCGGCGAAGCTGACCATCTGGGCGGGCTGCACGGGATTGGCGATCGGCAGGGCGATGCTGGCCTGGGCGGTGAACGGCACGAGAGCGGCCAAGGCCGTAAGCAACAAACGCCGCACTGCGCCGCCTCCATCTGAGATTGTAAGGCGGAGCTTCTCAGGCGGCTACTGAGCGGTCAAGCGACGGGTATGTGACGGTCGGGGGGCGGCCTAGATGGCGGCGAGCGCGGCGGCGTCGACCGTGACGCGCTCGACCATCTCGACTCGTACGCCGAGGCGATGTTGGCGCAGGAGGTCACACAGCATCTCACCGTCCACCAGATCGATCGCCGGCGCGCCATCGCGCACAGCCTCCCGCCGCGCCTCGGCGGTGAAGGTCCCTGTCGTCAGGATCAAGCCCTTATCGGCCCGCCCGACCATCGCACCCCGGAAATCCCGCACCGTCGGCGCCCCGACCGAGCCCTGCCAGCGCTTGCACTGGAAGATCACCTGGAACGACAGCAGATTCATCCGCAGCACGCCCGTCCCGTCAATGCCGCCATCCCCGGTCTTGCCGGTGACCTCGACCTTGGAGAAGCCGGCTTCGCGGAGGAGGCGCTGGCAAAGACGCTCGAACGCGCTGGGGTCGAGGGCGAGGAGGCCGGCCATGAGGGCCGAGCGCCAGGCGTCTTCAGCAGCCTCCTGGGAGGCGTCCTCGATCGCGGACTCGGCCATAGCGCCCACGGGCGTAGGCGCGGGTTTTGGCAAGGCGGCACGCTGGGCGGCGTAGTCTTGCTGCACCTGGCGAGGACCGGCGCGCACATCGGCCTCGGACAGCGCCGCGCCTTTCGGCGTAAGGGTCCAAACGCCCCGGCCGCTATTCTCCAGCGCGCCCATCTTCCTCAAATAGGTCCGCGCCCAAGCCATCCGGTATTCGACCTCGGTCTGGCCTGTAGCGCCGTGTGGAGCGGCGCGAATCTCCTCGGTGAGGCCCATGTGAGCGCTGACGTCATCGAGCATTTCCTCGATCGTCATGGAGCGACCGTGAGCGCGAAGACGCTCGACGATAGGCCACATGTAGGCGTCGTAGGAGGGGACGGCGGGGGTGGTCATGCAATCTCTTTGCCGCGCGATCGATAAGCAAGACGATCCAACTTCTTGTATTAGAAAGGAGCGGCCGTGTACGCCATATGCGAACTTGCGGTGGTTTCAAAGACTCAGCTCTAGCGCGAGCCTGGTCTTGGCGCGGAACGACCCAGTTTCCTTGAAACCCACAGGCTTTGACGAAGTGGGGGCTCCTGAAGCTCGCCATTTTGGCTTCTGGGTTGCAACTTTGCCGGTTTGCAGGCCATGTCGGGCGAGGGGAGATTCAGCTTGAACGTCGAGGCCTTTATCGCTCGCTGGAGCACCGCTCGTGGCGGAGCGGAGCGCGCCAACTACCAGATGTTTTTGTCGGAACTCTGCGAGGCGCTCGCCTTGCCGCGTCCCGACCCGGCGAGCGATGATACTCGCACCAACGACTATGTCTTCGAGCGCGGCGTAAAGCGGCGGGAGTCGGAGGGCATCTCCTCGACCCTTCGTATCGATCTGTACAAGCGCGGTAACTTCATTCTCGAAGCCAAGCAGTCGCGCGCCGCCCAACGCGACGATACGCAGCCTTCCTTGTTCAAGGCCGACGAGACCGCCTCGCTTGCCGCCGCCGAAGGTAAGTGGGACGTGCTGATGCGCAACGCCCGCAAACAGGCCGAGGACTACGTCTTCCGGCTACCCGCGGACCATCCGGCCCCGCCGTTCATCATCGTCTGCGACGTCGGATATGTGTTCGAGGTCTATGCCGACTTCTCGGGTAGCGGCCGGGCCTACTCCCATTTCCCAGACCGCAGGGGCTTCCGCATTCGGCTGGAAGATCTGCGCGATCCCGAGGTCGTCAAGCGGCTGAAGGCGATCTGGACCGATCCGCAGTCGCTCGATCCGACCCGCGAGTCTGCTCGCGTCACCGGTCAGATCGCTGAGCGGCTGGCCGAGGTCTCGAAGCGTCTGGAGAAGAACCACCCGACTGGAGAGGTCGCTCATTTCCTGATGCGCTGCATCTTCACGATGTTCGCCGAGGACACCGACCTGCTGCCCAAGGGCAGGTTCACCGCCCTCCTGCGCGAGCAGCTGGATCACCCCGACAGCTTCGCCCCCATGCTTCAAGCCTTGTGGCGCAGCATGGACGCGCCGGACTACGAGAACCGTTTCTATGCGGGCTTTGGTCTACACCTGAAACACTTCAACGGTAGCCTGTTCAAGGACGCCAAAGCCTTTCCGATGGGCCGCGAGGAGATCGGCGAACTGTTGGCCGCCGCCCAGCACGATTGGCGCTATGTCGAGCCAGCCATCTTCGGCACCTTGGTCGAGCAGGCGCTGCCACCGGGCGAGCGGCGCAAGCTCGGCGCCCACTATACGCCGCGCTCCTATGTCGAACGCCTCGTCGAGGTGACGGTGATGGAGCCGTTGCGCGCCGACTGGAACGCCGCCCTGGTCAAGGCCGGTGATGCGCGCGAGCGCGGGGAGCCGAAGGAAGCCGTCGCCGCCGTCAAGGCCTTCCACCACCAGCTCTGCACCACCCGAGTTCTTGATCCCGCCTGCGGCACCGGCAACTTCCTCTATGTGTCGCTGGAGCTGATGAAACGGCTGGAGGGCGAGGTGCTGGAGGCCCTGGCCGAACTCGGCGAGACCGAAGGCATCGGTTTCGAGACCGTCGACCCGCACCAGTTCCTGGGCATCGAGCTGCACGTGCGCGCTGCCGCCATCGCCGAACTGGTGCTATGGATCGGCTATCTGCAGCAGCACTACCGCAATCGCTCCGAACACCCGGCGGAACCAATCCTCAAAGCCTTCGGCAACATCCAGCAGATGGACGCCGTGCTGATCTGGGACGGCTATCCCGAGCTGCAGTTCGAGATGAAGGACGGGGTGGCGGTGCAGGTCTATCCGAACGCGCGACGGCCGGACTGGCCGGCAGCGGAGTTCATTGTGGGGAACCCGCCGTTTATCGGCAAAGGCGCGATCATGCGTGCTGCGTTGGGTGACGAATACCTAAGGGCGCTGAAAGGGGCCAATGCGCGGGTCGCAGGTTCCGCCGACTTTGTTATGCAGTGGTGGGATCGAGCCGCTGAACTTCTGACTCGCAAGAAGTCGCCGTTGCGCCGCTTCGGACTCGTCACGACCAATTCGATTACCCAGAGCTTCAGCCGGCGCGTGATCGAAAAGCTGTTAGGCGGCAAGAGCCCAATCTCGATTATCTATGCAATCCCCGACCATCCGTGGACAAAAGCAAGTAGGGACGCTGCAGCGGTTCGAATCGCGATGACCGTGGCGGAGGGAGGCAGCAAGTCTGGACGCCTCCTGCGCACGGAGAGTGAGAGCGACATCGACACCGATAGCCCCACGATCGAGCTGATCGAACAGATTGGCAAGGTCAACGCGGATTTGTCGGTAGGGGCGGATGCTACCTCTGTAACCTCATTGGACGCTAACGATGGCCTGTCCTGCAACGGCGTGATGCTCGCGGGTGAAGGTTTTGTAGTTCGGCGCTCTTTCGCGGAACACCTCACGGCACGCGATGAACCACGCGGATTTGGCGTCGCAGTTGTTCCTCACATCGGCGGCAGCGAGTTGACGCAACACCGGCGCGGCGACTTCGTGATCGACTTCTTCGACCTTTCGGAAGCTCAGGCTCGGCAACGCTTCCCTGCAGCCTTTCAGCATGTGCTGGAGGTCGTGAAGCCCGAGCGCGACAAGAACGCAGACAAGGGTTTCAGAGAGAAGTGGTGGCTATTTGGCCGGACCCGCCCCGAGATTCGCAGAGCGAATGCGGGCCTCAATCGCTATATCGCAACGACGAGAACTTCTAAGCACCGGGTGTTCCAATTCCTTGAAGGAGACGTCACTGCGAACCACGAAATCGTTGTGATAAGCAGCGCCGAAGCAGCGCATCTGAGCATGTTGTCATCGCGTATCCACGTTGTTTGGGCGACGCGAGCCGGGGGCTGGATGGGTGTCGGTAACGATCCTCGCTACAACAAGACCAAGACTTTCGACCCCTTCCCCTTCCCCGACCCGTCCGACGCCATCCGCGCCACCCTCCGCGACCTCGGCGAGGAGCTCGACGCCACGCGCAAGACCGTCCAGGCCGAGCATCCCGACCTGACCCTGACCGGCCTCTACAATGTGCTGGAGAAGGTCCGCACCGGCACGCCGCTCGACGCCAAGGACGAGGACGTCAAGGATCGCGGCCGGGTGCTGATCCTGAAAGACCTGCACGACCAGATCGACCGGGCGACCGCCGACGCCTATGGCTGGCCTCACGACCTGACCGACGAACAGATCTTGGAAAAGCTCGTCGCCCTGAACGCGGAGCGGGCGGCCGAAGAGGCCGCCGGCCACGTCCGCTGGCTGCGGCCCGACTATCAGATCCCGCGCTTCGCCAAGGGCGCCGCCGCGCCGAAGTCCGGCGAACTGGACCTTCAGGATACGGTCGCCGCTCTCGACAAGGGTCTGCCCGCCTTCCCGAAGGACAAGGGCGAACAGGTTATGGCCATCCGCGCCGTGATCCAGGCTTCAAGCGCCCCGATGGACGCCGCATCGGTCTCCCGAGCCTTCAAGGGTGGCGGCAAGAAGATCGAACAGCGTGTCACCCAGGCGCTCGGCACCTTGGTGCGATATGCTGAGATCACAGCGCTTCCTAACGGGCGTTTCGCCGCTCGGCGGGCAGCCTGATTGATTGCCGGAAGGGACGAGCCTCACCCCTTCCGGAAGAACCCGTGGATGCGCTCGGCCAGGGCCTGGCTGACGCCTTCCACCTTGATCAGGTCGTCGACGCTGGCCCGGCCGACGCCCTTGGCCGAGCCGAAGGCGTGCAGCAGCGCCTTCTTACGCCCCGGACCCACGCCCTCGATCTCGTCGAGCGGGTTCTTCTTCAGGTCCATGCTGCGGCGGGTGCGGTGGGCGCCGATCGCGAACCGGTGGGCCTCGTCGCGCAGGCGTTGCAGATAGTAGAGCACCGGCGACTTGGGCTCGAGCATGAACGGGGTCTGGCCGGGGATGAAGAAGCGCTCCAGGCCGGCGTCGCGGTCGGGGCCCTTGGCGACGCCGACGACGGCGATGTCGTCGACGCCCAGGTCGGCCATGATCTCCAGGGCCGCGTCCAGCTGGCCCTTGCCGCCGTCGACCAGCACGAGGTCGGGGCGGTTGGCGTCGTCGCCTTCCTCCTCTTCCTTCACCAGGCGGGCGAAGCGGCGCTTCAGCACCTCCTTCATCATGCCGTAGTCGTCGCCGGGGGTGAGCTCGGTGCTCTTGATGTTGAACTTGCGGTACTGGCCCTTCATGAAGCCTTCCGGCCCGGCCACGATCATGCCGCCCACGGCGTTGGTGCCCTGGATGTGGCTGTTGTCGTAGACCTCGATCCGCTCGGGCGGGGCCTCCAGCTTGAAGGCCTCGCAGACGCCGGCCAGGAGCTTGGTCTGGGCGCTGCCCTCGGCCATCTTGCGGCCCAGCGCCTCCTTGGCGTTGGTCAGGGCGTGCTGGACCAGGTCGGCCTTCTCGCCACGCTTGGGCACGGTGATCTCGACCTTGCGGCCGCTCTTCAGGGCGAAGGCCTCGGACAGCAGGCCGGCCTCGGCGGGCTCCAAATTGGCCAGGATCAGGCGCGGGATCGGCTTGTCGTCGTAGAACTGGCCCAGGAACGCGGTGAGGATGCGTTGTTCCTCGGTGGTGGTCTCGTCCTCGGACTCGTCGGCCGACCCGGCCACGCGGGGGAAGTAGGCGCGGTTGCCCCAGTTCTGGCCGGCGCGGAAGAAGAACACCTGCACGCAGGCCTGACCGCCCTCGACGTGCAGGGCGACGACGTCGGCCTCGTCCACGGTCTCGGGGTTGATCTGGGTCTCCTGGGCGACGGACGAGAGGGCGCGGATGCGGTCGCGCAGGCGGGCGGCGCGCTCGAACTCCAGCTCCTCGGCGGCCTCTTCCATCTCCTTGGCCATGGTCGCCATGACCGCGCGGGACTTGCCGCGCAGGAAGGCTTCGGCCTGGTCGACGAGGCCCTGATAGTCCTCCTTGCCGATCAGGCCGGTGCAGGGGGCGGCGCAGCGCTTGATCTGGTGCAGCATGCAGGGCCGGTCGCGGGCGTCGTAGACGCTGTCGCTGCACGAGCGGAGCAGGAAGGCCTTCTGCAGGGTGTTCAGCGTGCGATTCACCGCCCAGGCGCTGGCGAACGGGCCGAAATAGTCGCCCTTGATCGTGTGGGCGCCGCGGTGCTTGCGCAGCTGGGGCGCGTCGTGGTCGCGGCGGATGACGATCTCGGGGAAGCTCTTGTCGTCGCGCAGCAGCACGTTGAAGCGCGGCTTCAGCTGCTTGATCAGGTTGATCTCGAGCAGCAGGGCGTCGGCTTCGGTGCGGGTGGTGATGAACTCCATCGACCGCGTGGCGTCGACCATGTTGGCGATGCGGTTGGTGTGGAAGCGGCCCTGCGCGTACTGGATGACGCGCTTCTTCAGGCTCTTGGCCTTGCCGACGTACAGCACCTCGTCGGCGTCGCCGATCATCCGGTAGACGCCCGGCGCGTCAGGCAGTCGCGTGACCTCGTCCTTGATCAGGGCGGCGCCGATGAGGCGAGGAGATGCGGCGATGTCGTAAGGGGTGTCGGTCACAGGGGGAGATATAGGCGAGTCCGGAGCGTTCAGCGATCTTCCAGGGCGTGGAAGATACGCAGGATGATCACGTGTTGAGGCTGCACGTCGTATTGGATGACATAGCTCGTCGAGCCAAAGGGAACGATGAGTTCGCGAAGGTCCTCCGGGACCGAACGGCCGCGTTCCGGAAATTCGCCTAGGGATCTATAGGCGGTGATGATGGTTTCGACCGCTCGGTGCGTGACATGAGGCGCGCGCTCTTCCAGCCACTGTCTGAGGCGGTTCAGGTCGCGTCTCGCCGTCGGCGAGAATTCCACAGTCCTCATTTGCGGATGCGAGGACGGGGCTCCGGCGGAGGAAGTTCGGCGTCGGTTCCCCAGGACCGCATCCACCGCTCGATGTCCTCAAGGGGAATGCCGCCATTGCGGAGTGTTTCATCCGCCGCGCGCCGAAGCTCCGCCCAATAGGCGTCGTCTTCCTTGCGGGAGTCTAGACGGGTCTGGGGGCGATCACCATCGGCCATGTTCTAACTATGTTCCAATCCCCGTTTGTCGTCAACGCAGTCCAGCGCTATGACGCCCCTCATGACCACGCGCCCGCTCTTCGTCACGCCGCTCTATGAAGCCAGCCTCGCCAGCGAGAAGGACGCCGAGGCGTTCATCGACGAGCTGCACGACGCCTGCATCGCCATCGCCGAGGACGACGAGGCCGGCCAGGCCTGGGCGTATAACAAGGGCTATCTGGGCTACACCTCCTACGCCTCGCTGAACGACCTGCCGCAGCGCGACAGCCTGTTCGAGGCGCTGAAGAAGAAGCTCGACAAGCACGCCGCCGCCTTCGCCAAGGACCTGGCCTTCGACCTGGCCGGCGGCAAGCTGCTCATGGACAGCCTGTGGATCAACATCCTGGAGCCGGGCGGCTCGCACAGCGGCCACATCCACCCGCACAGCGTCATCTCCGGCACGGTCTATGTGACCATCCCGCCGGGCGCCTCGGCCCTGAAGTTCGAGGACCCGCGCCTGCCGATGATGATGGCCGCGCCCACGCGCGCCGACGACGCGCCCGAGACCCTGCGGCCGTTCATCTACGTCAAGCCGTCGGCCGGTACGGTGCTGATGTGGGAAAGCTGGCTGCGCCACGAGGTCACGACCAACCAGGCCGACGAGCAGCGCATCAGCATCAGCTTCAACTACGCCTGGCGTTAGCGAGCGCTACGGACCACAGGTCCAGGCGCCGGCGAACACCCGCTTGGCGCCGTCGGCGCGGTCGTAGGTGAGCGTGGCCGGATAGGCCGGCGACTCGCCGCCGCCCGTGGCCTTGCCGGTGAGGGCGATGGTGACGGTCTTGCCCTGGCCGCTGAAGGCCGTGCCGTTGACCATGGCGTCGTAGCCGCCCGGCGCGACGACCTGCTCGACCGAGGTCAGCACCTTGACCAGGCCGTAGCCGGGTTCCTTGACGCCTGAGAAGCCCGAGGCGACCAGCAGCAGGGCATTGGCCTTGTCGCGGAAGTGGCAGCTGAGCTCGCCCTTCAGCGGATGGGCCTGCTGGTCGGCGAGCGTGATGTCCGCCAGCTGGATCTGCGAGCCGTCGCCGCCGACCGTACCGCCCTCGGCGGGCGTCGCGGCCACGGGCGCGGGGACAGCCGGCGTCACGGCTGGCGTGCGGGTCTCGTCGCCAACGGCCGGAGGCGGCGTGGCGGCGGGCTGGTCCTCGGTCTTCTGCTGGGAACAGGCGGTCAGGGCCAGCGCGGCGAGCCCGAGAACCGCAAAGCGGTGTCCGATCATGGTGATGTCTCCCCCGTTATGGGGAGAGCCTAGACCACCGCCGGCTGCGCCGCCACCGCACTCGCCTTCCAGCCCTTCTCCAGGCTCCAGGCGGCGATGGCCAGCCACAGCAGGCCCAGGAACGCGTGGCCGCGCTGCCAATAGCCGACGTCATAGCCGGTGCGGACATTCCACACCCCGGTCAGCAGGGCGAAGACCAGCAGCAAGCCGAGGAACCAGCCCAGCGAGAAGTGGGCCAGCCGCCGATAGCCCGGCTTGCCCCACAGGGCCCAGGCGGTGAACAGCGGCGCGAACTGCATGGCCAGGCCCACCCCGCAGGCGCGGTGCATGGGGTCTGGCCAATGGAACACTCCGGCGAAGAAGGCCCCCAGGCCCGTCAGCGCCACGAACAGGCCGGCGAAGGCCGAGACGCGGCGACGGCCGCCGGCCTCCTCCAGCGCGTGGGCGAAGCCGGCCCCGGCCAAGAGGCCCGCGATGCCGGCGATCATCATGCCGTAGTTGAAGACCTCGGGCAGGGGGGCCTTGGGGCCGCCCAGCTCGCTGATGAACTGCGCCCCGGCGTCGAAGCCCGGGAACAGGCGCTGAGCCAGCCACACGTCGGCCACCATGATGGCCGGCGCGATCACGCCGATCTTCAGGAAGGCGCCGGTGCGGGCGGTCACGCTTACGATTATCCGTCGGTCAAAGAGAGAGGGCGGCAGAATCCCTTCCGCCGCCCTCCGGGTCAATTCCAAATCCCGTTTTCCCGGCGAATGCCGGGACCCAGATCTCAGGGCGCTGGGAATGATTGGAAGGGCTCTATGTCCTTAGAGTCCACCCCAGCGCCATTCCATCTGGGCCCCGGCGTTCGCCGGGGAGACGGGGTTAGGTGATCACTTCGCCGCCGAAGGATGCCCCTTCGGCGCGAACGTCCCGCCGAAGAAGTCGCCCTTCTTCCACACCGGACGGGCCGGGGTGTTGGCCAGTTCGCGAGCGATCTCGTAGTTGACCAGGGCGAACTTGGCGGCCGCCTGGTAGTCGATCGGCTGGTTCAGGTCGTCGCCCGGGTGGTGGTAATTGCCCTTCAGGAAGGTGGTGAAGGCCTTCTCGCCGCCGTTCTGGAAGCCGGTCATCAGGAACACCGACGGGATCCCCTGCTCGACGAAGCGATAGTGGTCCGAGCGGGTGAACAGGCCTTCCTCCGGCAGCGGATCGCCCGACAGCGCCACGCCGACGCGGCCGGCGGCGTGCCGGACGGCCTCGCCCACGGTCGAGCGGTCGGCGCCGAACGCGATCACGTCGGTGAACGGATACAGCAGCACCGGCATGTCCAGATTGACGTCGGCGGCGATATTGGCCTTCGGCACCGTCGGGTTGTTGGCGAAGTAGTCCGAGCCGACCAGGCCCTTCTCCTCGCCCGTCACCGCCAGCAGGATGATCGAGCGCTTGGGCCGCGACTTGGTGTTCTCGAAGCCGCGCGCCACCTCCAGCAGGGTGGCGATGCCCGAGGCGTTGTCGAGCGCGCCGTTGTTGATGCGGTCCTCGCCGGGCTTGGCGTTTTCCTTGATGCCGATGTGGTCGAGGTGCGCCGACAGGATGATCGTCTGGGCCTTCAGCGTCGGGTCCGAGCCCTCGATCATGCCGACGACGTTGCTGCTCTCGCGCTTCTCGATCTCGGTCTTAAGGGCGATGCTGGCCTTGGTGGCCAGGGCGAAGCCCTTGACCGCGCCTTCCGGCTTCTCGGACTCGGCCAGCACATCGGCCAGGGCCACGGGGGCGCCGGCGAAAAGCTTGGCCGCGCCGGCCTGGCTGATCGACACCAGGGCCGGGGCGCTGGGCGCGCGGATGGCGCCGACGCCGTTGGCGTCACGCCAGATCACCCGCCAGCCGCGCAGCATGCCCGCGCCGGCCGAGAACGGGCGGCGCTTCTCGGCGCTGGGGCCCGACATGGTGACGACGCCGATCGCGCCGCGCTTGGCGGCTTCCTGGCGCTTGGTGTTGGGGTTGCTGAAGTGGGCGCGTTCCTCGGTCTGCAGCGAGGTCGGGGCGCCGTTCAGCATGACGACGATCTTGCCCTTCACGTCCAGGCCCGCGTAGTCGTCGCGGCCCGTGGCCGGATTGACCAGGCCATAGCCGACGAAGACCAGCGGCGCGTCCAGCTTGACCTCGGCGGCCTGGGCCTGGGCGTTGGGCAGGTAGTCCTCGCCGTACTTCAGGGCGGCGGTCTGGCCGTCGGCGCCCGTCAGGCCGAACGAACCTTCGCCGTCGGTGCGGAAGGCCAGCAGCGGCACGTGCTGCTGATACGACACCCCCGTGGCGGTCTTGTCGCCGGCCGGCTTCAGGCCCAGCAGGGCGTATTGGGCGGCGACATAGTTGGCGGCGATATCATAGCCGCGCGTGCCCGCCTCGCGGCCTTCCATGGCGTCGTCGGCCAGGAAGGTCATGTGGGCCTTGATGGCCTCGGGCGACGGCGTGAAGTCCGAGACGGCCTTCTTGGCCGAGGCTGCGGGCTTGGGCTTGGCGGGTGTGGCCGCGAGGACCGGTTGCGCCACCATGAGCAGGGCGGCGCTGGCCAGCGCGATACGACGCGAAAACGACATGTCTGAAAGAAGCTCCCGAGCGACGGGCCGCCCCCCGGCCCGCGAAGGGGCGAACCATGTCGGGACGGTGACAGCTTGTCGATAAGGCCAAGCCTGAACGTTTTGTAATGTTGGGGCCGTTATCGGGGTGCGGCGCGCCAAAAGTTAACGCGCGCTAAAAAAGATGACCAAGGCGTGAATTTTACCATTTTCGGTCGTGAGGGCTTAACCCAACCGGCCGGATAACCATTGGCATACACGGAGAAAACGCCATGCAGGCTCTCTCGATCGCCGCCTCGGGCATGATGGCCGCCGCGGATCGTCTTAACGCTTCGGCCCAGCGCGTGGCCGCGTCGGACGCCCGCGCTAACGATGTCGACTACGTCAAGGAGCGCACCGACCAGATCGGCGCGACCACCAGTTTCAAGGCCAATGCGGCGGTCGTCCGCACGGCCCAGGACATGAGCCAGCAGCTGCTCGACCTCAAGGTCTGATTTTTAGTTTCCGAGTAGGGCTTCTCGTTCCCGCCGGTGCGTCACCCGGCCCGGACGAGTGCGCCCCGCCAGACGCCTGAAAAGCGCCCCCCTTGCCTAGGGCGTCTGGCCGCCGCCTCCCGCTTTGCCCCCTAGTCTTGCGGGAGGCGGCACCCCTTTGTGCGCCTCTACTCCGGCGTCAGCACCATCTTCAGGGCGCCGGCTTCGCGGCTCTCGAACAGCCGATACGCTTCCGCGCCCTCGCTCAACGGCAGGCGGTGGCTGACATATTTCTCTGGCCGTAGCCGTCCGGAGCGGACCAGCGGGAACAGGGCCGGCAGTTCCTCTGGCACCGAGCACGTGCCCACCCGGAAGGTCAGGCCCGCCGCGAAGGCGCGCTCCAGGGGAAAGGGGAAGCGCCTCGCTTGCTGGACGCCGATCACCGATACCACGCCGCGCGCGCGGACCAGGCGCAGGGCGGCGTCGACCGTGGCCTCGCTGCCGACCGCCTCGATCACGCAGTCCAGGCCTTTGTCCTTGGTGTCCTCGCGGATGCGGTCCCTGGCCTCGTCGGGCGAGAGCGCGATGGCGCCGGCTTCCTCGGCCAGCGCCCGGCGGCCGGGGACGGGATCTATGGCGTAGACCACGTGCGCGCCCATGACATAGGCGCTCTCGACCGCCATCAGGCCGATGGGGCCCAGACCGATCACCGCCACGCTGGACCCTGGCCGGACCTCGGCGTTGCGGGCTCCGAACCAGGCGGTGGCCAGGGCGTCGGTCATCATCAGCGCCTGCTCCATCGAGACGCCTTCGGGCACCGGCACGGCGTTCATGTCGGCGGCCGGCACACGCACGGCCTCGGCCTGCGAGCCCTGCAGTCGCGCCGAGAGGCCATAGCAGCCGAACTCGCCATATTCGCAGGTCTGGACCACGCCGGAGAGGCACGAGCGGCAGCGGCCGCAGCCCACGGCGGCCGGCAGCATGACCTTGTCGCCGACCTTCAGCTGCTGGACGCCGCGCCCGATCTCGACCACCTCGCCGACCGCCTCGTGGCCGACGCAGAAGCCCAGGTCCTCGGAGAAGCCGTGGCCGTGATAGATGTGCAGGTCCGAGCCGCAGATCGAGCAGGCGCTGATCTGGACGATGGCGTCGCGGTCCGACTGGAGCGCCGGGTCGTCCATGCTCTCGTACCGGACGTCGCGGGCGCCGTGATATCGCAGGGCCTTCATCGGTTCACTCCACTCAGAGGGACAGGCCGCCGTCGACCACAAGCGTGTGGCCGGTGACGTAGGACGCAAGCGGCGAGGCCAGGAACAGCGCCGCCCCAGCCATGTCGGCCGGCGTGCCGACGCGGCGCTGCGGGATGGCGGCCAGCGCCCCGGCCAGGCGCTCGGGGTTGGCGGTGGTGACCTTGGTCAGCTTGGTCTCCACGAGGCCCGGGGCCAGACCGTTGACCCGCACGCCCTCGGGCGCCCAGGCCTGGCCCAGGGTCTTGGTCAGGCTGATCGCGCCGGCCTTGGAGGCGGCATAGGCCGGGTTGCCGATATTGGCCTTCAGGCCCGAGATCGAGCTGACGATGATCACGCTGCCCTGGCTGGCGACGAGGGCCGGTTTGAAGCGGCGGGCGCAGTGCATCAGGCTATCGAGATTGACCGCCATCACCCGGTCCCAGCCGGCCCGCTCGAACTCGCCGCGCTTGTAGACGACCGTGCCCTGGCACAGGACCAGGACGTCGAGGGTGTCGAACGGGGCTGGGGCGGTGTCGATGGCGTCGGGGTCGCCGACATCGACCTGGGCGTAGGCGAGGCCGGTGAGGTCGCAGCCGTCGGCGGGGTCGTAGTCGGCGGCTGTGGGGCGCGTGCCCCAGATGGCGACGTCTGCGCCGCGCGCCTTGAAGGCGTGGGCGATGCCATTGCCGATGCCGCTGGAGCCGCCGACGACCAGCACGTGGCGGCCGGTGAAGTCGGTGTCGTTCATCCCTGGGCTCCTCCGTTTTCGAAGGATAGGCGCAGGTGACGTAGGGGCGGTCAAAGGGTGTGCGCTGAGCGAGCTCCCTCTCCCATAGGGAGAGGGTTGGGGTGAGGGGTTACGAGGTTCGACGGCGTGCCGGCACTCCGGTTGACGCTGTAACCCCTCACCCTCCCACCGCTTCGCGGCGGGCCCCTCCCTCTCCCTAAAGGAGAGGGGTTTTGTCATCGAGCCTTGCCAGCTCCGTATCCCGCCACCACGCATCCGCGCGGTACGCCGGCGGGGCCAGGAAGTCCACGGGCGGCATCTCGTCCACCGGGAACGCCCCCACAGCCTCCAGCGCGTCGAACCATTCGTCGCGCAGGGATGGCGGCAGAGCGCGCCCCGTCAGCGGGCAATAGTTCAGCACATAGGCCGAGACCCCATCGGCGTTGGGGATCGTGAACTCGCGCAGGGCCGGCTCGTAATAGACGATCGCGCCGTCGGCGATGGCGTCGAACAGCTCGGGGAACAGCGCGTAGTCGTGGAGCGCGCGCAGGCGCTCGAGGGCGGTGTTGGGTTCGATGCTTTCGATACCGAACACCGCCGTCAGCGTCCTACTTCGCCTGGTCCATCAGGCCGGCGAAGCGCTCGAACAGATAGAGGCTGTCGGTCGGGCCCGGCGAGGCTTCCGGGTGGTGCTGCACCGAGAACACCGGCTTGTCGGCCAGCTGGATGCCGGCGTTGGTGCCGTCGAACAGGGAGACGTGGGTCTCCTGCACCGGGGCGGGCAGGCTCTCGCTGTCCACGGTGAAGCCGTGGTTCATCGAGACGATCTCGACCTTGCCGGTGGTCAGGTCCTTCACGGGGTGGTTCGCCCCATGGTGGCCCTGTTCCATCTTCACGGTCTTGGCGCCCAGCGCCAGGGCCAGCATCTGGTGGCCCAGGCAGATGCCGAACACCGGCTTGCCGCTCTGCACCAGCTTCTGGATCTCGGGCACTGCATAGGCGCCGGTCGCGGCCGGGTCGCCGGGGCCGTTGCTCAGCAGCACGCCGTCGGGGTTGCGGGCCAGGATGTCCTCGGCCTTGGTGTCGGCGGGGACGACCGTGGCGCGGGCACCGACATGGGCCAGGGCGCGCAGGATGTTGCGCTTCACGCCGTAGTCGATGACGACCACTTCGTACTTGGGCTTGTCCAGCTTGGCGTAGCCTTCCGGCCACGACCACAGGCCCTCGTCCCAGGTGAAGGTCTGGGTGGTCGAGGCGTCCTTGGCCAGGTCCAGGCCTTCCAGGCCGGCCCAGGCCTTGGCCTTGGCGACCAGGGCGTCGAGGTCGAACTTGCCCTCGGGCGAGTGGGCGATGACGCCGTGCGGCATGCCGGTCTCGCGGATCTTGCGGGTCAGGGCGCGGGTGTCGATCCCGGCCAGGCCGATGACGCCGCGGGTCTTCATCCAGGCGTCGAAGTCGCTGTTGGCGCGCCAGTTGGCCTGCTCGGTCGGGACTTCGCGGAACAGGGCGCCGCGGGCGGCGGTCTCGGCCACGCCGGTGATCTGCTCGACGTCCTCGACGTTCGTGCCGACATTGCCGATGTGCGGGAAGGTGAAGGCGACGATCTGGGCCATGTAGGACGGGTCGGTCAGGATCTCCTGATAGCCCGTCATGGCGGTGTTGAAGCACACCTCGCCGACCGCGTCGCCGACCGCGCCGCAGCCCACGCCTTGCAGGATGGTGCCGTCGGCCAGGGCCAGAACGCCGGTGACGCCGGGGAGAAGGTCTTGGGACATTCTTGGAAGCGCTCCTGGACGCGTGCTGGTGGGGCTCATTTTTGCAAAAAAGCGGGCTGGGTGTAACCCCGGCCCGCCGCGCAAACGGCGCGGTGTCTAGGGGGTATGGGGGAGGGGGTCAACCCCTTCCGATCACGCGAATTTCGCTTGCTTCCACATTCCCGTGATCGGTGAACGGACGCCCTCGCGCGGAGGGGCGAAAAGCCCTTATGGTGCAAGGCTTACCGGCATCAAAACCAGACGAACACGGGAGGACGGCCCCATGCTCGAACTGCGCCCCAATTGCGAGTGCTGCGACGCGGACCTCCCGCCCGCCAGCGACGCGGCCCGAATCTGCACCTTCGAACACACCTTCTGCGCCGATTGCTCGGACGTGCGGTTCGAGGAGACGTGCCCGGACTGTGGTGGTGGGCTGGTGGCCAGGCCGATACGGCCGGATGCGCAGCTGCATCGGTATCCGGCGTCGCTGCGACGGGTGAACAAAGGGCACCGGTACGCGCCGACGCCGAGGCGCGAGCAGGACCGGCCGGCGGGCTGGGCTTAGGGCGGAGCCCCCTCCGGCCCTTGGGGCCACCTCTCCCGTTGCACGGGGGAGGAGAAGGCGACTTTTTCCTTCCCCGCTTGCGGGGGAGGTGGCGCGGCGCCGATAGGCGGCGTGACGGAGGGGGCGCTCTAACCGCGCCGCTTCCGAGACAACTCCACGCAAGTATCCCAAATCCCATCCGCGACACCCGTCGGATCGGCCATCACCTCCGACGCCGGATACCTCACCACCACATACCCTTCCGCCGCCATCCACGCGTCCCGTCGCACGTCCCGCTCCGGTTGGTCGCCTATGTTGTGGCCCCAGCCGTCGATCTCGATCACCAGCCTGGCGGCTGCGCAGTAGAAGTCGGCGATGTACGGGCCGATCGGGTGTTGACGGCGGAGGCGGGGACCGTCGGGTTGGCGTGCGCGCAGGCGGGTCCAGAGGATGACCTCGGGCGGCGTCAGCGCTCGGCGGAGGGCCTTGGCCTGGGTGTGGGCTTTTGAAGGTGACCTCATAGGTTGAGCTTAGCGTTCTGCGCCCCCTCCGTCACGTCGCCTATCGGCGCCGTGCCACCTCCCCCGCAAGCGGGGCAGGAGGAAGTGTCCTTTCCTGCCCCGTAAAACGGGGGGGTGGCGCGATGCGGATACGCATCGTGACGGAGGGGGCGCTCCACCGCCGCTCTTGTCAGACCTTCCCCCACACCCCGCCTCGCGACCGTGGCCTTTCCGCCGCACTGGTCAATCAAAAGGTCCGACGGCCTGCCCCAGGTAAGGTCTGACCACATTGACTTGGGAGGACTTACCTCGTAACCGTGTCTTGTGTGACCGCTACCACACCGCGTCGGACCCACTCAGGCCCAGGGAAGGGGCTGGGGCCACGTGGCGACAATGAACAAGTGCGCAGAGCACAGAGACTCTTAGGGGAGAAACATGCCGTCCACTCAACATCACGGTTCCGCCCATTCTTCGTCTTCGGTGAAGTGGCGCCTCGCCCTCATCGGCGCGACGTGTCTGACCACTCTCATGATGGGCTTCGCCGCCCAGGCTCAATCGACCCCCGCGCCGGCCCAGGCCGACGACTCGGCCGTCGAGGAAGTGGTCGTCACCGGCTACCGCTCCAGCCTCGCGGCCTCGACCAACGCCAAGCGCGACGCGGTCGGCTTCCAGGACTCGATCTTCGCCGAGGACATCGGCAAGTTCCCGGACACCAACATCGCCGAGTCCTTCAACCGCGTCCCCGGCATCACCATCAGCCGCGAAGTGACCGGTGAAGGCCTGAACATCGCCATCCGTGGCCTGGGCAGCAACTTCACCCGCGTGCTGCTGAACGGCGCGCCGGTGGCCGTGGCCTCGACGGGCCGCACCGACGCCCAGAGCACCGGCCGCGACGTCGACCTCGACATGTTCCCGACCGAACTGTTCAGCCAGCTGAGCGTCAACAAGTCGCCGCTGGCCAGCCTGGTCGAAGGCGGCGCCGCCGGCACCGTCAACATGCGCAGCGCCCGTCCGTTCGACGGCAATGGCCGCCGCGTCAGCTATTCGGCGCAGGCTACCCGCGGCCAGCACGCCGACAAGTGGGGCGGCCGCGGCTCGTTCATCGCCAGCGACACCTGGGGCGACTTCGGCGCCCTGGTCGGCGTCACCGCCGTGCGCAACTACGTCAACACCCCCGGCTTCGAGACCATCGGCTGGACCAACGCCAACCTGTCGGCCGCCCAGTGCGGCGCGGCCACGGGCTGTAACAACACCGGCGGCGGCAACTGGACGATCCCGGCCACGGTGCCGGCCAACGCCGGCAACAGCCTGGTCACCGGCGCGACGCTCGACAAGGCCGCCCTGCTGGCGCTGAACCCCGGCCTGTCGATCCAGCAGATCGACAACGCCCTGATCCCGCGCCTGGGCCGTCAGGCCGAGAACTTCGGCCGTCGCGATCGCGTCAACGCCATCGCCTCGTTCGAGTGGAAGCCGACCGACGACCTGCACTTCTACCTGGACAGCATGTACGGGAAGAAGAAGAACAACCTGGAACGGATCGACATGGACTGGGTCGGCCGCAACGGCGCGGCGATCCCGATCAACATGAAGGTCGACCGCAGCGACTGCTCGAACGGTTGCGTCGTCACCGAGGGCACGTTCGCCAACGCCCAGATGTTCATGACCTATCGGCCGTTCATCGAGAACACCAACTTCTACGGCGTCAATCCGGGCTTCGACTGGCAGCTGACCGACAAGCTGAAGTTCGAGGGCCAGGCCAACTACACCAAGAGCAAGTTCCACCGGGAATCGCCCAGCGTCCTGCTGATCACCCCGGCCAGCTCGGGCCTGACCGTCACCTACAAGAACGACGGCGGCATCCCCAGCATCAAGTCCAGCGTCGACGTCAACGATCCCAAGAACTTCGGCTGGCCGGGCGGCCGCGTGAACATCCAGGACGAGCGTCGCGAGACCGAGACCAAGGGCGTTCGCGGCAACTTCACCTGGGGCGACGACCACCTGAACCTGAAGTTCGGCGGCGCCTATGACGACGTCTCGCGTCGCATCACCGCCTATGACAACAGCCAGGCCTGGCAGAACGCGATCTGCGGCAACAACCCCAGCGTCTTCCTGCCCTCGCCCAACAGCCAACCGGCCTGTAACGGCGACAACCTGCCCGGCACGCCGGCCGGCTATCCGACCTATCCGGGCTACGGCACGGGCTTCACCGCCGGCAAGACCGGCCCGGTGACCTATGCCGGCTCGCTGATCCCCAACAGCGTGATCAGCAGCTACATGAAGCCCGGCTCGTACGGCTTCGTGAACCTCGACTGGGACCGCCTGGCCAAGGACGGCCAGTACGCGAAGTTCCACGACAACGCCCCGGCGGCCGGCTCGTCCAACACCGGCGCGGCGGGCGGCTTCATCGGCGAAAAGACCTACGGCCTGTTCGCCGAGATCAACGGCGTGGCCACCCTGGCCGACAACGATCTGCACTATAACGCCGGCATGCGCTGGGTGCGGACCGAGCAGACGATCGGCGGCACGATCTCGATCCCCGATCCGCGCAACACTCCGGCGGGCCTGCCGGCCGGCCAGACGCAGATCGCCGACGGCGCGCGCTATCCGAACATCAGCAACCAGACCTATATCGACAACGAGTACGACAACTGGCTGCCTTCGGCCTCGGCCTCGTACAACGTGTCGGAGCACGCGGTGGTCCGGGCCTCGCTGTCGCGCACCATGACGCGCCCCGACCCGAACGCCCAGCTGCCGGGCCTGAACTTCTCCACTCCGTCGGCGGACGTCGGTTCGGTCGGTAACTCGGCCCTGGAGCCGTACATCTCCGACAACATCGACCTGGGCTTCGAGTACTACACCGGCGGTGAAGGCTATATCGGCTTCGCCACCTTCCGGAAGTCGGTCACGGGCTTCACCCAGAACCAGAACGTCACGACCCCGTTCTCGGCCCTGGCCGCCTACGGCGTGACCTATGACGCCCTGACCCCGACCCAGCAGGCGGCCATCAACGCCCGCGGCGGTCCGACGGTGGCCACGGTCGTGCTGACCCAGCAGGTCAACGCCTCGGGCAAGCTGACGGTCAACGGCCTGGAAGCCAACTGGGTCCAGCCGCTGGACTTCGTGCTGGAAGACATCGGCCTGAAGGGCTTCGGCTTCCTGGCCAACGCCACGATCATCGACCAGAAGGGCGAGGGCGCCGCCCCCGCCACCGCCCTGGGCGTGGCCAAGTACACCTACAACGTCACCGGCTACTACGAGCGGGGCGGGGTCTCGGCCCGCGTCTCGACCACCTTCACCAAGGGCTCGCAGTCCAGCGGCCTGAACCAGAACGGCATCCCGAACGCCGCGATCTTCAGCGACGACTATCGCCAGTACGACTTCTCCTCGAGCTTCGATCTGGACCAGATCCTGAAGCGCAAGGGTCTGCCGCAACTGACGTTCGACGTGATCAACTTCACGGGCGCCAAGCAGCGCAGCTACTTCCAGTTCGAGAACGCCACCTTCACTTCGTACGACCCGGGTCGGACCGTCATGATCGGTCTCCGCGGCCGCTTCTAAGTCTATCCCTCCCCCCAACCCGGGATTACTGGGGCGGCGCTTGCGCCGCCCCTTTTCTTTGGTGAGATGGCGCCATGGCTTTTCGACCCTTCCTGACCCTCCTGGCTTGCGTGACGCTGGCCGCTCCCGCTCAAGCCACTCCGCGCTGGGTGGGTGTCTGGGCGACGGCGGTGATGCCCGCCGACGCCAGCAGCGCCTTGCCGGACGAGGCCCTGCGCGACGCCACCCTGCGCCAGCGGGTTAGGGTCACCGCCGACGGCCGCCGCATCCGCCTGAGGCTGACCAACGACCACGGGACGGCACCGTTGGTGCTGGGCGGGGTCCACGTGGCTCTGGCCGCCGACAAGGCCGGGACGAACACGCCGGGAACCGACCGCACGGTGACCTTCGCCGGACGAGCGCAGGCCGAGATCGCGGCCGGGGCCTACATGCTGTCCGACCCGGTCGAACTGCCGGTGAAGGCCGGGCAGTCGCTGGCGATCTCGATCCACTTCACGGGCGCGCCGGCCGGCCAGACCCTGCACCACATGAGCCAGACCACCGGCTGGCTGGCCCCTGGCGACCAGACGGCGGCCGCAACGATGTCAGACGCCAAGCCGGTTGCGCACTGGTGGCAGATCGCCGGCATTGAGGCGGAAGGCGAGGGCGCGGCCGTGGCGATCCTGGGCGACTCCCTGACCGACGGCCACGGCGCGACGCTGGACGCCGACGACCGCTGGCCCGACGTGCTGGCCGACCGGCTGAAGACCGCCGGCGTCAAGCTGTCGGTGCTGAACCTGGGCATCTCCGGCAACCGCCTGACCCGCGAGAACAGCGGCCCCAGCGGCCTCTCGCGCCTGGACCGCGACATCCTCTCGCAGGCGGGCCTCTCGACCGTCATCCTGTTCGAGGGGACCAACGACCTGGGCAAGATCTCCCGCGAAGGCCCAGTGACGCCCGAGGTGCGGGCCCGCACCGTGCGAGCGGTGATCGAGGGCTATCAGCAGGTGATCCTGCGGGCCCATGCGCGCGGTGTGCGGGTGCTGGGCGCGACCCTGATGCCGTTCGGCGGCACCAACTTCTACCGCTCGGACGCCGACGCCGAGGCCGACCGCCAGGCGGTCAACAAATGGATCCGGACGTCCGGCCAGTTCGACGGGGTGATCGACTTCGACGCCGTGGTCCGCGATCCCGCTGCGCCCGATCGCCTGTCCGCGCGCTATGACCTGGGCGACCGCCTGCACCTGTCGCCAGGGGGCTATCGCGCCCTCGCCGAGGCGGTGCCCCTGGCGCTTTTGAACAGGCCTGACGGACAACATGCCGCAGCGGCGCATCCGTCCAAGATTCAGGTCCGTTAACGCTTCAGGGTGCAAGCTCCAGCGTGCAAGGAGCACCGTCCATGACCCCCGCCGCCGCCCCGCTGAAGCAACCCTCGTTCTCGGCCGTCAAGCTGACCGAGACCCTTCTGCACGTGGCCCTCTCGGCGGCGATCCCGATCAGCGCGGTCGTGTTCGTGGTGCTGAGCTTTTAAGGACGCGGGAGCGTTCGAGGCCGCCCAAGCTCAATCCTAACATCCGTCATTCCCGCCCTTGTGGCGGGAACCCCTCTGTCCGCCGCAAGGGCAGTTGAGGCGGACTGCTGAGCAGTCCGCTTGCGGCTCACGTGTCAGCTGAACCAGGGGTTCCCGCCACAAGGGCGGGAATGACGGGAGTTGGGGTGGCTGCGGTCGTTCTCGTTCGTCTCTCGCAAAAAACATTATCGCGATAATAAAAATGCTTGACGCTCCGATCCCCCCGGGTTTATCCATCTCGTTATCGCGATAAACATTATCGCAAACGCATCCAGAGGGAGTTACCGACATGACCGCCATCCGCACCCTGATCGCTTCCGCCGCCGCCCTGACCCTGGCCGCCGGCTTCGTCCCCGCCCACGCCCAGACGGCCAAGGCGCCGGTCAAGAACATCGTCCTGGTCCACGGCGCCTTCCTCGACGGTTCGGGCTGGCAGGGCGTCTACAAGATCCTGAAGAAGGACGGCTACAAGGTCACCATCGTCCAGAACCCGACCACCTCGCTGGCCGACGACGTCGCGGCGACCAAGCGCGTGCTGGCCGAGAGCGACGGCCCGGCCATCCTGGTCGGCCACTCGTATGGCGGCCTGGTGATCTCGCAGGCCGGCGTCGACCCCAAGGTCGCGGGCCTGGTCTATGTCGCCGCTTTCGTGCCGGAGAAGGGCGAGTCGATCTCGTCGCTGAACGCCAACCCGCCGGCCGGCGCCCCGGTCCCGCCGATCGTCGCCAGCGCCGACGGCTATCTGCAGCTGGATCGCGCCAAGTTCGCCCAGGCCTTCGCGGCCGACGTCGATCCGGCCGAGGCCGCGTTCATGGCTGACTCCCAGCAGCCCTGGAAGGCCACGACCCTGGGCGAAGCCGTCACCGAAACCGCCTGGAAGACCAAGCCCAGCTGGTACCTGGTCGCGGCCCAGGACCGCATGATCCCGCCGTCGGCCCAGCGCGCCATGGCCGCGCGCGGCAAGCTGCACACGGTGGAGTCGGACGGCAGCCACGCCATCTTCGCCTCGAAGCCGGAAGTGGTCGCCAAGGTGATCGAGGAGGCGGCCCAAAACGCTTCGAAGTAAGCGTCAGGTGAAATCCCCGGAGTGCTCAGCACTCCGGGGCGCCTTTCTAGAGATCGCCTCGACCTCGCAGCCGCGCCCAGTTCTGGGTCGCGGCCTCGCCTGGTTGGCCCAGCGCCTCGTCCAGGTGGACCAGGATCCGCGCGGCGCCGAAGACCAGCAGCCACACGATGGCGAAGAACCGGATGAGATCGGCCTGCGGATGGACGGTGTGGGCGGCCCAGGCCATGAGGCCAAGGAAGCCGCCGAGGCCGGCGACCAGCAGGATCATCAACAGGCGGCGGTGAGCGGGGGAGGGCATGTACATGGCGGTCTGTCCACTTGACCCGCCTTCAGTACCCCCGCCCCGCATAAGCGCGCTGTATGGCCTAAGCCCCTGTCGCGTAAGGGCCGCGTAAAGCTCAGCCGATCGCGTCCAGCCCGTCCATGATCGCCGTCAGGGCCAGCACCGTCTGGGCCTCCATGGCGCTATGCCCCGCATTGGTGGCGACATAGCTGGCCGGCGTCGCGCCCACCTCCGCCATCGCCGCGATCAGCCGCGAGGCCTGGGTCAGCGGGCAGACCTGGTCGAAGCGGCCGTGGACGATGTGGGTCGGGATGGCGGCGATCTTGCCGACATTGCCGACGATGTAGTCCGGCTCCAGGAACAGGCCGTTGGCGAAGAAGTGGGCCTCGATCTGGGCGAAGCACAGGGCGAAGTCCGCCTCGCCGAACTTCCCCGGATCGCTGTCCTGCGGGATCATGTTCGAGATCGTGCCTTCCCAGACCGACCAGGCCACGGCGGCGCGCAGCTGGCGCTCGCGGTCGGCGTCATTGGCCGGCACCATGTCGAAGATCGCCTTGTAGGCGGCCATGATGTCGCCGCGCTGCTCGGCCGGGATCTCCTCGACGAAGGCCTTCCACTCGGTGGGATAGGTGACGTAGCTGCCCGGCTCGGTCAGGGCGTAGGGCGCTTGCGTGAACGTCGCCGCATTGCCCTGGTACATGTAGAGCAGGTCCTCGGTCGCGCCGAGGAAGATGCCGCGCAGGATCAGCGAGGCGACCTTGTCGGGATGGCGGATGCCGTAGACGAGGGCCAGGGTGCTGCCCCAGCTGCCGCCGAACACGTGCATCTTGCCGGTGATGCCCAGGGCGTCGCGGAGCTTGTTGATGTCGTCGACCAGGTGGTCGGTGTCGTTGCGCACCAGGGCCACCTGGGGGCCATGCGTCGCCACGGTCGGCTCGCTCTTGCCGCAGCCGCGCTGGTCGAACAGGATCACCCGATAGCGCTGAGGATCGAAGAACCGCGACATCACCGGCGCGCACGCCCCGCCCGGACCGCCGTGCAGGTACATGACCGGCTCGCCGTCCGGATTGCCGTATTCTTCCCAATAGAGCTTGTGGTCGGGCCCCTGGTCGACCTGCAGCAGGCCGGAGCGGTTGGCCGGCTTCAGCGGATACTTCCACTCGGTGGTGACGGTGGAAACGGCCTGCAGCTTCGAGAAATCCATGGGGGCTCACCTTCGTTCGAGGCTGAAGGCCTAGCGCGCCGGCGGGCGAAGGTCACGACCCCTTTTCCGGCGCGGGGCGGGCCGCTATCTGTCGCCCATGAGCACGATCACCACCGTCGGCGTCGACGCCGACGACACCCTCTGGCATTGCGAAAGCAAGTTCCGGCTGTCGCACGCGCGGTTCCTGGACCTGCTGTCCGATCACGGCGATCCCGAGAAGATCGAGAGCCAGCTCTTGGCCGTCGAGAAGCGCAATTTGCGGGTCTATGGCTACGGGGCCAAGGGCTTCACCCTGTCGATGATCGAGACGGCGCTGGAGGTCACCGACGGGGCCGTCGACACCCGGGTGATCCGCGAGATCCTGGCCGTGGGCCGCGAGATGCTGACCGAGCCGATCGAGCCGCTGTCGGGCGTCGACAAGGCGCTGGCCGAGCTGTCGGACCGCTACCGCCTGATCCTGATCACCAAGGGCGACCTCCTGCACCAGGAGCAGAAGCTGGCCTCGTCGGGGCTGGGCGACTACTTCGTGGCGGTCGAGATCGTGTCGGAGAAGGACGCCGGCACCTATCGCCGGGTGTTCGAGCGCTATGGCACTGGCGCGGAGCAGGCGGTGATGGCCGGCAACTCGATGAAGTCCGACATCCTGCCGGCGCTGGAGGCCGGCTGCTGGAGCGCCCTGATCCCGTACCCGCTGGTCTGGTCGCACGAGGCGGCCGAGGCCCCGGTCGGGCATGAGCGGTATGCGGAGCTTGGCAGTATCAGCGAGCTGCCGGGGTGGGTGGATCGGATCGCTTCCCAAGCCTAGCGATCCAGTCGCGGGCAGGGCGCTCGAAGCTGATCAGCGACAGGTAGGCGATCGGGATCAGCAGGATCACCCACGCCAGGCACCACAGCCGCATGGCGTCGCCGTTCAGGCCCCACATCCCCAGCCCGACCCAGTTCAGCGCGATCTTCAGCGCGATCGGGTGCAGCAGGTAGAGGCTGAAGCTGAGCTGCGCCCACGGGGCGAGGCGCGCGCTCACCCCGCCCTGGACGCCCTGCGCGTCGGCCGCGACGCCGGCCAGGCCGACGGCGTAGATCACCAGGAGCAGGGTGGTGCGCGAGGCGCCGGCGAAGGACGCCGCGAAGAACGCCGCCAGCAGGGCCCACATCACGAAGCGGGCGAACGGCAGCTTGGCCAGGGCGCCCCGCAGCTGGAACGCCAGCATCCCCAGCATGAAACCGGGCACGGCGCGGGCGACGCCGAAGTCGTAGGTCCACTGCGAGAAGGTCTCGCCGGTGCGGGAGACCCACAGCAGCAGCGCCAGGCTGCCGAACGCTGCGAGGGCGGTGGCCCACCAGCCCCGGGCGGTGATCCAAAACAGCAGCGGCAGGGCGATGTACATGCCCATCTCGGCGCTGATCGCCCAGCTGACGAAGTTCCAGGTCTGGGCGTGGCAGGTTCCCCAGGCGTGGATGAAGAGGAGGTTCTGGGCGATGCAGGAGGCGTCGTAGCGGGATGGATCGCGCTCGTTCAGCACCCCCGCCCAGCCGAGGGCGGCGATGGCGACGAACACCAGCATGGTGGCCCAGTGCAGCGGCCCCAGGCGCGCGACGCGCTTCTGCAGGAAGTCGCGGTACTTGGCGACGGTGGTCAGGCGGCCGGTGTAGATCGCGGCCATGACGTAGCCGGAGATCAGGAAGAACAGGTCGACGATCAGGCTGAAGGCCTTGATCGTGTCGTCGGCCGGCTGCCAGTGGCCGTCGAGGTTGATGAAGCGGTTGAAGTGGAAGGCCACGATCATGACGGCCCCAACGATGCGCAGGGCGTCGAGGTGCAGCATCTGGTCGGAGTCGGGTTTCAGGGGCGGGAGCTTCATGGGGAAGCTGTGGCATGGGACGCGTGCGGCGCCCAGATAGATGCTCCCCCGCGATGCGGGGGAGCTGTCGCGAAGCGACTGAGGGGGCTAACTGGAGCGAGGCCGTGCTGGCCCCCTCCGGCCCTCTGGGCCACCTCCCCCGCATCGCGGGGGAGGATCTATAAAGTTAAATCGCCACCCGCTTGGCGATCGCGCTCCGCCGCGCCTTCGTCTCCTGCTGGGCCTTCTGCACGGCCTCGGTCTCGGTCGCATGCAGCAGGTGGTCGATCACCCGCTCCAGGTGATCACGCATCGCTTGCCGCGCCGACGCCGGATCGCGGGCCTTCAACGCATCCACCACCCGGCGGTGCTCGACGATCCGAGGCTCCAGGCCCATGCCCCGCGCGCGCGTCAGGATGTTCCGCGCCAGCGGCGAGCGATTACGCCAGTCCCAGAGGTTCTCGATCGTCGCGATGATCGCGCCGTTGCCGGTGGCCCTCGCGATGATCATGTGGAAGTCGCGGTCGGCGTCCTCGCCCCGGATCTCCTCCTCGACATGCATGCGCTCCAGCAGGCCTTCCAGCTCGCCGATCTGCTCGTCGCTGATCGAGGTGGCGGCCAGGGCCGCGGCCTCGCCCTCGAACAGGCGGCGGGCCTCGATCAGCTCGAAGGCGCCGATCTCGAAGTCGATGTCGGCCGACGGGGCCACGGGGCGGACATTGCCGGTGACATAGATGCCCAGGCCGTGGCGGGCCTCGATCATGCCCAGCATTTCCAGGGCGATCATCGCCTCGCGCAGGGTGGGGCGGCTGACCCCGAACTGCTCGGCCAGCTCCCGCTCGGTCGGCAGGCGGTCGCCCAGCTTGTACTGCCCCGCCTCGATGGCGTCGGCCACGGAGTCGGCGATCTTGCGGTAGAGCTTGACGTTGTCTGACATGGGTCGAGGAGGCTCGGAAAGGACGCTTGTGCCCATGCGGGCGTTGTCGGGACCCTGATTCACTAACACGGGGACCGGCGCGAATTGTCCTACTTTTTCTCCCTCTACGACCACGAGGTCAGGTTTTGCCCCGCCTCATGGCCTGACCAAGGCGTCACCAGTCGTGCATCGAGCCGTCCAGGCGGCGGGCGACGGGCAGATAAGCGCGCTGATAGGGGTATTTCGCCGCCAGCGCTTCGTCGATGTCGACGCCCAGGCCGGGCGCCTCGCCCGGGTGCAGCATGCCGTCGTTGAAGGTGTAGCTGTGCGGGAACACTGCGTCCGTCTCCGGCGTGTGCCGCATATATTCCTGGATGCCGAAGTTGGGGATCGACAGGTCGAAGTGCAGGGCCGCGCCCATGCAGACCGGCGACAGGTCGGTGGCCCCGTGGCAGCCGGTCCGCACGTGGTGCAGGTCGGCGAAGCTGGCCAGCTTCTTCAGGTGGGTGATGCCGCCGGCGTGCACGACCGTGGCGCGGATGTAGTCGATCAGCTGTTCCTCGATCAGCTGCTTGCAGTCCCAGACCGAGTTGAAGATCTCGCCCACGGCCAGCGGCGTCGTGGTGTGCTGGCGGATGATCCGGAAGCTGGACTGGTTCTCGGCGGGGACAGCGTCCTCCATCCAGAACAGGCGGTAGGGCTCCAGGTCCTTGCCCAGGCGGGCGGCCTCGATCGGGGTCAGGCGGTGGTGGACGTCGTGCAGCAGGTGCAGGTCCCAGCCCAGGCGCTCGCGGGCGGCGGCGAACAGGTCCGGCGCGCTGCGCAGATAGCGCTCGGTCGACCAGATGGTCTCCTTGGGCAGGTCGCTGTCGGCCGGCTCGTAGAAGAAGCGGTCCTTGGAGACGCCATAGGCCCCCGGCATGCCCGGCACGCCGGTCTGCAGGCGGATGGCTTTGTAGCCCTGGGCGGCATAGTGGGCGGCGTTGTCGAGGGTTTCCTCGATCGTCTCGCCATTGGCGTGGCCGTAGACCATGACCCCCGTGCGGCAGGCGCCGCCCAGCAGCTGGTAGACCGGCAGGCCGGCGATCTTGCCCTTGATGTCCCACAGCGCCATGTCGACCGCGGCGATAGCCGCCATGGTCACGGGGCCCCGACGCCAGTAGGCGCCCTTGTACAGGTACTGCCAGATGTCCTCGATCTGGTGGGCGTCGCGGCCGATCAGGCAGGGGATGACGTGCTGGGTCAGATAGGCCTCGACCGCCAGCTCGCGGCCGTTCAGGGTCGCGTCGCCGATGCCGTAGACGCCTTCGTCGGTCACGATCTTCAGGGTCACGAAGTTGCGACCCGGGCACGTGACGATGGTCTTGGCGGCAATGATCTTGGGCATGGTGGCCTTGGAGGACGCTTTTTCTGCAATCGTTTGGCGGGACCGAAAGACCGATGACGCGCCTGATGCGAGGCGCGGGGCGTCCATCTTCCTCCCTGCCTACCGGTTTACCGCTACCATGAGGGTTGTCAACCCAGTGGTCTGACCACTATGACAGGGTGACCCGACCTTTTTTGTCGGTGCAAGTTTCAAATAAGCCGTTCTTTCCAACGAACGGAATAAACGGGAGTGGAACGATGCGGCTTCTGGCCTTGGCGCTGGGTCTCATGCTCGTGGCGACGACCGCCCGGGCGGAGGACGGCTACGACCTCTGGCTCCGCTATCGGCCCGTCGAGGCCTCGGCGAAAGCGGCCTATGCCGCCCGCGCCGCGGCCATCGCGCCGGTCAAGGACACCCCGACGCTGAAGGTCGCCCGCGCCGAGCTTGAGCGCGGTCTCACCGGCCTCGTCGGCAAGCCCGCGACCGCCGCCGCCGGCGCCCGTGACGGCGTCATCCAGCTGACCGTCGCGCCGTCGAAGGACCTCGGCGACGAGGGCTTCCGCATCCGCACCCAGCTGGTCGGCGGCAAGAAGACCACGGTGATCTCGGCCAGCCAGGACGTCGGCGTCCTCTATGGCGTCTACCGCTATCTGGAACTGATCCAGACCCGCCAGCCGGTGGAGACCCTGGACCTGACCTCGGTCCCGAAGGTCAAGCTGCGCATGCTGAACCACTGGGACAACCTCAACGGCCACGTCGAGCGCGGCTATGCCGGCCGCTCGATCTTCGACTGGTGGAAGCTGCCCGGCCATGTCGATCCACGCATGGTCGACTACGCCCGCGCCAACGCCTCGATCGGCATCAACGGCACGGTGGTCAACAACGTCAACGCCAAGGCCGACAGCCTGACCCCGGCCTATATCGCCAAGCTGGCCGCGCTCGCTGACACGTTCCGGCCTCACGGCATCAAGGTCTATCTGTCGGCCCGCTGGTCGGCCCCGATCGAGATCGGCGGCCTGAAGACCGCCGACCCGACCGACCCCGCCGTCGCCGCCTTCTGGAAGGCCAAGTCCGACGAGATCTACAAGGCCGTCCCCGACTTCGGCGGCTTTCTCGTAAAGGCCAATTCCGAGGGCCAGCCGGGTCCGCAGGACTATGGCCGTACCCATGTCGACGGGGCCAACATGCTGGCCGACGCAGTGGGACCGCACGGCGGCGTCGTGATTTGGCGCGCCTTCGTCTACTCGCACGAACAGCCCGACGACCGCGCCAAGCAGGGCTATACCGAGTTCAAGGACTTCGACGGCAAGTTCCGCGACAACGTCGCCATCCAGGTCAAGAACGGCGCCATCGACTTCCAGCCGCGCGAGCCGTTCCACCCGCTGTTCGGGGCCATGCCGAAGTCCAACCTCGGCATGGAGTTCCAGATCACCAAGGAATATCTCGGGTTCTCGACCCATCTGGTCTACCTCGGCCCGCTGTTCGAGGAGACCCTGAAGTCGGACACCATGACCGAGGGCAAGGGCTCGACCGTAGCCAAGGTGGTCGACGGCTCGCTGGACCATCACAAGCTGACCGTCATAGCCGGCGTGGCCAATATCGGCAGCGACCGCAACTGGAGCGGCTCGAACTTCGACCAGGCCAACTGGTACGTCTTTGGCCGTCTGGCCTGGGATCCGGAAGCCTCGGCCAAGGACATCGCCACCGACTGGACGAAGATGACCTTCGGCAATGACCCGCGCCTGGTGAAGCCGGTGGTCGACATGATGATGGGCTCGCGCGAGGCGGCGGTGGACTACATGACCCCGCTGGGCCTGCACCACCAGATGGGCCGCAGCCACCACTACGGCCCGGGGCCGTGGGTCTCCGGCGGCGAGCGCGCCGACTGGACCAGCGTCTACTACGCCAAGGCCGGGGCTGACGGCGTCGGCTTCGACCGCACGCCCTCGGGGAGCAACGCCACGGCCCAGTACGCGCCGGAGGTGGCCAAGTGCTTCGCCGACGTGAAGTGCGTCGACGAAAAGGACCTGCTGTGGTTCCACCACCTGCCCTGGGACTACCGCCTGAAGTCCGGCGACACCCTGTGGGACGGCATGGTCAAGCACTATGGCCGGGGCGTGGCTTATGTGGACGGCATGGAGAAGACGTGGGCGGGGTTGACCCCGTACGTCGACGCCGAGCGCCACAAGGAAGTCGCCGACTATCTGAAGATCCAGCGGGATGAGGCGCAGTGGTGGCGGGATGCCTCGGTGGCGTGGTTCGGCAGCTTCTCGAAGAAGCCGCTGCCGGCCGGAGAAAAGCCGCCAGCCAAGTCCCTGGAATACTACGAAAGCCTGCAATTCCCCTGGGCCCCGGGCAACGGGCAGTAACGCTAACCCGTCATCCCGCGCTTTATGCGCGGGACCCATCCGTCCGCCGCAGTGCGGAGCGGAATGAAGCTCTCACGTGGAAGCTGAACCATGGGTCCCGCGCATAAAGCGCGGGATGACGACGAGGGGGTACGGGAGAGGGAAGAAGGGGTGGCGGTTAGGTGCGGTTCATGCGTCGATCCCCATGACTCAACACCCTCGAGACCCCGCATGAAACTCCTCGCTGCCACGGCCGTCGCCGCGTTCCTGGCCACCGCCGCCCACGCCGCGCCCCTCAATGTCCCCGCCACGCTGAAGACCGTCGACGCCCAGCTGGACCGCGACTACCCGCAGCTGGACGCGCTCTACAAGGACATCCACGCCCATCCGGAGCTGGGCTTCCAGGAGGTCGAGACCGCCAAGAAGCTGGCCGCCCAGATGCGCAGCCTCGGCTTCACCGTCACCGAGGGCGTCGGCAAGACCGGCCTCATCGCGGTGTTAAAGAACGGCGACGGACCCAAGGTGCTGATCCGCACCGAGCTGGACGGCCTGCCGATGCAGGAGAAGTCGGGCCTGCCCTATGCCAGCCAGGCCACCGCCACCTATCGCGACGAGAAGACCTTCACCGCCCATTCGTGCGGCCACGACATCCACATGGCCGCCTGGGTCGGCACGGCCAAACAGCTGGTGGCCATGAAGGCCAAGTGGAAGGGCACCCTCGTCTTCATCGCCCAGCCCTCGGAGGAGACCACCGGCGGCGCGCGGGCCATGCTGGCGGATGGCTTGTTCGACAAAATCGGCGGCAAGCCGGACTACGGTTTCGCCCTGCACGTCGGTAACGGCCCGGCCGGGGAAGTGGCCTGGAAGGCGGGGGTGCTGACCTCGACCTCGGACGGGCTGGACATCACCTTCAACGGTCGCGGCGGCCACGGCTCGATGCCGGCCACGACGATCGATCCGGTGCTTATGGCCGCGCGCTTCACCGTCGACGTCCAGAGCGTGATCAGTCGCGAGAAGGACCCCTCGGCGTTCGGCGTCGTCACGGTCGGCTCGATCCAGGCGGGCAGCGCCGGCAACATCATCCCCGACAAGGCCCGGGTGCGCGGCACCGTCCGCACCCAGGACGCCGCCGTGCGCGACAAGGTGCTGGACGGCGTCCAGCGCACCATCAAGGCGGTGGTCGACATGGCCGGCGCCCCGCCCGCCGACATCAAGATCACCCCGGGCGGCAAGATGGTCGTCAACGACCAGGCCCTGACCGATCGCACGGCGGTGGTGTTCAAGGCCGCCTTCGGCAAGAACGCCGTGGTTCAGGAGAAGCCCGGCTCGGCCTCCGAGGACTATTCGGAGTTCGTGCTGGCCGGTGTGCCGTCGGTCTATTTCGGCATCGGCGGCTACGACCCGGCCGAGATCGCCAAGGCCAAGGCGGAGGGCCGCCAGATCCCGTCCAACCACTCGCCGTTCTTCGCCCCCACGCCCGAGCCGACCATCCGCACCGGCGTCGAGGCCATGACCCTGGCGGTGCTGAACGTCACGGCGAAGTAGGGGAGGGCAACCCCCAGAACTGGGGGTGTCCCCGTAACGGCGTTCTGTGATGGTTGCGGTCGCGCTTGTCCTGTCTCAAGGTCGGGCGATCAGCAATCGTTTCCAAAGGCCGGATGCGCGCCTCTTCACCCACTACACTGCTGCTTGGCGTCGTCCTGCTGTGCGTGGCGACGGCGCTGATCGGCGTGTGGATGGCGCTGAGCCCGCCGTGGCTGGGGGCGGGCTTCGACGCCAAGCCGGACGGGGCGGTGGTGATTACGCGTTTGACCGCTGGCGGTCCGCTGGACCGCGTCGGGGCCAAGGTCGGCGACCGCCTGGCCGGGGTCGGCGGCGACCGCGCCTCGCCCACCTTGCAGGCCTCCGAGATCGGCGGGCTCGAGACCCCCGCCACCCAGACCGCCGCCCGCGAGAAGGACCGTCTGGAGGGCGCCTTCGCCAAGGCCCTGAGCGCCGATCCGCTGGTGCTGCGGCTGGCCGGACCGGACGGAAGCCAGCGCGTCGTCACCCTGGACGACCGCATCCGGCCGCTGTCGAAGCTGGGGGCCGAGTTCTGGGCCAATCTGACGTTCGGCCTGATCGCCACCTTGATCGTCGGCTGGGTCTGGGCCCTGCGGCCGCGCGAGCTGTCCACCCAGCTGTTCGGCGTCACCGGGCTGTCGATGCTGGCCTTCACCTTCGGCTGGGCGGTCAATTCCAGCGTCGAGCTGGTGATGGACCAGACCCTGACGGTGATCGCCCAGCGGCTGAACATGATCGGGGCCGTGGCGTTCGGCGGGGCGATGATCGCCTTCTTCCTGGCCTATCCCAAGCGGGTGACCAAGCTGCCGCTGATGCTGCTGTCGCCGCTGTGGGTGCTGGCCTGGGCGCTGACGCCGCTGCTGCCGGGCAATCCGTCCACGGAGAGCATGGGCCAGGCGATCACCTCGATCGAGATGGCCCTGATCATCGTCGCCATCGCCGTCCAGGCCTTCGCCAGCCGCAAGGACCCCGCCGCCATGGCCGCCACCCGGTGGCTCGGCCTGTCGGTGATCGTGGGAGCGGGCGCCTTCATCGGCAATGTCGCCGTGCCGATCGCCTTAGGGATGCGGCCATTCCTGGACCCGCGCTTCTCGCTGGGCTTCTTCGTGATCATCTATGTCGGCATGGCCGTGGGCCTGCGCCGTCACCGCCTGTTCGAGCTGGACCAGTGGGCGTTCCGCATCCTGTTCTACATCAGCGCCGGCGCGGCCCTGCTGGCCCTGGACGGCATGCTGATCACCGCCCTGGGGACCAGCCCGCAGGCGGCGCTGGGCGTGTCGCTGCTGATCGTCGCCTTCGCCTACCTGCCGTTCCGCGACATGCTGTGGCGGCGGACCCTCGGCCGCAAGACCATGAAGGACCACGAGATGTTCGCCGCCGTGGCCCAGGTCGCCCTGATCCACGACGCCGAGGCCCGCGCGGAGGCGTGGAAGGCGCTGTTGTCCAAGGTCTACGAGCCGCTGGAGATCGGGCCGGGTCAGGCCACGACCGCCAAGGCCGAGATCCTCGATGAGGGCGTGGCCCTGGGCCTGCCCGCCGCCGCTGGGACCACGGCCCTGACCCTTCGTTTCCCCTTCCGGGGCCGGGGCCTGTTCGGCGTTCCGCAAGCCCAGCTGGCCGACCAATTGGTCGGCCTCCTGAGCCAAATCGAGGAAGGCCGCGACGCCTATGCCCGTGGGGTCGTGGAGGAGCGCCTGCGCATCGCCCGCGACCTGCACGACGATGTCGGCGCGCGGCTGCTGTCGGGCCTGCACCGCCAGGACCTGTCCCAGACCCGCGAGGCCATGCGTGGGGCGATCGGCGACCTGCGCTCGATCGTCTCGGGCCTGTCGGGCCACGACCTGCCGCTGGAGGCGGTGCTGGCCGACCTGCGCCACGAGACGTCCGAGCGGCTGGAGGCGGCGGGCCTGGCCCTCGACTGGCCGCCGGTCGAGCTCAGCGATCCGGGTCGCACCGCGCCCTACCGCGTCTACAAGAACCTGACCTCGGCCGTGCGCGAGGTGGTCTCCAACGCCATCCGCCACGCCGGGGCGACCAGCGTGGCGGTGACCGTGCACGAGCACGGCGGGCGGCTGGAGCTGACCCTCAGCGACGACGGCGTCGGCCTGCCGCGCGAGCCGGGCGGACGGCGCAGCGGCCTGGCCAATCTGGAGCGCCGCCTGGGCGAGATCGGCGGGGCGGTCGAGATCCCCGAGACGACGCGAGGCACGGTGATCCGCCTGTTCGCGCCCATCGATGCGAGCGCCTCGGCATGACCCTTCCCTCAACCGCCCTCGTCCTTGAGGACCAGACCGAGACCCGCGAGCACCTGCTGGCGGCGCTGTCCGAGGCCTTCCCCGGCGTGGTGGCGCGCGGCGCGGCGGACCTGGCCGAGGCCCGCTCGTTCCTGTGCGAGGGCGCGCCGGACCTGGCCCTGGTCGACCTGGCCTTGCCGGACGGACGCGGCGTCGACTTCCTGCGTGACCTGGCCGAGCGCTCGGGCGGGGCGACGCGGTCGGTGGTGGTGACCATCTACGCCGATGACGCCCACCTGTTCGACGCCATCGCGGCGGGGGCGGGCGGCTACCTGCTCAAGGACATGGGCCGCGACGAACTGGTGCGGTACCTGCGCCGGCTGGAGGCGGGCGAGACCCCGCTGTCGCCGGCCGTGGCGAGGCGGATGCTGGACTATTTCCGCGCCCGTCCTGCCCCGATGGCGATTGAGCCCGAGGCGGCCCTGACCCCGCGCGAGACCGAGGTGCTGCGCCTGATCGGCCGAGGCCTCCGCTCGGGCGAGGCGGCCAAGGTCATGGGCGTCACCGAACTGACCGTGGCGGGCTACGTCAAGGCCATCTACCGCAAGCTCAACATCTGCTCCCGCGCCGAGGCGGCGCTGGAGGCGCAGAAGCGGGGGCTGGTCTAGGCTCCACCATTGCGCGAGGCGGGCGAGGCTCTAAGGTCGCGACCAGTATCGCGTCGGAGGGGTGAGTGGAGCAGGGTAAGCTTGGGGTCTGGCCGCGCGTGAGCGCGCTGTTGCAGATCGTGATGGTGATCGCCGCGCTGTTCATCGCCGCGATCCTGCTGGCCTGGCCCGCCTTCCTGCTTTTGCCCGAGCCGGTGCGCATGCCGGCCATGACCGTGGCGACCCTGTTCGCCGTGGCGATCGGCGGGCTGTTCCTGCGGCGAGACGGCCTATCGTATCGCGATCTTGGCCTGCGCAAGCCCGCGCGGTGGCGGGTCACCGTGGGCTGGGCGGCGGCGGGGTTCGTGGTCGCCGAGGTCGGGGCCAGCGTGCTGGGGGTCGTGTTCGGCAAGGTCTTCAAATGGTCGCCGCCGGACGTCGACAGCGTCCGCGACGCGATCATCAACGATCCGGTTGCCTATGTCGCCTGGCTCGCGGCGGCCTGGATCTGCGCCGCGTTCGGCGAGGAGCTGGCGGCCAGGGGCTTCTTCATGAACCGTCTGGGCCGCGTGTTCGGCGCTGACCGGCGAGGGAGGGTCTGGGCGGCGGTCGGTCAGGCGCTGATCTTCGGCCTGCTGCACGCGCCTCAGGGGCCGGCCGGGGTGCTGGTCACCACCTATGCCGGCCTGGTCTTTGCCTGGATCTACTATGCCTCGGGCCGCAACTTCTGGGCGCCGATCCTGGCCCATGGCGTCATGGACACCTTCGCCCTGACCCTGCTGTTCCTGGGCTATTGGCCGCCTGGTCTTCCGGGCTAGCCAAATTTCGCCGCGAAGTTCCGCTCAAGGATGGCTACGGTGATGTCCACCGTTCTTTCGAGTCACGAGACCCCATGCGCCTTCTCGCTCCTCTGGCCCTCGCGGCCGCTCTCGCCGCCGCCGGTGCGGCTCACGCCCAGGTCACGCCGAGCGCGCCGCCGCAGCTGAACGCCGGCCCGTCGGCCAATGCCCTGGCCGGCAAGGCTTTCCTGGAGAAGAACGCCAAGGCGCCGGGCGTCGTGACCCTGCCGTCGGGCCTGCAATACAAGGTCGTGACCTCGGGCCCGAAGACCGGCCCGTCGCCCAAGGTCGGCGACATCGTCAAGGTCCACTACGAAGGCAAGCTGCTGGACGGCACGGTGTTCGATAGCAGCTTCGCGCGCGGCAAGCCGGCGATCATGCCGGCCGATGGCCTGATCCAGGGCTGGCTGCAGGCCCTGCCGCTGATGAAGGTCGGGGATGAGTGGACGCTGTATATCCCGTCGGAGCTGGGCTACGGCCCGCGGGATATGGGGGAGATTCCGCCGGATAGCGTGCTGGTGTTCCGGCTGCAGCTGATCGGGATGCTGGCGGTCGATTAAAGAAGATGCTCCCCCGCGATGCGGGGGAGCTGTCACGAAGTGACTGAGGGGGCTAATGCGGCCTAGGCCGAGCTGGCCCCCTCCGGCCCTCTGGGCCACCTCCCCCGCATCGCGGGGGAGGATCTAGTTCCGCGACTTCATCAGCGGCTGGATCTTCTCCCCGAAGTCCTCGACCCCCTTCACGAAGTCGTCGAACGTCAGCAGCACCCCCGCCGTGCCCGGCACCGCGGCGATCTCGTCCATCATCCGGGCGATGCTCTCATAGCTCCCCACCAGGGTGCCCATGTTCAGGTTCACCGCCGACTCCGGCGCGGCCAGCTGGGTGGTGTTCGTGGTCGCGCCAGCCTTGGCGTTCGGCGCCGCCTGGGTGGTCAGCCACGCCAGGGCCTCTTGGTCCGCGCCGTCGCGGTAGGACTGCCACTTGGCCATCGCCTTCTCGTCGGTCTCGTCGGCGATGATCATGAACAGCAGGAACGACTGCACGTCGCGGCCGGTCTTTTCCGCCGCCGCCTCCAGCCGCTTGTTGACGCTCGCGAAGGCCGTCGGGGTGTTGGTCCCCTTGCCGAGGGCGAAGCTGTAGTCGGCATATTGCGCCGTGAAGGCCAGGCCCTCGTCGGACGAGCCGGCGCAGATCAGCTTGGTCTCCTTCGGGTGCGGACTGACCCGGCAGTCGTCCATGGTGAAGTACTTGCCCTTGAAGTCCGAGACGCCGGTCTCCAGCAGCTCCTTCAGCACGGTCGTGTATTCGGCCAGGTAGTTGTAGCGGTCGGTGTAGTGCGCCTCGCCCGGCCACAGGCCCATCTGGCTGTACTCGGCCTTCTGCCAGCCGGTCACCAGGTTGATGCCGAACCGCCCCGGGGCGATCGAGTCGATGGTCGAGGCCATGCGCGCGACGATGGCCGGCGGGATGGTCAGGGTGGCGACGGTGGCGAAGATCTTGATCTTCGACGTCACGGCCGCCAGGCCCGACATCAGGGTGAAGCTCTCGAGATTGTGCTCCCAGAACTCCGTCTTCCCCCCGAACCCGCGCAGCTTGATCATCGAGAGCGCGAAGTCGAAGCCGTACTTCTCGGCCTTCTGGGTGATCTCTTTATTGAGCTCGAAGCTGGGCATGTACTGCGGAGAATTCTCCGAGATCAGCCAGCCGTTGTTGCCGATGGGGATGAAGACGCCGACCTGCATTGGATTATTCCCCCGCTAGAAATTTGATGAGACCTTCGTTGAAGGTCTCGGGATCGGTGACGGTGAAGCCGTGGCCGCCCCAGGCGACCTGCTGGAAGTCCGCGTTCGGAAGATGCGCGGCCATGCGCTGTGAGCAGAGCGGCGGCACCAGCATGTCGTCGGCGCTGGCGCTGACCAGCACCCGGTGGGTGATCTCCTCCAGCCGCGCGTCGATGTCGAAGGCCAGGAGGGCGTTGATCCGCGCCAGCATCACCTCGCGCGGCGGGAAGCCGGCCACGTGGTGGGCTTCCTCGGCCTGGAGGCGGGCGTGGTTCCGCGAGATCCAGTCGGCCGGATAGAGGAAGATCGGCTGGGCGTGGACATAGGCCTGCGGGCCCGTGTCGTTCAGCAGGTGGATACGGGTGTCGAAGCAGCGGCGGATGTGCGGATCGGGCCGGCTCCAACCGTTGACGACGACCAGCTTGCCCAGGCGATCGGGGTGGTCGAGGGCCAGTTGGAGGCCGGCATTGCCGCCGGCCGCGTGGCCGACCACGTGGGCCTTGGCCAGGCCCAGCGCGTCCATGACCTTGACCATGTCTTCGGCCATGTGGGCGACGGTGTAGTCGGCGGGCAGCTCGCGGACGCTGCGGCCCGTGCCGCGGTGGTCGTAGAGCACGACCGGCCAGCGCTCGAGCAGTGCCTGCATCTGCGGCCCCCAGAACGCGCCGGACCCGCCCAGGCCCGACGACATCAGCACGACCTCGCGGCCGGCGACGGAGCCACCGTGGAGTTCGTAGAACAGGCCGTCGACGACGCCGCTGGTCATCGCTTGCCGATGTGGGCGACCGAGGCGATCTCGACCACGAAGCCGGGCTTCACCAGGCCGCACTGGATGCAGTAGCGGGCCGGTTTGTCGCCGGGGAAGTACTCGGCATAGACCTTGTTCATCGGCGCGTAGTGCGACCAGTCGGTCAGGAAGATGTGGTTCATGGTCACGTCCTCCATGGTCCCGCCGGCGGTCTCGATGACCGACTTGATGGTCTCCAGCACCTGCCGGGTCTGGGCCTCGGCGTCGTCGGGGAAGGCGACGTTGTTGTCCTTGTCGAAGGCCAGGGTGCCCGAGACATAGACGATCCCGTCGGCCAGGGTGCCGGGCGAGAACGGGGCGATCGGGACGCCCGTGCCGGGCGGGGTGATGACGGTCTTGGGCATTTCAAATCTCCCTAGGTGGTCGGCGCCAGCTGCCCGAACGCCCCCTTGAAATCGGCCGTCGTCGAGACCCAGCCGAAGAAGGTCTCGATGTTGAATAGCGCCGCCTTCTGGAGGAATTCCGGCCCCGCCTGGTGGGTGGCGTCCTCCAGCACGGTGCCGAAATATTCCAGCATGAAGCCGTCGCGCAGGGTCGACTCCACGCAGACGTTGGTGGCGATGCCGACGAACACCAGGTGCCGGATGCCGCGCGCCCGCAGCACGCTGTCCAGCTGGCTGTTGAAGAAGCCGCTATAGCGCGTCTTGTGCAGCTGGATGTCGCCCGGCTCGGGCTTGAGGTCGTCGACCAGTTCGTAGTCCCACTGGCCGCGCGCCAGCAGCTTGCCTTGCAGCTCGGGCTTGGCGCGCATGGTCTTCAGGGCGTTGGACTTCCACCAGTTGGGCGAGCCCGGGCCGCCGGCCTCGACGTACTGGTCGTCCCAGCCATTCTGGAAATAGACCACCTGCATGCCGGCCGAGCGGGCCACGGCCAGCACGCCCTTGATCTCCTGGATAACCTTGGCCGCGCCCGAGATGTCGAAGCCGGCCAGGTCCAGATAGCCGCCCGGCGAGGCGTAGGCGTTCTGCATGTCGATGACGATCACCGCGGTGGTCTTCGGGTCCACCGGGATCGGTTCGGGCCGCGCCGGCAGCATGATGGCGTCCGGCGACAACGGCGTGATTTGAGAGCTCATCGACGCGGCTCCTTGTGATTTCCAGACGGCATGGAATACCATCCGGGAGAACGTTGCAATCCGAACCGTTCGGTCCATGTTTGACCAAATGGTCCAAGTTCGAGATCGCATGACCGACCCCGCCGCCAAGACCGTCAAGCCGCCGCGCAAGGCCGCGACCAAACCGGCCGCCGGCGCCCGCAAGCTGGTCAAGGCCGCTCAAAGCCTGGGCGATACGGGGGCTGTGGATAACTTTCCAAAGGGCCGTCGCGCCAAGGCCGGCGAGGCCCGCAAGGCCGCGATCCTGAAAGCCGCCCTCGGCGTCTTCGCCCGTCTGGGCCTGGACGGGGCCAGCGTCGAGGCCATCGCCCAGGCGGCCGGGATCTCCAAGGCCAACCTCCTCTACTACCACCCGACGAAAGAGGCCCTGTACGTAGCGGTGCTGGAGCAGGGCCTGTCGCTGTGGCTGGCGCCGCTCTCCCGCTTCACCGAGGACGACGACCCCGCGCAGGCCATCGCGGCCCTGATCGACGCCAAGCTCGTCCTCAGCCGCGATCACCCGGAGGTCTCGCGGCTGTTCGCCCTGGAGATGCTGCGCGGCGCGCCCTTGCTCAAGCCGGTCCTGGCCGGTCCGCTGAAGGCGGTGTTCGACGCCAAGGTCGCGGTGATCCAGGGCTGGATCGACGCCGAGAAGCTATACCGGGTCGATCCGTCGCACCTGATCTTCGCGGTCTGGGCCCTGACCCAGCACTATGCCGATTTCGCCGTCCAGGTGCGGGCCCTGACCGGCGGCAAGACCTTGTCCGACAAGGGGTTCATGGACGAGACCCGCGCCGCCCTGACCGCCCTGATCCTTGATGGGGTAAGGATTCGTTAGCCAAGCGCTGCGGCGCCGCGTCACCTGTCGGGGAACGGTGTTCGCCTCCAGGGTGAATCCATGGTCCGGCTCCCGTCCCTCTTTCGCACCCCCTCCGCCGACCCCGATGCGCGGCCCTTGCGGCTGATCCTCGGGATCGTCGGCGCGGCCGCCGTGCTGATGGTCGTCTCGATCCTGGGCAGCGTGGCCCTGATGCTGCTGGCCGCCCGCCAGCTTGACCGCATGGAAGCGGTCGACGAGATCGAGATCACCCAGCGCACCATCGTCCGGACCCTGGAGCGCACGGAGCGCGAGCTGACCTCGGCCACGGTCTGGAACGCCGCCTACAAGGCGATGGGCTGGAAGATCGACGCGGACTGGGCCGACGCCGACTTCGCCAAATATTACCGCGACCAGTTCAAGCACGACCTGACCTTCGTCATGCGCTCGGGCCAGGTGGCCTATGCGTCGAAGGATGGCAGGCGGACCTCGACCGAGGCGCTGGGCGCCTTTCCGGCCGAGGTGGCCCCGATCGTCGCCGGCCTGGCCATCGACGCCCGCGCCGCCCGCCGGGCCGGCCGGGTCAGCACCGCTGGCGAGGTGGCGCGTACGGGCCTGATGCAGGTCGACGGCGTGGTCTATCTGGTCGCGCTCGCCGCCGTCACGCCGGAAACCCTGGCCGGCGCCGAGGTCTATGACGGTCCGCCCACCATCGTCGTCAGCGCCCGCCGGATGGACGACGCCTATGTGCGCCAGCTGTCGGATGACCTGGGGCTGAACGATCTGGTCCTGCTGCGCCATCCGGGCGCCGAGCCGCCGAAGGTCGCGCTGCGCGACATCCATGGTCGCGCGTTCGGGGCCCTGGCCTGGAAGGCCGAGAACCCCGGCGTGAAGCTGCTGAAGAGCATCGCGCCGTGGCTGCTGGCCGGCTTTCTCGTCCTGGCCGCCGCCGGCGCCGTGCTGACCCACCGGGTGCTGGAGGCCCTGCGCAAGCTGGAAGCCGGGCGCCTGGACCTGATCGCCGCCAAGGAAGAGGCCGAGGCCGCCAACGCCGCCAAGACCCGCTTCCTGGCCAATATGAGCCACGAGGTCCGCACCCCGCTGAACGGCGTGCTGGGCATGGCCCAGGTCATGGCGGTCGACACTCTCAGCGAGACCCAAGGCCGCCGCCTGAAGATCCTGCAGGAGTCCGGCCAGTCTCTGCTTGCGCTGCTGAACAGCATCCTCGACATCGCCCGGCTCGAGACCGGCGCGGTGCGCCTGCGGGCCGAGCCCTTCGACCTGGCCGGCCTGGTCGAGGCCTCGTGCGCCGCCTTCTCCGGCGCGGCCATGGCCAAGGACCTGGAGCTGACCGCCGACATCGCCCCCGAGCTGCGCGGCCGCTGGGTCGGCGACCCGATGCGCCTGCGCCAGGTGCTGGGCAACCTCGTGGCCAACGCCGTCAAGTTCACCGACGAAGGCGGGATCACCGTCCGTGTGCGTCCCACCGCCAAGGGCCTGCGTTTCGAGGTCGAGGACACCGGCATGGGCATCGCCGCCGAGCACCTGCCCGAGCTGTTCAAGACCTTCTCCCAGGTCGACACCTCCCTGACCCGGGCGCATGACGGGGCCGGCCTGGGCCTGTCGATCTGCCGCGAGCTGGTCGAGCTGATGGGCGGGTCGATCGGGGTCCACTCGACGCCGGGGCAGGGGTCGAGCTTCCACTTCGTGGTGCCGTTGACGCAGGTGGTGGCCGAACGGCCGGCGTTGCGGGTGGTGCGGTAGGGGCCGTTAGCGCCCCCTCCGTCACGTCGCCTATCGGCGCCGCGCCACCTCCCCCGCAAGCGGGGCAGGAGAAGAGAAGCTGAACCCTCCTGCCCCGTGAAACGGGGGAGGTGGCGCGATGCGGATACGCATCGTGACGGAGGGGGCGCTCCCGCCTGCACACTTCCCGCGCAGCCACATCGTCAGGGCGCCGATAAATCGGGGTCTTTGACGCCACGTCGCGCCCAACCGCCCCGCCAACCCTCGCCGCCTCCCCAACCCCTGCTAGCCCTAACGCACACCGTCCCTCGCGACGGTTCTGTCGGGGCTTTCCAATGGAATCCGGGGTTCGAGTACCAACGCGGCGTCAGCTTCTGTCAGCCATCGCCAAGGTCGGCGGCACGGCGGCGCTGTACCAGGCCATGACCACGCTGGGCCATGCGGCCGAGACCCAGTTCCACGGGCCGCCGAACCTGCAAGGGGCGCGGCCCGGGGCCAGCGTCATCGTGCTGGGCGCGGGCCTGGCCGGGATGCTGGCGGCGTTCGAGCTGACCAAGGCCGGCTACAAGGTCAAGATCCTGGAGTTCCAGAACCGCGCCGGCGGCCGCAACTGGTCGCTGCGGGGCGGGGACACCTATACGGAACTGGGCGGCGCGACCCAGAAGGTGGGCTTCTCGGCCGGCAACTACCTGAACCCAGGCCCCTGGCGGATCCCGCACCATCACCGGACCTTGCTGCACTACTGCAAGCAGTTCGGCGTGGCGCTGGAGCCGTTCACCCAGTTCAACCACTCCGGCTGGGTCCACTCGTCCCAGGCCTTCGGCGGCAAGCCGGTGCGCTTCAACGCCGCCGCCGCCGACTTCGAGGGCAATATCGCCGAGCTGCTGGCCAAGTCGGTCAACGCCAAGGCGCTGGACGACACGGTCACGCAAGAGGACCGCGACAAGCTGCTGGAGGCCCTGAAGGGCTGGGGCATGTTGGACAACGACTACAAGTATTCGGCGTCCCTGCGCGCGTCCTCGCATCGGGGTTTCGAGCGGCCGGGCGGCGGCGGGGTGAACGGCGCGCCGATCCCGTCCAAGGACCTCTACAGCCTGCACGACGTGCTGGACCCGCAGGTCTGGACCTCGATGGCCTTCTTCATGGGCTCGGAGATGCAGACCACCATGTTCCAGCCGGTGGGCGGCATGGACATGATCGGCAAGGCCTTCGCCAAGCAGGTCGAGAGCCTGATCACCTACGGCGCCAAGGTCAGCAAGATCGCCCAGGACGACAAGGGCGTGGTGGTCAGCTGGACCGACATCGCCACGGGCAAGACCGCCGACGCCAAGGCCGACTGGTGCGTCTGTACGATCCCGCTGGGCATCCTCGGCCAGATGGACCTGCAGGTCACCGACGAGATGATGGCCGCCATCAAGGCCGTGCCGTACTCGGGCCAGGTCAAGATCGGCCTGGAGATGAAGCGCCGCTTCTGGGAGGAGGACGACTACATCTACGGCGGCCACAGCTTCACCGACCAGGAGATCGCCCTGATCTCCTATCCGAACAACAACATGTTCAAGGACGGGCCGGCGGTGCTGCTGGGGGCCTTCGCCCGCGAGATGGGGGCCTATCGCCTGGCCGGCATGACGCCCGAGCAGCGGATCGAGGTGGCCTTGGCGCAGGGCTCGGTGATCCATCCGGGCTCGTACCGCAAGGAGTTCGCCTCCGGCGCCTCGGTGGCCTGGAGCCGGGTGCCCTGGACGCTGGGCTGCTGCGCTCGCTGGAACGAGGACACCCGCAAGGAGCACTACCAGACCCTGGTCGGCATGGACCGCCGGATCGTGCTGGCCGGCGAGCACGCCTCCTATGTCGGCTGCTGGATGGAGGGGGCGCTGCTCTCGTCCATCGACGCCATCACCCGTCTGCACAAGCGCGCGCTGGAGGCCTGAGGTCATGCGGAAGATCGTACTTGCGGCCGCCGTGCTGGCGGCTTTCCCGGCCATGGCCCAGGACACGGCCGGCGGCATCGTCCGCGCGCCCAAGCCCGTGACCGGCGAGCAGGTCTACGGCGCGGTCTGCCAGGCCTGCCACATGGCCGACGCCAAGGGCGCGAGCGGGGCGGGGACCATCCCGGCCCTGGCGAGCAATCCGAGGCTGGCCGGCGCGGCCTATCCGATCATGATCGTGACGGGCGGCAAGGGGGCCATGCCGGGGTTCAGCGGGACCTTGAGCAACGCCCAGATGGCCGAGGCGGTGACCTATATCCGCACCCACTTCGGCAACGCCTACGCCAAGCCGGTGACGGAGGCGGACGTGGCCAAGATCGCCAAGCCGCCGCCGGCGGCGTCGCACTAGGGTCTCGTGGCGCGCGAAGACCCTCACGAAAAATTCGCGTATCAGCGTTATTCAGAGTCATGACAACTCTGAATTGTTGAGCTATCAAACACCCCTGATGGGCGTGGCGCGCGGCCACGCCCGGATCACGATCATCAGGGGGAAAGCGCCATGTCGGTTCGGCAGGATGTCGCGACTTTGGGTCCGGGTTGGAACAAGACCCTGCTTCACTACGCGATGGCGATGGAGGCGCTGGATGCGCTGGACATCAGCCAGCGCAACAGCTGGAAATTCCTGGGTGCGATGCACGGTTTCGACCGTTCGCTGTGGATCAGCGTCGGCCTGCTGGGTCCCTCGCAACCGGTCCCGCCGGACATCACCAACGCGTACGGCAACCAGTGCCAGCACGGCAGCTGGTACTTCGTCTCCTGGCACCGCGGCTATCTGGCGGCGTTCGAGGCGATCGTCGCCGCCAAGGTCAAGGAGCTGACCGGCGACGGCGACTGGAAGCTGCCCTACTGGAACTATCTGGACGCCACGAATCCGGACGCGCGCAAGATCCCCGACGCCTTCCTGGCCGACACCTATCCGCACCCCAACGGTCCTCGGCCCAATCCGCTGAAGAAGTATCCGCGCCGTCCGGGCATCACCCATCTGCAGCCGGGTCCGCGCGATGCGTTCGACCTGACCGCGGGCCTGGAAAACGACTTCGTCGTCGGGGCCGGCGGCATCGGCTTCGGCGGCGGCATCACCGGCACCTTCGCGCAGTTCGCCCGCTGGACCGGCGCGCTGGAGAACAATCCCCACAACACCGTGCACCGCCTGATCGGCGGCTTCATGGGCGATCCGCGCCTGGCGGGGCTGGAGCCGCTGTTCTGGCTGCACCACTGCAATATCGACCGGTACTGGGAAGCCTGGATGCGCACGCCGGGCAAGAACATGGTCCGCGATCCGCGCTGGCTGACCGGCCCCAGCGACCGCAAGTTCATCATGCCCGACGCCGGCGGCGGTCCGGGCGCGACCTTCGTCAGCCGCGACACGTTGCAAGGCGGCAAATTCCATCCAACCTATGACGATCTGAAGAAGGGCACCGGTTTGTCGCCCGTGGGAGGAGCCGTGGCGCGCGTTGGCATGGGACCGCCCGAACAGCAGACGGTCGAACTGGTCGGCGCCAACAACGCCGTCGTGAAACTGGGCGACGCCCCGGCCAAGGTGCAGGTCGATCTCGACCCGGCCGCCGCCGATGCGGGCGTCAAGGCGATGGGCGCGACGGCGCAGGGCGAGACGGTCTCGCGCCTGTACCTGGCGCTGGAAGCGGTGCGCGGCAAGGCTCCGGCCCCGGCCGTGGCGGTCTATCTGAACCTGCCCGAAGGCGCTTCGGCCGACGACCACGAGGACCTCTTCGTCGGCGGCCTGACCCTGTTCGGCCTCAACGTCGCCTCGGACCCCAACGGCCCGCACGGCGGCGGCGGTCTGGGCTACACGTTGGACATCACCGACGTGGCCCAGAAGCTGGAGGCGGCCGGCGACTTCCAGCCCGACCACCTGCGGGTGACCCTGGTGCCGGTCGAGGGCGTGTCCGACGAGGAGCCGATCACGATCGAGCGGGTCAGCCTGCTGAAGCGCACTGGCGTCGTCACCGGCGAGTAAGGGCATGCGGCTTCCGGCCTGGCTCAGCGCCTTCGCCTATCCGCCCTGGCCGCTGCTGTTTTCTCTGGCGGCGGCCGGGTTTGCTGTCTCGGCCTGGGCGGCGTCCGGGCCGACGGCCCTTGGCGCCCTGTGCTCCGGAGGCTTCGTCCGTCCCCTGACGGCCGAGGGCTGGAGCAGCGTGGTCTGGCTGACCCTGGCGGTCAATCCGCCGGGGCGGCTGCTGGCCGACTGGATGCTGATGCTGCTAGCGATGATGCCGCCGCTGCTGGCCGCGCCGCTGATGCATGTCTGGAGCTCCAGCCTGCCGCGCCGGCGCGCCGGGGCGCTGGCCTGTTTCGTCGCCGGTTACCTGGCCGTCTGGCTGGCGGTCGGGCCGCTGCTGATCGGGACGGCGCTGGTCCTCCAGGCGGGGTTCGGGGCGGCCGGGGCGTTCGCCCTGGCCTTGCTGGCCGCGGGGGTCTGGAGCGCCAGTCCCTGGCAGCGCCGGGCGCTCAACGCCGCCCACCAGCCGCGCCGGATCGGCCTGTTCGGCTGGGCGGCCTGGCGCGACAGCGCGGCCTATGGCGGCGTCCACGCCGGCTGGTGCGTCGCCTCCTGCTGGGCTTGGATGCTGCTGCCGCTGACGGCGGGACGCTGGCACCTGGCGGCCATGGCGCTGACGGGCCTGGTCATGCTGGCCGAACGCCTGGCCGAGCCTGCTCGGCCCCGCTGGCGCGCCCCCCAGCCGTTGTCCTCGGCCCTGGCCCTGAAGTGGAGCCTGACCCATGGGTAGACGCGTCTGCCTGGCGATCGGCGTCGGCTCGATCACGCCGACCGGCAACAAGGCGATGAAGTTCGGCTATCTGGACGGGGCGGTGGTGGCCGCCCGGGGGATCGGCGAATGGGCGCTGCGTTCGGGCTTCGGCCCCGACAATGTCCGCGTCGTCGAGGACGAGAGCGGCCCGGTGACCCAGGCCGTGGTTCAGCAGGCCGTCGACGCGCTGTTCCCGGCGGGCGCCGAGCCCGTCGATCACCTGATCCTGGCCTTCTGCGGCCACGGCCTGACGGGCCAGCAGGTGCAGCAGATCTCCTGGCTGTTCAGCGACTCGCTGAACCAGCGCTATCGCGTCCTGGCCGGCGAGTTCTGCGAGGAGCTGCTGCGCTACGGCGTGCGGCGGATCACCCTGCTGTCGGACGCCTGCCGCGAGGCGCCGATCGGCCTGGACATGCTGCGCTGGGAGGCCCGGCGCGGCATCACGGTCGAGGACGACCAGCGCGCCGACAGCCCCCTGTTCGACCGCCTGGCCGCCACCCAGGACGGCCAGCTGGGCTACATGGTCTCCGAGCCGGCCTCGGCCCTGCCGGGCAAGTGCGTCTTCTCCGGCGTGGTCACCGACATCCTGTGGGGGCAGGAACCGGCCGCCTTTGTCGGCTCGACGATCACCACGACCTCGCTGGGTGTCTGCGTCCGCGCCCGCACGACCGAGCGGGCCAAGGCCTACAAGCTGAAGCTCAATCCGGACTGCCAGGTCGATCCCGAACCGGCGGTGCTCTACGACCAGGCCGCACCGCCGACCCCGATGGCGGAGCTGCAGCCGTGGCCCCAGGTGGCGGGGGCCGTCCCGCTCGGCGCCGAAACCGTGCTTGTGGGTGTGGGTGCGGCGAGTGTGATCACGGGCGGAGCGTCCTTTGATATGGTCGCGGCGCCCGCTCCGAGCCTGACCGCGTCGGTCGGCCGGATGTTCTCCTTCGCCGTCGAGACCGGCAAGTCGTGGCTGGGCGCCGGCGCCAAGCCCGAGCCGCCCGCGCCCGAGCCGGCGGGGTCCGACGCGCGCATGCAAGCGGCCGAAAGCGTGCGGCAAGGCCTGCGCGCAGCCCGCGCCAGCAATGGCGCCGATCTGGTCGTGACGGGCCGCGTGGCCAAGCTGTGGTCGGCCGGCCCGGTGAGGTTCATTCCGCGGGAAGGGGATGGCGCGGCCTTCACCGTCGGTCCCGACCTGAATGGCCTGCCAGCGCTGGTCGAGTTCGAGGACGGCGGCTTCGCACCCGTGACACCCTATGGCGGCCTTTTCGCCGTGGTCGAGCGCGAACCTTCGGGCGAAGTCTATGTCGCTTATGGCAAGGCCGACGTCGGAAGAGTGTTCGACGACGCTGTTGACGCCGTCACCCGGTTCGCGGCCGGCGAGCTGGATGCGGACCGTATCGACCAGCTGGCCATCGATCTGCGCCATGGCAAGCATCGCGACCCGGCCATCGGAGCGGTCTGCGCCCTGCTCTACAGGGCCGTCGGCGACTTCGACAGCATCCGGCGGATGGCCTATTTCTACCAGGAGAACGGCCAGCCCGCGCCGTTCGACATCGCCCTGCTGGGCGGCATGGCGGTGAGCGCCGAACCCGGCGGGGCCTTGCGAGTCCACGTCCCCGCGGTCAAGGCGCGCGAGCCTCGGCCGGGCGCCACGTCGCTGCCCCTGTTCGCGACCGAGGCGACGCCGGAGACCTCCGTCCTGGTGGCCGGCCGCTGTCCCTGGATCGGCTTGAGCTGGGACTATGTCGGCCTGGTGCGGGACAACGCCTTGCCGCTGGTCGCGGGCCTGGCCGAGCATGCGCCCCAGGTCCCGCGTGGCGGCTTCACCGTCCTGCCCGCCAAGACGGGCAAGGCGCTGGCCAAGCTTTGGGGGCTGAAACCGCGCTAGCCCTCGGCCACCGGCGCGATGGCGTCCAGCTGCAGGCGGATGCCGTGCTCGCGGCCCTCGGCGGAGTAGTAGCCATCCAGGAACGCCCCGACCTCGGTGACGGTCACCCGCGTCTGGGCGCCCTCCGCCCGGAACTCGATCGTCGCCACCGAGGCCGAGGCCAGCGGTTCGCCGTGGTGCATCCAGTAGGTGTAGACAATCCGCTCGTTCGGGATGATCTCCAGATAGCGGTTGTAGAACCGGTGCTTGGGCTCTCCCGGCGGGCCGCCGATGCTGTGCTCCTCGCCGCCGACGCGGAAGTCGTACTTCTGGTCGGGCGGACCCCAGGCGTCGGGGCCCTTGAACCACTGCTTCTTCTTCTCCGGATCGGCGAAGGCGGCGAACACCCGGGCGGGCGCGGCGGCGTAGGTCCGCTCGACGGTGAAGGTGGCGTGGATGACGTTTCTCTGAACCATAAGATTGGCGGTCATTTGGTTTCCTCCTCGTCCTCGGCGGCCAGGAACGCCCCGAGGCGGTCGAGGCGCTGCTCCCACTGGGTGCGCCTCTGGTTGATCCATTGTTCGGCCAGGCTCAGCACGTCGGGATTGATCCGGCAGGTGCGCACCCGCCCGACCTTCTCCGACGCCACGATCCCGCCGGCCTCCAGCATGGCCAGGTGCTGCATGACCGCCGGCAGCGACATGTCCAGCGGCCGCGCCAGTTCGCTCACCGAGGCGGGGCCCAGGCTGAGCCGCTCGACCATGCTCCGCCGCGCGGGGTCCGCGAGGGCCTGGAACATGAGGTCGAGCGAAGGCTGTTGGTTAGGCATGGGGTTAAGTATCGGGGTGTGGGTGGATAGTCAAGCAAATGCCTAACTATTGGCGCGGCAAAAAGCCCGCCATCCGGAGACGGCGGGCTCTTCGAACCAGCCTTAAGCCAGCTTCACCTTGCCATCGACGCGGCGAGCGATGCCCAGCGGGTTCTCCGTCCGCAGCTCCGCCGGCAGCAGGGCTTCCGGCAGGTTCTGGTAGCTGACCGGGCGTAGGAAGCGCGCGATCGCCAGGGTGCCGACCGAGGTCGCCTTGGCGTCCGACGTCGCCGGGAACGGACCGCCGTGGACCATGGCGTGGGCCACTTCCACGCCGGTGCCGAAGCCGTTGACCAGGATGCGGCCAGCCTTCAGTTCCAGGGCCGGCAGCAGGGCGCCGGCGATGGCGTGGTCGGCCTCTTCCAGGTGGATGGCGATGGTCAGCTGGCCTTCCAGGGCGTCGATGACCTTGGCCAGTTCGGCCTCGTCGGCGGCGCGGACCACCACCGAGGCGGCGCCGAACACCTCCTCGTGCAGGTGCGGATTGGCCAGGAAGTCGGCGGCCTTGACGCTGAACAGGCCCGCGCGGCCGGTGTGGCTGCCGTCGGCGCCGGGCAGGCCGCGCGCCACGGTGGTGACCGCCTTGTCCTCCGACAGGGCCGAGACGCCGTGGGCGAAGGCCTGGCAGATGCCGGGCGTCAGCATGACGGCGGCCGGGGCGGCTTCCACCACCTTGCCGGCGGCGGCGACGAAGGCGTCCAGTTCCGGACCGTCGATGGCCAGGACCAGGCCCGGATTGGTGCAGAACTGGCCCGCGCCCAGGGTCAGGGCGGCCACGAAGTCGGGGGCGATCTTCTCGCCACGTTCCTTGAGGGCGGCCGGCAGCAGGATGACGGGGTTGATGCTGCTCATCTCGGCATAGAACGGGATCGGCTCGGGGCGACCTTGCGCGACCGCGGCCAGGGCCAGGCCGCCCCGGCGCGAGCCGGTGAAGCCGGCGGCCTTGACGCGCGGATCGGCGACCAGGGCGACGCCCATCTCGTAGCCGCTGTCGTGGATCATCGAGAACACGCCCGGATGCAGGCCGACCGAGGCGACGGCGGCCTGGATGGCGCGGCCGACCAGCTCCGACGTGCCCGGATGGGCCGGGTGGGCCTTGACGATGACCGGGCAGCCGGCCGCCAGGGCCGAGGCTGTGTCGCCGCCGGCCACCGAGAAGGCCAGCGGGAAGTTTGACGCCCCGAACACGGCCACGGGGCCCAGCGGCACGTTGCGCAGGCGCAGGTCCGGACGCGGCAGCGGCTTGCGGTCCGGCATGGCCGGGTCGATGCGGGCTTCCAGGAAGCCGCCGTCGCGCAGCACGCTGGCGAACAGGCGCAGCTGGCCGGTCGTGCGGCCGCGTTCGCCTTCGAGGCGGGCGCGGGGCAGGCCGGTCTCGGCCATGACGCGGACGATCAGGTCGTCGCCGATCGCCTCGATGTGCTCGGCGATGGCTTCCAGGAACGTGGCGCGGGTCTCGTAGGGCAGGGACCGGTACGGGCCAAAGGCCTCGGCCGCCAGCGCCGCGGCCTGGTCGACATCGGCCTTGGTCGCGCCGCCGAACGCGGGCTCCAGGATCTCGCCGGTCGCGGGGTTGATCCCCTTGATCTCGCCGTGGGTTCCCTTGCGGCTCTCGCCGCCGATCAGAAGCTCGCCCGTCAGATGCACGTTCGTCGTCCCGTCTAAGAGTGTTTCGGTCGGTATAAATGGGAGCGCTAACATGACAAGTCCATGCGCGCGTCGGCGGGTTCAGGCGTTAGAAGAGGTTGGACCAGCCGGAGAACCCCTTGAAAGCCCGTTTCGCCGACGCCGCCAAGGCCTTGTTCGAGATTCCCGGCGGTCCAAGCGTCGATTTCACGAAACCGTCGGGCGAACCGGCGCTCGCCGCGCCGGACTCGGTGTCGTGGCGGGTGTTCAAGAACCCGGTCGCCCTGTTCGTCGGCGGGGTGACGGCGGTGATCCTGGAACTGGCCGAGCCGCGTGTGCGGACGGGGGTGTGGGAGCACTCGAGCTTTCGTGTTGATCCGCTGGGCCGGCTGAAGCGCACGGGCCTAGCGGCCATGGTCACGGTCTATGGCGCGCGGTCCGTGGCCGAGGCGATGATCGCCGGGGTGGGCCGCCAGCATGCGCGGGTCGGTGGGGTGACGCCGAGCGGGACGGCCTACCGGGCGGACGAGGTGGAACTCCTGGACTGGGTGCAGGCCACGGCCAGCTTCGGGTTCCTGGGGGCGTATCACAGCCTGGCTCAGCCGCTGTCGGCGGAGGACCGCGACCGGTTCTACAGCGAGGCGGCCCCGGCCGCGCGGCTCTACGGCGCGTTGGGGGCGCCGGCGTCGGAGGCCGCCTGGGAGGCTCAGCTGGCGGCGATGCTGCCGAGGCTGGAGCGCTCGGACATCGTGCTGGAGTTCCTCGACCTGATGCGCGGCGTGAAGGTGGCGGGACCGCTGAGCCGCCTGCAGCATCCGCTGATCCGGGCGGCGGTGGGGCTCGTGCCCGGCGAGGTGCGGGCGGTGCTGGGGCTGGGCGCCGAGTGGCTGCCGAGGCCGCTGGAGCTGCCGATGATCCGCGCGGCGGCGAGGCTGGCCGACCGCACCCCGATCCCGGGCGCGCCGCCGTATGAGGCCTGCGTGCGGGTGGGGCTGCCGGGGAACTGGCTCTATCGGCGCTGACCACGGGGATTGAGGCCGCTGTATCCCCGGCGTTGGCGATACGGAAGCGCGTCAAATCAACGGCTTGTCACTTTTATGGTCGGCTGGATCATCCGCGCCCGCTGGTCCCGTATCTTTGTGTCATGGCCGGAAGAAGCGACGAGACGCAGGGCTGGGGCGAGACGCACCAGCGCACGCTCATGGATCTGGTGGACGCCCAGATCGAACGCCTGAAACACACCACCGACCTCGCCGAGATCGCAGAGGTCGAGAAGATCACCAAGGCCTACGGAACCGTCGCCCGCACCGTGAAGGCGGTGGAGGCGATCGTCCCCGAGCCGAAAGCCAAGCCGGTCGCCCGCGCGGCGGCCGATGACGACGAGGCCCCCATGCATGACGGCATCCCCGACGATCCCGAAGAGCTTCACGCCGCTCTGGCCGAACGCTTCGCTCACGTGGCCGACCTCATCGAGCGCAAGCGACGCGAGGCGGTGGACGGCGGCGGAGACTCTGGATCGCCAACGCCTGCTGAGCGCGATGCTGGCCCGCCCGCTGGACCATCAACAGGCCCCGGATCATGAGACCTGGACCACCTGGCTGATGCTGGGCGGCCGCGGCGCGGGCAAGACCTTCGCCGGGGCGCGGTGGATCACCCGCCAGGCGCTGGTCCATCCCGCCCTGGCTCTGGTCGGTCCCACCCTGCACGACGTGCGCGAGGTGATGATCGAGGGGCCGTCGGGGCTGAAGGCGATGGGCGGGCCGCTGTTCCGCCCGAGGTGGGAAGCCTCCCGCCGGCGGCTGGTCTGGCCCAACGGCGCGACGGCCTACGCCTTCTCGGCCGAGGACCCCGACAGCCTGCGCGGGCCGCAGTTCCACGCGGCGTGGGCGGATGAATTCTGCGCTTGGCCGAAGCCGGCGGAGACCTTGGCGATGCTGCGGTTTGGGTTGCGGCTGGGCGAGGACCCGCGCTTGGTGGTGACCTCGACGCCGAGGCCGATCCGAGCGCTGAAGGCCTTGATCGCGGAGCCTGGTGTTTCGCTGACTCGCGCCGGAACGTCGGCCAACGCCGGCAACCTGGCGCCGGCGTTCTTGCGGACGTTGGAGACCTTGTACGGCGGCACCAGACTGGCCGCCCAGGAGCTGGACGGGATCATCGTCGAGACCGACGGCGGGTTGTTCCGGGCCGAGGACCTGGCGCGCTGCAGGGCCGCCAAACCGGCGCGCTTCGATCGCGTGGTCGTGGCGGTGGATCCGCCGGCTACCGCGACCGGCGATGCCTGCGGGATCGTGGTGGTCGGGCGACGGGACGACCGCGCCTTCGTGCTGGCCGACGAGACCGCGCGGGGCTTGTCCCCGGCGGGATGGGCCGCGAAGGCGGTGGCTGCCGCTCGTAGTTTCAACGCGGACGCGCTGGTGGCCGAAGCCAACCAGGGTGGCGACATGGTGCGCTCCGTGCTCGCGCAAGCCGACCCGCCGTGCCGGGTGAAGCTGGTGCGGGCGAGCATAGGCAAGCGTGCGCGGGCCGAGCCGGTGGCGGCGCTTTACGAGCAGGGCCGGGTGCTCCACTGCGGCGCGTTCGTGGCGCTGGAGGAGGAGCTGATGGCGCTGGGGTCGGGGGACCTGGAGCACAGTCCGGACAGGGCGGATGCGCTGGTCTGGGCGGTGAGTGAGTTGATGCTGGGAGGGCGGTCAAGCCCTCGGCTCAGGTCGCTCTAAGATCCTCCCCCGCGATGCGGGGGAGGTGGCCCGGAGGGCCGGAGGGGGCAAGCGCGGAGCTTCTCCAGTATGCTCCTAGCGACACCATCAGGTGACGCCAACACGTCGCGAGCCGGAATACGCAGGGTGGCGACGCCATGCGCCGCCAGCCAAGCATCTCGCTTCGTGTCTCGCTCGGGATGGTCGCCAAGGGCGTGCTGCTCGCCATCGACCTCGACGGCCAGCCTCGAGTCCTCGCAATAGAAGTCGAGAATATACGGCCCAATCGGGTGCTGGCGGCGGAAACGAAGCCCACTGAGCCGGCCGCCTTTCAGCTCCAACCATAGCAGGACTTCCGGAAGCGTCATTTCCCGGCGGAAGCGCTGCGCCGTCAGTCGCCGCTCGAGCGGGGGCCTCATCTCGTTCTCCCGCGCTCGCCCCCTCCGGCCCTCCGGGCCACCTCCCCCGCATCGCAGGGGAGGATCTGAGAACTGTGCCGCGCCTTCAGCGCTACCCTAAATTGTTCTTTATTTGTTCTCAATCCTTTCGGGAGCATCCATGCCCCTCTTCAAACCCCGCCCGCCGGAGCGCAAAGACTCCCGCGCCGCGCGCCTGATCGCCCTCACCACCGGCGGCCGGCCGCAGTGGACGCCCCGCGACTACGGCGCTCTGGCGTCCGAAGGCTTCGCCAAGAACCCCGTCGCCTATCGCTGTGTCCGCTTGATCGCCGAGGCCGCCGCGTCCACGCCGCTGGCCGTGTTCGTCGACGGCCGCCGCGCCGATGACCACCCGCTCAAGAAGCTCCTCGACCGCCCCAACCCCGAGCAGGGCGGGCCCGACCTCATGGAAGCCTTCTTCGGCAGCCTCCAGGTCGCCGGCAACGCCTACCTCGAAGCCGCCGGGGATCAAGCCCCGACCGAGCTCTACGCCCTCCGCCCCGACCGCATGACCCTCGTCCCCGGCCCGCGCGGCTGGCCGCTGGCCTATGACTACCAGGCGGCCGGGCGCACGGTGCGGATCGCGCGCGATCCCGACGGCTGGCTGCCCGTCCTGCACCTGAAGCTCTTCAACCCCACCAACGACCACTACGGCTTTTCGCCGCTGGAAGCCGCCGCCTTCGCGATCGACGTCCACAACGCCTCCAGCGCCTGGAACAAGGCGCTGCTGGACAACTCCGCCCGGCCGTCGGGGGCGCTGGTCTACTCCTCCAAGGACGCCGGCGACCGCCTGTCCGACGAGCAGTTCGACCGCCTGAAGACCGAGCTCGCTGCCGCCCACTCGGGCACAGCCAATGCCGGCCGTCCCCTCTTGCTGGAAGGTGGTCTCGACTGGCGGGCCATGTCGCTGACGCCGGCCGAGATGGACTTCACCGAGGGCAAGCACGCCGCCGCCCGCGAGATCGCCCTGGCGTTCGGGGTCCCGCCGCAGCTGCTGGGCATCCCGGGCGACAACACCTACGCCAACTACCGCGAGGCCAACGCCGCCTTCTGGCGCGGGACCGTCGCGCCGTTGGCCGAGCGGGCCGCACGAGCCTTGACCGGCTGGCTCGCCGCCAAGTTCCCGGGCGCCAAGATCGCCCCCGACCTCGACGCCGTGCCGGCCCTGTCGACCGAGCGCGACGCCCTGTGGAGCCGGCTCCAGGCCGCGTCCTTCCTCACCGACGCCGAGCGCCGGCGCCTGGCGGGGCTGGAGCATTGACCGCCCCCGCCACCCGCTGGCGGCTGGACCGCCAGGTCTCCGCCGCCGTCCTGGTCGCCGTGGCGCTGCAGGCCGCCGCCGCTTTGCTGTGGGCCGGCAAGGCCTCCGCCCGGATCGACGAGATGCAGCGGCGGCTCGAGGCCCAGGCCCCGGTCGCCGAGCGCCTCGCCCGGCTGGAGACCCAGGCCGAGGCCTCGCGCCAGAGCCTGGTCCGCATCGAGGCCCGACTGGAGCGCGCCGATGGCCGATGAGCTGAAGATCGAAGGCTACGCCTCGCTGTTCTGGACCCGCGACCTCAATGACGACGTCACCGCCGCCGGGGCCTTCGCCGAGAGCCTGGCCGCCGCCGCGCCGGTGATCATGCTGCACCAGCACGACGAGGCCGAGCCGGTCGGGGTCTGGGACGCGGTGGTCGAGGACGCCAAGGGCCTGTTCGTCCGTGGACGGATCCTGCGCGCCACGCCGCGCGGCCGCCTCGTCGCCGCGCTGGTCGAGGCCGGCGCCCTGGACGGCCTCTCCATCGGCTTTCGGCAGGTCAAGGCCCGCACCCAGGGCCGCCTGCGCGTGCTGTCCCGCGTCGAGCTGTGGGAGGTGTCGATCGTGACTTTCCCGATGCTGCCTGGCGCGCGGCTGACCCGATCCGCGCCCTAGCGGATTTCTGCTCCCCCAACCCGGAGACCCCCATGAAGGAAACCAAACACGCGGCCTCGCCCGAGGCCCGCGCGGCGCTGGCTGACGTCCTGACGGCGTTCGAGAGCTTCAAGGCCGCCAACGACCAGCGGCTTTCGGCGATCGAGACCAAGCGGGCCGACGTCCTACTGGAAGAGAAGGTCGGCCGCATCGACGAGGCCATGTCGCGGGCTCAGGACCGCCTGGATCGCATCATGAGCGACCTGCGCAGGCCGGCGCTGTCCGGTGAGACGCCGGTCGCCACGGTGGACGAGCGCAAGGCCGCCTTCGACCGCTATGTGAAGACCGGCGAGACCCCCGCCGCGCTGCTCGAAGCCAAGGGCCTGTCCGAGGGCACGGCCACCGCCGGCGGCTATGTCGCCCCGCCGGAGCTGGAGCGGCTGATCCTGCGTCGCCTGGCGGCCACCTCGCCGATGCGCGAGATCTGCCAGGTGCGCACCATCGGCGCCGGCACCTTCCGCAAGCCCGTCAGCCCGACGGGCCTGGCCGCCGCCTGGGTGGCCGAGACCGCCGCGCGGCCCGAGACGACCGCCCCCACCCTGGACGTCATCGACTTCCCTGCCGGCGAGCTCTACGCCAGCCCGGCCGCCACCCAGGCCCTGCTGGACGACGCCTATGTCAGCATCGACGAGTGGCTGGCCGAGGAGGTGCAGGACGCCTTCGCCGCCCAGGAGACCACGGCCTTCGTGACCGGCGACGGGGTCAACAAGCCCAAGGGTCTGCTGAGCTACACCGCCGCGCCGGACGCGTCTTACGCCTGGGGGCAGGTCGGCTACCTGGCCACCGGCGTCGCCGGCGCCTGGCCGGCCAGCAACCCGACCGACAAGCTGATCGACCTGATCTACGCGGCCAAGACCCAGTACCGCCAGAACGGCCGCTTCGTGATGAACCGCCGCACGGTCAGCGCGGTGCGCAAGTTCAAGGACGCGCAGGGCAACTACATCTGGAATGCGGCCCTGCAGCCGGGGCAGTCGGCGAGCCTGCTCGGCTTCCCGGTCACCGAGATCGAGGCCATGCCGGACGTCGGCGCCAATGCGTGTCCGATCGCGTTCGGCGACTTCGAGAAGGGCTATCTGATCGTCGACCGCGCCGGCGTGCGGGTGCTGCGCGATCCCTATTCGGCCAAGCCGCACGTGCTGTTCTACACGACCAAGCGCGTGGGTGGCGGGGTACAGAACTTCGACGCCGTGAAGCTGCTGAAGTTCGCGGCGTCGTAGCCGCCTGGCGCCCCGTCGCCTAGCGGCGGGGCGCGCCTTTCCAGGACATTCCCAAATGCCCCAATCCCTCACCCTGGCCGAGGCCCGGGCGTTCCTGCGCGTGCCGGACGCCTCGGAGGACGCCGTCCTCACCATCCTGATCGACGCCGCCGAGGCCCATGTCGCCGAGGCCGCCGGCGTGGTCCTGACGCCTGCCAGCCCCGCGCCGCTGCGGTTGTCGGTGCTGACCCTGGTCGCCCACGCCTACGAGCATCGCACCAATCCGGAGCCTCAGCCCTGGCTGGCCCCGTACCGAAAGGCGCGGCTGTGAGCGACAAGCCCCTGATCGACGCCCTGGTCGTGACCTTGAAGGCCGCGCCCGCCGTCACCGCCGTGGCCGGCCAACGCATCCACGCCGCCAGCCCCCGCGTGCCGACCTATCCCTGCGTCGTCGTCACCCGGTCCGAGGGCCGCCCGGCCGGCGAGAACGACGCGGTCGAGCACCTTCTGACGATCACCTGCGCCAGCCGTTTCGGCGGGCCGGAGGAGGCGCGGGCGCTGGTCGCCGCCGTCCGTGTGGCGCTGCACGACGCCAAACCCGCGCTCGACGGTCGACGGTTGGTGACCCTGCGCGTGCCCTATGCCGACGTCTTCGCCGGCGCCGACCGCGAGACCGCCCTTGGCATCGTCCGCGTGCGGGCGGTGACCGAACTTCCCTGAAAACGGAGAGACCCATGGCCGCCCAAGCCGGCAAGGACATCCTGCTGAAGATCAGCGATGGGGCGTCCAGCTTCGTCACCGTCGCGGGCCTGCGGGCTCGCACCATCAGCCTCAACGCCAAGACCATCGACGCCACCGACAGCGACAGCACCGGCCGTTGGCGCGAGCTGCTGGCCGGGGCCGGCGTGCGCTCGGTCGCCGTCTCGGGCTCGGGCGTGTTCCGCGACGCCGCCTCCGACGCCCAGGTGCGGACCAGCTTCTTCGACCAGTCGGCGCGGACGTGGCGGCTGGTGATCCCGGACTTCGGCCAGCTGGAGGGACCGTTCCTGGTCGCGGCCCTGGAATATGCCGGCGAGCACGACGGCGAGGCGGCGTTCGCGCTGAGCCTGGCGAGCGCCGGCGCCGTGACGTTCACGGCGATCTAGATGCTGCCGCCCAATACCGCGCGCGGCGAGGTCGTGGTGACCCTGGCCGGCGCGCCCCGCCGTCTATGCCTCACGCTCGGCGCGCTGGCTCGCATCGAGGCAGCGCTGGGCCTTTCGGACTGGTCGCAGTTGCCGGAGCGCATCGCCACGCTCAGCGCCGGCGACCTGGCCGCCGTGCTGGCGGCGCTGCTGGACGGCGGCGGAGAGCCTGCGGAGATCGCCACCCGCGCCACGGTGCCGGAGGCCGCCAGCGCGCTCGCGGCTGCTCTGGCCGCTTCCGCATGAGCTGGGCCGAGCCGCTGCGGCTGGCCGTCCGGCTCGGCATCGCGCCGGACGTCTTCTGGCGGCTGTCGCTGGTCGAGTGGCGGGCCCTGACCGAGGCCCCGCCGTCGCCGGTCCTGACCCGCTCGGGCCTCACCGCCCTGATCGCCCGCTATCCCGACGAGGAGATCCCATGAGCTTTGAAGATGACGGTCTGTCCGCCGTCCCCGCCCGCGCCGCCGAGGCCGCCGCGTCGTTGGAGGCCCTCAAGGCCCCGGCCGAGCGCGCCGCCCGCGCGATCGACGAGGCGTTCTCGCGCGCGGGGACCTCGCTGGCGAGATCGCTGGCCCGCGCGGCGTCGGATGGTCAGGTGTCGTTGGGCGAGCTGGCCCGGGCCGTGCTGGGCGCGGCGGGGGCGGGTCTCTCGCAAGCGCTGGGCAAGAGTTTCGCCGGCGCCCGCGCCGACGGCGGGCCGGTCTTGCCCGGCGGCAGCTATCTGGTCGGGGAGCGGGGCCCGGAGGTGTTCCGTCCGGCCTCGGCCGGGAGCATCGAGCCGGCCGGTTCGACGGGGGGGATCTCGGTGACGGTCAATGTCCAGGGCGGGGAGGCGTCGGGCTTGATCCGCTCCGACGCCCAGATCGCCCAGGCCTTGGCCCGGGCGGTCAGCTTGGGGGCGAGAGGCCTCTAGATGGCCACCGCCGCGGCGTCGGTCGGGACCGAGCCGTACTTGTTGTCGCGCGGCTCGCCGGTGCTGCAGCCGACCCACAGGGTGAAGGCCAGCCAGATGGCGAAGGCGATGAACATCGACATGAACAGGCCGCCGATGGTGGCGAACAGGGCCGCCGAAGGCTCGCCGCCGTTGAAGGCGGTCATGATCGCCGAGATCCCCACCGAGGCGATGGCGCCGAACACCAGGACCGGGCCCAGCACCCACGGCAGCACCTGCCACCAGCCGGTCTGACCCATGTCGTGCAGGCGCTTGGAATGGATGCAGACGCTGGGATAGATCAGGGCCAGGGCCGCGAGGTGACCGATGCCCGGCACCACGTTCAGCACCATGCTGGCGCCCAGAAGGCAGAGCCAGCCGATCCAGAACGACTGCCGGCCGATGCGGCCCTCAGGCGACAGGAACAGGGTCTTCCAATCCATTTCGGTCTCCAATCTCGAACCCATAAGTAGGGCCCGACGACCCGCCGATGAAGTGAAAAGCGGGTCATGACGCAGACTTAATCGCGTTCGCCCGCCAATGGCTCCGCTTGGCGGCCCGTTTTTCCGCAAACCATTTCATACAGCAAGGGGATCGCGATGAGCGAGTTCCACGAGGCGCGCCTGCCCGCGCGCCTGGCGTTCGGCTGCACGGGCGGGATCGAGCGACGCACGCAGGTCGTCACCCTGGCCTCGGGCTTCGAGCGCCGCACCAGCTCGTGGGCGCAGGGCCGCCGCCGCTACCTGATCGCCACCGCCGCCCGGCCGCTGGACGAGATCGCCGAGCTGACCGCCTTCTTCGAGGCGCGGGGCGGGCGGCTGGCGGGCTTCCGGTTCCGCGACCCGGCCGACTTCAAGTCGTGCGCGCCGTCGGGGCTGCCGAATGCGGGCGATCAGCCGCTGGGTGTCGGCGACGGGACGCGGAAGGCGTTCCAGCTAGTCAAGGGCGCGCGGATCATCGCCAAGCCGGTGGCCGGCACGGTCAAGGTGGCGGTGGGCGGCGTCGCCGCGCCGTTCGGCGTCGATACGACCACGGGCCTGGTGACTTTGGCTGCGGCGCCGGCGGTAGGGGCTGTGGTGACGGCGGGGTTCGAGTTCGACACGCCGGTGCGCTTCGACCTCGACCGGCTGGACGTGACCTTGGAGGGCTTCGCCGCCGGTCGGGTCGTCGCCTGCGCCCTGGTCGAGGTCAGGGTCTGATGCGCGTCCTGCCCGAGGGGATGGACGAGGCCCGCCTGTGCCGCGCCTGGATCGTGGTCCGCGCGGACGGGGTGAGGCTGGGCTTCACCGATCATGATGGCGACCTGGTGGTCGACGGCGTCACGTGCCGGGCGCGGGGCGGCTGGAGCCCTGGCGCGCGCGACACGGCGGCCGGCTACGCGCCGGGGCAGGGCGCGGCGTTGGGCGTGCTGGAGGACGCCGGGATCTCGGAGGCCGAGCTGGCGGCGGGACTCTACGACGGCGCCCGCGTCGCCGAGCTGTGTGTCGACTGGAGCGCGCCGAGCCGGCTGGTGCGGCTGTGGTCGGCGACGATCACGGCGGTCAGCCGCGAGGGCGAGGCGTTCAAGGCGACGCTCGCCGGGCCGTTGGCGGAGCTGGATCGCGTGGCCGGGCGGACGTTCACGCGGCTTTGCGATGCGAAGCTGGGTGATGCGCGGTGCGGGATCGCGGTGGCTCCGGGCGCGGTCTGCGACAAGCGGTGGGCGACGTGCGTTGGGACGTTCGGGAATGGCTTGAACTTCCGGGGATTCCCGACCGCGCCGGGCGAGGACTTCCTGACGCTGTACCCGGTCGAGGGTGAGCGGAACGACGGTGGAAGGCGGTGAGCTCGCCGCATAGATGCTCCCCCGCGATGCGGGGGAGCTGTCGCGGAGCGACTGAGGGGGCTAACGCAGCCTCGCTCCAGCTCGCCCCCTCCGGCCCTCCGGGCCACCTCCCCCGCATCGCGGGGGAGGATCTTATCCTCCGCCACACCCGCCTCTGGCTCGGCACCCCGTACCGCCACCAGGCCTCCACCCTGCACGCCGGCTGCGACTGCCTCGGCCTAGTCCGTGGCGTCTACCGCGCCCTCCACGGCGCCGAGCCCGAACCGCCGCCACCGTACCGCCCCGACTGGGCCGAGACCGGCGGTCGGGAGCTGCTCCTGGAAGCCTTCCACCGCTGGCTCATCCCCACCGACACGCCGCGCCCCGGCGACGTCCTCGTCTTCCGCATGGCCCCCGGCGCGGTCGCCAAGCACTGCGCGATCCAGTCCGGTCCCGACCGCATGATCCACGCCTATTGGGGCCGAGCCTGCGTCGAGAGCCATCTCGGCCGCTGGTGGCGCGAGCGCCGTGTGGCCGCCTTCAGATTTCCCACGGAGAATCCATGGCCCAGGTGATCCTCTCCAGCGTCGGCGCGGCGATCGGCGGTCCCCTGGGGGCCGTGGCCGGCGCGGCCCTGGGCGGCCTCGTCGACCAGGCGGCGATCAACGCCCTGACCCCGGCCCGCCAGGTCGGCCCACGCATCCCCGAGCTGCGCCTGACCGGCGCGGCCGAGGGCGCGGCGCTGCCTTGCGTGTTCGGCCGCGCCCGCGTCGGCGGCCAGGTGATCTGGGCCGCCCGCTTCCGAGAGAAGCGCGTCGAGGGCCGCGTCGGCGGCTCCAAGGGCCAGAAGACCAACAGCTACGCCTACAGCCTGTCGTTCGCGGTCGCCGTGGCCGAAGGTCCGATCGACGGCCTGGGCCGCGTCTGGGCCGACGGCAAGGTCATGGACATGACCGGCGTCACCATGCGCCTGCATCGCGGGACCGAGGACCAGGCGCCCGACCCACTGATCGCCGCCATCGAGGGCGACGCCCCGGCCTATCGCGGCGTCGCCTATGTGGTGTTCGAGGACCTGCCCCTGGACGCCTTCGGCAATCGCCCGCCGCAGCTGTCGTTCGAGGTCTTCCGCCGGCCGCGCGCGCCCGGAACCCTCGGCCTGGAAGACCGGCTGAAGGGCGTCTGCCTGATCCCCGGCGCGGGCGAGTTCGTCTATGCGACCGAGGCGGTGCTACGCCGCAACGGCCTGACCCGCACCGAGTCCGAGAGCGTCCACAACGCCGAGGGCCGGCCCGACCTGGTGGTGGCGCTGGACCAGCTGCAGGCGCAGCTGCCGAACGTCGATCACGTCACCCTGGTGGTGGCCTGGTTCGGGACCGACCTGCGCTGCGGCCGCTGCCAGATCCGGCCCGGCGTCGAGCAGGACGCCAAGGACACCCTGCCGCTGACCTGGAGCGTGGCGGGCCTCGGGCGCGGTCAGGCGCATCTGGTCTCGCGCAAGGACGGCGCTCCGGCCTATGGCGGCACGCCCTCCGACGCGGTGGTGCTGCAGGCCATCGCCGAGCTGAAGCGGCGCGGGCTGAAGGTCACGCTCTATCCGTTCATCCTGATGGACACGCCGACCTATCCCTGGCGTGGGCGGATCACCTGCGATGCGGGCACGGACGGCACGTTCGGGGCCATCGGCCAGGTCAGCGCCTTCTTCGAGGGGACCTGGGGCCTGCGCCGGATGGTGCTGCACCAGGCCTCGTTGGCCGCCCAGGCCGGCGGCGTCGACGGCTTCGTCATCGGCTCGGAGCTGCGCGGCCTGACCACGGTGCGCGGGTCGGGCGGGACCTATCCGGCGGTGCCCAAGCTGAAGGCCCTGGCCGCGTCGGTGCGCGCGGTGGTCGGACCGGAGACCCAGCTGGGCTACGCCGCCGACTGGTCGGAATATTTCGGGCATCAGCCGGGCGGCGGCCACGCCGTCTTCCACCTCGACCCGCTGTGGGCCGATCCGAACATCGATTTCGTCGGCGTCGACTGGTACCCGCCGGTCACCGACTGGCGCGAGGGCGAGGACCATCGCGACGCCGAAGCGGGCTTCTTCGGCCCGCACGACCCGGCCTATCTGCGCGCCGGCCTGACGGGCGGCGACGCCTTCGACTGGTTCTACGCCAGCCAGGCCGACCGCGACGCGCAAGTGCGCACCCCGATCACTGACGGCGCTTATGGCGAGCCGTGGATCTGGCGCGCCAAGGACCTGAAGTCGTGGTGGAGCCAGCCGCACCACGACCGGCCGGGCGGGGTGCGCTCGGCGACGCCGACGGCCTGGGTCCCGATGTCCAAGCCGATCCGCCTGACCGAGTTCGGCTGTCCGGCGGTCGACAAGGGGGCCAATTCCCCGAACCTCTTCATCGACCCGAAGAGCTCCGAGAGCTTCCTGCCGCCCTATTCGACCGGGGCGCGCGACGACTTCGGCCAGCGCCGCTACCTGGAGACCGTGCTGGCCTGGCTGGAGGAGCCGGACGCCAATCCGATCTCGCCGCTCTATGGCGGGCCGATGATCGAAAGCGCCAGCGCCTGGTGCTGGGACGCGCGGCCGTTCCCGGACTTTCCGGCCCGGTCGGACGTCTGGAGCGACGGCGGCAACTGGGTGCTGGGCCACTGGCTGACCGGCCGCGCGGGTATCGCGCCGCTGCCCGAGCTGATCGAGGCCCTGGGCGCTCGCGCCGGCGTGGCCATCGATCCGGGCGAGGCCGGCGGGACCGTCGGCGGCTATGTCGTCGACCGGCCGATGCGGCTGCGGGATGCGCTCGCGCCCTTGACCGAGGCCTTCGCCCTGGATCCGGTCGAGCGCGGCGATCACGTGAAGATGCTGGCCCGCTCGGGTGTCGCCGTTACAGCCCTGACCGAGGACGACCTGGCGCTGCCGGACGACGGGCCGGGCGAGACGGAGACCCGGACCCTGGACCCGGCCGCCGAGGCGTTGCGCCTGAGGTTCCTGGACGCGGCCCGCGACTACCAGGTCGGGGCGCTGGTCGTGCGGCGCGAGGCCGGGCAGGGGACCCGCGACGCCGATGCGCCGATCGTGCTGGCCGCTTCGGAAGCCGAGGCCGTCGCCCGCCGGATGCTGGCCGCCGACGCGGCGGCGCGGCGGACGCGGATCGTGCATCTGTCGCCCTCGGCGGCCTTGCGGCTGGAGGCCGGCGACCGCGTGGCCGTGGACGGCGCGACCTGGCGGGTGCAGCGGCTGGACCTCGACGAACAGCCCCGCGCCACCCTGGTCCCGACCCTGGCCGAGATCGGCGTGGGCCGAGGCCTCGACTGGAGCCCGGCCCCGCCGCGCGATCCGCCCGCTCCGCCGGTGCTGCACGTGCTGGACCTGCCGGCGGATGGCGGCCTGACCGACGATCCTCGGCCTTTGGTCGCCGCCGCGAGCGAGCCGTGGCGACCGCTGGAGGTTCATGCCGGCGCCGGGATCGACACCCTGAAGGTCCGCGCCCGCGTCGCCAGCCCGGCCACCCTGGGCGCGACCCTGTCCGACCTGCCGCCGGCCTTGCCGCACCGTCTCGACCGCACGGGGAGCCTGACCGTGCGGCTGGAGGGCCGGAGTCTCGCCTCCGCGCCGCTGGCCGCCGTCCTGGCCGGCGACAACGCCCTGGCCGTCCGCGCCCCGTCCGGCGATTGGGAGGTGATCGCCTTCCAGGCCGCCGAGCTGGTGGCGCCGGATGTCTGGCGGCTTTCGGGCCTGCTACGGGGCCAGCGCGACGGCGCGGCGAGCGAGGTCACGATCCCCGCCGGGGCGCCGGTGGTGCTGCTGGACGAGGCGGTGGTCCGCCTGGACGTCGCCGCCTTCGAGCGCGGGACGCCGCTGATCGTCCGCGCCGCCCCGGCGGGCGGTCCGCCATCAGGCTCGGCGATGACCGAGATCACGACGACCTGGACCGGCCGCGCCCTGCGTCCGCTGGCGCCGGCACATCTGCGCGTTCGGCGGATCGGCGGCGACCTGCACGTCTCGTGGATCCGCCGCGCCCGCATCGGCGGCGATGTCTGGGCGGGCGAGGTCCCGCTGGCCGAGGGTGTCGAGCGCTATCGCGTCCGGGTTCTGGACGGCGACACGGTGCTCCACGAAGCCGAGGTCACGGAGCCGGCCATCGTCGTCACCGCCCCGCCAGCGGTCCGGATCGAGGTCGCCCAGGGCTCCTCGCTGTACGGCTGGGGCAGCCCCGCGACATCAGGTCTGTGGTAAATTAGCCACACGGGGCCTTGCGCGGCGCTCTGGACGTTCTAGATGGAGGGCGGTACCCACAGCCCCTGCTTTTCTAGAGGACACTCCTTGGCGCGCGACCCCTATCAGGAACTCGGCGTTTCCCGCACCGCGACCGCGGACGAGATCCGCAAGGCGTTCCGCAAGCTCGCCAAGCAGTACCACCCGGACACCAATCCGGGGGACAAGAAGGCGGAAGACAAGTTCAAGCAGGTCAGCGCCGCCTTCGACATCGTCGGCGACGCCGAGAAGCGCAAGAAGTTCGACCTGGGCCAGATCGACGCCGACGGTCGCGAGACCGCGCGCGGCTTCGGCGGCCAGCCCGGCAACGGCCCGTTCAACGCCGGCGGCTTCGGTCGCGGCGGCTTCCACCGCGACGAGGGGCCGGAGATCGACCTCTCCGACCTGTTCGGCGGCATGTTCGGCCAGGGCGGCGCGCGCGGCCCGTTCGGCGGCGGCCAAGCCGGCCCGGGCGGCGGCTTCTCGGCCAAGGGCGCCGACATCAAGGCTCGCCTCGACATCGACCTGGAAGAGGCGATCAAGGGCGGCAAGAAGCGCGTGGCCTTCTCGGACGGCCGCACGATCGACGTCACCATCCCGGCCGGCGCCCAGGAAGGCCAGACCCTGCGCCTGAAGGGCCAGGGCAGCCCAGGCCGTGGCGGTCAGGGCGACGCCCTCATCGAGCTCTCCATCAAGCCGCACCCGATCTACCGCCGCGAGGGCGAGGCCTTGGTCATGGACCTGCCGATCTCGATCCCCGACGCGGTCCTGGGCGGCAAGATCGAAGCCCCGACCCCGGACGGCAATGTCATGCTGAACGTGCCGAAGGGTTCGAACAGCGGCCAGACCCTGCGTCTGAAGGGGCGCGGCATGCCCGACGCCAAGGGCAAACGCGGCGACCTCCTGGCCAAACTGGTCGTGACCCTGCCCGAGACGGTCGAAGAAGACCTCGAAAAGTTCGCCCAGGCCTGGCGGGATCAAAAGCCCTACACGCCGAAGCGGAAGTAAGCGGACGCCTGAACTCTGCTCACGTGGAAGGGGAGGAGAGGCGTAAAGCTTGTCCGCTCGTGACAGAACGTCGCAGCCCGTTCATAACCCGGGCGTTCAGTCTCCATTCAGCCGCGATCCCTTAGACCGGAGAGCATGAAAACGATCCGCGCCATCATCGTCGCCGCCGCGCTGGCCGCCGCCCTTCCGGGCGTCGCCTCGGCGCAGCGTCATGACCGAGGTCCCGACAGCCTGGGCGCCGACTGGCGCGCGGGATCGGGCCAGGCGCGCGACGGCGTGCAGTCGGGCCAGTTGGTGCCGCTGTCGCGGGTGATCGACATGATCGGTCGCCGCGTGCCCGGCCGCGTGCTGGACGCCGGCCTTGAAGGCTCGAACTATCGCGTGCGCTGGGCCACCGCCGACGGCCGCCGCATCGACTTCATCGTCGACGCCCGCACCGGCCAGATCCTGAGCGGCGGCTAACACGGTTTAGGAGCTTCCATGCGTATCCTGCTCGTCGAGGACGATCCCGACCTGTCGCGCCAGCTGAAGCTGACCCTGGGCGACGCCGGCTATGCCGTCGACCACGCCCCGGACGGCGAGGAAGCCCAGTACCTGGGCGAGAACGAACCCTACGACGCGGTGATCCTCGACCTGGGCCTGCCCAAGGTGGACGGCGTGTCGGTGCTGGAGCGCTGGCGCCGGGGCAACATCGCCACGCCGGTGCTGATCCTGACCGCGCGCGGCGCCTGGAGCGACAAGGTCGCCGGCTTCGACGCCGGGGCCGACGACTATCTCGCGAAGCCCTTCCACACCGAAGAGCTGCTGGCCCGCCTGCGCGCCCTGCTGCGCCGCTCGGCCGGCCACGCCGCGCCGTCGCTGTCGTGCGGCGCCCTGCGCCTGGACCCGCGCGCCGCCCGCGCCAGCGTCAATGGCGAGCCGCTGCGCCTGACCTCGCTGGAATACCGCCTGCTGCACTACATGATGATGCACCAGGGCCGGGTGATCGGCCGCACCGAGCTGGTCGAGCACCTGTACGACCAGGACTTCGACCGGGACTCCAACACCATCGAGGTGTTCATCGGCCGCCTGCGCAAGAAGCTGGGCGCCGACCGGATCGAGACCGTTCGCGGCCTGGGCTACCGCCTGGCCCCGCTGCCCGGCGAAGAGGCCGCCTAAGCCGTTGCTGGACCTGCGCCGCCGTTCGCTGGTCCGCCGCCTGGTCCTGATCGCCGGGATCTGGACCCTGCTGGTCGTGCTGATCGCCGGGGTGTTCCTGACCGCCCAGTTCCGCAGCGCCGCCATCCGCCGCTTCGACCAGTCGCTGGCGGTGCTGACCGACGACCTCTATGCCGGCTCGACCGTCGAGGACGGCCAGCTGCGCGCGCCGGTGCTGACCGACATCCGCGCCACGCGGGCCTATTCGGGCCGCTACTGGGTGATCCTGGACAAGTCGCTGGACGGGGCGATGAGGCCGGTCGAGCGCTCGCGCTCGCTGTTCGACAGCGACCTGATGCTGTCCTCGGCCCAGATCGACCAGTTGGACGCCGCCCCGGGCCAGACCCAGTACTTCAACATGCGCGGACCGCAGGACAAGCCGCTGCGCGCCGCCGCCATCCTGGCCCGCCTGCCGGGCTATGCCGATCCGGTGGTGTTCCTGGCCGCCGAGGACCGCACGCCGATCGACGCCGACGCGGATCGCTTCGCCGGCGTCACCGCCATCGCCCTGGCCATCCTGTCCGGCGGCCTGATCCTGGCCACTGTGGTGCAGGTGCGCTTTGGCCTCACGCCGCTGTTCCGCCTGCGCCGCGAGGTGGCCTCGGTCCGTCGGGGCAAGGCCGAGCGGGTCGAGGGCATCTATCCGGAAGAGCTGGAGCCGCTGGCCGTCGAGCTGAACGCCCTGCTGGCCCACAACCAGGAGGTCGTCGAGCGCCAGCGCACCCACGTCGGCAACCTGGCCCACGCCCTGAAGACGCCCCTGTCGGTGATGCTGACCGAGGCCTCCCAGCAACCGGGCCAACTGGCCGAGGTGGTCGAGCGCCAGGCCCAGACCATGCGCGAGCAGGTCGACCACCACCTGCGCCGGGCCCGCGCCGCCGCCCGCTCCCAGACCAGCGGCGAGCGCACGCCGGTCGAGCCGATCCTGGACGAGCTGGCCGTGACCCTGGAGCGGATCTTCCAGGACAAGGGCGTCGAGATCGACTGGCGCTGCCCGGAAGACCTGTGCTTCCAGGGCGAGAAGCAGGACTTCCTGGAAGTGGTCGGCAACGTCATGGAAAACGCCGGCAAGTGGAGCAAGGGCAAGATCCGGGTCGACGCCGCGCCCTCGGGCGAGGCGCGCATGACCGTCACCGTCGACGACGATGGTCCTGGCCTGCCGCCGGAAGAGCGCGCCCAGGCCCTCAAGCGCGGCCAGCGGCTCGACGAGAACGCCCCCGGATCGGGTCTGGGCCTGTCGATCGTCGACGAATTGACCCGCGCCTATGGCGGATCGGTGCAGCTTGGTGAATCCCCGATGGGCGGACTACGTGTGGTTCTCGACCTTCCGAGAGCCGAAACGTAACTTCCGGTTGCGCCCAATTGTCACAGAACCGGGTTTGGCCAGTCCTCGACACCGGTGACCTAAACTTCTGGTAGATAACGGCTTTTCCGGCCGCGACATTGCGCTGCGGACCGCGTGAAATTTTCACGATTTCGGAAATCCTTAACCTCGTTACGAACATGGTTGACGCCTGTCGGAATCGGTTTCTCCGACACGGGGGACCATGGGCACTATCGCCGCGCATAAATTGCAGATCATCCGGACGCTGGTGGAAACCGCTCCGGACGCGGCGCTACGCAGCCTGGAGCTGGCCCTGTCCAGCGCCGGGGCGACCGGTTCTCTGGCCGCCGTGCGCGGCCTGGTCGAGGACGAGACCGCCAACCGCTTCGTCCGCAACAATATCCTCAGCCCGATCGTCCCGCTGTGCGCCAAGCGCCGCGACGGTCAGGTGCAGTTCCCGCCGGCCGTGCTGTCGCGCCTGTGGCGGGCCCTGAAGTCGGTGGCCCCCTCGCGGGTCGAGGAAGCCGCCGCCAAGTGCAATCCGTGGGACCTCGAGACGGGCGTGCCCGACGTGTTCGACGACCTGTGCAAGACCGCCGCCTCGGGCCTGCGCGATCCGGAGAACGGGGCGTTCGACAGCGTCCGCTCGCTGTGCGACCCCGAGCAGCTGGCCCTGTGCCTGCAGCTGTCGTCGATCACCCGCACGTGCCTGCCCAAGCTGTCGGAATGGATCAGCCGCATGTCGGAAGAGCGCGCGGCCGCCGCGCGCCTGGCCTATCGCGACGCCTGCCGGATCAGCGATGACGCCGGTCCGCTGATGCTGGACATCCTGTCGGCCCACCTGCCGGACGACTGGCGCATCCTGCGCGTGATCTCGGCGGTCATGGACCGGCCCAGCGACCGCTATCTGGCCTCGTCCGAGGTCAAGGAATTCGGCGAGCGGGTGCTGGCCGAGATCGACGCCTCGATCGTCCAGATCGAGACCTTCAACTTCTCGGACGGCGAGCGCGCCGGTCGCGAGGCGGCGCAGGCCGCCCACCGCGTGCAGCTGCAGATCGTCGAGTTCCAGCAGTCGGTCGACGTCGCCAAGGACGGCCCGTGGGGCAAGCGCCTGGGACGCCACAAGCAGCAGATGGCCAAGGTCTGCGAGCAGCGCATGGACCAGGCCGACAAGACCCTGGAAGCGGCCCTGCCGCTACGGTCGCTGTCGATGATGTCCAAGAAGGGCAGCAAGGGCGCGGCCAAGCTGACCGACGAGCCGGACGAGGCCCTGATCCGCCGCGCGCAGTCGGCCCTCGCCTTCATCGCCGAGCTGCGCTCGTGCGCCGACAAGGCCGGCTACGGCACCTCGCGCAACAAGATCCTCGAGAAGCTCAACAGCCGCCTCGATCCCTATATCGAAGACGTCCTGCACGTGGCCCGCACGGGCGACGGCGGCGACTCCGGCCTGGCCGTGAAGTACCTGGACGTGGCGGCCGGCTTCATCGCCTACACGCGCGATGACAAGACCGCCGAGATCGTGCGGCGACGGGCGGCGGCGGCGATCGCGGCCTAGGTCTTCTTCGGACCACGCTGCCGTGACCTTTTCGGAGCCGTCGGGGGAGGCGGCAGCGGTGGCGTCGGCGAGGCTACCGGCGGGGTGATGGGCTGGATGGAATTGGCCTCTTCAGTCAGCTTCCGAGCGTGATTTTCGATCCGCCGGCGTTCACCGTCCGCCCGTCGCTTCTCTTGTTGTTGCTCAACTTTTGGGGCGTGGTCGGAGACGTACTTCGACAGCCTTTCAGCGGCCGACCTATCCACCTCTGGCAACTTGAATTGCTCAGTAAGGAGGACAATGAGGCGTTGCGCGGATTGAGCCAGCAGCAACGCCTCCTCGGCGGTAAAGTCGAAGACGTCTTCCCGCTCCACGAGTTCCATTTGCTCATGGAGGTAGGCTTGCCGGTCGGAGATTTCAGCTCGCAGGCCCATGAGCTTTGCGGCCAAATCGGCGCCGATGCTGGGCCAGCGAATCCAAGACGGGAACTCGCCCAAAACCGGCAAGCTGGTTGCGATCCTGCCGAAAATACCGCCGCTGCTTTCATGCCCACCGTGTTCTTCGTGAACAGACACGCACCTGGTTGCGAACAGCCTCAACTCTTGGACGATGAACAGCGTCGCGCTGCCGGTCTCTTCGGCGCGCTGCTTGCGGTCCCGCAGCGCAGTGCCAAGCTGGTTCAGGAAGGCGCCGGCAAGGCCTCCGGTGAATGCCGCTACGAGAGGGCTTATCAGGGAGGATGACTCTAGGACCGTATTATAGTCGGGCATCGTTCGGCACTCCAAGCTTCACTGTGGAGTGGTTCTAGGTAGAAATCCTTTATGCCCTGATAAGTTGTGTAGTTGATGATCTGCTGCTTTGCGCGAGTCTTAACCACCTCACTTAAGCGCTTTTTCCGCTAACGGCGGGCGTGGGAACACGCTAACACGCCGCCATGATCGCTTTCTGGATCGCTGCGGCGGGGCTGTCGGCCGCGACGGCGGGGCTGGTGCTGCGGGGCGCGGCGCGGGCTCGGCCCGTGGACGACGCCCAGGCCCGGCTGGAACCGCATCGCCGCCGTCTGGCCGAGGTCGAGCGCCTGGCCATCGACGGCCTGTTGGCGCAGACCGAGCTCAAGGCCGCCCGCGCCGAGGCGGGCCGGGGCCTGCTGGCCGCCGCCGACCAGGCCGAGGTCTGGGAGCGCGATGGCGTCGGCCCCCGCAAGGCCGTCGTGATCAGCGTCGGTGCGGCCTGTGTCGCCGCTCTCGGCCTCTATGTCACGCTGGGCAAGCCCGAGATGGCCGACCAGCCCTACGCCAAGCGCGTGGCCGCGTGGAAGGCCGCCGATCCGGCGACCCTGGAGCCCGAGAAGATCGCCGCCGTGCTGGAAGGCGTCGCCGCCGAGCGGCCGGCCGATCCCGAACCGCTGGTGTTCCTGGCCAAGGCCCGCGCCGCCGCCGGCGACCTGCCCGGCGCTGAGGCCGCCCTGCGCAAGGCCGTCCGCATCGCCCCCAAGCGCGCCGACATCTGGAGCCTGCTGGGCGAGACCTTCGTCATGGAGGCCAAGGGTGTGGTCGGGGGCGACGCCAAGCTCGCCTTCACCGAGGCGCTGAAGGTCGCGCCGAACGACATCCGGGCCCGCTACTACATCGGTCGCGGCAAGGTCGCTGACGGCGACGTGGCTGGCGGTCTTTCCGACTGGCGCGCCCTCGTGGCCAGCCTGCCGGCCAACGATCCCGGCCGTGTGGCCCTGGGCCAGGAGATCGCCCAGGTCGAGGCCAGCGGCCGCCTGCCCAGCGACCAACCGGCCGCCGACGCCAATCCGCAGGTCCAGGGCATGATCGCCGGCATGGTCGAGGGCCTGGCCGCGCGCCTGGCCCAATCGCCGGACGACACCGATGGCTGGGTGCGCCTGGTCCGCGCCTATGCCGTGCTGGGCGAGACCGCCAAGCGCGACGCGGCGCTGGCTTCCGCCCAAGCCCGCTTCAAGGACCAGCCCAAGGTGCTGTCGGCCCTGCGCCAGGCCGCCGACACGCCTGCTCAGAAGATCGCGCAATGAGTTTCTGGCCGAAATCCCGCAAGGCGCGTCGGCGCCTGACGATCCTTCTGGCCGTCGCGCCGGTGCTGGCCCTGGCCGTGGGCCTGGCGATGTATGGCCTGCGCGACAGCATCTCGCTGTTCTACACGCCGGCCCAGGCCCAGGAAGCGCACGTCGCCCCCGGTCGCAAGGTGCAGCTGGGCGGCCTCGTCCAGCACGGCAGCGTGGTCAAGCATCCGGGCGGTGACGTCGAGTTCGTGGTCGCCGACCAGCGCGCCACGGCCAAGGTGACCTATCACGGCGACCTGCCGGACCTGTTCCGCGAAGGGCAGGGGATCGTCGCCGAGGGGACGTTCGACGCCAACGGCGTGTTCGTCGCCAAGCAGGTGCTGGCCAAGCACGACGAGCGCTACATGCCCCGCGACGTCGCCAAGGCGCTGAAGAAGCAGGGCGAGTGGCGCGGGGAAGGCGCTGCGGCTCCTAGCTACGGAAAACCCACGACATGATCGTCGAACTGGGCGCCTTCGCCCTGATCCTGTCGCTGATGCTGTCGGTCGCGCAGACCGGCCTGTCGGCCTTCGGCGGCGCGCGGCGCTCGCCGGTGCTGGCCGGCGCCGGGCGCGGCGCGGCCGTGGCGACCTTCGTGGCCGTGGCCGTGGCCTTCGCGGCGCTGATCCACGCCTTCGTGGTCTCGGACTTCTCCGTCGCCAACGTGGCCAACAACTCCCACACCGCCAAGCCGCTGCTCTACAAGGTGGCCGGGGCCTGGGGCAGCCACGAAGGCTCGATGCTGCTGTGGTGCCTGGTGCTGACCGGCTACGGCGCGGCCATGGCCTTCTTCGGCGACAGCCTGCCGCCGCGCCTGCGGGCCTACGCCATCGCCATCCAGGGCGCGCTGGGCGTGATGTTCCTGGCCTACACCGTGTTCGCCTCGAACCCGTTGACCCGACTGGTCGATGTCCCGGTCGAGGGGCGCTCGCTCAATCCGCTGCTGCAGGACTGGGCGCTCGCGGTGCACCCGCCGTTCCTCTACAGCGGCTATGTCGGCTTCTCGGTCGTCTATTCGCTGTCGCTGGCGGCGCTGATCGAGGGTCGGATCGACGCGGCCTGGGCGCGCTGGGTGCGGCCCTGGACCCTGGCGGCCTGGAGCCTGCTGACCGTCGGCATCACCCTGGGCGCTTTTTGGGCCTACTACGAACTCGGCTGGGGCGGCTGGTGGTTCTGGGACCCGGTCGAGAACGCCAGCTTCATGCCGTGGCTGATCGGCGCGGCTCTGCTGCACTCGGCCATCGTCACCGAGAAGCGCGGGGCGCTGCCAGGCTGGACGGCGTTCCTGGCCCTGGCGGCCTTCACCTTCTCGATGCTGGGCGCCTTCCTGGTGCGTTCGGGCGTGCTGACCAGCGTCCACGCCTTCGCCGTCGACCCGACGCGCGGCGTCTTGCTGCTGATCATGATGGGCGTGGCGGCCGGCGCGGGGTTCCTGCTGTTTGGCCTGCGCGCCGGCAACCTGAACCCGGGCGGACAGTTCCGTCCCGTGAGCCGCGAGAGCGCCATCGTGCTCAACAACATCCTGCTGTCGACGGCGACGGCGGTGGTGCTGCTGGGCACGCTGTATCCGCTGATCCGCGAGGCCATGGACGGCGAGGCCGTCTCGGTGGGCACGCCGTTCTTCAACCTGACCTTCGTGCCGCTGATGATCCTGGCGTTCTGCGTGCTGCCGGCAGGTCCGCTGTTGGCCTGGAAGCGCGGCGACGCCAAGGGCGTGGCGCGCAAGCTGTGGATCGTGCTGGCCGTCGCCGCCGCGCTGGGCCTCGTGGCCTATGGCGTGGTGCAGCCGCGCAAGGCCCTGGCCAGCGCCGGCCTGGCCCTAGGCTTCTGGCTGCTGGGCGGCGCGCTGCTGGAGATGGCCGAGCGCCTGAAGCTGTTCCGGGCTCCCGCCGCCGAAAGCGCTCGCCGCGCCAAGGGCCAGCCGCGCGGCGCCTGGGGCACGACCCTGGCCCACGCGGGCCTCGGGATCTTCGTGCTGGGCGCTTCGTTCGAGACCGCCTGGCGCGTCGAGGCGGCCCAGGCCCTGAGCCTCAACGACAGCCACGCCCTGGGCGCCTACACCCTGACCCTGACCGATGTCGGCACGGTCGAGGGGCCGAACTACCTGGCCGAGCGCGGGATCGTGAAGGTCGTCAACAAGGCGGGCGTGGAAGTCTGCCACGCCGAGCCGGAGCGCCGCTTCTATCCGACCGGCGGCCAGACGACCTCTGAGGTCGCCATCTGCCCCCGCGCGCTGGACGACATCTATGTCGTGCTGGGCGAGCGCCGTGCGGGCGAGGGCGGCAAGCCGGCCTGGCTGGTGCGCGCCTATGTGAACCCGTGGGTGCGTCTGATCTTCCTGGGCCCGTTGATCATGGCCCTGGGCGGCGTCGTGTCGCTGTCCGACCGCCGCGTGCGCCTGGGTGTCGGTCGTCGCGCCGGCGAGGTCGTGTCGTGAGCCGCGTCCGCGCCCTGCTGGTGGCCGTGGCCGCCGTCGCCCTGATGGGCAGCGCGTCCGAGCCGTCCGAGCGCCTGAACGATCCGGGGCAGGAAGCCCGCGCCCGCGTGCTGTTCAAGGAAGTCCGCTGCCTGGTCTGCCAGAACGAGTCGATCGACGACTCCGAGGCCCAGCTGGCCGGCGACCTGCGGCGAATTGTCCGCGAGCAGGTCAAGGCCGGCCGCAGCGATGGCGAGATCCGCGCGTTCCTTGTGCAGCGCTATGGCGAGTTCGTGCTGCTGAAGCCGCGCTTCTCGGCCGGCAACGCCGCGCTGTGGCTGGCCCCGGTCGGGGTTCTGCTGATCGGCGGGGTGCTGATGGTCGGTCTGCTGCGCCGTCGGGAGGCGGCCGAGACAGAGCTTTCACAGGAAGAAGAAGACCGCGTCGCCAGATTGCTTCAAGACGATTGACACGATTGCGCCGAAATGGAGCCGCATGAAGCGAGCTCCAATGACGTAAAGGTAATTCGAGAACCATTGCACCTTTCGCCGTCACGGCTAGGTTCTCAGGTCCAACGGGACCGCGCGTAGGACGCGCGGGTGAGGAAAGCAGAGAATGACCGCTAGGAAGTCGGGTTTCGTTGTGGGCGCCATCGCTGGCGCGGGCGTGGCTTGCGCCGCTCTGGCCGGTGTGGGCATGCGCATGGGGACGGCCGCCGCCGAAGCCCCGGCCGCGCGTCCGGTCGTGGCCGGCGCCCCGGCCTTCGCGCCGCCGCCGGGCGCGCCGATGTCGTTCGCCGACATCTTCGAGAAGGTCTCGCCCGCCGTCGTCCAGATCAACGTGACCTCCAAGGCCTCGCCGCAGGCGCTGCGCATCCCGGGCCTGGAAGGGTTCGACATCGTGCCGCGCGGCCAGAAGGGCAAGCCGGGCCAGAAGGACTCCGACGGTGAAGACGGCGACTCGCCGGCCACGCCGAAGCAGCAATCGGCCGGTTCGGGCTTCTTCATCTCGGCCGACGGCTACATCGTCACCAACAACCACGTCGTGGCCGACGCCGACGACATCCAGGTGGTGCTGAAGGACGGCCGCGAGCTGAAGGCCACCCTGGTCGGCCGCGACGAAGGCACCGATCTGGCCGTGATCAAGGTCATCGACCCCAAGGCCAAGGGCGCGGACTTCCCGTATGTGAACTTCGAGAACCAGGCCAAGCCGCGCGTCGGCGACTGGGTCATCACCATCGGCAACCCGTTCGGCCTGGGCGGCACCGCCACGGCCGGCATCATCTCGGCCTATAACCGCGACCTGGGCGACAACACCTCGTCGTTCGTCAACTACATCCAGATCGACGCGCCCATCAACCGGGGCAACTCGGGCGGTCCGTCGTTCGACATCTATGGCCGCGTGATCGGCGTCAACAGCGCCATCTACTCGCCGTCGGGCGGCTCGGTCGGCATCGGCTTCGCCATCCCGGCGGACATCGCCGAGGCCACCGCCAAGCAGCTGATCTCGGGCGGCAAGGTCGTTCGCGGCTATATCGGCGTCACCATCCAGGACTTCAGCGCCGAGTCGGCCGAGGCCCTGGGCCTGAAGGACGTGAAGGGCGCGATCGTCGCCGAGCTGGTCCCGGGCGGTCCCGCCGCCAAGGCCGGCCTGCTGCCGGACGACATCCTGACGGGCGTCAACGGCGTGACCATCGCCAACCGCTCGGAACTGACCCGCGAAGTGGCCAAGGCCCGTCCGGGTGAGAGCATCAAGATGTCGATCATCCGCGACGGCAAGACGCGCGTGGTGGACGTCAAGTCGGGCACCCGTCCGGCCGAGAACGCGCTTGGCCTGAACGACGACGATGACGACAAGGACGGCGGCGCCGCCCCGACCCCGGACAAGCCCGTCACCCAGAAGATCGACGCCCTGGGCCTGACGCTCGGTCCGATCGACCCGGCCTCGCGTCAGACCTACAAGATCGACAGCGAGATCAAGGGTCTGCTGGTCACCGGCGTGAAGGGCGACAGCGACGCCGGCGAGAAGGGCCTGGCCAAGGGCGACGTGCTCTCGACCATCAACGGCCTGCAGGTGAACAACGCCGCCGACGTGACCAACGCCGTGGCCTCGGCCAAGAAGGCCGGTCGCAACAGCGTGCTGGTCAAGATCATCCGCCAGAACCGCCCGGTCTTCGTGCCGCTGAAGATCGCGCCGTAGAAGCCTGGAAGGCTTCTACGAATGTGATGGCGAGCCTGTTTATCCTGATCGGCTTGGGTAAGCCGATCAGGACAGGCTCTAAGCGGACGACTGATCGCTGAACGACAGAGCCCCGCTCCGAGAAATCGGAGCGGGGCTTTTTCTGTCCAAGGTTTAAGTTACGGCGCTCTCCGAAACGGCTATCAACCTCACAACTGTCGCGCGATGCGCGGAATCGGGAGAACGTCGTCGTTCCGCCATTCCGCCTGAGCGCATGAGGGGCTCTGACGATGCGTATTCTGATTATCGAGGACGATCTGGAAGCCGCCGCCGCGATGGCGCACGGGCTGAAGGAGGCTGGCTACGACGTCGAGCACATGCCCGACGGCGAGGCCGGTCTGGCAGAGGCCCAGAAGGGCGGCTTCGACGTGCTGGTGGTCGACCGCATGATGCCCAAGATGGACGGCGTCACCGTGGTCGAGACGCTGCGCCGCGAGGGCGACCAGACGCCGGTGCTGTTCCTGTCGGCCCTGGGCGAGATCAATGACCGCGTCACCGGCCTGCGCGCCGGCGCCGACGACTATCTGGTCAAGCCGTACGCCTTCCCCGAGCTGGTCGCCCGCGTCGAGGCTCTGTCGCGCCGCCGCGAGACCGGCGCCGTGGCCACGACCCTGAAGGTCGGCGAGCTGGAGATGAACCTGATCAACCGGACGGTCCATCGCCAGGGCAAGGAGATCGATCTCCAGCCCCGCGAATTCCAGCTGCTGGAGTTCATGATGCGCCACGCCGGCCAGTCGGTGACCCGCACCATGCTGCTGGAGAAGGTCTGGGAATACCACTTCGACCCGCAGACCAACGTCATCGACGTGCACATCTCGCGCCTGCGCTCGAAGATCGACAAGGGCTTCGACCGGGCCATGCTGCAGACCGTGCGCGGCGCCGGCTACCGGCTCGATCCGTAGGCGATCGCGGGGCGGCGTGGTAGGATCAGACCATGAACAAGCCTGCCAAACCCGAGGCTGATGATCTCGACGACCTGTTCGGCCCGGCGCCGACCGAGGCCGAAGAGGCCGCTTGGTGGGACCGCAACCGCGAGGTCATCGGCGAGCTGGTGGCAGAAGCGCTTGCTGAAACCGAACCGCCTACGCCTTGGGATTCTGAGGCGATCATGGCCGAAGTGCGCGAGCAGCTTCGTAAGGAAGGCCGCTAGCGTCGCGTATGGCGGGGGCGGAGGTCACGTACAGCGCCAAGGCGCGCAATGATGTCGTCCGGCTGGCTCTGTGGATCGCCAAGGACGGCGGAGAGGCGCGTGCGCAGGACCAAGTCGATCGGATCGGAGCGACCCTTCAGCGCCTGGCGCGTCGTCCGAGACTTGGGTGGCAGGACGTGACTACGCCTGGAGAGCCACGAGTGTTCAGCGTTCGGCCTTGGAAGATCGTCTATCGGCCACTTCCCGACGGAAGTGGCATCCTTGTTCTCCGTATCCTCGACAGTCGCCAGGATTTAGCGGCGCTGCTCGGCAAGAAGATCTAAGAGCCCATGCGTCTGCCGCGCCTTCTCCGCACCACGCCGTTCCGGCTGACCCTGCTGTTCCTGGCCCTGTTCGCGGCGGCCGCCAGCGCCTTCCTGGGCTATATCTACGTGGCCACGGCGGGCGAGGTGAACCGCCGCGCCCAGGCCGAGATCAGCCGCGAGTTCGAGAGCCTGGAGGCGGCCTACCGCCAGGGCGGCGTCGACGCCCTGAACCAGACCATCGTCGAGCGGGCGACGGGCGAGAAGCCGTTCCTCTATTTCCTGGCCGACAAGGCCGGCAAGCGCATCTCGGGCTCGATCGAGGAGTCGCCGGTCAGCGACTTCACCGGCGACGGGCCGACCTGGGCCAGCTTCAAGGTCACCGAGACCGACCTGGACGGGGCCGAGGTCAAGGCCGCCGCGCGGGGCGTGCAGCAGCGGCTGGACCACGGCGAGATTCTGTTCGTCGGGGCCGATGTCGACGCTTCGGAGGCCTATGTCCGCAAGATCGTCCGGGCCCTGTGGGGCGCGGGCGCGCTGGTCATCCTGCTGGGGATGGCCGGCGGCATCCTGATCAGCCGCAATGTCAGCCGCTCGATGCAGGGGCTGGTGGACGTGGTCAACGACGTCCGCGCCGGCGACCTGCACGCCCGCGCCCGGGTGCGCGGCACCCGTGACGAGTATGACGAGCTGGCCGAGGGCCTGAACGACATGCTCGACCGGATTGAGCGCCTGATGGGCGGCCTGCGCCACGCCGGCGACGCCATCGCCCACGACCTGCGCTCGCCGCTGACCCGCCTGCGCGCCCGCATGGAGGTCGCCCTGATCGACGCCGAGAACGGCAAGGGCGATCCGGTGGCGGCGCTGGAGACCGCCTTGCAGGACGCTGACGGGGTGCTGAAGACCTTCAACGCCGTCCTGGCCATCGCCCGCCTGCAGGCCGCCGGTTCGGCTCCGGACCAGAGCAATTTCGACGCCTCGGAACTGGCCACCGACATGGCCGAACTCTACGAGTTCTCGTGCGAGGACAAGGGCCTGGACTTCAAGGCCGAGATCACCCCGGCCCTGACCATCAAGGGCAACCGCGAGTTCCTGGCCCAGGCGCTGGCCAACATCCTCGACAACGCCATCAAATATACGCCCGAGGGTGGAGCGATCATGCTGCGCGCGCGGCGCACCTCGTCGGGCGAGCTGGAGTTCTCGGTCACCGACACGGGGCCGGGCGTGCCTGAGGCCGACCGTCCCCGCGTGGTCCAGCGCTTCGTGCGCCTGGAGAACAGCCGCAGCGAACCCGGCGCGGGCCTGGGCCTGTCGCTGGTCAGCGCCGTGGCGGTGTCGCACGGCGGCCGGCTGGAGCTGGCCGAGGGGCCGGGCGAATACAACGGCATGGGTCCGGGGCTCCGGGTGGCCCTGGTGCTGCCGCGGGTGGAATGATGCTCCCCCGCGATGCGGGGGAGCTGTCGCGAAGCGACTGAGGGGGCTAGCTGGACGTATGCCGGGCTAGCCCCCTCCGGCCCTCTGGGCCACCTCCCCCGCATCGCGGGGGAGGATCTTGGAAGGAGGGTGTCTTCGATGGATCGCCGCCAGTTTCTCGCCGGATCGCTGGCCCTCGCGCCCGGCGTGGCCTTCGCCCAGTATCAGGCCCTAGCCCAGCCCGCCCCGCCGCCGTTCCCGCCCGTTGACGCCAAGAGCGTCTGGCTGGTCGGCGACAGCGCGCCGCCGGATGCGGTCCGCACCGCCACGCGCCTCGTCGAGCTGGTCCAGAAGGGCAAGCCGCGCGACGGCTATCTCGCCGGCGGCGCCGTCACCGAACTGGAGAAGCGCTTCGCCACGCTGCTGGGCAAGGAGGACTGCGCCTTCCTGCCGACAGGCACCCTGGCCAACCACGTCGCCGTGCGCATCCTGGCCGGCGACGCCACGCGGGTCATCGTCCAGCACGAAGGTCACCTCTATCGCGACGAGAGCGACGCGACCCAGCTGCTGTCGGGCCTGAACCTCGTGAACCTGGCCCCCGGCCGCGCCGGGCCGTCGCTGGACGAGATCAAGGCCGCTGTCGACGAGGCCGAGAACGGGCCTTATCCACTGCGCATCGGCGCGATCTCGCTGGAGAGCCCGGTGCGCCGCGCCCATGGCGAGCTGTTGCCACTGTCCGACCTCACCGCGATCTCGGCCTACGCCAAGGGCAAGGCCATCCGGATGCACCTGGACGGCGCGCGCTTGCTGCTGGCCCCGCCCAGCTACGATGTGGCCGGCGCGGCGGCGCTATTCGATACGGTCTATGTCTCGCTCTACAAGTACCTGGACGCGCCGTTCGGGGCGGTGCTGGCGGGCTCCAAGGCCGACATCGCCAAGGCCCGCGCCCTGCGCCACCAGTTCGGCGGCACGATCTATCAGGGCTGGGAGAGCTCGGTGCTGGCCCTGGCGGCGCTGGACGACTTCCAGGCTCGCCAGAAGGCCGCCTTCGCCACGGCCGACCAGGTGTTCGCCGCGCTAGACAAGGCGGGCGCCGCCAAGCTGAAGCCCGCGCCGAACGCCTCGAACATCCGGCAACTGGTGCTGAAGCCCAAGGTCGCCGAGGGCCTCTTCGACCGCATGCGCGTGGCCGGCGTGCGCCTGCCCAAGCCCGACAAAGACGGCGTGGTCGAGTTCTGGGTCAACGACACGATCAACCGCCGGCCAGCCGACGAGTACGTGAAGCTGTTCCTGGGTTAGGACTTGGGCAGCTTCCAGCCGTGTTCGGCGCTGGGGACGTAGAGCGCGTCCGGGGCCATGGCCAGGGAGTCGAAGCCGCGCGGCGACAGGCTCCAGACGCCCACGAAGGTCGCGATCGCCAGCACCGGCAGGACGACATAGCCGGCGATCTGGCGGCGGGCGCTGGGCTCGGCCTTGCCGACGAAGCCGACGCGCAGCACCAGCGGATGCGTGCCCCAGCCGCAGGCCAGGGGCGAGGCGACGCCGGAATGCGAGACCTTCAGCAGGGCGCGGGCGTAGTCGGCGCGGATGCCGGAGCGGACGGCCAGCACCGTGGCGTCGCAGGCCAGCTCCTGGTCGATGCGGGCGAGGGCCGCGCCCAGGTGGATCATCGGATTGCACCAGCCCACGACGCGGCAGCCGGCCACGATCAGGTTGGCCACCGGATCGCCCCGGCGGATGTGGGTGCGCTCGTGCAGCAGGATCAGGTCGCGCTCGCGGGCGCTGAAGCGTTCCGCGAAATCGGCCGGCAGCACCAGGCGAGGCCACAGGGCGCCCATGACGGCCGGACCAGCCAGACCGCGCGCGGCCCGGCGGCGGAAGGCGTACTCCTGCAGCACCATGAGGCCGGTCAGCAGCGCCGCGCCGGCCATCCAGGCCAGCAACACCTTCAGCGCCAGGCCGTGTCCCAGCGGCTGGGCGGCGACTCCGGTCTTGGTGGCGTCGGCCAGGCTGGGGAACAGGCCGGCGATGGCGGCGGTCGGGACCAGCATCCACAGGCCGTAGGCCAGGCGCGGTCCGAACAGCCAGCGGGCGGGCAGGCGCAGCAGCAGCACGGCCAGCACGCCCAGGGCGGCGGCGATCTGCACGCGCATCAGCGCCAGGACCAGCAGGTCGATCATCCTAGTGGTCGGCCTTCACCCAGATGATCGCGCCCGTATAGGGGTCCATCCGCGCCACCACGCCGGGGTTCAGGTCGCTGGAGAGGGGACCGCGCGGGGCGATGCTCCAGACCGTGCCCATGGCCGCCAGCGCCAGGAAGGTCATCGTCAGAAAGCCCATGACGTCGCGGGTCAGGCCCGGCTCGCGGCGGTTCAGCAGCGAGACGCGCAGGATCAGCGGATGGGTGGCCCAGCCGCAGGCCAGGGGCGAGACCGAAACGCTCAGCTGCGCCTTCATCAGGGCCTTGGCGTAGTCGGCGCGGATGTCGGTGCGCAGGGCCACGACCGTGGCGTCGCAGGCCAGCTCCTGGTCGATGCGGATCAGGGCCGAGGCCAGGTAGATCATCGGGTTGCACCAGCCCAGCACGCCGATCGCGGCGACCACCAGGTTGGCGATCGGGTCGCCGCGATTGATGTGGGTGCGCTCGTGCAGGGTGATCATCTCGCGCTCGCGAGCGTCGAAGCGCTCGGCGAAATCGGACGGCAGCACGATGCGCGGCCACAGGGCCCCGACCACGGCCGGACCGGCCTGGCCCTTGTCGACCCGGCGGTGGAACAGGTGCTCGCGCACGACCAGCACCGCCGTGGCGATCGCGCAGCCGACCAGCCACAGCAAAACAAGCTTGCCGGCCAGGGCGCCCCACGGACGAGCGGGGTCGCCGATCTCCATGGTTTCGGCCAGGCTGGGGAAGAAGGCGGCGGCGGCCGCGGCCGGCACGATGGCCCACAGGCCATAGGCGCGGCGCGGTCCGAACAGCTGGCGCGCGGACGGGCGCAGCATCACGACCAGCAGCACCGCGGCGGCGGCGGCGATCTGGGCCCGAACCAGGGCGAGGGCGAAAAGCTCGATCATCGTCGAAGCGGTTCCTGCCGTTTCCTCAGGTTGAATGGTTACAACTGTAATTTCGAACGTCAAGCGCCCTCATCTCTGCTCGGACGAGCAGAGATGAGATTCAACTAGCTGGAGCGCGTTCGGGCGGCGAACCGCAAACACTTCGCCTAACGCGCTCTGGCTTGTTCCACGCGAAAAGCCGGGTCACGGTGCCGGCATGACTCGCCTCTCCGAACGCCTTGTCCCTTGCGGTCCGATCCTCGATGCGAAGGCCGCCGAGCGGGCGCACGAGATGATCGCCAAGCGGGTCGGCGAGGCCATGGCCAGCGTCGATGCGGCCTGGCCGGCGCTGACCCCGGTGTTCGGCGCCTCGCCCTATCTGGCCAGCCTGGCGCGGCGCGACGGCAAGCGCCTGCCGATGATCCTGGCCGGCGATCCGGACGAGACCCTGGCCGCCACACTCGCGGCGGCTGAAGCCGTCGCAGCCGAGCCGGACTTCGAGACCGCCCGCCGGACCTTGCGCGAGCTGAAGGCCGACCTGCACCTGCTGACGGCCCTGTGCGACCTCGGCGGGGTCTGGGACCTCGACCAGGTGACCGGCGCCCTGACCCGCTTCGCCGACGCCACCCTGCGCGCCGCCCTGGCCCAGGCCGTCCGGCAGGAAGTCGATCGCGGCGCGCTCACCCACGTGGGAGAAGGCGAGGACGGCCCCGCGCCGGGCCTGTTCTGCATCGCCATGGGCAAGCACGGCGCGTTCGAGCTGAACTATTCCAGCGACATCGACTTCTCGATCTTCTACGCGCCCGAGAAGCTGCAGGTCGCCGACGGCGTCGAGCCCCAGGCCGTGGCGGTGCGGATCGCCAACCACCTGGGCCGCGTGCTGCAGGAGCGCACCGCCGACGGCTATGTGTTCCGCATCGACCTGCGCCTGCGGCCCGACCCGTCCTCGACCCCGCCCGCCATGCCGGTCGACGCGGCCATGGACTACTACGAGAGCGTCGGCCAGAACTGGGAGCGCGCCGCCCACATCAAGGCCCGGATCGCGGCCGGCGATTTCAATGAGGGCGCGGCCTTCCTCGAGGGGCTGCAACCCTTCATCTGGCGGCGGAACCTGGACTTCGCGGCCATCGCCGACATCCATTCGATCAAGCGCCAGATCCACATCTACAAGGTCGACGACCGCCTGACCGCCAAGGGCGCGGACCTGAAGCTGGGGCGCGGCGGCATCCGCGAGATCGAGTTCTTCGTCCAGACCCAGCAACTGATCCTGGGCGGCCGCCAGCCCGACCTGCGCGGCCCGCGCACGCTGGACGCCCTGCTGGCGCTGGCGACGGCCGGCCACGTGACCCTGGAGGACGCCGGCTGGCTGTCCAAGGCCTACCAGGACCTGCGGGCCCTGGAGCACCGCGCCCAGATGATCGCCGACGACCAGACCCACAAGCTCCCGGAGTCGGACAACGACCGCAAGAAGGTCGCCGCCCTGTGGGGCCAGGACAATCTGCGCAGCTTCGACGCGGCGGTCGGCAAGATCATCAAGGGCGTCAATGTCCGCTACGGCCGCCTGTTCGCCGGCGAGGAGGAGCTGTCCTCACGCTTCGGCAGCCTGGTCTTCACTGGAGTCGAGGACGATCCGGAGACCCTGGCCACCCTCAAGCGCATGGGCTTCTCCAGCCCTGAGCGCGTCGCGGCCACCATCCGCGGCTGGCACCACGGCCACATCGCCGCCACCCGCACCGAGCGGGGGCGGGAGCTGTTCACGCGCCTGGCCCCGCGTCTCCTGGACGCGGCCAACGCCACGGGCGCGCCGGACCAGGCCTTCAACCGCTTCGCCGACTTCTTCGCGTCGTTGAGTTCCGGCGTGCAGATCCAGTCGCTGTTCCTGGCCCAGCCGCGCCTGTTCGAGCTGATCGTCGAGGTCATGGCCTTCGCCCCGCGCCTGGCCACGACCATGGCCAAGCGGCCCACGGCCCTGGACGCCCTGCTGGACCCCAGCTTCTTCGGCCCGATCGAAACGCCGACTGTCGCCCCGTGGGACCCGGCCGATTTCGAGGGTGCGATGGACGCCGCCCGGCGGCTATTCCGCGACCAGAGCTTCCGCATCGGCGTGCGGGTGATGAGCGGCAGCGCCGACGCCCGCGACATCGGCCGGGCCTTCGCCGAGCTGGGCGACCTGATCATCGGCGGCCTGGCCCCGGCCGCCCTGGCCGAGACCGAGCGCCTGGGCGGCGCCTTCCCCGGCCATGTCGCCGTGGTGGCTCTGGGCAAGGCCGGTTCGCGCGAGATGACGGCCAAGTCCGACCTTGATCTGATGACGCTCTACATCGCCGACGATCCGGCCGGCGCGTCGGCGATCAAGGAGTGGAGCGCCGACACCTTCTACGCCCGCTTCACCCAGCGCATGACCTCGGCCCTGTCGGCGCCGACGGGGGAGGGGACGCTGTACGAGGTCGACCTCAAGCTCCGCCCCTCCGGGACCAAGGGTCCGGTGGCGGTCAGCTTCGCGGCGTTCGGCGACTATTACGAGCGCGAGGCCGAGACCTGGGAGCTCTTGGCTCTGACCCGCGCCCGGGTGGTCTGGGCCAGCTCGTCGGCGTTCAAGGCCCAGGCCGAGGGGGCGATCGAGGCGGCCCTGCGCCGGCCGCGCGAATGGAAGAAGACCGCCGCCGACGTCATCGACATGCGCGAGCTGATGGAGCAGGAGCGCCCCGGCAAGGGCGACTGGGACCTGAAGCTCGATCCCGGCGGCCTGGTGGACATCGAGTTCGCCGCCCAGTTCCTGCAACTGGCCCACGCGGCCAAGGGCGGCCCCCTGCGCCAGAACACCGGCGAGGCCCTGGCGGCCCTGCGTGAGGCGGGCCTGGCCGACGCCGGGGCGCTGACCCGGCTGGAGACCGCCTGGCGGCTGGAGCAGGACCTCAGCCAGCTGATCAAGGTCGCCCTGGAAGACGGCGGCGACCCGGAAGCCGAGCCCAAGGCCTTCAAGGCCTTGCTGGCCAAGGCCGGCCACGTCAGCCAGTTCAAGTCGCTGAAACCCAAGCTGGCCAAGGCCAAGGCCGAAGCCCGGGCGGCCTATTCCGCGATCGTGAAGGCGCCGGGGTAAGCCTGCCCAACTCCGATTTCCCCGGCGAACGCCGGGGTCCAGATCGAACCCACGAGCTTCTGCCGTGGGGTGCTGACTTGGGCGAGAACACCCAAACCTCACCGGATGAATCTGGGCCCCGGCGTTCGCCGGGGAAATCGGATTTTGGGAGCGACGGAATTCCTTCTCCCGCGCGTTCAGTCTGATGGGACGGGCCTTCCTCCATGGAGACCTTGAGACTGATGATTGTACGCACCCTGATCGCCGTCGGCGCCGTGCTGGCGCTGGGCGGCCCCGCGCTGGCCCAGAACGCGCCGACCAAGGCCGCTCCGGCGGCCACCGACGGCATGACCCTGCAGCAGTTCCAGGCCAAAAACGGCGACAAGCTGTTCGCGCGGCTGGACACCGACAAGGACGGCAAGATCTCGCCCGACGAGTTCGCCGCCTACCGCAAGCAGAACGCCGAGGTCGACGCCAAGGCCTCGGGCAAGGCCGGCAAGCGCGGCAAGCAACTGTTCGCCCGCTTCGACAAGGACAAGGACGGCATGCTGTCGCGCGCCGAGGCCGACGCCCTGCTGGCCTGGCGCTTCAAGCGCATGGACACCAACAATGACGGCGTTCTGACGCTGGAAGAGTTGAGCGCCAAGCCGGGCAAGGCCAAGGTCGGGGTCTGATGACGACGTGCGCGGCGGAGTGACGGTTGGCGTCCGACGGGAACGATCCCGACGAAGCCTTGCTGGCGGGGGTGGGACGGGGCGACCCGTCCGCCGTCCGCACGCTGCTGGACCGACGCCTGCCGCGTATCCTGGCCCTGGCCCGGCGGATGCTGAACGACTCCGGCGAGGCCGAGGACGTGGCCCAGGAGACCTTCCTGCGCGCCTGGAAGCAGGCAAGGGCCTGGAAGCCGGGCGCTGCGAAGTTCGACACCTGGCTGCACCGGGTGGCGCTGAACCTCTGCTACGACCGGCTGCGGCGACGGCGCGAGATCGCCACCGACACGCCGCCCGAGCAGGTCGACACCGGCCCGGCCCCGGACGCGGGCCTGATCGGGGCGGACCTCTCCAAGCGCGTCGAGGCGGCGCTGGCGGCCCTGCCGCCTCGCCAGCGCGAGGCGATCGTGCTTTGCCATCACCAGGGCTTGGGCAATATCGAGGCCGCCGGACTGATGGAGATCAGCGTCGAGGCGCTGGAGAGCTTGCTCTCGCGCGGGCGGCGGACGCTGAAGGCGTCGCTGGCGGATTTGGCGGGGGGATGAGGGACGCATGGTCATGATGACGCTCGAGAGGTTCGAGGCTCTGGCCGAGACCTATGGCGGCGAGATCGCTCGTTGGCCGGAAGATGAGCGCGAGGCCGCGCGTGGCCTGCTGGCTGAGAACGCCGCGCGCCTGTCGCCGGTGCTGGCCGAAGCCGCGCAGCTGGACCGCCTGCTGGATCTGGCCCCCGCCCAACGCCCTGACGCCGCCCTGCTGGGCCGCCTGATTGCCGCCGCGCCGCAGCCGGCGGCCGCCGGTCGTCGCTGGATAGCGGGCCTCGGCGCGGCCCTGGGCCTGTCGGCCGCCGCCTTCGCCGGCATCGCCGTCGGCGTGGCGGTGGGCCGTCCGCAGGCCGCCGCGCCGGTGGTCGTGGCCGAGCAGCCGGTGGTCACGGCCGTCGACACCTCCTCGGCCCTGCAGGACGCCCTGGCGGAGCCCTCCGAGCTATGACCTCGCGGCCCTGGATCATCGCCCTGGCCGCCTCGGCGGTGGTCAATGTGTTCCTGATCGGCGGCCTGGCCGGGCTGGCCTATGCGCGACTGACCGCGCCGCCGGTCGTCGTGGCCGCGCCGGCCCCGCGCGTCGTCATGGCGCCCAGTCCCCCGCCGGTGGTTCCCACCGCGCCGGTCGAAGTTCAGCCGAAGCCGACCCATCACGCAACGGTTCCTGCGCCTCAGCCGGTAGCGGCCCCGCCACCGGTGGTCACGGCTCCCCCGCTCGACACGACCGCGCCGGCCGCCCAGGCCCGACCGCCGCTGATCTCGGCCGGCGACGTGCTCTCGCCCGACAGCCGCAAGGCCTTCCGCCGGGCGCTGAGTGAAGCCAACAAGAAGAACAGGCCCCTGACCCAGCAGGCCCGCGCCGAACGGCAGGCGGCGCTGGCGGCTCTCGGCGCGCCGGGCTACGACGCCGCCGAGGTGTCGCGCCGCCTGGCTTCGGCCCGCGCCCTGGACCAGCAGGCCCGCGGCAATGTCGAGGCGGCCCTGGCCAGCTTCACCGCCTCCCTGACGCCCCAGGAGCGTTCGGCCCTGGCCGACGGCCTGGCGCGGGTCTACACGCCCGCGGCGGCGCGGCGCATGGAAGGGCCGAACTGACCTAGAACAGTTCGGCTTCCGGATCGCGGGCTTGGTCCCGCATCCAACGGCCGCCGAGCTTGGCGCCCGAGCACGGGCCTTTCTGGGTCAGGACCATGGCGTCGGCGGTGAACACCGCGTCCAGCCGGCAGGCGTCGGGACCTTGGCCGGTCAACGGGAAGGTCACCGCCGTCTGGCCGGGCGTGACGCGGATCGGCTGGGTGTCGTCGGTGAAGCCCTGTGTGGCGCTCGTATCGGCCAGGGCGTAGCCGAAGTTCAAGCCCGTCGGCATGGCCTTGAGGCTGATGAAGTCCTGGCCGCGCGCATAGATGCCGCTGAGCCGGAAGCCTGGGCTCTTCAGCACCGCGATGCGGTCGGCGTGGATCTGGCGCAGGCAGGTCAGGCGGCTGGCGTCGTCCTCGCAGAGCGCGCCGTCTCCGCTCAGGCCCGGCGGGGTCAGCGATCGCGCGCCGACCCAGCCGCGCTGGCTCATCTTCACATAGGCGATGATCTTGCCGTCCCAGACCTTCTGCGCCTCGGCATAGGCGGCGGCGACTTCGCTGTCCTGGCGGGAGAGCTGGGGATCGGCGCAGATCAGCTTCTCGACCTTGGTGCGGGCCTTGCCGCAATCGAAGCTGGCGGCGGCGGCCGGACTGGCCAGGGCGAGCACGATCAGGCCCAGCAGGGCGGCGACGAGGCGGGCCATGGGTCAATCCTCGTTGAGGAAGGGCGAGCGCGCGGGATCGCGGCGGAAGACCCGCTCGGCGAACAGAAGCTTGCAGTTTCCCGTGCTGGGACCGGACACCGTGACAGTGTCCTGGGTGAAGACCAGGGTGATCGGGCAGTTGGCGTCGCCCTTGTAGTCCAGCCGGCCCATCGCGTCGGGCATGCCGCGGACCTGCTGCAGCATGTTCCCCGCCGCGTTGGGGCAATAGTAGATGTCGATCGACAGCTCGTCCTGGGGATAGCTGGGCGCGGCGTCGAGGAAGACGCCGTCCTTGGGGCAGTTGCCGGCGACGTAGCGGCCCGTCCATTTCAGGCTCCGCCGCTGCAGGTAACCCAGCCGCAGTTCGTAGTCGCGCTTGAGGCAGGCGATGTCGCCGCCCTTGCAGATCGTGTCGCGATCCTTGAGCCAGTTGCGCTGCTCGGTGCGCAGATAGGTCGACCAGTTTCCGGCCGGCCAGAGCGTCAGCGCCGTCTTGTAGGCGGCGGCCACCGCCTCGTCCTGCTTGGACAGCGCCGGGTCACGGCAGATGGCCTTCTCGGTCGCCGTGCCGGCCTTGGCGCAGTCGAAGCTGGCGGCTCTCGCGCCGGGCGCGGCCAGCAGCAGGAGGGCGGCGAACCCGACCAGATACGCGACGCGACCCATGGGCGGACCTCCCCAGCCGATGCCGGGGAAGTCTAATCGAGAACGATGTTATTCGGTAGGCTTGGCCGTCGCCACGCTCTTGGCGTAGGCCTGCGCGCCAGCGATCAGGCGCAGGACGTTGCCGCTCCAGATCGCCTGGATGTCGGCGTCGCTATAGCCCTCGGCCTTCAGGCGGGCGGTGATCTTGGGCAGGTCTGCGACATCTTCCAGGCCTTCGACGCCGCCGCCGCCGTCCCAGTCGGCCCCGACGCAGACGGCCTTGGGACCCGCCACCTTCAGGGTGTGCAGCATGCTGGCCATGAAGATCTCGAAATTGGCGCGCGGCGGGAACGTGTACTTGGCCTTGAGCGCCGCCATCTTGACCATCCGGGCCTTGACCTGGGCCTCGGTGGCCTCGTCGTCCATCGGACCCAGGGCTTTCAGCTCGGCCATGAGTTCCGGGCTCGGTTGCTCGGAGGCCTTCAGATAGACCGAGTTGATGCAGATGGCGCCGCCGCTGTCGGCGATCTTCTTTATGCGGGCGTCGTCCAGGTTACGCGGGTGGTCGAAGATCGCCTTGGCCCCCGAGTGCGAGGCGATGATCGGGGCCTTGGACAGGGCCACCGACTGGTCGACGATGTCGTCGCTGGCGTGGCTGACATCCACGAGAATACCCAGGCGGTTGGCCTCGGCCAGCCAGCGCAGGCCCAGCGGCGAATAGCCATGCCAGATCGGCTTGTCGGTCGAGCTGTCGGCGAACTGGTTGTTGCGGAAGTGGACCGGCCCGGCCATCCGCACGCCGGTGGCGTAGAAGGTCTGCATCAGGGTCAGGTCCTCGCCGATCGGCCAGGAGTTCTCGATGCTCTGGAAGACGAAGCTCTTGCCGGCCTTGTTGATCCGCACCGCGTCCTCGGCGGTGTAGGCCAGCTCGAACTGGTCGGAGTGGGCGGCGACCATCTCGCGGATCTCGGTCGCGCGGTTCAGGGCGAAGTCGCGGGCCTTGCGGTAGCCCTCGGCCGTCAGCTCGCCCTGGCCGGTGTAGATCACGTAGAAGCCGCCATCCAGGCCGCCGGCCTTCATGCGCGGCAGGTCGACCTGGGTGCCGTCCTCGGAGACCGCGTGGCGGTCCAGCATTGACCAGCCCTGACGCGAGAAGTGCTCGGGCGTGTCGAGGTGGGTGTCCAGGATCAGGAAGCTGTCGTGCAGCGTCTTGATCGCCTTGGGGATATCATCCGGCTTCACCGGGGTCTTCTTGGCGTCGGCGGCCCAAGCACCATGAGGCGCGACGCCGGTCAGCAGGGCGGCCGAGCCGAGGAGAACGGTGAGCAGGCGACGCATGCGGGGACTCCGGAGCAAACAGGAGCCGTGACGCTAAGGTCTGGGGGCAGGGCGTCAAGCCAAGCTCGGCGATCCCGTTAAGAAATTAATGTCCTGATCCGGATTCACATCAGCCCCAGCGCCTTGAAGCTGGCCACGCCCTCGCGGCCGACGACCAGGTGGTCGTGGACGGCGATCTTCAGCGCCTTGCCGGCTTCGATGATCTGCTTGGTCATGTCGATGTCCGGCCGCGACGGAGTCGGGTCGCCGGACGGGTGGTTGTGCAGGATGATGATGTTGCTGGACGACAGCTCCAGCGCCCGGCGCATCACCTCGCGCGGATAGACCGGGGCGTGGTCGACCGTGCCGCGGTTCATCACCTCGTCGGCGATCAGCTGGTTCTTCTTGTCGAGGAACAACACCCGGAACTGCTCGCGCGACTCGTTGGCCAGGGCGACGCGGACATAGCCCAGCAGGGCGCTCCACGAGCTGATCACCGGCCGCTTGACGATCTTGTCGCGGCCGGCCCGCAAGGTCGCCTCGTGCAGCAGCTTGATGTCCATGGCCGCCGTCTCCCCGACGCCGGGCACGGTGGCCAGCTCCTCGATCGTCGCGCCCAGCACCGCGCCCAGCGAACCGAAGCGGGCCAGCAGGCCCTTGGCCAGCGGTTTGACGTCGCCGCGCGGATAGGTGCGGAAGAGATAGAGCTCCAGAAGCTCGTAGTCGGGCAGGGCGACGAAGCCGCCGGCCTTGGCGCGCGTACGGAGCCGTTCGCGATGGCCGGCATGGTGCGTGTGCGCCGAGACCTTCTTCGCCTTGACCGGCAAGGCAGGCTCGGCGTCGGACACGCCCAGGGATTTGACGCTGACCATGCCGCCCCCGACTTTACGGGAACATCTTGGCGGCATCGCGTCAGGGTTGTCTAGTGGCTAGGTGCTCAGCCCAGGATCGGCGGCTGGAACAGGCCGGCCGGCGAGGCGGTGAACACCTCGTAGCCGTCCTCGGTCACACCGATCGAGTGCTCGCACTGGGCCGACAGCGACTTGTCGCGGGTGACGGCGGTCCAGCCGTCGTTCAGCACCTTCACGGCCGGCTTGCCCAGGTTCACCATTGGCTCGACGGTGAAGAACATGCCCGGCTTCAGCACCGCGCCCTGACCGGGACGGCCGAAGTGCAGGATGTTCGGGGCGTCGTGGAACACCCGGCCCAGGCCGTGGCCGCAGAAGTCGCGGACGACCGAGCAGCGCTGGGCCTCGACGTAGCTCTGGATGGCGTGGCCGATGTCGCCCAGCGTCGCGCCGGGCTTCACGGCGTCGAGGCCGCGCTTCATGCCTTCATAGGTGATCTCGACCAGGCGGCGGGCGCGCGGGCCGACTTCGCCGACGCCGTACATGCGCGAGGTGTCGCCGTGCCAGCCGTCGACGATGGCGGTGACGTCGATGTTGACGATGTCGCCTTCCTTGACGCTCCACTCGCCCGGGATGCCGTGGCAGACGACGTGGTTGCGCGAGATGCAGACCGTCTTGGGATAGCCGCGATAGTACAGGCACGCCGGCAGGGCGCCGTGGTCGAGGATGAACTCGCGGGCCAGGGTGTCCAGGTGATCGGACGAGACGCCCGGCTGCACGTGCGGGATCAGCATGTCCAGGCACTCGGCGGCCAGCTTGCCGGCCTTGCGCATGCCCTCGAAGTCTTCGGCCTTATGGATCTTGATCTGACCCGTGCGGGTCTCGGCTTCGATCTCGAGGGTGTTGTCCAAGGTCATGCTCTACTCGGGCGTCGCCGCCGCGTTTCAGGCGGCGATCTGGTCGGCGGAAGGGGCGTATCTCGCGATCCTAGCACAGATTTCAACCCCGGACCCCCTCAGAACGCCTAGCCGGTCGGGTTGATGCGCCGCACCGTGTCGGTGGCCGGGCGCACTTCCTTGACGAAGCTGGCGTCCAGGGTCGTGGGCTTGTCGCGCCGCACGTGGCAGACGCCCCGGTAGCGCGTGATGCGGCCGGTGCCCTTCTCGGTGACGTCGGCGGTGAACTTGACGTCCCACTCGCCCTGCCGGCCGGTCGAGACGGGGTCCATGTCGTTGGAAGTGACGCCGGAGATCGCCTTGAGACCGAAGCGGTCCTCCAGCTTGCCGGTGCAGGCCTTGAACGCGAACACGGCCCGCAGACCGGTCATGAAGCCGCTCTCGGGCTTGCCGGGCTCGCTGGGCCCGCACCCGGAAAGGGCGAGCGTCAGGATGGCGGCGGCCAGGATGGTCTTCCTCATGCGATCCCCTCAGTTCGCGGCCCCCTTCCGAGAGCGAGCGAATGGGTAGCGAACTGCGAGCGAATTGCAGGTTAAATCGGTGTTAGGTGCGGGGGGGCTGCGGCGCCGTTGTCATTCAAGGTTGCGATGTTCGGAAGGCTCGACCATAGGGAATCCTAACGAGGTTCGCTAAGGGGAGGAACCGACCATGGCCACCGTCACCGCGGGCGCCGCCTATCCACTTGATTTCCGGCTGCTCGACCTGACCGCGCTGCTGACAGGCACGGTCAAGGTCCAGAACAGCACGACGCTGGTCGTCGACTATGGCGACGGGGATCGCGACGAGTTCAGCGGCGTCGGCATCGGCTACAACGCCTTCGGCGAGCCGATCTCGGGCACGCTCACCGGCTATCGTAGCTATGTCGGCGACAAGCTGGTCGCCCAGGTCGAGGGCGGCTCGGCCTCGGTCGCGCAGTTCATGGGCTATGTGAAGAACGGCGACACGGTCGGTGGCGTCTTCCTGGTGCTGAACGGCAATGACCAGGTCTCCGGCTCGGCCTTCGCCGACTATCTGGCCGGCGGCGCGGGCGCCGATGTCCTGTCCGGCTTCGGCGGCGACGACACCCTGATCGGCAATGACGGCAACGACGTCCTGAACGGCGGCGGCGGCGTCGACACCGCCTTGTACGGAGCGGCCTCGACCAACTTCACCCTGGGCCGCACCACGGTCGGTTGGCTCGTCTCCGACAGGACCGGCGTCTTCGGCCAGGACCAGCTGATCGATGTCGAGCTGCTGCAGTTCAGCGACAAGCTAGTCGACCTGCGCAAGTCCGACGCAGCCGTGAACACCATGTCGGCCAGCGTCCTGCGCACGCCCGTGACCCACCTGCTGTCGACCCTGGTGGCCAATGGCATGGCGCCGCGCGGCGACGCCTTGCCGGCGATCCTCAAGGACGCGGCCTCGACGACCTCGGTGGCGACGCTGGCCTACGAGTTCTTTACCGGCAAGGTGCCGACCCAGGTCGGTGTCGACTTCCTGATCTCGGCGACGGGCGGCAACGCCAACAACCTCAACAGCGCCTACTACGCCAAGTTCGACACGGTGAACCGCTACATCAATTTCGCGGTGAACCTGGGCCGAGACGGGGATGGCAAGGCCAGCTTCGCGGCCAGCTACGGATCGCTCAGCCTGTTCGACGCCACCAAGAAGGCCTATGCGGCCATCTTCGGCGGGACGCCGACGGACGCCAAGGTCCACGGCCTGATCGACACCCGCGTCGACTACCTGGCCTATTACGGCGGCGACGGCGCGACCGGGATCGGCACCAAGGCGGCCATGGTCGGCTTCCTGCTGGCGGCGGCGGCCACCGAGGACGTCGGGGTCATGGCGCGGTCCAACGACGCTTGGCTGACCGATCTGTCGGACGGTTCGGCGCCGTTCGCGGTCGATATCCTCGATCCGGCCAAGGGCTACTACAAGGCCGAGTTCATCTTCGGGGGCTAGCCGCGCCAGGCGATCCGGCGGTCGATCCGCACCTGCTCGGTGCTCATGGCGCAGGCATAGACCAGCACCTCGACGCCGGCCTTGGCCGCCGCGTCGAGGCCCGCCGCGAACTTGGGGTCGAGGTCGGCGCAGGCCTGGAAGGTCTCGCAGTCCTCGCGCTGCACGACGAACAGCACCACGGCGCGGTCGCCTTGCGCGACCTGGGCGGCGAGGTCGCCGAGGTGGCGGGTGGAGCGGTCGGCCTTGCAGTCAGGGAACTCGGCCAGGCTTGGCGTGCGGCTGAAGTGGCAGTTCTTGACCTCCAGCCAGCACGGCGGGCGGTCCGGGTGGGTCAGCAGGAAGTCGACACGGCTCGCCTCGGCGTATTTCACCTCGGGGCGGATGGTCGCGTAGCCGGTCAGTTCGGGGATCGTGTCGGAGGCCAGGGCCTCGGCGACCAGCTTGTTGGGCAGCAGGGTGTTGATCCCCACCAGGGCGTTGCCCTGTTCGACGCATTGCAGCGTCCAGGCCAGCTTGCGCTTGGGATCGTCGGACCACGACACCCAGGCGCCCTGGCCCGCGTCGCGGACGCCCAGCATGGCGCCGGGGTTGGGGCAGTGGGCGGTGATCTCCCGCCCGTCGTCCAGCACCAGGTCCGCGAAGAAGCGCTTGTAGCGGCTGACCAGCCGGCCATGAACGAGCGGTTGCGGGAGCAGCATGCGGAGCCTAGATCGGAGCGGTAAGAACGACAGGCTTTAGGGGATCGAACGCATGACGACCAGCGAACGCGTGACGGCCGCCGTTATGATCATCGGCGACGAGATCCTCTCGGGCCGGACCCAGGACGTGAACCTGTCGGCCATCGCCAAGTACCTGGCGACCTACGGCGTCGACCTCTGCGAGGCCCGCGTGGTGCCCGACATCGAGGAAGAGATCATCGACGCGGTCAACGCCCTGCGCGGCCGCTACGACTACGTCATCACCACCGGCGGCATCGGCCCGACCCACGACGACATCACCGCCGACTCGATCGCCAAGGCCTTCGGCGTGACGGCCCCCGAGCATCCCGAGATCATGGCCATGCTGCGCGAGCGCTGGGGCGAGCCGAACGCCGCCCGCCGTCGCATGGCGCACGTGCCGGAGGGCGGCAGCCTGGTGAAGAACCCGGTGCAGGGCCCGCCCGGTTTCCAGAAGGACAATGTCTTCGTGCTGGCCGGCGTGCCGGCGATCATGCGCGGCATGCTGGAGGACGTCGGTCCGCGCCTGCGCACGGGCGCGGTGGTGCTGGCCAAGACGGTGCGGGTCACCGGCACGGGCGAGGGCACGATCGCCGCGCCGCTGGAAGCGGTGGCCAAGGCCCACCCGGACATGTCGCTGGGCAGCTATCCGTTCTTCAGCCCGCCGGACGTCTACGGCGCCAACCTGGTGCTGCGCGGCCGCGACGCCGCCGAACTGGACGCGGCGGTCGCCGAGCTGATCACCGCCTTGACCGAGGCCAAGGCGCAGAACATCGAGTTGCTGGCCGATCCGACCTAGGGGTTATTCCTCGCCGGCGATGGCCTTGGCGAGGTCGACCAGGTGCTTGCGCATGCCGGTGGACTCGATCCCGACATAGGAGCGCGCCAGTTCCGGACCGCCGGGCAGCGACCAGAAGCTGGCCATCTCGTTGGCGAGGTCGGCGGCGGTGGTGTCGGCGTGTTCCGGGTCGTCCAGGCCTTCGAAGAAGAAGCCGATCGGCGTCTTCAGGAACATGGCCGTGGCGTGCAGCTTGCTGGCGCTGATCCGGTTGGACCCGCCCTCGTACTTCTGCACCTGCTGGAAGGTCAGGCCCAAGGCGTCGGCCAGGGACTGCTGGGAATAGCCGAGATCCTTACGGCGCATGCGTAGGCGACGACCGACATGAATGTCGACGGGATCGGGGGTCTTGTCTTCAGCCATGCTCACAAACTCGGACGCGACGGTGGGGGAGGAATCGACTCATCGAGCGGCGATACACGAACGCCGTGCACGATCTTGTGCGGAGTCGAGCCCCCGAGAAACGCATATTCGGTATTGGACGATTTATTCACGTAAGACGGGTAATCGTAGCCGATATACGCTCTTCGGTCACATCACGTGTTGCGGGTCGTCGCGCCGAACACAACCGGCGCCGTAGCGATGGCAGGGGTGATGGTAGGGGTGATGGTAGGGACGGTGGGACTCGAACCCACACGGATTGCTCCAACGGATTTTAAGTCCGGTGCGTCTACCGATTCCGCCACGTCCCCATCCATCGACCCCATAAGCCATCGGTCCGGCGGGGTCGAGGCTCGACACGGCGCGTCCGGGTGCTAGCGTCCTAACGCTCAAGTTTAAAACGGGGACGGATCGAATGCGTGAGGGGATCAAGGCCGCGGCTCTGGCTGCGGGCGTGCTGGCGGCGGGCGCGGCGAACGCGGCCCAGGTCGAGGCGGTCAGCGCCGCGCGGCTGCTGGACGTGGTCAGCGGCAAGTATGTGGAAAACCCGCAGGTGATCGTCACCGATGGGCGGATCACCGCCATCGGCAAGAAGGGCGACGCGGTCCCCGCTGGGGCCAAGGTGGTCGACCTGCCGGGCGCGACCCTGCTGCCGGGCCTGATCGACATGCACACCCACATCGACGGCCTGGCCGAGATCGGCGGCTATAACGGCCTGGAATACAGCGACCGCTTCTGGAGCGTGGTGCAGGTCGCCAACGCCAAGAAGACGCTGGAGGCGGGCTTCACCACCATTCGCAATGTCGGCTCGGCCGACTTCGACGACGTGGGCCTGCGCGAGGCGATCGACGCCGGCTACGTGATCGGGCCGCGCATCGTCACGGCGACCTGGGCGATCGGGGCCACCGGCGGTCACTGCGACTCGACCTTCTTCCCGCCGTCGATGGACGAGAAGGGTCCCTACAATATCGACAGCCCCGACGAGGCGCGGAAGGTGGTCCGCACCCTCAAGAAGTACGGCGCCCAGGTGATCAAGATCTGCGCGACGGGCGGCGTCTTCTCGCGCGGCGACGAGCCAGGCCAGCAGCAGCTGACCTATGACGAGATGCACGCCGTGGCCGACGAGGCCCACATGGCCGGCCTGAAGGTCGCCGCCCACGCTCACGGCGCGGCCGGTATCCGCGAGGCGATCAAGGCCGGCATCGACACCATCGAGCACGCCAGCCTGGTCGACGACGAGGGCATCAAGCTGGCGGTCCAGCACGGGACCTACTTCTCGATGGACATCTACAACACCGACTACACCCAGGCCGAGGGCAAGAAGAACGGCGTCCTTGAGGACAACCTGCGCAAGGATCGCGACATCGGCGAGATCCAGCGCCAGAACTTCAAGAAGGCGCTGAAGGCCGGGGTGAAGATGATCTACGGCACCGACGCCGGGGTCTATCCGCACGGCGACAACGCCAAGCAGTTCGCGGTGATGGTGCGCTATGGCGCGACCCCGCTGCAGGCGATCCAGGCCGCGACCCTGACCGCCGCCGAGGCCCTCGGCCAGACCAAGGACGTCGGCCAGGTGGCGGTGGGGCGCTTCGGCGACATCATCGCGGTGGCCGGGGATCCGCTGGCGGACGTGATGACGCTGGAGAAGCCCGTGTTCGTGATGAAGGGCGGCGCGGTTATCAAGCAGCCCTAGCCTCGACTATCGGAGCGCGAGCGCCTAAGTGCAGCGCTCCGAAAATCACAGGATCTTCTCGACGTGATCGCCTTCGAGGCTGTTTCCAAGACCTATGGCGCGTCAGGCAGCGGCCACGCGGCCCTCAGCGAGGTCTCGCTGTCGGTGAACGCCGGCGAGGTGTTCGGCGTGATCGGCGCCTCGGGCGCGGGCAAGTCGACGCTGATCCGGCTGATCAACGGCCTGGAGACCCCGACCGGCGGCAAGGTGATCGTCGATGGTGACGATGTCGCCGCCCTGGGCGTCGAGGGCCTGCGGGCCCTGCGCCGGCGGGTCGGGATGATCTTCCAGCACTTCAACCTGCTGTCGGGCAAGACCGTCGCCCAGAACGTCGCCTTCCCGCTGAAGCTGGCCGGGCGTCCGGCCGCCGAGGTCAAGGCGCGCACGGCCGAACTGCTGGAGCGCGTCGGCCTCACGGCCCACGCCGACAAGTATCCGGCCCAGCTCTCGGGCGGCCAGAAGCAGCGGGTCGGCATCGCCCGCGCCTTGGCCACCAACCCCAAGGTCCTGCTGTGCGACGAGGCCACCAGCGCCCTCGACCCGGAGACCACCGAGCAGATTCTCGACCTGATCTCGGGCCTGAACCGCGAGCTCGGTTTGACCATCGTGCTGATCACCCACGAGATGGACGTGGTCCGCCGCGTCTGCGATCGCGTCGCCGTGCTGGAGGCCGGCCGCGTGGTGGAGGAGGGCGCTGTCGAGCAGGTGTTCCTGCATCCGGCCAGCGCCACCGCTCGCCGCTTCGTGCGCGAGGCCGATGGCGAGGTCACCGCCGCCGCAGGGGTCGATGGCCGCGTGGTGCGCCTGACCTTCCGGGGCGAGGCGACCTACAAGCCGGTGCTGGGCGAGGTCGCCCGCGCCACCGGCGTCGACTATTCGATCCTGGGCGGGCGCATCCACCGCCTGCGCGAGACGCCCTACGGCCAGCTGACCCTGGCCCTGACCGGCGGCGACGTCGCCGCGGCCATCGCCCAGTTCCAGGCCTCCGGCGTGCGCGTCGATGAACTGTCCGGGGAGACCGCCCGATGAGCGTCTCGAACATTGATTGGCCGGAAATCGGCCAGGCCACGATCGACACCCTGTCCATGCTGGGCGGGTCGATGGTGCTGACCGTCGCGCTGGGGTTGCCGCTGGGCGTGATCCTGTTCCTGACCGGCAAGGGCCAGATGCTGGAGAACAAGATCGCCAACGGCCTGCTGTCGCTGCTGGTCAACATCCTGCGCTCGGTGCCGTTCGTGATCCTGCTGATCGTGATGATCCCGCTGACCGTGGCGCTGGTCGGCACCTCGCTGGGCGTGGCCGGGGCCATCCCGCCGCTGGTCGTCGGGGCCGCGCCGTTCTTCGCGCGCCTCGTGGAGACGGCCCTGCGCGAAGTCGACAAGGGCGTGATCGAGGCCAGCTTCGCCATGGGCGCCAAGCGGCGTCAGGTGGTGCTGGGCGCGCTGCTGCCGGAAGCCCTGCCGGGCCTGGTCGCCGCCGCGACCGTGACCGCCGTGGCGCTGGTGTCCTACACCGCCATGGCCGGCGTGGTCGGCGCGGGCGGCCTGGGGGACCTGGCCATCCGCTTCGGCTATCAGCGCTTCCAGACCGACGTGATGATCGTCACCGTCGTGCTGATGCTGGTGCTGGTCCAGGTGCTGCAGATGATTGGCGACAGCATCGTGCGGAAGGTGTCCCACAAATGACCGACGAGACCGAAGCCCTTCACTGGGACGCCGATCTGGCCAAGACCCTGCTGGGCAAGACCCTGCTGATGAACCTGACCTTCCTCGACAACGACGGGGACGTGGAGGAGCGCCAGCAGTTCTTCGGCGTGGTCATCGACGCCACCGAGGACGAGGGCATCGTGCTGGACCTGCTGGGCGAGCACGACGGCGATACCTACACCCTTCCGCCCCAGACCTCGGCGATCAAAGCCGCCGAACCGGGCGTGACCACCCTGGCCGGCGAAACGCCCGACTTCGTGGCCAGCTGGATCATCCACGGCGAGCCGGATGTGCCGGAAGCGGCCAACGACGAGGACTAGGCCTGGTCGAACGGGAAGGGCAGGCGGCCCGCCTTGAACAGGATGTCGGGGTTTTCGTCGTAGTCGCCCAGCTCGACATCGGCGCTGACCGTGAAGGCCACAACGCCTTCGCGCAGGGGGGCCAGGCGTTCGGCCTTGCGGCGCGCCTCTTCGGCCGTCTTGCAGCCGACCTGCTGCTCGGCCTTCAGTCCCTTGCCGCGCCCGGCGATGTAGGACTGCACGATGTGGACGGTTTCCTTGGCCATCCCCATCCAAGCGGCCTGTTCGGAGGCGCGGTCAAGGGATCGCTCGACGGGCCCCCAGGAAATCTGATTTCCTCCGACGCGGCTGACCGGGCAAAACCCTACCCGTCTGATCGATTTATGGAGCCGTTCATGGCCGCCCGTCGCGCTTTCCTCGTCCTCGGCCTCGCCGCCATGACCCTCATGGCCTGCGGTCCCAAGGAGCCCAAGGCCAGCGCGCCCAACACCCTGACCGTGGCCGCCACGGCCATCCCGCACGCCGAGGTGCTGGAGTTCATCAAGCCGAAACTGGCCGCCGAGGGCCTGAACCTCGAGATCAAGGTGTTCAACGACTACGTGCAGCCCAACACCCAGGTGGCCGAGAAGCACATCGACGTGAACTACTTCCAGACGCTGCCCTATCTGAACGACTTCAACCGCGACAAGGGCACGAACCTGGTGACGATCGTCGGCGTGCACGTCGAGCCGATCGGGGCCTATTCGAGCAAGTGGAAGACGATCGCCGAAGTGCCGAACGGCGCCACCGTGGCCATCCCCAACGACGCCAGCACCGAGGCCCGCAGCCTGCTGCTGTTGGCCAAGAACGGCGTGATCACCCTGAAGAACCAGACCGATCTGGCGACCCTGAAGGACATCACCGCCAACCCGAAGAACCTGAAGTTCAAGGAACTGGAAGCGCCGGCCCTGCCGCGCATCCTGAACCAGGTCGACCTGGCGGTGATCAACACCAACTACGCCCTGGACGCCAAGCTGAACCCATCCAAGGACGCGCTGATCGCCGAGGACAAGACCAGCCCGTACGTGAACTACCTGGTCGGCCGTCCGGATAACAAGGACGACCCGCGCGTCAAGAAGCTGGCCGCCGCCCTGACCTCGCCGGACGTGAAGGCGTTCCTGGAGAAGAAGTACGCGGGCGCGGTGGTGCCGGCGTTCTAAGGCGGCCTAGCGTCGCCTGAAATTTCACACTACCTATCAGCGACCCGCCGCTCACGGATCGCCCATGGCCTCGCCTTCGCTCAACGCCGCTCGCACCCTGGTGCTGGACGTCGCCAACTCCTCGGGCCTCGAGGACTGGTCGCCGGACCTGCAGAAGACCAAGGTCTATGAGCGCATCCTGCTGGACCTGATCCTGGGCGAACTGCCGGCCGGGGCGAGGCTGGACGAGCAGTCGCTGGCCGCGCACTACGACACGGGTCTGGCCGGCGTGCGCGACGCCCTGGGGCGTCTGGCGCTGGAGGGCCTGGTGATCCGCCGGGCCCGCTCGGGCACCACGGTCGCGCCGCTGGACCTGGTGGAGCTGCGCCAGGGCTACGACGCCCGGGTGCTGATCGAGCCGCACTGCGCCCAGCTGGCTGCCAAGCACGCCTCCAAGGCCGAGGCCCAGGCGATGTTCGACGTCTTCGCCGAGGGCGAAGCGGCCGCCAAGACCTGCGACCTGCCGGCCCTGGTGGCCATGGACCTGCGCTTCCACGCCCTGGTCGCGCGGGCCTCGGGCAACCTGGCCCTGGCCCGCATCCTGATCCCCCTGCAGCACAAGGCCGCCCGCTTCTGGGTGTTCTCGTTCAACGGCGCGACCGAGCAGGAGCTGCTGGACGAGATCGAGGAGCACCGTCAGGTGGCGCGGGTCATCGCCGGTGGCGATGCGGAAGCCTCGCGCAACGCCATGCTGCGGATCCTGAACGTCCAGCCCGAGGCCCAGACTCGTCCGCACGTCGGCGCGGCCTAGCTTCAGCCAACAAACCTGCGACTTTCCCGCCACAGCGCCTTCGCAATCTTAACTGAAATGTCAGAAGGCATTTTGACGAAGGTCAAGGCATCACCAGATATCGGACCGTGACCGTTGGGACTCCCCGTCCGGCGGCGCGTGAAGGTTCGACTGCCCCATGCCGTCCAGAAGCGTCCTCCTGTCCGCCAGCGTCCTGGCCCTCTCGACCATGACCGGTCTCGCCGCGCGTGCCGAAGAGCAGGTGGCCGATCAGGTCGACGCGGTGGTGATCGTGGCGCGCGACAAGGCGGGGCTGCTGGAAAAGCAGCCGAGCAACACGGTGTTCGGGATCGCCAAGCCGCTGATCGAGACGCCGCGCTCGGCCAGCCTGGTCAGCGACATCACCCTGGAACGCTACGGCGTGCAGACCCTGGACGGCGTCACCAAGGTCTCGCCCGGCACCCACACCGCCAGCTTCTACGGCGTGCCTGGGGCGCTCAACATCCGCGGCACCCTGGCCGAGAACTACTTCCGCGGCTTCAAGCGGGTGGAGAACCGCGGCACCTATTCGACCCCGATCGGCGGGGCCTCGCGCATCGAGATCCTGCGCGGCCCGCCGACCCCGGTCTATGGCGCTGGCAAGGTCGGCGGCCTGGTCAACTTCATCCCGAAATCCGCCCGCGACGAGGGCCGTTTCCTGGCCGAGCCTGAGGGCGAGATCACCGCCACGGTCGGCAGCTACAACAAGAAGCTGTTCACCGGCCAGTTCGGCGCGCCCGTGAACCTCGGCAAGGCCGAGGGCGGCGTCTATGTCTATGGCGAGGCCGAGGACAGCCACAGCTATTACAAGGGCATCTATCCGCGCCGGCAGATCCTGGAGGTCTCGTCCGACTTTGATCTCGGGAACGGCTGGAGCACGGCCTTCGGCGGCATGGCGTTCCACTCGACCGGCGACGTGCAGACACCCGGCTGGAACCGCCTCACGCAAGACCTGATCGACAACCGCACCTACATCACCGGCCGCGACACCTCGCTGGTCGACGCCGATCACAACGGCAAGCTGACGCCCAACGAGATCGGGGCCTATCCCTACGCCAGCGCGCTCTACATCCCGTACTACGGCTTCCCCAGCACCGACGCGGCCCACACCCTGGACACGGGTGTCGGCACGACCAAGCTGGATCGCCGCACGGTCTATATCAGCCCGGCCGACTTCTCGAAGACCAACACCCAGACGCTCTATTTCGACCTCGCCAAGGACCTCGACGGCGACCGGCAGATCAAGCTGCAGCTGTTCCACGACCGCCTGGAGAACCGCCGCTTCGTCTCCTACGGCTATCCGGCCACGACGGACGCCAAGGTCTCGGAAATCCGCCTGACCTACGCCTTCCCGACCGATGTCGGGGCGGTTCACGCCCGCACCCTGGTCGGCGGCGCGCACCGCTGGTTCGAGGGCCGTCGCCGCGAGAGCTTCAACAGCGGCCTGATCGCCCTGGACCGCCGCGACATCAGCTTCGGCGCCACGCCCACCGACACCATCGACAGTCCGTTCGACAACGAGCCGGGCAATGTCGGCCTGCAGTGGGAGAACGACAATCGCTCGACCTGGAAGCAGACGGGCGTCTTCGTCACCTCCGACATCGAGGCCGGGCGCTTCAACCTGGTGCTGGGCGGCCGCTGGGACCACTACAGCGTCAAGAGCGAGGACACCGGGATCCTCAGCTACGTCATCGCCGGCCAGCAGGCGGACGACCGCGACAAGGCGACCTGGAACGCCAGCCTGACCTACAAGCTGCCGATCGGCCTGATGCCCTATGTCAGCTACGCCAAGGCCGCGGCCCTTGAGATGAGCCAGGCCGGCGACGTCGCGCCGAACTTCGTGGCCGACGGCTCGTGGCTGTCCAGCTCCGACCTGACCGAGGCCGGCGTGAAGTTCCAGCTGCTGCGCGGGACGCTGATCGGCTCGGTCGCCGCCTACAAGCAGAACCGCACCCAGATCGCCGGCGCCATCGCCGCCCCGACGATCCAGGGCACCCGCGCCAAGGGCGTCGAGGTCGAGGTCCGCTGGCTGGCGTCCGAGCACCTGTCCTTCACCTTCGCCGGCAACAGCCAGCGCACGACGGTGAAGGGGCCGGATGCGTCGTTCCAGTACATCCCGGCCTACACCGCCGGCGTGCCCGGCGCGCAGGGTTATGGCGGCTCGTACGTGGTGTGGGCGTTCAACAGCCTGCCGGGCCGCGGCGGCGACTACGCCTACACCCTGATCCCCAAGTCGGTGGTCAGCCTGTACGGGACCTATACCAGCAAGGGCTATGACTGGGGCCAGGCCGGGGCGACGGTCGGGGTCAGCCATGTCAGCCGCACGGCGGGCACGGTGCAGAACGCCGTGCGCTATCCGTCCTATTCGCTGGTCAACGCTTCAGCTTTCGTGAACCACGGGCCGTACACCCTGTCGGTCAACGTCGATAACCTGTTCAACAAGTTCTATTTCACCCCCGACGCCGACACCTACGCCAACCTCGGCGCGCTGCCGGGCAAGGGGAGGGAGTGGCGCGCCACCCTGAAGCGGACGTTCTGACCTTGACCAAGATCGAAGAAGACCGCTTCCGTCCCTGGCTCTTGCTGGCGGCGTTCAGCCTGCTGCTGTTCCTGATCACCGCCTCGACCTATGGCTCGCTGGGCGTCGTGCTGCCGGCCATGATCGGCGAGTTGAAGTGGAGCTTCGAGAAGGCGTTCCTGGGCTTTTCCGTGCTGGGCGTCTTCACCGGCGCCTCGTCGTGGCTGCCGGCCATCCTGATCCGCCGGATCGGCGTGCGTGGCACGCTGCTGCTGGGCGCGGCGGTGCTGGCGGGCGGGTTCCTGGGGCTGGCCAATTCGGAGAGCCTGCTCAGCTACTATGCCGGCGCGGCGGCTTGTGGCGTCGGCTTCCAGATGGCGGCGCTGATCCCCGGCACCCACGTGCTGTCGTCGCTGTTCCGCAAGCGCGCCCTGCCGTTCGGCGTCTATTTCACCTTCGGCTCGCTGGGTGGTGCGGCGGGCCCGTGGATGACGCTCACGCTGATGGGCATGAGCGGCAACGACTGGCGGGCCTACTGGATCGTCCAGGCCGTGCTGGCGGCTGTCGTGGGCCTGATCTGCGCCCTGATGGTCGGCGGCTCCAAATGGCTGAGCGACGCCGCGCACGAGGTGGACCTGGAGGTCGAGCAAGAAGCCCGCGAAGCGCCGGCCAACGCCCGCGTCTACCGCACGGCCTATGAGTGGACCGTGCCTCAGGCGCTGCGCACGCCGCAGTTCTACATCCTGGTCGCGGCCTATTTCAGCCATCTGCTGGTCGGCGTGACCGTCGCCAGCGTCTCGGTCACGCACCTGACGGAGCTGGGCGTCGCGGCCGGGATCGCCTCGGTGGCCGCCGCCGCCATCGCCGCCAAGATGCTGAGCCTGGAATCGCTGATGCAGACCCTGGCGCGCCTCGCCGGCGGGGCGCTGGGCGACCGCGTCGATCCGCGCTGGCTGCTGATCTTCGCCCAAGGGATGCTGGTCGTCGGCCTGCTGGCCCTGGCCCATGCGGCGAGCCCGGCCCTGATGCTGCTCTATGCCATCGGCACCGGGGTGGGTTTTGGCCTGACCGTGCTGGCGGTGACAGTGCTGTTGCTGAACTACTATGGCCGGCAGTCGAACCTGGAGCTGTTCTCGCTGACCTGCCTGGTCGGCGCGGTGTCGGCGGCGGGACCGTTCATCGCCGGGGCCATGCGCGACCGGCTGGGAAGCTTCTCGCAGACCTTCGAGCTGTTCGCGGCCGTGACGGCGGTGGTGTTCGTCGCCGTGCTGGCGATGCGCCCGCCCAAGGCTCCGACCACCTAAAGAAAAAGCCGCCCCGGCGTCCCGGAGCGGCTTCAACTTCGGTTCTAAGCGGTGAAGCTTAGAACGCGGCCTTCAGGCTGACGGCCACGCGGCTGCCGTAGATCTTGCCGTAGCCGTGTTCGTCGGTGTCGTGATAGCGCACGTCGATCGTGGCGTTCTCGCCGAGCAGGAAGCCGACGCCGACGTTCCAGGTGTTGTAGTCGCCGTAGTTCTTGATTTCCTGGTGGCCGACAGCGCCCGACAGGGTGAACTTCTCGGCGATCGGGATGGCGGCGTTGCCTTCGAAGTAGGTGGCGTCACCGCCCTTGCCTGGCCATTCCGGCGAGTAGTACACGGCGGCGCCCAGGGTGGCGCCGGCGACCGGGTGCGACACGGCGGCCTTCACTTCGGTGTAGCTGTTGGCGCCCGGCGCGCCGTTCTTGTCCTTGCGATAGCCGTAGTACAGCACGCCGAAGTCGAACGAGGTGTCGCCCACGGTCGGCTTCACGCCGGCATAGAGGTCGACTTCGACCTTCGGGTCCGGCACGCCGAAGTCGACGTTCGAGGCCCAGACGCCCGCGTAGAAGATGCCGTAGCCGGCGTCGACGCCGCCCGAGATGGCGGGATCTTCCTGGGTCTGGCTCACGCCGCGGAAGACGTAGTCGTTGGTGATGCCCAGGTTGAACGAGATGGTGGGCTTGGTGGCTTCTTCGGCCATCGCGGCGCCCGACAGCGCGACGGTGGCGACGGCCGAGGCCAGTGCGATCTTCATGGCATTCATAGTTCTATCCCCTTTTCTGTGTCGTTCTCCGGGCTGTGGACCCGGACCCCGACGCGCGCCTGCAAGCGCTTGCGTCCCCCAAGGATTAGTTGAGGGCGCGTCTTTTGTTGCAACCGAGGGACTCGAAGCGCCAGCAAGTTCGGCGCCTAACGCTCAAAGTTTGGGCGCAGTGTGACGCTTTTGCTTCAGAATGGACGTATGTAAGTCACAGCTGTCGAAGAAGCGAATGCGGCTTGTCTGTGCTTTTACCGCATTGAAAGACTTGCGCCGCCCAGGTGCAGACCTGCGTCAACCAGCAGAGTCTCGCCGGTGACATGGCGCGAGGCCGGGCTGGCCAGAAAAACGGCAGCCCCGGCGATGTCTTCGGCATTCGAAGCCGCCTTCAGTGGTGTCGCCGCCGCAGCGCCCGCCCGCAGCCGCTCCATCGAGTCGTCCGGCATGTCCTTGAACCACGGGGTGTCGATGAAGCCCGGGCAGATGGCGTTGACGCGGATGCGCGGGCCCAGCGACCGGGCCAGCGACAGGGTCATGGTCGTCATCGCGCCTTTCGAGGCGGCGTAGGGCACCGACGAGCCGATGCCCTGGACGGCGGCGATCGAGCTGGTGTTGACCACGGCGCCCGGCGACGGCGCGGCTTCGAGCAAGGCGCGGGCGGCGCGGACCATCTGGAAGGCGCCGACCACATTGACCGCGTAGAGCCGCAGGAAGTCGTCGGCGTTCACCGCGTCGAGGTCGCCGTGGTTGGGCGCGAACTTGGTCATGCCGGCGTTGTTGAACAGGGCGTCGATGCGGCCCGTCGGTTCGGCGGCCGCGACGATCTTCTTGCAGTCCTCGTCGACGGCGACGTCGCCCTGGACCAGGACGGCCTTGGACCCCTCGGCCTCGACCAGGCGGGCGGTCTCGGCGGCCTCGTCGGCGCTGCGGGCGTAGTTGACGACCACCAGGCCCGCGCCGCGCTTGGCGACCTCCACCGCGATCGCGCGGCCCAGGCCCGTGGAGGCGCCCGTGATCACCACCGTGAAGCCGTCGAAGTCCCGTCCCGACATGTCTCTCTCCCGAACAGATGTTTGCGACGTTGTAGCGAGGCGCGCGTGGCTTGTCTCCGGGGGCGGGGAGGCCTAAATCGCGGCGATGACCGATCTCAACGTCACCCAGCTGGGGCAAGTCGTCGACGCGCCCGCCAGCCCCGAAGCCGCCGTCCTCGAGCGCGTGCCCAATCCGCAGCATGACGTGCTGTACCTGGCCCGCTTCGTCGCGCCGGAGTTCACCTCGCTGTGCCCCGTCACCGGCCAGCCGGACTTCGCCCACCTCGTGATCGACTACGCCCCGGGCGAGTGGCTGATCGAGAGCAAGTCGCTGAAGCTCTACCTGACCAGCTTCCGCAACCACGGCTCGTTCCACGAGGACTGCACCGTCAAGGTCGCCCGCAAGATCGTCGAGATCGCCCAGCCCCGCTGGCTGCGCATCGGCGGCTACTGGTATCCGCGCGGGGGCATCCCGATCGACGTGTTCTGGCAGACCGGCCCGGCGCCGGAAGGCCTGTGGGTGCCCGACCAGGGCGTGGCCCCGTACCGCGGTCGCGGCTGATCCAGCGACCAAAGCCGACGGCGGCGCGTCCGATGCGGATGCGCCGCCCGTCGTTTGCGCTAGACTGCCGGCATGAACGACGCCGGCTCACGTTCTCACCTCTCTCGTCAGGCCGCGATCCTGACCCTGGGCGTCTGGGGTCTGGACACCCTGCTGTTCAGCCTGCCGTACCTGGCCGCCGGCAAGGCGCCGCCGACCGGCATGATCGCCAGCTTCCTGCTGTTCATGGTCGGCGGCCTGTTGCTGTCGGTGCTGGTCTACCGCCGCGCCGCCCGTACCGAACAGGACGCGCAGCCGGTGCGCTTCACCGCCCTGTTGCCGACCCTGCTGGCCGCCGCGTTCGCCATGGCGGTGTTCGACATGCTGGCGGGCGGCCAGGCGCGGCTCATCCTCGATAACGCCCATCCGACGCCCCGGCTGATCGCCAGCCGCTTCATCAGCCAGTTCATGGTCGCCGGCTGGATGTTCGCCCTCTTGGGCGCGCTCTATCTGATGATGATCGCCGTGCGGGTGACGCGTGAGCGCGAGGGCCAACTGGCCAACGCCCGCGCCCAGGCTTTGGCCGCTGAGGCCCAGGCCAGCGCCGCGCGGCTGGCGGCCTTGCGCTACCAGCTCAATCCGCATTTCCTGTTCAACACCCTGAACGCCGTCTCGTCGGCCGTGATCACCGGCCGCAATGACGAGGCCGAGTCGATGCTCGCGCGGCTGGCCGAGTTCCTGCGCCTGACCCTGGCCGCCGATCCCCAGGCGATCATCCCGTTGGAGGACGAGCTGGCCACCCTGCAGGCCTATCTGGAGATCGAGAGCGTCCGCTTCCGCGACCGGCTGGGCGTGGAGTTCTCGTGCCCGAACGAGTTGCGCGGCGCGCTGGTGCCCAGCTTCGTGCTGCAGCCGCTGATCGAGAACGCGGTCAAGCACGGCGTCGCCCCGACCAGCCGCCCGGTGACCATCCGTCTGGAAGCCTCGCGCGACGGCGATGATTTGGTGGTGATCGTCGAGGACGACGGCGAGGCGGTCGCTCATCCTGGCGGCATGGGTGTCGGGCTGACCAATGTCCGCCAGCGGCTGGAGGTGCTGTACGGCCCGCGCGGCGTGCTTCAGGCGGCGCCGCGTGAGCGCGGGTTCCTGGTGCTGCTGCGCATCCCGCTGAAACTGGAAACCCAGGCGAGGACGGCCTGATGCGGCTGAAGGTCCTGCTGGTCGACGACGAGCCCGCCGCCCTGGAGCGGCTGACGGCCCTGTTCGACCAGATCCCCGACACAGACCTGGTCGGCGTGGCCCGCAATGGCCGCGAGGCGGCGCAGGCCATCGCCGCGTTCACGCCCGACCTCGTCATGCTGGACATCCAGATGCCGGAGCTCAGCGGCTTGGCGCTGGCGTCCGAACTGCCGGCCGAGCACCGGCCCGAGATCGTCTTCGTCACCGCCTTCGAGGTCTACGCCGCCGACGCCTTCGCGGTGGAGGCCGCCGACTATCTGCTCAAGCCCGTACGTTTCGACCGCCTGCGTCAGGCCGTCGAGCGGGCCCGCCGCCGCCGCACCTTGCAGAAGGCCTTCGAACAGCACGAGGCCGCGCCGGTGCGCGAGACCGATCTCGACGGTATCTGGGTGACGACTCGCCACGGCCATGTCCGCGTGGCGGTGGCCGAGATCGACTGGATCGAGGCGGCCAAGGACTACGTCCTGCTCCACACCGCCACCCGCAGCCACATCCACCGCATCACCATGAGCGCCCTGGAGCAGGGGCTGGACCCGAACCGGATGATCCGGGTGCATCGTTCGGCGTTTGTCAGCCCGGACCGGGTGGAGGCGGTGAACCGGCTGGGGAAGGGGCTGATCGCGCTGGTGCTACGGGACGGCGTGGCCGTGCCGGTGGGGCCGACCTACGTGAAGGCGGTGCAGGCGAGGTTAGGGTTGGCGGTGGAGGCCTAGCCCTTCGCCAACCGCCGCCGGTTCGCCCGCACCTTCTTGCGCAGATGCGCCAGCGAGCCCGCCGCGATCGCCGGACCCGTCGCGCCCAGCTGGCCGGTCATGGCCAGCATTGGCAACGTCATCCCCGCCGCCATCTTCTCGCTGACCATCAGCTCGGCCTCGGCTTGCGCCGCAGCGCCGCCGGCGGCGAGTTTCATCATGCGCAGGCCGATGACGGTCGAGGCTTCCAGCCCTAGCGACCAGGAATCGAAGGCCAGGCTCGTCCAGGGGTCTTTACGCTTGGCCATGTCGTGTCCTCGTTGCCGTGATCAACGCGGCGAGCCTAGCTAGGGCTCCACTCGGTGGTGATGGCCGTCACGTCAGGGCGCACGCGTTCCTGCGGAGCTTCGGTCGAGGTGCCGAGATACAGATAGCCGGCCACCTGCTCGCCCTCGGCCAGGCCCAGGATCGCCGTGGCGCGCGGGTCGTAGCTGTACCAGTCGGTGATCCAGTTGGCGCCCCAGCCCAGGGCGGCGGCGGCCAGCAGCATCTGGTGGCAGACGGCCGAGGCGCTCTGGCGTTGCTCCCATTCGGGGATCTCCCCCGGGATGAAGCGCGAGATCACGGCGATGGCGATCGGCGGGCGGGTCAGCTTGCGGAGCGCGGCGTTGGCCTTGACCGGGTTGGCCTGGCTGTCGGCCAGCTTGGTGATCCGTTCGGCGAAGGCGTCCTTGGCCGCGCCCTTCAGGATCACGAAGCGCCAGGGGGCCAGCTTGCCGTGGTCGGGCACGCGGGCGGCGATGCGCAGCAGGTCGGCGATCTGGGCGTCGTCCGGGCCGGGAGCGGCCAGGCTCATGGCGCTGGCCGAGCGCCGCTTGGCCAGGAAGGCGACGACCTCGGGCGAGGCCTCGATCGGCAGCGTCTCGGCGAATTGCGGGGCGGGGGGAACGGAAGCGGCCAAGACGATCTCTCCGAAGCGATATAGACCGCACACCTATGGCCGCCCGCCGGTCGCCACAAGTCGCGAGCCCTCGCATGTCCGAAAAGCCCACCTGGCTGAAGCCGCATGGAAAGCCCTGGGGCGTCTCCTCCAGTCAAGTCGCCTATGACAATCCCTGGATCACCCTGACCGAGTACCAGGCTATCGCCCCGACGGGCCGGCCGGCGCTCTACGGCAAGGTCGGGTTCAAGAACCAGGCGATCGGCGTCGTGCCGCTGCACGCGGACGGCACGGTGACCCTGGTCGGCCAGAACCGCTTTTCCCTCGCCAATTACAGCTGGGAGCTGCCCGAGGGCGGCGCGCCGCATGGCGAGGACCCGCTGGACGGCGCCAAGCGCGAACTGGCCGAGGAGGTCGGGCTCCAGGCCGCCGACTGGCGTCAGATCCTGCGGATGGAGCTCTCCAACTCGGTCACCGACGAGATCGCCTACGGCTTCCTCGCCATGGACCTGACCCCCACCGACACGGCCCCGGACGAGACCGAGGACCTGGCCGTGGCTCGCGTGCCGTTCGGCGAGGCGCTGGACGCGGCGACCGCTGGCCACATGCCTGACGCAATTACGGTGGCGTTACTGCTCCGGACGCACCATATGGCGGTCCGAGGTGAACTGCCGGCCGCTCTGGCCGCGCTCATCCTCGCGTAACCGGCGTTCGTCGCGCCGGTGGAGCATTTTTTATCTAGATGCTCTATGAGAGTAGCCTGCTGGGAAGGGAGAGCCCGATGGCCAAGCCTCTGGAAGTCGTGACGCCTGAGACGGAAACCCCCGTCTGGGTGGCGCTGCGCAACCAGGCCGAACACGCGGCCAAGGACGAGCCGGCGCTGGCGTCGCTGCTGAACGCGGTGATCCTGAGTCACGACAATTTGGCCGACGCCCTGACCTTCCAGCTTGCCCGCAAGCTGGGCGACCAGGAGATGCGGGCGATGACGGCGCGCGAGTTCGCCGCCGACGCCTTCGAGAGCGATCCCAGCCTGGTCCTGGCCGCCGAGGCCGACCTCAAGGCCGTGTTCGAGCGCGATCCAGCCTGCAAGGGCTACGTCCAGCCGTTCCTGTTCTTCAAGGGCTTCCTGGCCCTGCAGACCCACCGCGTGTCGCATTGGCTGTGGAACGAGGGTCGCGAGACCCTGGCCTTCTACCTGCAGAGCCGGGCCAGCGAGATCTTCCAGGTCGACATCAACCCGGCCGCCAAGATCGGCAAGGGCGTCTTCATCGACCACGGCACCGGCATCGTCATCGGCGAGACCGCGGTGGTCGGCGACAACGTCTCGATGCTGCATGGCGTGACCCTGGGCGGCACCGGCGCCGAGCGCGGCGACCGCCACCCCAAGATCGGCAACGGCGTCCTGCTGGGCGCGGGGGCCAAGGTGCTGGGCAACATCACGATCGGCGACTACGCCAAGATCGCCTCGGGCTCGGTGGTGCTGCGCCCAGTGCCGGCCCACTGCACCGCGGCCGGCGTGCCTGCGCGCCTGGTCAACTGCCCGACCTGCGAGGAGCCGGCCCGGACCATGGACCACACCCTGGCCGAGACCGTCTATTCGTACGAGATCTAGGTGCGGGCGCTTCTTCGTAGTCTCGCCCTAGCGGCAGCGCTGCTCGTCAGCGCGCCGGTCTATGCCGCGACCGCGCCGGTCGGCGGCTACACCGTCGTGAAGGCCTATCCGCACGACACGACGGCCTTCACCGAGGGCCTGTTCTACCGCGACGGCTTCATCTTCGAGAGCACGGGCCTCAAGGGCCGGTCGTTCATCCGCAAGTGGAACCTGGAGACCGGCGTCTCCGAGCAGGAGCGCATCGTCGACAGCCGCTATTTCGGCGAGGGCATCGTCGACTGGAAGAACCGGCTCTACGAGCTGACCTGGACCGACGAGACCGGGATCATCTACGACATCGACAGCTTCGAGCGGATCGGCGAGTTCAGCTATCCGGGCGAGGGCTGGGCGCTGACCCGCGACGACAAGCGGATCATGATGAGCGACGGCACCTCGTTCATCCGCTTCCTCGATCCCGATACGCTGAAGGAGACCGGCCGTATCGAGGTCACCGACCACGGCGTGCCGGTGCGCAATCTCAACGAGCTGGAATGGGTCAAGGGCGAGCTGCTGGCCAATGTCTGGCAGACCACCCGCATCGCCCGCATCGACATCAAGACCGGCAATGTCGTCGGCTGGATCGAACTGGCGGGCCTGCTGAAGGAAGCCGGTGTCACCGGCACCCGGGACGACGTGCTGAACGGCATCGCCTATGACGCGGCCGGCGACCGTCTGTTCGTCACCGGCAAGCTGTGGCCCAAGCTGTTCGAAATAAAATTGCTTCCGGCGAAGTAGCTGGCGGAACCGCGTTCGGGGGCTGGCGTTTATCTCACGTCCGCCCCTCTACGCCCCCCCGACCTAGTGGGCGGACCTGGGCCCCGGCAGCGTAACGCGCCGGGGCCCAACCCTTATCTGGACCCCAGTTTTGCGGGTCAGCCTTGCTTGGCGCAGGCGACGAGGGCGGGCTTCTTCAGTGAGATTTGCTCGACATCCGACGACGGCTTGGCCGCCGTCACGCCGTAGATGACTGCGGCCCAGATCGCCATCAGGGCCAGGACCTGGGGGAGGGTGATGCGAGAGGGCGTGGCGGACATGCGCGCGACTATCCATCGGTTGCGCGGCCTCGAATAACGACTTATCGGTCGGCCTTCTGTGAGGTTTCTTCACATGGCCCGCCGCCAGCTTCCGTCCCTGAACGCCTTGCGCGCCTTCGAGGCGTTCGGCCGCCACGGCCGTATGACCCTGGCCGCCGACGAGCTGTGCGTGACCCATGGCGCGGTCAGCCGCCAGATCCGCCAGCTGGAAGAGCATCTGGGCGTCGCCCTGACCGAGGGGCCGCGCACGCGCCTCCGCATGACCGAGGCGGGCTTGAAGCTGGCCCAGGCCCTGTCGCCGGCCTTCGACCAGATCGAGGCGGCGGTGCCGCGTCCGGTCCAGATGGGCCCCAAGCCCCTGGTGATCTCGTGCCTGCCGACCTTCGCCATGAAGTGGTTGATCCCCCGCCTGCCGCGCTTCCAGGCCGCGCATCCGGAAATTCCGGTGCGGGTGGCCGAATCCAACGGGCCGTTCGACTTCAAGGCTGATGGCATCGATCTGGCCATCCGCATGCGCTCGCCCGACACGGTGGTGACCTACGACTCAGTGGTCACCCCGTTCATGGAGCACTTCCACGGGCCGGTGATGGCGCCGGAGCTGGCGGTCGCGGGCATGACCCTGGAGCAGGTCTGCGTCATGCCGCGCCTGCTGACCCGCACCTTCCTGGAAAGCTGGTCGGACTGGGCGCGCAATTTCGAGGTCACGGGCGACCTGCCGCCGCCGGTCAGCGAGCAGGAGTTCGACCACTATTTCTACATGATCGAGGCCGCCGCCGCCGGCCTGGGCGTCGCCATCGGCCCGTGGGCGTTCGTGCAGCGGGATCTGGCCAGCGGACGCCTCGTGGCGCCTCTCGGCTTCACCCCCGGCCGGGCCAAGATCGTGGCCGTCACGCCGCCCGACGGGGCCACCGACGAGGCCGTCCTCTTTCGCGACTGGCTGCTGGCCGAAGGAGCGTCCACACCTCATCCGCCGGAAGCGCTTGCGCCGCCCGTCCCGGACGCTAGTTTCGCCCCGATAACGCGCTCCCGGGCGCACAGCTAGAACAAGAGGCCCCCCGTGGACGCCAACGACATCGCCAAGCTCGAAAAGCACCTGAAGCGCACCTTCGGCAACCCGCACATCGCCGTGAAGCCGCGCCCGAAGCAAAAGGACTCGGCCGAAGTCGAAGTCGCCGGCGAATTCATCGGCGTCCTCTTCCAGGACGAAGACGAAGACGGCTCCTTCATGTTCGAAATGGCCATCCTGGCCGAAGACCTGGACTAGGCCTTTCTGATCGCCGCGCGCCTCAGGCCAGAGCTGGCTTGGGGACCGCGCGGCGGATCATCAGCGACGCCACGCCGGCCACCAGGCCCGCGAAGCCGGCGATGATGAAGGCCTCGACATATTGACCTTGCTGGGCGCGGATGATCCCCGCGCCGATCGCGGCCGTGGCCGCGCCGATCTGGTGGCCGGCGGCGATCCAGCCGAAGACGATGGGGCCGTCGCGCTCGCCGAAGGCCTGGGTGGCCAGGCGGACGGTCGGGGGCACGGTGGCGATCCAGTCCAGGCCGTAGAACACCGCGAACGCCGACAGGCTGACCACCGAGAAGTCCGAGAACGGCAGGTAGATCAGCGAGAGCCCGCGCAGCACGTAGTAGACGAAGAGCAGCTTGCGGCTGTCGTAGCGGTCGGTCAGCCAGCCCGACGCCGTCGTGCCGAAGAGATCGAACAATCCCATCAGCGCCAGCAGGCCGGCGGCCTTGACCTCGGGCATGCCCCGGTCGCCGCAGAAGGCGATCATGTGCACGCCGACCAGGCCGTTGGTGGTCAGGCCGCAGATGAAGAAGCCCAGGAACAGCAGCCAGAAGGTCCGGGTCTTGGCCGCGCGGCCCAGGGCCTGGAAGGCGTAGGCCAGCGCGTTGGCGCCGTTCAGCGGGGCGGGGGCTTCGTAGTCGTCCGGCGCGCCGTAGGGCTTGAGGCCCACGTCCGAGGGGCGCTCGGGGATCAGCAGCCAGACCAGCGGGGCCAGGACCAGGCAGACGATCGAGACGGTGACGACCACGGGCTTCCAGCCGCCGTGGTCGGCGATCAGGGCCATGCCGGGCAGGAAGATCAGCGAGCCGGTGGCCGTCGAGGCGGTCAGCAGGCCCAGCATCAGGCCGCGCCGGGCGACGAACCAGCGGTTCACCACCGTGGCCCCCAGCACCATGGCCACCGCGCCGCTGCCAAAGCCCGCCAACACGCCCCAGGTGGCGACGTACTGCCAGGTCTGGGTCATGAAGGCCGAAAGCCCCGTGGACACCGACATCAGCACCAGCGCCAGGGTCACGGTCTTGCGCAGGCCGAACGACTGCATCAGCGCCGCCGCGAAGGGGCCCGTGAGGCCGTAGAGGAAGATGCCGACGGCGGCGGCCAGCGAGATCGAACCGCGATCCCAGCCGAACGCCTTTTCCAGCGGCAGGATCAGCACGCCTGGGGCGGCCCGGAGGCCGGCGGCCGCCAGCAGGGCGAAGAAGATCGCGCCGGCGACCACGAAGGCGTAGTTCTGGCCGAAGGGCCTCTTATGACGTGCAATGGGGCTTGCAGAAGGCATGTCGTCTCTCGATGTAACCGATCGGTACGGGCTTGAGTCAATGCATACGTACCGGTAAGTAATATCGTCAAGCGCTATGTCAGATCGAACCCCCGAAGAAATTCTCAAAGGACCCTACGGTCCCGCTCCACGCGCCGCCGAACGCATCTTCGACACGGCGCGTGAGCTGTTCTATCGCGAGGGTATCCGCGCGGTCGGGGTCGATGAGATCGTCACCAAGGCCGGCGTCACCAAACCCAGCCTCTACCGCAGTTACAAGTCCAAGGACGAACTGGTCGCGGCGGTGCTGCGCGAGGTCGAGGTGGGCTTCTGGGAACGGTTCGAGGCCGCCGAGGCGCTCTATCCGGACGATCCCAAGGCCCAGATGGTCGCCTATTTCCAGGTGCTGTCCGACCGCTCGGGCGGGGATGACTATCGCGGCTGCAACCTCTCCAACGCGGTGGTCGAGTATCCGGATCGCACCCATGCCGGCCGCATGGTCTCGCAGGTCCACAAGCAGGACCTGCGCGATCGTCTCCAGGCCAAGGCGGCGCAGATGGGCGCGTCCGATCCCAAGGCGCTGGGCGATGCGATGATGCTGCTGATCGAGGGCGTTTTCACCTCCAGCCAGATGTTCGATGGCGACGACAAGCCGGCCAAGGCCGTGGTCGGCGCGGTCAAGGCGTTGATCGCCGCCTATTGTCCCGCTTGAATGGCCGCATGACCGCTCACGTTCTCGACCGTCCCGCCATCTCCACTCTAACTGGCCGCCAGGGCCATCTGGCCGTCCGGCGCGGCGGCGCGATCCGGATGCATCCGGACTTCGGCCTGTTCGCCGGGACGCTCGACGACAGCCCGCAGAGCGCGGCGGACCTGGGCGCGCTGGTGCGCGAGATGGGGACCGTGGGCCTGGTCGAACTGACCACGCCGTCGGCGCCGCCGGGGACGCAGATCGTGTCCAGCGCTCTCTGCCTGCAGATGGTCGCCGAGACTGTCGCGCCGGCCTGGGACATGGCCTTCGACATGCTGCCGCTGGGCGACGCTGATGCTGCCGAGATGCTGGCTTTGGCGACCCTGACCAAGCCGGGTCCGTTCTTCTCGCGCACCCATCAGCTGGGCGACTTCATCGGCGTACGCGTCGGCGGCGAGTTGGTGGCCATGGCCGGCCAGCGGATGCGGCCCGACGGCTACACGGAGGCGAGCGGGGTCTGCGTCCATCCCGACCATCGCGGCAAGGGCTACGCCGCCCGCCTGCTGCGCGAGGTGACGGCCACGATCCTGGCAACGGGGGAGAAGGCGTTCCTGCACAGCTATGCGGACAACGCCACGGCGATCGGGCTGTATGAGTCGCTGGGCTATCGCGGGCGGCAGGACGTGATGTTCACGATCCTTGCGGCGGCATAACCCCAACACCGCTCATCCCCGCGAAAGCGGGGACCCAAGCTGGCTTTCGGGTTGTGGCGCGGCCGAGCCTCGCCTTCCGACTCAGCTTGGGTCCCCGCTTTCGCGGGGATGAGCGGATAGGGGGAGCGGCTTAGTAAGCCAGCCGGCCCTTCATCTCGCCGAACGGGATCATGACGTGCTCGCGGTAGGCGGGGCGGTCGCGTAGGCGCGCGTACCAAGCCTCGATGTTGGGCGTATGCGGCCGGTCGATCTCGAGTTCGTAGTAGCGGTAGAGGTGCGTGCCGGCCGGGATGTCGGCTAGGCTTGGCGCATCGCCGCCCAGGAACGGGCGATCGGCCAGCACCTTGTCGAGTAGTTGGAAGTGCCGAGCGCAGGCGACGAGGGCAGCCTCGATTGCGGGCTTGTTGTGCTGGGCTTCCGGCGTCCGGTACCAGCCCCAGAACACGCCGGTCAAAAACGCGGGCTGCAGCGACGTCTGGGCCCAGTCCATCCAGCCGTCGGCCTCGGCGCGCGCGGCCGGAGCCTCAGGCCACCAGGCCGGACCGCCGTACCGTGCGGCGAGATAGCGGAGGATAGCGTGGGATTCCCAGACGACCACGCCGTCGTCGTCGATCACCGGGATCCGGCCATGCGGGTTCATGGCCAGGAAATCGGGATCATCAAGCCCGCTGAAATCACCGCCGGCGGGAATGTGCTCGTGGGGAAGACCAAGCTCCCCCACGAGCCACAGCACCTTCTGGACGTTGAAGGAGGAGCGGCGGCCCCAGACCTTCAACGCCATGGTCTTACGCCTCGGCCGTCTTCTTGGCCGCGCCGCGCGCCCAGTTGTAGAGCGCGAAGACCACGATCGCCGCGGTGATCAGGGACAGGATCATGCCGATGTGCTCGGACGGCGCGAACGGCACGGCCAGGGGCTCGCCCTTCGCGGTGCCGACGATCAGGCCGGCCAGGGCGACGTTGAACAGGCTCTCGCCGACGATGAAGCCCGAGGCGACCAGCACGCCCAGGCGCTTGGCGGCCTCGCCGGTGGCGTCCTTGTCGACCAGCTTGTCGTAGGCCCAGCCCACTACGGCGCCGACCACCACGGGGGCGGTGACGGTGCTGGGCAGGTAGATGGCGAGACCCACGCCCAGGGCCGGCAGGCTGTAGCGGCCGGCCGAGACCTTGCGCAGCGTCTCGTCGATGGCGACCAGCGCCAGGCCGATCAGCGCGCCGATGCCCAGCAGGCTCCAGTTCAGGTCGCCGCCCAGCACGCCCTTGGCCAGGGTCGAGATCAGGGTGGCCTGAGGCGCGGCCAGCGGGTCGTTGGCGATGGCGTTCAGGTTCGGGGCGCCGGCGAAGCCGTTCGACAGGTTCAAGAGCTCCAGCACGAACGGGATGACCACGGCGCCGGAGATGACGCCGATGATCAGGCCGACCTGCTGCTTCCACGGGGTGGCGTCGACCAGCTGGCCGGTCTTGAGGTCCTGCAGGTTGTCGTTGGCGACCACGGCCACGGCCAGGACGACGGTGGTGACGTACAGGGCGAAGGCGACCAGCGCCTTGGTGACGTCCGGACCGATGAGGCCGCGGCCGACCGCGCCGACCATCAGCGAGGCGCCCAACACCGTCAAGATGGCGATGCCCGAGACCGGGCTGTTGGACGAGCCGATCAGGCCGGCCATGTAGCCGCAGACGGCGGCGGCCAGCAGGCCGGCGATCAGCACGTAGCCGATGCCGATGGCGACCAGCGGAACGGTCAGGTGGGCGATCGGGCCGCCGACCAGGAAGTGGGCCAGGAACCAGCCGGCCGGAGCCAGCAGCAGCAGCGAAACCAGGCCGACGATGGTGATCGGGATGTCCTGCTCGATGCGGGGCACGACACCGCCGGCCTTGCGGGCCTTACCGGCTTCGAGCGACGAGACCAGGCCGCTCCAGATCGGGGCGGCGAGCTTGCCGAGCGTCCAGATGGCCGCCGCGCCGATGACGCCGGCGCCCATGAAGCGGACCTCGGTCTTCCACACCGTCAGGGCGTGGGTGGCCGCGTCGGCGCCGGGGATCTGGTGGATGGTGGTCATGACCGGGACGAGCACGCCCCAGGCGATGGCGAGACCCGCGAACATGGCGATGCCGACGGTGATGCCCATCAGGTGGCCCGCGCCCATCAGGGCCAGCGAGCTGGAGGCGCCCAGGCCGGTCGCGCCGGCGCCGGCTTTGAAGTAGCCGGCCACTTCGGCGGCGAAGATCTTGGCGGCGGCCAGCGCGCCAAAGGCGGCCGAGGCCAGGGTGCCCAGGGCGACGGCGACCAGGCCGGCCTTGCCCTCGGCGGCGCCTTCACGCGAGCCGGTGCCGACCTTCAGCACCTCGGCGGCGGCGACGCCTTCCGGGTAGGGGAGGTTGGAGTTGGTGACCAGGGCCCGGCGCAGGGGGATGGTGTACATCACGCCCAGGATGCCGCCGACGGCGCAGGCGCCGAAGGTCGGCAGGAACGGGATGTGCGCCCACCAGCCGATCATCAGCAGGCCCGGCAGCACGAAGATCACCGACGACAGCGTGCCCGCCGCCGAGGCGATCGTCTGGACGATGTTGTTTTCCTGGATGGTGGCCGTCTTGAACGCCCGCAGCAGGGCCATCGAGATGACGGCGGCGGGGATCGAGGTGGCGAAGGTCAGGCCGACCTTGAGGCCCAGATAGACCTGGGCGGCGGTGAAGACGAGGGTGATGGCGACGCCCAGCAGGATCCCCCTAAGGGTCAATTCTGAGCGCGGCGCTTCTAGGTCGGCCATGAACGAGTCCGGGAAAAGTTAAGACGGCCGGACCTTGCACGTCCGACCGCCTGCAACTCAAGCTCGGAATTGTGGTCTTAAGGGCCCAAAGGCCCCCGTTCCGGATCGAAACGAGGGCCCCAGGGGATGGTTTGTCCTTGATGCGGGGCTAGAGGACCCCCAGCATCTCGGCGACCAGCGGGTGGCGGACGATGTCGCGGTCGGCCAGGCGGACGACGGCGATGTTGGAGACGGCCTCAAAGCGGTCGGCGACGTCGGCCAGGCCCGAGATGCCCGGCAGCAGGTCCGACTGGTTCGGGTCGCCGGTGACGACCATGGTCGAGCTCCAGCCCAGGCGCGTCAGCAGCATCTTCAGCTGCATGTAGGTGCAGTTCTGGGCTTCATCGATGACCACGAAGGCGTTGTTCAGGGTGCGGCCGCGCATGAAGCCGACCGGGGCGATCTCGATGGCGCCCTCGGCCATCAGGGCCCGCATGCGCTTGACCGACAGACGATCGGTCAGGGCGTCGTAGAGCGGGCGCAGATAGGGGGCCAGCTTGTCTTCCATGTCGCCCGGCAGGTAGCCGATCGACTCGCCGGCCTCGACGGCGGGGCGCGACAGCACGATGCGGCCGACGCGACCGGCCTCGAGCGCTTCCACGGCCTTGGAGATGGCGATGTAGGTCTTGCCGGTGCCTGCCGGACCCAGGGCCATGACCAGGTTCTTCTCGTCGATGGCTTCCATCAACTGCGCCTGGCCTGGCGATTTTGGTTTTATGGTTTTGAGATAGCTCTGATCCCGCTCTGGATTGTTTGGGGCGCCGTCGTGTCCCAACGGATTCCAGCTGTTCCCCCGCTCGCGAACATCGACCGGCAGGCGACGCACCTTGGCGTCATCACCATATTGTCCGGTTTCATACGCGCCTTCGCGCGCCATCCGCTTCAGGGCTCGCTTGGTCATCAAAGCCTCCATGAGGGCAATAAAAAAGGACGAGGCCAAAAGGCGTCGTCCTTGTCGGTGAGCTGGATGTAGGAGACGAAGTCGCGTGCGCGGCCGGACGGCTCGGGAGAGCTTCCCTCGTAGGGGCTTCCAGGAGACGGTGCTGTACGCCGGAACGCCAAGAGCGACACCTTCTTCGTCAGCGGGTGGGCCGATGGCGGTGGTCGCCCCCGACCCGTACGAGAAAGAATCATTCCCGCTTGAGGAATGTTCCCTCTCGAATCGCCTGACTACAATGGCGCATCATGGTTTCCAGGTCGTTAACCGGAAGATCGCGCCCAAGAAAACGAGGCATACGGATGACTGTCTATTCCCTGGGCGCCCTTGTGCCCACGCTTCCCGCACAGGACGAATACTGGATCGCGCCGACCGCCAGCGTGATGGGCAATGTGATTCTCAAGAAGAACGCCAGTATATGGTGGGGCTCGGTGGTGCGCGGGGATAACGATCCGATCACCATCGGCGAGAACAGCAATGTCCAGGACGGCTCGGTTCTCCACACTGATCTTGGTGTTCCCCTGACCATCGGCGCCAACGTGACCATCGGGCACATGGTGATGCTGCACGGCTGCACGATCGGCGACGGTTCGCTGATCGGCATCGGCGCGGTGGTGCTGAACGGCGCCAAGATCGGGAAGAACTGCCTGATCGGCGCCGGGGCGCTGATCACCGAAGGCAAGGAGATTCCCGACAACTCGATGGTCATGGGCGCGCCGGGCAAGGTGGTGCGCGAGGTCAGCGAGCACCACACCATGATCCTGCAAGGCTCGGCCCTGCACTATGTCGAGAACTGGAAGCGCTATGTGCGGGATTTGAAGGTGGTGGATTAACCTACGTTGTCATCCCGGGCGTAGCGCAGCGAAGACCCGGGACCGCAACAGGCTTTAAGCGCTTCCGGCGGTCCCGGCTCGGCGCGCTTCGCGCTTGGCCGGGATGACAGTTTTAAAGGCCAAGGGAGCGCCGCACGCTGCTTTGGGGGGATGCGGCGGCGCTCCGGCTTCCCGCGCAGGCCACGCGAGCGCGAGAAGAGCTCGCCACGCAAGAAGGCGTCCGCGTGGCAAGACGGTGCGGGCGACTGGAGCCCAATTTCGTCTTCAGGTAGTATATGGCACGGTTCGAGTTGAGTGTGAACGCACAACACTCGTTTTCCGTTTTTCGCATGACGTTGCGCGAACCTTGCGCGTCGGCGAAAGCCGGATCACTCTCTGGCTTAACAATGATAACCTTCCAGGGAGGGCGTCGGGGCCATGGCCAGCGAACGCTTTGATTACGTCGTCATCGGCGCGGGTTCGGCCGGCTGCGTGCTGGCCGCTCGGCTGACGGAAGATCCCAACATCAAGGTCCTGCTGCTGGAGGCCGGCGGCAAGAACAGCTCCATCCTGGTCAAGATGCCGGCCGGCGTCGGCCAGCTGATCAAGGACAAGGGCGAGCAGAACTGGGGCTTCTGGACCGAGGCCGAGCCGCATCTGGACAACCGCAAGCTCTGGTGGCCGCGCGGCAAGGGCCTGGGCGGCAGCTCGGCCATCAACGGCATGATCTATATCCGCGGCCACGCCCGCGACTACGACCAGTGGCGGCAGATGGGCCTGTCGGGCTGGTCGTACGAAGAGGTGCTGCCCTATTTCAAGCGCTCGGAGACCCACCACGCCGGCGGCGACGCCTATCATGGCGACAAGGGCCCGCTACACGTCTCGAAGGGCGAAAGCGACAGCCCGTTCTACGGCGCCCTGGTCGAGGCCGGCCGCCAGGCGGGGCACAAGACCACCAAGGACTTCAACGGGTATCAGCAGGAGGGCTTTGGGCCCTACGACCTGACCATCCGTAACGGCCAGCGCTGGAGCGCGGCCATGGCCTATCTGAACCAGGCCCTGGCGCGTCCGAACCTGACGGTCGTCACCGAGGCCCGCACCACGCGGATCATCGTCGAGAAGGGCCGCGCGGTCGGCGTCGACTACGTGGTCGGCAAGGCCGCCGAGAAGAAGACCGCCTATGCCGACGCCGAGGTGCTGCTCAGCGCCGGCGCGGTGCAGTCGCCGCATATCCTGCAGCTGTCGGGCATCGGCGCGCCGGACGACCTGAAGGCCCATGGCGTCGCGGTGGTCCACGAGTCCAAGGGCGTCGGCGCCAACCTCCAGGACCACCTGGACGTCTGCGTCTCGTGGACGGCCAAGAACCTCAAGACCGCCTATTCGGCCAACAAGGGCCTGAACAAGCTGGGCGTCGGCCTGGGCTACATGCTCTTCGGCAAGGGGCTGGGCCGGCAGCAGTTCCTGGAAAGCGGCGCGTTCCTGAAGTCGCGGCCGGACCTCGATCGTCCCGACCTGCAGATCCACGGCGTGCTGGCCATCATGCAGGACCACGGCAAGACCGTGGTCGAGAAGGACGGCTTCACCCTGCACGTCTGCCAGCTGCGTCCGGAAAGCCGGGGCAAGGTCGGCCTGCGCTCGGCCGATCCGTTCGACGATCCGACCATCCTGGCCAACTATCTGGCCACGGACGAAGACCGCCGCGCCATCCGCGAGGGCGTGCGCATCGCCCGCGACACCGTGGCCCAGGCCGCCTTCGACCCCTATCGCGACGCCGAATACGCCCCGGGCGCGGACGTGAAGACCGACGCCGACCTCGACGCCTGGATCCGCGCCAAGGCCGAGACCATCTACCACCCGGTCGGCACCTGCCGCATGGGCGTGGCCGGCGATCCGCTGGCGGTGGTCGATGACCAGCTGCGGGTGCAGGGTTTGGCCGGCCTGCGGGTCATCGACGCCTCGGTCATGCCGAACCTGATCGGCGGCAACACCAACGCCCCGACCATCATGATCGCCGAGCGAGCGGCGGACCTGCTGCTGGGCAAGGCCCCGCTGGCCGCGCTAGATGTTCCGGTGTTCGAGGACGGCCGCGCCGTGGCGGCCGAGTAGAGGAAGCCCCATGCGTCATCGTCCGCTCGGCCGCTCCGGCCTTTCGACCGCGCCGCTGGTGTTCGGCGGCAATGTGTTCGGTTGGACGGCGGACGAGGCGACCTCGCACCGCCTGCTGGACGCCTTCGTCGACGGCGGTTTCAACGCCGTCGACACGGCCGACGTCTATTCGGCCTGGGTCCCGGGCCACGAGGGCGGTGAGTCCGAAAGCGTGATCGGTCGCTGGCTGAAGGCGAGCGGCAAGCGCGACAAGGTGCTGATCCTGACCAAGGTGGCCATGTGGCCCAAGCAGTCGGGCCTGTCGGCCGCCAATATCGAGGCGGCGGTCGAGGGTTCGCTGAAGCGGCTGCAGACCGACTATATCGACCTCTACCAGTCGCACCGGGACGACGCCGACACCCCGCAGGACGAGACCCTGGAGGCCTTCGACCGCCTGGTGAAGGCCGGCAAGGTGCGGGCGATCGGCGCGTCCAACTTCTCGCCGGAGCGGCTGAAGTCCAGCCTGGATGCGTCCAAGGCCAAGGGCCTGGCGCGCTACGAAACCATCCAGCCGAAGTTCAATCTCTATGACCGGGGCGAGGTCGAAGGCGCTTTGGCGGAGCTGACCCAGGCCGAGGGCTTGGGGATCATCCCGTTCTACGGCCTCGCCGCCGGCTTCCTGAGCGGCAAGTACCGCACCGAGGCCGACTTCGAGGGCAAGGCGCGGGCGGCGACGATCCGGCGCGACTATTGGAACGACAAGGGCCGCGCGGCGCTGGCGGCGCTGGACGAGGCGGCTGAAGCCGTCGGCGCGTCCCAGGCCCAGGTCGCCCTGGCCTGGATCATGGCTCATCCGCTGATCACAGCGCCTTTGGCCAGCGCCACCTCGGTCGCGCAGCTGGACGAACTGATGGCCGCCGCCCGGCTGGAATTGCCGGGTGCGGTATGGATGAAACTGGATGCGGCTGGGCGTTAAGCGATCGCCCGCCCGTCCAGCGTCGCCAGCCGCAAACGCGGCATGTCCGCGTTTCCATCACCCAGCGGCTTGATCTCGCGCAGGCCCAGTTCGTAGGCCGGACGGCCCATCAACCGGGCCATCATGGCGATCGGCTGGTAGAGGCCCAGGAACCGGTCGGTCTCGCCCGACGCGCCTTGCAGCGGGGCGAACAGCACTTCCATGCCCACCGACGCCACGCCATGGGCGCGGATGTCGGCCGTGACCACCACCGGCGTGCGGCGTTTGCGCGCGACGTCCAGGGCGCTCTTCAGCTCCAGGCGATGGGCCAGAGCCCACAGGGACAAGGCGTCCTGGCCGCGCAGGTCGCGGGCGTGCAGCTCGCTGACGAAGCCGCCGGCCAGGCGGAACGGCAGCTTGCCGCCGTCGCGGCCCAGCACGAACACCTGCGGCAGCAGCTCCAGGAAATCGCCCGGATTGATGTCGGCGCGGCGCGGCAAGGCCGATTCACCTTTCTTGTCGCGCCAATAGTCTATCAATCGTTCCGTGCTTGGATGGAACATCGTCGTCCCCTGGCGGGTCACTCACGGCTGTTTTTCGGCCGCACGAGGCTTGCTGGGAGAACCGGGCCAAGGGCTCGACCGTCCCATTCTGGCGCAAGTCCAGGCGGAGCGGCGGCCCCGGCCCGATTCTTGCTTAACCAAAAGCGAGACGACCCGATGTGAAGGGAACCGCCGGATGAAGGCGCCGAAACTGAACCTGCGCGGCTTGCTGATCGGCCTGAGCGTCCTGCTCGGCGGCCTGACGATCGGCGGCATCGCCATGGCCTGCACCACCGGCTGCCCCGCGCCGCCGACCTGCTGCTCGCCGCCACCGGCTCCCCCGAAGCCCCCCGCGCCGCCGACCGGCTGCTGCGGCGGCGGTCACAATGTCAACATCCCCGGCGTCAATGTGAACATCGGCGCGACGGTGATCGTGAACGCCAATTCCAGCGCCACGGCGACGGCCAATTCGGGCGCGAGCTCTGGCGCCGGCGCCGGTTCGCTGGCCGGTTCGGCCGCGGGCGTCACCAACTATTACGGCGGCGGCGGTCACGGCGGCTACTATTCCGGCCCGATGGCCAGCGGCTACATCCAGGGCCTGAACGTCGAGGGCGGCGAAGCCCGTCGTCGCCAGTCCTATGAGGCCACCCGCACCAAGACCCGCCGCGTGATCATCCGCGCCGTCTGCCTGGACGACCGCGACATCCCGCACCCGGCTTCGCAGGTCACCCCTGACCGCGACATCGACGACGCCTATGACGGCGAGCTCTACCGCTGCATCGCCGGCTCGCGCATGCAGTACGTGATCGCCGACTATGCCGGCCAGATCGACATCTCGACCGGCGGCGCCGGCCAGACCTTCATCTGCCAGAAGAACGAGTCGCTCTATCACACGCCCGGCCTGGCCGGCGGTCCCGCCGGTGGTCAGGGCAGCATCTCGTGCCGTCCGCAACGCCCGGCCCGCGACTGCAACGAGCGCTCGCTGCTGCGCCGCTTCGGCGCCGGCGTGAAGATCCTGACGATCATCACCACCGAGACCTACACCGCCTACCGCGAGGAGACGGTGCAGGAACGCCAGACCCTGAGCACCAGCTTCAGCCTGGATGGCGGCGTCGGCGGGGTCGTGTACTAGGCCGCTTCAACAGGCCCGGAATTGAAAAGGCCCCGGTTTTCACCGGGGCCTTTTTGCTATTTCGCCGCTTCCGGTTTCACCAGCAGCAGCCACGACTGGTCGTCGCCGAGATAGGTCTTGGCGGCCTTCTGGACGTCTTCCGGGGTGACGTGGGCCAGGCCCGCCAGCACCGAGCGGGTGGCGTCCAGCAGGCGCGGGTCCTCCTGCGCGCCTGACAGCGCGCCCAGCCAGTATTCGTTGGTCACGCGGGCTTTCTCGATCTGGTCGATGCGCGGCTTCTTGGCCCGCTCCAGCTCGTCGGCGCTGACCGGCTTGTCGCGCAGGTCGGCGGCGATCTTGCGGATCGAGGCGACCACGCCGTCCAGCTTCTCGGGCGGCACCTCCAGGCTGACGCCCAGATAGCCCCAGTTCCTGAAGGTGACGCTGGCCGTCGACGAGGCGTTGGGCGAGTAGGTCGCGCCCTGCTTCTCGCGCAGCTCGTCGATCAGGCGCAGCTGCACGACCTGGCCCAGGATCGAGACGTCGCGCGAGCGCTGCAGGTTCGAGAACAGGTCGTCCGTACGCCAGACCATGAACAGGGCCGCCTGGTCGGCGCGGCCCTTGTGGGTGCGTAGAACCGGCTGGGCCGACGGGGCCGGGAACGGGGCCTTGTCGGCGCCCGGCAGCGGCGGCTCGCCCGGACGCTTGGGCAGGGCGCCGAAGGTGTCGGCGACGGCGGTGATGGCCTTGTCGACCGTGGTGTCGCCAACGATGACGATCTCCAGGTCGCCCTGGGCCAGCGGATTGGCGACGGTGGCCTTCAGCTGGTCCAGCGACGCGCCGGCGATCTGTTCGCGCGTCGGGAAGGTCCAGCGCTGGTCGCCGCCGTGCATCAGCCCGCCCAGGTCGCGACCGAGGACGCCGCCGGTCGTGCTCTCCAGCTGGTCGTGATAGGTGGCGTAGCTGGTCTTGACCCGGTTGAAGGCCTCCGGACGCCAGCCGGGTTCGGTGGCGTAGGCGGCCAGCACCTGCAGCTCGGTCGAGAGGTCCTCGGGACGCGTGCGGCCGCTCAGCGAGAAGGCGTCGTCCTCGACGCCCAGGCTGGCGTTCCAGATCTTGCCGTTCAGCACGCGTTCCATGTCCGAGGCGCTGATCTGCTTGAGGCCGCCCTCGACGAAGGCGCTGGCCGACCACAGGGCGCTCTGCCTGTCGGAGGGCATGTCCAGCAGGCCGTGGCCGGTGCGGACCTTCACCACGATCTGGTCGTCGCGGAACTTGGTCGGCTTCACCGTCAGGCGCACGCCGTTCTCGAAGCGCACGAAGACGGCGTCCAGATCGGTGACGTCCTTCTGCTCGGCGACCTTGCCGGTCGGGCCGAAGCTGGAATAGGGCCACAGGGTGGCGCCGGGCGCGGCCGGCGGCGTGATCGGCTGGCTCTTCAGTTCGTCATAGGCCTTGAGGATCGCCGGCTCGCCGCCCTCGATATTGCTGGGCGCGGCGATGACGATCAGCGGGCCCGAGCCGGCGAAGGCGCTTTTCAGCACCGAATTGACCCGCTCGGCGGTCAGGCCTTTCACCAGCTCGTCGAAGAAGGCCAGGTTCTGGCTGGGCGAGGTGATGACCTCGGCGTCGCCCAGGGTGTTGACCAACTGATTGGCCAGGGCGGGCGTGCGCTGGGTGGCCTCGCCGGCCGCGGCGGCGACCAGGCCGGCGCGCAGGCCGGCGATCTCGCGATCCAGCTCGTCCTGGCGCACGCCGTACTGCACGGCGCGGCGCTGCTCGACGTCCAGCGCGGCCATGGCCTCGCGCCAGTTGTTCGGCTGGGCGGTGGCGCCGAAGGTGGTGATCCGCACCGCGCCGTACTGGTCGCCCTTGAAGGCGCCGCCGGCGATGAACGGCGGTTCGGCCGAGCGGCCGATGGCCTGCATCCGGCGATTGATCACCGCGAAGGCCAGGTTCTCGATCATGTCGCGCTCGTCGACCGCCTTGGTCTCGACCAGGCCGTCGGGCTTGCGCATCCACGACATCTGCACCGACCAGGGCGCGCCGGTCTCGACCAGCAGCTTGGCGGTCGGGCCGCGCTTGGCCACCGGGCCGATGTCGGGGTTCTTGCCGGGCTGGCCCTTGCCGACCCAGTCGCCGAACTTGGCCTTGATCTTGGCGTCCATGGCGTCGACGTCGAAGTCGCCGACCGCCACCAGCACCGCCCGCTCAGGACGATAATAGGCCTCGTAGAAGTCGCGGATGCGCTGGGCGGGCGCGGTCTTGAGGATGTCGGTCTTGCCGATCGGGATGCGCTTGGGCGGCAGCTGGCCTTCCATCTGCGCCGACAGGCTGGCGATGGCGACGCGATAGCCGGGGGTGTCGCGGGTGCGTTGCTCCGACAGCACCACGCCGCGCTCGCGATCGACGGCGTCCTGGGCGATGGTCAGCTCGCCGGCCGCCTCACGCAGCAGCATCAGCGAGGTATCGACCGTGTCGTCGTCGGCCTTGGGCAGGTCCAGCTGGTAGGCGGTCTCGTCGAAGCTGGTCTGGGCGTTGGTGTCGGCCCCGAAGGCCAGGCCGTGGCGCTCCAGGATCTTGACCATCTCGCCCTCGGGCACGTTCTTGGAGCCGTTGAAGGCCATGTGCTCCAGGAAGTGGGCCAGGCCCTGCTGGTCGTCGGCCTCCATCATCGAACCGGCGTCGAACCACATGCGCAAGGATGCCTGGCCGGGCGGGGTGGCGTTCTTGCGGATGGCGTAGCGCATGCCGTTGGGCAGCACACCGAAGCGCCACGACGGATCGGGCGCGACGTCGGAAATCTCCTGCGCCCACTGGCCGGGCTTCAGGTCGGTGATCTTCGGGCCGGAGAGGGCCGGGGCCTCGGGGATCTTCGGCGCGGGCGCCGCGGCGGCCGGCTTGTCGCTGTCACCCTTCTTCATGAAGGGGATGGAGGGCTTGGGAAGGTGCGAGCAAGCAGCGACCGAAAGGCCGGCGGCGGCGACGAGCGCCAAGCGCGAAGCGCTGATCATCGAGAATCCAGGGCAGGAGTAGACAAGGCGCGCACCTTGGCCGTCAGGCATGGCGCACGCAAGGCGCGCGAGCGACCGGTTTTCGCCTTAATGCGACCTAGGCGGCAGCCACGTCGCCCGTGGTCCGGCGCAGGCGCCAGAAGCGGATCGTGCGCAGGGCCGACTCGCGGGGCAGGGCGGCGTAGAGCTCGCCGTAGCTCTTGGCCTTGAGCATCACGTCGTCGGTCGGCTCGAGGATCAGCAGGGCGAAGGTCAGGAACAGCGAGCGGTCGAAGTCGGCCGCCTTGCAGATCACCGACAGGGCGTCCATCTCGCGCCGCTCCAGGATCTTGCGGGCGGTGTGGAAGTCGACATCGGCCATGTCGGCCAGGGCCACCAGGAACAGCGTCGTCTTCTTGGCGCGCAGCATGTTGGCCAGCAGCTGGGGCGAGATCTGCGCCTTGGCCCGCAGGGTGCGGAATTCCTTCTCCGCGTCGGCGAAGTCGGCCGGCAGGGCGCCGTCCTCCACCGCGATGCGCTTGCGGCCGGCCGAGAGCGCGGCCTCCAGCATGGCGGGATCGACGCCGGCGTTCTTCTCCATGATCCGGTCGCGCAGGCGCGCCTCGACCATGAAGTACATCTCGTTCAGCAGGTCGACCGGCAGGCTGTTGCGGTCGATGACCGCCTCGTGCAGCGACGGGTTGGCCGCGGCGCGGTCGACGACGGTCTCGTGGGCTTCACGCGACAGCACCGCGCCCTCGTTGCGCAGCAGGACGCCCAGGGTGTCGTCGTCGCCGCGCGCCACGATGGCGTCCGAGACCACGCTGGACACGCTGGTCCGCTGCGAGATGGCCCGCAGGTGGTCTTGGCCCTGGGTGCGGGCCACGTGCAGCAGGTCCTCGTCGGTGAGGGCGCTGGAATTGCGCAGGATCGGGGCGGCGACGGCGATCGAGTCGGTCGCCAGGGTCCGCGACAGGCCGCGCGGCGGGGTCGGGGCCTCGCCCAGGCGCTCGGCCAACTCGACCTTGACGGCCTCTTCCATCTCGCCGGCCAGCTGGCTCATGACGTCGTCGAAGAGGGTCATCTCGACGGCGTTGTGGCCTTCGCCTTCGAAGAACATGTCGGTGACGCCGCGCAGCAGCTCCCGGCGCTTGGTGCTGGAAGGCTCGTTGGCGAGCGAGATCAGGTCGTGGAGACGCGACGACGTCATCTACTGGTCGCTGTCCTTCTCGGGCTTGGCCGCCCATTCGCCATTGTCGTCGCGCGGCTTGTCCTCGTCCGGCGCCGGCGGGGGCGCGATCAGGACCATGCGCGGCGGACCGGCGGCGGGGATGGGGTCGGGGGACATGCCGAACTGGCGGCCGACGGAATAGGTGCGCGCGCCGATCTGGCCATCGCGCAGCTGCGGCGCGGACTGGACGGGAGCAGCGTAGGCGACAGGAACCGGCGCGGCGGCGCGGGGCGCGGGCGCGTCGTAGATGCTGCGCGGCAGGGGCGCGCTGGGCGCTTGCGGCGGATAGGCCGGAGCGGGCGGCTGATAGGCCGTGCGCGCGGGCGGGGCTTGCTGGGGCTGCGGCGCTTGCGGCGCCTGGCGGGCCCAGAACGGCTGGACCTGGGCGGGGGCCTGGGCCTGCGGGGCGACGATCTCGCGCTTGCCGCTCCAGCCCAGCGCGCGGCCGCTATAGGGGGCGCCGGTATAGCCGGGACCCTGGCCGTTGACCGGCGTCGGGGCGCGTTCGGGAGCGGGGCCGTAGCGGCTTTCCTGGCTGCTCGCCGCATGCGCGCTCGCACACGCCGTTGAGGCGCAGGCAAGGGCGGCGATGAGAGCGGCGGCGCGCATGGACCGGGTCCGGCGGAAGTTATTGAACCCCTGTCGTAGGCCGCGTCGCTTAATCTTGGGCTAACGTCCGCGCCAAGAGTCCAGAAGCCGACGCTCCAGGAACTCCATCAGGGTATGGAGCACGACGCCCAGCACGGCGAGGGTCACCAGGGCGGCGAACACCTTGGCCGTCTGCAGACGATTGTAGGCCTCCAGAATCCGCCAAGCCAGGCCTTGGGCCCCGCCGGAGCCGGCCACGAACTCGGCGACGACCGCGCCGATGACGGCCAGGCCGGCTGCGACCTTATGTCCTTCCAGCAGGGCGGGGACAGCCGACGGCAGGCGCAGGCGGACCAGGCGCTGCCAGGGATTGGCGCCGTAGAGATCGAACAGGCGGGAGAGGTCCGGATCGACCGCCTTCAGCCCGGTCAGCGCGCCGGAGAAGATCGGGAAGAAGGCCACCACGGCGGCCAGGCCGATCACCGCCCGCTCCGGGTGGTCGATGCCGGCCCAGATGGTGACCAGCGGCGCGATGGCCACCAGCGGCGTCACCTGTAGGGTCACGGCGATCGGCCGGACGGCGTCCTCCAGCAGGCCGTTCAGGCTGACGGCCAGGGCCAGGGCGCAGGCGATCAGGCTGGCGATGACCAGGGCCAGCAAGGCCGTCGACAGCGTCGCCCAGGCCGAGGCCAGCAGCAGCTTCCACGATCCCGCGAACGCCGCCGCGATCGTGCTGGGCGTGGGCAGCAGGTAGGACGGGACCGCCAGGACGCGGCAGGCGATCTCCCAGCCGCCCAGCAGGACGGCGATCAGGATCAGCGGGGCCAGGATGCGCTTCACGCGGCGCGCTCCGTCGCTCGCGCCAGCAGGGTCGACACCGCCTCAGCGGCGGCGCGGAAGGGCTCCGTGATGCGGAAGCCCGGCGGACGCACGACCGGCCCGTCGATGGCGACCTCGCCGGCGATCAGGCCGGGACCGGGGGTCATGACCACGACGCGGGCGGCCATGTAGACGGCCTCCTCGACATTGTGGGTCACGAAGACGGCGGCGGGTTTCAGCGCGGCGGCCAGGGCGAGGACGTCGTCGGCCAGGGCGCGGCGGGTGATCTCGTCCAGCGCGGCGAAGGGCTCGTCCAGCAGCAGCAGACGGGGGCGGGTGACCAATGCGCGGGCCAGCGACGCGCGCATGGCCATGCCGCCCGACAGCTGGGCGGGGCGGGCGGTGAGCGCGGCGGCGAGGCCGACCTTGCTCAGGGCCTCGTCGGCGGCGGCGCGGGCTTGGCCCTTGGCCATGCCAGCCAGCTCCAGCGGCAGGGCGACATTGTCCCGCGCCGACAGCCAGGGCGCCAGGGTGTGGGCCTGGAAGACGACCGAGGTCTCGCCCTTGCCGGCGGCGCGGGTCACGGTTCCGCGCGTCGGCGCTTCGAGGCCCGCCAGCAGCCGCAGGGCCGTGGACTTGCCGCAGCCCGACGGTCCGACCAGGGCGACGATCTCGCCGGGCGCGAGGGCCAGGTCGACCGGCCCCAGGGCGCGGCCCCGGGCGTAGTCGACCTCGACGCCTTCGAGAGCAGCGATAGAGGTCATTGGCCCTTGGGCAGGAACTGCAGCGTGTAGGCCTTCTTGAAGTCCATGTCCTTGGGATAGACGCCCTGCTCGGACGCGACCTTGAAGAACTCGGCCCAGCGGGCGTCGGTCATCTGGCCGACCTCGCCGTCCTTCCCGACGATGCCGTAGCTACGCATCTTCTCGCGGGCCTGGTCGAGGACGTCCTGGGTCATCTCCGGATTGTCCTTGAGGATCGCCGCGTCGCCTGGCTTGGCGTCGCCGTAGAGGTAAGAGGTCCAGCCCGCTGCCGTGGCCTCGACGAAGGCCTGCACGGCCGCCGGGTTCTTGGCGATCAGACTGTCGGGGACCAGGGCCATCGAGGCGTAGGCCGGATAGCCGCTGTCGGCCAGCAGGAACACCGCCGGCTTGATCTTGCCTTCCTTCTCGATGAGGTACGGCTCGCTGGTGGCGTAGCCCTGCTGGATCACCCGCTTGTCGGCGAGGAACGGCGCGGACGAGTAGTTGTACTTGCGGACCTGGTCGTCGCTGAACTGGTACTTGGCCTTCAGCCAGACCCAGAAGGCGGTGATCGAGGCGTCCGACAGCAGGATCGGCCGGCCCTTCATGTCGGCGATGCCGTTGATGCCCTGATCAGGGTGGGCGATCAGCACCTGCGGGTCCTTCTGCATGAAGGCCGCCACGGCTTTGACCGGTGCGTTCTCCTTGGCCAGGTTCATGACGATGAAGCTGTTGGAGCCGACGCCGACATCGACCGCGCCGGTGGCCAGCAGCTGGGGCACGTTCACCGCCGGGCCGCCCTGGATCAGGGTCACGTCCAGGCCGCGCTTCTTGTACTCGCCGGTCGCCAGCGCCTGGTAGTAGCCGCCCAGCTCGGCCTCGGCCCGCCAGTCGGTGGCCAGCTTCAGCTTGGTCTCGCCGGCGGGGGCGGCGTCTTTCTTGGCGGGAGAGCAGGCGGCGAGCAGGGCCATCAGGCCCAGAGTGGCAAAGGCGCGGCGCTGCATGTCGAGGCTCCCCGGGGGTGTTCGCCGGGAAGTTAAGCAGGACTTGGCCGCGCGGCTAGTGCGCTTGAGCTTCCGCCTTGCTGTGGTTCAGCCAGCGCTCGACCTTGGCGTACAGCACCTCGCGCTGGATGGGCTTGGCGATGTGGTCGACCATGCCGGCGGCGTAGCAGCGCTCGACCTGGCGGGGCAGGGCGTCGGCGCTCATGGCGATGATCGGGGCCTTGCCCGGACGTCCCGGCAGCGCCTTGATCGCCCGCGTCGCCTGCAAGCCGTCCATCTGCGGCATGTGGATGTCCATCAGGATGATGTCGTAGTCGCCGGTCTGGGCGCGCTCGACGGCCTCCTTGCCGTTCTCGGCGACGTCGACCTCGCAGCCGACCAGGGTCAGCAGGGCCGCGCCGATCTCCAGATTGATCGGGTGGTCGTCGACGATCAGGATCTTGGCCGCGCCGGGTTTCGAGGCCTTGGGGCGCTCAGGCGCGGCGATCGGATCGACGGTCGGGGCCGAAAGGTCGATCCAGAAGCACGAGCCGCGGCCGGGCACGCTGTCGACGCCGATCTTGCCGCCCATCACGTCCACCAGCGCCCGGCAGATGGCCAACCCTAAGCCCGCCCCGCCGTGCAGCCGGCTCATCGAGCTGTCGGCCTGGGAGAAGCGCTGGAACAGCAGGGCCTGCTTGTCCAGGTCGATGCCGACGCCAGTGTCGATGACCTCGACCCGCAGGCGGTCCTCGAGGTCGCCGGGCTCGACGACCAGGCGCACGTCGATGCGGCCCTCGTCGGTGAACTTCACGGCGTTGTTGAGCAGGTTGATCAGCACCTGGCGCAGGCGGTCGGCGTCCAGGTCATGCAGGGCGTCGACCGGATCGACGATCTCCAGGTCCAGGGTCAGGCCCTTGGCGCGGGCCTCGGGCGCCATGATCGCCACGGTGTCGCGCATCAGCCCGGCGGCCGAGGTCGGCTGAGGCAGGAGCTCGATCTGGCCGGCCTCGACCCGCGAGAAGTCGAGGATGTCGTTGACCACGGTCAGCAGGGCCGCGCCAGCGCTGTCGATCAGGTTGACCTGCCGGCGGGCGTCGGGCGGCAGGTCGTCGCGCGCGGCCAGCAACTGGGCGAAGCCGAGCACGCTGTTCAGCGGCGTGCGGATCTCGTGGCTCATGGTGGCCAGGAACTCGGTCTTGGCCTCGGTGGCGGCTAGGGCGCGTCCACGGGCGGCGCGGGTCAGCTGCTCGCGGCGCAGCAGCAGGCGCTTGAGCCGGTCCTGCTGGGCCAAGGCCAGGCCCGCCGCCAGGCAGGTGTAGAACAGCACCAGGATGAACACCTGGATGGTCCGCGCCTGGGCGACGGGGCCGAGGATGGCGTTGAAGCGCGGCGAGCCGCCGGCCATGGCGACCGGCAGGGTGATCACCGCCACCACCAGCGAGGCCATGGCCGCGCCGCGCGCGCCCAGGCGATAGGCGGTGGCCAGGGCGACCGGGAAGATCAGGAACGGCGGCAGGCCCGAGGCCGGATGGGCGCACAGCAGGGTGACGGCCGCCACGCCGAACATCAGGGCCAGGTGCTCGCGCCAGGTCCGGTGGAACGAGCGGCGGTGCTCGGCGTCGATCAAAACGAGGGTCGCGGGCAGGGCGATGGCCAGGCCCAGGGCGTCGCGCAGGAACCAGTCGACCAGGCCGCGCCAGAAGGGCTCGCCGGTGGTCAGGCTGACGACGCCCGCGCAGAGAATGGCCGCGCCGGCCGCGATCGGGGTGGTGACGGCCGGCAGCATGACCAGCGAGCGCAGGGTGCGGATGCGCGGCGTGCTGCCCCAGATGCGCAGGGCCACGGCCCAGACGGCCACGGCCTCCAGCGTATCGATGCCGGTGTTGAGCAGGGCGCGGACGGGGTCGTCGCCGACCAACAGATCGAAGGCCAGGTGGAAGACGACGAAAACGGTGGTCAGCGAGATCCGCCGCGATCCGGCCAGGGTGACCAGGCCGGCGGCCAGCAGGGCGTTGGCCGGCCAGAAGGCGGCGACGCCGAGCAGGGAGCGGCTCAGATAATCGCTGAAGGCCAGGCTGGCGACGATGGCGATGGACAGGCCCACCAACAAGGCGGTCTGCCGTCGTTGTTCCTGCTGGGCCAGCCTGTGCGGCATGCCGTTTCCAACCCCCCAAAGGTCGAGCGTCGGCGGCCGAAGCGGGTTCGGAAGACAACGCCTGGACTTACCGTGGTTCAGGAGCCTTTCCTGACGACGGCGTCACCTTCAATACGCCCGCGCGCGGCCCGGTTGCCGGCTTATCGCCCGATGTGTCGTTTGGCCGCAGGACGCCCGAGCGGCGCTGACACCCCTAAGCGATTGTATTTGCAGAGGCTGAGAGCGAGCGCCCTGACAATGCATGGCCATACCCACAATTCAAGAGGGTGATGGTCTTAGGGTTGCACCGCGTCAGGCCGCGGCGGGCGCGCGCGTCAGCCAGTGGTCGACCACGCGGTAGAGGGTGTCGCGGTCGATCGGCTTGGCGATGTGATCGACCATGCCGGCGCGGCGGCAGCGCTCGACCTGCTGAGGCATGACGTCGGCGGTCAGGGCGATGATCGGCGTGCGGCCGCGCGGACCTTCCAGGGCGCGGATGGCCACGGTCGCCGCCACCCCGTCCATGCGCGGCATGTGGATGTCCATCAGGATGACGTCGAAGTCGTGGGCGGCGGCGATGCGGACGGCCTCGTCGCCATCCTCGGCCAGGTGGACGTCGCAGCCGGCCAGGACCAGCATGGCCGAGCCCAGCTCGCGGTTCATCGGGTGGTCGTCGACCAGCAGGATGCGGGCGGCGCTGGCGGGGGCTTCCTCGCCGTCCGAGACAGGGGCGGCCGCAACCGGCGCGGCGGGCAGGGTCACCCAGAAGGTCGAGCCGCGGGCCAGTTCGCTGTCGACGCCGATCTGGCCGCCCATCAGCTCGACCAGCGCCTTGCAGATCGCCAGGCCCAGCCCCGCGCCGCCGAAGGTGCGGCTGATCGAGCCGTCGGCCTGGTAGAAGCGCTGGAAGAGGCGCGGCTGGTGCTCGGCCGCGACGCCGACGCCGGTGTCGGTGATCTCGAAACGCAGGGTTTCGCCGCTGATCGCCAGGCGGGCGGTGACGCCGCCGGCCGGGGTGAACTTCACGGCGTTGTTCAGCAGGTTCAGCAGCACCTGGCGCAGGCGGCTTTCGTCCAGCGCGTGGGCGGCGGCCTCGTCGGTGTCGATCGCGACGGTCAGGGCCAGGCCCTTTGCGGCGGCTTCGGGCGCGACGATCTCGACCACCTGGCGCAGCAGGGCGGCGGGCTGGACCGGGGAAGGGTTCAGCTTGATGCGGCCGGCTTCCAGCCGCGAGAAGTCGAGGATGTCGTCGACCAGGGTGACCAGGCTGTCGCCGGCCCCGGCGATCAGGTCGACCTTGCGGCGGCCCTCCGGCGTCAGCGGCTCGGTGGCGCCCAGCAGGTCGGCGAAGCCCAGGATGCTGTTCAGCGGCGTGCGGATCTCGTGGCTCATGGTGGCCAGGAACTCGCTCTTGGCCTGGCTGGCGGCCTGGGCGCGGGCGCGGGCGGCGCGAGCCACGGCGCTGCGGCGGGCCATCAGGGCCTTCAGCCGGTCCTCGCGGTGCAGCGACAGGGCCGAGGCCAGGCAGGTCATGAACAGGGCGGTGACGAAGGCCTGGACCAGGCGGATGCGCTCGGGCTGGGTCCAGCCGACCGTGAAGATGGCGTCGTTGGTGAACAGGATGGTCAGGGGCGCGCCGACGACCATGACGATGGCCGCGCTCCAGGCCGCACCGCGCGGCCCCATTTGGAACGCCGCCAGCATAGCGGCCGGGAAGATCAGGAACGGCATCGGCGGGCCGTGGCGGACGAAGGCCAGGGCCGTGCACGCGGCGACCAGCAGGTAGAGGCCGGCCTGGACGTGCGGCGGACGCAGGCGTGGGTCGCCCGCGCGGCGCGGCTCCAGGATCACCAGGGTGGCGGGCAGGGTGATGGCCATGCCCAGCGAGGTGCACAGCGCCCAGTCGCGGAAGAAAGGCCAGAAGGCCTGGTTCAGCAGGATGCTGGCCAGTCCCGCGCCGATACAGGCCATGCCGACGGTGATCGGCAGGACCGCCGCGATCAGCATCAGCGCCTGGCGCACGCTGCGCAGGGCGGCCCGGCCGCGCGTGACGCGATCGGCGACCAGCGTGGTCAGCACGGCCTCGGCGCAGTCGGTCACGGCGTAGATCGCCACCAGCGGCCAGGCGTCGCCGACCCAGCGGTGGGTGATGATGATGGTGGCGATGCTGACCGCCCACAGGATCGCCTGGCGCTTGGGCGACAGCCGCAGCAGGCCCGCGGCGACCAGGGCGTTGACAGGCCACAGCGCCGGCATGCCCTTGGCGTCGCGGGTCAGGAGGTCGCTGAACAGGAACAGGGCGACATAGGCCAGCGCCAGGCCCGCGAGCATGCGGTTCTGGCGACCATCGTCGCGGTCGGAGGCGTCAGCGACGCCTATCGAAAAAGCCATGTATCGCCGCCCCACGCGTGTCCACGCCCTTAGGCTGAAGGGCGAAGACCCACAACGGGTTAAGGCAAAGGCGTTTGTGCCCGTATGCGGCATTCCGCCGCATACGGACGTCTGGCGGAGGTCTGGCCGATCAGCCGGCCAGGCCTTCCTTCTTCTCTTCCAGCTCCAGCCATTCCAGCTCGGCCTGCTCCAGGTCGGCGCGGGCCTTGTCCAGGGCCTTCATGGTCTTGTCGAACGCGGCGGGATCGCGGCTGTAGAGGGTCGAGTCGGCCAGGGTCTTCTCGAAGCCGGCGATGATGGCCGGGCTCTTGGCGATCAGGGCCTCGCACTCTTCCAGGCGGCGCTGGTCCTTGAAGGTCAGCTTGCCGGCCTTCTTGGGCGGAGCCGCGACGGGGGCGGGCGCCGGCGCGGCGCCCTTGGTGGCGCGGGCCACGGGCGTGAACGACGCGCCGACATTGGCCCCGCGCGCGCCCTTGAAGAAGTCGGGGCTCTGGTCGATCAGGTCGCTCCAGCCGCCGGGAGTCTCCAGCACCTTGCCGTGACCGTTCATGGCGATGGTCGAGGTGGCCAGGCGGTCGATGAAGTCACGGTCGTGGCTGACCAGGATCAGCGTGCCGTCGAAGTCGGCCAGCAGGTCCTCCAGCAGGTCCAGCGTGTCCATGTCGAGATCGTTGGTCGGTTCGTCCAGCACCATCAGGTTCGTGGGATTGGCCAGGGCCCGGGCCAGCAGCAGGCGGTTGCGCTCGCCGCCCGACAGGCTGGTCACCGGCTGGCGCAGCTGGGCGTCGGTGAACAGGAAGTCCTTGGCGTAGCCGGCCACGTGCTTGGGCTGGCCGCGCACCAGAATGGAGTCGCCGCCGCCGGGGGTCAGGAAGTCCCACAGGGTGATCTTGTCCGACAGCGCCATGCGGCCCTGGTCGATATACGAGACCTCGAGATTGGTGCCGAGCTTCACCGAGCCGGCGTCCAGCTCCAGTTCGCCCAGCAGCAGGCGGACCAGCGTGGTCTTGCCGGCGCCGTTGGGGCCGACCAGGGCGACGCGGTCGCCGCGCATGATGCGGGTCGAGAAGTCCTCGACGATCACGCGATCGCCGAACTTCTTGGTCAGGTGCTTGGCCTCGATGACCTTCTTGCCCGAGGTCGCGGCGGTCTCGATGGCCATGTACATCGAGCCGCGCTTGTCGCCCTGCAGGTCCTTCTTCTGATTGCGCAGGTCCATCAGGGCGCGGCGGCGGCCTTCGTTGCGGGCCCGGCGGCCCTGGACGCCGCGCGCCAGCCAGGCGTTTTCGCGTTCCAGCACCTTGTTCAGGCGGCGCTCCTCGTCGGCCTCGGCGGCCAGCACCTGTTCGCTCCAGACCTCGAACTCGCCGAAGCCCTTGTCCAGGCGGCGCACCTTGCGGTGCTCCAGCCAGAAGGTGCGCTGGGTGACGCGGTTCAGGAAGGCGCGATCGTGGCTGACGATCAGGGCGGCGCACTTGGAATTGGCCAGCTCCTCTTCCAGCGTCTGGATCGCGAAGATGTCCAAGTGGTTGGTCGGCTCGTCCAGCAGCAGCACGTCGGGCTGCTCGGCGAAGGCGCGCGACAGGGCGGCGCGGCGCTTCTCGCCGCCCGACAGGCCTTGCGTGCCCTTCTCCGGATCCAGGCCGAAGTCGGCCAGCGCGGCCTGCGCCTCATAGTCCTCGGCGCCGCCGGCGGTGCAGTAGTCCAGCAGGGTGTCGCCGGTGATCTCCGGCTCCTGGCTGACGAAGATGATCTTGGCGCCCGGCTGCACGGCGCGTTCGCCGCTGTCGGGCTCGACGCCCTGGGCGGCCAGGATCTTCAGCAGGGTGGACTTGCCCGCGCCGTTGCGGCCGACCAGGCAGGCGCGGACGCGCGGCTCCAGGGCCAGGTCGACGCCGTCGAACAGAGGCTTGGCGCCATCGGCGAGACGGACGTCCTTGAGGGCGAGGACGGGCGCGCGGGTCGGGGATGCCATGATCTTCTGACTACTGGGGAGCGGCGGTATGTCGCGGAATTGAGGGGCGTATAGCAGGCCCAGCGTCGAGGAAACGTCAAAATCACGGCTCAGTCTGGCGTCGGCCTCGGTTTGACCGAGATCAAGGAACGACGATCTCCGACTGCGACAAATTCTCCCGTTAACGGCTCGCCAAGCGTGACCTTGCTACGAACCCGACCTTACGGAGCACAAGTACTCGCCTTGACGTGGAATGCGCAAAACATTGCTGCTTCTGATGTTCCCGCGTTTCTCGGCCTGGGCTTCGACGGCCTGCGTCGGCCCATCTGGGTGTTCGACGACGTCCGCAAGCGCAAGGTCTACGCCAACCGCGCGGCGGTAGAGCTGTGGGGCGCGGCCTCGCTGGACGAACTGCTGGCCCGCGACTTCTCCGACCAGTCTCCCGCCGTGCGCGTGCGCATGGAGGACATCGCCAAGCGCATCGAGGGCGGCGCGGCCGTCGAGGAGCGCTGGACCTTCTATCCCAACGGCGCGCCGGTCACGGTGCAGACCACCATCTCGCGCATCGTGCTGCCGGACGGCGGCCCCGCCTTGCTGCTGGAGGGCGCGCCCGTCGCGACCGAGGCCGAGGAACACCGCGCCGTGGAGGCCCTGCGCCACACCAGCGCGTTGGTGTCGCTGTACGACGCCGACGGCTTCCGCGTGTTCGGCAACCCCGCCGCCATGGCCAACTATCCGGGCGAGCGCATCCGCTTCGCCGAGATCTTCGCCAACGGCGACGCCGGCGGCGCGCTGTGGGCATCGGCCCTGGCCGGCGAGGCGGTCGAGGGCGCCTACCGCGTGATCACCGCCCAGGGTGAGCGCTGGCATGGCCTGGCCGCCCGCCGCACGCCAGATCCCGTCACCGGCGATCCCTGCGTGCTGGTCAACGAGACCGACATCACCGAGGAGGTTGAGGCCCAGTCCGCTCTGGCCGAGGCCCGTGAGCGGGCCGAGACGGCCATGGCGGCGCGCCAGGACTTCCTGGCCAACATGTCCCACGAGCTGCGCACGCCGCTGACCAGCATCCTGGGCTTTACCGACCTGCTGGACGCCTCGCCCCTGGACGCCGAGCAGCGCCGCCGCCTGGCGCGCATCCGCGACGCCGGGGTCGTGCTGCTGGACACCCTGAACGACGTCCTCGACTTCTCGAAGCTGGAGGCCGGCGGGGTCGATCTGGAGACCCGGCCGTTCGAGCTGCGCGCCCTGCTGGGCACGGCCGCCGGCATCTTCGAGGCCCAGGCCGGCGCCAAGGGCCTGGACCTCAAGCTCGACATCGACCCGTCCTGCCCCGACTGGCTGGAAGGCGACGGCGATCGCCTGCGCCAGGTGCTGGTCAATTTCCTGGGCAACGCCGTGAAGTTCACCCGCGCCGGCTCGGTGGTGCTGAGCGCCACGCGGCGGAGCGGCGCGGCGGCGGGCTTCGCGCGGCTTGAGCTGGCCGTTTCCGACACCGGTGTCGGCGTGCCGGAAGCCATGCTGGACCTGGTCTTCGACCGCTTCGCTCAAGCCGGCCCCGAGGTGTCGCGCAAGTTCGGCGGCACCGGGCTTGGCCTAGCGATCAGCAAGGAGATCGTCGAGCTGATGGGCGGCGAGATCGGCGTCGACAGCATCGCCGGCCAGGGCGCGCGCTTCTGGTGCGTGCTGGACCTGCCGCTGGCTGTCGCCCCCGAACGCCGCGAGCCCGACGCCCCGCAGGCGCTGTCACGGCCGCTGAACCTGCTGGTCGCCGACGACAATGAGGCCAATCGCGAGCTGATCGGCACGCTGGTCCGCGCCATGGGTCATGAGGTCGATGTGGTCGCCGACGGCCTGGCGGCGGTCGAGGCCGTGGCCTCGGGCGGCTACGATCTGGTGCTGATGGACGTGCAGATGCCGCGCATGGACGGCCTGGCCGCCACCCGGGCGATCCGGGCGATGCCGGGCGAGACGGGCCTGACCCCCATCATCGCTTTAACCGCCAACGTCCTGCCCGACCAGATCGCCTTCTACCGGGCCAGCGGCATGGACGACCACGTCGGCAAGCCGATCAGCCCGCGCGAGCTGCTGCTGAAGATCGCCCTGTGGGCCGACGGCCGCCTGGACGAGGCGACGGGCGAACGGAACCTGGACGGCGTCCAGGCCTGACGGCCCACACATAAACCGGAACCCCAACTCGACGGCTTCGTTCACCGAGGCAAGGCGCAGCTGTGCGCCCTCCGTTCACGAGCAAGGGGCTTACGCGATGCGATCGATCCTGCTGATGCTGCTTGGGGTGCCGCTCCCCATCATCCTCCTCCTGGCCTTCTGCACCCATCACTTCTGAGCCGAGGAGCCTGTCATGGCCTATGAACTCTCGACCTCGGAAATCCCCGACGAACATCAGTCGGCGGTCAGCTGGGATGCGATCTGGGCCGGCGCCGCCGCGACCATCGCGCTGCTTTTCGTGCTGGTGACGCTGGGCGCGGGCTTCGGCCTGAAGATGGCGCCGCGCTGGCCGGCCGGCCTGGAGGCCAACGACTTCTCGCCGACCATCGGCGCGGTGTTCGTCGCCTTCCAGGTGTTGGCCAGCATGCTGGGCGGCTATATCGCCGGACGGCTGCGCACCAAGTGGCTGCACATCCACGATCACGAGACCTATTTCCGCGACACCGCGCACGGCCTGCTGGCCTGGGCGGCCAGTATCGTCGGTCTGCTGGTGCTAGGCGCGCTGACCGCTCACACCCCGGCAGCGCCGGTCGGTGAGCTGACGGCGGCCGAAACGATCCGGGCCGGCCAGATCGCCGCGCAGATCTCGCTGTTCCTAGGCATCGGTGCGCTGACCAGCGCGTTCGCCGCCAGCGTCGCCGCCACGATCGGCGGACTGCGGCGCGACGACATGCACAAGCTGCATCGCGCCGTGAAGGCCTAGTAGCCTGGGGCGCTGACGTTGAAGCTGGCGTTGTTGCCGATCGCGGTCGAGACGCCCGTCACCTGACGGCCGGAATTGACCGTGGTGCTGGAGCTGGCCCCGATGTCGGCGCTGTTGGTCTGGTTGTTGGTGACGGTCATGCGCCCGCTGCACTTGGAGCAGGCGTAACCCGTCACCGCATTGCCCATGGCCGTGGCGGTGGTCACCGTGTCGTAGCCGTCCTGGCCGCCGAAGCTAGCGACTGCCTCGACGCCGCCCCCGGTGTTGGTCTGCAGGTTGTCCAGGGTCAGCTCGGCGCCGACATTGTTGACCTGCGAGGAGTTGCCGGCCGCGTAGGCGCTCGTCTGGGCCGCGCCGTAAAGGTACGAGGTGCCCTCGGCCTGGCCGCGCACGTACGAGGTGTTCCACTGGTTGGACGTCACGTCCGCCAGCGGCCCCTCGTTCTGGACCGCCAGGTTGTTGCCGGTCGCCGTCGCCACCGTCGCCGACAGGTAGCTGTTGCCATAGGCGGTGAACTTGCTGGCCTGGGTCACCTCGGCCGTATTGGCCTGGTCGGTGATGGCGCGCACGGCCGACTGGTTGCCGCCGCTGATATTGATGTTGTTGCCGGCTGTGGTCGCGGTGACCGCGCTGGTCCCCGAGACATAGCCGACCATCGCCCCGCCGTCGGCCAGCACATTGGCCGTGGTCGACTGGCTGATCCGCACGCCGGCCGAGCCGTTGTCCAGATTGACGCCCTGGCTGTTGCCCATGGCCAGGGTCGAGACCGTCAGGTCCTTGGCCGAGGCGTCGGCCGCCTCGACCTGGCCGCGGGCGGTGACCTCGTTGGAATTGACCTGCACGACGCGGGCCGAGACCGTGCCGTTCGAGGCGCTGATCGCGCCCGAATTGCCGACCGCCGTCGTGCGCACGGCCGAGGCCGCGCCGGCGTCGGCGCCGACGTCCACGATGCCGTGGGCGTAGACCTTGCCCTGGTTTTCCTGGTTCGAGGTCGCCGAGGCGTCGGCGTTGGTCACGCCGATCGAGACGCCGTTGGCCTGCGCGGTGGTGCTGGCGGTGACGCCTTCGGTCACCGTCTGGACGTTCAGCGCCTGCTCCGAGAAGATCTCACCCAGATTGATCTGGTTGTTGAGGACCGGGCTCGTCTGCTGGGCGTAGGCCGCCGGGCTAGTAACGACCGCGCTTAGAATCGCGAATATCGGGATCACGCTTAGCGTTCCAGCGAGACGGGTCGTCGCGGGTTTGCGCATTGTTCGTTCCCAGATTGTCGTAAGCCGGAGTGAAGGCGCCGGTCTGGCCGACCGTGGCGTCGCCGAACGGGTCGTAGCGCAGGCAGCTTTGCGGGCCGGGCATGCCGTAGAGGTTGGCGCTCATCTCGACGGCGGCTCGCTCGATCAGGGCGCGCACGGCCAGCTGCATGGGCTCCAGCGCCCCGCGGCCGCCCGAGATGTCGACGAGGGTGCCGCCCAGAAGGTCGAAGATGCCGGCGCTGACTTCGCGGCCGACGACCTGCTTCTGGTACGAGATGACATCCACCACTTCGAGCGTGCGGGTGTTCACCAGGCGCAGATCCATCGCGACGTTCATGATGAAGACGCGGCGCTTGAAATTGCCCTTCAGGCCGTCGGTCGCCTTGTCGCCGACATAGGCGTCCACGCCGGCCGAGCGGATGTTGTAGTTCAGCTCGGTGATGCCGCCGACCACATAGAAGTCCGAGCCCGGCACCTGGCCGGCCAGGATCTTGCGGTAGTCCGCCGGCGCGTCGGGCGCTGGGTTCGGACGGTCCGAGATCAGCTTGTTGTTGGCGTATTTCAGCTCGAACTCCGACACCGAGGTGTCGAAGCGCTCGACCATGGGCATGCCGGCCTTGGCGAAGGCCGAGAAGGCCATCAGCGATGCGCCTTGCGTCACCTTGCGGCCCGAACCGTCGGACTCTTCCTTGCCGGTGTAGTCGGCGATGCGGCCGATGGCGATGCGCGGGGCGGCCACGTGGTTGGCGCGGGCATATTGGTTCAGGCAGACGAGGGCGGCCGAATAGTCGGTCGGGTTGGCCGTGACCGGCGCGCTGCCGATCGGCTGGGCGTAGTTGCCGGCCGTCGAGGCCACCGGCACGCTGCCGCAGCCCGCGAGCGCGGTGGCGCCCATCAAGGCCAGGGCCAGAGCTGTGCGCTTCAAGTTCATTGCGGAGTTCCCGCCTTCACCACGTTCGAGCCGGCGGAGACGTTGCCGTTGTTCACCTGGCTCGAATTGACGATGACCGTGTTGTTGTTGCCCTGGGTGATGACCGTCAGGTTGTTGCCGATCGCGGTCGAGCCGGCATAGCCGCCGATGCCGCCGACGCCCGAATAGGCGTCCAGCGAACCGTTGCTGCGGCTGGAGGAATAGACGCTCTGGTCCGAGCCGGTCAGCATGACGCCGTCGACGATCACCCGGTTGCCGTTCACATCGCGGGTCGAATACTCGACCATGCGGTTCTCCTGGCCGGCGCTGCGGCCGTAACCGGCGTTGAACGAGGCCGAGTTGGTCGACATCGACTGCGCCGCGGCGGTTCCGCAGAAGCTGATCGTGGCGGCGACGACGATCGTCGTGACGCTCCACTGCTTATTCCGATGCCAGGCCATGGCGGCTCCGCGAACTGTCGACAGGGGAGCGGCAAGCAACACCCGTGCCAAAAAGGTACAGATCGACGTGTAGGCCCCAGGTCGAGAAAAAATGGTTAAGCGCTGGGCAAGGGACTGGCGGGTGGTTCGAATCGTCGCGGGGCGCCCTAGATAGAAGGTCATGAGCGACCAGCGTCCCGAGCCGATCTTCAACGTTCCCTGGCCCGCCCTTGTGGTGGCGGGGGTCGTGCTGTTGCCGTGGTTCGTGATCAAGGGGCTGTCGAACGAGACCCTGATGTCGCTGGCCCTGATCCCGGACGACGTCTGGCATGGACGCCTGACGGGCCTGGTCACCGCGCTGTTCGTGCCGTCCAGCCTGTCGGGCGCCGGCTTCAACGCCATCTTCGCCCTGGCCTTCGGCGCGCCCCTGGCCCGACTGATGGGCGTAAATGGTCGGGGAGGCGGCATCTTTTTCCTCTTCTACCTGACCTGTGGCGTCCTGGCGGGCCTCGGCTACGCGATCGTGCGGCCGGAATCGGTAGCGCCGGTCGTCGGGGCGGCGGGGGCGGTGGCCGGCTTGATGGGCGGCGCCTCGCGCACGCTCGGCTACGAGCCGGGCTCGCTGGGCGTGCTGTTCGCGCCGCGCGCCATGGCCCTGGCGCTGGGCTGGGTGATCGTCAACCTGATCATGGCCGTGATGAGCACCCTGCTGAACCTGCCGCCGGGCGCTCTGCCGTGGGAAAGCCAGCTGGTCGGCTTCATCGCCGGGGCGCTGCTGGTCGAGCCCTTCGCCCGCTGGGCCGTGCGCGGCGTGGGCGGTTCGCCCGAAACTGATTGATTGCACGCTCTCTTTGCGAGACCCTCGTTCTCTATAAGAACATAAGGGAGAAGCGCAGTGCTGGTTTCTCAGATCCTGAAAGACAAGGGCGATCTCGTGTTCACGGCCTCCCCACAGGAGACCATCGGCGCGGCGGCGGCCTTGCTTCATACAAGGCGTGTCGGGGCCATGGTGGTGGTCGACGGCGAGGAAGCGGTGGTCGGGATCCTCTCGGAACGCGACATCGTCCGGGCGATCGCCAAGGAAGGCGCGGGCGCGCTGACCAAGCCGATCAGCGCCTGCATGAGCACCAGCGTGGTGTTCGCCCAGCCGGACGAGACCATCGACGCCCTGCTCGAGCGCATGACCGATCGCCGGATCCGCCACCTTCCGGTGGTGCGGAGCGGACGGCTGGCCGGGATCATCTCGATCGGCGACCTGGTGAAGTACAAGATCAATGAGGCGCAGGCCGAGGCCGAGGGCCTGAAGGCCTATATCGCCGCCGGCTGACACGTCTCTCTATAGTAGAGTGTGTCGCCGAAAGCGGCCGGCGGGTCAGCCGGCCGCTCCCAGGGACTTGGGAAGTCGTCTGGCGGTTAGGCCAGGGTCGTCACGACGTCGATATTGCCGTGCACCGCCTTCGAGTACGGGCAGATGGCGTGCGCGGCTTCGATCAGCGTCTCGGCGACGTCACGCTCCAGGCCCGGCAGGCTGACATTCAGGTTGGCGCTCAGGAAGAAGGTCGTGCCGCCAGCGTGGTTCAGGGCGATCTGGGTGTCGACCGACTGACCCGACAGCTTCAGGCCGCGTTGACCGGCCGCCAGCTCCAGCGCGCCCAGATAGCAGGTCGACCAGGCCGCGCCGAACAGGCTCTCGGCGGCCGGGTGCGGTTGCGGCAGCTTGATGTCCAGGAAGCCGTCGCTGCTGCGCGCGGCGCCCGTGGGGCCGGCCGTGACGGTGGTGGTGCTCGAGGCGATGATCTTGGCGGTCATGGTGATGTCCCTTTCAGTGCGCTCTGTATCGATGCCGATTGCATCGGTACCGAGCTAATTGGGTATCCGTTTTGGACGTGCAAGGGGCTCCGATTAAATCGGGTACGATTTTTATTGGGCGCGAGTTTAAGGGCCGGCGAGGCCGCGTTCGCGTGTCTCTTATATAGAGAGGGGAGGGGTCAGCCCTCGATCAGTTCCGCCCCGGCGCCTTGGGCGGCGTCGGCGACGCTATAGCCTTCCAGCACCGCGGCCGTGGCGTCGCGGGCCCGCAGCAGGGCCTCGCGCAGGGCGCAGGTCGCCAGGTCCCGGCAATCCTCGCAACGGCGGAAGGCCGTGCGGCTGACGCAAGGGGTCAGGGCCAGGGGGCCGTCGACCAGGCGGATGATCTCCGCGAAGCTGATCTCTTCCGCGGGGCGGCCCAGCACATAGCCGCCGAACTTGCCGCGCCGGCTGGTCACCAGGCCCTCGCGCGAGAGGGACAGGAGAATGGCTTCCAGGAACTTGCGGGGAGCGTCGGCGCGCTCGGCCAGCTCGCCGGCGGTGACCTGGGTATCCGCGCGCGCCAATTCGATCATCGCGCGCAGGGCGTAACGGGCCTTCTGGGACAACATGGACGCCGGTCACCTTATACGTAGGAAGCGTAGCGGGGCGTGTCCGTACGGGCGCGCTCTATAGAGTGATCAGCCTTCTGAGCGAGGCTTGGCCTTGAAGCAAGTCTGGATGACGTCGTTCATACACAGAGGAATGGTGCGTCTGGGGATGAATCCGCGATTCCGCGCTTGCCGGGTCGGGAACCGGCCCCTAAAAGCCGCCCCTCGCTTCGGGGCCACGGCCCACCGGACGAAACCTTGGCCTTCGGGGCTTGCGTTTTGGAAAGTGGATCGCTAAGTTCCGCAGCCTCAATCGAATCTCTTCTGACTTACGGCGCTCCCCAGCGGCGCGCCTCGGTCACCTTTTGCGCTCTGAAGTGGCTCTGGCCTCCAAGAAAACAAAAGTGAAAAGGTTGGTTGACCTGGGAGTTCTGCTTCGTTAGAAGCCGCCCTCCAAGAAATGCTGAAGAGGTTCGCAAGAGCTTCCAAGTATTTCGCCCCAGGAAAGCTTCGAAGTTTCTTCGAAAAATAGCTTGACTGGTTCTGGTGGTTTCTTTAGAAGCTGCCGGCTCTGCCGAAGACCTCCGGGTTGGTTGGCGGATGGGTCAA
>NZ_JBWKMV010000006.1:0-284918 GCF_059415225.1 Caulobacter sp. GW821-FHT10E02
GGCCGCCTCGACCATCAGCTCCTGGTCGTCCAGGGTGATCGGCCCGTCGACCTCCACGTCGATGGCCTCGCCGGCCTTTTCGAACTGCCAGTTGTAGATGGCGCCGCTGGGATAGCGGTAGCGGATGCAAGCGTGGTCGCGCAGGTCCCCCGGACGCACTGGCGCCTTGCGCCCCGCCAAATAGGCCGGCGATCCGACCACGGCGAACCGCAGCACCGTCTTGATGTGGACCGCGACCATGTCCTGCATCAGCCGCTCGCCAAACCGGATGCCCGCGTCGAAACCGTCCTCGACGATGTCGACCAGGCGGTCGGTGGCCACGATGTCCAGGTGCAGCCCCGGGTTCTCCTTCAGGAGCGGTCCCATGACGTCGTGCAGAACGAAGGGGGCGATGGAGTTGGGGATGTTGATGCGCACCGTCCCGAACGGCGAACCCCGAAAGTCGTTGAGGCTGTCGAGCGCCCGCTCGATCTGGCCGAACGCCGGATCGAGCTCGGCGAGAAACCGCTCGCCGGCCTCGGTCAGGGAGACGCTGCGGGTCGTGCGGTGAAAGAGCCGCACCCCGACCCGCTCCTCCAGGCTCTTGATCGCATGGCTGATGGCAGAGGCGGCCACGTTCCGCTCGATCGCGGCCTGCTTGAAGCTGCGGTGACGGGCCACGGCCAGAAAGGTCGACAGCTCGGCCAGCTCGCTACCGTGCATCGCGAAGGGTCCTGATTGATATCCACCATTCACTACGACAGTCACAATTGCTCGCCTAATCGTATCTGTGCGGCCGCTCTAGGATTGGACTTGGAGGTTGTCCGCCGAGCGTGGCGGCGCCTCTCAAGCCCGCCAATTTCGGAACCGCTCGGTTCCTATATAACCAAAGGAGCCCGACCATGAAGTACCTGACCGAGATCATGACCCCGCCCAATCCGCGCCGGCTGTGGGGCGCGGTCGTCGGCGGCGTGGTGGCGGGGTTGGTCCTGGCGGTGTGGCTGGTGGTCGGCGAAGTGGTCAGCCGCGCGCCCTCCCAGCTGACGACCATGGAGCGGCAGATCGCCGGCTGGTTTGGCGGCGCGACGCCGCTGGCCTCCCCGGTGATCACCCTGCGCGAGGAATATCTGGGCCTGCTGGGCCACCTGGTCTTGTCGGCGCTCGCCGGCGCGGCCTACGCCGTCTTCTGGCGACGCGACCGGTCGGTGGTGCTAAACGGCCTGGCCTTCGGCGCGGCCTTCTTCGTGGCGGCCCACGCCATCGTCGGACCGGCCATCGGGTTGACGCCCGGGATGTGGAACTTCCCGCTGCAAGGGTTCCTGACCGGCTGCGTGATCAACGGCTTCTTTGGCCTCTGCACGGCCGTCTTCGCCCACCAGTTCGAGCGGCCGGCGCGCGCGGGCGCGGGCGCCTAGGCTGAACGGGCCCGCACGGATCGCTCTTGATCTGGCGGGCCGAACGGCCGACATCGCCTGCATGGGCCGGGACATGAACACCTCAAGAGAGCGCGGTCGGCCTCGCGAGTTCGACCTCGACGAGGCGGTGCGCCAGGCCATGGAGGTCTTCCAGACCCACGGCTACGAGGCCACCTCCATGGCCTTGCTGGAGGAGGGCGCGGGCCTGTCCCGCGGCAGCCTCTACAAGGCGTTCACCGACAAGAAGACCCTCTTTCTGCTGGCGCTGGATCGCTACGCGGCCGACCAGACCGATGGCCTGCAGGCCGAGCTAGCCCGGCACGGCGCTCGCGCCGGCGTGCGCGCGGCGCTGTTGTCGATCGCCGGGGCCTCGTCCCTGGTCAGCGGCGAGCGGGGCTGCCTGGTGGTGGCCACCACCACGGAAATGTCCGCCAAGGACCCAGTCGTGAAGGCCAGGCTCCAGGCGGTGTTTTCGCGTCTCGAGCACCTGCTGACCCAGGCCCTGGCGCACGGCCAGGCCGAGGGTGAGATAACCACCCGCCACGACGCCGCGACCCTGGCGCGCTTTGTCCTATGCCTGATCGAGGGTCTGGGCGTGCTGGGCAAGACCGGCCGTCGGCGTGCCGACATGGACGCCATCGTCGACGTGGCGATGACGGCGCTGGTCTGAGAGCTGGATCCGTCGCGCGCGGACACCGTCTACCTGCTCCTCCACGCCAGACGTTTGACGGCGGCGCCCCGACCATCTGCACGATCCTGGTGTCGCTCGCTCAGCTGAATGGGCGGGGCGCGCGGATTATGCTCCTGGGCTCATCACTACAATCACAATTCGTCGCCTAATCAGAACGATCGCCGTTCGCTAGATGTCTCGTCACCGGCCGACACGCCTCCGTTGGCGCCCGCCGGGCGAACACATCCGATGGAGATCAACATGTCCAAGACCCCCTTCAGGACCCTCGACGGCAAGGTCGCCCTGGTCACCGGCGCCAGCTCCGGCATCGGCCGGGCCACGGCGCTGGAACTGGCGCGCCGCGGCGCCAGGGTGGTGGCCAGCGCCCGCCGCAAGACCGAGATCGACGCCCTGGTCGCGCAGATCCAGGCGGAAGGCTTGGAGGCCACCGCCGTCGTCGCCGACATCAATGTCGAGCAGAGCGTGATCGACCTGGTCGCCGCCACCGTGGCCGCCTATGGCCGCATCGACATCGCCTTCAACAACGCCGGCACCGAAGGCGCCTTCTCGCCCTTCGTCGAGCAGACCAACGAGACCTACGACACCATCTTCAACGCCAATGTTCGCGGCGTCTTCTGGTCGATGAAGCACGAGGCGGTCGCCATGCTGGCCCAGGGCGGCGGGGTGATCATCAACAACGCCTCGATGGGCGGGGTGATCGGCTTCGCCAACGCCGGCCTCTACATTGCCAGCAAGCACGCGGTGCTGGGGCTGACCAAGACCGCGGCCATCGAGCTGTTCAAGCAGGGCGTGCGCGTCAACGCGATCAATCCGGGGATCATCGACACCCCGTTCCAGGATCGCATCTGGCCTAGCGCCGAGGCCAAGTACGCCTTCGCCGCCGACACCGTCCCCGGCCGCGCCGGCACGCCGGAGGAAATGGCCAGCGTCGTGGCGTTCCTGGCCTCCGAGGACGCCGCCTTCATCTCGGGCCACGGCCTGCTGATCGACGGCGGCTATTCGATCGCCTGATCCCCAAACCCACGCGCCTTCCGTCGTCGCCGCTCGCTCCCCGCGAGCGACCGGATCGCGCGCCCCTCAAGCCGCAACATTCGGAGACATCCCATGACCCCCTTCAACAAGATCCTGCTGTCGGTCGGCGCGGCCGCCGCCGGCGCCTTCGGCCTGATGGCCGCCGAGCCCTCGATGGCCCAGATCCAGCTGCAGCCGAGCCCCAACGGCGAGGTCGCCCTGGTCGTCAATTTCGAGGTCAAGCCGGGCGCCGAGCCCGAGTTCGAGAAGGTCTTCCATCGCTCGGTGACCTGCTCGCGCCTGGAGCCGGGCAACATCACCTTCAACGTCCACAAGGTCTACGGCGCCGAACGCGCCTACGTCCTCTACGAGGTCTGGCGCGACGAGGCCGCGGTCAACAGCCACTTCGCCCGGCCCTACACCGTCAAGCTCTTCTCGATGTTCGACCGCAACCTGGCCCGACCCCTGTCGGAGGGCGGCCTGAAGTTCGTCCAGGACCTGGATCCGCAGCCCCGCTCGGCCCCGGCCGCCACCGACCCGGCGACCCTGGCCGAGTGCCGCTGATCGCCCGACCTCCGCGCGGACGGCGTCGCCCGCCATGGACGGCGCCGTCCACGGGGCAAAGCCCCAAATACCCAAATCCCCATAAGCGAGATCTCGCCATGACTCTCTCAACGATCGCGCCGGCCTACGGCGAGCAGCTGAGCCTCATCGCATTCGTCCGGGCCAAGAAGGGCCTGGGTGACGAACTGGGCCGCCGGCTGCGGACCCTCGTCGAGCCGGCCCGCGCCGAGCCCGGCAACCTCAACTACGACCTGCACCGCTCGGCCGAGGATCCGGACGTCTGGGTGCTCTACGAGAACTGGAAGGCGCCGGCCGACCTGGAGGCCCATTTCGCCCTGCCGTACATGCAGGCCTTCGTGGCGACCCTGCCCGAGGTCCTCGAAGGCGAGATGGACCTGCGCCGCTGCGTGATGGTCTCGCCCCTGGCCGCCCGGACCTGAAGCCCGCGCCGCGCCGGTCGACCGGCGCGCCGCCGCCTCCCCATCCATCAGGACTTACGCCATGAAGCTCTTCGAACCCTTCCACCTGCGCGGCGTGCGCCTGCGCAACCGCCTGGCGGTCTCGCCGATGTGCCAGTATTCGGCCCGCGACGGGATCGCCAACGACCACCATCTGATCCATCTGGGCCGCTTCGCCATGGGCGGGTTCGGCCTGGTCATGGTCGAGGCCACCGCCGTGGTTCCCGAAGGCCGCATCACCCACGGCGACCTGGGCCTGTGGTCGGACGACCATATCCCTGGCCTGGCGCGCATCGTCCGCGCCCTGAAGGCCGACGGCGCCGTGGCGGCCATCCAGATCGCCCACGCCGGCCCCAAGGCCGCCAGCCAGCGTCCCTGGGAAGGCAATGGTCCGCTCGACGATGTCGATCTGGCGCGCGGCGAGCGGCCCTGGCCGGTCGTCTCGGCCGGCGACAAACCCTATGGCGAGGGCTGGCTCGAGCCCGAGGCCCTGAGCCGCCAGGCCATGGACGAGGTGAAGGTCGCCTTCGTGGCGGCCGCCCGTCGGGCCCTGGCCGCCGGGTTCGACGTGCTCGAGGTCCACTGCGCGCACGGCTATCTGCTCAACAGCTTCCTGTCGCCGGTCACCAACAATCGCGACGACCTCTTCGGCGGCGACCTGGCCGGACGCATGCGCTTCCCGCTCGAGGTGGTGGGCGCCGTGCGCGCGGTCTGGCCGGCCGACAAGCCGCTGCTGGTGCGGGTTTCGGCGGTCGACGGCCTGCGCGAAGGGATGTCGATCGACGAGACGGTGACCTTGGCCCGTGCGCTGCGCGAACTGGGCGTGGACCTGGTCGACTGCTCCTCGGGCGGCATCGCGCCGCGCTACGAATACCCGTCCAGCTACGGCTATCAGGTGCCCTACGCCGCCCAGGTCCGCCGGGAGGCCGGAGTGGCCACCGCCGCCGTCGGGCTCATCGTCGACGCCCACCAGGCCCAGGCCATCGTCGAGGACGGTCATGCCGACCTGGTGGCCCTGGGCCGCGAAGCCCTGGTCGATCCGAACTTCCCGATGCGCGCCGAGGCCTTGCTGGGCGCGGCCGAGCCGACCGACCCGTTCGGGTCCTGGCCCGTCCAGGTCGCCTGGTGGCTGCAGGGCCGGGCCAACCAGGTCCGCCAGATGCAGCCCCCCGCGTCCCTCTCGGCCGCCGAATAGACCCCCCTCCACGCCGGGCCGGGACGCCAAAGGCGCTCGGCTCGCACCGCCACAACCAAGGAGAACGACCATGAAACAACGTGTTCTGGGAAGCAGCGGCCTGGAGGTCTCGGCCCTGGGCCTGGGCTGCATGGGCATGAGCTGGGCCTATGGCGCGGCCGGCGACCGGGGCCAGATGATCGCCCTGATCCGCCAGGCCGTGGAGCGCGGCGTCACCTTCTTCGACACCGCCGAGGTCTATGGCCCCAAGGCCAACGAGGCCCTGGTCGGGGAGGCGTTGGCGCCGATGCGCGACCAGGTGGTGATCGCCACCAAGTTCGGGTTCGCGCTGGATCCCGACGGCGGTCCGCGCCCGGTCGGCGTCAACAGCCGGCCCGAACACATCAAGGCCGTGGCCGAGGCGGCGTTGCAGCGCCTGCGCACCGATCGCATCGATCTCTTCTACCAGCACCGGGTTGATCCTTCCGTGCCGATCGAAGAGGTGGCCGGAGCGGTCGGCGAGCTGGTGGCCGCCGGCAAGGTCAAGCACTTCGGACTGTCCGAAGCCGGCGTCGCCACGATCCGCAAGGCCCACGCGGTCCATCCGGTGACCGCCGTGCAGAGCGAATATTCGCTCTGGAGCCGCGAGCCGGAGCACGAGGTGCTGCCGGCGCTGGAGGAACTGGGCATTGGCTTTGTGCCCTACAGCCCCCTGGGCCGCGGCTTCCTGGCGGGCGCCTTCACCGGCCAGAGCACCTTCGGCGAAGGCGACTTCCGCGCCGGCCATCCGCGCTTCCAAGCCGACGCCCTGGCCAAGAACCTGGCCCTGGTCGAGACGCTCAAGGCCCTGGCGGCCGACAAGGGCGCCACGCCCGGCCAGCTGGCCCTGGCCTGGCTGCTGTCGCGCAAACCCTGGATCGTGCCGATCCCCGGCACGCGCAGGCTCGAGCGCCTGGTGGAGAACGTCGGCGCCGCCGACCTGGTGCTCAGCGCCCCGGACCTGGCGGCCATCGAAGCGGCCGTGGCGGCCAACGCCATCGAGGGCGAACGCTATGGCGAGCGCGAGATGACGATGCTGGACCTCTAGGACAAGCAAGACGAAACGCCGTCGCGCGTGAGCGCGACGGCGCGACGTCCGCCCGATCGGCGCGTCTACAGCAGGCCCTCGCGCCGGAAGCTAAGCACCTGGTCTCGGCCCACGATCAGGTGGTCCCACACCGCGATCCCCAGGGCCTTACCCGCCTGGACGACCGTCTTGGTGGTGTCGATGTCGGGCCGCGAGGGGGTCGGGTCGCCGGCGGGATGATTGTGCGCCAGGATCATGGCGCTGGCCCCGACCTCCAGGGCGCGTCGCAGGACCTCGCGCGGATAGACCGGCGCGTGGTCGACCGTGCCCCGGCCCAAGCGCTCGGCGACGATCAACTGGTTCTTGCGATCCAGGAACAGCACCCAGAACTCTTCGCGCGGCAGGCCGGTCATCAAGGTCCGCAGATAGGCCTCCACGGCGGAGCTGCAGGTCAGCAGGCTGCGGGCCGGGAGGACCGCGCGGGCCAGACGACTGGCGGTTTCGCGCAGCAGTTTCAACTCGAACACGGACGGCTCGGGGATATGGCGCGAAAGCTCGGCGCGGTCGGCGGCGAGCACCGCGGCCAGGGCCCCGAACCGCGCGATCAGGGCCTGCGCGGCCGCGTCCGGCCGCTTCAGGCCCGCGCGCGCCAGATGCAGCGCCAGGATCTCGACGTCGTGCAGGACGTCCACGCCGTAGCGCAAGCCCACGGACCGGGCCCGGGCGGTTGGATCATCCTCGACCTCGAACCGCATCAGCGACGCGGTTTCGGCCAGGGCGAGGGGAGCCGCCCGCGGATCCGCAGCCGGCCCCTGGCTTTCCGATAGGGATGGCGAAAGGGTAGGGAAGTTGGACATGGCGCCCTCGGCGCTGCCAGCGCCGGACCAAGCTCCGGATCGCTCGCCCCGGCTCCCCTCCTTTTCCCTTTAGGCCCGAGCCGGACCGCCGGGCGGCGGCCTCGACAGACCCGGCCCTGCCCCCCGGGCTTGCCTTCGCGGTCCTCATCGCCGCGTCGCCCGCCACCAGGCCACCAGCTCCTCGCGCGAGCCATTGGCCAGCCGCTGCAGCAGGTCGCCGTGGCACGCCGCCGGCGCGCAAAAACACACCAGATCCTTGCCGCGCAGCTCGCCGAGTCGCCGCAGCAAATCATGACGCTCCGCCAGCCAGGCCTCGTGCGCGGCCACCACCTGGGCCCGATCGCCGTCCGGTCCGATCCGAAACGGGTTGCCCCACACGCTGCCGCGCCCGACGTAGACGGCCTGGGTGGGCAATACGCCCGTGTGCTTGTTGAGGACCCTGCTCATCGACTTGCTCCCGTAAACGCCGCTCACCGCGAGCCGCGTCCCGCCCGCGCAGGCGTCGGGCCCCCGCCCGTCACCAAGGTCCCGCCGGGACCTGGGCAACGGCTTGCCCGTTGACGGACGGGGTGACGCCGCACGATCGCAAGACCGGCTCGTCGCAGTCCTTCGCCCTAGGCCGCCGCCAGGATGGTCTGGGCCGGCCACCGGGCCAGGACCCCCGACAGCACCGCCTCCTGATCGGTGGGGATGAACACCCGGGGCTGGTAGTTGATGATCTCGACGAAGCAGCCGAGCTGGACGAAGGCCTGGCGTTGGGCGGCGGCGCCGACCACCTCGATCCGCCAGCGATCCATGACCTTGGCGCGCCGCAGCCACAGGCCGCTGGCCAGGGACAGGGACGCGCCCTCGTCCAGGATCATGCGCCGGGCGACGCCGCCTTCCCCCACGGCCTGGGCGGTGTCGGTCAGGCCCAGCGCCACCTTCAGCGCCGGCACCTGACCAGGATCCAACATCCGGCCCAGCCACCGCCGGCCATCGGGGGCTTTGAGGCGCCGCACCGTCGCCTGCTTGCCCGGCAGACTCGACCAGACGGGCAGGAGAAGACCCGTGACCAGCGCCATCTCGCGCGAGATCCATGGGTCGGCCGCGGCGACCTCCTCGCCCCAGGCCGTTCGCCACGCCGTCTCGTCGACCGGCTCCCAGGCCGACTCCTCGAACGCCTTGAGCGGGGCGACGGAGCGCTTCTCCGGTCGGATCAGGCGGACGGCCTGGATCAGGCGATCGTTGTCGTCCGTGGTGGTCAGACCTTGGACCACCAGGGCCGCGCGGCCCGACTTGGAATTGACCGCCATCATCAGGGCGGCGGCGTCCTGGCCGGCAAGCGCCTCGTCGGACGAGATCAGCTGGCGGCGGGTGCGGACCGCGAACCGCACCAGGCGGGTTTCGGCGCGGGTGGCCACGTCGGTGCGCAAGATCTCCTCGCCCAGCACCTCCAGATCGTCGGCGACGATGTCCTCCATGCCGCGATCCAGGGCCCCGGAGGCGCTGGCTCGTTCCAGGATCCCGGCGAGGATGGCGTCGAAGGCGGCGAAGAGCCCGTTCTGGTCCTCGATCCGCAGGGCCAGCAGCCGATTGAGGAAGGTGTTCATCGGCGGCAGGTCGTCCGAAGCGCGCAAGTTTCCCTCCTGATCGGCCAGCGACAGGCCGGTCTTGGCCTCGAAAGCCTGCCGGCTCATGGCCTCGACCTGACCGGTGAACAGCGCGACGTAGAAGGCCAGCAGCGCGCGGTGCGCCCACGGGCTTTCCAGATTGTCCTCGGGTCGGAAGAGCCCGTTTCCGGCCGTTCGGCGCTCACCCCGGGTCAGGGCGCCCAGACTGTCCAGGCGCCGCGCGATCGTCGACAGGAAGCGCTTTTCGCCATGGATGTCGGTCGTCACCGGCCGGAACATCGGAGCGCTGGCCTGGTTGGTGCGATGCGAGCGGCCCAGGCCCTGGATCGCGGCGTCGGCCCGCCAGCCCGGTTCGACCAGATAGTGGGCGCGCCGCTGCTGGTTGGCCGCCGCAAGATCGGCGTGATAGCTGCGCCCGGTGCCGCCGGCGTCGGAAAACACCAGAACCCGCTTCTTGCCGCCCATGAAGGCGTCGGTCTCGACGCTGGCCGCCGAGGCGCTGCGGCGCTCGACGACCTTGCGACCGCCCCGCGAGACGACACGGCGGGCCCGGCCGGTGATCTCGGCCACCATGTCAGGCCCCAAGGCCTCGAGCACCGCGTCCAGCACGCCCGGGACCGCGGGCAGGCAGGCCAGGTGGGCGACGGTCTCCTCGCGCAGGCGCAAGGCCGCCTGGCTGAGCACCGGCGCGCCGTCCTCGAGCAGGGGAACCAGAGTGGTCTCGCCGTTCTCGTCCTCGACCTCGGTCATGGCCTGGACCGGAAACGCCGACATCAGATAGTCGAGGACCTGATCCTTGGGCGTCAGGTCGATCGAGAGGTTGTTCCACTCCTCGACCGGGATCTGGGCGAGCTTGCGCTCCATCACCGCGGCGTTGGTGGAGACCACCTGCACGACGGCGGAGCGATCATTGGCCAGGTCGTCACGGATCGCCGCGATCAGGCTGGGCGTCTTCAGACCGGCCAGCAGGTGGCCGAAGAACCGCAGCTTGGCCCCCTCGAAGGCCGACATCACCGCCGAGGCCGCCTGGCCGCTGCGCACCTTGCCCTCCTCGCTCAGCACGCCCGTGGCCTTCAGGGCCGCGCGCAGATTGCGGTGGATGAGCTGATAGGCGTCGGCCCAGCTGTTCCAGATCTCCACGTCCTGGTCCGTGAGCTGATGACCGAGCGCCTCGTACTCGACGCCATCGAACGACAGGGAGCGGGCGATGTAGAGCCCCAGGGCCTTCAGCTCCCGGGCGATCAGCTCCATGACCGCCACGCCGCCGGACTCGATGGCGTCCAGGAACGACTCGCGATTGACGAAGGGCGCTTCGACCCCGCCCCACAGCCCCAGGCGGGAGGCATAGGCCAGGTTCTCCGGCGTGGTCGCGCCCGTGGCGGAGACATAAAGGACGCGAGCCTTGGGCAGGCGGTTCTGCAGGGCCAGGCCCGCCATGCCTTGCTGCGAGGCCTTCTTGGGCCCGCGCGCGCCCTGGCCGCCGCCCGCGGCGTTGGCCATCGCGTGGGCCTCGTCGAAGACGATCACCCCGTCGAAATCCTCGCCGAGCCAGGCGACGATCTGGTCCAGCCGCGAGGCCCGCGCGCCCCGCGCCGGCTGGCGCAGGGTCGCGTAGGTCGAATAGAGGACGCCGCGATCGAACCGAATGGCGTCGGCCTGCTTCCACGAGCCCTGCGGGGCGATGTCGCTGGCCGCGCCGCCGATCGCGGCCCAATCGCGACGGGCGTCCTCGAGCAGGGCGTCGTTCTTGGACAGCCACACCGCGCGGACCCGGCCCTGGGCCATGTTGTCGGCGATGATTCCGGCGATCTGCCGGCCCTTGCCGCAGCCGGTGCCGTCGCCGAGGAAGAAGCCCCGGCGGAAGTAGACGACGTCGGGCGTATCGGCCGCCACCGACAGGGCGATATGGGCGGCCTCGCCGATCCTCCAGGCTCCCGGCAGCATGACCGAATGGGCCTCGCCGGCATAGATCACGGTTTCGAGCTGAGCGTCCGACAGCCGTCGCTCCTCGACCAGCCGCGCCGGCAGGATCGGCCGATAGGTCGGGGCCGGCGGCGCCACCGAGGCCATGGGCCTTGATTCCACCAGGGCGGAAGGATGGGGCGAGGCCGCGTCGATCACGATCCGGCCCAGGCGATAGGCCTGGTAGAGGCCCACATCGTGACCCTCGCCGTTCCACTCGATGACGCGATAATCGAGCGGCGCGGTCTCGGTGATCAGGCCCAGGCGGCCGGCCGGCGCGGCGAGCGACCGGGCGCGCGGCGCCAGCACCGAGACCTGCGCCACGCTGATGAACCGCCTGGGCTTGGCGCTCGCCCGCGCGGTCACGGCGGCGGCGGCCTTGGCCGCGTCGGCGAGGGTGTCGGCGGCCTGGATCGGCGCGGCGGGGCCGCGCGCATCGCGATCGACCACCAGCAGGCCGGTCTCCACCGAGGTCCCATGCCCGGCATAGGCCCGGGCCGGGAACGCGATGCGCGCCATGATCGCGCCCCGACGCGACAGACGCTGCAGGGCGGCCGCATCGTCGAATAGGCGCGCGGGCACGATCGCCGACAGGCGCCCGCCCTCGGCCAGGACCTCGATCGCCGCCTCAAGATGGGCGTCCAGGACCTGGAAGGGCGGGTTGAGCACCACGGCGTCGAACGCGCCGGAGGCGGCCAGCAGATCCTTCAGGTGGACCGCGTCATGACGAGAGCGCGGGACCTGGGCGAACAGCCCGTCGAGCAGGCCCGCGCGGCCGGCGGCCGGCTCGTTGAGCGTCAGGTCCGCGCCGCAGGCTTCGGCCAGAACGGCCAGGAGGCCCGTGCCGGCCGAAGGCTCCAGCACCTTGTCGCCGGGCCGCACCTGGGCGGCGAGCACGGCCAGGGCGCCCAGCTCCGGCGGGGTGGAGAACTGGTCGAGCGCCACCTGCGCCTCCGATCGACGAGTCTGGGTCGGGGTCAGGGCCGAAAGACTGGCCAGCAGGGCGCAGATCTCGGCCGGCGCATCCTCCAGGCGCGAAACCTGCGGCGTCAGGCGACGGATCTGCAGCACCAGGGCCGCCTCGATGGCGTCATAGGCGTCGCGCCAGGTCCAGGCGCCGTCGACATCGGAGGCGCCGAAGGTGGTGGTCATCACCCCGGCCACGAGCTTGCGGTCGAGCACCCGCGAGCGATTGAGCTGGGCGGCCAAGGCTCGGGCGGCCGAGAGCAGATTGGCGGCGGTGTCGGCCGGCGCGTCGGCGAACAGGGACAGGGAGGCGGTCATCGGAAGGTCCTGGCTCACCCGCCGCGGAGGGCTCCTCCCTCCAGACCCGACGGGCTCGCCCGGCCCCCGAACCGCCTTCGCCCTTTAGGCGGCGGCCCCCTCAGCGCCGGCGCCAAACAACAACGCCCCCGTCTTCGGACGAGGGCGTGTCGTGGACCGGCCGGGTCGCCCATGCCGTCAGCTGTGGGAGAACATCACCAGGCCTGGGACCTCCATCTGGGCCTTCAGGATCGTGCCGGTCGCCGACTCGGTGATGAACAGGGTGCGATTGTCCTCCCCCCCATAGGCTAGGTTGGTGGTGGTGCGTCCCTTGACGCAGGTGTTGATCCGGCGGACCGGCTCGCCGAACCGATTGAAGAGCCAGACCGCGCCCAGACCAGGATGGCAGACGGCCAGATTGCCCTTCTGATCCATCGCCACGCCGTCGGGGCCGCCGCCGCCGGACATCTGGATGAAGGTGCCGACCTTGCTCGTGCCCCCCGAGCTCAGCAGCGGAACGCGCCAGATGGCGTTGGCCCGGGTGACGGCGAGCAGCAGCGTGGTCTCGTCGGGGGTGAGCACCAGACCGTTGGGGCTGGGGACATTGTCCAGCAGCAGGTCCAGCTGACCGTCGGCGCGCAGGCGATAGACCCGGCCGGTGGGATCCTGATGGCCGCTCTGGCCCTGGTCGGTGAAATAGAGGTCGCCGTTCTTGGCGAAGATCAAGTCGTTGGGGCCCTTCAGGCGCTCGAGCTTGGCGCGGACCAGGAAGGGCTTGGGTTCGCGTTCTCCGGGCTGCAGGACGAGGATCCCGTTCTTCTGGTCGGCGATGAAGATCCTTCCGTCCTTGTGGATCTTCAGCCCGTTGGGCTCGCCGTCATACTCGGCGGCCACCTCGAAGCGGCCCTGCGGGTCGATCTTGAAGATCCGGCCATAGGGAATGTCGGTGCAGTAGAGGTTGCCGGCCCGGTCGAACGAGGGGCCCTCCAAAAACGACGTCGGGCGGCCGTGATGACGGCCTTCGAGCCATTCGCTGGGACGATCAAGCTCCAGCTCGGGCGGCACCTTGGCGAAGACTTCGGTCTCCTGGACCGGCGGTGGCGCGAACATCGGCATCTCCTGAAAACCTGGGGCGGCGGCGCGACCTCCCGCGGGGGCATACCGATAGCCAAGCCCTACGAAGAGCGTCAATCTTGATGGATTTCATCAAGATCAAACCCACAAACGTGCCTATGCTCGCCAGGGTGAGCGTCCAAACCGACGAGGCGCTGGGTGAAAGACGCCCGGATCAAGGGAGAACCGGCCTGTACCTGACCGCCGAACAAGCCGCCGAAGCGCTCGAGGTGAGCGTCAACACGCTCTATTCCTACGTCAGCCGAAAGCAGATCCGCACGCACCGGCCCGCCGGGTCGAAGGGACGCTACTATTGGCGCGAGGACATCGAGCGCCTCAAAGCCGGCGGCGGCGCGCCCGAGGCGCGAGAAATCCTGGCCCCGACCACGGCGATCACCCTGCTGACGCCGCAAGGGCCCTACTATCGCGGCCAGAGCGCGCTGGAGCTGGCGCGATGGGCGAGCCTGGAAGAGGTCTGCGGTCTGCTGTGGCAGGGCGACCCCAAGACGATCTTCGGACCCAGCACCTTCAAAAGGCCGGTGCTCTACGATCGCATCCTGGACGAGTTGGACGCGGCCACCATCACCGAGCGGGTGTGCTGCCTGCTGCCGATGCTGGAACGGGCCAATCCAAGGGCCCACGACCTGTCGCACGCCGGCTACTGCCGCACCGGCGCGGAGCTGATGCGCTGGCTGGCCGCCATGCTGACCGGCGCGCGCGCGCCCTCCGACGCGCCGCTGCACGAGACCATCGTCGCCGGTCTGGGCGCGCCGAGCGTCTATCTGGAGGTCGTGCGGCCCCTGCTGGTGCTGGCCGCCGACCACGAGTTCGATCCCACCACCTACGCCGTCCGCGCCGTCGCCAATTCGGGGGTGAGCGCCTATCAGGTGGCAATGGCGGGCCTGGCCTCGGCCCAAGGCCGGCGGCTGACCTTCGGGCGCAGCCAGGCCTTGGCGCGCCTGATCGACGAAGTGGTCCAGAGCGCCGACCCCGGCGCGCCGATCCTGCGGCGCCTGCAGGACGGGGAGGCCGCGCCGGGCTTTGGCTCCAAGCCCTATCCGGACGGCGATCCGCGCGCCGACTTCCTGTTCAGGCGTCTGGCCGAGATCCTGCCCGACGATCGAGAGCTGCAAAACCTCGTCACGGCGATCGGCGTGGCCCGCGAAGCCTTGGACGAGGCGCCCAACCTGGTGCTGGCCATCGCCTTCATCGGCCGCAAGATCGGATTGGACGCCCAAAGCAGCATCCTGCTCTACCGTTTCGCCAGGGTCGCCGGCTGGATCGCCCACGCCATGGAGCAGTACGAGACCCAGGACCTGGTGCGGCCCCACGGCGTCTATGTCGGAACCCTGCCCAGCCTGGCCGGCGAGCCCCAGGTCCCGCACCGTGATCTCCCGCGCGGTCGCGCAGCAAGGGTCGAGCCCTCGACCTGACGGCGAGGGCTCGAAAGGAGTCAGGCCGCGGCCGCGTCCGGCGGGGTCTCCGGCGCGTCCAAGTTGGGCGTCGCGACAGGATCCGCCGCGTCCGAGCCAGCGGCCTCGTCCGGGGCCGGCTCCTCGGCCTCCACCTTGGCCGACCAGGCCAAGGCCGACGGCGTCCACTGGCGCTGGGCCGCCGCCTCGGCGACGAAGGCGACCAGTTCGTCCTTCTTCAGACCCGGCGCCCGCGCGTCCTCCACGCCCATCTCGCCCAGCATCGCCAGCAGCTGGGCCTTGGAGTGGACGGCCAGGAACGCCGCGTCGGGGGTCCAGTAGACGCTAAGATCGGCGTCGCACAGGGCGGCGATCTCGGCGGCCTCGGCGCGCGCGCCGTGACGCACCAGGCTGGTGCGCGCCTCGCGCACATCGAGGCTGACGGCCACCAGCTCGGCCAGGAGCGCCATCTTTTCCCCGTGCGCGAGGCTGTCGACATAGGGCACCGGGCGCAGGCCCGACGCCAGATAGTCCTCCCGACGCGCCTGCAGGCGCGCGCGAACCTCGCCGTCCAGGGCCGGGTGAGCCGGCAGGCCGCCGCGCTTGTAACGGGTCGCCGACAGGGCCAGCGCCGACTCGCCCTGGTAGACATGGCCGTTCAGCGCCAGGAGCTTGAAGAGCTGGGCCAACAGCGCCGTCAGGGCCGCGCCCGGATGGTCGGCCAGGTCGCGGATCAGGCCGCGCGTGGCGATGTCGGTGCGCGTCTCGTGCAGGCTGTGGCTTGCGCCCTCGATGGCGACCACGGCCTTGGGCACCGCCAGCTCGACGACCCGCCCGCCGGCGGCCGCGGCGGCGTCGGCCGCATCGCCCCCCGCGTCGTCGTCGTCATCCTCGTCCAGGGCCTCGTCGTCGTCCTCTTCGGGCTCGGGAAGCACGAAATAGGTCGCCTCGACGCCCAGTTCGCGATGCGGCGACAGCAGCACCGCCCCCAGGCTCGCGCCGGTCAGGCCCGCCTCGGCCAGATCGGCCTTGGCGGCCAGGAGCTTGGCGACCGCGTCCAGCGCCGTCTCCTCGTCGAGGGGCCGGCCGCGCACCGCCGCCTCGGCCTCCTCGATGTCCTCCCGCGCCTTGGCGCGGGCGGCCTTCTGCGCCTCGGTCAGGTCGCCATGATAAACGTAAGGCAGGGTTTCGAACCCGTCCGGGGCGCGATAGCCGCTGTCGGGGCCGACATAGACCGCCAGGCCCTGGGCCTTGTAGGCCTCGATCAACGGCGCGATCCGGACGCGCCATTGGGCGTCGAGAATGTCGGCGTCGAGGACCTTGTCGGGCAGTTCGCCGAAGAGGTCGGCGACCAGGCGCCCGCCCGCCGCGCCGTAGCGACCGGCCCCGACCAGGGCGAAGCGGGGGTCCCTGGCGGTCACCTCGTCCTCATCCAGGAGGTTGCGCAGCTGGTAGTCCTGGAAGTGGCCGTCGAGCGCGGCCTGAGCCAGCTGCTCCTGCTGGGTCTTGTCGGCGATGCGCGTGAAGGCGCGCACCTGCTTGAGGGTCAGCCGACCCTGCCGCAGCGCCGCCAGCACGGTGGGATGAACCCCGGCCAGGGCTTCGAGCCGCTTGATCTCCAGTTCCGAATAGCCCAGGGCCGCGGAGATGGCGGCGGTGTCCATCCTGTCACGCCGCAGCTTGCCGATCGCCAGGATGATGGAGGCGATGTGCACCGGGGCGTGCTCGGCGTTGGGCAGGACCGCCGCGGCGGCCTGGGCGGCCTTGCCCACGGCCAGGATGCAGTCAATCTCGTAGCCGTCGTCGATCACCCCGCGCTCGAGCAGGAGCAGCAGGCCCATCCGCCGGCGGCGACCATCGAGCGCCATATAGGCCTGCTCGCCCTTGCGGCCGGCGCGCACGATCGGCGGGATCAGGACGCCGGCCGCGGCGATGGTGTCGGCCAGCTGCGGGACGAGGTCGTCGGCCGGCTCGTCGAAGCGCAGGTTCTCGGGCGCCAGACCCAGGTCGCGAAGCCGGACGCGGATGCGGGTGTCGGACGGGGCCGCGGACGCGGGCGCGGCGACGGCCAGGGTCTTGGAGGTGGATGAACGGGACATGGTGGCGGTTCCAGCGCCCCGGGCCAGGACCATCCTGCCGATCGGGCGCACCAGCCCGCCCCCTCACTCTCTCCTTTCCCCCGCCGGGCCCGCCTCCCGGACGCCAGACAGGTCCAGCTCGTTCCAGTCCCCGAACGGGGCCGGAGGCAGGGCGATCCTGGCCTCGACCCCGGCGGCCGTCAGGGATCGGGCCAGGGTCCGGGCCGAGGCCTCTCCGTCCTGGCCGCGATCGGCCGCGATCAGCACCGAACGCACGCCGGGCGGCGAGCGCCAGAACCGCAGGTTGGAGGTCGACAGCAGCGCCCAGGCCGGCAGGGCGAAACGTCGCCGCGCCGAGAGCGTGGTGAACACCCCCTCGGCCACCAGCATCGCCTCGGCGGCCGGGTCGAAACGGACCGCGCTGCCCGGCTCGATCACGCCGACGGTTTTGCGCGGCAGGCGCAGGCCCGCGGCGCGGCGCCCGCCTGGTCCCAGATAGGTGATCTCGACCGCCGACAGAGAGCCGTCTGGCCCGACAATCCCGGCCAACAGCGCCGGCCGTGTCGCCGTCCCGGGCCGATAGACCGAGAGCGGCGCCAGACCGTGATGGCGCAGGACGGTGTCGTCGGGCGGGGCGCCGACCAAGCCGCGAAGCCGGCAATGGCGTTCGGACAGGGTCCCCGTGATGGCGCGAGCCTGCGACCACAAGGTCTGCGCCGTCTGGCGGCGACACCGCCGCGAGGCGTTGTCGCTCGCCCCGGACAGGCGCTCGCGGGCCTGGCCGGGCGCCTCCTGGCTCAGCAGGCCGCGGGCGCGAAGATCGTCGCGCACCACCCGCCAGTCGGCCCCGCCGAACGTGTGGATGATCAGCCGGCCGTCGCGCTCGAGCAACGAGACGGACCGATCGCGCCGACTGTGGCCGGGGGCCGGGACGTTGGCGCGGCGTCCCCCGTCATAGAGGTCGCCGCCCAGGACGCGGACGATGGTGCGAAGGGACATGACGGCGGTTCCGGTCGACCGCCCAGGCGCGGCCCGGCCGCCAGACCCTCACTTTGGCCTCCGCCGACGCCGGCCAAGTCATCCGACGTCGCCGAAGGCCCGCCGAACCTCCAAGGTCGCCCCGCCAGCGCGCTCACCGGCCCGATCACCGGCCGGATCACGGCTCCGCGCGCCTGGGCGGCGATTTTCCGAACCGGTCCTTCAGCCCATAGAGGCTGGGCAGCAGGTGCAGGCAGCCGACCTTTTCACGCTCGCACATGGCCCGCAGGTACCCGCCGGCCGAGCTTCTGATCTCCCCGTCCTTCCAGCGCGCCAGCACCGTGGCCAGGGCGATGGCGGCCCGGTTGCGGCCCATCACGTCGCGCGCCTCGCGCACGGCCGACAGATTGATCCCCATCAGCGGCGCGACGCGCCCGACCGCGTCGACCAGGTCTTCCCAGGACGCACCGGCCAGGTCGTCCAGATGGTCGGCCAGTTCGGGCACGGCCTCCAGCACCAGCGACAGCGGGATCACCTCCTGGCTGATCGCCGCCTCCACCCGCGAACTTTCAGCCGCCGCCGGCGAGGAGGCCGATCGCGCCGAGGGCTCGACTACCTCTCGTCGAAGAGATGAATACGTTGATCCTTCAGATCTTGGATGGGTTGTAGGTTCTTTCTGGGCTTCGTCCATGGAGCCCCTGGGCTCATATTGACCTTCCTGACGGGCCCTGACCCAGGCTGCGTCCACCGCCGACAGCAGCGCCTGGAACGTCTCGTGCAGCGCCTCCAGCTCGCCAAGGGAGGGGGTTCGGGGAAGCCGGCCCAGGGCCTGGTCGACCGCGCCGTTCCAGTCGTAGCCGCCATAGCCGCGATAGAGCGCGTCGGCGCAGACAGTGCGGATCTCGCGCCGGATCTCGCCAAGCTTGCGCTTGAGGTGGCGGCGCTGGGCCTGCTCGAGGCCGCGGGCGGCCGCCAGGTCGGCGAACTCGTCCCAGCGCACGGCCAGTGGCGCCAGGTCGAAGCCGAAAGCCTCCAGGATGTGGCCGCGATCGTCGCGATAGCCCCAGCGTTTGCCGTTGCCGCTGTCTTTCATATGCACCAGGCCCGCGCGCACGGCGGCGCGGATCAGGCCCTGGACGCAGCTGCGCGAGCGCTGCAGCTCCTCGCAGAGCGCATCGTTGGACGGCCAGGCGATGGGCCGGGTGCGCCCGATCCAGTCCTGTTCGGCGGTCACCCGCACCAGGGCGCGCATCAGACGCACGACTCCGTCGCCGAGCCCAAGCCTGGGCGCGGCCCGCTCGAAACGATCGAGCAGCATGGCCTTGGAGATTCCCTCCGGAAGCCCCTGGTAGGTGTCGGCGAGCTTGGCGGCCGCCCATTGGGCGTCCGCCAGACGGCGCACGTCACCGATCCCGTTCGAGACGGTCTGCATATCCTGCTCCTCCTAGGGAGGCCGCAGGCGCACAGGTTCCCGTCGCGCGAACGCGCGTTTTTGGATTGCGGCGATGTCGGTGATTCGGTTAGAAAGAGCAGGACTTGAGAGCTCGGGCGGGACGCCAATCCCGTCTAGCGAATGACCTGGAGAGCCCGGCGCGTTTCGGCGAGCCGGGTTTTTCTATGCGCTCACGGCATGGTTCCTTTCCGATTGCCCCCGCTCGAAGTACTCGCGAAGCGCTTGCTCCAGAGCCGCCGTGCGGTTGGTGAAACCGCGCCCGTCCTTCATCGCATCGAGCCTGTCGATGAGATCCCTATCCACCAGCGCGTTCAGCTGTCCCTTGCCGCGCGCCCGGGCCGCGGCCCGGAGACGCTTCTGGTACTGCGCGTGATATTCGAGGTCGCGTGCGGTCGTCATGGCGCCGACGATAAGATCGCGATTCCGGCCACCCGAACTAATAAAGGTGGCCGGCCAATACCGGCCGCGCGCGAATAAACTTCTTGAACTGAAGAAGAATCGACTCCTCTGAGCGAGTCGCGCCGCATCACGGACCTCCCACTGCTTCGGGCGGCAGGATCAGGTCTTTGTCGACCATGACCCGCACCGGGAAACCGGGCCGGATCCGCAAGGTCGGGGCGCGCTGCAGATCACGCTCGACCAGGCGCTGACCGGTCTGGCTGGCCTGGCTGGCCACCCCGCCGGCGGCGTCCTGCAGCACCAGGTTGTCGCTGCCGCGCGCCTGGCTGTTTTGCGCCGCGGCCGCGCCGATCGAGATCAGGGTCGACAGGCCGATCGCCCGGGCCAGGACCGGAAGATGGGCGTCCACGCGATCCGACAGGCCCGCCGCCCCGGTGGCGTCCGCGCCGGTCATGCCGCCCAGCTCGACCGAGCGCCCGTTCGGATAGATCAGCCGCGTCCAGACCAGCAGCACCCGGTCCTGGCCGTAGCCGACCTGGCTGTCGTACTTGCCGATCAGCCGCGCGCCCTGCGGGATCAGGACGAAGCGGCCCGTGCGGTGATCGAAGACCGGCTCGGTGACCTGGGCGACGGCCATGCCGGGCAGGTCGGAGTTGAGGCCGGTGATCAGGGCCGCGGGGATCACCGTGCCGGCCTTGATCTCATAGGGCGACAACGGCGGCTGGGGCAGGGCGGGGCCATAGGTTGGTGCGGCCGCCGAGGCCCGAGCGATGAAGGCCTCCTTGGCCGAGCCGCCGCTGGCCGCCGCCTGCGGCGGGGCCGAGGCCTCAAACGCCATAGCGGGCGCGGCGGGCGCGGCCGAGGACGCGGCGGTCGAGCCCGGCGCTCCGCCGAAGAACGGCCCGGCCCTCGCCGCGGCGTTGCGTTCCTCCGCTCCGCGCTGCTGGGCCGGCGTGAGCGGCGGCGCGGCGCCCGAAGCGCCCGGTCCCGCCGTCGCGGGCGAGGCCGGCGAGACGCGCGGGGCCGGCGCTATGGTCCCAGGCGGCGGACCCAGCTCGCCGTAGTTCGCCGGCAGGCGATCATCGATCGGCGCGGCGGCCGCCGGCTCGGGATTGGGCGGCGGCGGAGGCGGGGCCTTGGCCGACCTATGGCCGCCGCCGAAGGCGATCATGAACCCCAGGCCCACCAGCAACAGCACCGCCAAGGCGGCCGCGGCGATCACCACGGGCCGGTAACGGGTGATCGGTCGGCGCGGCGCGTCCAGCACCGAGCGCGGCGAGGCCTTGGCCGCGGCCGTCACCTCGGGCGGAACGCCCGGATCGGGCTTGGTCGCCGGGCTCAAGGCTGGCCGCCCGCGCGCGTGATACGCACGACGTCCTGGCGCTTTTCGCCCAGGCGAAGCTCGGCGCGATCGATCAGCCGGTCGACCACGTAATAGACGCCCTTCTGGCGATAATTGACCAGCTCGGCGCGGTCCTTGTCCCCGAGCAGGAAGAGCGGCGGGGCCGGCCGGGTGGCGAGGTCGGCCGAGAACTCGACATAGGTCTTGGCGCCGTCGTCGAAGACCCTGACCGGGGTCCAGGGGGGCGGGCGGCGGCCCTTGGGCTCGATGCGATAGCGAAAGTTCAGCCGGTCGACCGCGACGTCGCTGGCCACGCCCGCGGCTTGCTGGGTCTGGGCCGCCGCGACCGCGCGCTCGCGCTGGGCGGCCGCCTCGCGCGCCAGGTCCTGGGGATAGTTCCAGCTCAGCACGCTGGTATAGGCGCTGGAGGCGGTGCTGACCGCGTCGATCAGATAGGTCCGCTGGTCGGTCGTCAGCACGATGTTGGTGCGAAGGTCCGGGCGGATCGGCTTGACGAAGATCACCACCTGGAGGGCCTCGCCCGATCCGGCCTCCGTCTCGCCCAGCACCCAGCGCACCGTGTCGCCCGCCGCCTTGGAGATCAGCTTCTCGCCCGGCTTGAGGGTGATGGTGGTCAGGAACCGGGGGCTGGTGTGGATGGTGTAGAGCCGGCCCGGCTCGAAATCGTAGTAGAGCGCCGAGTTGACGTAGGCCCCAGGGCTTGGCCAGTCGCGCGCCTGGGCGTTGGCCTGGGCGATCGTCGCCAGCGATCCGCTGGCGGACCGGGAGCGGGGGCGCCTGGTCCCATGGCGGACGGTGCGGGCCACGGGCCTGGCCGAAACCTGGGGCCCCGGCGTCGCCGGCCCGGCCGAGACGGGGCGGGCCAGGCCCGGGATCGGCGGACGAGCCGTCGAGGATCCCGGCGCGCTGGAGGCGGCGGGCGAGCGTTCGGCGGCGGCGGGCGCGGGACGGGGCGCCGCGCCGAGGCTCGCCACGGCCAGGACGGCCAAGAGCGCCGCGCGGGGGCGCGAGGACAACGGGGTCATAGGTCGCGGCTCCATTGGAAACTGGTGATTTCCAAGCCCTTCGGATTTTCCAGAAGTTGGGCTTCGGTCTTCGGCGGTCGGCTGCCGACCGTGAACAGGCCCGTCCACCGCTGCGGCGGGGCGACCACGCCCTGGTCGTAGGTCGTCTCGCGCCACTGGACCTGGAAGGTCGCGTCGCTGCGCGGCAGCACCGAGACGATCTCGACGGCCACCGCCTCCTGGCCCAGGCGCTCGGCCGGATTGTGGTCGCGGGCGTACTGCATGAGCGTTGCCTGGGCGGCCTTGCCCGAGGCCCGCTTGGCCCGTTCCCAGTTTTGCCGCAGCACCACCCCGTCGGTGCTCTTGCCGCGAACCTTCTCGACATAGTCTTTGACGAAGGCGGCCTTGTCGGCCTGGTCGGGCGTATAGTCGGCGTCGGCCAGCTCCACGCGCCCGACCTGTCCGTATCGGTCGACGGGCACGATATAGGTGCGCACCCGGCTGCTCTGGCGCTCGTAGATGTAGCCGCCGAGCGACAGGGCGGCCAGGCCCGCGCAGGCGAACGCCATCAGCCGCCAGTTGCGCGCCTGGACGCGGGCCCCGCCGATCCGGTCGTCCCAGACCTGGGCGGCGCGATGATAGGGCGTCTCGGCAGGCGCGGCGTCGCCGTAGCGTTCCTGGGCGCGCTTGAAGGTCGGGGACATGGCGAGGAGCTCCGGCGCTTAGGCTTCGTCGGTCGGCGGATGGATCTTGGGCATGCCGACGGGCTGGCCGGCGGCGTCCTCGCGCCAGGGCGCGGCCCCGGCGCCGGCGGCGGTACGCGCCGCACCGCGCCGGGCGGGCGCGGGCGAGGCGGGCGGCTCCTCGGCCCCGGCCGTCCCCTGCGAGGCCGGCGGCTCCGATGGCGGAGCGCTGGCCGGCGGCGGCGGGGTGAAGGACGACCTGGCGCGCGACACCACGCTGCTCACCGACGGGCCGCCGCCGCTGGGCCCGGCTCCGCTGGGGCCGCCGCCGGACGGGGGCGCAGATCCGCTGCCGGATCCCGCGCCCGGGCCGCGTCCGCCCGCCAGACCTCGCAGGCCCGCCGCGCCCCGGGCGGCGCTGGCTCCGGCCCCCGCCGCCAGTCCGCCGGCCGCCCAGCGTCCGGCCAGGGCCAGGCCGCCGGCCGTGGCGGCCAGGCCCACGACGCTGGAGGCGGCCGAGCCGGCGCTCAACTGCGGCGATCCGCTGACCTGGGCCGCGGCGATGGCGGGGATCTTCAAGGCCAGCATCAGAAAGACGATGGCGGCGACCAGCAGCCCGCAGCTTTCCTGCCAGGTCGGCTCGGGCGAGACCGTGTAGCTGGTGAAGATCTGCTCGCCGATCGAGATGACGAGGGCCAGGGCCATCAGCTTGACCCCGACGGCGGGCACATAGGCGATCGCCCGCTCGGCCAGGAACGAGGTCTGGGTGAGGATGCCGAAGGGCACCATCACGAACGAGATCAGGGTGACGACATAGAACTCGATCACCGTGACCACGACCTCCACCCCCAGGAGCACGAAGGCCAGGATCACGCCGATGATGACGATGACGGTGACCAGGATGGTGTCGATGTGGGTGAAGAAGCCCACCCCCATGCCCTCGCTGGCCAGGCGGCCGACATATTTGAGGAGGTCGAACGCCACCTCCAGCCCGTCCCAGACGATCTTGGACGGCGAGTTGAGCAGGTCGGCCACGCTCATGCGCCCGCCCCCCGCCTTCAGCCCCAGCGCCGTGAACCCCTTGATCACCGTCAGGGTCAGGGCGTGCCAGCTGGCGATCAGCCAGGCGAAAAAGCCAAACAGCAGCAGCTTGCGGATCAGGGCCGCCGGCACGTTCTGGCCTTCGTCCAGGGCCCACAGCAAGGCCGACAGGCCCAGGCTGATGACGATCAGCGCCGCGAAGGTCGAACGCACGTCGCCTTGGATCAGGCCAAACCCCGCCCCGACCTGACTGGTGAAGCGCGCGATGAACTCGTCCAGGGCGGCCGGGGAGGCGGTCTGCATCCGCGCGCCTAGTGGAGGTCGCGCTCGGACAGCCGTCCGGGCGCGCGCTGGATGTAGGCGACCGAGCACGGATCCTTGGAATCTCGGATGTCGGGGTCCGGGCAGCGACGGGCCTTGGGGGCCGCAGGCTTGGCGGCGACCTGTTGCGGCGCCTGGGCGGTTTTCTGGCCGCAGGCGGCCAGCGGAAGGGCCAGCGTCAAGGCCAAGCCCAACAGCAGGGCGCTCGAGGATCGGGTCATTGCAGGACGTCTCCGGAAAAACGAGGCGCGCTCCGCGTCACCGCCGAATTGCGCTGTCGGTCGGCCTCGCCCTTAGTGACGACGGCGCGACGTTCGGCCTCCAAGGTTTCGGCCTGACGGGCCTGGGTGATCATGAGGGTCTGCAGCTGGGTCAGCTGGGTCGACAAGGCCGCCAGCAGCTGGTTGGTGGCCTGGACCGCCGCGGTCTGGCCGGCGGCCGCCTGGGAGGCGCCCACGGCCGAGGCCACCGCCTGGCTGGTGGCGCCCTGAGCCTGGACGATCTGGTTTTGCACCTGCATGGCCTCCTGCAGGGTCTGGCGGCTGTTCTGGCTCCAGGCCGCCAGGCGCGAGGCCAGGTCCTGGGCCGAGGCGCCCGTCAGGTCGGACGGATAGAGGTCGGCGAAGCCCTGGCTGATGCTGGCGGCCTGGTAGCCCAGGCCCCGGGCCTGTTGCAGCAGACTGGTGGCCTGGCCGGCGATGTCGCGCAGCGGCCCGGTGACGTCGACGCCCAGGGTCTGAAGCATCCGCGCCTGCTGGGCCAGCTGGCTCTGCAGCGCCTGGACCTGCTGAAGGCCCTGCTGCACCTGCTTGATGGCCTGGGCCACGGCGGCCGGATCATAGACCGTGACCTGGGCGCGGGCGGCCGGGGCGAGACCGGTCAGGGCGAGGGCGCCGCCCAGGGCCAGGGCGGACGACATCAGCGCGCGGCGCGTGCGGATCATCGGGGGATCTCCAGAGGTGAGGGGCGCGAGGAGTCCGGCTCCGGCTCACGCGCGCCGGCGTGTCTGGCCAGGACAAAGGCGGCCAGGCGGTGGCGCGCCAGGAGCGCCAAGCCCAGCAAAGCCAGGCCCGTCGCCAAGAGGGCCGGACTGCGCAGGGCCGGGGCCAGGACCATGGTGATGACCGTCCCGGGGGTCAGGCTGAGGACGAAGGCCAGGCGGGCCAGACGCCGCCCCGACGGCGCTTTTGGAACGAGCGGATCGACCGCGGAGCCGGGCTCGGGATCAGGCCGCATGCCGGGCCTCGTCCAGGAAGTCGCCGACCTCGCCCAGACCCTTGGCGCGGTAGAAGGCGGCGGCGAAGCCGTCCTCACCGACCTGGACCAGCAGGCGGTCGATCAAGGCTTGGTCGGCGGGGCTGGCCGAACCGACGGCGGCCAGGGCGACGGGACCCAGGCCCAGCTCGAACAGGCGGTTGCCTGCCGCGCTCTGGTAGTAATATTCGCGCTTGGGCGCGGCGCCGGCGATGATCTCGACCTGCTGGTCGTTCAAACCAAAGGCGGCGTAGATCCGTGCGACCTGGGGTGAGCGCGCCTCCGGATTGGGCAGGAAGATCCGGGTCGGGCAGCTCTCGATCAGGGCGGAGGCGATGGCGGAGTCGGTGACGTCGGACAGGCTCTGGGTGGCGAAAAGGACGGCGACATTGAGCTTGCGAAGGGTCTTGAGCCACTCGCGGATCTTGTCGGCGAAGGCGGTCGACTCCAGCAGCAGCCAGGCCTCGTCGAGCACGATCAGGGTCGGGCGTCCGTCGAACCGGCGCTCGAGCACATGGAACAGATAGGTCAGCACCGGCCCCAGGATCGCCGGGGTGGCCATCAGCTCGCCGACCTCGAAGGTCTGCCATGGCCCCTCGGCCAGGCTGTCGCTCGCCGCGTCCAGCAGATAGCCGTAGGGCCCGCTCAAGGTGTAGGGGGCCAGGGCGGCCTTGATCTCCCAGCTTTGGGTGGTGGCCGACAGGACCGTCAGGGTGCGTTGCGCCACCGGCCCGGCGGCCAGGTTGCGCAGCGCCGACCACAGTTCTTCCTTGATGGCCGGGTCGGGCTGGACGCCTTCGTTGCGCAGAAGATCCAGCAGCCAGCCCTGGGCCCAGCTGAGGTCCTCGGGCCGATCGAGCCGGGCCAGCGGCTGGAAGCTAGGCGGGGCGGAGGCCTGCCCGCCAAGGTCGTAATACTGGCCGCCGACCAGATAGGTCGCCGCCCGCGCGCTGCGGCCCTTCTCGAAGATGAAGACCTGAGCGCCCGGATAGCGCCGCCACTGCAGGGCCGTGGTGTTGAGCAGCACCGACTTGCCCGCGCCGGTCGGCCCGACATAGAGGCCGTGGCCGACATCGCCCTGGAAGAGGTCCAGCCGGAACGGCGTGGTGGCGTCGGTGCGCGCATGCATCAGCGGCGGCTGCACCCCCGCCGCGCCCTGCTTGGCGCATTCGGCTGTCAGGTGGGCGTTGATCGCCGGTCCGGGCCAGATCGCCGACAGCGGCAGCAGGTCGCAGAGATTGAGCGTGCTGATCATGGGCCGGCGCACGTCGGCATAGACCTGGCCCGGCAGGCCGCCCAGCCAGGCCTCGACCGCGTTGAGGTCCTCGACCTTGGTCACGAAGCCGGCGCGGTTGATCACCGCCTCGACGGTGCGCACCTTGGCGGCCAGGCGATCGGGATCGATGTCGGTCAGGGTGATGGTGGGGGTGAAATAGCCCATGGCCGCGGCGTCGCCGCCCAGGATCGTCAGGGCCGCGTCCGCGTCGTGGGTCTTTTGCAGGGCGTCCGGATCCTCCAGCAGCGAGGGCTCATGGGTGATGGCCTCCTTGAGGATGGCAAGCATGCCCTTTCGCTTGGCGAACCAGCGCTTGCGCAGGGTGGTGATGGCGCGCCGGGCGTCTTCCTTGTCCAGCGGCAGGAAGCGCGACACCCAGCGATAGGCCAGGCCCAGGCTGTTGAGCTGGTCCAGGAGGCCCGGCCAGGAGGCGGTTGGAAAGGCGCGCACCGAGATCGTGCGCAGGAAGGTCTCGCCCAGGCGCGGGTGAAGGCCGCCCAGGAAATCATCGTCGGTCAGGATCGCGTCCAGATAGGCCGGAGGATCGGGCGGCGTCAGGCCATGGGCCTTGGTCGAGACGCAGGCGTGCAGATAGGTCAGGGTCTGGCCGTCATCGAGCGCGCGCACCATCGGAAAGACCGCCGCCAGGATGTCGCGCACGCCGGCCACCGTGGCCTGGAAGTCCTCCAGGGCCAGGCGATAGAGGGCGCCGGCTCCCCGACCCTGGGGCAGGTTCTCGACCAGCAGGCTCTCGGCCCGGCCGATGGCGTCGTCGGGCGGCAGATAGGTGAAGGTCGCGAAGAACCGGCTCTCGAAATGGGCCCCTTCGGCCTCGAAGGCCGCGCGCCGCTCCTCGTCCAGCAGGTGGCTGACCGGATCGGGAAAGGCGGCGGCGGGATAGGCGCGCGACGGGGCGCGCACGGCCTCGACATGCAGGCACCAGCGCGAGCCCAACCGCCGCAGGGCGTTGTTGAGTTGGGCGCGCGCGCCCATCAGCCCGGCCGGGGTGGCGCTGGCCAGATCCGGCCCGCGAAACTCCAGCGTGGTCTGGAACGATCCGTCCTTGTTGAGCACCACGCCGGGCGCGATCAGCAGCGCCCAGGGCAGGTGGTCGGACAGGCGGCTGGAACGCGAGCGATACTCGTTGAGGAACAGCATCGCGCCTAGCCGTCCAGATAGGCCGGTTGGCGCAGGTGGCGGCCCAGGATGTCGAAGACGTGGGGATCGCGCTTGGTCATCCAAAGCGCCGCGCCAAAGAGCAAAGCGCCCAGCGGCAGGCCGATCCACGGGGTCTGGAGGCCCAGCGACAACTCCGTCGTCAGGGCTCCGATCAGAATGGCCGGGACGCGCGGCACCCCCGCCAGGGTCACGGGCTCCGACAGCGAGCCGTGAAGGTCGATCTCGAAGCCTTCCGGCGCGCCGGGCATCAGAACCCCGCCCCGCCGGTGAAGCCCAGGAACGGCAGGAAGAAGGTGGTGGCGCTGAACGCGATGCACAGGGCGAACAGAACCTGCATGCCCTTGCGCACCCAGGAGCCGCCTTCGGAGACCGCCACGCCCAGCGCGGTGATGGCGATGGAGATCACCCCGATGGCCTTGGCCACCGGTCCGGTGATGGAATCGGCGATGGAGGTCAGCCAGCTGTCCCAAGGCATGCCGCCGCCCGTGCCGGCGGCCAGGGCCGGCTCGGCCAGGACCAGGGCCAGGACCACGCCGATGGCCAGGGCGCAGGACGGCGACGGCCGCGGCGAGGAGGACCTTTTGGGGGCAGGGGGCATGGACGTCTCCCGGTTGTGTCGGGAGGACCATCGCAAGGCCGTTTGGCGGCGACAATTCCGAGGAAACTTAGGGCGAAGTTCTGCGGACGGTGGAAATACCACCGGAAAAACTCAGTGTTTGCAGAAGCTTAAGCATAGCATGGCGGCTTGGGCGGCGGCTAGAGGGGCTAAAAGCAGGCTTGTGAGATTCTCATAGGGGATTTTGATAAAATCCGCCTATATCTCCAGGGTCCGGACGATGTCCGGTGAGTCGGTCGCATCGCGTCTCGGGGGGCGCGACGTCGGCCAGGGTTCCTGACGCCGGCCCTTGGCCGGTTCGCCAGTCGAGGAGGCATGTCGCTCAGGGCTTGGCTGTTCGCCGCCCCCCGTCATCGCAAAGCATAGCGCAGGCGAGCTGAAGACACCCGTGTTCAGCGCGGACATCTGCACGCCTGTCCCCAAGTATTCCTTTAGGTATACATAAACTACGCGGCTGACTTTCAGGTTGTATTACGTTTTAGACCTGATAATCATTCGCGAATGATGCCGGTTTTCGTCCGTCAAAGCCCGGCATGACGAGTGTTCGCCGCTTGAGAACGGCCGGTACCATGCGTTCGTCGACCGCGGCTTTGGTCTGAAGCCGGCTGTTTCGAGCAGCTGGAGAGTATCGCGTTCCATGGCTAGCGTTCTCACCCCGCGCCTGCGGCAATGCATGTCCCTCGCGCGTGACGGCAAGACGGCGGTCCAGATCGCCGCCGCGCTGGGTCTGTCCTATCGCACCGTCAATCAGTACCTTTCCGAGGCTTACAAGCGCCTGGGCGCGCGCAATCGCGCCCAGGCCGTGTCGATCGCCATCGCGCTCGGCGAGATCTGATCGCGGGCCTGGAGCCCGCCAAGGTCATGGACCGTCGGCGGGCTCCAGGCCGATCTGGGCCTGACGCTCGGCCAGGACTTGCAGATTGCGCTCGTGCTGGCCCTGGGTGACCCGGCAGTAGCGCAGGCTGGCGATCGCCCCGGCATAGAGCAGGGCGACGGCCGGGATGTAGAACAGGGCCAGTTTTTGCAGGGTGTCGGGGTCCACCAGGCCCGGCTTGGCCGCCTGGGGGAAGGCCACCAGGGCCAAGACCAGGCCCGAGGCGAACAGTCCCGCGCCGTTGGCCGTCTTGTGCAGGACGTTGTCGGCCGAGATCAGCAGCGCCTCGCTGCGCCGTCCGGTGCGCACCTGGCTGGCGTCCGGCAGGTCGGTGAACATCGAGGTCACCGAGATCTGGGCGGTGAAGGCGAAGACGTTGGACAGGAACACCTCGCCAAACAGGATGCGAAACAGCCATGGGGAGTCGTTGTCCGGCATCACCCCGGCCAGGCGCAGGGTCAGGGGCGTCAGCGCGATCAGCATGGCCGCCGCGTAGCAGAGGGCCGCCGTCGTCGGCTTGCCCAGGCGCTTGGAGATCCTCGGCGCCAAGAAGACCGCCACGATCGAGGCGCCGATCCCGGCCATGACCAGGGTGCCCAGTTGCTGGGGCTCCAGCTCCCAGAAATAGAGGTTGAAATAAATGGTCAGCCCTTCGGCCAGGCCCGTGGCCACCGCGACGAACATCCCGCAGGCGGTCAGGATCCACAGGTCGCGCGAGGACAGGGTGGAGAGGATTTCTCCGGCCACCACCCGCAGGGAGACCTTGCGGCGCGCCGGCTTGTGGAACCACTTGATGCGGTGATGGGTGCCCAGGGCGGCGACGAGGATCGCCAGGAAGATCGCCGTGGCCGCGATCGCCCCATAGGTCTGGTAGCTGGCCAGGTCGAGCATGCCGCGTGGATTGTCGGCGTCCCTGCGGAAGATGACCTTGTAGGCGCAGAGGCTCATCAGCAGCGCGCCCAGCACGCCCATCAGATAGAGATAGCCCACCTGCTCGGTGCGCCGGTTGTAGTCGCTGGTCAGTTCCGGAACCATGGCCGAGGCCGGCACCTCATAGAGGGTGTCGAACAGGCGCACGCCGATCACCGTGGCGGCCATCCAGGCCAGGGTCGCCACGTCCGACCATCCGGCCGGCGGGCTCCAGATCAGGAAGAAGCACACCGCATAGGGCAGGGCCGAGGCGTACATGTACGGATGGCGACGGCCCCAGCGGGTGATGGTGTTGTCGGAGATCACCCCGACGATCGGATCGAGCAGCCCGTCCAGGATCATGGCGGCCATGATCGCCGCCCCCACCCAGGCCGGCGGCAGGCCCACGACCTGGTTGTAGAAGATCAGCAGGAAGGCGCTGAGGCCGCGGACCTTGATGCCGCGCGAGACCGTGCCCAGGGCGAACACCAACATCGTCGAGCGCTTGAGCGGCGGCGGACCGGCGGCCCCGGAGTCCAGAGCGGTCATTGGGCGGCGTCCGAAGCGGCCCGGGCCTGCGCGCGACGAGACGGCTGGGTCGCGCCGACGAGAACCTCGGCCAGGGCGTCTGGGGCGTCGATCATCAGATCGTGGCCGCCGGCCAGGCTGACGGCTTCCCACGCCGGATCCTGACGCAGCCGCTCCAGGACGCCGACGAACGGCCGCAGATGATAGCCTTCGGCCATCACATAGAGCCGTCGCCCGGCGAACGGAGCTTTGCCCGTCAGGCGCAGGGGCTCCTGGCAGGCTTTCAGGGGCTGATGGGTCATCAGGTCCTGGACCCATTGGCGATCGGCCGGATCGACGATGTCGAACCGCTCGGCCGGATAGATCGACATCTTCCAGCCCTCGCCGTTCTGCTGGGCGTCGGCGATGATCGCCTCGGCGATCTGCGGCGGATAGAAGTCAAAGACGCACTGGCCGTCCTGCGGGATCACGGTGTCGACATAGACCAGGGCGGCGATCTGGCCCGGCGCGCGGTCGGCCACGCCCGTGATGACGAAGCCGCCATAGCTGTGGCCGCAGAGGACCACGTCCTCCAGCCGCTCGAACGCCAGGACCGCCAGGATGTCCTGGATGTGGGTCTCCAGCCCGACGGCCGGGGAGGCCAGGTGGGCCCGCTCGCCCAGGCCGGTGAGGGTGGGGGTGAACACCTGGTGGCCGGCCGCGCGCAGGCGCTGGGCCACGCGCGCCCAGCACCAGCCGCCATGGAAGGCCCCATGAACCAAAACGAACGTCGCCACGGCGACCTCCCTGGACAGAGTGTTGGAAAACCGACCTTGGGCGGGCGGGCCCGCCCAAGGTCGCGGACGCGACTAGAAGCGCTTGCGCAGGGAGACCTTGACCGTGCGGCCGTAGGGATTGGCCGTGAACGGGTCGTAGCCCATGTCCAGCCGCGCGAAGGGCGGGTCCTTGTCCAGGAGGTTCTCCACCGACACCGTCGCCGTGGTCTCCGCCGGCAGGGTGAACCGGGCGGTCAAATCGGCGGTCGTGAACGAGCCGATCGTCTTGCCCTTGGTGGGCGCGACATTGTTGGTGGAGGGACTGGCCTGGAAGATGGTCGTGCGCTGATCGGTGTAGCCGTCGACATAGTTGATCGTCAGGCGCAGGCCGAACCGATCACGGTCATAGGCCAGGTTGGCCGAGCCCTTCCATTGCGGCAGCGGGGTGGCGACCGTCTGGTAGTTGAGCTTGCCGACCGCGTCGAAGCCGGTGTTGACCTGCACCCCGGCCACGGACGTCGCGCCGATCTTGTAGTCGATGACATAGGACGCATCGACGCTGGCGCTGATCGAGCCGCCCGCGAACGGCTGCTCATAGGAGCCCATGAAATCCAGGCCCGAGGTCTGGACCCGCGCGCCGTTGTTGGAATGGACCATCAGCGGCGCGCCGCTGGTGCCCGCGGCCACGCCCTGGCAGGTCGCGGCGTTGCCGAACACATAGGTGACCAGGGCCGCGTAGGCGGCGACCGCGCAGTTGTTGGATCCGGTCGTCCCGGTCGGGAACAGGGTGTTGACGATGTCGGCCACCGGATCGGTGCTGATCGGGTCCTTGAAGTTGAAGCGCCAGTAGTCGACCGAACCCCGGAAGCCGCCGGCCTTGACCAGGACGCCGGCGTTGTAGGTGTCGGACTTCTCCGGCTGCAGGTCGGGATTGGTGTAGGTCATCACGGCCTTGAAGCTGCCCAGCACCTGCTGAAGGGAGGTGGCCGTGCGCGCCGTGGTCAGGGTGATGGGCGGGCCGCGGAACGTGGTGCCCGCCGAGCCGCGGAAGGCCAGCCACGACAGGGCCTGCCAGCGCACCCCGATCTTGGGATTGAAGGTCGAGCCGCCCTGGGACCCGTAGTCCTCGTAGCGGCCGGCCAGCTGGACGTTGAGGGCGTGGGTGAGCGGCAGCTGAAGTTCGCCGAACACCGCCCCGATGCCGCGCTCCACATCGATCGGCATCTGGGTGCCAAGGAAGCCGAACGGCCCGCGCTGATTGGCCGGCGAGCAGGTGGTCACCCCGTAGAGGTCGGAATTGACGCACGGCGAGATCAGCACGTTGGTCAGGTCGTCATAGGCGCTTTCGAAGCTCTCGCGCCGGTACTGCGCGCCCAGGGCCCAGGCCACGTCGCCGCCCGGCAGGCTGATCGGCGCCAGACCCGAGATCAGGGCGTTGGCCTCCAGCAGTCCATAGGCCTGGTGGGCGGTCGTGGGCTTGTAGAACCAGCTGATCAGGGTCGGATCATTGGCGACCGCGGGGTTGAACTGCGGATTGACCACGCCGTTGAGGACGTTGGCGGCGATGGCGTTGGAGAACGGGTTGAAATAGAGGCACCCGCCCTGGCCGGGCGTTCCGCTGTTGTAGTTGCAATTGGGGCCGCCCAGGCCGCGAAGGGCCAGCTGGAAGCGGTTGACCAGGCTGTCGTAATTGACCCGGTCGCCGACATCACGGCTGTAGTTGACGTTGACGTCGTAGGTGATCTTGGAGGTCAGATCGCCCTTCAGCCCGGCCGTCAGGCGATAGGCCTTGAACTTGACCGAGCTCTCGGCCGCCCCGCCCGCGTCGAACAGCGGGTTGCCGGCCATGATGATCGGACGATTGAGGGTGTTGAAGAACGCCGCCCCGTTGGTCGACAGCGAATTGGCGATCTGGGTGGCGGTCAGGCCCGCGGTGTTGGCCACCGCGGGGTTGGACGCGCGCAGCCAATTGGCGAAGTCGACCAGGCCCGGATTGCTGGCCGGGATCCAGTAGCGGGTCGCGCCGGTGATGGGATTGTTGAAGAAGGCCGGCGCGCCCTGCAGGGCCTCGGCGGTCGGGGTGGCCAGCATGGTGCTGGACGGGGCCGAAAGCTGCTCGGGCACGTTGGTGCGGGAATAGAGCCCCTCGACATAGAGCTGATGGTGGTCGCTGACGTCGTACTTGACCTGGCCAAACAGCTGGTAGCGGTCTTCCTTCTCCACCAGATTGAAGAAGTCGATGCTGCGGTTGTAGCAGGCCGGCGAGCCCGAGCCGGCCACCCCCGCCACCCCGCCGAGCGGCGCGCACTTGGGATCGGTGAACAGCACCCCGTTGGTCAGCAGGAAATCGCCGGGATTGTTGGTGACCGAATAGCCCTGCGGGTTGTCGGCATAGCTGAACTGGGTGAAGTCGCGCTTGGTCAGGGGCAGGGGCGAGCGGTGCTGGTAGCCGGCCGACAGCAGCACGCTGGCGCGCTCGTACTTGCGGCCCCAGACGGCCGACAGGGTGTAGTCGCCGTCCGAGTCGGGCACGTAGCGATAGTCGCCCGACAGCTCCAGTCCCTCGAAGTTCTCACGGGTGATGAAGTTGACGACCCCGCCGATGGCGTCCGAGCCATAGGTGGCCGCCGCCCCGTCCTTGAGCACCTCCACCCGGCCCAGGGCCGCGATGGGGATGATGTTGGTGTCCACCGAGCCGGAGGTGTTGCCCCCCAGCATGGCGTTGGGGGCCATGCGCCGACCGTTGATCAGCACCAGGGTCCGCTGGGGCCCAAGGCCGCGCAGATTGACCGAGGCGCTGCCGCCGGTGCCCTGGGCGCGGCCGTCGAACTGGTTGCTGTCGCCCAGGATGCCGCTGGACACCGTCAGACCCTTGAAGAGGTCGACCATGTTGGGCGCGCCCTGGCGGGTCAGCTCCTCCAGCCCCAGGGTCTGGACCGGCAGGGCGGTGTCCTCGGGCGTGCCGCGGATCAGCGAGCCGGTGACGATGATCTCCTCGACCATGGTGTCGGTCGGGGCCTGGGCGGGCGCGGCCGGGGTCTGGGTTTGGGCCTGGGCGGTCTGGGCCTGGGCGGTCTGGGCCGCGGCGACGAAGGCGAGCAGGCTGGCCGAGGCGGTCAGCGCAGCGACGTAGGACCGCGAGCGCGCGGTCCGCAGCGTGTTGGCTTGGTTCATGTTCACTCCCCTGTTTGTTTTTATGGGTTCAAGACCGGCCGCCGCGGATCGCGGACGGGCGGCTTAGACGTTGGTGAGTTCACGCTTGTCGCGCGTCGGCCGTGGTCAGCCGGGCGCGGTCACTGGCGTTGCTCCTTTCGCGCTTGGGGTTGGCGGGCTTTCGCCGGCGTCGGCGATCACGCGGCGATAGCCGCGGCGGGCCTGCTGGATCAGGAGGGCGCCCAGAACGCCCGCGCCGATCACCACCACGATCATCGCCAGGCGAAGGCCGTGGGCGGAGGGAAAGACGCGGTCGCTCAGGGTTCCGACCAGCAGCGGGCCGATCGAGGTGGAGACCACGCCGACCAGCAGGGTGTGCAGGCCCGCCAGCCGGGCGCGGATCGGGGAGGGCAGGGCCTCGGACAGGGCGTCCAGGCCCGCGATCGAGGGCACATAGCCCCAGAACGAGGCCATCGGCCAAAAGACCAGGGTCAGCCAGGGCGTGGGCATCGACAGCCCGAGGGTCGCGGCCAGGGTGAAGCAGGCCGTCGCGATCAGGGCCAGAACCATGGGCGCGTCGGTGACGCCCCGCCGCTTGAGCGCCGTCAGCATACGGCCCGACAACAGGCAGCCGGCCAGGGTCGGGATCCCGCACACGCCGGCCGACCAGATCGCCGCCCGCGATCCAGGCCAGCCATGGACGCGCTCGAAGAACACGATGTTCCAGCTGTTGAGCACGAAGCCGCCCATCAGCAGCACCGCCACGCCCAGGAACAGCCCCAGCGACAGTCGCCAATGGACGCGCAGGAAGACCAGGGCGCTGGAGCCTTCGGCCATCATCCGCTTGGGCGCGGGCTGGCGCGGCGGCTCGCGCAGCACCGCCAGGGTCACCGCCGCCAGGATCAGGCCCAGGGCCGCGAAGGTCATGAACAGGCCCTGCCAGGGCGCGACATGACCCAGCAGCGAGGTGGCCGGCAGAGGATGGCGATGCAGCTGCATGACCAGCAGGCCGCCCAGGATGTTGGCGCTGATCCCGCCGATCACCCCGGCCGCGGCGTAGAGCGAAAAGGCGTTGGGGCGGCCCTCGGGCGCGACCGTGTCGCTGATCAGCGACACGGCCAGCGGAAAGAGCATGGCCTCGCCCGCCCCGACGCCGGCCCGGGCCAGGAACACCCAGAGGAACGAGCCGCCGATCGCGGTGGCGAAGGTGGCCAGGCTCCAGAACAGCACCGCGCCGGCCAGGACGAGGTTGCGCCGCCCCTTGTCGACGAGATAGCCGCCGAGCGGGCTGACCAGGGCGTAGCTGAGACCAAAGGCCAGGCCCGACAGCAGGCCAAGCTGGCCGTCGCTCAGACCCAGCAGGTGCTTGAGCGGCTGCATGGCCTGGCCGAAGATCACCCGGTCGCTGGCGGCCAGAAGATAGCCCAGCAGCAGCAGGGTCAGGACGACGACGGCGCGGCGCTTGTCGTAGACGGGACCGGTGGGTCCTGTCGCCTTGACCGTTTCGGCGGCGTGGACGGCGTAGGCCGCCTCGCCGGCCGGGGCGGCGATCTCCGCGGCGATCGGGGCGCTCACGCCAAGGCTCCGGCGCGCGGGGTCACGAGCGCGGCGTCGGGCGCCGGATCGGGCGCCAGCAGGCGCTCGAGCCGCTCGACATCGGGGGCGTCGTCCAGGCCGCGCAGCAGCGCCAGCAGGTCCTGGGACGGGGCCGGCGACAGGGCTCGCGCCGCGCAAGCCAGGAATTTGGCGTCCAGCGCGGCGTCGGGGAGGGGATTGTAGATTCCCCCGCCCACGGGTCCGGGGGCGCGGGCGTTGAACACGCGGCCGTTGGCCAGGCGCACGGTGACCTCCGCGCCGACGTCCTGGCCAAGCTTGGTCCCGGTCATGTCCGGATGGATTTCCAGGCTGACCTTGCCCATCAGGGCGCGGCGCGCGGGCTGGGCGTAGGCCTCGCCGTCGAAGTCGCTCAGCCCCACGCTTCCCTGGGTCAGGGCGGTGGCCACGCAGAACTGGGTGGAGAACATCGCGTCCATGGCGTTGCGCGGATCGGGCCGATTGACCTGGGGCATGCGGCGCGGATGCATCTGCACCCGCACGTCCTGGATTTCGTCGGCGACCAGGCCCTCGGCGACAAAGTCGCGGGCGATGTCGATCGCGGCGTGGAAGATGCCGCAGCAGGGGTACTGCTTGATGGCCACCCCGAACCGGGCGATCTCCAACGGCGCGTCGGCCTTGATCTCCAGCTCCGCGGGCGTCCTGCTGGCGCCGAACGCGGCCAGGAACCCCTGGCGATGCTCGAAGACCTCCGGCGAGGCGGTGAACCCCTCGCGCGCCAACAGGGCGGCCGTCAGCCCCGCGCGCGCGCAATGGCCCGCGCTCAAGGCCTTGGCCATGAAGCCGCCGTTGGCCATCAGGCCCGAGGCGAGATTGGCCGCCACCCCCAGGGCCATGGCGGTTTGGCCGGGGTCCAGGCCCAGGAGCCGGGCGCTCGCCGCGGCCGCGCCGAAGATCCCCAGCGAGGTGGTGGTGAACCAGCCGCGCTCCCAGTGGGCGGGGTTGGCCACCCGGGCGACCAGCGCCTGGGCCTCGAAGCCGGCGGCGACGGCGGCGATCACGTCGCGTCCGCTGGCGCCGGTCTCGCCGGCCAGCGCCAGGACCGAGGCCACGCACATGGCCGGATGGCCGCCGAGCGAGGCGCTGGAGCAATCGAAGTCCAGGGCGTGGGCGGCCATGGCGTTGAGCTCGGCCGCCAGCATCGGACCGTGACGCCCCGAGCGGCCCCAGACGGCGCGCTTGCCGGGCCCGGCCTCGGTGGCCTTAAGGCGGGCGGCCAGGCGCACGGCCGGCTCGTCGATCCCGGCCAGGGCGACCCCGACGGTGTCGAGGATGGCGACCTTGGTCCAATGCAGGGTCGGCGCGTCCAGGCTGTCTGGACCGATCAGGGCGATGCGCTCGGCGATCGTCTGGGACAGAGTCATGGCTTTGGTCTCCTCACCTTTCGAAGGCGCTGGCCTTGGACGCCGGGCGCTTGGCGGGACCGTCCGGCGCTCGACAGCCGGACGGTCCCGTCGCGCCTCTGGGCGCCGTTAGGCGGCGGCCTGAAGCTTGGGCAGGCCCGGCAGGTTCAGGGCGTCGACCTGGCGCGCGTATTCGTCGATCAGCTCGGGGGCCAGCTCGATGCGCGGCGCGCGCAGGCGTCCGCCCGGCAGGCCAAAGCGGTTCATCAGCGGCTTGAGGCCGCGCGAGGAGTGACCGCCGTATTTCACATAGAGGCTCTCGTAGGCCATCAGCTTGCCGAACGAGGTGCGCACCGCCTCCAGGTCCTTGTTGCGCCAGGCGGTGATCACGTCGGCGACCATCTTGGGCGAGAGATTGCCCTCGCCGCCCATGAAGCCGTTGCCGCCCAGGCCCAGCACCGAAAGGCCGTTGGTCGGCCCCGCGCAGTGGATCTCGATCTGGTCGCCGACCCGGTGGATCAGCTGGCCCAGATAGGCGATGTCGGGCCCGCCGTAGGACATGCCGATGACCTGACCGGGGAAGCGATTGACGATCGTCTCGACCACCTGCACGGGCAGGACGTAGCCGGAGACGAAGTGGCTGGAGAGATAGATCGGCAGCGAGGTCTTCTCGATGACGCTGGAATAGTACTGGACCATCTCGGCGGGACTGGGATGGATGGCGTGGCCGATCTCAAGCGAGAAGATCTGGGCCGCGTCGACCTTGGCGCGCTCGGCGGCCTTCATGAAATCGATCATCTCGTCGGCCGTGCGCGGCTCGCAACCCATGGCCCGGCACTGGACCTTGCCCTTCAGCTCCTCGACCGAGATCTGCAGGATCCGGTCGCGTTCCTCGGGCGTGAAGGTGTAGGCCTCGCTGGTGGCGCTGCCGGCGACATAGACCGAGCACCCGTGCTCGGCCAGCCGGCGAAGCTGGGTGCGGTAGGCGGCCTCGTCGATCGCGCCGTTCTCGGCGAAGGGCGTGGTGGTGATCACCACGACGCTCAGTTTCTTCTCGGACATTTCTAACTCCCTTTGGATGCTTGTTTTGGGGTGGCGGGCGGCGCCTATCGCGGCGCGGCGGCCCAGACGTCGGTGATCTCTTGGGTGGTGGCGACCGGCGACCAGGCGCGCAGGAAGGCGATGCTGGCGTCGTGCTTTTCGGGGCTGTAGGAGCCGCAGGCGTCCTCGGCCACGACCGGGTAGTAGCCGGTGGCCACCGCGTGACGGGCGGTGAACTCCACGCCGATCTCGGTGGCCACCCCGGCCAGGACGATCGACTGGACGCCGCGCGCCTTCAGGCGAAGGTCCAGCGGGGTGTCGACGAACAGCGAGGGCATGCTCTTTTCGAGCACCACGTGATGGGCCGCCGGCTCGAAGCCCTCCAGGAACTCGGATTCCGGCGAGCCGCGCTGCATGAACGGCTTGAGCTTGGACGGATGGTCCACGCCCTGCTTGCGCATCAGAAACAGCAGGAACGGCCCGACCGTCAGGTCGAGCGGCGGCAGGATGTGGCGGCTCCAGACCACCAGCACCCCGGCCGCTTCGGCCGCGTCCAGCAGGCGGCGGGCGTTGGCGCGCACCTGATCGACATTGCTGGCCTTGCCCGCCAGGCCCTTTTGCATGTCCCACAGAACCAGGGCCGTCGTCCTGGGATCGACGAACTGGGCGAGGGTCTGGGGGACGCTGGATTTGGGGAGTTCGCCCATGTGGCCTTTCACTTTCGAAACGATGGCGCGCTCAGAGCGCGGGAGTTGCGTGATCAGCCGAGGCTGTCGGGGAGGAAGACTTCGCCCGCGAACAGCTTGCGGGCGGTGCGGATCAGGGAGGCGCGGGCGACCTGGCCGGCCGCGTCGCGCTCGACCTCGACCGCCAGCTGGCCCTTGGGATGTTCGATGCGGACCACCCGAAGCGAACCGGCGGGGGCGGGCGCGACAAGATCGGCCGCCACCGTGCCGGGCGTCAGGCAGGCGGTGGCCAGGCAGACCCCGCCGGTGACCGCGAACGAGCGATGGCAGCTGTGGGGCATGAAATAGCGGGCGCTGATGTCGCCGCCGCCCAGCGCCCTGGAGACCATGATGACCTTGGGCAGGACGCTGTTGCGCACGTCCCCCAGACCCATGCGCCGGCCCGCCTCCAGGCGCAGGGCCTCGATCCGGGCGAAGAAGGCGGTGTCGGCGTCCAGATCGGCGGGCGTCTCGCGCCCCGTCTTGCCCAGGCTTTCGGCGGCGATCATCAGGACCGGCGTGGCCATGTCGATCAGGGTCACGGGCAGGTTGTCGATGGCCTCGCAGGCCTTGCCGGTCGGCAGCAGCCGTCCGGTCTTGGAGCCGTGGGCGTCCAGGAAGGTCAGCTTCACCGGCGCGCCCGAGCCCGGCACCCCGTCGATCACCGCGTCGCCGACATAGGTCACCGCCCCGCCCGGGGTCTGGACGATGGCCTCCACCAGGGTGGCGGTGTTGAGGTTGCGGATGGTCAGCCGGGTTTCGGGGTCGCCGGCGACGACCAGGCCGGTTTCGATGGCGTAGGGCCCGACGGCCACCAGCATGTTGCCGCAGTTGGGGCCGGTGTCGACGGTGGGGTCGCAGATGCCGACCTGGGCGAACAGATAGTCGACGTCGGCGTCGGCAGAGGTCGAGCGGTCGACCATGGCCACCTTGCTGGTGGTCGGGGCCGCCCCACCCAGGCCGTCGATCTGCTGATCCTGGCCCGCGCCCATGACGCCGATCAACACCGCGTCACGCGCCGCGCCGTCGGACGGCAGGTCGCTGGTGCGCAGGAACGGCCCCTTGGAGGTCCCCCCTCGCATCAGTACGCACGGTATGGCCCGCATCTCTTATCCCCGTTGACGCGGGGAACTTCGCGGGCCACCAATCTTATGTAAAATGCAAAGGTCTGAACCAATAATGCGCGCAGGACATATATAGGATGGACATCTCCCTCAACGAACTGCGCAGCTTCGTGGCGATCGCCGACCTGGGCAATTTCAGCGACGCGGCCTACGCCCTGAACATCTCCCAGCCGGCCCTGACTCGGCGGATCCAGAAACTGGAAGAGCAACTGGGCGTGCAGCTGCTGGACCGCACCACCCGGCAGGTGAGCCTGTCGGTCGTGGGCCGCGACTTCGTCCCGCGGGTGCGCCACCTGATCGACGAGCTGGACAGCTCCCTGCTGTCGATGCGCGAGATCGCCGAGCGCGTCTCGGGCCAGGTGACCATCGCCTGCGTGCCGACGGCCGCCTTCTATTTCCTTCCCGAAGTCATCAAGGCCTTCAACGAGGAGTTCCCGCGCATCCGGGTCAAGATCATGGACGAGGGCGCCAACCTGGTGCTGCGCAGCGTCATGCAAGGCGAGGCCGATCTCGGCATCAATCTGATCGGCCACGAGGAGCCGGAGATCGAATTCGAGCCGCTGCTGGACGAGCCGTTCGTGGTTGCTTGCCGCAAGGACCATCCCCTGGCGGCGCTCAGCCAGGTGCGCTGGGAGGACCTGGCGCCCTACAAGCTGATCATGGCCGCGCGGATGAGCGGCAACCGCCTGCTGATCGACCAGGCCTTCGCGCGCCTGGGGTCGCGACCGCGCGGCCTCTACGAGGTCAACCACCTGACCACGTCCCTGGGGCTGGTCGAGGCGGGGCTCGGCATCGCGGCCCTGCCGCGCATGGCCATGCCGCGCGACCGCCTCCATCCGCTGATCAGCCGCCCGCTGATCGAGCCGGTGGTGACCCGCACCATGGGCATCATCCGCCGGCGCAGCGGCAAGCTGTCGCCGTCCGCCGCCAGCTTCTACAAACTGATCAAGACCAAGTGGCAGAGCGTGGAGACCCTGCCGGCCGACTAAGGTTTGATGCGTTTCATGCAATAGTCGTTCAGACCTTTGCATTTTACATGGACGCCGGCCTGCTGACACCTGAACCGCAAAAGCCAGACGCGGGGATGGAACGTGGGACCGGGAAACAGCAGTGGCGCGGCGACGCGGACAAAGACGCGCGATCCTCGACCGCCCGCCGGACCGGCCGCCGCGCCGCCGCTCGAAATCGCGGAGCAGGGGGTCTTCTATGTCGGCGGCGACTATGCGCCCCCGCCCGGGCCCACGACCATGTCGGGCCAGATGTATGTCGAGTTCCAGATCCCGGCGCGGCGCACCAAGCCCTGGCCGATCGTGATGATCCACGGCAATCTTCAGACCGGCGCGACCTTCAAGGCCACCCCGGACGGCCGGGAGGGTTGGGCCACCTGGTTCCTGCGCCAAGGCTATGCGGTCTATGTGGTCGACCAGGTCGGCCGCGGCCGCTCGGGGTTCTTCGGCGACGTCTATGGCGATTGCCGCAAACCCTGGGCCGAGATCGTCGAGCGGCTCTTCACCCATCCGGCCGGACAGTCGAAGTTCCCGCAGGCGGACCTGCACAGCCAGTGGCCGGGCGGCGGCAAACCGGGCGACCCGGTCTTCGACCAGTTCTTCGCCTGGCACGTGGAAAGCCTGCACTCGACCGCCGACAACGAGGCGCTCAACCGCGCGGTCGGAGCGGCGCTGCTGGAGAAGGTGGGTCCCTGCATCCTGCTGACCCATTCCCAGTCCGGACCGATCGGCTGGGGCCTGGCCGACGACAATCCGGGCCTGGTCAAGGCCATCATCGCCGTCGAGCCCAGCGGTCCGCCGTTCCGCGGCGTCGACTATGTCGGACCGCCCGACTGGTTCCGCGACTCGGGCGGCGGCGAGGGCGGGCGCGCCAACAGCTCCAACGTCGTCCTGCCCTGCGGGGTCACCAGCCACCCCCTGGCCTTCGATCCGCCGGTCGGCGACGGCGATGATTTCGCGCTCGAGCGCGAAGGCGTCCCGGCCGATCCGCATCAGGCGCGCGGCTGGCTTCAGGCGCGGCCGGTCCGGACCCTGCCCCGGCTCAAGGACATGCCGGCCCTGATCGTCACCGGCGAGGCCTCCTACCACGCGCCCTACGACGCGATCACCGCCCGGTTCCTGGCCCAGGCCGGCGTTCCGGTTCGCCACCTCCAGCTTGCCGACCTCGGGATTCACGGCAACGGCCACATGATGATGGTCGAGCAGAACAATCTCGAGGTCGCACAGGTGCTGGCCGACTGGCTGGCCACGATCACCGAGTGACTCCCTCATCGGTGATCGCCTCTGGTCGCCGGCCGAGCGCCTCCGCGCCGGCCGGCGGCCGATCTTTTTGAGGCCGGCTCATCCGCACGGCGCCAGCGCCTCGGCTAGGCTCGCCACGTGCTCGAGCCCCTTGAGGGTCTCGAACAGCGTGTCGGCCTGATCGTCCGACAGGACGCGGCGGGCGCAGTCGGTGAACTTGCCGCGCAGGCGCTCGGGGCTGATGGGCGCGCCCGCGGCGATGTCGACGGCGCGCTCGACCCGCTGGGAGAGCGTGCGCCCGTCGCGCAAGGTGACCACCACCTCGGCCCCGCCGTCACGGCGGCCGGCCTGGCCGGTGTCGGGATGAATGGTCACGGCGATGCGGTCCATCACCGCGCGGATCTTGGCGTCGCGATAGGCGTCGTGCTCGAAGTCCTCGAACCGGGGCCGCCCGCCCGTCAGGGTGCGGGCCAGGCAGTATTGGGTGCTGAACTTGGCGTCGACGTCGCTCTGCGGGTCGGGGCGGTTGACGTGATCGTAGCGCGCCGTCTGCAGCCTGCCCTCCAGCCGGGCGACCTCGTCGGCGCCGAAGCCGTGCTCGGCCATCAGGGCGATCAGGACGTCGAGCGCGGCGTGGAAGACCGCGCAGCACGGGTACTGTTTGACGCCTGGTTCGGAGGCCAGCAGATCAAATTGCGGCGCGCCTTCGGTCAGGCTGAGCGGCCCGGTCTGGCCGGCGAACAGGGCCAGAAAACCTCGACGGTCGGTCAGGGCGTCCAGCGCCCCGGTCATGCCCGCCTGGGCCGACAAGGCCGACAGCATCCCGTGATAGCCCGCCATCCCGGCGGCCAGCGGCTTGGTCATGGTGCCGGCGTGGGCCATCACCCCCGAGGCGAACATCGCCGAGATGCTGACGGCCTGGGCGGTCGCCGCGGCGTCCAGTTCCAACAGGTGGGCGCAGCCGGCGGCGGCCCCGATCACGCCCAGGGTCCCGGTCGGATACCAGCCGCGCCGGAAGAGCTCGGGATTGGCCAGGCGCCCGACTCTCGCCTGGGTCTCCCAGCCGGCCACGAAGGCGGTGATCAAGGCCTTGCCGCTGGCGCGTCGGCTCTCGGCCAGGGCCAGGAGGGGCGGCAGCAGGTGGATGGACGGATGGCCCGCGAAGGTGGCGTTGATGCTGTCGAAGTCCATGGCGTGGATCGACGTGCCGTTGATGATCGCCGCGTCGAGCGGCCGGGCCCGGCGGCGCAAGCCCAGCAAGGTGGCCCAGGACCCCGGGTCGCTCGTCGCGCCCGGTCCCAGCAGCACCTGTTCGATGATCCGCGCGGCATGGTCGCCCGACCCGGCCAACCCGACCCCGATCGTGTCGACGATCGAGATCTTGGCCCGCTCGGCCACCTCGCCGGGAAGATCATCGAAGACGAGTCTGGCGCTCTGGTCGGCCAGTTGCTGGACTAGGGTCACGTAGGTCGCTCCGCTTCTCGACGTTGTTTATCCGTCGCTAATCGAGACCTCGCCGATCGAAGTAAAATGCAAATATCTCAACTACCGATGCGGCCCGGACATGAGTGCCGCACCTGGATCGTCAGTAGGTGTCCAGGGCCTCCTGCACCGCTGCGGACTGGCGCAGCGCCGCGGCCTGGTCCAGCTCAGCCAACAGGTCGGTCAGGCCGAGCACGGTCTGTTCGTGGTAGGCCGCGCCCCGGATCGCGGCGATGGCCGCGGCGTGGACCGCCTGGTCGCGGCAGGCGCAGGCCTCCTCCAGCACCAGGGTCTTGAACCCCAGCTGGCGCGCGTCGTGGAAGGTGGCCATCACCCCGACATTGGTGGTGATGCCGGCCAGGATCACCGTGTCGATCCCGTTCAGCTCCAGCTCCAGCTTCAGGCGGGTCTGGGCGAAACCGGACGGATAAACCTTCTCGACCGCCGCGTCGCTGGGGCCCAAGACCTCGATCAACTTGTGTCCGAACGCGCCCGGGGCGAAGTCGCCGTCGCGCAGGATCGGCACGGCGGCCTTGAAATCGGGCCTGAACATCGAGCGTCCGCCGCGACCGATCGGGGCGGTGTAGTGCAGCGACACGATCAGGACGCCGGCCTCCCGGGCCGCGGCGATCGCCGCCTGGAGGGGCTGGAGGATCCCCGACACGTCGAACTGGGCCTTGACCCGACCCAGCGCGCCGCGCGGATCGACGAAGTCGTTCTGCAGGTCGACCAGGACGAGGGCGGTCTTGTCGGCGACGATCATCAGAGGGCGCCCACCGGCGGGGACCGCAGGATCGCCGGCTCCAGGGCGTCGATCAGGATGTTGGTCAGGCCCACGGGGGCGTCGACCATCAGGTCATGGCCCCCCGCCAGGGCGAAGGCGCGCCAGGTCGGATCGTCCTTGAAACCGGCGTGCAGGTCGCGGAACTGCGAGCGCGCATAGTCCTTGGCGCAGACGAAGACCCGGCGGCCGGCGAACCGCTCGACCGCGCCGCTGAGGGCGATGGCGTCGGTGCAGGTGCGCAGCGGCGTGGGGGTCAGCAGCGCGTCGATCCAACGACGGTCCAGGTCGGAGACCACCCCGTAGCTGGCCGCCGTGGGCTTCGACAGCAGGCCGCCGTGGGCCTGGGCGTCGGCCGTGAGCAGGTCCAGCGCGCCCTCCGGGAAGAAATCGACCAGGCGCTGGCCGTCCTTGGGCACGAAGGCGTCGGCATAGACGAGGGCGGCGATCTGGTCGGGAACGCGATCGGCCACCCCGGTGATCACCATCCCGCCATAGGAGTGGCCGCAGAGGACGACGTCGTCCAGGCGCTCGAACTTCAGCAGGTTGACGACGTCCTGGACGTGGGTCTCCAGCCCGATCTCGGGCGTGGCCAGGTGGGATCGCTCGCCAAGTCCGGTCAGGGTCGGGGTGAAGACCTGATGGCCCGCTTCGCGCAGGCGGCGGGCGACCTTGGCCCAGCACCAGCCGCCGTGAAATCCGCCGTGCACCAGAACGTAGGTCGTCATCGCGCTCCCCAGGATTGGCCGCCCGCCGTCCGGGGCCCCGTCGGGGCTCGATGGCGGCGACACTGTTTTGCGACCTCACTACTCTATGAGTAGATTTTAGTAAAATCCTTTGCGAGCATGGGCGCATCAAAAGCGGCCCGCGACGCCGCGCCACCGGGGAGGGGGCGATCATGAACTGTCCATTCTGCGGCCATGCCGAAAGCCAGGTCAAAGACAGCCGCCCCTCCGAGGACGGCCAGGCCATACGCCGCCGGCGCTCCTGCCCCGCCTGCGGCGGGCGCTTCACCACCTTCGAGCGCGTCCAGCTGCGCGATCTGGTGATCCTCAAGCGCAGCGGCCGCCGCGAGACCTTCGACCGCGACAAGCTGGAGCGCTCGGTGGCCGTGGCCATCCGCAAGCGTCCCCTCGACCATGAACGGGTCCAGCGCATGATCTCCGCGATCGTGCGCCAGCTGGAGAGCCTGGGGGAGACGGAGCTGGACTCCACCGTGGTCGGGGAGCTGGTCATGAAGCACCTGAAGGTCCTCGATGAGGTCTCCTACGTGCGCTACGCCTCGGTCTACCGCGACTTCAGGAAGACCGTCGATTTCGCCAACTTCCTCGGCTCAGAGGGCCTGAAAAACCACAGCGCCGGGCCCGATATCGACGACGCCTGAGCTCTAGAGGCCAGCGGCGACCGCGTCTCGAACGTCGCCGCCCTCTTCAAATCGTTGTTCCGTCGAAAGGCGAAACCCCTTGCGGCGCAAGCCTTTGCGCGCGCCAAGCGGGCATTTTTGCCTCTCTTCACAAATTATTTTCATCTTAGATTCTAATAAAATCCCTTGTGAAAGTTTGATGGTGGAATATTTATCCGCCCAGGCGTCAACCAGAACGCCAAACGAGAGAGATTGAGGGAGGTTTTTAGGATGCTGAAGACGACTTTGCTGGCCGCCACCGCGATGGTCGCCCTGGGCGCGCCCGCCTATGCGCAGGACGCCGCCGCCCCCGTCGCCGCCGCCCCGTCGCAGCCCCAGGCCCAACCTCAAGCCGCTTCCGATGAAGCCACCGTGCTGGGCGACATCATCGTCACCGCCCAGCGCCGCTCCGAGCGGCTGCAGGACGTCCCGGTGACCATCACCGCCTTCTCGTCCGAGCAGATCACCCAAAAGCGCATCCAGTCGATCGGCGATGTCGTCAGCCTGACGCCGGGCCTGGCCCTGGACGCTTTCCCGACCATGCAGCCACGCCCCTTCATCCGCGGCATCGGCTCGGCCGACACCGGCCTGGGCGGCGATCCCAGCGTCGGCATCTTCATCGACGACATCTATATGGGCCGCCCCGCCTCGGCCAATTTCGACGCCTTCGACGTCGAGCGCATCGAGGTCCTGAAGGGCCCGCAGGGCACGCTCTACGGCCGCAACGTGGTCGGCGGCGCGCTCAGCGTCATCACCAAGAAGCCCGACGTCGACGGCCTGTCGGCCGGGATCGAGGCCACGGTCGGCAACTATGAGCGCTATGAGGGGGCCGGCTTCGTCAATCTGCCGATCGTCGAGGGCAAGGCGGCCGTTCGCCTGAGCGTCGCCGACCGCGAGCACGGCGGTTTCGTCAAGAACAGCTACACCGGCGGCGAACTGGACACCCAGGACACCAAGAGCGCCCGCCTGCAGGTGCTGTTCACCCCCACCGAAAAGCTCAACACGCTGTTTGCCTGGGACGGCACCAAGGACCGCAATTCCGGTCCGGCCCAATATGTGTTCAACCGGGATCCGGACTCCACGCGCCGCGTGCTGTGGACCGTGTCCGACGGCCGCGACGACACCGCCCCGACCACGGACGGCTACCAGAACCGCGACACCTGGGGCGTGCGCAACGCCACCAACCTGGACACTTCGATCGGCACCCTGAGCTTCATCGGCTCGTACCGGAACCTGGAGACCGGCTACTACTACGATTTCGACGGCGGCAACGACAGCTACAACCGCGCCGGCATCTATGGCGGCGCAGGCGAGGACACGCACTTCTCCAGCGAGGAGCTGCGCCTGAGCTCGCTGCCGGAAAGCCCGATCAAGTGGGTGGTGGGCCTCTACCACTTCGACCAGAAGGGCCACTCGTCCAACATCCAGCAGATCTACACCCGCGCCAGCCTGACCGCCCCGGCTCCGACGGCCCTGCCGACCGAGAACTTCCGGCGCTGGGCGGGCCTGGAGAGCGTGGCGGCCTTCGCCGACGTGACCGTGCCGGTGGGCGAGAAGATCAAGCTGTTCGGCGGCCTGCGCTACACCAAGGACGACAAGGACTGGCGGGTCAGCAACAAGGACAGCACCGCGTTCTTCGTGAGCACCGAGCGGTTCGACGTCTCCACCTCGGCCAAGTTCGACGCCACCACCTGGCGCATCGGCGCCGACTACAAGATCGCGCCGGACCTGATGGTGTTCGCCCAGGTCTCCAAAGGCTTCAAGAGCGGCGGCTTCCAGGGCTCGCCGGCCACGGCCGCCGAGGCGGTCCAGGCCTTCCAGCCCGAGCAGGCCACCCAGTATGAGCTGGGCCAGAAGGGCAAGTTCTTCGACGGTCGCCTGATCTGGAACAACTCGCTGTTCTACATCGACTACACCAACCTGCAGACCCGCCAGGTCGTGGGCCTGGGCATCGTGGTCAACAACGCCGGCAAGGCGACCGTGAAGGGCTGGGAGTCCGAGGCCGTCCTGCGCCCGTTCCGCGGCGCGCAGATCTCCGCCTCCTACGCCTACACCGACGCCAAGTTCGACCAGTACAGCGACGGCACCGAGGACTTCGCGGGCAATCAGATCTCGCGCACGCCCAAGCACAAGGTGGTGCTGGCGCCGTCCTACAGCTTCAACCTGCCCCGCGACTTCTCCGCCGAAGTGTCCGGCGAATACACCTACGAGAGCAAGATCTACGACGACAACAGCAACAACCCGTACGAGGTGCGCACGCCGACCAACTTCGTCAACGCGCGCGTCGTCATCCGGCCCGCCTCGAGCGATTGGTCGGTGTCGCTGTGGGGCGAGAACCTGACCAAGGAAACGACCCGCACCTTCCAGTCGACCTTCTTCGGCGCGAACTTCGGGGCCCTGTCGGCCCCGCGCACCTACGGTGTGACCCTGCGCTGGAGCTACAACTAGGTCCTACCCCTGGCGGCGGAGGCGGGGGCCGGGCGACCGGCCGATCGTCACCGCCGCCGTCTTGTCTTCAGGGTGGGCCCACCAACGAAAACACTTGGGGTGGAACGACCATGACGGAATCTGCGACGGCCAAGAGCCGCCAACTGGCGGCGGAGCTTTGGGCGCTGGGCGGCGGTGATCCGGCCGCCCTGGACAGTCTGGTGCTGACCGGCGGCGAACCGGTCTTGCCCTCGTCGTTCCTGATGGGAACGGCCGCCCAGGCCTCGGTGGCGGTCTCGGGACTGGCCGCCGCGGAACTCTGGCGCCTGAAGACGGGCCGCCAGCAGACCGTCACGGTCGACATGCTGCACGCGGCCGTCGAGTTCAACAGCGAGAAGTATCTGCTGGTCGACGGCAATCGGCCGCCCAAGCCCTGGAACGAGTTGTCGGGCCTCTATCCGACCCGCGACGGCCGGCGCGTGCGCCTGCACACCAACTTCACCCATCACCGCGACAACGTCGTCAAACTCCTGGGCTGCGGCACGACCCGCGCCGAGGTCGCCGCCGCCCTGCTGGAATGGGACGGCCTGACGTTCGAAACCGAGGCCCACAAGGCCGGCGGCGTGGCGGCCATGGTGCGCACCTACGAGGAGTGGTCCAAGCACCCGCAGGCCGTCGCGATCAGATCGATCCCCGTCATCACCATCGAGAAAATCGGCGAGGCCGCGCCGCGTCCTCTGCCCGAGGGCCCGCGCCCGCTGTCGGGCCAGAACGTCCTTGAGTTCACCCGGGTCATCGCCGGTCCGGTCGGCGGCCGCACCCTGGCCGCCCATGGCGCGAGCGTCCTGCGCATGAACGCCCGCGACAGCCCCACCTTCGTGTGGGCCGACTGGCTGGACAAGGACACGGGCCGGGGCAAGCTGGCCACCGCCGCCGATTTCAAGACCGAAGGCGGGCGCGAGACCCTGCGCAAGCTGATCGCCGACACCGACATTCTCATCCAGGGCTACCGGCCCGGCGCCCTGGCCGACAACGGCTTCTCGGCCGAGCAGGCCGCCGCGATCCAGCCGGGCATCGTCTATGTCTCCCTGTCGGCCTACGCCCACAACGGACCCTGGGCGGGCAAGAAGGGCTTCGACTCCCTGGTCCAGACCCTCAACGGCATCGACCACGAGGAAGCCCTGGCCTTCGGCGAGACCGAAGCCAAGCCCCTGCCTTGCCAGGCCCTGGACCACGCGGCCGGCTATTTCATCGCCTATGGCGCGATGATCGCCCGGGCCCGCCAGAGCCAGGAAGGCGGCAGCTGGCATGTGCGCGTCTCGCTCGATCGGGCCGGCCAGTGGATCTACGACATGGGCCGCGAGCCTTCGGGCGTGGCGCTGGAGATGCCGCGCGGCCGTCACATCCTGGACCTGATGGCGCCGATGGACTCCACGTTCGGGGTCATCCACGCCCTCAAGCATTCGGCCGTGATGAGCGAGACGGCCACGGACTGGCTCGTGCCGCCCGCCCCGCTGGGCAGCTCCCCGCCCGTCTGGCCCGACCGGACCTGACCCCCAGAGCCTGTCCGGAGGGACGCCCATGCGACTTGCCCAGCCCCGCATCGCCCCCGTGCAGGACGGCGACCTAACCGAGGCGCAACGCGACGTCGTCGCCCCGGCCATGCGCAACCGGCCCCTGATCAACATCTACCGGACCATGGTCCACGCGCCGGACCTGCTGCAGGCGTTCCTGGTCTGGGGCGGCTACATCTTCTCGCGCCGCAACAGCCTGCCGCCCCGCGAGCGCGAACTGGTGATCCTGCGCGTGGGCGTGCTGTGCCGGTCGGGCTACGAGTTCGTCCAGCACGCCGCCCACGGCCGACGCGAGGGCCTGAGCGAGGCGGAGATCGCCGCGGTCAAGCGCGCCCCGGAAATCGGCGACTGGAGCCGGGCCGACCGCGCCCTGATCCTGGCGGCCGACCAGCTGGTCGGCGACCACTTCATCGATGAGGCGCTGTGGGCGGAGCTGGCCGAGCATTTCAGCGAGCGCCAGCGGATGGACCTGGTGTTCACGGTGGGCCAGTACGTCCAGGTCTCCATGGCGCTCAACACCTTCGGCGTGCAGCTGGATCCTGGCCAGACGCCCGATCCGGATCTGGAGGCGCGCGCATGAGCGCCGAACCCGACGGCGCGGTCGATCATTCGCCGCAGGCCCTGATCGCCGATCTGCAACGCCTGCTCGATCCCGAACGGATCGACGTCGATCTCTATCGCGGCGCCACCTGGCCCGAGGGCCGCAATCGCGTGTTCGGCGGCCAGGTCATCGCCCAGGCCCTGGCCGCGGCCATGCGGTCGGTCGAGCCGGGCCGCACGGTCCACTCGCTGCACGCCTATTTCATGCGCTCGGGCGACGAGACCCTGCCGATCGTCTACCGGGTGCTGCGCGATTTCGAAGGGCGCAGCTTCGCCACCCGCCGCGTGGTCGCCACCCAGCGCGGCGAGCCGATCCTCAACCTTGCCGCCTCCTTCCAGATCGAGGAGCAGGGCCCCAGCCACCAGGTCGACTGGCCGCAGATCGCCTGGCCCGAGCCTCGAAGCCGGGACGCGCAGCTGCCGCCGGGGCGCGCCTGGCGGTCCAGCGATCCCCGGCGGCGCCGGCCCATCGAGGTGCGCGGCGTGGAGTCGGAAGGTCCGACGCCAGGCCGCAACAGCGTGTGGTTCCGCGCCGCCGCCCCCCTGCCGTCCGATCCGGACCTTCATCGGCTGGTCCTGGCCTACGCCTCGGACCTGATGATGCTGGGCGCCTCGCTGGGCGCCCACGGCCTTTCGATCCGCGATCCCAGCGTGCAGACCGCCAGCCTCGACCACGCCCTGTGGCTGCACGCGCCCTGCGAGGTCGACGACTGGCTGCTCTATGTGACCGAAAGCCCGCGCACGGGCGGGGCGCGGGGCTTCAATCGAGGCCAGATCTTCCGTCGCGACGGCGTGCTTGTGGCCTCGGTGACCCAGGAATCCTTGTTGCGACAGAGGTTGTCCGAGACCTAAAACCAAAAAGCCGGTTTACGTTGCGTCGCCGCCGACCCGTCGCGATCTCGTCTGGTTTTCCCCGTTAAGTGTCCAGTCTATCACGGTTTTGAACGATTGTTCGCGCGCCCATGAAGCCCGCTTGCCAATAACAAAAAACCCGGTATGCATCTTTCAAACATCACGACCAGGGTAGGGCGCGCAGCGCTCGCCCAGGGTCGGCGCCCTTGGAGAGTGAACATGTCCGCCTCATCCCCCGAAGCGCTGGAGGCCTTCCGGCAGGAAACGCGCGCCTGGCTGGCCGCGAACTTCCCGCCTTCGCTGAAGGGCAAGGACAACGCCCTGTCGACGGTCGAGGCTCCGGCCGACCCCACCCCGGAGTCGACGGCCTGGACCAAGGCCATGGGCGAGAAAGGCTGGGGCGTTCCCACCTGGCCGACCGAATATGGCGGGGGCGGATTGTCGGGCAAGGAAGCCCGCATCCTCACCGACGAGATGAACAAGATCGGCGCCTGGAATCCGATCGGCGGGATGGGTGTGATCATGTTTGGTCCGACCCTGCTGGAATACGGCACCGAAGAGCAGAAGCAGCGACACATCCCGCCGATCGCCCGAGGCGAGATCCGCTGGTGCCAGGGCTATTCGGAGCCGGGCGCGGGGTCGGACCTGGCGGCGCTGTCGATGAAGTGCGAGGACATCGGCGATGCGTTCCTGGTCAACGGTCAGAAGACCTGGACCAGCGGAGGCCAATGGGCTGACTGGTGTTTCGCCCTGGTGCGCACCGACACCAGCCACAAGCAGGAAGGCATCTCCTTCCTGCTGATCGACATGAAGACGCCGGGCGTCAGCGTCAAGCCGATCGAGATGATCTCCGGCAGCTCGCCGTTCTGCGAGACCTTCTTCGACAATGTGAAGGTGCCCAAGGAAAACCTGGTCGGAAAGCTCAACCAGGGCTGGACGATCGGCAAGCGCCTGCTGCAGCACGAGCGCACCGGCCTGTCGGGCGGCGCCCAGCGTCCCGGCGGCAGCAACCGAACCCTGGCCGAGATCGCCGTGGGCCAGGTCGGCCGCGACGCCGAAGGCCGACTGGCCGACTACGACCTGCGCAACCGCATCGCCGCCTACGAGATCGAGCGGCGCCTGTTCATGACCACGGCGATCCGCATCATGGTCGAAGGCAAGGGCAACGCCGCGGTCTCGACCTTGAGCTCGATCCTCAAGAACGTCGGCTCCAAGGTCACCCAGGACCGCTCGGAACTGCTGATCGAGATCATGGGCAAGCAGGGACTGGGCTGGGAAGGCGAGGGCTTCAGCGACGGCGACCTGGCCGCCGTGCGCGGCTGGCTGTTTGGCAAGGCCATCTCGATCTACGGCGGCTCGACCGAGATCCAGAACAACGTCATCGCCAAGCGCATCCTCGGGATGCTCGACCACCAATAAGTCACGCAGCGAATTTGAGAGGATCGAGCCGATGGCGGTTCTGAACGAAGAACAGACGATGCTGCGCGACATGGCGCAGGAATGGGTCCGCAACGAAAAGCCGGTCACGGCCTTCCGCAAGACCCGCAACGCGGGCGAGCCTTTCGATCGCGAAGCCTTCGCGAGCATGGTCGAGATGGGCTGGACCGGGGTGATCATCCCCGAAGCCCAGGGCGGCTCGGGCCTGGGCTATCTCAGCCTTGGCCTGGTGCTCGAGGAGGCCGGTCGCAACCTGGTGGCCACGCCGCTTCTTTCTTCCTGCCTGGAAGCGGTCGGCGCGCTGCTGCTGGCCGGGACGGACGCCCAGAAGGATCTGTGGCTGCCGCTCCTGGCCAGTGGTGAGACCATCGGGGCCCTGACCCTGGACGAGGGTCCGCGTCACGACCCGACCAAGGTCGACACCGTGGCGACCAAGACCGCCGACGGCTGGACGCTGAACGGCTCCAAGGCCTTCGTGGCCGAGGGCCAGGAGGCGGGGCTGCTGATCGTCTCGGCCAAGACCGAGACGGGCGTGGCCCTGTTCCTGGTCCCGGGCGACGCGGCGGGGATCAAGCGCACCGTGCGCCGCCTGACCGACGCGCGCGGCCATGCCGACATCACCCTGGACGGGGTCAAGCTGCCGGCCGAGGCGCTGCTGGGCCCCGAAGACGGCGCGGCCCTGATCGACAAGGTCCTGGATCGGGCGCGGGCCGGCGTCGCCGCCGAGATGCTGGGCCTGGCCGAGCAAGCCTTCGAGACCACCCTGGACTATCTGAAGGTCCGGGTTCAGTTCGGCCAGGCGCTCTCCACCTTCCAGGCCCTGCAACACCGCTGCGCCCATCTGTTCACCCGCATCGAGCTGCTGCGCTCGGGCGTGGAGTCGGCCCTCTCGGCGATCGACGCCGACCGCGCCGACATCGCCGAGCAGGTCTCGATGACCAAGGCCGCGGCCTGCGAGGTCCTGAACCTGGCCTCGCGGGAGATGATCCAGCTGCACGGCGGGATCGGCATGACCGACGAGCACGACGCCGGCTTCTACATCAAGCGCGCCCGGGTCTTGGAAGCGCAGTGGGGCAACGCCGGCTTCCACCGCGACCGGTATGCGCGCCTCTCAGGGTTTTGATCGTCCCGCCAGTGGCGATCAGAAAGGGCGACGGCGGATGCTTGGGACCGAGGCGGCCGCCGTCGCCAACTAAGGCTGTCCGGCTCGCGCCCCACCCGCGAGCGGATCGCCCGTAAGCGTAGAGGGCGCGGCCGTCATGGCCGCGCCCTTCGCGTCTCTGGGGGCCTAGAGGCGTTCGTCTAGGGCGTCAGGACCGCGGCCACGTCACGGTCGAGGAGGCCCCGGGACAGCGTCGAGGCGTAGAGCTCGATGGCCGCGTCGCGGCCCATGCCGGCGGCCCAATTGCGCAGCTCCCAAGCCGAGTTGAGCGTGGCGATGACAACCTGGCTGGCGATCATCGGGTCCACCGCCCGGATCGAGCCCTCGGCGATCCCGTCCGACAAGGTGCCGGCGAAACGCAGGGCCATGCGGCTGGCGCGTTCGACCATCTCGGCGCGGACGTCCTGGGGCAGGCCCAGGAGCGCGGTCGAGCGCAGCAGCGGCCATTCGCCGCCGAGCTGGAAATTGAGCAGGGTGGCGATGGTGGCGTTGAGCCTGCGCCACTGGTCGCCGCCGGCCTCGTCGGCGGCCCATTGGGCGTCCGACACCCGCTGGTAGCTGCGCTCGAAACAGGCCAGGACCAGATCGTCCTTGGCGTCGAGATGATGGTAGAAGGCCCCCTTGGTGACCTTCAGCTCCGCCACGATGCGCTCCACCGACGCGCCGCCATAGCCGCGCTCGCTTATCAGGCGGGTGGCGGCGTTGAGGAACTGGGCTCGCGCCGCATCGCCGTCGTCCAGATCGCCCAGCGTCAGGATCGCCGGATTCCAGCTCGCCCCGGGCAAGGCCAGGCCGTGCTCGAGCACGTCCAGCAGCCGGGCGCGAACCCGCGGGAAGTCCTGCTCGGAATAGCGACCGATCCACACCGGCAGCCAGAACAGGGTCTCGATCAGCATGTGGGCCCGCGCGGTGCGCAGGGCCCGGTCGGCGGGCGCCTCGGCCGGCCCGAAGAAGTCGCGGATGCGCCGGAAGACCGCGTTCCAATGCGTGGCCAGCGGCCCCTGCACGGCCGGATCCAGGGTGCGCACGTCGGCCAGGGTGGCCAGGGGCCTGGCCTCGCCGCGCCGGATGCTGGTGGTCAGGGAAAAATAGATCTCCAGGAACCGGTCCAGGCGGGCGCGCGGCGTGCGCTCGCCTCCGGCCTCCACGGCGATCGCCTCCAGGCGCTCGATGGTGCTTTCGAACACCGCCGAGGCCATCTGCTCCTTGAGCCGGAAATAGTAGGTGACGGCCGAGAGCTTCAGGTCGATCGACTGGGCCACGGCCTGCAGGGTCATGCCCTTGATGCCGGAGCGGTTCATCAGCACCGTCGCCGCGTCGATGATCTTCTCGCGCTTGTTGCGCGCCTGACGCGCCCGAGGCGGGGCGATGGGCTCCGCGCCGGCCTGGCTGTCGACCTCGAGGTCGGATGGACGGGTGGCGGCGGTGCTCATGGTCTCCTGCTTATGACAAAAGCGCGCCCGCGCCGCCACCCGCCCAGGTCCGTAGGGTCAGGACGCCTCGAACAGCGCCTTGAGATCCTTCTTGAGGATCTTGCCCTGGGCGTTCCTGGGCAAGGTCTCTTCGCTGAACAGGATCCGCACCGGCACCTTGAAGCCGGCCAGGCGCTCGCGGACATAGGCCTGAAGTTCGGCCTCGGTGGCGCTGGCCCCCGGCGCCAGGTGCACCACGGCCGCCGGCTCCTCGCCCAGGATGCGGTGCGGCACTCCCACCAGGGCCGCGTCGGTCACCGCCGGATGGGTGTAGAGAACGTTCTCGACCTCGATCGAGTAGATGTTCTCGCCGCCGCGGATGACGATGTCCTTGGCGCGGTCGACGATGTAGCAGAAGCCTTCCTCGTCCAGGCGCGCCAGGTCGCCGGTGCGCACCCAGCCGTCGATGAAGGTCTTGGCCGTGGCCTCGGGGTTGTTCCAGTAGCCTTTGACGATCTGCGGACCGCTGGCCCACAACTCGCCGACCTCGTTGGGGCCCAGCTCGCGCGTCCCTTCCGGATCCATGATCTTCAGCGCCGAGACGGGCAGGGCGGGGCCGCAGCTGTCGGGTCGGTTCTGGTAGTCCTCGGCGCCGTGATTGGTGACGGTGGCCGAGGTCTCGGTCATGCCCCAGCCGTTGCTGGGCAGGATGCCCAGATCCTGCTTGAGACGCCGCACCAGCTCCGGCGCGGAGGGCGCGCCGCCATAGGCGATCGTCTCCAGGGACGACAGGTCGTACTTGTCGCGGTCGGGGTGCTCCAGCAGCTGCCAGGCGATGGTCGGGACGCCGCCGGTGGCGCTGACCTTCTCGCGCTCGATCAGCTCGAAAGCTTTGATCGTGTCCCACTTGCGCATGAAGATCAGCGTCGAGCCGCTGCCGATCGCGCTCATCATGGTGCTGTTGCAGGCCGTGACGTGGAAGAGGGGGATCACCGCCAGGATCACGCGCGGCTGGGACGGCGTCGGCTCCTCGCCTCGGCGCAGCGAGGCGCGCTGGCCGACATAGGCCTGGGCCATGACGCAGGCCAGGATGTTGCGATGGGTGCCCAGCGCGCCCTTGGGTGAGCCGGTGGTGCCGCTGGTGTAGAAGATCGTCGCCTCGTCGTCGGCCGCCAGTTCGACGGCCGGAAGGGGCTGGTCGGGCAGATCGCCATAGCCCGCGGGCGCGCCGATCAGATCTTCCAGGGCGCTCGTCCCGGTCAGCGGCCCTGAGGCGCGGCCGACCACCACATGTTCGAGCTCGGGCAGCTCCTCGCGGAACGGGGCGATCCGTTCCCAGCGCTCGGCGTCGACGACCAGGACCTTGGCCCCCGAATCGGCCAGGCCGTACTTGAGCTCCGGACCGGTCCACCAGGCGTTCAACGGCACCACGATGGCCCCGATGGCGGCGGCCGCGAAGAAGGTCACCGGCCACTCGGGCAGATTGCGCATGGCGATGGCCACCCGGTCGCCCTTGCCGACGCCCATCATCTTCAGGGCGTGGGCCATGGCCGCCGAGGCCCGATACCAGGCCTCGTAGGTGACCCGCTCGTCCTCGTGGATCATGAACAGCTTGTCGCCGTGCAGGCGGGCGAACTTGAGCAGCAGATCCAGGGTCGGCGGCGCGTTCTTCCAAACCCGCGTGGGCACGCCGCGGATGTCCACGGTGTCCATCTCGAAGCGTTGGCCGGGCGCGCAAAGCCGCGCCTCGATCTCCTTGAGAGAGGCGACAGGCCAGGCCTGGGTTGAGCTGGTTTCAGTGAAAACCATAAATTTGGTTTCCTTCCCCGTGTTCGTTTTGTTGGTGCGTCACCGCGCCCCATCCATAGTTCAGCGCGCAGGTTTGCGCTACAAAAACAACAGGTGCGGTTTTCGATTTCACCGCGCCGGCGGCGCGCACTTGGCTAAAACAAAAAATGCAGTATGGGTTCGCTGCGCGATCGGCGTCGCCGGTCAAAACAAAGAGGGAGACGCGCAGATGCCGCAGATCACCACCCGCCGCGAAGGCGACGTCCTTGTCGTCACGTCCGACAATCCGCCCGTCAACGCCCTGGGCCACGAAGTGCGCCAGGGCCTGGTCGCGGCCATCGCCGAAGCCCAGGACGCCGCCGACATCAAGGCCGTCGTCATCGTCGGCGCGGGCAAGACCTTCTTCGCCGGCGCCGACATCACCGAATTTGGCCGCCCGCCCAAGGAGCCGCTGCTGCCCACGGTGATCGAGGCGATCGAAGCCTCCACCAAGCCGGTCGTCGCCGCCATCCATGGCTCGGCCCTGGGCGGGGGCCTGGAAGTGGCCCTGGCCTGTCACTACCGGGTCGCCGCCAGGTCGGCCAAGCTGGGTCTGCCGGAAGTGAAGCTAGGCCTGCTGCCGGGCGCCGGCGGCACCCAGCGCCTGCCGCGCCTGATCGGCGTCGCCGACGCCCTGACCTTGGTGGTGACCGGCGAGCCGGTCGGCGCCGAACGCGCTCTCGAGATCGGCCTGATCGACGCGATGGCGGACGACAAGGCGTTCGAAGCCGAGGCCATTGCCCTGGCGCGCGGCGCGGCCGGTCAGTCGATCCCGCGCACCAGCGAACGCACCGAGCGGCTGGCGGCCTCGCCGGCCGACGCCGTCGACCAGTTCATCGCCGCCAACGGCCGTCGCCTGAAGGGCGCGGACGCCCCCAAGGCCTGCGTCGCGGCGATCAAGGCCGCCGTCGAGCTGCCGTTCGCCGAAGGCCTGGCCAAGGAGCGGGCCCTGTTCCTGGAGCTGATGACCGGCGACCAGTCGCGCGCCATGCGCCACATGTTCTTCGCCGAGCGCATGGCCGGCAAGATCGACGGCGTGCCGGCCGACCTGCCCCTGCTGCCGATCAACAAGGTCGGGATCCTGGGCGCGGGCACCATGGGCGGCGGCATCGCCATGAACTTCCTGAAGGCCGGCGTGCCGGTCGTCATCGTCGAGCGCGAGCAGGCCCCCCTCGACAAGGGCGTGGCCACGATCCGCAAGAACTTCGAGGCCACCGCCAAGCGCGGCCGCATGACGACCGAGCAGGTCGAGGCGGCCATGGGCCTGCTGGAGCCGACGCTGTCGCAGGCCGACCTGGCCGACTGCGACCTGGTCCTGGAAGCGGTGTTCGAGAACATGGACGTCAAGAAGGAGGTGTTCCGCAACCTCGACGCCATCGTCAAGCCAGGCGCGATCCTGGCCACCAACACCAGCTATCTGGACATCAACGCCATGGCCGCCGAGACCAAGCGTCCGGAAGCGGTGATCGGCCTGCACTTCTTCTCGCCGGCCAATGTCATGCAGCTGCTCGAAGTGGTCCGCGCCGAAAAGACCAGCGACACGGTCCTGGCCACCTGCATGGCCCTGGCCCGCAAGATCGGCAAGAAGGCCGTCGTCGCCGGCGTCTGCCATGGCTTCATCGGCAACCGCATGCTGGCCGTGCGCCAGAAGGAAGCCAACAAGATGATCATGGAAGGGGCCATGCCCTGGGACATCGACAAGGTCCTGACCGACTTCGGCTTCCCCATGGGTCCGTTCCAGATGGCCGACCTGGCCGGTCTGGATCTGGGCTGGAAGGCCGAGGCCTCCAAGGGCGAGACCCTGCGCGACGTCCTCTGCGAGACCGGTCGCCGCGGCCAGAAGACCGGCAAGGGCTTCTACGACTATGACGAAAACCGCAACCGCACCCCTTCGGCCGAGGTCGAGGCGCTGATCAAGGAGTTCGCCGCAAAGTCCGGCAAGCCCCAGCGCCAGATCGACGAACAGGAGATCAAGGAGCGGCTGCTCTATCCGATGGTCAACGAGGCGGCCCTGATCCTCGAGGAAAAGATCGCCCAGCGTCCGTCGGACATCGATGTGGTCTGGGTCTATGGCTACGGCTGGCCGGTGACCCAAGGCGGCCCGACCTTCTGGGCCGACCTGGTGGGCCCCAAGGCCGTGGTCGAGGGCCTGGAGCGTCACGCCGACAAGCTGGGCGAGGGCTTCCGCATCTCCTCGCTGCTCAGCCAGAAGGCCGCCGACGGCAAGGCCTTCAACGCTTAAATTCGTCCACCGCGCGTCGCCGGGCCTGGTTGGTCCGGCGACGTGAACGACCCGCCGCGGCCCCGCCAAGACCATGGGCCCGCGCGGATTTCCTGGAGCTTCTGAGATGAAACTCGACACCCCCTCGAACACGCCGGCCGATCGACGCGCCAAGCCCTTCGCGGTCGCGGTTCCCACGACCGTGCCGGCCGAGGTCTTCAAGCCGCGGTCGACCCCGCCCCGGCGCATGGCCTCGATCACCGACATGTGCCGGCGGCTGGATCTGACCCCACGCACGGTGCGCCACTACGAGGATCTCAAGCTGATCCGCTGCACGCGGACGGCCTCCAACGCCCGCCAGCTGGACGACGAAGCCCAGTCGCGGCTCGAGGCGATCGTCGACCTGCGCGCCACGGGCTTTGACCTGGCGACCATCGCCCAGATCCTGGACGACGAGGACCTGGACCGCGCTGTCTGCGGTCATCTGGCCGAACGCCTGGATCGGCTCGACGCCGTGCGCGCCCAGCTGGAGCGCGTACTGGCTCTCCGTCGCGCGCGGCTGGGCGATTGATTGTCAGGGCACGTAGAGCTGTCGCCGCCGATGCGGCGTCCAGCTAGTTAGCAGCTTCTTTGCGGACGACGGGCGAGCCGGCTCAGGCCGGACGCACTGCCCAACCATCCAGGCTTCGCTGTTCCAGTTTGAAGAGGCTCAGCCCCGTCGCGGCCCGAACGCCATCGGCGCGTCGTATCCCCCTGCCTCTTGCGCGTCTGCGGCTAGAACATCCAGGGCCTCGCGGCGCGCCTGGTCCCGGCGACGTCGATAGGCGGCCAAGTCCTCAGCGAGCACCCGACGGTGAGCGCCGACCTTGTGGGAGGGCAGGTCGCCGCGATCAATCAGGCGCACAAGGTACTGGCGCGAGACATTGAGCGTGTCCGCCGCTTCTTGAGTCGTCAGCTCGGTGTGGCTGGGCAGTACGGTGACACTGGCGCCGCCCGTGACCATTTCCGCGACCGTCTCTAGGACCCTTACCAAGGCGGGAGACAGCGCGATCGCATAGCCATCGCCGCGCGCCAGGCATAGCCGGCCAGGACCGTCAGCCCCGCCCAACAACAGGTCCGACAACTGCGCAGCCATCTGGCGATCGTCGAACGACAGCATTGCCGGCACAGGATGGCGAGCCTGCTTGTCGATCTTTCTGGAGGCGGTCGTGCGGGTCATCATCATCAGGTGCGGTATAAACGCTACAAACGCAACCAAGGCTCCCCCCTTGGCCGATCCCCCAGTCAGCACCGGGAGCACATGGTCAGCACAGCCCAGCACCCGATCACCGCCAGCACATACGAATTCTTGATTCCGCGTGACAGATCAGCAGGTTACACGATCCAAACGGCGCAAACAAGCCAAGTCACTATCCGAGCTGCACCTGCCGTGACAAACTCATAATCAATGGTGCCATCAATACGCCAAGCTACCTAGGCTGAGTGCATATCTACGTCGCTGACTTCATTGATGTTTTATTCTACAAGTCTGCCAACCAGCGGATTTTATGACCGCCTGAAAGGAGCCCTCCTATGCCAAGCGTGAAAGGCAAGGCCATCCGCGATCGCGACGTCGAACTGCGCGATAGTCTGTTCCCTGACGCCGAGGCGCGAATGTGGGATCGCAACCGTTTCCATGGCTTCACCACCATGCCCAAGACCATGCCCTATATCTGCCGGATCCTGGACGAGCTGTCCAAGGGCCAGCCGTTGTCGGACACCTATGTCGCCTTGTGGTGCGCGACCTGGGACAACGCCTTCGTGCGCCTGGGCCGCATGCCAGACTTGGCCTTCGCGGCCGGGTTCGCCGGACAGCGCGGACCCCGAACCTTCCAGGATCGCCTACGTCGCCTGGTCGATTTCGGCTTCGTCGAGGTCGCACCCAGCGGGGCGCAAGCCATGGGCCTGGCCTTCCTGCCTAACCCGCACGCGGTCATCGTCTCGCTCTATCAGGCAAAGACCGATCCGAGCGGCGACCCTGCCCTGAAACTGAAGGCCGCCGGCCTACAGGCGGCAACCTACAACGCCTTCGTGGAACGCGCGCAGGAGCTGGGCGCCACCGACGTGGCCGCCAGCCTACGGGCCTTGCGCGAGCCCAAGACGGCCAAGCCCGCGCCCAAGTCCAAACTCGCCCAGATGCTCGCCAACCCGCAGAAGACCAAGTCCAAGCCTAAGTCCACCGCGACCGCCGAAGAGCTCCTGGCCAAGCCCTCCGAGACGGCCCTGAAGCCTGGTGGCCGTCGGCCGCGGATCCGAAAGGCCAAACCCCAGTGATCGTCGCTGTCCTCGATGCCGATGTCCTCTATCCGCTGCCCTTACGCGACACCCTGCTGTCGGCGGCCGCGGCCGGCTGCTTTCAGCCGCGCTGGAGCGCGTTCATTGTCGAGGAAGCCACCCGCAACCTGGTGGCGGACGGCCGCCTGACCGCCACCAAAGCCGAACGCCTTCGCGCGACCCTCGGTCTTCAATTCGAGGACGCCTTCGTCGAGGGCCACGAGCCCTTGATCGCCACCATGCCCAACCACGTCAAAGACCGCCACGTGGCGGCGTGCGCTGTCCAGGGCGAGGCCAGCCTGATCGTCACCAGCAACCTTAAGGACTTCGCCAAGCTGCCGTCCGGCGTGGCCGCCATCAGCCCCGACGGCTTTCTCTGCCTCTTGCTCGAAAAGACGCCTCACGCCCTGGCGGCCGCTCTCACCGCGCAGGTCGCCCGACTGAAGAATCCGCCGATGACCTTGGACGATCTCCTAGACCGTCTCGCCGCGCTGACGCCGAAGTTCGTCGCCGCGTGGAAGGCGCTCTCCAAGATTTAGGCGCTCACGGTCTCGAGGCGTATGGGCTAGGTGCTTACGCAAACCCTGGAGCGATCACCGCTTTCGGCGACAGGACCGTCAACCGGTGGGTCGCCCGGGTCAGGGCGACGTACCAGTCCTTGTTGTTCATATTGGCCGAGTGGATGACCACGACATTGGCGAACTCCAACCCCTTCACCAAGAGCGTGCTGCCGACGCTGTAATAGGGGATCTGCCGACCCGCGTGGCGAATCTTGGTCTGCACCCGCCACAAGGCGTCCGACAGATCGGCGGCGTCGCCCGCCACCTTCATCCTCAGCGCCGAGCGCATGGAAAACAGCATTTCGCGGCGGAAGACGAAGGTCGTCGGCTGGGCGGCGAAGCCATCGATTAAGGCCAGGCAGACTTCATCGCCCGCACCTTGGTCGAGTGTCATCCCAAGCTCGACAAGATCTCCGAACTTGGCGCGACCCAGCTTTCCGCCAGACTTGTGCGAAGCCACGGCCTTGAGGAACTCGCCCTGCGCCACGCCGGACATGCATTGCTCTAGGAAGGTCAACAGCGCGACCAGGCGCTTTGGTCCCGAGGTTGCCGCGAGCTTCTTGGCTGCGGCGTAGACGGTCTTGCACTCGATGGGCTCGATGTTGGAGAAGCCCTGCCGGCCGAGTTTCTTGGCGATCAGCGCCCGTCCGTTGAGATTAGCCGGGTCGGCGATCACCGCCAGGTTTCCGTCGCCCTTCATCGCCTTGAGGCAGGTGGAGATAATCTTTGATTGGCGTGGGCCGTCCTGGTCAGGCAACCATTCCCAGGTCACGCAGGCGGGGCGGGCCGCAAGATCCAGCGGGCGTCCAGCCTCGAGAACGGGGCGCACCTTTTCGAGCCAATTGGCCATCTCGGCGTTTCCGTGCCGATGCCATCGCCAGGGTTTGGTCAGGGTCGAAAGCTGGGGAAACCGCGAAAACACCTCGCCGCGCCAATCGACGGGCGTTTGCCCAAAATCGAAGATCGCCTGCAGGGGATCTCCGAATACGCAGACAGGCAGCACTTTCGACAGAGCCGCGACGACCTGGTGCTGAGCTCCGCCACAGTCCTGGTACTCATCGACGAATACACCGCAGTAGGAGACCCTCAAAACCTGGGTGACGGCCCCGCTCTCCAGCAGCGCGATCGCCCCGGCGTAGACCGCTGTCCAGTCTTGATCCCCCTTAGGCGCGGCCACTTTCAGCCCGGACCGGCGCGGATAGGCGGCCGCGTAGCGCAGGCACCAGCCCGCGATGGTGTCGATGGCGTACTGGCTGGTCGACACCCCCTTCTCCCGCATACGCTTGCGCAGGGCGTCGACCCCGGCGTGAGTGTGAGTCAGGATGAGCCGCCGTCCCTGGCTCATGACGGTGGCGTTGACGATCTGCTCGGTCTTGCCACAGCCGGCCGCCGCCACGATCGACCCGGCCTGTACCGCGCAGATTCTGGCGGCCAGGTCGTCAACGGGCGGATCAGCCATCGACCCACGCGCGCAGACGAGACAAATGCTTGGCCAATGGTGTGGCCGGGATGTCCTTCAGGCACGGATACACCAGCACCGCGAGCCGTTCGCCCCGCGGAATGGTCTTGAACCATGACTTCTCGCGCGCCGTGAGACCGAGCGCGGCGCGGACTTGAGGTGTGTCGAGACTGACCGGAAGGCTAAGATCCATCGGTTCGGCGAGCTTCATGGCCTTACAGGTCGCCCGAAAGGTCGCCAGCACGCTGTCTTCGGTGTTGCACTGAATCGCCAGGCCCACCAAAGCGTCCACCGTCGCCCAGGGGACATCACGGAAGAGGCGCTCTTCGGTCGAGCAGTCCTCTCCCCATTCCAAGACCACGCCGCCAACCGCTTCGACCTTGGCCACGGAGTCTCGAGACGGCGGCTTGTCGGAGTCGAGCAGGGCAAGACACTCGTACCCCAAATCGAGCAAGGACTGGGTCAGGGTCACGGCGTTAGGGACGCCGCCGCCGTCGATCGCCACCACGCCGCGCAGCGCGAAAGAGTCTCTGCCCTCGGCGATCCAGCAAGCGTCCAGACCGCGCAGTAGGCCACATTCCGTGCGGCCTTCGCCGACCAGGATGCGCCGCGCGAGGAAGGCTTCGGGCGACGCGCGCAGCTGGCGCTGGGCGATGTCCGGGGTCTCGGCGGTCTGCTCAACTGACCGAACCTGGATTCGCCCTTCATGGGAGCGGACGGCGTGGATGTCGCCTGCGTCGAGTTCGCGGATCACGACGTTGGAATGGGTGGTCAGGAAGGTCTGCGGCGCGGCGGCGCCGGGCGTGGCGGCGTCATCCTCCAGCACCGGCGGATTGCGGAGATACTTCAGAAGCCGGGCGATGCGGTGAGGCTCAAGGCCATGTTCGATTTCGTCGACCAGAGCGATGTGAGACCCGCCGGCATTGTGCTGCAGGGCCGAGACGATCAACCGCGAAGACCCGGTGCCCAAGGTGCGGAGCGGCAAGTCGCCGTCATGGAGAACGACGCCTCCGGAGGTGATCGCCGAGCCTTGGACATCGAGTTCGGCGGTGAAGGCTTGCCGAACCCGGACCGAGAAGTGCTTACCCAGCTTCTCGGCGCGAGCTGTGGGGACGGCGAACACATCCTTGTTGCTGGTCTTGAAGGCCGCACGGGCGGCGCGGCTGGCGCTGGCCAGCTGCTCGCTCATCCGCCCGCCTTCGCCGATGCGATTGAGGATCGATTGTCGACCCCACCCCAGATGCCGTTCGGCGTAGGGACCCAGCCTCGTCGTCGCCAGCTGCTGCGCATCCTTATAGCGCAAGGACGGCGGATCGACGTCGTCGGCCAGGCGATCGTTATAGATCGCCCAGCGGCCTTCGAGAGTTGATGGATCGATTTCGACCCGAACCGACAGGGCCTCCAACAGTCCATCCCCCGGCTCGTCCACAAGCCGCGCGGCCGCCTCGTCCCAGCCCCGAAGATGAAGCCCGTAGCGGCTGTCGATGCAGAACTCAGTGGGAATGCCGACCAGAGTCACCGTCACCCTGACGGGGAGATCGAAGTTGAGATTGTGGAAGTCGGTGTCATCGCCCAGATAGTTTGACCTGGGATTGAGGGCCAGTTCGATAGCGTCAAGGATCGTGGTCTTGGTGGAATCACCAGGACCGATCAAGCAGTTCATACCGGGCGAGGGCTGCCAGTCGAGCGTCCCGATGCCCCGAAAGTTCTGGATTTCGACCCTGACAATCCGCACGGCGATCCTTCTGATGCGAGGTCGGCGGCTAATCGCGATCTAGCCGCTGCCCCGTACGCTCCCACACGGTCGCGTAGCATCCCGCGCAACGCTAAAGCTGAGCGGGAAGCGGTGCAAGCTGGGTCTCGTCATCCTGATCCCGGCGGGCGCGCCTCACTGGTTCGAGATTTACTGGCGACCGATTGATCCTAGCGGCAATCCATACCGGTCGCGCAATGACAACGGTGGCGGGGTGCATTGGCGCCTCTATCGGCGCGCTGTTCAACCCTATCCGTCCACCGCGGCCGCCGGATCATCCCGTGTCCGCCGACGCGCGACGATCGGCAGTTCGGGCAGAAACTGGATGGCCACCAGCGCCAGCCCCATGATGAAGACCCCGATCATGAACACCGTGGAGATGGCGTCTCGATAGAGCTCCACGACCGCAAGACGGTCGGCGGCCGGCAGGGCGGCGATCACGGCCGGCGACATCTCGGCCGGATGCTTGCCCACAGAGGTGGAGAGCTGGCTGGTCAGGATGTGGTGGGTCAGGATCGCGCCGGATCCGGCCGCCCCGATCAGCCCGCCCAGCGAGCGGAAGAAAGCCAGGGTCGCGGTCCCCACGCCCCGGTGGGCCGCGTCCAGGGCGTTCTGCACCGCCACGGTCATGTTAGGCATGACCAGGCCCAGGCCCAGGCCCAGCACGAAGATCGCCGGCTCCAGCACCCAGAAGCCCTTGTGGGTGGCCGCGCCCCAGGCCAGCACCGAGAAGGCGCACAGGGCGGTCGAGAGCCCCGCCAGTTGGGTGGGCTTGTATCGGCCCGAGCGCAGCAGGACGCGACCGTTGAACATCGAGGACATCACCACGCCGATCATCAGGGGTCCGGTCAGGAACCCCGAATGCGACGCCGACACGCCCATCACCGCCTGGAAGAACAGCGGGAAGAACAGGGTCGCCCCCTGCATGCCCATCAAGGTCAGGCCCAGCACCACGCACGCCACCAGGAACACCCGGTTGTGGAACAGCTCCAGCGGCAGAAAGGGGTGGGCGGTGCTGCGAAGGTGCAGGACCAGAACCACGCCCAGACAAATCGCCAGGGCGGCGACGCCGAGGATCTGCGGCGAGACCCAGGACCATTGGGCGCCGCCGGTGGCCAGGACGAACAGGAAGGCCGCGGTCGTGGCGCTGAGCAGCCCCGCCCCGAGGAAGTCGATCTTGCGCTTGTGCAGCACCTGCGGACGATGCAGGGCGCGGTCGATGACGAAGAACGAGATCACGCCGATCGGCAGGTTGACGTAGAAGATCCAGTGCCAGGACAGCAGATCGGTGATCACCCCGCCGACCACGGGGCCGGCGACGTTGCAGACGGCGAACACCGAAGCGATCACCCCCTGGCGCTTGCCGCGCTGGTGGGGGCTGACCAAGTCGCCGACGATGATCTGGGTCAGGGGCAGGAGGCCTCCGGCCCCCAGGCCCTGCAGCACCCGAAAGGCGATCAGCTGCTCGAGGGTCTGGGCCATGCCGCAGAGCACCGAGCCCAGCAGGAACAGGCCCATGGCCGTATAGAGCATCGGCTTGCGGCCGAACTGATCGGACAGCTTGCCATAGAGCGGCATGGTGGTCGTCGAGGCCAGGACATAGGCCGTCACCACCCACGACAGATGGGTGACCCCGCCCAGGTCGCCGACGATGCGCGGCAGGGCGGTGGCCACGATGCTCTGGTCGATGGCCGAAAGGCCCATGACCAGCATCAGGCCCAGGAAGACCCGGTTGATTTCCTTTTCGGTCGGCTCGTCGGCGTCGATGGGGGAGGGCGGCTCGTCGTCCTCGATGGAGTCGGCGGTGTCCTTGGCGCTCATCCGACGACGTCCAGCAAGGGGGCGATGGCGCCGGCGATGGCCTGGCGCGCCTGGGGCGTCAGCAGGCCCAGGCGCTGGGCCAGCCAATCGGTGCGGCTGCGTTTCATGGTCGCCAGCAGGGCCTGGCCCTTCTCGGTCACGAACAGGCTGACCCGCCGACGATCCTTGGGATCCAGGGCCTCGCGCCGCAACAGCCCCCGGCCCTCCAGCGACTTGACGTGACCGCTGATCGTGGGCCCGCGCAGGTTTTCCCGGGCCGCCAGCTCGTTCACCCCGATGCCGGGGTGACGGTGGATGACCACCAGCAGCAGGCCGTGCAGCGGCGTCACCCCATGCTCCTCGATCGTCTCGCGGCGCAGGGCGCGCAGCAGCCGGTGCAGGACGGGGCGAAGCGCCTCGGCCAGTTCGACGGGATCGGAGGGGGCGTGCGACCGCGCGTCCGCTTCCATGTTCTTCATCCTTGATATAGATAGGTTGCCTATCTACTTGCCTATTCGTCCGCCGGGACGCAACCCCCGCCGGTGAAGGAGCGATCACGATGATGAGCAACACCACCCCGGCGCCGTCCGCTCCAACGGTCATCGCGCCGCCCAAACGCCAGTGGGGACGGGCGCTGAAGGCCCTGGCCCGCCTGCGGGACAACAAGGAAGACACCGCCCAGGTCTTCGAGATCATGCGCTCGCTGAACGCGGCCTCGACCAAGAAGGGGTATCTGCGCCTGATCGAAACGGTCGAGGGCGCGCGCCTGGCCTATGAGCGGGTGGAGCTGGCCGAGCGGTTGATGGACGACGCCTATCTCGACAGCTTCGCGCCCGGCACGGTCGGGGCGGCCTATGTCCATTTCGTTCGCAGCGAGGGCCTTTCGGCCGAAGGCCTGGCCAAGGAAAGCGACAAGGCGCGGCGCGCCCTGCCGGTGGCCAGTCCCTACGCCTGGTTTGGCCGGCGCACCCGCGACGTCCACGACATCTGGCACATCCTGACCGGCTACGGGCGCGACGGCCTGGGCGAGTCGTGCGTGGTGGCCTTCTCCTTCAGCCAGACCAAGGGACTGGGCTGGGCCTTCATCGCCCTGGGCTCGGCCCTGCGCCGCGGCGGGGCCTTGGGCCGGGCGCGGCGCAAGGCCATCTTCGAAGGCTGGCGCAACGGCGCGCGGGCCAGCTGGCTGCCCGGCGAGGACTATGAGCGCCTGCTGCACGAACCCCTGGAAGCCGCCCGCGCGCGCCTGCGCATCGCGCCCAACCCCGCCTATCAGGCGGCCTTGGCTCTTGGGGGCGAAGAGGCCTGATCCGTCGCGATTGACTTGGCCATAAGCCCGCCGCATTTTGGATTGTATGAGAATATTCTCATACAATATTCGAGCCGGACCGAACCGTCGGCGGCTAAAACGAGGTCACGATGAAAGACTTGATCGTTCTCTTCTTCACGGGCGCGCTGCTGTGCAACGCCATCCCGCACCTGGCCGCCGGCACCCGCGGCGAGCCCTTCCCGACCCCGTTCGCCAAGCCGCGCGGCAAGGGCCTGTCCTCGCCGCTGATCAACTTCTTCTGGGGCTTCGCCAACCTCGCGACGGGCCTGTACTTCCTGAAGCGTCATTTCGTCGCTCTGGGCCAGATCGCCGATCTGGCCGCCCTGGCCGTCGGCTTCGTGCTGCTGGGCGCCTATGTCTCGATCCGGTTTGGCAAGGTGCGCGCCGCCAGCGCGGGATGACCAGGGGTTCGCGGAAGATGGGCGGCCGCCCCTGTGCAAGCGGCCGCCCGGGCCCCGAACCTCGCCCAACCCACCAAGGTCGCCAGGCGCGCTCAGAGGCCGCCCGATTTTATGACTAGATTTTATTAGAATCCAATCCTAGAAATTTCCCGGCATAAGGAGAACCAATAATGGTCAGCCGGGAGGACGTCGTGCGTTTGGGTGCGAAAGTGCGCGAGGGGTCCGCGAAATGACCGCCATCGACTCCGCTTTGCCCGGCAAGGCTCCGCCGCTGAGCCGACTGACCATGGTCGGTTACGCCGTGGGCACGGCCGCCAAGGGCGTCAAGCTCCGCGGTCTGGGCTCCTTCCTGATGCTGTTCTACAATCAGGTCGTCGGCTTGCCCGCCCACTGGGTGGGCGCGGCGATCATGGTCGCCCTGATCATCGATGGGGTCGTGGACCCGCTGGTCGGGGTGATGAGCGACAACACCCGCTCGCGCTGGGGCCGCCGCCACCCCTACATGTTCGCCGCCATCCTGCCCTACGTGGCGGCCTTCTATCTGATCTGGCACCCGCCGGCGGGCTGGTCGGACGGGGCGACCCTGGCCTGGATGGCCGTGATGGTCGTGGGCGTGCGCCTGTTCGACAGCCTGTTCGAGATCCCGGCCACCGCGCTCGCGCCCGAACTGACCTCCGACTACAACCAGCGCACCGTCCTGGTCAGCCTTCGCTACCTGATGGGAATCCTGGGCGCGCTCCTGATGAGCCTCTACGCCCTGAAGGTCATCTTCAAGAAGGACGCGGACAATCCCGACGGCATGTTGAGCCTGGCCGGCTACCACACCTATGGCGCCATCGCCGCCACGGTCATTCTGGTGGTGCTGTGCGCGGGGGCCCTGAGCACCGTCAAGCGCATCCCCTACCTGCACAAGCTGCCGGCGGCGAAGTTCACCTGGGGGGGCCTGGTCAGCGACATTCGCGGCACCCTCTCCACGCGCGAGCTGTGGATCCTGACCGCCGGCGGCGTCTTCGCCGCCGTGGCCACGGGGCTCAACGAGGGCCTGTCGGTCTACTTTCATCTCTATTTCTGGGAATTGCAGCCCCAGCAGCTGGGCACCCTGGTCATGGCCGGCATGGCCGCCTCGATCGTGGCGGTGATCCTGGCGCCGCGCGTCTCCAAGAAACTCGGCAAGCGCACGACCGCCATGGCCTGCTTCGCCCTGGGCGCGATCACCCTGCTGACCCCGATGGGCCTTCGCCTGCTCGATCTGATGCCGGCCAACGGCGACAAGAAGGTGCTCTACATCCTGCTGGTGGAGGTGTTCATCTCCAACATCTTCATCTTCAGCTCGCAGATCGCCGTAACCTCGATGTTCGCCGACCTGACCGAGGCCAGCCAGGTCAAGACCGGCCGGCGTTCCGAAGGCCTGCTGCTGTCGGCCGACAACTTCCTGCAGAAGTGCGCCAATGGCGTTGGGGTGTTCCTGTCGAGCATGTTCCTGATGATCGTGGCCTTCCCGGCCAAGGCCAAGCCGGGGGCGGTCGAGGGCTCGATCCTCGAGGCCCTGGCGCTGTTCTACCTGCCGATCCTGCTCATCCTCTACGCCTGCGCCATCGGCTCGCTGCGCTACTACAAGATCAACCGCCAGAGCCACGAGCAGAACCTGGTGATCCTGCGCGAGCGCGAGAGCGAGCGCGAAAACCAACTCCTCGATCCCCAGGACGCGCCGTAGGGCGCGTCCGCACCTCCTCCCCGCGAGCCCCAAATGCAGACCGCCGCCCACATCGTCAGAGGCACCCCGATCTGGGCCTGGGCCATCCTGGCCTATCTCGTCTACCAGGGGATCCAGTCCCTGCGCCCGCGCACCATGGCCGTCAGCCGGGCCCTGATCGTGCCGATCCTGTTCATCGCCCTGGGTCTGTCGCGGATCGTTCTGGCCCACGAGCCGGGCGCGGCGGCGATCGGCGCCTGGGTGGTGGGAGCCCTGCTGGCCGCCCCCTGGCCGTTCGTGCGCGGCGTGCGCCTGTTGGCGGTCGATCCTGAGGCCGGCACGATCACCCGCCCCGGCGGTTGGACGCCGCTGGCGCGTAATGTCAGCGTCTTTGTCCTGCAGTACGGGGTGGCGGTGGCCACGGCCATGAAGCTGGCCCAGGGCGGACCGGCCGCGGCGCTCGCCCACTTCGTTTCCGGCGCCACGGCCGGCTACTTCCTGGGCTGGGGCATCGTCCTGATCCGCGAATACCGGGCCGCCAAGCCGGTATGAGCCTGGGTCCCATTCGTCAAAGGGTTCTAGACGCCCACGCCGCGCGCGCCGCCGCCGCCGCCGCAGAGACGCCCGGCAGGCCGCCCCCCGCCGCCGACGCGGCGGCCTCGCGGCCCCTTCGCATCGCGTTCCTGGGCTATCGCTCCGACCCCAAGGTCGGCGGCCAGGGCATCTACCTGTCGCTGGTCGCCGCCGCCCTGGCGCGCCGGGGCCATCGCGTCGAGATCTTCTCGGGCCCGCCCTATCCGCAGGTTCCGCCCGGCGTCCTGCTGACGCCGGTGCCGTCGCTCGATCTCTACGCCCAACCCTTCAAGGGGCGGCTGGCCCTGCGCTGGCGCCACCTGAGCGACCGCACGGCCCTGATGGAGTTCTTCGGCCACCACAGCGGCAAGTTCATGGAGCCGGAGACCTTTGGCCGGCGCGTCGCGGCGTTGCTGAAGGCCCGCAAGAACCAGTTCGACGTGGTGCTGGACAACCAGACCCTGGCCCATGGCCTGCTGGAGGTCGAGGCCGCGGGCCTGCCCGTGGTCGGGATCGTCCACCACCCCATCCACCGCGACCGAGAACTCGCCGTCGAGGCCGAGCCGCGCTGGTGGATGAAGGCGCTGATCCGTCGCTGGTACAGCTTCCTGCCGATGCAGGAGGCCGTCGCTTCGCGGCTGAAGCGGGTCCTGGTCGTCTCCCGCGCGGCCGGCGACGACATCGTCGAGCGGCTGGGGGTCTCCCCGCAAGCCATCGAGGTCGTGCCCCTGGGCATCGACCAGACGGTCTTTCGCCCGGGACGGGAGGGCGATCGCCATCCCAGCCGCATCGTCAGCACCGCCAGCGCCGACGTGCCCCTCAAGGGCTCGCGCTTCCTGCTGGAAGCCTATGCGAGCCTCCTCGCCGAGCGACCGCAGCTGGAGCTCTATCTGGTGGGACGCCTGCGGCCGGACGGGCCCACAGCGGCCCTGCTCAAGCGCCTGAACCTCATCGATCGCGTGCGCTTCGTCCATGATCTCAGCACCGAAGACCTGGCCGAACTCTACGCCTCGGCCACGGTCGCCGTCACGCCGTCGCTCTACGAGGGCTTTGGTCTGCCGGCCGCCGAGGCCATGGCCTGCGGCACGCCCGTGGTGGTCACCGACGGCGGGGCCCTGCCCGAGGTGGTCGGCGAGGCCGGCGTGGTGGTGCCCCGCGCCGACGCCCCGGCCCTGGCCGCGGCCATCGCCGCGGTTCTGGACGATCCGGACCGGCGCGCCCGGATGTCGCAAGCGGGCTTGGCCCGCGTCACGGCGACCTTCAACTGGGACCGCCTGGCCCAGCGGTACGAGAAGGTCCTGGCGGAGGCGGCGGGATGCTGACGGTTCGCCTGGAGCGCCTTGGGCTCGAGCCCGGCGATCACCTAATCGATGTCGGCTGCGGGGAGGGGCGCCACGCCCACGCCGCCCACGAGCGCGGCGACCTGCGGGTGACGGGCCTGGACCTCAGCCGCAGCTGCCTGGCCACCGCGCGCGCGCGTCTGGCCCAGCTGAAGCCGGGCGGTCGCACCGAGTTCATCGAGGCCAGCGCCTATGAGCTGCCCTTTGCGGACGCCAGCGTCGACGCGGTGATCTGCTCCGAAGTGCTCGAGCACCTGCACGACTACCCGCGGGCCCTGGGCGAGATCGTCCGGGTCCTGCGGCCCGGCGGCCGGTTCGTGGCCACCGTCCCGCGCGCCTGGCCCGAGCGGATCTGCTGGGCCCTGGCCTCGGGACCAGGCGGCTATGCCGACCAGCCCGGCGGCCATATCCGCATCTTCGAGGCCGGCGACCTGCGCCGCGAGATCGAAGTGCGCGGCTTCCGGTTCCAGGGGGCTCATCACGCCCACGCGCTGCACGCGCCCTACTGGTGGCTGAAGACGGCCTTCTGGGCGCGCCGCGACGATCACCCTTGGGTGCGCGCCTACCAGCGCTTCCTGGAGTGGGACATTCTGCAGGGGCCCTGGATCACCCGGGCGCTGGAGACGGCGCTCAACCCGGTCCTGGGCAAGAGCGTGGCGCTTTATTTCGAGCGCGGGACTCAGCCATGAGGCGCCTGGCCAAGACGGGCCCCATCCTGCCCAACCACAACACCCTGGCCCCGGCGCTGGAGGCCATGCTCGCCATTCAGCGCTCCGACGGCGCCATTCCCTGGTTCGACGGCGGCCCATGCGATCCCTGGAACCACGCCGAGTGCGTGATGGCCCTGGGGGTGATGGGCGAGGACGCCGCGGCCCGCGCGGGCCTGGACTGGCTGGCCGCCAGCCAGCGGCCCGATGGCGGCTGGAGCGCGCCCTACGGCAACGCCCTGCCGATCGAGGACGACATGCGTCTGGCCCGAGGGCCCAGCCCGCAGGTCGTCGACAGCAATTTCGCCGCCTATCCCGCCACCGCCGTCTGGCACGCCTATCGCCTGAGCGGCGACCTCGGCCTGGTCCGCCGCTACTGGCCGATGGTGCGGGCCGCCATCGACTTCGTGCTGAGCCTGCAGGCGCCGCAGGGCGACATCTCCTGGTCGCTCGAAGGCCATGGCACGGCGTTGGACGACGCGGTCCTGGCCGGCAACGCCTCGATCTTCGCCAGCCTCGGCCACGCCATCCGCCTGGCCGACCTGCTGGGAGAACAGACCAGCCGCTGGTGGCTGAGCCGCGAGCGGTTGCTGCGCGCCTTGACCGGCGCGCCCGAACGCTTCGACCGCAACGGCCAGGATCGATCGGGCTTCGCGATGGACTGGTACTATCCGGTCCTGGCCGGGGCGACGCCGTCCGACGCCGTCGAGGCGCGGCTTGAGGCCGGGCGCGCCCGCTTCATCGTCCAGGGCCTGGGCTGCCGGTGCGTGGCCAACGAACCGTGGGTGACGGTGGCGGAGTCGGCCGAGCTGGCCATGACCCTGATCGGCCGGCGGCGCTACACCCAGGCCGCGGCTCTGCTGACCTGGCAGGAGGCCCATCGCGACGCCGACGGCGCCTACTGGATGGGCTGGCAATTCGTCGAGAAGCTCTATTGGCCGGTCGAAAAACCCAGCTGGACCCAGGCGGCGATGATCCTGGCCCACGACGCGCTCTATGACGCCTCGCCCGCCGCGCGCGTGCTGACCGGCGAAGAGCGCGCCTGAGCCTAGACTTCCCGGCGCAGCAGACGCAGCGACTTGATCTCGGCGAACGGCGTATAGAGGTCGGAGGCCACGGCGCGCAGATAGATCTCGTAAGGGGCCTGGCCGCCGTCCTTGGGATCGGGAAAGACGTCGTGGATCGCCAGAATGCCGCCCGGCATCAGGTGGCGCGTCCACCCGCGATAGTCGGCCAGGGCCGCCTCGCGGGTGTGGCCCCCATCGATGAACAGCATGCCCAGGGGCGTGCGCCAATGGCGCGCGACCGTGGCCGAGCGGCCCACGATCGGGATCACGCAATCTTCCAGATCCGCGCGGCGCAGCGTCCGCCGCAGGCTTGGCAGGGTGTCCAGGCTCTGGGCCTCGGCGTCCCACAGGCTGGGGTCGTGCCATTCCCATCCGGGCTGGTTCTCCTCCGAGCCGCGATGGTGGTCGACGCAGAACAACACCCCGCCCGCCTCCTGGCAGGCCGCGCCGATATAGAGGGCCGACAGGCCGCAATAGCTGCCGATCTCCAGGCACGGACCCAACTGCGACTGAAGGCGGGCGGTGATGTGCAGGGCCGCGGCCTCGTCGGGGTCCAGGAAGCCCTTGACGCTCGCCGGATCGATCGGCAGGCGGGGCGAGGCGAGATCCAGGCTCACAGCGCGATCTCCAGCAACCGCACATATTGCTGGCCGCCATGCATGTCGTGTTCGTCGGGGCCGCCCTGCGTGGTGGGCCGTGGATAGGAAAGCTTCAGGGTCAACAGGTCGGGGATCTCGAACCGGCGCACCAGGCCCGGATCGACCGCGTAGAGCGCCGCCACCGACGGGGTCGACAGGGCCGCGGACGCCACGCCCCGCTGATAGGCCTCCGCGTCGGGGAAGACGATGTCGATGGTCAGCCAGAACGGGCCGGCGTTCTTGGAGCGGACGGACTTGGCCAGATCCTTGAGCGTGGTCATGCGGCGGCTCCCGTAAATTGCGGCCAGCTGGAACGGACAAGCTCGTGGGGATCGGAGACCGCCACGACGTGGTTGAGCAGGAAGGCGTGGGTCTGGCCGCGCTCGATCTCGGCCGGCGAGAACGGGAAGGCGTAGCTGGGAATCTGGACGCCGCGCTTGGCCGGCAGGTGGAAGAAGTAGGGATTGCAGGTCTTGGCGATCCGCGTGGCCAGGTCCTGGGTGGCCGCGGTGGCGACGAACAGCAGGCCGATCTCGCGCGGCCGCGGCGTGTCGGGATCGGGCGTGACGCGATCGACGGCGTTCCAGCCATAGGGCCGGATCGAGATCTCGAAGGCCTCGGGGGCAAGGCCCAGCGCCTTGTGCGTGCGATCCACCAGGGCGCGGCGCATCAGGCCCACGAACTTGTCGACGTCCTCCAGCACGTTGGGGTCGCGGATCCCCACCAGCATGATGGTCTGGTACGGGCCCGGCGCGGCGCCCTCCAGTTTCATGGTGTAGGGCCTGGGCTCCCAGACCGAGCCGGTGACCCGTACGCGGCGCTCGTCCAGCGCCTCGTAGCGCGCGCCCGAGACGTCCAACACCCCGCCCGGTTCGGTCAGCCGGAACGGGTCGGAGTTCTCATAGAGCATGTGGGCGGCCACGCTGGCGGTGTCGCAGTGGTTGGCCGCGCTCAGCGGCTCGACCTCGAACGCATCGACGCCCACCCGGATCAGCACCCCGCCATCCAGCGGATTTCGGGTGCACACCCCGCCGCACTCGGCGATCTTGCCCGCGTGCCAGGCCGGACCCGCGCCCGCCCCGCGCATCAGCGGCACCGCGGCGATCACGGCCGTATCGGTCGTGCGCCCGCCCAGGACGATGTCGGCGCCGGCCGCGACGGCGGCCATGTAGGGCTCGGGACCCATCAGGGCGACGATGTTGGCGCAGCGATCGAACGGCGCGGGCGGCTCGGCCGTCATCGGCGCCAGGGGAGCGATCGCCCCGGCCGCGGCCTTGTCGTTGAGGACCTTGGCGTCCTGCTGCGAGTAGAGCAGGGCGATCTTGGGCGAGAAGCCTTCCTCCTCGCAGATCTCCCTGGTGATCTCATAGGTCCAGTCCACGGTGGCGTCGACGCCGCAGGTGCTGCACGAGCCGATCAGGAGCGGGATCCCAGCCTTGGCCTGGGCGCGGATCAGCACCTGCAGATCGGCCTTGATCGAGTCGCGGCTGTACTTGGACCGCCCCTCGGCCAGATAGGCCGGCCCGCTGTCGGTCGAGCCCGCGTCCAGCGCGATGGCGTGGGCGCCCGCGGCGATGCCCGCGGCCAGGTGCTCTTCCAAAATCCCCATGCCGAGCGCGCCGATCGGCACGATCACCAGGGTTGGTTCTACGATGTCTGACATGACGTTTCCCCTTTGGCGCGCTTAGCCGCGCTCGACCTTGGCCGGCGCCGGCGCGGTGTTGACCAACGTCGCCGATTGCAAACCCTATAAGCATATTGTAGGAGAATCCTGTCATAACAAACTAGGCAAGAATAAGAAAATGAGTGGAGCTGCGCTGCGGTCGCTGTGGTCCGGGGAGGACATGGCGGTGGCGCCGGGGGCCTATGACGGGCTCACCGCGCGTTTGGTCGAACAGGCCGGTTTCAAGGCCGCCTATATGACGGGCGCGGGCACCGCCGCCGCGCGAGGCTTTCCGGACTACGGGCTGCTGACGGCCACCGAGATGGTCGAGAACGCCGCGGTCATGGCCCGCACGCTGAACATTCCGCTGATCGCCGACGCCGACACCGGCTACGGCAATGAGCTCAACGTCACCCGCACCGTGCGCGACTTCGAGGCCGCCGGGGTGGCCGCCATCCATATTGAAGACCAGGTCTCGCCCAAGCGCTGCGGGCACCTGGACGGCAAGGAGGTGATCTCCAAGGACGAGTTCGTCTCCAAGATTCGCGCCGCCGTCGCCGCCAAGAAGAACCCCGACTTCGTCGTCATCGCCCGCACCGACGCGCGCGCCACCATCGGGTTCGACGAGGCGGTGGCCCGCTCGCAGGCGGCCGTCGAGGCCGGCGCCGACATGATCTTCCTCGAGGCGGTGCAGACGGCCGAGGAGCTGGCCGCGGTGCCCAAGCTGATCAAGGCGCCGTGCCTGCTCAACATCGTCCCGGGCGGCAAGACCCCCGAGATCAGCCTGCCGGAGGCCCAGGCCCTGGGCTACAAGCTGGCCATCCTGCCGGGCGTGCTGCTGCGCGCCATCATTCCGGTCATCGATCAGACCCTGACCTCGCTGCTGGAGACCGGCAAGCCGCAGGCCACCCCGCTGAACGCCGGGGTGATGACCGCCTTCAAGCGCTTTGGCGCCAACGAATGGGACGCCCTGCGCCGCACCTACGACGAGGTCGCACGATGAGCCCGCGCACGAGCCTCGACAAGATCTGGGACGCCCACGTCATCCGCGACTTCGGCGACGGCTGGTCGCTGCTGCACATCGACCGCCACGTCCTGCACGACCTCTCCGGACCGCCGGCCTTGGCCGAGGTGCGCAAGCGCAAGCTGCCGATCCATGACTCGCAGCTGATCTTCGCCACCCCCGACCACGTGGTGTCCAGCGCGCCGGGCCGCACGGCGGCGACCTTCCCGCTGGGCGAGCGCCTGTGGAAGTCGCTGCGCGACCTGACCAAGGCCGAGGGCCTGCGCTTCTTCGACCTGGGTCAGGAAGGTCAGGGCATCGTCCACGTCATGTCCCCGGAGTTGGGGATCGCCCTGCCGGGAACGACCCTGATCTGCGGCGACAGCCACACCTGCACCAACGGCGGCGTCGGGGCCCTGGCCTTCGGGGTCGGGACCTCCGAAAGCTCCCATGCCCTGGCGACCTCGACCCTGCGCATGCGCCGGCCCAAGACCATGCGCATCCGCGTCGACGGCGCTCTGGGCAAGGGCGTCACGCCCAAGGACGTGGCGCTGCACCTGATCCGTACCCTCGGGGCCGACGCGGGCGTTGGCCACTCGATCGAATATGCCGGCTCGGCCATCGAGGCGATGTCGGTCGAGGGACGCCTGACCCTCTGCAATCTGTCGGTCGAGCTGGGCGCGCGCTCGGGCATGGTCGTGGCCGACGAGAAGGTCTTCGACTACCTGCGCGGCCGACGCTACGCCCCGCAGGGCGCGACGTTCGACGCCGCGGTCGAGCAATGGCGCGCCCTGGCCACCGATCCGGGCGCGGTGTTCGACAAGGACGTCGCCATCGACGCGGCCGACATCGCCCCCACCATCACCTGGGGCACCAGCCCCGAGCACGGCATCGCCGTCGACGGCGTCATTCCCGATCCGGCCGAAGGCGAGGCCGACAATCAGGAAACCCTGAAAGCCGCTCTGGACTATATGGGCCTGGAAGCGGGCAAGCCTCTGCTCGGCACCAAGGTGGACTGGGTGTTCATCGGCTCGTGCACCAATTCGCGGCTCAGCGACCTGCGCGACGCGGCGGCCGTGGTCACCGGCCACCATGTCGCCGAGGGCGTGACCGCCTGGGTGGTGCCAGGCTCGGTGGCCGTCAAGCGGGCGGCCGAAGCCGAGGGTCTGGACAAGCTGTTCCTTGAGGCCGGCTTCGAATGGCGCGAACCCGGCTGCAGCATGTGCGTGGCCGCCAACGGCGAGCAGGTGCCGCCCAAGGCGCGCTGCGTCTCCACCTCCAACCGCAATTTCGTCGGCCGCCAAGGGCCGCGCGCCCGCACCCACCTGGCCAGCCCCGCCTCGGCGGCGGCCGCCGCGGTGCGCGGGGTGATCACCGACGTGAGGACGCTCTGATGCCCACCCCCTTCACGCGCGTGAGCGGCGCGGCCACGCCGCTGCGTCTGGCCAATATCGACACCGATGTGATCATCCGCATCGAGCGCCTGACCTCGGGCGACATCGGCGCCCTGGGGCACTGGGCCTTCGAGGCCCTGCGCTACCTGCCCGACGGCTCGGAAAACCCCGACACCCCGGTTAACCAACCCAAGTGGCGCGGCGCGCCGATCCTGCTGGCCGGCCACAATTTCGGCTGCGGCTCCTCGCGCGAAGCCGCCGTCAACGCCATGGCGGCCATGGGCGTACGCTGCGTGATCGCCGACAGCTTCGGCGACATCTTCTACGCCAACTGCTTCCAGAACGGCATGCTGCCGGTGCGCCTGCCCGGCGACACCGTCTCGGCCCTGATGGACCTGTCGGAGGCCAGCGACGAGCCGTTCGAGGTCGACCTGACCACCTGCGAGATCCGGGCCCCGGGCGGCCGCGTGGAGAAATTCGACATCGACCCCTTCCGGCGCGAGGCGCTGCTGGCGGGTCTGGACGACATCGGCCTGACCCTGCGCGATGATCCGCTGATCACCGCCTGGCAGGCCAAGGACAAGGCCGAACGTCCCTGGGTTTGGGAACAAGTCTCGGCCGACACCAGCGTGGGAGCGCAAGGATGAGCGACGAAATCAAGGCGGCCACCGATCCGAGCGGCCCGACCGGGACCCTGGCCACCTGGCTCTCGGGCCTGACCCTGGACCAGGCTCCGCAAGAGATCCGCGAGCGCGCCAAGGAAGTGATCCTCGACGGCCTGGGCTGCGCCCTGATCGGGGCCCAACTGCCCTGGTCGCGCACCGCCGTCGACGCGGTTCTGGCCTTCGAGGGCGCGGGCGACGCGCCGATCATCGGCTGGGGCAAGACGACCTCGGCCCCGGCCGCGGCCCTGCTCAACGGCACCTTCATCCAGGGCTTCGAACTGGACGACTTCCATCCGGCCGCGCCGCTGCACAGCGCCTCGATCATCCTGCCGGCCCTGTTCGCCCAGGCCTCGCGCCAGGACGTCAGCGGCGCGGACTTCCTGCTGGGCGCGATCGCCGGTTTCGAGGTCGGCCCGCGGGTCGGCATGGCCCTGCACGGCTCGCAGATGCTGTCGCGCGGCTGGCACTCCGGCTCGGTGTTCGGCACCCACGCCGCGGCCGCCTCGGTCGGCAAGGTGCTGGGCTTTGACCCGGCCACCTTCGAGGACGCCCTGGGCCTGGCCGGCACGCAGTCGTGCGGCCTGATGGCGGCCCAGTACGAGGCCATGTCCAAGCGCATGCACCACGGCTTCGCCTCGCGTAACGGCTTCTACGCGGCCATGCTGGCCAGCGCCGGCTACACCGGCATCAAGCGGGTGTTCGAGCGCGAGTACGGCGGCTTCCTGTCGGTGTTCGGCGAAGGCCATGATCCCGACGCCAGCAAGATCTCCGTCAAGCTGGGCGAGCAGTGGGAAACCAAGCGCATCGCGCTCAAGCCCTACGCGGCCATGGGGGCCCTGCACGGGCCGCTGGACGCCACCTTCGAGCTGCTCAAGCGCCGCAAGGTCGATCCGGCCGACATCGAGAAGATCCAGATCGACATGTCGCACGCGGCCTATCACCACGGCTGGTGGGAGCTGGAGCGTCCCGTCACCCCGATCGGCGCCCAGATGAACGTCGGCTACGCCGTGGCCGCCGCCATTCTCGACGGCGCGGCCCTGGCCAAACAGTTCTCGCCCGACCGCATCAATCGCGACGACGTCTGGGCCCTGATCCCCAAGATCCGCGCCGTTCACGACGAGGACTTCGACAACGTCCCCACCCGTCGCGGCTCGGCTCGCCTGACCGCCACCTTCAAGGACGGCAGCGAGGAAGTGGTGATGATCGAAATCCCGCGCACCTACGCCAAGCCCCTCGACCGCGAGGGCGTGATCGCCAAGTTCTCGACCCTGGTGGACGGCGTCATCGACGACGCGCGCCGCGACCAGGTGATCGAGACGGTGCTGGGCCTGGAGTCGGCCGGCTCGGTGGCGCCGCTGCTGGCCCTGCTGGCCCCCGCGGTGAGGAGCCCGTTCGAGTCATGAGCGAGACGCCCCCCGGCGTGGCCCTGCGCGGCATCCACGCCGACGAGTCCTGGTTGGTGATCAACCACTATGCGCTGAAGGGCCGGCCCGCCGGCCTGACGGTGACCAGCCCGTGGTTCGAGGACGGCAAGACCATTCCCCTGAAGGCCTGCGGGCCCGGCGTCGGCGACAACATCTCGCCGCCGCTGGTCTGGTCGGCCGCGCCGCAGGGGACCCAAGGCTGGCTGATCGTGCTGCAGGATCCCGACGCCCCGGTCGACAAGCCCTGGATCCACTTCGTGGCCGGCAGCGCCGAGCCGTCCCTGTCGGGCGTGGCCGAAGGCGCCCTGGCGTCCCCGGCCTGGACGTTCGGCAAGAGCACGGGCGGGGAGAGCGGCTATCACGGCCCTCGCGCCCTGCCGGGCCACGGACCGCACCGCTACTTCTTCCAGGTCCTGGCGCTTTCGCGCCCGCCGGGCCTGACCCCTGACGAGAAACTGCCCGACCTGCTCGACCGGATCGCCGAGTCCATCCTGGCTCACGGCGTCCTGGTCGGGATCTTCGAACGATAAGAACGATAAGAAGAGCGGCCGCCGCGGCGGCCGTCCTTCGAAGGAGGACGATGAGCGCCGACACCGTGGTCGACCAAGCGGCCGAGTCGATCCGCAAAGCCATACGCGACGGCGGTTTCGCGCCGGGCCAGCGCCTGGTGGTGTCCGACATCACGCGCATGCTCAACATCAGCGCCGGCCCGGTGCGCGAGGCCATCAGCCGCCTGACCGGCGAGGGCCTGATCGAGGTCGTGCCCCATCGCGGCGCGGCCGTGCGCACTTTCACCGCCGTCGACATCCGCGAGATCTTCGAGGTTCGCGAGATGATCGAGGGCCTGGCCGCGCGCCTGGCCGCCGAGGCCGTGGCCCGCGAGCCTCGCCACAAGGCCCGGGTCCAGGCCTCGCTCGACGCCATGCGCGGCATCGTCGAGCGCCGGGAGCTGGCGTTCATCGACCACAACCAGGATTTCCACGCGATGATCTACGACCTGGCCGGCAACCACCGGGCCTTGGAGATCGCGCGGCACCTGACCTTGCCGATGTACCAGTTCCGTTTCCACCACCTGATGAACCCCGACCACGCGGCCCAGTCGGCGGTCGAGCACGAGGCCATCGCCTCGGCCATCCTGGCGGGCGACCCGGACGCGGCGGAGCAGGCCATGCGCGCCCACATCCGCACCTCGGCCGAGGCCCTGGCGGAGGTGGTGGCCAGCCGCGCCCAGGACCGGTCCTGACCAATTTGCCGACGATATTCTAATATAATCTTGTATCAAGAAACCATGGTGGTATGGCTGCTGAGCGGCCCTTGCCGCCAACATTTGGGGAGAGGCGCATGGCCAAGAGCCAGAGCCCAGGCTACAGCCGCGAAGCCAAGATCATCCTGGCGCTGCTGTTTTGCGGCTACCTGCTGAGCAACGCCGACCGCGTGATCTTCGGCATGGCCTTGAAGCCGATCAAGGCGGTGCTGCATCTGAGCGACAGCCAGCTGGGCCTGCTGTCGGGCCTGGCCTTCGGCGCCAGCTACGCCATCTTCAGCCCGCTGGGCGGGTTCATCGTCGACCGCGTCAAACGCCGCCTGGTGATGGCCAGCGCCGTGGCCGCCTGGAGTCTGGCGACCTTCTTCACCGCTTTCGGCTCGGGTTTCGTGGCGATGTTCGCCGCCCGCGCCGGGGTCGGGGTGGGCGAGTCCCTGCTGCACCCGCTGGCCGTTTCCCTGGTCGGCGACACCGTGCCCCAGGACCGCCGCCCCCGGGCCTTTGGCATCTACACCAGCGCCGGCGTGGTCGGCGGCTTGATGGCCAGCATCCTGGGCGGGGTGCTGATGTTGAAGCTGGCCAAGCACGGGCCCTGGGTCCTTCCGTATTTCGGGGCGCTCGCCCCCTGGCAGGGCCTGTTCGTGGCGGCCGCGATCCCGGGGCTCGTCCTGGCCCTGGTGATCCTGGTGGTCATGCGCGAGCCCAAGCGCGAGGCGGCGCCGCCGGCCGTCGAGGGCCAGAAGGCCGGCGGCCTGGCCTTCATCAAGCGCAACCCCCGCCTGGCCGTGGCCATCTTCTGCGGCATCTCGACCATCCAGATGGGCGCCTACACCCTGCAGAGCTGGAACGTGATGTTCTTCGAGCGGGTCCACGGCTGGTCCGGCCCCAAGGCCGCCATCCTGTCGGCGGGCACCTGCGGCCTGTTCACCCTGGCCGGCTGCCTGGTCTCGGGCCGCATCATCGAGGCCTTCCGCAAGAAGGGCGTGGCCGAAGCGCCCTTGGTCGTGGCGGTGATCGGCGCGGCCTGCATGGCGGTGTTCGCCAGCATCGGCCTGGCCATGCCCACCCCCTGGCTGTCGCTGGCCTTCCTGCCGCTGGCCTCCTTCTGGGGCTATGTCCCCTCGGTGGCCGGCTTCTCGGCCATGGCCGAGCTGGTGCCCGCCCCGATCCGCGCCCGCCTGGCGGGACTGCACACCCTGGCCAACGGCATCATCGCCAATTCCCTGGGTCCGTTCCTGGCCGGGGCGCTCAGCGACCATCTGTTCCCCAGCGCCCATGGCCTGCGCTGGGCCCTGATCACCACCCTGATCATCGCCGCCAGCGTCGGTTCGATCCTGGTCCTGCAGGCCAGCGGCGCCTATCGCCAGCTGCTGGGCCTGACCCGTTCGGCGCCCAAGCCCGGCGCCGATGTCCTTTCAGCCTCGGAGGTCGGCGTATGACCACGCCCGCACGTCGCCTGCGCGAGCTCTTCGCGCGTGAATCCATCGTCGTGGCCCCGGGGGCCTATGACGGCCTGACCGCCCGCCTGGTCGAACAGGCCGGATTCGAGGCGGTCTACATGACCGGCGCGGGCACCGCCGCCGCCCACGGCTATCCCGACTACGGCATCCTGACCGGCAGCGAGATGGCCGACAACGCCGGCTTCATGGCCGCGGCCACAAAGATCCCGCTGATCGCCGACGCCGACACCGGCTATGGCAACGAGCTCAACGTCACGCGCACGGTGCGCGACTTCGAGCGCCAGGGCGTGGCGGCCATCCATATCGAGGACCAGGTCTCGCCCAAGCGCTGCGGGCACCTGGACGGCAAGACCGTGATCCCGGCCGACGAGTTCATCGGCAAGATCGCCGCGGCCGTGGCCGCCAAGCGCGACCCGGACTTCTACATCATCGCCCGCACCGACGCGCGCGCCGTGGCGGGCCTGGACGAGGCCATCGACCGGGCCAACGCCGCCCTGGCCGCCGGCGCGGACATGGTGTTCGTCGAAGCCACCCAGAGCCTGGAAGAAATGGCCGCCGTTCCGGCCCGCGTGAAGGGTCCTTGCCTGCTCAACGTCGTGCCGGGCGGCAAGACCCCCCGCGTCTCCCTCGAGGACGCGCGCGGCATGGGCTACAAGCTGGCCATCTGCCCTGGCGTGCTGCTTCGCGTCATCGTGCCGGCCGTCGACGCGGCGCTCAACAAGCTGAAGGAACAGGGCCTGCCGACCGGCGGCCAGGCGCCGGACGTGGCCATCGCCGAGAGCTTCCGACGGTTCGGGGCCAGCGAGTGGGACCAGTTGCGCCGCCAGTACGCAAAGAGCTGATGTCGCTGGACGGCCGGCCAGGGGAGGCGTCGATGATCGCCAGCCGCGATTTTCGCCTGGTCGTGGCGACCGTCGCCAGCCTGAACCTGGCCTATTTCGGGGTCGAGTTCGCCGTCGCCCTGCATGCCGGGTCGGTGTCGCTCCTGGCCGACAGCGTCGACTTCCTGGAGGACGCGGCGGTCAACCTGCTGATCCTGGCGGCCGTCAACTGGAAGCCGGTCGAGCGGGCACGACTGAGCATGGGCCTGGCGGCTCTGTTGCTGGTCCCCGCGCTCGCCTTTCTCTGGGGGCTCTGGGGCAAGGTCGTTTCGCCCACGCCGCCCGAGGCCGGGGCCTTGACCCTGACGGGCCTGGGCGCGCTGGGGGTCAATGTCGTCTGCGCCGCCCTGCTGGCCCGGTTCCGAGCCTCCGGTCAAAGCCTGACCAAGGCCGCCTACCTGTCGGCCCGAAACGACGCCTTCGCCAATATCGCCATCATCGCCGCGGGCTTCGCCACCCTGACCCATCCTTCGATCTGGCCCGACGTCGTGGTCGGGGTCGGGATCGCGGCGCTGAACATCGGCGCGGCCAAGGAGGTCTGGGAAGCGGCGCGAAAAGAACACAAGGCGCAAGCCTGAACCCAGCAACGGGAGACATGCCATGCAGAAGCTGCTGATCGAAGGCCTCCAGGTCGCCTGCAGCCGTTCCCCGGGCCAAAGCCCCTCCATCCTCTTCCTGCACGGGGCGTTCTGCGACCACGAGGACTGGGCCGCCCAGCTGGAGACGCTCAAGGGCCACTACACCGTCGCCGCTCTCGATCATCGCGGGCATGGCCGGGCCGCCGAGGCCGGCGAGACCTCCACCGTCGAAAGCCTGGCCAAGGACGCCGCGCGCATCATCCAGCTCCTCGGCCTGGGCCGCACCATCGTGGTCGGCCACAGCCTGGGCGCGCGGGTGGCCCTGCAGATGGCCGCCGACGATCAGGGCGAGCTGGCCGGACTGGTCCTGGTCGACGGCAGCCGCTCCCAGGCCCTGAAGTCGCGTCCGGCGCCGGAACGCTCGGCCGCCGCGGTCAAGCCCCAGCCCGAGGCGCCGCGCGCCGCGCCGCCCGGCGATCTGATCGAGGGCCTGGTCCGGTATTTCGAGACCATGTTCTATCCGGGGGTGGATCCGGCGGTCAAAGCCAAGGTCCTGGCCACCGTTCGCGCCAATCGGCCCGACCAGGTCCTGGCCCTGTCGGCGGCGGTGACGCGCTGGGACATCGAGCGGGTCGAGCCGGTGCTGGCGGCGATCGGCAAGACCTTGCCGGTGCTGGCGATCCAGAGCACCAGCTACGGCCCCGACGGCAAGCGCCACACCCTGACGCCGCAAGACACCACCAGTCCCTGGCTGGACCTGCTGGGCTCCTACCTGCCCCAACTGGACGTCCTGATCCTGCCGGGGCTGGGCCATTTCACCATGATGGAAGATCCCGCGCGGGTGTCGCGAGCCATCGACCGCTTCGCCGACACGGCCCGCCGCTAGGCTCGATCGGCCGCGCCCCGCGCGCGGCTCGCGAGCCTGGAACGCGCCTGATCGCCTTTCAAGAACCGGGAAATCGGAACCCGTCCCGCGCCCCTCGGCGCGGGCGCTGGGGCCGCCTAGGCCATTGTGCTAGAATCGTTGGATAGTATTTTGATAGACAACGGTTTCCTTGGAAGGATCGGCCCCGTCCCATGGTTGAACGCGCCGAAAGCGTCGTCGACTTCGTCAGCAATTCGCTGCGCGACTCCATCCGCGAGGGCCAGTTCGCCCCGGGGCAGCGCCTGATCGTCGCCGATCTGACGGTGATGTTCGGGGCCAGCGCCGGCCCCGTCCGCGAGGCCATTCGCCGCCTGACCGGCGAGGGCCTGATCGACATCCAGCAGCATCGCGGCGCCACCGTGCGCCAGTACAGCGCCGACGAGGTTCGCGACATCTTCCAGGTCCGGGAGATGATCGAAGGCCTGGCCGCGCGCCTGGCCGCCGCCAAGATCAAGAACGGCGACAACGCCAAGCGCCTGAAGGCTTGCCGCGACGCCATGGCCAAGGCCGCCGCCGCCCAGGATCCGGGCTATGTCGCCCACAACCAGGCTTTCCATCAGCTGATCTACCAGCTGGCCGGCAATGCGCGGGTCATCGAGATCGCCGGACAGCTGACCCTGCCGATCTACCGGATGCGGTATCACAACCTGATCGACCCGACCTATATCCGCACCTCGATGGCCGAGCATGATCGCCTGATCGAGGCGATCCTGGCCGGCGACGAGACCAAGGCCGAGAAGCTGATGCGCGAGCATATCGGCCACTCGCGCGAGACCATGGTCGAGGCCATGGACAGCCCCGCCGGCCGGCCGCGCGCCGCCCGGGCCGCCACGGCCTGACGCCGCTCCCCAAGGCCGCGCCCGAGCCCGCGCCCTAGCGCGCGGGCGGACGCTTGGCCGCCTCGGCCGGCGAGATGTCCAGGACATCCGGCGCCGCGGCGTTGTAGGCCGCCGTCTTGCCCAGATCGATCACGACGGCCCGGTGGCCTTCCCAGACCATGTGCAGGGCCACGTAGAGCACGATCGCCAGGCCGATGAAGCCGATCCAGCGATGCTTGTGCAGCAGGTTGGCGATCGCGCTGGCCGCCAGGCCCATCAGGACAATCGACAGCAAAAGGCCAAAGACCAGGATCCCCGGATGCTCGCGGGCCGCGCCGGCCACGGCCAGGACGTTGTCCAACGACATCGACACGTCGGCGATCAGCACCTGCAGGAACGCCTGCTTGAAGCTCTTGGCCGGCTTGGCGCTGGGCTCGGTGGCCGGGTCGCCGTCGATGATCGCCCGGGCGTCGGCCTCGGCGTGGGTGGCCTGCTCGCGCAGCTCCCGCCACATCTTCCAGCACACCCAAAGCAGCAGCAGGCCGCCGGCCAACAGCAGGCCGACCACGCCCAGGAGCCAGGTGGTGATCAAGGCAAAGCCGATGCGCAGCACCACGGCCGCGCCCAGGCCGTAGAGGATGACCTTCTTGCGCTCCTTGGGCGGCAGGCCGCCGGCCGCCAGGCCCACCGCCACGGCGTTGTCGCCGGCCAGCACCAGATCGATCATCAGGACGGAAAGGAAGGCGGAGAACGCGCCGTTGAGGCCGCCCGCCTGAGCCAGGAGCTGGTCGAGCATGATCGGTTATCCGCCGCGCTTGAGGGTTTCGCGAGCGATGACCAGCTGCTGGATCTGGCTGGTGCCCTCGTAGATCCGGAAGATCCGCACGTCGCGGTACAGCCGCTCGATGCCGTAGTCGGCGACATAGCCGGCGCCGCCGAAGATCTGCACCGCCCGGTCGGCGACCCGGCCGACCATCTCAGAAGCAAACAGCTTGGTCGCCGCCGCCTCCAGGGTGATCGATTGACCCGCGTCGCGCTTCTTGGCGGTCTCCATGACTAGGGCGCGGGCCGCCAGGGCTTCGGTCTTGCTGTCGGCGATCAGGGCCTGGATCAGTTGGAAATTGGCGATCGGCTGGCCAAATTGCTTGCGCTCCAGGGCATAGGCCACGCTGTCGGTGATCAGGCGTTCGGCCACGCCCACGCAGACGGCCGAGATGTGCAGGCGGCCCCGGTCCAGGACCTTCATCGCCACCTTGAAGCCTTCGCCTTCCTCGCCCAGGCGGTTCTCGACGGGCACGCGGACATTGTCGAAGGTCACGTCATGGATGTGGGCGCCCTGCTGGCCCATCTTCTTCTCGGGCTTGGAGACCTCCAGGCCCGGCAGGTCGCGCGGCACCAGGAAGGCCGAGACGCCCGCGCCGCCCTTCACCTTGGGATCGGTGCGGGCCATGACGGTGAACAGCTGGGCCTTGCCGGCGTTGGTGATGAACCGCTTGGCGCCGTTGAGCACATAGGCGTCGCCGTCGAGGATCGCCTGGGTCTGGACCGCGCCGCTGTCGGAGCCCGCCTCCGGCTCGGTCAGGGCGAACGATGTGATGATTTCCCCGGTGGCGATGCCGGGCAGCCACTTGGCCTTCTGCGCCTCGGTGCCGAACATCACCAGCCCCTGGCTGCCGATGCCGATATTGGTGCCGAACGCCGAACGGAAGGCCGGCGAGGCCCGGGCCATCTCGATGGCGACCAGGACCTCTTCCTCCATGTTCAGCCCCAGGCCCCCGAACTCCTCGGGGATCGATTGGCCAAACAGGCCCAGGGCCTTCATGTCCTCGATGACCTCCTCGGGCACCAGGTCGTCCTCGGCCACCTTGCCTTCGATCGGACGCAGGCGCTCGGCCACAAAGCGAGCGACCGTGTCGAGCAGGGCGGTCAGGGTTTCTGGATCGAGCATGACGAGGTCCGGGAGCTTGAAGAGCCGGCATGGGCCGACGGAAAGGGGCGAGGAAGGAGGCTGAGAACCGCTGGTTCAGCCGAGGTTGCGGTCGCGGCGCGCCGCCGCGCCGGCGGCCACCAAGGTCGAGCGAAGGCGAGCCACGCCCCCAGGCGCGTCGATCAGGTCGACGGCGGCGCGTAGGCCAGGGCCGGCGCGTTCGACGCCGAGCGCGGCCAAGGTCCGGTCGAACTTGCGGTCGACGGCGACGGTGAAATCGGCGCTGCCTGGGAAGCCGGGATAGGCGCTGGCCTCGACCGTGACCGTCTGACCGCCCGTGGTGATGGTGATGATCCCGCCGTGGCGACGTCCGGTCGGCGACTCGACGAACGCCACCTTGCCGGCCACCGCCCGCACCAGCGGATCGGCGATGGCGCCGTCATTGACCTGCAGGGGATCGCGCAGGTCGCGGGCGAGCGCCAGGGCGAGCGAATAGGGGACGCTGTACTGGACCGCGACCAGGGTCTTGGGATCCAGGTCCATGTGCTTGGCGTGGATCGCGCCAGGCCCGACCTCGACCACCACCGAGGTGATGGCCTGAGGCGACCACTCCAGGCCGCGATCGCGCGCCTCGTTGAGCGCCTGGACGAAGATCAGGGCGTAGGCGTGAACGGGCGCCAGCTTGATGATCATGGTCGAGCCGCGCCAGGCCGTCCCCAGACCCGCGCACAGCGCCGAAACATCGGGCTTGGGCGAGAACGCGTTGAGGAACCCATGCGGGGACTCCAGGACGTTGCGCGGACCCTCCACGCCCGCCTGGGCCATCAGGGCCGCCTCCAGCCCCAGCTGAGCCGCGCGGGCCGGGTGCAGGCGCTTGGTCATGGCGCCCTCGTCGAGGAAGGCCATCAGGCCGGCCGAGGAGGAGGCCGCCAAGCCCATGGCCGAGGCGCATTGGTCGGCGTCCAGGCCCAGGAGCCTGGCGCAGCCGGCCGCCGCCGCCAGCGCGCCGTTGAGGCCTGGATTGTGGAAGCCGCGCTCGTGCTCGACGCTGTTGCCGCTGGCAGCGCCGATCCTGGCGGCCAGCTCATAGGCGGCGATCATCGCCGCCAGCAGGACCTCGCCGGACAGTTCGCGCTCGGCCGCCAGGGCCAGCAGCGCCGGGAAGCAGGCCGAGGCAGGATGGGTGCAGGGGGCCACGTGCTCGAACTCGAAATTGGCCGCGGCCAAGGCGTCGAGCAGGACGGCCGTCGAAAGGCTGACGCTGGTCCCGTCCACGGCGCTGACCGGCCCAGGTCCCGTGGCGATCGCCATGGCCGCTGAAACCTTGGCGAACACCGGTTGGACGCTGCCGGCCAGCATGACGCCGAGATTGTCGAGGATCAGGGTCTTGAAGCTGGCGCGGACCGCCTCGGGGACGTCCTCCAGGCGAAGGCTGGTGGCGAACTCCGCCAGCTGGATCGTCGGAGATTGGGTCATGTCTCGCCGCCCGCGCTTGAAGTCTTCTGATTGGGCGGCCAGGCCGCCGGCCCACGCGCCGCCAGGGGCCGCGACGAAGGCGTGCTGGGCAAATTGGTTAGTGGATCATGCTCGTCAGAACAAGCTTATTGTACTAAACGATTCTAATATAATCCTCGCTTCACATCCCCACCCGCGCGCGGCGGTCACTGCGACAGGGTTCATCGCCCGCGGATCAACACCGGACCAGGCCATGTTCGTCAGGATCTATCGGCGCAGACCGCCAGGAGACGGCGCGGAGCACGCCGTGTTCAGGAAGTCGGCCCAATGGGGTCCCGAGCGAGGGGGCGAGCGGGCCCCGGGGTGGCGGCTGGTCGCGGTCGCCGACCTGGAGCGCCCCGACCGGGACCTGCCGTTCGATGCGGCCGCGGCCATGGCGGCCATCGAGGCCCGAGGCGTATACACCTTCGTGCAAACCGGCTGGCCGCGCCTTGAAGGGGCCTACGCGGCCGTGGCCTGACGTCGCCGCGCGATCGGGACATCCAGCCGGCCCGGCAAGGGAATTTTCGGGCGTAGGCGCCGCGACGGCAGGCTTGCCGCTCGCCCGATCATGGTTCATTCCATGATCTCATGATTTACCTGTCGAACCCAGAACCCGCCATCGCCCTGGTCGAGCTCGACACGCCGCCGGCCAATGTCCTGGCCATGGACGAGCGGCAGAGGCTTTTGGACGCCTTTTCGACCATCGAAAGCGATCGGGCCGTGCGCGCGGTGATCCTGAGCGGCCGCAACGGCGCGTTCTGCACCGGCGACGACCTGGCCCAGTCGCTGACACGCGACGTGGAGACCCAGACCGCGGCGATCCTTCACTTCCTGGCGATGTGCGACACCATCGCCGCCTGCCGCGCGCCGGTGATCGCCGCCATTGACGGCTGGTGCATCGGCGGCGGCCTCGAGCTGGCCTTGGCCTGCGACATTCGTCTGGCCAGTGATCGCGCGAGCTTCGCCTGCTCGGCCGTTCGGATGGGTTTGACCGCTTCGGCCGGTCGCCTGACCCGGCTGATCGGCGAAGCCAAGGCAAAGCCGCATCTGCTGACCGGCCAACCGTTCAGCGTCCTGCGCGCTCTGCATGATGGGATCATCACCGACATCGTCACCGGCGACGGGGTGGTGGGGGCGGCGCTGGAGATGGCCAGGACCATCGCCTCGCGCGCGCCGCTCGCGGTGGAGTCCACCAAGCGCGTGGCCGGTGGGATCGCCACGACCGAAGCCGAAATCCCCGCCCTGGCCGCCAGCCTGGACCATGGCGAGGCCAGAGCGGCGTTCATGGCCAAGCGGCCCGCCGTCTTCGAAGGCCGCTAGACCTCAGGCCGCGCGGGCTCGCGCCGGCGCCTCGGCGCTGGCGGCGTATTCGATGCACCCATACCAACCCAGGCCCTCATAGGTCTCGTAGCCGGGCGTGCGGGCAAAGGCGATCAGGCGATCGCCCGCGACGTAGTGACCACGCGCCTGGCCGCCGGCTTGCAGATCATAGCGCTCGGTCAACAGGCCCGCGCCGTCCGACGCGGCCAGGATCCGATGCTGGGCGTCCAGCAGCATCACCCGCGTGCCGGCCCGCTCCTCGGCCGTCAGTCCTACGCCCTTGACGATGGCCGCCGCCTGCGGCGCCCAATCGAAGAAGACGCCCAAGACCCCGACCGAACGCCCATTGAGCGCGCCGCCCCGACGAACCGCCGTCGAATAGGTCGCCGCCGACGCCCCGCCCAGGCCCGCCGCCTGGGTGATGTCGCAGACGGCGAACTCGTCGCCATTGGCCGTGCGCAGGGCCCGCTGGAACCACGCCTCGCCCGAGACGTCCCGGCCCACCACGTCGCCACGCTCGGGACGGCCGTTGGCGATCACCCGGCCCCGGCCGTCGGCGACCCACAGATCCAGATAAACGGTGTAGGAGCGCAGGATCGTGGCCAGCCGCTCGCTGGCGAAGGCCGAGGAGGCGTGCGAAGGCGCTTCGAGGGCGCCGACAATGGCGCTGTCGGTGGCCCACCAGCGCACGTCGCAGCTGCGCTCATAGAGATTGCGGTCGATGACCTCCACGCAGTTGTGGGCCAGGTCGGCCAAGCGCGCGCCGCGCATCTCCGAGACCAGGCGCGAGCCGGCCGCTCCCAGGCGCGCGATGTTGGCCGCCACCGCGCTGCGCAGCTCGGCGGAGATGGCGTTGATGTCGCGCGCCACCAGGCTCATCTCCTCGGCGACCACGGCGAAGGCCGCTCCCGAGGCCCCGGCTCGAGCCGCCTCGATCCTGGCGTTCAGCGCCAGCAGGTTTGTCTGGCGCATGACGCCGTCGATCAGATCGACCTTCTCCTCGGTGACGCGAGAGACCGCGTAGGCCAGCTCCAGGATATCGTTTTCCATCGGTCGTTCCGTTCGAGGACGGACGTTTCCAGACCCTGTGGAACGGGCCTCTTTTTGGCGGACCCTTGTTCGCCGAACAGCGCCGGCAGTGGTGAACGAGATCCTAATTTCTCGGTGGGAAGGGTCCGGCTCCGCGCGCGGCCGGGGCACGCGATCACCGCGACAGCGGTTACCCTCGGGGGGTTTTTGCACCGCGCGCACACCGACTATGCACAAAGCGCCCCCGCAGAGCTAAAATGCGGAAAAGGCTTGTTATTTCAGGCGTAAGCACCGAACGCGCGTTCGGGCGCAGCTTGAGTTTGCAGCCCTGCTCGACGCGCGCTAGCGTCGTGCCGCGGAGCGCCGGCCAGCGCCCCGGTCCGCCGGCGCTCCGGCCCCGTTCAACGCCGCCGGAGGCCCTGTTTCGTGAGCATCTCCGAGCCGCCGCTTTCGACGCCGCTCTACAAATACATGCCCCTGGAGACCGCCAGGATCGTCCTGTCGAACGGCACGCTGCGCTGGACCACGCCCCCGCTGCTCAACGATCCCTTCGACATCAGCTTCGACCTGCTTCTCGAGACCGATTCCCGGGACATACGCGCGCTGGCTCTGGATCTTCTGTGGGCGGACTGGCTCGACGACAGCCGCCCCGCCCCACAGCCCGCCTTCGAGCTGTGGAAGCAACTTCATAAGCGCCCGGACGCGCCTCTGACGCGCGAGGCGTTCGACCGGGAAGCCGGTCCGATCGTGGCGGGGGCGATCCGACGCATGGACGCCATTAGCGAGATGAACGCCCAGCTGCGGGGACACCTGCGGCAGTCCAAGCTGCTGTGTCTGTCGGAAAGCCCGGACAACATGCTGATGTGGGCCCACTACGGGCAACAGCACTACGGGGCCGTGCTGCGCTTCACCCGCGAGGGGGAGACCAACATGTTCGCGGCGGCCAGGCCCGTCACCTATGCGGAGAAAATGCCGCGCTTCGCCGACAGCACCGGCCTCGCCGGGATCATCGCCGGCCGCCCGGTGGACGGCAAGGCCCTCACCGAGGCGCAGATCTACACCAAGGCCCGTGACTGGAGCTATGAGCGCGAATGGCGCATCCAGTTTGGCAAGGGCCGCGTCCCGGAGGCGCCGCACGAAGATCTCTATTTCGGCGACTCGTTTCTGACCGGGGTCGTGATGGGGTGCCGCATGGCGCCGGAAAGCCGGATCGAACTGGCCGCGCTGGCCCGCGCGCTCAATCCCGCCGTCGAGCTTCTCGCCGCCAGGCCCTCGTCGCGGGAGTTCAAGATGGACCTGGAGCCGTTCGACCCCGGCTGATCAGGCCGGGTGGCCCTCGCGGACCGTCAAACGCGAAAAAGCCCTCCCCGGGGGAGGGGAGGGCTCTTCGATTGCGCGACTGGGCGCAAAGGGGCCGATACGCCGCCCCTCGAAGCGGAAACTTAGCGGGCCAGAACCGGCGGATTGGCGGTGTTGTAGGCGACCAGTTCCGGGTTGTTCAGCTTGCTGACGGCGGCGTTGACCGAAGCGCGGACGCACGAGGGGTAGATGTAGGTCGCCAGGCTCTCGCCGCGAACATCTTGCCAGCAGACGGCCGAGGCGGCCTTGACGATTTCGGCGCGGACTTCGGCCGGGGCCTTGCCGGCGGTCTTGACGTGGATTTCGGCGGCGCCGGCGGGAGCGGCGGCGAACAGGGCGGCGGCAGTGGCGGCCAGAACAAAGGTGCGGATCATGGGAGGACTCCGGGAGGGATGTTGTTTTTCAACCCAACCAGACTGCGTTTCCCCGCGATGGCTGCCGGGGTCTTGCCCGGTCCGTCACCGTGCATCCTCTATAACCCGGCTCGCGTAGGTTATCAATGATTATCGTATGGGATTTTATTATAATCCTTTGGCACAAATTGTCGCGGCTTGAGCGGACGGTCGGCGGCCTCGCGCGGCCCGCCGCCGCCCGCCCGCGGCGCTCTCAGGCCGCGGCGATGATCGGCACGAAGGCCTCGGCCGTCAGGCTCGCGCCGCCGACCAGCACGCCGTCGACATTGGGCGCGGCCAGGATGGCCACGGCGTTGGCCGCGGCCACCGAGCCGCCGTAGAGCAGGCGAAGGCGCTGGCCTGGTTCGCCCAACGCCGCGACGCAGGCGGCGCGCAGCGCCGCGTGCATGCTGGCGATATCTTCAGGGGTGGGCGTGCGACCCGTGCCGATCGCCCAGATCGGTTCATAGGCCACCGACAGCGTTTCCGGCGTCGTCTCCTCGGGCAGGCAGGCGGCCAGTTGATCGGCGACGACGTGCTCGGCGATCCCCGCCTCGCGATCCTCGAGCCGCTCGCCCACACACAGGATGACCGACAGGCCATGGCGCAGGGCGGCGCTGGCCTTGTCGCGGACCTGGTCGTTGGTGTCGCCGTGATCGGCCCGGCACTCGCTGTGGCCGACGATGGTGAAGGTCGCGCCGGTGTCCTTGACCATCAGCGCGGAGATGCGGCCCGTATGGGCGCCCTTGTCGGCCGGATGGATGTCCTGGGCCCCGACGCGGATGGCGCTGGCGGTCTGCCAGGCGGGAATCAACAGCGTGGCGGGGACGGCCAGGCCAATCTCCACGCCCGGGTACTGACGCGCGGCGTCGTTGATCGCGCTCAGTACGGGCAAGGCCGACAGGTCGCCGTGCATCTTCCAGTTTCCGACCACGAACTTGCGGGGCGGACGAGCCTCGTCTTGGGGCATGGGGTCTCCGAAGCGCCGGCAACGACGCTGTCATTTCAGGAAAACGGGGCGGCGCGCGAGCGCGCGCGCCGCCCCTGGGCTCAGGCCTTTTCCAGCGCTCGGGCCGGCGACGTCACGTCAAGGCGCGCCTGCAAAGCTTCGAACTGGGCCCAGAGAGCGGCGGGCAGCCGCTCGCCGAACTTGGCGTAGGCCTCGGGGATCAGGGCGGCCTCGGCGCGCCAGATCTCCGGATCGACGGTCAGCAGCAGGTCCAGCTGGGCGTCGGTCAGATCCAGGCCCGACACGTCCAGGCTTTCACGGGATGGCAGGCGGCCGATCGGGCTGTCGACCGCCTCGGCCGCGCCTTCAAGGCGCTGGAAGATCCACTTCAGCACGCGGCTGTTCTCGCCATAGCCCGGCCAGACGAACTTGCCGCGCTCGTCCTTGCGGAACCAGTTGACGAAATAGATGCGCGGCAGGTTCTGGGGATCGGCGCCCCGCCCCATCTTCAGCCAATGGCTGAAATAGTCGCCCATGTTGTAGCCGCAGAACGGCAGCATGGCGAAGGGATCGCGGCGCAGCTCGCCGATCTTGTTCTCGGCCGCGGCCGTGCCCTCGGAGGCGACATTGGACGCCAGGAACACCCCGTGCTCCCAGTCGAAGGCCTCGGTGACCAGCGGCACGGCCGAGGCGCGGCGGCCGCCGAACAGGATGGCCGAGATCGGCACGCCGGCCGGGTCTTCCCATTCCTTGGCGATCACAGGACATTGGCCGGCAGGGACGGCGAAGCGGGCGTTGGGGTGGGCGGCGGGCTCGCCGGACTGCGGCGTCCAGGCGCGGCCCTTCCAGTCGGTCAGGCCCTCGGGCGGAGCCTCGGTCAGGCCTTCCCACCACACGTCGCCGTCGGCGGTCAGGGCCACATTGGTGTAGACGCAGTTGGAGTGCAGGGTGTCGACGGCGTTGCGGTTGGTCTTGACGCCCGTGCCGGGCGCGACGCCGAAGAAGCCGGCCTCCGGATTGATCGCATAGAGGCGGCCGTCGGTCCCAAAGCGCATCCAGCAGATGTCGTCGCCGACGGTCTCGGCCTTCCAGCCGGCCAGTGTCGGCTCGAGCATGGCCATGTTGGTCTTGCCGCAGGCGCTGGGGAAGGCGGCGGCCACATAGCGGACCAGTCCGGCCGGCGAGGTCAGCTTGAGGATCAGCATGTGCTCGGCCAGCCAGCCCTCGTCGCGGGCCATCACCGAGGCGATGCGCAGGGCGTAGCACTTCTTGCCCAGCAGGGCGTTGCCGCCGTAGCCGGAGCCATAGGACCAGATCTCGCGGCTCTCGGGGAAGTGGACGATGTACTTGTCGTCGTTGCAGGGCCAGGCGACGTCGGCCTGGCCGTCGGCCAAGGGCGCGCCCAGGGTGTGGACGGCCGGCACGAAGAAGCCGTCTTCGCCCAAAGCCTCCAGCGCCGCCTGGCCCATGCGGGTCATCACCCGCATCGAGACGGCGACATAGGCGCTGTCGGTGATCTCCACGCCCAGGGCGCTGATCGGCGAGCCGACCGGCCCCATGGAGAACGGCACGACATACATCGTGCGTCCGCGCATGCAGCCGTCGAACAGGCCGTGCAGCCGCGCACGCATGCCGATCGGTTCGGCCCAGTTGTTGGTGGGGCCGGCGTCGGCCTCGTCGTTGGAGCAGATGAAGGTGCGGCTCTCGACCCGGGCGACGTCGCGCGGATCGGAAGCGGCGTAGAACGAGTTTGGCCGCAGCTCGGCGTTCAGGCGCTTGAAGGTGCCCGCCGCGACCAGCGTCTCGGTCAGGGCCGTCCACTCCGCGTCCGATCCATCGCACCAGTGGATCGCCTTGGGTTTGGTCAGAGCGGCGATCTCGTCCACCCACGCCAACAGACGCGCGTGTTTCGTCGGGGGCGCGTGAGCGCCCGGCTCTTGGTTCTGCATCTCACGTCCTGCTGCAAGCTGGCGAAACTTGAGTCCGCCTTAGCGCACAACATAGCGGCAGAATTTCTGACCGAAACATCGGACATCGCGTGACAACGTTGTCGCTGCGAAATTAGATCTACATTGCCTGACAAGTAATCGCCCAGGTATGACGTGACGGAAGGGGGATTAGTATTACCGACGCTGGCCCAAGCACACAGTCGGACCACGGCGCCCTAGAACTTCACCGTGGTGACGTCCGGCGCGTTGCCGATCAAGACCAGGCCCGCCTGAAAGGCGTAGCCGTGCTTCTCGAAGACGGCTTCGACCGTTCCGTCATCGTAATGGTCGAACGAGCCGGAGATCGACGTCGTCCGCAATGTCTTGCTCAACAGCTGCGAGCGGAAATTCAGTTCAGGCCGGGCCGCCCGCTTCACCGCCAAGTGGGTGTCGATATGGTCGAGCATCTTTTTTGCGTGGTCGGGCAGGGTCGCCGCCGTGCCCTTTTCCTCCATCGCGTGAAACACGACCGCGCCATACATGTGGTGATGGCCCAGGGCGCCGGCGTCGCCGTAGAGATCGAACAGATTGACGATGCGATCGATGTCGTCGGTCACCCCCCGAGGATTGTGCGTTCCAAGCTTCACCTCGACGAGCAGCAACGGCGGACGGTCGTTCGCCGCCTCGCTGACGACGATGTCCATCCGCTGCTTTCCAAAGGCGTAGTTGATCTTCTTCAGGGCGAACTCGATCTCCGTCCAGGCGCTTCTGGACTTGAGGGTCTTGACCCTTCCAAGACCAGCCGCGTGCCGGCGAAGCCGCTTCATGGACGCCTCCAGCCGGACGACGTGATCGATGCCCGTCAGCCGTTCGCCGACCTTCACCGTCGTGATGTATTCCGTGGTGATGTCGGTGTTGCGGTAGGTGAACTCCTCCAGACCCAGGAAACGCTCGCTGGTCTCCAATGCAGCGAGCATGCCCTCGCCGATCCTGTTGACGATGTCGGCCGCATCCATGCTCATCCCGCCCTACGCTCAAAGGCCACGCTTACGAACCCAGGCCCTGGGCGCCAAGCGGTTCAACAAGGGCCTGCCGCGCCCAGGCCGCGTCGATCGTGCGCTCCAACGCCTTCAGGACGTCCGGCAGCAGGCCAGGGCGAACGGCTGAACGATCCTCGACTTCCTCAAGCGGTCTAGCGCGCCGGTCCGCTCGGGCCACGGCGGGATCGCGTAGAACCGCCAGGATCGTGCGGGTGAGGGGGCCTCGGTCCCGCCAGAGCGGCGCGGTGGCCAAGAAGGCCAGGCCGGCGTCGAAATGATCGAGATATGGAAAGGGGACCAGCAATTCATCGCCGGTCGCGGCCAGCGCCTTGGAGAGATCCCTTTTCAACGCCTGGCGGCCATGAAGCAGGATGACATCGGCCAGGCCCGCGCGAACGGCCTCCAGGTCGCCAGCCGCGGCGCGCGCGGCGAAATCGGTGAAGATCCGCCAATGGAAGGCTTCGTCCCCGATCAGGTCGAGCCGGGGGCGAAGGCGGCGGCGGCCGGTTGCGCGCCCCGTGTTCAGCAGCGAGATCTCCAGGTAGCGGTTGACCCCCCAGGGATCGATGGTGATCGGCTCGGGCAGAAGGCGCGGCGTTCGATCCATGCGGCGCAGGCGCCGGAAACTTCGCACCGCCTCGCGCCAATCGCCCGCCGCCATGGCCAGCTTGCCGGCGCGCGCCAAGGCCTTGGCGTAGCCGCAGGTGTCCGAACCAAACGGCGAGCCCACGATGACACTGGTGGCGATCGCCAAAGGTTCCAGGTCCCCGTAGCTGTCTTGGAACAACGCCACGACTCGCCGGGCCTTGGGATAGAGCCGGCGCGTCTCGACAGCCTGGACCTTGCCCGTGATCGTCGCCAGAACCCGGACCTCTTCGTCGAGGATCTCGGCTTGCAGCCAGGGATCCCCGGGGTGTTCCTGGCCCAGCTGCCAAAGCTGGGTGAAGCCCGTGATCCAGTCAGGCTCATTCAGCGCCTCGCCCACGGCACGGTCGACCTGCTCGGCCCGGGGCGTGCGAAACAGAACCGCCTCGCCGACACTGGAATAGCCCGCCGTGGCGTAGCGCCTCTCGTCGTGCGGCAAGTGGAAGGCGATGCGTTCAAGGACGTTGGCGTACTGGTCCTCATGGGCGGCCGGCGAGGCGAACAATCCCATCATCGGCGCCAGGCTGCGTTTGAACGCCAAGACCGAATCTTCGGGTCGGTCAGACTCAAACGCGCGCCAAAGAGCTTGGCGGCGCGCTGCGCCGCCGTCGTCCAGCGTTTCGTCGTAAGGCCCAATGGCCGCTCTTTGCTTGAGCGCCTGCTGCAACTCATAAAGATTGGCGAACCCGTAGAAGCGTGAAAGCCGCTTCTGGGTCTTGTGCAACGGCTCGCCCACCAGCCTATTCAGGCGGCGGGCCCGGTCCGAAAAGTCCTTGAGGCTGGGCGGCACGAAGCGTCCGCCGATCGAAGTCATCGGGTCCATCCACGATCTCTCTAGCTGAACGGGCCGTGGCGGCGATGCGGGCGCCGGATTGCCCGCAACCTAGCCAGCGACCCGCGCGAGAAAACCGCTGGGTTTTGCTGGATCGTCATGATGCTCGACTTGGGTTCAGCGCATGCCCGAGGGCCCCGGCGTCTGCGATCGTCGAAAACCGCTGATGCTGATCCTGCCGCGATGCGCGGCGATCCGCAAGGCCCTGCTCGGCCAGCCCGCGCACGCCCGCCGGCCGAACTCGACTGTCGGGAGGGCGGTTCGAAGCGGTCCTGGAAACAACCCACTTCACCGGACCTCGGCGGCAGGGCTGCTCCACCTTGCGAGTATATCGATTTTTCCAATCGAGATTGACCTCAACCGGCGCTCTTCGTACCCGATTACGCAACAAGCAACAGTCAAGGCGGGAGGGTGTGAATGGCGAAGTCAGTCGGACGGCGCGAACCTCCCAAGGCAGGTCCCCATGTCCCCATGCGCGTCCCCTAGCGGTCCTTAGACCCTCCTTCGTTCCGGTCGCGACCCGTCGATAGATCCCGATCGTCGCGACACCGGCCCTGAACCTTCCTGATCCCAACACGAGCGCCCGCCGCCTCGTCTCCTGGCTGAACCGCCGGGCGAGACCCTGCGCGGCCTGCGCAGGAGCACGCCCATGGCCCAACACGCCATTCCCGCCGTCTTCGCCCGCGGCGGAACCAGCAAGGCCCTGATCTTCCATCAGCGCGATCTGCCGGCCGATCGCGAGGCCTGGCCGGCGATCTTCATGCGCGCCCTGGGCACGCCCGACCCGAGCGTGCGCCAGCTGGACGGCATGGGCGGAGGCCTGTCGTCGCTGTCGAAGATCTGCGTGGTCGGTCCCTCGACCCGTCCCGACGCCGACGTCGACTACCTGTTTGGCCAGGTTGGCGTCACCGACGCCTTCGTCTCCTATGCCGGCAACTGCGGAAACATGTCCTCGGCCATCGGCCCGTTCGCCGTCGAGGAGGGCCTTGTCGCGTCGGGCGGCGGCGAGGCCGTGGTTCGCATCCACAACGTCAACACCAACCGCATCATCCGCGCCCAGTTCGCGCTTGAGGACGGCTCGCCCCGGGTCGACGGCGATCTGGCCATCCCCGGCGTGGCCGGGACCGGCGCGCCGATCAAGCTGGTCTTCGAAGAGCCCGGCGGCGCAGGGACGGGCCTGCTGCTGCCGACCGGCGCCACCATCGATCTGCTCACCCCGGAGGAAGGCGATCCGATCGAGGCCTCGATCGTCGACGCGGCCAATCCGGTCTGCTTCGTGCGCGCCGCCGACCTTGGCCTGACCGGCGCGGAGTCGCCGCTCGACCTGGACAAGCAGACCGAACTCCTCGGACGCCTGCGCAAGATCGCCAAGGCCGCCTCGGCCCTGCTGCCGACCAAGCCCGGCGCGGAAGGACCCAAGCGGATCGGCCTGGTCTCGATGATCGCCCCGCCGGTGACGGCGACCTTGCTCGACGGCCAGATCCTGACGCCGCAGGACGTGGACTTCACCGTCCGGATGATCTCGTCGGGCCAGCCGCACCGCGCCTCGCCCCTGACCGGCGCGGTGTGCGCGGGCGTGGCCAGCGCCATCGACGGCACGATCGTGGCGCAGGCTCGCGGTCCCGACTGGACCATGGGCGCCATCCGCATCGGCACGCCGTCGGGCATGCTGATGGTCGCCGCCGACGTGGTTCGCGACGGGGCCGGCTGGGTCGCCCGCGAAGGCAGCGTCTACCGCACCCAGCGCCGACTCTTCCAGGGCGCGGTGCTCGTGCCCAAGGCCGACGTGCGCGCGCTCGCCTAGCGCTTTTGCATCGACCCGCAACCGAACGCGCCGTGATCGCCGGCGCCCTCCACGAAGGACTATCGCCATGACCACGGTTCTGCTGACCGGCGACATCAACCTGATGAACACCAACCCGGGCGACACCCCGTTCAAGCGCATCCAGCCGACGCTGGCGGAGGCCGGTTTCGTCGCCTCCAACCTGGAATGCATGCTCCACGTCCCCGAGCACGGCTTCACCGTCGAACACGAGGGCTTCTTCCTTGATCCCGAGCACGGCGTGACCGTGCTGAAGGCCAGCGGGGTCGACGTCTTCGGCATCGCCAACAACGTCAACTACGGCGAGGCCGGCATCGTCGGCTCAACCGGCGTTCTGAAAGCCGCCGGCCTTCGCTATTCGGGGGCGGGCCGCAATAGCGCCGAGGCCCGCGCGCCGGTGATCGTCGAGAAGGACGGTGTCCGTTACGGCTTCCTGCAGCGCAGCTGCGTCTACTGGTCCACCAACCACGAGGCCGGCGAGACCGGCGTGGGCATCGCGGTGATCCGCGGCCACACCGCCTACCAGGTGCCCATGCACCGCGAGGGCGCCAAGACCTCGCCGTTCAATCGCCCGGGCATTCCGCCGGTCGTGGTCACCTGGGCCGATCCTGAATACCTGGAAGTCTTCAAGGCCGACATCGCCGCCTTGCGCGAGCAGGTCGATGTGGTCGTCGCCTCCGTCCATTGGGGCCTTGGCCCCCAGGTCCTGACCTACATGAAGGAGATCGCCAAGGCGGCGATCGACGCCGGCGCCGACGTGGTCATGGGCCATGGCCCCCATCATCCGCTGCCCATCGGCTTTCACAAGGGCAAGCCGATCTTCTACGGCCTCGGCTGCTTTTCCTTCCACACCGGCCATCTGGGCGTGAAGTACGACGACTGGGTCGGCCTGCTGGCCAGGCTCGACATCGCCAAGGGTGAGGATCCGTCGGTGAGCTTCGGCTTCGTGCGTCATGACGAGGCCAATCAGACCTTCCTCTCCGAGGTCGGCGCCGAGCAGAAGACGATCGAGTGGCTGACCAAGGCCAGCGCCAAGCTCGGCGCGGTCCTGACTGTGGACGGCGAGCGGATCGTGGCAAGGTCGGCCTGACCGCCACGATTACAGAGAAGGCCATGGACGGGAGCGACAGGCTCTATCTCAGCGCCCGCGACGCCGCCGCCGAGCTGGGGGTCAGCATGGCCACCCTCTACACCTACGCCAGCCGCGGCCTGCTTCGGGTTAAGAAGGAGCCTGGCCGCCGCGAGAGCCGCTATTGGCGCACAGACGTCGAGCGGATGAAGGGCGCGATGGCCGACGCCGGCATCGCCGCGCTGCTGTCCCACTCGGCCATCACCTTGGTGACCGCCACCGGCACCTATTATCGGGGCCGCGACGTCGTCGAACTGGCCGAGACTTTCTCGCTCGAGGACGTGGCGGCCCTGCTGTGGGACATGGACCGGGACGCGGTGTTTTCCGCGCCGCCGCCGGTGACGCCGCCCCTGGATCCCGGCTTCCTAGGCCAGATCGCCGGCCTGGAGCTGACCGATCGCATCGCCGCCCTGGCGCCGTTCATGGAGCGCGCCAACCCCTCCAGCCTCGACCCGACGGCCGAGGGGTTCGCCCGGACCGGCGCTGGCATGCTGCGCTGGGCCACCGCCCTGATGATCGGTGGCGACAGCGCCAGCGCCGCGCCGATCCACCTTCAGCTGGTCGAGGCGGTTCCAGCGGCCGATCGCGCGGCCTGGGCCGAGGTGACGCGACGGCTGCTGGTGCTCTGCGCCGACCACGACCTGGACCCCACCACCTTGACCGCGCGGACCCTCGCCAACACCGGGGTCTCGCCCTACCGGGTCCTGGTGGCGGCGATGACCACCGGCAACGGCCGGCGCGGCGTGCAGATCCGCCAGCGCGCGGCCGCCCGGCTCCTGGCCGAGGTCGAGCGCGCGGACGATCCCACCGCGCCGATCAGCACACGCCTGGAGGCCGGCGAGCCCGTGCCGGGATTTGGACCCTACATCCACGAAGGCCCCGACCGCCGCGTCGAGGCCATCCTGGCGACCTATCAGCGCTACCTGCCGGGCGATCCGGACGTCGAGCGCTTCCTGAAGATCGCCGACCTGGTGCGGCAAGCCACCGGCCTGGAGCCGCAGTTCATCCTGGCCCTGTCGGTGTTCAATCGGAAGCTGGCGCGGATCCACCCGGACCTGACGCTGCTGCGCCTGGCGCGCATCGCCGGCTGGATCGCCCACGCGCTGGAGCAGTCGACCCTGGAGGTCGTGCGGCCGCGAACCCACTACAGCGGCAAGCTGCCCGAATAGGGCCCAGCCGCCTCGAACGACTATTCGTCCTCGTAATATTTGAACCAGGGGTTCTTCTCGGTCGGCCGGATCACCCACAAGTGCTGCTTGCCACGGCCATCAAGCGGCTTTTTCCAGTTGCCTGTGAAGCCGTGCTTGATGGTTCCTTCTCGACCGCGGATCTTGTTCAGCAGCGGCTTCTCCCCGAATTTCGCCGAGAACTCGTCCAGCATGTAGTGCTCGAAGTCCTTGAAGGCGTTGGGCGAACGCCCGTCGCCGACCAGCTCCATGTAGAAACGGAAGGGCACGTCGCGCAGGGAGCGGGACATGTCGAAGATCCAGTTGTTGAGGTGAGAGCGCAGGCGGTTGGCCAGGATGCCGCGGCCGATGTACATCACCTCCGAACAGTCCTTGGCGTAGCTGACGGCGAAACCCTCGCCGATCGTGATGACATAGACGCCGCGCTTGACGGCGTTGAAGTCCCGGTCGCGGGAAGGCCCGTCCTCGCCATAGGCCTCACGCCAGGCCTTGCGGATCTTGTGGATCACCCGGTCGACCGTGGCCTTTCGCATGAAGCCCTGAACGTCCTCGGGCTGATGGTCGAACTTGCGCAGGTCAAACCCAAGGTCCCGCGCCTCGTCGAAGACGCTGATCAGATCCGTCGTCGCCCAGATCACCTCGATGTTCGCCATTTCGTTTCCCCTCGCCGAACCGAAGGCCATCCAATGGGATCGCGCCAAGCTTGGCTACGGGGAAACCGACATGCTGCGGCCAGGACTACAGGGGCGCCTGGCCGTCAGCCCACCCGAGCGGCTGGAAGATAGCGATGCTGCAGCTGGGTCAGCGCCTCGCTGCCCATCAGGGCGGCCAGCTCCTTGTCGCCCATACGCGGCGCAGGCAGGTTCTTGGCCGACTTGGTGCGGCCCAGGACTTCCAGATTGACCCGCAGCGCATGGGCCGCCGACATGATGGCGACCAGCGGATAGCCGGCGATCCCAGCGATGCCCTCGACCTCGCTGACGGAAAGATCCTCCAAAGGGCCCAGGATCGTCAGGTGGATCGGCACGCCCACCTCCTCCTGCAGGCGGCGCTGGTCTTCCGCGGTCTTGAACGTGCGGCTGATGCCTTTCACCAGGTCAGCGCCGGCGGCCACATAGGCCTTGGCGCGCACGATGGCCTCCTCGATCGTGGGCGCGTCGGTGCGGGCCACGATCACCAGGTCCGGATCCTGGCGCGCCTCGGCCGCCGCGCGGATCTTGCCGGTCGCTTCCTCCAGGTCGAGCATCTCGACCTGATTGAAGACGACCGGACAGCGCTTGGGCGCCACCTGGTCCTCCAGGATCAGGGCCGAGACGCCGGCCGCCTCGAACTCGCGCACGGTGCGGATGACGTTGATGGCGTTGCCATAGCCGGTGTCGCAGTCCGCGCCGACCGGCACGCTCACCGCGTTGACGATGTGACGCACGACCGCCAGGTTCTCGTTCATCGTGTAGAGCTCGAGGTCGGGCTGGCCCAGCATCGAGGCGGAAATGCCAAAGCCGGTGGCGAACACCGCGTCGAAGCCGGCGGCCTCGATCATCTTGGCCGACAGGGCGTCATAGGCCCCGGCGTACCAGACAAGCTGGCGCTGCTCGAGCATGTGGCGGAGTTTCTTGCGCGCTTCCATGGTGCGGTTCCTTGATCTTGATGGGCGTCAGGCGGCCGTCGTCTTGCCCTGGGCCACGGAGGCCTTGAGGAAGGGGAGCAGGCCGCCGGCCTCGATGGTCTTCAGATCGGCCTCGCCGATCGACTCGAAGGGCAGGGCGGCGCCGTCGTCGCCGACCCTGACCAAGCCCCCGAGCCAGTCGACCTCGATGCGGTCCCAGCGCTCCACCGCCTTGAGGATCCCGGGGCAGGGGACCAGCGGCATGCCCATGCTGATTTCGCCGCGCCAGAAGCCGGGCGAGAAGCTTTCGGCCACAACGGCGGCTATGCCCATTTCCCGCAGGCCCCGAAAGGCCGCGTAGTGGGGATGGCCGTAGCCGAAGTTCTCGCCGCCGACGACCACGTCGCCCGGCGCGACCTTGCTGGCGAACGCCGGATCGAAGTCTTTCATGGCCAGCTGAACCAGCTCCGACAGTTCGGTGACCTTGGAGTTCTTGACGCCGATGATCTGGTCGATGTCGAAGTTTTCTTCCTCGAACTTCCAGGCCACCCGCCCCCGGATGGTCGGCAGCATCACAGGCCCCCCATGTACTTGCGCGGGTCGGCGATGGCGCCTTCGATCGCCGAGGCGGCGACCGTGGCGGCGCTGCAGAGATAGATCAGGGCCTCGTTGCTGCCCATGCGTCCGGGGACGTTGAGCGTCCCCGTCGAGACCGCCTTTTGGCCCGGGGACATCGCTCCGAGGCGCCCGGCGCAGAAGTCGCAGGTCGGGCTGCTGGTGAAGGCTCCGGCCTCGACCAGGGTGGAGATCAGGCCCTCGGCCGCGGCGGCCGACATGATCTCCTGCGAGGTGGGCACCACATGCAGCGAGAAGCCCGGCTTGACCTGGCGTCCCTTGAGGATCTGGGCGGCGATCCGGATGTCTTCAAGCCGGCCGCTGACGCAGGAGCCCAGGTAACCGGCCTGCACCTCCATACCGAGATACTCCGAGACGTCGCGCGTATTGGCCGGATTGGGCGGCAGGACGATCACAGGCTCCAGGCCGGTGACGTCAATGTCGTGGACCGCGGCGTATTGGGCGTCGTCGTCGCCGAACAGCGGCGCAATATCGAGCTTGGACCGGCTTTGGGCGTAGGCCAGCGTCGCCGGGTCGGGATTGATGATCGCGGTGACCGCGCCGGTGAACATCGCCAGGCCGCAGATCGACTGGCGCCCTTCAAGGGATATGCCGTCGAGGCCCGGCCCACCGATCTCCAGGACCTGGAACTTGCAAGACGCCGGCCCCAGGACCCGGACGATATGGTGGAAGATGTCGCGCGCCATCACGCCCGGCTGCAGGCGCCCGTGCAGATTGACCCGCGTCGTCTTGGGCACCCGGATCGACACGGTCTCCTTGACGAAGGCCTCCAGCACATTGCGACGCAGACCCATGCCCAGGGTCCCGAACGCCCCCAACTGGCTGATGTGGCCGTCGAAATGGACGACAAAGCCGCCTGGAACCGCGTAACCCACCTCGGCGGCGACCTGGTGACCAATGCCCTTGCGCTCATAGAGCGCCACGCCCTGGTCGGCGCACCAGGCCCGGGTGCCGGCGTGGAACGCCTCGTCCTTGGCCGTGCCCGACGGCACGAAGTGGTCGATGAAGACGCCGAAGCGCTCGGGATCGGCGATCTTGTCGATGCCGAAGTCTTCCTTCATCTGGCGAAAGATCGTGTCGGTGTAGCCGGGGAAGTCATAGACGATGACAAAGTCCGGCCTGGCCTGGATGTCGTCGCCCGCGTGGACGAAAGGCAGGCCCGCGGCGCGGGCCAGGATCTTTTCCGCCAGTGTGAAACCCATGCGGATTTCCTTCCCTGCCATCGGTTCTTGGTGACCTTGCCAAGACGATATGGGGCAATCTCTCGCGTGTCATCAAATGATTTATGGGTTCACTAGTTGAACCTTTAAGCCTGACGGTCCACATGCGCCCCGGCGGGCTTGGGGCCGGGAAGGGGCCTGCCCGCCAAGGGTCGCGTTCGGGTGACGCCAGGCTGGCGTCTTCGGCGGCGGCCAGGCGTTCAGCGCCAGGAATGTTTAGTCCACTTGCTCCAGACCACGTCTTCGAGCCCCAGCCCCACGGCGTAGGCGGCCGCGAGCGCGAGCGCGTGCTCGTGGAAGATGCGCGCATGGCCGATCAGGTCGACCGCCTTGCTCGGCTGGCCGGGACGCATCTCGATCACCGCCATCTTCGAGACGTCGTTGGCCCGGTCCTGACCGATTTCATCGGTGATCACCAGGATCGCCCGGCGCGGCAGCGCCTGGCCGGGCGTGTGTTCCCGCGCCGCGGCGATCACACGGCCGACGGCGCGCTCGAACACGAAGGCGGCGTGCGTCTTGAGACCTTCCAGGGTGGCGGCGCCGTCATGCTTGCGTCGCCAGGCCTCGAACCCGCCCCGCGTGACCGGCACCGGAACGAAGGGTTTCAGCCTCGCGTGAGAGCGCTCGGCTTCCTGCTGATAGTGTCGCCAGGCCTCGACGCTGGACAGCCGCCCATGGGGGTCTTCGATCACTGTCCGGAGCCGTCGCAATTCGGTCGGCGTCAGGGCGGGAAAGGTCGTCGCCACCGGCGGACAGACCTCCAGGCCCGAGGAGTTGTTGCGCGGCCGTCCCGAGACGAAGAACTTCGAGGGCCCGCCGAGCGGGCGGGCGGGCCGCACATAGGTCACCCCGCCCAAGTCGAAGACCTTGTCGACCTCGGGCGTCTTGGAGCCGGAGCCGACCTGCAGGGCCTCGGTCATGGCCTCTTCGGAAAGGGCGTGCCAGGCGGCGCGAAGCTTTTCGAATCCGGTGAACGGATGCTCGGGATGGATCTCGATCTGATCGATCGGCCACAGCCCATAGGTGTCAAAGCCGTCGCCGTGCAGATAGCAGCCCGCCACCACCACCACGTCGATCTGGCTGGTGTCGTTGCGAACCCGCTCGACGACGAGCGCTTTCAGCTCCTCGTGGGTCAGGGCGGTGAAGCTGTTGTTGACCACCATCAGGACCGAGCAGTCGGCTTGGGGATGCTCGGCCCGCGATTGTTTGAGCTGCTTCTTGGCGTGGGCGATTCCCGACTTGATCGGCCCCTGCATGATTGCCTTGTAGAGTCGCAGATCCTCGGGCGGCAAGGCGTGGGGATCGATGACCACCACCGGCCGATCCGGCTGGCGGGCTCCGAACAGGGCCGCCAGCTTTTCCTGCCGTTCGGGCTTGTCCAGGCCGTCCTCGTCCAGGACCTTCAGCTCGATCACCGCCCCGTCCAGGCAGAAGTCCGCGCCAACCTGGGTGCGGCGGTCGGCGTCGGGATGGGCGCGGCGTCCGCCGAACTTGACGATCAGCCGCTCCAGATCGTCCTCGGCGACCGGTCGAATCCTGGGCGGTTCAAGCATGTCGAGACGATAACTCCATCGTCACCAAGGGTCGACGCCGCGATCCAGGGCCCAAGGCAAACCGGCTCAGGCCTTGATATACGACGAAACGTCGTATAGTAATTACGACGTTTCGTCGTATTGGAGAACGCCATGGTCGCCAATGATCCCCTGGACGCGGGCCGGCTGCGCGAGACGCTCGACGCCCTGAGCCTTAACCAGAGCAGCTTGGCGGGCCTGATGACCGAGCTTGGCGATCGGCGCGAGGCCAAGACCATCCTGCGCAGCATCCAGCGCATGGCGGGGGAGGAGGCTCGGGTTTCAGGGGAGATGCACGTGATCCTCACCCTGCTGAAACGGGAACAGGCGCGAGCCCAGCGCTTGGCGGACGCCACGACCTGGACGCCGACGGACGGCGGCTTCGCCGCCGAAATTCAGGGCGTGCGTCTGAACATCACGGCCCAGAGCAAGGGACGCTGGCAGGTCCACGCGCGCCACACCGCCGAGGGCCCCGACGGCTACAGCCCGCCCATCGCCCACTGGCGCAACAGTCTGGAGGACGCCAAGCTGCGGGCGGTGCTGGCCGTGGACGAGACCCTCGACCATATCGACGAGATCCGTCGCCAGGCGATTTGAGACGACGGACGATCGCGTGAGCGCGTCAGGGGGCGCGGCGGGACGCGGGAAAGCGCCGGGAGGGGGAAGGCGGCATGTTCGAGTTCGACGATCGCGAGATGGCGTTCATGGTGCTGGACAACCACCACTATGACTACGACGCCCAACTCAGGGCCATTCATGGCCTTCTGAGCGTCCATCGGCGCGACGCCCAGGACTTCAGCGCGGAGGTTCGCCAGCTGGAGGACTACGCCGCCAAAGCCACCGGATCGGCCGCCCAACGCGCCATCGACGAATCCATCGACCACTACCACCACTCGGTCTATCGCGACGCGGCCTACAGCATGGCCGCGGTCGGCGCCTTGGCTCCTTTTGTCGAGAGCCTGTTCGACCAGGCCTTCCGGGGTGTCGAGCGGCTTTACGAGAAGCGCAAGATCGCCGTCGCGCCGCATCCGCGATGGCGCCTGAAGGCCGAGCGGCGATGGGACTGCCACTTCGACCAGACCAAGCTTCGGGACGTCGTCAGGGGGATCGGCGACCTGGCCGACGCCATCGGCCTGACCCCCGAGCTGCCCGCGGACCTGCCGATGGTGCTGGCCGCGCTGTTCCACTACCGCAACAAGATGGTGCACCTGGGCTACGAGTGGCCGGCCGACGAACGCGCCGATTTCGCGGCGACCAAGGAGGCCTGGCCCTCCGACTGGTTCCAGCAGTCTTCCAGCGGCGGGGAGCCCTGGATCTTCTACCTGTCGGACGTCTTCATCGCGCGGATCTTCGGCGTGATCGAGGAGACCCTGCAGGCCTTCGGACGTTTTGTCAGGCCCCTGATCGAGCGCTGACGCCCGAGCGGCGGCCGATCGTCCGCCGCGCCGCCCGCGACATAAAGGTCGTGCGTCCCCGTGCGATTCAGGTCTAGACTCGTCGCGTGGCTCAACCGGCCGCGCCGTCCACAATGGCGAAGCCTTCTTGGCAGGAACAGACGACCAAGACCCCTTTCACCCCATCAAGGTGCTTGTGGGCGCAGTGGACACGCCTCGACGACGGCACCGCGATCGGGTTTGCCATGAAGTTCCACTATCCGTCCCTGGACCGGCCCAAGAAGGCCGCCAAGCGTCTCGCCGCCGCCCTGAGCGAGCGCAAGCTCTCCCAGGTTCAAACCGCGATCACCCGGTCCCTGGGCTACCGCGACTGGTACGAGTTCGAACGCGAGGCCGTCAGCGCCTCGCCCACGCCCCTGGACCAGACCCTGGAAGCCGAAGCGTTCCGCGCCCGCGCCCAAGCCCTGACCGCGACCCTGGCGCGCGCTCTGGATCTGCCCGAAGGCGATGTCCAATACGCCCTTGGCCAGTCCCGCCTGACCGGCGATCGCGCCTGGACCCTGGAGGACCATCTGGCGATCCGCGCCGCCGGCTGGCGGGCGGGACGTCTGGCCGACGTCAAACGCGGCGAGCCGGGCGAGCTGGTCCGCGTCAAATCCCAGGGCGGCAAGCCCGAGTTCGGCTATCTGGTCAGCCAGAGGGGCGCCTGCCAGGTGATGGGCGACATCGCCATCATGGACCGTGGATCCAGCGAGTTGGCGCGTCCCAAGACCCGGCCCGACGACTTCGTGCCCTGGCGGTTCTGGCTGCCCTACGGTTACTGGGGATTGTCGGACGGGTCGCAGGTGGTGTTCAGCCGCGACTACTTCCCGCTCTGGCGCCTGGCGGGTCGAACCGTCGAGCGGCTCGAACCCTGGCTGTGGATCAACGACATCGTCGAGCAGGTTCACTTTTTCCGCCAGGCCGGGGACGGGGGCTGGGCCTGGAAGCAGGCCAGGGCCGCCGCCCACGCCCATCTCGAGGCCGGCGGCGTTCAGGGTCTTCCAGTTCTCGCCGACGCCATGCTGGACATGCTCGAGCCGGATGTGACCGGCCTGCATGGGGCCATCGCCGCCCAGTACGCAGCCCGGGGGACGTCGCGGAAGATTCCCGCCTACGCCAAGCTGTCGCCACGACTGGACTGGGAGTAGCCGACGGAGCGCCCGCCGCGAACCGCCGTGGCGGGCGCCGCCCTGGCCGCCTCGCGCGCCCGACGTGGGTCCAAAAGCGGCGCCGACGGTTCGGCGCCGGAGCCTATCGCGTGAGGCAGCCAACCTCGTCGACAACTTCGACCGGCCGGCCGAACAGGAAGCCCTGGAACTCGTCGCAACCGAGTTTGACCAGGGCGGCCATCTGGGCCTCGGTTTCCACGCCTTCGGCGGTCACCTTCAGATCCAGGGACTTGGCCATGCCGATGAGCGCCTTGGTCAGCGACAGCGCCGTGGCGTCTTCGGGCAGGGCGCTGACGAACGAGCGATCGATCTTCAGCTTGTCGATCGGGTGCAGGCGCAAATAGGACAGACTGGAGTAGCCCGTTCCGAAATCGTCCAGGGCCAGGCGGAATCCAAGCTCCTTGAGGCGGCGCAGCGCTTCGCGCGTCGACGCATCGTCGCCCAGCAAGCAGGTCTCGGTGATCTCCAGGGTGAAGTTCCTGGCCAGAGCGCCCGTCTCGCTGAAGATCGCGCTGACCTCGTCGACGAACCCCGGCGCCGACAGCTGCAGCGCCGAGACGTTCACCGAGATCTCCAGGCCCGCGTGACGATGACTGTGTCGCGCGGCCTGGCCCAGCACCCGGGCGCCAAGGTCGCCGATCATGCCGCTGGTTTCCGCGAGCGGAATGAAGATCGCCGGGGTGATCACGCCGCGCTCGGCGTGCGTCCACCGCGCGAGCGCCTCCAGTCCGATGCGGCGCCCCTTGCGGTCGACGATGGGCTGATAGGCCACGGTGATGGCGTCGGCCTGGAGCGCGGCGCGTAGATCCTGCTCCAGGGATTTGCGCAGGCGCAGCGCCGAATCCATCTCCGGCTCGAAGAAGGTGAACCGATTGCGGCCGCCCTGCTTGGCCCGATAGAGGGCGACGTCGGCTTGGCGCAAGGCGTCGACCTGCAGCACTTCCGGATCCTGCACGACGCTGACGCCGATGGAGCATCCCAACTGCGCAAGGCCCACCGAAACGTCGACGCGATCCTGCATCGCCTGGACGATCCGACCGGCCAGGGTCGCCGCGCCGTCGGGCGTGGTGTCGGTCATGATGACCGCGAACTCGTCGCCCCCCAGGCGCGCGACCGTGTCGTTCGCCCGGCACGCCGCCTTGAGGCGGCGGGCGACCTCGGCGATCACCATGTCGCCGGCCTTGTGGCCGTAGGTGTCATTGACCTCCTTGAAGCGATCCAGGTCGATGCAGAGCAGGGCGACCTGGCCCGGGCGGCGGCCAAGATCCATTCTGGCCTTGTTCAGTTCGGCGTTGAACATGGCGCGATTGGCCAGGCCCGTCAGGGGATCGTGGAGCGCCATGTGCTTGGCCTCCGCCTCGCTCAGGATCAGGCGCTTGGCGGCGCGGCGCGTCATGCGAAACAGCAGACCGCCGCTGATGGACACCACCACGACCGCCAAGCCCAGCAGCGGCAAAGAAAGCCGCAGCAACTCAGCGCCGGGACGACGCGGCGTCCAGACCAGCGCGATGGGACGTTGATCGGGCGTTCGCCCCATGGTGACCGACGCCGCCTGGCGCAGGTCTCCGGCGCCGACCTGGATGTGGGCGCGGTCCAGCCGGTAGCGCCGCGAGAAGGCCGCCACGATGCTTCGCGACACCGGCGCGCCGGTCACCAGCAGCGGGGCGCGCGCCCCGGTCAGGCGCGCCTTCAGGTCGGGCCGGATCAAGGACACGGTCAAAACCACCGGCGCGCCGTCGAGATATTCGACGCCGGTGACATGGACGGCGTGCAGCGCGGCCATCTGGCCCTTGTCGGCCTCGATGGCGCGCACCCGAGCGATCAGGGGAGACGTCGCCACCGCCAGGTGTGCGAAGTCCGAGGCCGACACGTCCTGATCGCCTTGGCGGCCATAGATGGGAACGTCGCGCCCATCGAGGATGAACACCGTGGGAAAACCGAGATTGGCCGTGATCGAGGCGCCGATATTCTGGCGGATCCAGGCGCGGTCGAACTGGTTGTCGATCTTGATGATCGCCTCGTCCCAGATGACGAAGGGATTGAGGCTGGTCTGGATCTCGGCCTTGCGTTGGGCGAAGCCCTCGGCGACCAGTTCCTGTTCGTAGCGCCGCTCGCGGGTGTCGGCGTGGCGCGCGCCCGCGACCAGGCCGATCGCGGCCATCACCAGAACGATCGCCGCCAGGCCGACGATCATGCCAAAGATCTTGAGTTCTATGTTTCGACGGGTCACTGCGCACCTTCGGATCCCTTGATGCACTGAACGCCGTTACGGATTGGTGTTTTCTCCGTAGCCGGATCGAGAAACGAGGCGCGGCGCGGCGATGCGCCGCAGAGCTTCAGCCGGCGATGAGCCAACACCCCCGACGACCGGCCACTCCGTCGCCAACCTTGATCGGCGCAGGCTTTGCGCGTGATCGATCTGGGCGTTGATCGCGACCCTGTGCTACAAACATCCCTGATGACACGCTCTTCAGGCAGAACGCTTCTTGTCGCCAAGAACGCCAAAGGCGGCTGGTCCGTCACGACCCATGGCGCGAACACATCTCAGGTCTTCGACACCAAGGCGGCGGCCTTGGCGGCCGCCAGGCGGATCGTCCGAGAAGACGGCGGTCTTCTTCAGGTCGCTGGTCCCAACGGCCGTGTCAGCGCCAGCTTCACCCTAGGTCGCCTGGCGATGACGAAGCTGAACGCCGTCGAGGGCGTCAAACTGGGCCCGGCCGGGGAGCGGGCGTTCAAAGATTTCGATCGTGAAGACCTGACGCCGACGCAACGGCGCGCGAAGCTTCGCAAGGAACTGACCACGCTTGCGGCCGGCACGACCGGAACCGTGAAGGGCCACAGCGGTCGCGCGAAGTCCGTGAAGGCCTAGATCCTGAGCGACGACTACTTCGCCGATGAGGACCCTTATGCGGCGGCCGGGGCGCCGGTGCTGCGCAACCGGCCCGGACTGACCGACCCCGACGAGCTTGAGGCGTTCGAAGCCCTGTCGGTCACGCAGCGGTCGGAAGAACCGTTTCCCGCAGGGGCGTTCGACGCCGCGCATTTCCAGGCTGTCCACCGCCACCTGTTTCAGGACGTCTACGACTGGGCTGGGAAGCCGAGGACGATCCGCATTTTCAAGGACGGAAGCCCGTTCTGTTATCCCGAAAGCTTCGACCAAGAGCTTGAAAAGCTGTTTGGCTGGCTTGAGGCGCGCGACCACCTTCGCGGGCGAGACGCCGCCGCCTTCGCCGTCGACGCGGCCCACTTTCTGGCCGAACTCAACGCGATCCATCTGTTTCGGGAAGGAAACGGCCGGGCGCAGACGGCTTTTCTCGCGATGCTCGCGGCCGAGGCCGGCCACCTCCTGGATTTCACGAAGCTCGATCCGCAGGCCTGGATGAATGCGATGATCGCGAGCTTCTACAGGGGGCCAGACCTGTTGGCGGCACAGATCCGCGGACTGATCCCCGACGATCTTCCTGACAGATGACCTTGCGGCGCGAGCCTAAACTGGTTGTCCTGGTTTCATGACCCTCGATGAGCTGACAACCGTTGTGGCCCAGACCCTCGGGCTTCCCCAGGCGGAAATAGAGGCGCTTGCGGCCGGCCTCGAAGCTTCCGCGATGCTGGGGGACAAGGCCATGTCCCACGGACAGCGCCTGACGGCGACGAGCCTCACCAACATCCTGCTGGCGGTCATGTCGCGATGCGCGGCGGCCGAAGCCGGCCTCACGGTCGCGAGATTTCGCGAGGCGGCGACCGATCCCGACAAGAACATGGGCGGCGAAACGGTGCGGCCCATCCTGGATCATCCGCTGTTTAGCCGGCGCCATGGGCTGGGCGAGGCGCTCGACGCGATCTTCCTCAGCTACGCGGCGGAGGATGGCTTCGATGACGAGGGCTACGGCCTGCCGATCACCAACATGTCGCTGACGGTGAGCTCGCCGCAGACGCTCAACTATTCGGCCGAACTCTGGCTAGACAACGGTGACGACGACTGGACCCCTCGCTACCACCGTAACCACCCCCAGTTCGACCACGCGACCGAAGAGCAGAAGGGCGAAATCGTCAGGCGCCTCATGGCGGGGAGAGGCGATTTGTCCTTCACCGCCTCAGTGTCGTCGACCACGTTCTATGATCTTGCCGAGGCCCTGGGCAGAACCGCCGGCGAAGACGCCGATCAACAGCTGGCCGGCGCGCTGCGCAAGAAGGATTAGGCAGAGAGCGGGCGCGGGCGAGCGACCAGGACTGAACCAGTTCGGGCAAATCTCAAACGGTCTCACCGGGCGCGCTCGAAGGTCGGCCCGCCGCTGACCTCAATTGATGGCGCTGCCCCAAAGCAAGGCGACGAGCACGACCATCGTCAACGAGAAGAGGATGCGCGCGATCGGATTTCGAACGCGCCAGGCGAAGGTCTCGCAGATCAGGCCGGCGCCGATCAGAACGACGGCCGCGGCGGCAAAATCCGACGGCGTCCATTTGACTTCGGACGTAAATCGCATCGCCACCGCGGGCGCGATCAGCGCCACGGCGATCAGGAGCCAGGCCGCCGGACGGGCGAGCGCCCAAACCCGCTCCGCCGTTCTGGAATAGCTCATCAGCTTGCTCTCTCGCGCGAAGTTGGAGTCAGTAGACCGAACGGATGTGCAGATCGCATGGAGACGGCATGAAAACGCAACGCTGCGTGAGACGCCTCGGACCGCTCCGACCCTCGCCCCTGTCGTCGCGCCGGATCTGGCCTGAACGGACGGCCGCTAAACGCGCTTGCGCAACGGCCGGCTGAACACATGACCGCCTTGGACGAACCCCGTGGCCAGGCAGAACGCTCGCAACTCTGCGGCCTCGGGCGGCGCGTGAAGTTCCAGATCGCCGCATCCCGCCGAGCGCGCGGCCTGGGACGCAGCCTTCAGCAGAAGCCGCGCAACGCCGTTGCGACGGCGGTCTGGATCAACCAGGAGCGTGGAGATCCAGCCGACCTTGAGGTCGGCCGTCAAGACCGCGTGCCAGTGGGCCGCGATCAATCCTGATGGCGGCCCCCATTCCTCGGCGATCAGAAGTACGCCCGGCTGGTCCTGGAGGGCCGCAAGCCGCGCGGCCAACCGGTTTCGGGGGACCGTTGCGCCGAGCAACTCGGCGATCCCGTCAAGGTCGCCGCCATTGGCGGCGCGAATTGAAAGACCATGGCGGCTCGACACGGTGAGCGGGTTTCCTGGTTGCTTCGGAGGGTCTAGCGGCGGCCTTGCCCCGAACGCCTAGACCGACCGGATGTGAGCACGGCGGCCCGAGCGAGGCGCGGATCAAGCCTGCTGTCGCCAGAACTGGGTGCTGTAGTTGTTCAGCCCTCGAGAATGGGAATCGACCGTCGCCTGAAAGACCTTGGGGATCGCGCGCCCGTCGCCGCCGTCCTTGAGAAAGTCCCTGACCGAACAGAGCGCGCCCCTCATGAGGCGTTGCCAGGTCTCGTAGAGCAGGGTCTGCCGCTCCTGCGCCGCCTTGGCCGCGCTCGGTTTCCGCTTGGGAAGGGGCCTTGAATAGTCCGGGCGCAGGTCAACCTCGTGTTCGAAGGTGATCGCGCCATGGGTCCACGGATCCTCGAGCGCCTGTCGCCACCGGTAGTGGATCGTGACGCTGAGATGCTTGTCGAAACGAAACGGCGCGATGATCTGGTCGTCGACATAGAAGCGCTCGCCGTCCTTCAGTTCCTCTTCCATCCGGTCCTTCATCGTCGCCACCGCGTGGGAGAGGTCGTACGCTTCCTTGCGTACGTCCCTGTCGGTCTCCTCGCGCTTACGCGCCGACTTGGCGTCTCGATGTCTTTTAAGCGCTGTTTCGAATGAACTCAGCTCCCTGGCGATATAGGGACCGCAATCGTAAAGCAGGCTACGCAACGCGCCGATCTGCTCGGTCGAGATCGCCTGGTCTATCAGCCTTTCAAGCTCACGCATGTCGATCGCCGCCAGGGCCTGCTGCTCGCGGCGGGGAATATTGATCTCGCCCATGTCGCAGGTCCTCGTTCTCGCACCCGAAGCTCGTACGCATCCGGCCCGCCGGCCGCCGCGCGGGAGGTCAAGCTGGGTCGTTGACCAAAGCTAGGCTGATTGCGGCCTCGGCGGATAGCTCCGCGCCAATGGTCGCGAGAAAATCCCTGTCGCCACGGGCTCAGGCGCCGGCAACAGGGTCCGCCACGCTGCGCTCGACGAGTTGGGCGATCTCGATCTCGCTCCAACCCTTCGCGCGCAGCGTGTCGGAGAGTTTGGACAGCTGGACCTGCAGCGAGGCCCCGCGCCGGTCCGCCTCGGACCTGGGCCAGTCGATCTCCTCGGTCGAGAAGGTGAGGTCCCCGCTCTGGGCTCGGCCGACGACGTAGGCAAAGTGCGAACGGACAGTGTTGTCTTGACCGAAGGTGAGAACCTTGGGCCGGATGTCGGTGATCGTATTCGGCTCGATATAGGCCGAGCTGGCGATGATGATCTCATCCCCCTGCTGGCAGGTGCGCGCGGCCGCGCCGTTCAGGATGCAACATCCCGAGTTGGGCTCTCCGTAGATGACATAGGTGGAAATTCTGGCTCCGGAGGCCTTGTTCCAGATCTCGACAAATTCCAGAGGCGCGATGCCGACTGCGTTGCACAGCACCGGATCCAGGGTGATGGAACCATGATAGTTGAGATTGGCGTCCGTGACCTTGATGCCGTGCAGCTTTCCGCTGACAACCTTTATCATAGACCATGCTCCCCAGGGGATTTCGCGGCCGACGCCCTGCGAGACACTCTGTGTATCAACTCCAGAACGCTCGAAGGCCGGCGCTCCTTCCTCACTCTTCATCGAACGGTGTCAAGGTGACGCGAACGTCAGGGCGGCAGCCTCCCATGTTGATCTCGACTTGGGTCACGCCTACCGCAGCAGGGCAGGGGGGAACGATCATGGGACTTTCGCGGCGAGCGACGCTGACGACGGGACTGGCCGCGGCCGCGCTGGCCGACGCCGCCCGCGCCGCGTCGGGTCGGCCCAGGCTGAGCAACCCAGGCGCATCCCCGCAGGCGCGCGCCCTCTATGATTTTCTCTGGAGTCTCTATGGCCGCCGGACCCTGACCGGTCAGCAGGAAGGCGTGGCCCACGCCAGCCCGATTGAGCTCGACTACATCGAGAAGGTGACCGGCCGCCTGCCGGCGATCCTTGGCCTCGATTACATCGACCCGCGCGACAACGAAGCCGTCAACGCGCGGGCGATCGCCTGGCATCGATCGGGCGGGATCGTCAGCCTGTGCTGGCATTGGGGCGCGCCCGATGTTGGACCAGGCTACGAGAACGCCAAGAAGGACTTCGACCTGATCGCCGCTCTCCAGCCCGGCTCACCCCAGAATCTGGCCCTGCACCGCGACCTCGCGAGGATCGGCGACCGGCTCACGGTGTTGCGCGACCGCAAGGTCCCGGTGCTGTGGCGGCCGCTGCACGAGTTCAGCGGCGACTGGTTCTGGTGGGGCAAGCATGGACCCGAGGCGTTCAAGGCGCTCTGGGCGCTGATGCACGACGAGTTCACCCAGCGGCGTGGTCTGGACAATCTGATCTGGGTGGCCGGTTGGGCTGGACAGAACGTCGATCCGGCCTGGTTTCCGGGACGCGGCCGCGTCGATGTCGCCGGCGCGGACCTCTATGTCGAGGACCACGGCGACCTGGCCTCGATGTACCAGGCCGTGAAGGCCGTCGTCGGCGACACCCTGCCGATCTGCCTGCACGAGAACGGGCCCATCCCGGACCCCGCGCTTCTGGGACCGAAGGCCGACTGGCTGTGGTTCATGACCTGGCACACCCGCTGGCTGACCGATCCCAGCCAGAACGATCCCCAGCGCCTGAATGCCTACTACGCCTCCGAGCGCTACGTAACCAAGGACGAACTGAGCGACGCTGGCCTGCCGCGCCCGGCCTGAAGGTACGAACAGGGACCTTCCCGACCATCCCCATCGCGGGCGCCGCGGCGGGGCCGTGCTTGTGGCGGCCAGCATCGGTCAGCCGGGCGTGTGGCGCTGGACGAGGATCACGCCAAGTGCTCGGCGAGGAAGCGCGCGCCAAGATGCAACCCGGCCTCGTCGATGCTATGGCCCAGCCCGTGGGAGACATGAGCGGCGACGTCGAAATCCAGGGCCTCCAGCCGGGTCCTGGCGGCCTCCAGCGCGCTGACGGGCAGGACCTCGTCCCGATCGCCGTGAACCAGCAAGATCGGCGGCTTGGAGATCACCTCGGCGGCCAGGGCGTCCGGATCGGCCAACATGCCGGAGAAGCCGATGACGCCCGCCAGACGTCGGGCCCGACGGGGACCGACGTGCAGGGCCATCATCGTGCCCTGGCTGAAGCCGACCAAGACCAGCCGATCCTCGGTCAGTCCATGCGCTTCCAGCTGAGCGTCGATAAAGGCGTTCAGGGCGGGCGCGGAAACGCGGACGCCAGCGGCTCGCGCCTGGGGCGTGAGACTTGTGAGCGCCCACCACTGCCGGCCGAAGGGCACGCCCTCGCACGACTGCGGCGCGTCGGGCGCCAAGAACAGGGTGTCGGGCAAGGCGCCTGCCCAGTAGGGGGCCAGGTCGATCAAATCGGCTCCGTTGGAGCCATAGCCATGCAGGAAAATGACCAGCGATTTGGGTTTGCCGCCAGAGGCTGGGGCGGCGCTGGGGCCCTCAAGCATGGGGTTCTCGGTCATGGTGGTCCTTGGTGCGTGGTCAGCGCTTAAAGTTGGGCCGGGGGAACGAAGGCTAGGCCGATTGGGGCCACGGTGGACAGGCCTACGGCGCGATCAGTTCGACATTGAGTTCCGCCAGCGCCGGCGCCAGTTGGGGCAGGCGGGAAAGCTCAACAACCGGACCACCCTCCAACTTGGCGACGGCCCGCTCGTAGACGGCCACGCAAGGACCGCCAGTAAGGCGCGACGAATACAGAAGGCCATCGACCTCGGGGGCCTGTTCGAACACCCGGGCGCTGAAGGCCCGGCCCGCCTTGTGCGACTTGGCCCTGGCCGCGTCCGTGGCGACGCCCAGCTGGAGCAGGCCCGTCGTTCTGATGTCGAGCAGGTTCAGGTCCAAGACCGCTTCGACCTCGCAGACGCCCCAGGTCTCGACCTCGGTTTGGGTGATGAGCCGCCGGGCCTTGCCGACGAACCGGTCGCGGATCAGGGTCTCGGCCACGCCCGTGTCGATGGCTGGCGAGATATAGAGCACCTTGAACCTGTCGTCCGGGCTGGCGAAGCGCGTCCTGCCGAAGCCAAGGCCCAGCGGCGTGGCCTTGAAGGCAAGCGGCGTGACCCTTAGCCAGCGCCGAGGGCGGAACGGCAGGGTCAGCCGCTTGATGACGGCCGGGTCGAAGATCACGATTGACCGAAGTCTCGGCCCGCCAGGTCGCTGACGACATCAACCGCGCCCGCCTTCAGGCGATCGACCGGCTTCTTGCCGCCCAGTTCCGGGTGCTCGGTGACCAGCCATAGCCAGGCCGTGCGCGGATCGCCGACCGTCGCCAAGACCGCGTCGAGACCTTGGATCGGGCGACCGTCAATGAACTGGGCCAGCGGGAAGACGTGATGGCGTGCGCTCTTGAGCAAGCCGATCACCAGGCCCTGCTTTTGCCAGGCATGCAGGGTCGAGCGCGCGATGCCCTGGCTGCGCTCCAGGTCGGACGGACCGGCGACGGGCCCTGCCCATTCCTCCAGCGCCAAGGGCGCAACCAGGGGCGACAGTCGGCGACGGCCTTCAGCGGCCGTCAGCAGCGCCTCGACACCTTCGCCTTGCGTCGGGAGCGGGCTGTCCTCGGCCGGAGCCTCCAGCTGCGCGATGATGCTGGAGACGAACTTGGGCATCTCCCGCCGATGGACGAACAATTGCCCCCGCTGACCGGCGGACAGCTTCTGCACGGCGGCCGTGAAGGCGGCCACCACTTCCCGAAGGGGGGCTTCTGCGTCTAGGTTTCGACGGGCGGCGTTAGACGCCATTTCGCATTCCTCGGCACGTTGCGTGTTTTGTACAAAACAATCGATGTCGACCTTGTAGCGTCAATTGTACAAAATGTCCAGAACGTCCCGAACGTTCAGCTGACCGGTTGTGCGCTGCGGGCGCGACCACCTGAAGCGTGGAGCCGCGCAAGGAACGCGAAGGGGCCCCAACCGGCCAAGCCGCATCTCACTGCATGAACCAGCCGTGGCTGACGACGATCGATTGGCCGGTCAGGGCGTTTGTCGGGAAGCTGGCCAGGAACACCGCGGTGCGCGCCACGTCGTCCACGGTCGTGAATTCGCCGTCGACGGTGTCCTTCAGCATCACCGTCTTGATGACGTCTTCCTCGCTGATGCCCAGCTCCTTGGCCTGTTCGGGGATCTGCTTCTCGACCAGCGGCGTGCGAACGAAGCCGGGGCAGATGACATTGGCGCGCACGCCGTGCTTGGCGCCTTCCTTGGCCACCACCTTGGCCAGGCCTTCCAGCCCGTGCTTGGCGGTGACATAGGGGGCCTTCAGCACCGAAGCCTCCTTGGAATGCACCGAGCCCATGTAGATCACGCTGCCGCCGCGCCCTTGGGCGTACATGTGCTGCAGACAAGCCCGGGTGGTCAGGAAGGCGCCGTCCAGGTGGATGGCCAGCAACTTCTTCCAGTCGGAGAACTTGTAGGTCTCGATCGGACCGACGATCTGGATGCCGGCGTTGGAGACCAGAATGTCGATCCCGCCGAACTTCTTGGCCACCGCTTCGATGCCGGCGTTGACCTGGTCTTCGTCGGTGACGTCCATCGACACGCCGAAGGCGCGCTCGCCGGTAGGGTCGAACTCCAGCGCCGTGGCGTTGGCCGCTTCGATGTTGAGGTCGGCGATGGCCACCTTTGCCCCATTGGCCAGGAACTCCTTGGCGATGTCCTTGCCGATGCCGCTGGCGGCGCCGGTGATGACCGCGACCTTGTCTTGCAGGCTGTTGGACGTGCTCATGATCGATCCTTGGCGGGGGAGGGCGCGGGGGCGGTGAAGTCAAAGGTCTGGACCGAGTGGGCCGCCGTGGGCGGGGTCAGCACTTCGGGGTGAGACAGGGTGGTCAGGGCGTCGCGGCGACCGGCCGCCCAATGCTCTTCCATGGTCCGGCGCGAGAACTCGTAGTCCTTGGACTGGCCCTCGTAAGTGGCCGAGCGATAGACCAACTGCACGATGTTGTAGACGGCGGGATCGGAAGCCTCGGCCAGCAGCCGCGCCTGTGGCGTGGCGGCCAGTTCGGGCGGCATCTGGGCCAGCAGTTCGTTGAACGTGGCGCGCATCCTCTGCAGCTTCTTGAAGCTGTCGGTCGCCGCGCGGGTGCGGCTGGAGAACTGCACCTCCTTCATCCGCACCGCCACCTCCGACAGGTCGCGCGGCAGCACGCCCTGGGCGCTCCACAGGTCGACCTGGAAGATAAGGGTGTCCAGGTCCGACCGCGCCGACAGCACCCAGTCCAGCGGGGTGTTGGAGACCATGCCGCCGTCCCAGTAGAACTCGCCGTCGATCTCGATCGCCTGGAAGGCCGGGGGCAGGGCGCCGCTGGCCATGATGTGCTCGGGGCCGATGACGTCGGTCTCGTTGTCGAAATAGGCGAAGTTGCCGGTGCGCACGTTCACGGCGCCGACGCTGAAGCGTACGGTCTTGGCGTTGATGCGGTCGAAGTCGACCAGTCGCTCTAGAGTGAGGCGCAGCGCCGCGGTGTCGTACCAACTGGTCGCCCCGCCGACGCCGGCGGGCATCAGGAAGGGCGGCGGCACGCGAGGGGTGAAGAAGCCCGGCACGCCCTTGGCCATGATCTCGCCGGCCGCCAGCTGATTGACCCAGCCACGCGCGGCGTCTCCGTTCAACATGTCCGACCAGAAGCTGGACAGGCCGCCGTCACGAGGGGCGCTGACGGTCTCCCAGAACTCGCGCAGCCGGGCCACGCGGTTTTCTCGGGCGTTGCCGGCGATGATGGCGCTGTTGATCGCGCCGATCGAGATGCCGGCGATCCAGGTCGGCTCGACATTGGCCTCCAGCAGGGCCTCATAGACCCCGGCCTGATAGGCGCCCAGCGCGCCGCCGCCCTGCAACAGGAGGGCCACGCTCTCGAAGGCGGTGGCGTTGGGCTTGGGCTTTTCCGGCGCGGCGACCGCCTTCTGGGCGCGGCTATTCACGCTCGGGGACCGGCACGTTGAAGCCGTTCAGCGTCACCGAGACCAAGGCGTAGAGGCCGACCAGATAGATCAGTTCGTTGGTCCCGTGCTGGCCGAAGGTCTTGATCGCCAGAGCGTACAGCGGCTCGGGCAGCACGCCGCCGCGGCTGAGCGCATAAGCGACGTCGAAAGCCACGCTCTCGTCCTTGGCCAGGTCATTGGGCTTGAGGTCGGCGACCAGGGTGGCCAGGCGCTCGGCCGGCATGCCTTCCTTTTCGGCCACGGCGATGTGGGCGTAGATCTCGTAGGCCGCGTCGTAGCGAGCTCCCACCACCAGGATGGCGATCTGGCGGACGTTGTCGGGCAGGACGGCGTTGGCGGTCATGGCCAGGGTGAAGTCCCAGATCGCCTTGCCGATCGCCGGCTCGTGCAGCCAGGGGTTCCAAGGCCCCATCAGCGCGCCGTCCTCGCGCTCGACCTTGAAGGCGTTGAAGTGACCGGCGATCCCCTGTCTCATGTCGTCGTATAGAGGCTTCTGTTCGGGCGTCAGGTCTGCGGGCGCGATCAGGGGCAGGCGCATCAGGGATCCCTCCGGGGGCGACGATGACCAACGCGGCCATCGTCAGAATGTTGCGGTGCAGCAAGCTCCCTAGATCGTGGCGTCTTCGCGGCGTTCAGGCCCTGCCGAACGCAATTCGTCGTCGTCCACCGGATAGGGCGTTAGCAATGTCTGGCTTAGCCGCTTACCCTCCTTGAAACGGAGCTTTCGCGAGGCGACATGGCCGATCTGAGCGACGCGGAGCAGCTGGCCGAGGACATCGCAACTATCCGCGAGCGAACGGCGAAACTTCGCGCGAGGCTCCCACGGATTGTCGATGTCGCGGAAATCGGCGTCTGGTCCAAAGCGCCCTACAAGGCGTTGGTCATTCGTGGCGCTCTGGCATGGCGCACAGAGGAGATGGCCCGGACTCTCTGCGACGCTCTGGATCGCTCCGACCGGGCGGTTGGCATCACCTTGGCGCGTTCGATCATCGAAAACACCGCGATGCTCTGGCGACTGAGCAAACTTTTGGAGGGGCGAGCTGTTCACACCTCCAACGCCCTCAACGACATGCTGACGCCAATGATGATGGGGTTCAGAAGCGAGGCCGACTTTCCTCAAGCGGTCAATGTCCTAAGCCTTATCGACCGGTTGGATAAAGCGATCCCAGGCGTTCGCCGCGCCTACGACACCTTCAGCGAAGCGGCGCATCCCAACTACGGTGGGGTCTCTGGGCTCTACACGCACACCGACCATGATCAGTACCGCACGACGTTCGGACGGGATGTCAGGCCCAGCCCAATTGGAAACTCAGCGGCGCATATCACCGCCGCATCCATGGCGTTGTTCAGCCATGCGTTCGACTCCATCGAGAAAATGATGCCGAAGTGGCTGAGCGAGTTGAGCCCGTTGACCGGTCCGCGGGACCCGGAATAGGGGGCCCGCGCGGCTATGCCGACAACATGGCGATCGCCGCCCGCCTGTAGGCCTTTGGCGAGATCAAGCTGACCAGAGACGGCGACCGGGCCCGTGCGGCTTGGCGTGCGGAGCTTTCATAAGTTGTCAGTGTTGACTATATATCTTCCGATCGTTCGGAAGAATTGGAGAGACCGCCTTGGCGACCGCCGCCCACGACATGTTGACGCCGTCCGAGGCGGCCGTCGTCGCCGAGGTCAGCGTGCGCGACGTCAACCGAATGATCGACGAGCATATCCTGCCCAAGACATATTATCGGACCGACGGCGGACGCTGGCTGCGATCGGACGCCTGCGCTTTCGTGCGGTTCTATTTCCACACCGCGCCGGTGTTGACCGCCGAGGCGCGAACCGACGTCATCCACAATCTTATCAAGACGCCGCTTCGCGAACTCCATCTGCCAATCAAGCACCACTACCTTATCTTTGATTTTGGATCGTTCGTCAGCCAGACCGACCATCGCCGCGATCAGTTGGATCATGCCCGCCAAGCCGTCGTGCAGGATCCCGAGATCCTCGGCGGCGCCCCGGTCCTCAAGGGCACGCGGATCCCGGTGCACGACATCGCCGCGAGCCTGTCGGCGGGCAAGTCGGTAGACGAGGTCCAGAAAGCCTACGACCTCGACGAGGAGCGGATAGAATTGGCCCGGCTCTACGCCGAAGCCAATCCTCTGCGGGGCCGTCCGCGCAAGCCCGCGAGCCTTCGTTCCGGCCACAAGTTGATCTCGACGCACACGGTCGCCCGTCGCCCGCGGTCATGAAGTTCCTGATCGACGAGTGTTTGAGCGACCGGCTGGCTCACGACGCCATCGAGCAAGGCCATGAGGCCACAATGCACGTACGGTGGATCGGCAAGGGCGGCGCCAAGGACTGGGAGCTCCTTCCCATTATCCTGGAGGGTGACTGGACCTTCGTGACCAAGAACGCCTACGATTTTCGTGGTCCAGCCTCGGCTCCGGGGACGAAGGGCGAATATAGCAAGACCGACCTCCATGCGGGCCTGATCTGCCTGAATGGTCCGGTCGGCATGGACCTGGATTTGCAGCGCGAGCTTTTCGAGATCGCGCTGCAAACGCTGACCGCCGAGCCCGACCTGGTCAATCAGGTGCTTGAGGTGTCGCTCGCGGCTGATGGGTCGAACATCATCCAGGTCCAACGGTATGCCTTGCCAATCTAAGAGGCTGGCTAGTCCACCAATTGTACCAGTTTCCGATAAGATATGTTAGACGTCAAATATATTGACCGTCAGTGTACTGAGTTTCCGACTCTAAATCCTGCGACCGCCTCAGAGCCGATGCCGATTGGGCCAAAGCACAGCGGCATTGAGCACAGCGATGCAGAAGGCCCAGACGCCAAACTTCCTGAGCATTGTGAAGTATTGCCAAGGATCGAGCCCCAAGGACTCTGGACGCCAAGCCTTGAACACGCCCGCACCTAACGCGCCACAAAATGTCATCGCGACGAATGCTGCAATTAGCATCATTGCGGAAGACCAGAGCGCCCATCGCGGGACTGTCTTGACCATTTCCAAGCCCAACAGGATATCACTTCACGAAAGCACCCTACCGTTCCAGGGTTTGCGCGTCGAGGATCGAGAGTTTCAGGTCATGGCGGGCCGCAAACCTCGCGACCGAGGCGCATTTCACTGGATGGGCGTCGGCCGCCATTGCTTGCCCGCGCGATGCATTTGATCCTTATTTTTTTGCTCCTATCCAGTAAGACACTGTTATCATTTGATATAGGTGTCTCACCTTATCTAAAGTTCATGCGGATTTTATTTGATAGTCACGGACAAATCCACGCGACGACGTCGTGCGACCTAAGGTCGCGTTCGCATGGACATTAACTCCTCTCTGTACGCGACACGGTTAGCAGGTGCCCGAGAGGTCATCCATGCGCCGGCAAACACCGCAGAAGACACGATGGGACATCCTGCAGCTGGGGCTGCTGGCCGTCGGCTTGGTGATCGCCGGAGCGGTCGCCTTGTTCGCCTATATCTGGGCGGACCTGAACCAGGCCGAGGCGCGCCAGGAGACCTTGCTGGTCGATCGCAAGGTCGACAGGAACCTCGCGCGCCTGCACGAAGAGACGGTTTCGGTGACGGCCTGGGACGAGGCCTATTTCAAGACCAAGGGTTCGATCGATCCCGACTGGGTCGACGAGAAGCTGACCGAGTACTACCACCTCTCCTTCGACCACGACGTCACGCTGCTCTTCGATGGCCGTGGTCGCCTCCAGTATGCGGCCCGGGACGGCGAGCGGGTCGCCCTCGGCCAAGAGGAAGATCTCGAGGCGTCGATCCTGTCGACCGTTCGCTCGGTGCAAAGAAGCGAACTCAAGCAACGTGATCTCTATGCGTCGCAGGGCGGGCGCCGAGCGAAGGCCGCGGCGCAGCGTTCAATCATCGTGGCCCCGGACGGACGTGTCTATTTCCTCGCGGTAGCGGCGATCTTGCCGCGCAACGGCCTGATGCGCGATCCGCAAGCGGCGAGCGTGGTGGTGACCGGCTGGCTTCTGGACCGACAACTCCTCGCCCAGCTCTCTCAGGACATCGGCGTGCCGGACCTGGGGTTCCGACGCGACCCGTCGCTCACCTCGGGGCCCGGCGTTGTGCCGCTGATCGATCCGGACGGACGCGGTCTGGGGGCGCTCGTCTGGACGCCAAGCCAGCCCGGCGCCGACGCGCTGCGCAAGCTCGCCGAACCCGCGATCATCGCCGGGCTTGTCATGGCCTTGGTTTTCACGCTCTTGGGCATGTGCATCGCGCGTATGCTCCGCGATCTTTCCGCTCAGGAAGACGCGCTGCATGAGACCTTGCACGCGCTCACCGTCGCGCGGGACGACGCCCGCGCCGCCAGCGTCGCGAAAAGCGAGTTCATCGCCAATATCAGCCACGAAATCCGCACGCCCTTGAACGGAATTATGGGCATGGCCCAAGTCATGGCGCGCGACGATCTCCCTCCGCCCCAGCACGATCGCGTCGACGTCATTTTGCAATCGGGCAAGGGGCTCCTGAGCATCCTCAACAGCGCCCTGGATCTTTCCAAGATCGAGGCCGGCCGGCTGGAGATCATGGATGCGCCCTTCGAGCTGGCGCCATTGCTGTCGGAGGTCTGCCGGACCTATGAGGCCGTGGCCCAGGGCAAGGGCATAAGGCTCGATTGGCGCGCTGGCGACGCGGGCGGCTCTTGGATCGGCGACGAGGGCCGTATTCGCCAGATCCTTCTCAACCTGGTTTCCAACGCTGTTAAATTCACCGATCTCGGCGCCGTCCAGATGGATGCCCAAGCCCTGGACGACGGCCTGGTCGTCCGGGTCCGCGACGATGGCCCCGGCATCGCGCGCGAACGCCTGGGCGAACTCTTCAACGCTTTCACCCAGCTCGATAACTCCAGCACCCGGCGATTTGGCGGCACGGGCCTTGGTTTGGCGATCTCCCGGCGTTTGGCCGCTCTTATGGGAGGCGACATCAGCGTTGAAAGCACCGAGGGTCAGGGCTCCACCTTCACCTTGCGGCTGCCGCTCGCGCGGCCGCCCGCTAGGGAAGCGGCCAGGGAGATCGCCTCGCCAGAACCGGCCGTTTCGAAGGGGCTGCGCATCCTGGCCGCGGAGGACAACGCCACGAACCGTCTCGTCCTGCAGGCGCTGTTGGCGCCGCTCGAAGCGGAACTGATACTGGCCCGGGACGGCCAGGAGGCGGTCTCTCTCTTTCGCGACCACATGGTCGATATCGTCCTGATGGATATACAGATGCCGATTATGGATGGCTTGGCCGCCACCAAGGCGATCCGGGCCATCGAAGACCAAGAGGGGCGCCGCAAGACGCCGATCCTGGCGATCACGGCCGATGCGCTACAGCATCAGGCCGAAAGCTATCTCATGGCGGGGATGGACGGTCATGTGGCCAAACCGTTGTCCGTCGAGCTTCTCTATGCCGCAATCGAGAACGCGCTCATCGGGCCGTCGAAAGACGCAAATATTCCCCAGCCGGTCAGCGAGCAATAAATCAATTTACACCTTTCAATGCGCGCACCTTTCTAAACTCAATCTTCACTTTTACTCACGATACGGCCTTATATTCTTTGATCCGTCACTCTAGTTGACATGTGACGGGCCATGCCCCATGCGCCTGCCGCCGCTGTGCTGGTCAGCGTCGAAGCTTGAAAGGCGTCGCCTTGTCGAACACCGACACGCCAATTGTCCGAGCCCTCTATTTCTGCAGCGTAGCGACCGCCGGCGTTTTCGCCATCAGCGCGCTTTGGAACGGGTTCCTGTTCTGGGCGGCCTGGCGGGCGAGCTATTTCAGGATCGCCAGCACGAACGATGTCATCATGGGCGGGTTCTCGCTCTTCCCCAAGTTTGCCATGACCTTCGTGGGGGTGCTGATTGTTCTGAGCGCATTCAAATGGGCCTTTGCGCGCCTTGGCGAAAAGCTCGCTCCCGGCTCGCATCGGCGTCAAAGCGTCGAGGAGCTGATCGCGGAAGCGCGGCAGGAGCGTCTGGTCTCGCTCTATGTCGTGCTGGGCGTCGCCCTGTCCGGCACCCTCTTCATCAGCCTGTGGGGCGCGGGAGGCTTGTTCAAGTCCGGCTGGCGCCTGGTCAACCATCGTGTCGCCTGGCCCGCCGCCTATCACACCGGCCTTCGGGTCTCGCCCGAGAGCAAAGTGGACAAAGGTTGCGTGGGCGTGGACGTGCTGTGGCTCGGATCAAGCTCGGCGATCCTGAACTGCGGGCAAGGCGTCCGGGTGTTTCACAAGCTCGACGATCTCGTGACCGAACCGAGCACAACGATCCCGGTCGAGACCGACTAGCCGGCTTCCGTCAGGTCGCGGATCCGCGCGACCAGGGCCTCCACGGAGAAGGGCTTGGTGATCATCGCCATGCCGGCTTCCAGGAAGCCGTCCGACCCGGCGGCGTTTTCGGCGTAGCCGGTCATGAACATCACCTTCAGGCCAGGCCGAAGCACGCGCGCGGCGTCGGCGATCTGACGGCCGTTCAAGCCAGGCAGGCCAATATCGGTGATCAGCAGGTCCAGACGACGGCTGGACTGGATGATCTCCAGGCCCGAGGGGCCGTCATCGGCTTCCAGGACCTGATAGCCCAAGTCGCTCAGCACCTCGGCAACCAAGCCCCGAACCACGGGCTCGTCCTCGACCACCAGCACGGTCTCGCCGTCACGGGCGACGGCCGGCTCGACCAAGGCGACCGTCGGGTCGAGGTCGTCGCCCGGACCTTCGTCCCGGGGCAGGTAGAGCTTGACGGTCGCGCCCTTGCCCGGCTCGCTGTCGATCTTGGCGTAGCCCTGCGACTGGCGCGCGAACCCATAGATCATCGACAGCCCAAGACCCGTCCCCTGCCCTGTCGGCTTGGTGGTGAAAAACGGCTCGAAGGCCCGGGCGATGATCTCCCGGCTCATGCCCACGCCGGTGTCGCTGACGCTGATGCACACGTACTGACCCTGGTCCTGCGGCAGATCGCCAAAGACACTGCTCAGGTCGACGTTTCGGGTCTCGATCGTCAGCCGACCGCCGTCGGGCATGGCGTCTCGCGCATTGATCGCCAGGTTCAAAACCGCGCTTTCCAGTTGGTTGGGATCGCAGCGCGTCGGCCAGAGGTCATCGGGCAGGCGAAGGGTCAGCGCGATCGACTCCCCCAGCGTGCGGCGTAGCAGCTCCTCCATGGAGGCGATCAGTGGATTGGCTCGCACCAAGCGCGGGTCGAGCGGCTGGCGGCGCGAAAAGGCCAGCAGCCGGTGGGTCAGAGCCGCGGCGCGGCTGGCCGAGGCCGTCGCCCCGACCAGATAGCGTTCCAGATCTGCCGTCCGCCCCTCGCTCAGACGCCGTTGCATCAGGTCCAAACTGCCGGTGATGCCCTGCAGGAGGTTGTTGAAGTCATGGGCGATGCCGCCCGTCAGCTGGCCGATCGCCTCCATCTTCTGAGATTGGCGAAGCGCCTCCTCGGTCGTTCGCAGTTCCCGGGTCCGCGCCTCGACCCGCGCCTCCAGCGTGGCGTTCAAGGCGTGCAGCGCCGCTTCCGCCTCGCCGCGCTCGATGACCTGGCGGGTGCGCTCGGCCACCTCCTCCATGAAGGCGATTTCATCGGCGCGCCAGCGCCGGGCCGGCCGGTCGTTCAGATAGACGATGGTGTGCAGCCGGCCGGCCCGCAGGAACGGCACCACCAGGATGGCCCGGGTGTCGACGCTCGAGGCCGTGGCCCGCGTTTCGGCCTCGTCGCTGATGTCGGCGGTGAACAGATCCTCGACCACCACGGTCTGGCCCACGCCCAGCTTGGCGACGATCTTGCGGCCGAAGGCGTGAGCCGGAAAGCGGCCCAGGAGCGGCGGCACCGTGCCGTCCGTCCAGCAGATGGAATAGTCGAACACGTCCTCGACCGGATCGAGCTGGCCGTAGCCGACCCGCGAAACCCCGAAGAACCGGCCCATCAGGGCGCTGGCTTCGCGCAGAGCGATGTCGGTTTCGGCGCCGCGCAGCACATCGCTCAGTTCAAGCATGAAGGCGTGGCGGGCCTGGGCAAGTTTGTCGGCGGTGATGTCGATGGCGGTGCCCACGGCGCGCACGCATCGGCCCTGGTCGTCGAACAGACCCTTGCCCTTGGCCGCCACCCAGCGAACGACGCCGTCTTCCTTGCCGATGGTGCGGTACTGAACGTCGTAGGTCGCCCGCTGGTCCGGGTCGAGCGCCCGGTCGAAGGCCTCACTGGTGGCGGCGCGGTCATCGGGATGCAGGCCGCCATAGAAGTCGTCCAACGAGCAGGGCACGTTCGGCGAAATCCCGAACATGGCTTTCGTCCGATCCGACCAGGTCAGGGTGTCGGTCAGCAGGTCCAGGTCCCAGGTGCCGATCTCGGCGGCCTGGGTGGTCAGTCGCAGCGACTCCTCGCTGAGCACCAGGCGCTCCTGGGATCGACGACGGTCGCTGATGTCGCGCAGGAAGCCGATGAAGGCCGCCGGACCGCCGGGCGTGGCGATGATCGACAGCTCGACCGGAAACTCCCGTCCCCCCTTGTCCACGGCGCTGATCTCGATGCGCCGATTGAGCACGCGCGCCAGACCCGTCTCCTGGAAGACGCGAAGACCCTCGCCGTGAGCGGCCCGGTGCTGGGGCGGAACGATCAGGCCCTCAAGCGGCCGTCCCAGCGCCTCCTCGGGCGACCACCCGAAGATCTGGGTCGCGGCCATGTTCCACGCCAGGACGACACCGTGCGGATCGATCGCCACGACCGCATCGAGCATGGCGTCCATGACGGTCAGGGCGGCCTTGGCGATGGGGTCGGGATCGGCCATGGGTCTCTCGTCGTGCGACTTAGCGAACCAAGCTTGCTTTGAGACTACTGCGTGGAAACCCCTGGGGTACAGCGCGCGAGTTCGGCGGCGAACTCCGCATCGCTGATGGGCTTGCGGGCGACCAGAAGACTGCAGTCGGTGTTGTCGACGATGTAGGCGCCCGACGGCCCCGACCACCAGCGCTCCAGGAAGCTGCGGCGCCGGTGTCCGACCACGACCAGGTCGGCGCCGACCTCCTGGACGAAGGCGCTGATCGTCGGGGCCGGATCGCCTCGAGCGACGTGGCCGGAGGCCTTGAGCCCCAAGCCCCGCAACTTGGCCAGACCCTCCTCGACCATCGCATCGCCGGCGGCCAGGGCATGCTCGGCCGCGCCGGGCTGGATGCCCTCGGCCATGGAGATCGCGGCGTTGTCGGGCAGGACGCAGAGCAGCCAGACCGTGGAGTCGTAACGCCGGGCCAGCAGGGCCCCTTCCCGCAGCGCCGTCCGGGCCTCATGGCTGCCGTCGAACGCCAGGATGATCCTTTGATACACTCGTCCCCTCCCCTCGGGCTCGCCCTTGCCGGTCGGCCCGTTTTTGTTTCCGACGCCCGTCCTAGAGCGCTTTTCCCGATCGCGACCCCGCCTCTGGCCTCGTTCCCGCCGCCGGCGACAAGCGCGCGGCGATGGAAGGCGTTCGCGGCCGCCGCGTCTGCCCTGGCGTCACGAACGAACGCTTAGGATCACCTGATTTTAGTACAATCCTTTCTGCAAATCGAACAAGGTCGGTCGAGAAATCGGATTAAACCTCCAAAGGGCCAAGACAGGCGTCGAGATGCTCGATGGCGCGGCGGACCTGCTCGGAATGGATGTCGTGTCCGTGGCCAAGAACCGTCTGGGTGTGCACCTGGCAACCGGCCGCGCGCAGCTCGGCCGCCGTGCTCTCCATGTCCGACAGCGGTATGGTCCTGTCCTCCGCCCCATGGCTGAGCAGGACCCGCGGTCGCTCGGCGCGCGCCACGGACGGCGCACGCGCCAGACGGCCGCCCAGGGCGACGACGGCGGCGGGCGGCCGCGCCGACCACACCGCCAGGTGGGTGGCCAAGATCGCGCCCTGGCTAAATCCCACGATCGCGACTTGGCGTGGACAAAGGCCCAGGCCGGCCGCCTCGCTCTCCCACAGGGCCTGGACCCCGGGCAGGACGGCGTCAATTCGCTGCTGGCGATTTTCCGCGGTGATGCCGATGGTGCTGAACCATTGGCGGCCTTCGCGCCCCCGGTCGTATGGGGCAAAACCCGTGGCCGCGGTCACGGCGACATCGGACAAGGACCGCGCGACGCCCTGGGCCAGAGGCGCCATATGTCCGGGCGTCCAGCCCACGCCATGGAGGAGCAAGACCAGCCCCCGCACGGGCCGCCTGGTCGCGGGGCGATAGCGCAGCGATCCGTCAGCCGGACAGGTTTCCAACATGCTCCACCCCGACGCTTGAGGGTTGGCGGCGCAGACGCCCGTGTCTTGCATTCCCACAAAACGGTCGATCAACTTGACGTTAGGGTGCGCTTCAACACTCGTTTGTAAATTACCGACCTGGTTCTATTTGTCCATCCTGGATCCCGCGACCGTGTGATCGGCGTCGTGGGTCAGCCCTCATCTGCGTCCGCTCGCACAGCGCGCACGCCCGACATGGCCAGAAACGCCAGCAGCAACCCTGGCAAGGCGGTCGCGACGACCGCGCCGGCGCCGAAGCCCGCGCCAAGGATGCTGCCCGCCAACAGCGGCCCGGCGATCGAACCGGCGCGCCCCGCCGCCACGGCGGCTCCGACGCCGGCCCCGCGCACGGCTGGCGGATAGATCGGTGGCGCGGCGGCGTAGAGAATGAGCTGGCCGCCGATCACGAAGAAGCCCGCCAGGAAGATCGCCACCCAGAAGGAGGCTCCAGTCGAAAAGGCCAGCCCGACCAGAGCGACGATCATGCCGGCATAGGTGTAGAGCAAGACCTGAGAGGCGCGCGCGCGATCGGCCAGTTGGCCCAGCACGACGCTGCCGATCACCGCGCCCAGATTGAGCAGGATCGAGCTGTCGGCCGCCTGCGCCTTGCCAAAACCTCGAGCGACCAGCAGCGAGGGCAGCCAGTTGAGCAGCAGATAGATCGCAAACAGGGTGAAGAAGTAGGCGGTCCAAAGGCGCAGGGTGACACCCCTTCGCACGCCCAATAGCCCTCCTCGCTCGGCTTCCTGCCCCGTCCCGCGCGCGGTCGGGTCGCGCGGCAGCAGCACGGCCAGGAGCGGCGCGAGCAGAAGGGGTCCTAGGGCTCCGGCCACGAACACCAGACGCCAGTCGGTCGCCAGGACCAGGCGCGCCACGATCGCCGCGAGCATCCCGCCCAGCGGAATTCCGCAATAGACAACACCCAGCAACGTCACGCGCCATCGGGCGGGCGCGCCGTCGGAGATCATCCCGATGAGGTTGGGAAAGGCGCCGCCCAGGCCAAGTCCGACCAACAGGCGGATCACGGCAAGCAGGGGGAAGCTCGACGTCGCCGTCGTCGCCAGCGAGCACAATCCCAGCACCGCCATCGAAGCCACCAGGAGCGCCTTGCGCCCCGCCCGGTCGGCCAGCCGCCCGCCCAGGGCCGCGCCGATCAGCATGCCCAGGGTGCTGGCGCTCATCAGCACGCCCATGCGCCAAGGACCAAGGCCCAGGGCCGGAGCCATGCTGGGCGCGGCCACGCCCATCGACTGGATGTCCATGCCTTCGAAGACCGCGATCAGCAAGCAAAGCGGAACGATGCGAAACAGGGCGGACCGGTCGGCGTCCATGTCAGGATCCTCCTTTTTGGCTGTGCTTTGAGTCACCAGTCGACGCGAAGGGCCGATCGATCGCTGCGCGTGCGTTCCTCGGCCGCGGCCATCACCGCCAGGTCCTGCACGACATGCCCCAGGGATTTGTAGATCGTGATCTGAGCCGGACCCTGCCGCCCTGGCCGACGGCCCGCCAGAACTTCACCGATCTCGGCGTGAATGTCGTTTTCGGTGGCCACGCCCGCGGCGATCGCGTGCAGCAGCTCCCCGGCTTGGGACAGCGCGTGGGCTCGGCAGTCGACCACGAACGTGCCGCGCGCCACCGCCCGATCGTCGACCTCGCGCGAATAGACGGTGCTGGCGCCGACCAGATTGAGATGCTGTCCCGGCTCCAGCCAGTCGCCGCGCAGGAAGGGCTCGTGAGCATGGGTCAGGGTGCAGACGATGTCGGCGCGCATGGCCTCGCGCGGATCGTCGAGCAGATGGACCCGCTCGAATCCGCTCAAGTTGAGGTCGGCGAAGCGTTCGGCGCGGGCGCGGTCGCGCCCCCAAAGCCGCACCTCGCGAATGTCGCGCACCAGGCGCAGCGCCTGGGCGTGCCAGCGCGCCTGCTCTCCGCAGCCCAGCAAGGCCAGGGATCTGGCGTCGGGCCGCGCCAGCGCTCGCGTCGCGACCGCTGTCGCCGCGGCGGTGCGAAGGGCCGTAACGGCGGCCGCGTCGGCCATCAGCAGGGGCTGCCCCGTGCGGCCGTCGAAAAGAACCGCCACGCCCTGATGGCCGGGACGATCGCCCCGCGCCTCGGCGTCGAACAGGCTGAGCGCCTTCAGCGCGAAGGGCCCGTCGCCAGGCGCGGCGCCCGGCATCAGGACAAGCTTGCCGTCCACGCCGACGGGCATGGCCCACCGCGCCGGCGCGGAGATCTCGCCCGCCGACAGCGAGCGCATGGCCGCATCGATCAGGCCGATGGCCTGCTCCATCGAGATCAACCGCTCCAAGGTCGCGGCGTTGACGATGGTCAGCGAACGTCTGTCGGCGCCGCCAAGAGGTGATGCGGCCAAGCCGGCCTGTTTGTTGTCCAACCGTGGACCCACGCTCAAAAATCCTTCCTTGGTTCAAGGCGCGGCGGGAGCGACACGATCAGGGCGTCGTCGTCGCGCGCGCCACCGGCCTTGCCCGTCGTCAAAGGCGGGCGAGGCGGCGATCAGCTCAAATCACGGACGGGCGGCTGCCGCCTGGCTCCCGGCGGCCCGCCGCACGAAGACGGCCAGATCGGCCAACAAGCGCCGCCTGGCGTCGGCGTCGCGGAAAATGACGTGACCGGCCTGGTAGCAGCGATTGGTGATGCGGCTCGACAGGTCCGGCGGCAGGGTCGCCGTGGCGATCACGTCGCCCTCACACATGTTGAGCAGGTCGTAGCGGGCGGTGGCGACGTAGACGCCCATGGCCTTGTCCCGGCGCATCGCATTGACGATCCACGGCGGATTGGCCTGGGCGATGTAGGTGACCTCGCCGTGCTTCTTGGTCAGGCGGCGGATCTCGTCGGTCATGCCCGGCTGATTGTAGAGGAACTGCTCGCCGGGGCCGCGCGCCAGCGGGCCTGGGGTCGGCGTGTAGCCCTTTTCATAACCGCTGTAGGTGAGGTCGGTCGCGTAGCCGAGCTCGCCGCGCAGATAGGGGTCTATCGCGTCGGGCGTGCCATAGCCCTGTCCCGGATCGCCCAGCAGCAGGCGCATATCCTCGTCCGACAGGACCTTCGTGCCGTCCCCGTCGAAAAGGAGGCGCTGATAGCGTTCGGCGTAGACCACCAGGGTCGTGCGATCGATCTGGTCGGGCCGGACGCCGGTGAAGCGCGCCAGGGTGTCTGCGATCGCGGTCCTTTGGGCGTCGTCCAGCGTGTCGACCTTGTCGAGCGCAGGCCAATAGACGTCGCGCGCCCAGGCGATGGCCGCCGTCATCGCCCCTTGCGGATCGGCCGCCAGGTCGGGAGCAAGGCGCTTGTGAAACAGGGCCGCGGCCGTGCGCGCCGGCACGTGCATGGCGTTATAGAAGCCGGTCGATTGGGGGATGTTTGGGATGTCGCCCGAGATCAGGATCGTCCCGGCGATCTTGCCGCCCCGCTCGCTCATATAATCGGCCAGGGCGGCGGCCCTGAACACGCCATAGCTTTCGCCGGCGATCATCAGCGGTTGGGCGCCCGCGCCAAATCGGGCGCGATAGGCGCGGATGAACTCCGCCGTGGCCGCCACGTCGCCCTGCAGGTTCATGAACTCCGGCGCGAACTCGGGCTTGGCGGGCCGGCTGAAGCCGGTTTCCACCGGATCCATGAACACCAGGTCTGACGTGGCCAGCAGGGTGTCGGGGTTGTCGACCATCTCCCCCTTGGCCTGGCCACGGATCCTGGGGCCCATGCCTTCCATGTGGATGATGCTGGAGGCCACCAGCGGCCCGCCGTTCCAGGCGAAGGTCAGCGGACGCGGCGCGCCCTGGCTCCTGACGACATAGGCCACGAAGAAGACATAGCCGCGAACCTCGCCGGTTTCCTGGCTGCGGATCGGCAGTCTCCCGGCGCGCGCCTCGTAGGTCAGCGGGCCGCCGGCGGCCCTGATCTGGTGGGTCGTGACGACGATCGGCTCGTCGCCCTGAACCAGCGGCGCGATGACCCGGGGCGGCGGCGAGGCTTCCGCGGCGCGGACGGGTCCCCCTGCGCCAAGGCCTATGGCGAGGCACATCAACGCCGCCTTCAAAACATCAGCCATCGGCCCTTCTCCCCTTTCGTGCCGTGCGGGTTCATCGCCGCGACGCAAGGCGACAGGAGCGGCCGGTCCGGGGACCGACCGCCCCGCGACATCAGAACTTCTGGCTGAACGAGACGCCGATCGTTCGCGGCGTGTTGACGGTGATCGTGTAGGGGGGCGCGCCCGGATAGTGGCCCTGGTCCCCGACGACCGCGTACTTGTCGGTCAGGTTCTTGACGTAGAGGCTGACCTCGTAGTGGTCGGTCTGAACGCCCGCGTGCAGGCCGATCAGCGTATAGGCCGGCATGGGGAAGTGGTTGAGGTCGTCGCGCGAGGACCGATACTCGTAGGTCCCGCCGATCACCGCCCTGAGATTGGACCCCAGGCTCCAGTCGTAGTCGGCGCTCAAGGTGGCGGTCCACTTGGGCACATAGTAGATCGGCGTGCCGGCCGTGACGTTGCTGGCCGCGCTGTCCTCGGTGAACCTGGCGTCGGTATAGGCCGCGTTGCCGCCGATCGTCAGGCCTCGGACCGGCTTGTATTCGAACTGGACTTCCGCGCCGCTGCTGCGCGCGGTGCCGCCGTTGCCGTCGGTCAGATAGCGCCCGACCTGGACCAGGGTCTGGATGTCCGACCAGTCGATCCGGAAGACGTCGGCGTCCACCGTCAGGCGTCCGTCGAGCGCCCGGGCCTTCACGCCCGCCTCATAGCTCCAGATGCTGTCGGCCGTGTAGGTGAGCCCGAAATTGGCCGGGGCGCCGGGCGGCACGCTGCGCCCGCCGCCGGGCCGGTATCCGCTCGCCGCGCGGGCATAGACCATGACGTCCTGGGTTGGTCGCCAGCGCAGCCCGGCCAGATAGGTGTTGGAGATCTCCGAGAAGCTTTGGGACAGCGTGCTGGTCACCCCGCCAAACAGCTGGCCGGTCGTGTAGCGATCTCGGGTCTGGTCGATCTGACTGTGACGATAGCCGCCGGTGATGTCCAACTGCGGCGTCAGATAGATCGTCGCGTTGACGAAGCCGGCGTACTCGGCGAGCGTGCCGGTGCGACGAGCGACCCCGAGCAAGGGGATGTTGGGGACCCGGTTTCCACTGGCGTCGAAGGTCGAGTAGTCCTGGTTATCGAACAGCTTCTCATGCTGGTAGAAGCCGCCCCCCATGAACTCCAAAGGTCCGAACCGCTTGGAGGTGAAGCGCAGCTCCTCGGTCACCTTCTTGGCCGAGTGCGTCCCCACCGTGCCGGCCGGGCTGGTGGCGGTGATGAACGGAAGCACGCCCAGATAGAAGCTGGTGATATCGGTCTGTTCCTGGGGCTTCAGATAGGAATAGCTGGTGGCCGAAAGCACCGTTCCCAGCTTGGTGTTCCAATTGATCTCCGCCGAGACCAGGTCGGTCCCGACCTTGAAGAATTCCGGGGTGTAGCGCTTGACGTCGTACTTTCCGTAGAGCGGCTGAAGCGTCCCGGGATCCAGGTCGACATTGGTGTAGCCGTCGGCCTTGCTCCGCTGAAGCATGGCGTGAAGATTGATCGTCACAGTGTCGACCGGCTTGATCAGGACGGTGCCGTTGAAGCCATAGGCGTCGGCCTCGTTGGCGTCATAGCGCCCCAGACCCACATCGTTGGTGAAGCCAGGGTCATGGCGATAGTAGCCGCTGACGCGGGCGGCGATCTTGTCCTGGATGATCGGCGTCGAGATCGAAGCGCGCACCCGTCCGCCCAGTTCGCCATTGGTCAGGCCGACGAGTTCCTCGCTCGCGCTGAACGCGCGGTCGGTCAGGCTTGGCGTCTTGGTCACATACTTGATCACCCCGCCCAGCGAGGAGGCGCCGTAGAGCGTTCCTTGGGGCCCCTTCAGGACCTCGACACGTTGAAGGTCCGACGGATCCAGGTCGGGCGTATAGACGCCGCCCCGCGTCAGGGCGCTCGCCCCGCCAAACGGAATCTCGTCGACATAGGTCGCGACCGTCGCGCCCACGCTCTGGGGCGAGATCCCCCGGATCTCCACGAAGCCGTAGCCCGGGCTGCCGTAGGACTGGATGTTGATGCCGGGGACCAAGGCGATGTAGTCGGCCAGATTGCGCGCGCCGCGAACCTCGAGCTGCTGTCCGGTGACGGCCGAGATGCCGCCGCCCACTTCGCTCAGCAGCTGCTGGCGCTTTCCGGCCGTGACGACGATCTCCTGGACCTGCTCGGCCTGGTCGTCGGGCTTGGCCGGCGCGGACTGCGCGTTCGCCGAGAGCGGCAGCAGGCAGGCCGCGGCCGCCACGGAGGCGGCGCCGCACAGTCGCCGCCGCAAGGTGGATGAAGAAACGCCGCACATCGCCTGGTTGGAAGTCATGGGACACCCCCTGTTGCTGAGCCTGGGATCATCGCGGGTCCTGCTCGTCGCCGTTTTGGAAGGACGCCGTTCGATGACCGTCACGATCCGTTCGTCGAACTGTCTCAATACGTCAAGTCCAATTAGACGTTTTGTCAAAGCGCATTTTCGAGGGTGCGCCCAGGTTCGCCGCTAGCGCCATGATTTCGTTTATCATTAAGGATTCTATTAGAATCCATTTGGAAGATCTGTCTAGAACTTACGCACCGAGTGCTCGCCGGATAGCCGCTTTGAAAAACAACGAGCTTTCCAGTTGGACGATTTGTCGGCTAGATCGGACCGGCGTATCGCACGCCTGAAGTTGCAACCGAGGTTTGAATGGCGAGGAAGAACGGCAAGGGATCCGAGGCGGTGTTGGCCACCGATCCGTTCAGCGTGCATTTCTCGACCGGCGAGGCGATCGCCACCCTGCTGCACCCGTTCGGCGAAGTGGTTTTGCATGATCTGCAGACCGGACGGATCGTCAGGATCTGGAACAGCACCAGCGGCCGCCAGGCCGGCGACCTGTCCAATCTGAAGGACGCGCCCGACCTCTTCCCCAAGGACAAGGCCATCCTGGGCCCTTATGAGAAAGCGCTTCCGTCGCAGGGGCGGACAAAGTCGATCACCGCCGGTCTGCGCGACCAGGACGGGGTTTTGATTGGGTTTCTTTGCGTCAACATGGACGTGACCCTGATCGACAAGGCCACGGCGATGATGACCAGCTTCGCCTCGTCGGACCTCAAGCGCCCCGAGCCGCTCTATCGCCAGGACCTGCCTCAGCACATCAACTACATGGTGCGCGACTACTCCTTGAAGGTGAACAAGCCGATCGAGAACCTGACTCGGCAGGAGCGGATCGAGCTCATTCAACAGGTGGCCGACGCGGGTCTCTTCCAGGCCCGCAGCTCCGTCATTCTGGTGGCCAAGGCGATGAAGATCAGCCGGGCGAGCGTCTACAACCTGCTGGCCGATATCGCGCGGGACGCCGAGGGCTCGGACGCCCCGGCGGCGGAGGAAAAGGCCCCTGGACGCAGACGCGCGACGACGAAATAGACCTGCCGGCGCGTTTGACGAATTGTCTAAATGTCCCTTATGACAAGTGAAGGCGGTCGCTAGACCGTCGTCGCGGAGTCGATCGGATGGACCTGACGCGCCGAACCTTGCTGCACGTGCTGGGCGGCGCGCCGGCGGCCGCCGCCCCCGCCGCATCCCTGGCCGCTCAGGCGGCCAAGCCCCCGCCGCGCGGGGGCGTCGCGTTGCCCGACCGGGGCAACTTTCCGTTCGAAGGCGTCCACCTCAACGCCGCCTATACCCATCCCGTGGGCCTGGCGACCACCCAGGCCACCATGGCCTACGTGCAAAGCCGGATGGACGAGCCGGGGCGCAACTGGCCGGTGCAGAACGCCCGCGACGAGGCGGTGCGCCTGTACGCGGCGCTGATCAACGCCGCGCCGAGCGAGATCGCCGTCGTGCCCAGCACCCTGGAGGGCGAGAACCTCGTCGCCCAGTCCCTGGGCCTTGGTCCGGGCGCCGGGGTGGTCACCGATCCGTTCCACTACGACGCGGCGTTGGCGATGTATGGCGAGCGCCACAAGGCCGGCATGCCGCTCGGCGTGGTGGCGCCGCGCGGGACGCGCATCGACTACGACGACCTGGACAAGGCGATCACGCCCCAGACCCGCCTGGTGGCGATCTCGCTGGTCTCCAGCGACACCGGCTACATGCATGACCTTGAGCGCGTGTGCCAGATCGCTCATCGCAAGGGCGCGCTGGTCTATGCCGACATCATCCAGGTCGTGGGCGGCATGCCGCTGGACGTGCGCGAAAGCGGCGTCGATTTCGCCTGCGCGGGCCTGTACAAATGGCTGATGGGGGAGTTTGGCGCGGCCTTCCTCTATGTCCGCGCCGACCGCCTTCCTCAGATGAAGCGCGTGCAGCTGGGCTGGCGCGGGATCAGCGCGTTCCACAAGCATTTCATGCCCTTCGACCCGCCCGGGCCGGTGATCGGCGACTGGACGCTGGGGACCGACACGGCCAGCCTCTTCGAGGTCAGCACGGCCAACTGGTCGGCCCTGGCCTCGCTCACCGGGTCGCTGGCCTATATCGACGCGATCGGCGTCGAAGCCATCGCCCGCCATCGCGCGCCGATGCTCGAGCGCCTGCAGCTGGAGCTGCCCAAGGCCGGGTTCCTGCCCATGACGCCGCCCGACCGCCAGGGCCCTTCGGTGGTCTTCGCCTATCAGGGCGCTCGGGCGCGGTTCCGCGACGCCCTGGCCAAGGCCAAGATCTATGTGACGCTCGGCGCCGACAAGATCCGCATCTCGCCCTCCGTCCACAACGACATGGGCGACATCGACGCCCTGCTGGGCGTGCTCACGGCATGAGCGCCTCCCCTCCCCTTCACGCCTTTCCTGGACCGACCCCGATGCGAATCCGCGAGCGCCTGCTCCGCCTCTCCCTCCTCGCGGCGCTGGCCCTGCCGGCGGCCGCAACCGCGCAAGACGCTCCACCCGCCAAGGCCGCCCCGCCGGCGGCCGATCAACCGGCTCTGTTGCCGCCGGCGCGCAGCGCCAGGCAGTCGGCCGTCATCGGCGGACGCAAGATCGACTACCAGGTCACGGTCGGCGCCCTGCCGGTGAAGGACGCCAAGGGCAAGGTGCTGGGCGAGGTCGGCTACACCGCCTACACCTCGCTGGGCGGCGGCGAGCGCCCCGTCACCTTCGCGCTGAACGGCGGCCCGGGCGCGGCCTCGGCCTTCCTGAACTTCGGCGGCATCGGCCCCAAGCGCCTCTACGCTCACGCCCCGTCCGAGGCCCCTGTCGCGCGCGACAACCCCGACAGCTGGCTGGCCTTCACCGACCTTGTGTTCATCGACCCCATCGGCACCGGCTACTCGCGCAGCTATGTCGACGACGCGGAGTCCAAGAAGAGCTTCTACGCCGCCGACGCCGACATCCAGTATCTCAGCCGCATCGTCTATGACTGGCTGGCCCAGAACGACCGCATGACGAGCCCCAAATATCTCGTCGGGGAAAGCTATGGCGGCTACCGCGCGCCGCGCATGGCCTACTACCTGCAGACCACCCTGGGGGTCGGCGTGTCGGGCATGACCCTGATCTCGCCCGGCCTGAACCTGACGGCGCTGATGTATCAGGACACGATCACGCCGCTGCGGTGGATGGCGGCCCTTCCGGCCATGGCCGCGGGCCGGATGGAGCGTGAGGGCCGCACGGTGGACGCCGCGGCCATGGCGCCGGTGCTGGCCTATGCCCGCACCGAGTTCCTGCAGGACTTCATGGCCGGCGCCGCCGACAAGACCGCCACCGATCGCCTTTCGGCCAAGGTCGCCGCTTACAGCGGCCTGGATCCAGCCTTCGTGCGACGCATGGATGGCCGGGTCGACCAGTTCACCTATTTGCGAGAGGCCTATCGGGACAAGCGCCTGCTGGGGTCGTTCTACGACTCGGCGGTCACCGCGTTTGATCCGTTCCCGGCCAAGGCCAACGTCGACCTGCTTGATCCGGAGCTCGCCAAGGGCGCGGCGCAGTTCACCCAGGCCGCGGCCGACCTGGATCAGCGCGTCCTGGGATGGCGCCCCGACGGCCGCTACGTTCTCAACGGCTTCGAGGTCAATCGCATCTTCGACCGCGATCGTGTCGACAGCGCCGTGACCGATCTGCGCCAGGCGATCGCCATAGATCCGCACCTGAAGGTGCTGATCGCCCACGGCTGGAGCGACTTTGCCTGCCCCTACCTCATGAGCCGTCTCATCGTCGACCAGATGCCAAGCTTCGGCGTCGACAACCGCGTCAACCTGGCGGCCTATGCCGGCGGCCATTCCTTCTACACGCGGCCCGCCAGCGGGGCCGCCTTCCGCCAGGACGTCGCCGCGCTCTACGCCAAGGACTGAGGCTTCCTGGAGCCCCGGGGGACAAGGCGCCGGGCGCGCCTAGGCCTGGACCCGATCAAAGCGCGCCACGACGCTGTGAGGCGCCTCGGCGCCGAAGAATCGCTCGTGATTGCGGGCCGTCTCGGCCGCGACGATGATCGCCTGGCCAGTTCCGCGCCGTCGAGCAGGGCGAGATTGGTCCCTTCCCCCGCGAAAGGGGACATCAGGTGCGCCGCATCGCCGACCAGGGTCAGGCCGGGCGCCCGGTCCCAGCGATGGTCGATGGGCAGCGCGAAGATCGGACCCAGAAGGGGGTCGGTGTCGCTCTGGGTGATCAGGGCGGTGAGTCACGGCGCCCAGCCGGCCAACTGTTCAGCGACCTGGAGAGGACCGGTTCTCGCATCGGCGGCGGGGAGCGCCGGACGCGGGCCGGCCGCCGCCGGCCCGCGCCCTCATCGCATCAGGGCGTCGATGAAGAACATCACCTCCGCGGTCACGTCCTTGGGCGCGCTGGCGGCCTTGGGGAACAGATGGCCGCCGTTGGCGCCCTCGATCAGCATCGCGTCCGCCCCGACCGCTTCCAGTTTGGCGGTGAGGCGTCGGGCCGGCCCTGGGCCAACGCGATCGTCGGAGGTCGCCGCCACGGTCAGAACGCGCGGGTACCTGACACCCGGGCGCACGTTCTGGAGCGGCGAATAGCTCAGCATCGCGGCGCGGTCGGCCGGATCGTCAGGATCACCCAATTCGCCCTTCAAGATGGTCAGAATGCCGGTGCTGTCCTTCAGAGGAAACAGGTCCGCCACCGGCACCCCAGGCAAGACCGCCGCGAACAGCTCTGGACGCCGCATCATCACCCCGGAGGCCATCAGCCCGCCATAGGAGCGACCGGTCAGGCCCAGGCGGGCCGGGGTGGTGAAGCCCGAGCCGATCAGGTCATCGGCGACGGCGGCGACGTCGTCCAGGCCTTGGGGCTTGTTGTGGAGCATGCCGCCGCGGTGCCAGGCCTCGCCAAGCTCCCCGCCGCCCCGCATGGCCGCATAGGCATAGGCCCCGCCCCGGGTCAGCCAGGCCACCAGACCGCCGTCCAGCCATTTGGTGACGTAGGCGGGGTCCGTGGCCAGGCCGCCGCCGCCATAGGCGGTCAGGATGGTGGGCACCGGCCCCGGCTTGGGGTTACGCGGCCGCACCAGGAAATAGGGGATCTTCGTGCCGTCCTTGGCCGTGGCCATGCGCACGTCCGTCACGAACTGGCTGGCGTCGAATACCGGGGGATTGGCCGACAGCCGCAGGCAGCACGTCTCGCCCTGAACCAGCTCGAAACTCGTCGGACGCAGATAGCCTTGCCTCGCCATCAGGACCTTGTCGGTCGTGGCGCTGCCGCCCCACAGGCTGATGGCCTCGCCCGCCGGCAGATCGAAAAGCTTGCTGACGCGCCAGCCCTTGGCGCCGCGCGTGGCGACCAGCAGCGAACGGCCAAGGTCGCGAGAGGCCACCATGTAGATGTGTGACTTGGAGACCGTGAAGCCGAACTGAGCCTCCCACAGATAGAGGCCCTTGGGCGCCGAATAGACCAGGCTGATGCGCTTGGCCGGCGGCGTCGCCTCGTCGGTGTCGTAGGCGAACACCGAGCCTTCGGGATAGGCCTTGCCCTGGAAGATGGTGGCCGCGCTCGTCGCCGCGACGATATAGCGGGCCGTGCCCCCGCTAAGGCCCAGGCTTCCGGGATAGGGCAGCGCGGTTGGCAGGCCGGTGGCTTTGACCGCCCCGTCCCGACTGACGACATAGCTGACGTCATTGCCGGATTCGCCCGCGACGGTGACGAAGATCACGCCCTTGCGGCTGGCGCCGGAGCCGACCGCGTTCAGACGAAGGAAGGAATTGGTCGGATCGGCGGTGAACACCACCTTGGCGTCCGAGAAAGGCGTGCCGCGCTTCCAAAGCCGCACCTTGGCTGGGAAGGAGGTCTTCAGCGTCTCGCCCGGGAGGGCCTGAGCGACCAGGAGGGTGTCGCGATCAAGCCAGGCCACCTCGGTCTTGGCCGCGGCGAACTGGAAACCCTCGATGAACTGGCCGGTCTTGAGGTCGAGCTCGCGATACTCCTGGATCTCAGAGCCGTTGACGCCCAGGGGGATCAGGCAGCGTCGGTATTCGGGCGGCAGGCAGGTGGAGGTGAGCTTCAGGACGGGCAGACCGTAGGCCTTGTGCTCACGCGCGTTCAGGGCGTCGACGTCCAGCACGGTTTTCCAGGCGCCCGCGACGCCCGTGGCGGTGAGGCGGGCGGTCTGGATCTGACCGGCCCGATGGTCGCTGTCGGTCACGAAGCGCGCGATCGTATCGCCCAGAACCGAATAGGGCTCGACGAAAGGCGGCGGCGAGGAGGCGGACTTCGCCGAAGCCTCGATCTCGGCCTGAACCTTCGCCGCTTCAGGGCTGGCCAGCAGCCGCTGGTAGGCCGTTTCTGTGCGCTGGGCGGCCCACTGCACGGCCGCCGGATTGTGCGGCGCCTCCAGCCAGTCAAATTGCCGGTCGTCGATGGCCCCCGTCTGCGCGAACGCCGCGGACCACGCGCAGGCGACGATCGCGATCGCGGCGGCGCCAAGATGTTTCAGCATGATCAACCCCTGCTCCGGCGCCTCGACAGCGGCGCGGATCGACTTTGACTTTCCGTACATCTAGGCATTTTGTCAACGAAACGGCGTCAGCCGCTCGCCAATCATCGCCGCGCAAAGACGTCCAGATCGCCAAAAAGGATTTTAATACAATCTCTTAGGGCAATATCGTCCCCCCAAGACGAATTGCTGCGATGCATCATTTTCAAGCACCTTACCTTGCTGTGTTTTCCCGCTGCTATTTTCCCCCTTTTCGCGGATGCGAAATGACGCTAAGCATCACCTTGTGAGGCGCCTAGCGCCTCTGCCCTTCCTGGGCGTTTCCTCCCTATGACCTTGCCCGGCCCTCGTGCCGGGCTTTTCTTTTTTGGGTCGTCAGCGTGGGATGTCGCGGCAACGCCCCTGCCCGCCCTTGGCCGGGCGCGTCGGGTTTGACGGCGTCGGAGCCCTCTTCACGCCACCAGCAACGCTGTGGCTGGAGCGCCAGGCCAGGCCTGACGAAGGGGGTCTAAGGCCCTTCGCTCGACGCGGCGTCGCGGCCACTTTTTCGACCTCCGCCGCCGGAGAAGAGTCAGATGCCAGGCATGCTCCATAGGCTGAAGCCGCGCGGGCGGGGCGGCTCGCTGCTTTGGATGCTTTTTCCGTCCGTGGTCGTGGTCGTGGCCTTCGGCTTCATCATCGCCGCGATCCTCGGCCGCAACGCCGAGACCCAGGGCCTGCCGCTGATCCAGCGATTGGACCCCGCCCGCCTCCTCGCCGAGGCGCACGAACGTCTGCCGATGATCCTGATCCTCATCGTCATGATGATGGTCGCCATCTACGTGACCCTGCACGTGGGGCTGCGACCGCTGCGCCGGATATCCCAGCTGGCCGCGAAGATCGGGCCCGCGACGCTCGACGTGCGCCTTCCCGTGGACTCCACGCCCCACGAACTCGCGCCGCTGGTCGAAGCCTTCAACGCCACGCTCGATCGGCTGGAAGCGGGCTGGCGAGCGCAGCGCCACTTCTCGGCCAACGCGGCTCACGAGCTGCGCACCCCCCTGGCCGTACTTCGCGCCCAGGTCGAAAGCCTGCTTGAGCCTGACGAACGTCGCGTGGCCGGCGAAGAGTTCGATCGGCTGGGCCGGCTCGTCGGCCAGCTGCTGGCCCTGGCCGAGGCCGAAGGCGGGCCGCTCGCTCAGGCCAGCCGGTTTGATCTGGTGGCGCTGTCGCACGAGGTGGCCGGCGACATGGCCGGCTTCGTCCTCTCCAGCCATCGAACCCTCGGCTTCGACAGCGCGCTCGACAGTTTCATGGTCGAAGGCCAGCCTGAGCTGGTCGAAACCGCCCTGCGCAACCTGATCGAGAACGCCGTGCGTCACACCCCGACCGGGATCGAAATCCTGGTGACCCTCGACGACAAGGGCGTGGTCGGCGTTTCGGACGACGGTCCAGGCGTCCCGGCCGCGATCCGCGACCACTTGTTCGAGCGCTTCAGGCGCGGCGATCCGCAAGGAACCGGCGCGGGCCTTGGCCTGTCGATCGTTCGTCAGATCATGGACCGACACGGCGGCAGCGTGCGGCTCGCGCCGTCGCCGCAAGGCGCCTGCTTCGAGCTGGATTTTCGCCGTCGGGCTTGAGGCTATTCGCCCGGTTCGGCGCGACCGCCGTCAAGGCGGACGGCGATGTAGCCCAGGCCGCGCAGCGCGCGGATGGTCACGTCGGCGCCCAGCTGGGCCATCTTGCGCCGCACCCGGTGAACATGAACCTGGATGGAATTGTCGGTGTAGTCCTGCTCCAGACTGTGCAGGCTTTCGCCCAGCTGCTGCTTGCTGACCACCCGATCGGGGCGGCGCAAGCAGCTTTCGAGCACGATGCTCTCGCCGCGCGACAAGGGCAGGCGCTGATCGCCGACGCTGATCTCCCGCGTGTCCTGATCATATTCCAGATCACCGTAGCGCAGGACGCCGGCGGCCGTGAGCGCGGGCCGACGCCCAAGCGCGCGCAGGCGCGCCACAAGCTCCTCCACGGCGAAGGGTTTGACCAGGTAGTCGTCGGCTCCGCGCTCCAGGCCCGCCACGCGCTGGTCGATGCGGCCCAGCGCCGTCAGCATCAGCACCGGCGTGCGCAGGCCCGCGCTTCTGGCGCGGGCCAACAGATCAAGGCCGCTGTCCTGCCCCAGGAGGATGTCGAGGATCACCGCCCCATAGGGCGCGCTGCGCCAAGCGTGCCAGCCGTCCTCGACGGTCGCGAACAGGTCCACGGTGAAGCCGGCCTTGACCAGCGACCGCGCGGTCGCCTGGCCAAGCCGGGCATTGTCCTCGATCAGCAGGACGCGCATGGCGACTAGAAGCTATAAATCAGGGCCAGAGCCAATTGACCCTGGTCGGCCGAGCCTTCTCGCGTGACTACGGGGCTGTCGGCGGCGCTGTCAACGATCCGGGCATAGCTCCCGTGCGCCAGCGCGCTCCAACGCCCGTTGATGCGGTAACGCAGCGTGGCGCCCAGCGCGATGTTCTCGAACCCCTTGTCGGGCCTGTAGGCAGCCAGGCCGCTGGCCAGCGCGCCGGCCGCGGAGACGCCGTAGTAGGTCTGCATGTAGTTTTGGTCGCCCCAGGTGGCCGACAGGTTGGCGCCCGCGCTCCAGCGGGGGGTGATGGCGCGAACATAGTCGAGGCCGGCCGTGGCCAGAAAGCCGCCATGGACGTCGCCGACATCTGTCAGGGCTTGGGCTTCAATACCCAGCGCCCCCCGGCCGACCACGAAGCGCTTGCGCACGAAGACGCCGGCGTTCACGGCGTTGTCGATCTCGCCCAGTCGGCGGACCGCGAGATTTTTGATGTCATCGTCACGGCCGCGTTCAACGGACAGGATCGGGCCTGCTTCCAGCCGGCCGCCCGGCACGAGATTGGCCCGCAGCGTGGCGCCCTCCAGGGTCACATAGAGCTCGTCGTGGCCATAGCGAAGGCCGACGAACGGCAGCGCCCCGGCCTTGTAGTGCTTGGAACCCTTATACTCGGGGCGATAAATCGCCGCCGCGCCCAGCGAAAGCTGCAGTCCGTCGCTTGCGGCGTTCTCGGCCCGGGCGACGCCGCCCATCGCCACGACCGCGCCGGCGAGACAAAGGGTGATCGGGAGAGATTTCATCTTGAGACGGGGGTCCAGCACCGCTCACGTGCGGCGCCTGGCCTATGGAGGCCCAAGCTTGCGTGGACCTTTCGTGTCGAGCGATTTTCGCCGCCTGCCACGCTCGGCCTAAGGCGCGCGCGGTCAGGACCAGGCGGCCAGATCCGAGCCCGCCGCGTCCTGTTGGCTGACCACGTCGGTGAAGGTGATCTGGTGGTTTCGGTTCAGCAGGGCCCGCAGGACGCTCTGATAGCCCAGACCGAGGGGGACGGTGTCGCCGATACGATGCGCTCGCCCGCCGTCCGCGAGTTGCAGAAGGCAAGCTTCCGACGAGCATTGCAGCAGCGCGCCCGCCGTCGAGAACGTGTCGGTGATGTCAAAGCTGGTCGATCCGTGGTCGATCAACGCGACGCCGCCCGACCGAAGGTCGGTGATCGTGGCGGTGATCGCCACGGGGGCCCGCAGGCCAAATCGCCTGCCGTCATCGTTTGGGACGCCGCCGGCGATCAGCGCTTCACCGATCCGAAGGCGCGCGCCGGGCAGGCGCCGCGACACGGCGTCGAGGCTGGGCAGCAAGCTCGAGCCCCCGACGCAGATCAGGGGTGGCCGGCCCAGGCGTCGCGCCACCGCCGCGACTAGGTCGGCCGCCCACGCGACCTCGACGTCGGCGGGCGCGGCGCCCATGCAGCCCCAGTTGAAGAAGAGGCCGACCCGCGTGGCCAACAACGCCGTGAGGGCCTCGTCGGTCGTCAGGCCCGCCAGCAGATCGGCTGCGGCCATGCCTTCGCGGCCGTCGCTGGTCATCACTTCAAGCCACACGATGTGCCAGGGCGAGATGGTCGCGGCCCGTCGAGCGGTGGCGAAGTCCACGTGCACGGTCTCGGGGTGATCGCGCACTAGATCGGTCGGGAACTCTGGGGCGAGAAGGCCCATCAATCCGCAGGCCGGGCCTTCGACCCGATCGACGGCCCTTGCGCCCGTGGGCGTGGAGGCCATGCGCTCGACGATCCCGCCGCTGGCGACCGCGGCGATGATCGGCGCCAAAGCGTAGGCTTCCTTGAACACCGCCACGGGCGTGAACCCGACCTTGCGGCTCGCCTCCAGCACGGTGGCGGCGTTGTGGGCGATCGCCGCCAGGTCGACGGTCACGCTCATGATCGTCAGGCTCCTGGCGGGACGTATTTCGAAGCGCTACAATTCCGGCGCGATCTGGGGAGGGGTGCTTGGACGCGGCTCAGGAACCGCCATTCGTAAACCGGACTCGGGAATTGGCGTTCCTGTCCGCTTTCCTGCCGCCGGGCTCGAACGAGCCGGCGCTCGTCATTCTGTGCTCGCCGCCGGGGTTTGGAAAATCGCGCCTGACCGACGAGTTGGCCGAGCGCATCCGCGCCCAGGGTCTGGCGTGCACGGTCGTTATGGTCGACCCGATGATCCGCTCGGGCGGCGGCAAGACCGCCATCTATGATGGCTACTTCATCCAGCAGTGCGCCAAGGCGCTGGACGCCGCGGCGCAAGCGGGCGCGTTCGAAAGGTTCGGGGCGTTTTTGAAGTCTCGGCGCTGGACGTCGGTGAAGTCGCGCAAACTGGACGACACCCTTCAGAAGCTGCCGAGTTGGGAGAACGCTTATGGCCTGGCGTTCGAATATCTGGAGAGGGCCTTCGTGTTCGGTCGTCACAGCGCCGACCAATTGTTGGTCAGCGACACTCGCGACGCCGTGAGCGCATGCCAAGCCTATCTCGATCACATCACGCGGACCGTCGACCTGGTGCTGACGATCCGCCAGGCCGAGCACCTCGACCACGAAAGCCTGAAGACGCTTCTGGACCTTAGTCGCACCGCGCGCGGCAACCTGTTTCTGCTGGAATACACCAGCCTCGACCGAGCTTTGGCCAACGACCACGAGAAGCTCTTGCTGCGCGAATTGCGCTCCCATCCCAACGCCCACATCGAGCAACTGCCTGAGTTGAGCCCCGACCACCTGTCGTTGGTCCTGCGGGCGCTGGATCTTCCCTCCCAGATGATCGAGCTGCGCGCGACCGGCTACTGGAACGGCAACCTGCGCCAGCTGGAGACGCTCAGCTACACCGCCGCGATCCGGACCCAGATCACCGCCCACACCGCGCCGCTCCTCCTGAAGGGGCCGATCGACGTCCAGAGCGTGCTCAACGACCAGGTCGAGGCGCTCTCCGCCACCCAGCGCCTGCTCTTCGCCATCGTGGCGGCCCATCCCGACCCGATCCCCCGATCGGTATTGTTCGAGGTCGCGCGGCGCCTGGCGCCTCACGAGACCGACTTCGATCTCAACGACGGGGTTCGGCGCCTGGTCGAGGACGAGCAATTGCTGGTCAGTCACTTCGACGCCTTGGCTCTGCGCCACGACGACCTCGTCCAGGATCTCGACGGCGCGCCCCTCGGGTTCGGCGCGGCCGAGCGCCTGGCGCAGTCGGCTCTGCGCGACTTCTACTTGAAGGTTTTCAAGGCGGGGGGCGACGCGGTTGTAGCCCACACCATCGCCCTTCGCCGGGCCCTGATGCTGAGCGCCCGCGCGGACGACCCCCAGCAGGTCCTGGCCCTGCTCGACGATGTCGAGGCCGCCCTGCCCGGCGCGAACGACCAGGGTGTCTATGTCGACGTGATCGTCGAGCTGGTCGAGGACGGCCAAAGACTCCTGGCCTCCGAGCGCCGGCGCATCACGACCTGGGCCGCCCACCTGGCCTATGACGTCTGCGACTTCCGCCGCTGCAGGGCTCTGCTGGAGACCCTGGAGACCCCGACCGATCAGGATCGGATCATCCTGGCCCACTGCCTGATCGAGGATGGCGAGCACGCGGCCGCGCGCCAAGTGGGCGCGGCGCTCGACGTTCGCGCCGATGTTCATCTGCATCGCGACCTGATCGAGGGCGCGATCGGTCTGGACGGCGGAGACTGGGATCTGGGTCGATCCCGGCTTGAAGCGGTCGCCGCCAAGGGCATGGCCACGCGATCGCCGCTCGTTGGTCAGGCGCTTCGACTGCTGTCGGAAATGCTGGGGCCGAGCGAGGCGACCACGACCGCCCTGGCCAGCGTCGACTGGTTCACCGCCTGCGGTCTGCCTCGCTGCGCGGCGTATTCGGCGCTTTCGGCCAGCCGGTTCCTGGCCCGGCAGGGTGAAATCGAGCGGGCCCGCGCCTTGGTCGACGAAGCGGCGCAAACCTTGCGGGCCTTCGTGCGCGACGAGCACATCGTACGCAACAACCGCTGCTTGGTGGAGCTGTTGTCGCCGAAGCCGGACTTTGAGCGCTGCGTGACCGATCTGCAGGTGGCCATGCGCACTTCGCGCGACGATTTCTGCGACTTGGTGATCTTGACCAACCTGGCCATAGCCCACGCCGGGGTCGACGACCTGGCCGGCGCGTCCGATTGCGTCGCGCGGGCCGGCGCGATCCTCGACGATCCGGGATTTCTCGAACGGGACGTGCTGTGGCCGGTCTGCTTCTCTCTGGCCTATGTGCTGCGCCGCGCGGGGCGCGACGCGGAGGCCGAGGCGATGCTGGCCCGCCCGGGGGCGGCCGGCTGGGCGGTTCGCGGCGACGACGCCTACTGGGCCTTCCGCTATGGCGAGACCACGACTCCAGATCCCGACAGGACCTTCCTCTACGGCTTTGACTACCACCCCATCGCGCTCAGCCATTGGCAGCTCGACCGCGAGGCCGCAGGGTCGCCGACATGAGGATCGCCTCGATGAGGGTCTCATAGTCCCAGCCCAGGGTGGCCAGGCCCGCGGCCAGCTGCCCCGTCTTGCCCAACCAGGCGTCGGGGGTCAGTTCCAGGAACTGGAAACGACCCTGGTGAAGCTTACCGTCGATCCGGCAGTAACCGTAGTGGCCGATCGCCCGCAGCAGCCGATCGAGGGCCGCCTCGTCTTCGGGATGGAGCGGTTCGGCGACCGGAACCACCTTACGCGGCAAGCTGCGCTTAAGCTTTTCGCCGGCGTCGAACAGGTTGTGATCAAAATAGTCCGGCCGGCCCTCGACCGCGACCTGAACCAGGGCCGAAGCCCGCCCCTCCTTGGTCTCCACACAGACGAGCGAGGCCTCGAGGCCAGGCGCGAACGCCTCGATCAGGACCGGCTGATCGAATCGCTGGAGGAGTTCGGCCGCCAAGGGGGCCCCCTCGCGGGCGTCACGGATCAGGTTGCGTTGGCCGATTCCGATCGACGACCCCTCGGCGATCGGCTTGAGAACGTAGGGGACCGGAAATTCGTCGCACAGAGCCAGGTCTGCGATCTGGCGAATTTCGCGGCTCATCGGCGTCAGGACCCCGCAGTCGGCGGCCAGGCGCTTGGCGTCGCGCTTGTTGCTGGCCAGGGCGTGGCCGACCGCGTCCAGCCCGACATAGTCCAGCGCCTGGGTCTCGCACACCGCCGGCGGCAGCAGCAGGCGGTTGCGCGACGCTTTGCCGCCGTAGGTCGACAACACCACCACCTCGCGCCGATCCGGCGCCAGGTCGATCAGCGCCTTGGGCGAAGGCACGTGCTCGAACTGCAGCCCCAGCGCTTTGACCGCCTCCTCCACGCCGGCGAAGGTTTCGTCGTCGGTCTGCTCGACGTCGTCGCGCTCTTCGGCCGGCAGGTCGGACGCCGAAGGATCGAACCGGTCGGCGAGGAACACCACCGTCTTCCAGGGAAGCTTCTTGCGACGCCCATCGAACGACATGTCGTCCTCCGCTGCTCGGCCACGACTTTTGTACAAACCGTACCATCGCAGCACAGATTCTTTTGTACAAAACAGCGGAAACACGCAAGAGAATTTTTGTACAAAATGTCTGCTTTCGACAGTTTGTTGATTAGCGCTGAAATTCATGAGACGCTCGACTCGACAGGAGCGTCCGATGAGCGCGATCAGTGCCCCAGCCGAGCTGAAACTCACGATCACCAAGGGCCGTCTCGCGCGCATCAAGGCCCGAGGGGTCGAGTGGATCAAAGCTTTCGAAGCTTGCCGCGTCGAAGCGCGCCGGACGCTGCCGGAGCTGGAGAAGACGCAAGACCTGTCTCAGCCCTATCCGATCTTCGCGCCCGACGACCACATCGCCTACCTCGTCGTGGTGCGTGATCCTGGCTGCGGCGGCTATCTGATTCTCGACTTTGCCTATTTCGACCAGTTCCCCACGCCGCCCGACGATCCTCCCGGCGCGCGCATGGGCTTGTCGGAGCTTATTGACCGCCTGATAGGCCTTGGCGACGACGCGACGCTGTCCGACGCCGGCCCCGCCCTGTTCAGCGACCGGCCCATCAACGCGCTCGCGCCGACGATCCGTGTCTGGGCGACGCCGGCGATCGCCTACCGCGACTTCACCACCGGCAGCCTCACGGCCGATGCGCGCGACGAGCTTGTTCTCGACGGCCTCGACACGCTCGGAGACTCCCTCCGGGCGCTTTGCGGCCGACCAGTCCCTTGCGGGCGCGATTCTTCGGAATCGCGCTCTTGTCAATTTGGGCCGGGCGCTTGTCGCACGCGCTCTATCTGCCAGGGTTTCGACACCGCCGACGGCGCCGACCCAGTCGGGCCGCCGTTCGGCTTGCCGCCGCCCTGAACCTGCTCAACCTCAAGACTGAATTTTGAACGGACCGATTTCGCATGTCTGAGACCTCACGCCGTCAACAGGCGCTGTCCCCTCGACCCACCGCACGGCATCTCACCACGTCGGTCGGTCGACAGAGGCTGCCTGAGCTGCTTGAGGCGTCGGCCAGCGACAAGGCGGTCGTGGGCATGAGCCGACACAAGCGCGCCGCCGGCATGCTGGTCCCCGCCGAAGCCGCGCGCCTGCTGGCCAGTCTGGACGAAAGTCTGCCCAAGCATGTTCGTGACCAGTTGCGCGAGTCGGTTCCGGCCCACGTGCGCCAGGCCATAGCGCAGACCGCCTTCGACATGAACGAAGAGTGGGTGCGCCAGGCGCTTGAGCAGGCCAAAATCGGCGGCCGGGTGAGCGGCGACGACGAAATCGTCTCCGCAGACGACTAGACCGCCTTCTCGACAGCGGGCCGCCGCCTATGGCGGCCCAAAGCCGCATCCGACGACCACTGCACAACACGACCGGCTTTACGAGCTTGGCCGTGGCGAGCCAGGCTCGGATCTCCAAACTGGAGATCCGCCCTCATGAGTCGCTCCGCCGCCCTCGCCCACGTCCTTGAACCGTTGGATTCCGCGCGCGGCTTCATCGCCCAGGTCACCGACCTGTCGCTCGATCCCAGAAACGACATCCACCTCAAGAACGCCGCGGTCATGCTCGACACCGCCGTCGGCTATTTCGAGCAGACGCCCCAGGTGGCCGCCGCGCTCATCGGCGCCAAGCGCGCCGTGAGCGAGCTGGAGGCCAGTTTTGGCGGAGCCTTGCGCCACCCGTCGCTGGAAGTGTCGCGCCAGGCCACGCTGGGCGCCTTTTCGACCCTGGAGACGGCCCTGATCGCCGCCGGCCCCAACGACCTGGCCCGCGCCATCGGGCTCTACTGAAGTCGGCCCAGCCTTCTACCCGGCGAAGAACGCCGCCCTCATCGGCAGCAGCGCCCCGCCAACAGCGACCGCGTCGGCCGGCGCCTCGCCGGGCAACAGGCGCGGCAGCACCATGACCGCCTCGGCGCGCTGGCCGCCCTGAATCTCGATGCGCGCGATCAGCCGCTCGGCGATCGCGCGCGGCAGACGGCCGCCAAAGACGATCGCCTGCGGATCGAAGCTCCAGGTGAGGATGGTGCAAAGCTGGGAGAAGAGCGGCGCGGCCTCCTCGATCCAGGCGTCGACGCCAGGATGGTCCGGCGACAGTTCGGCCAACATGGCCTCGACGGTCTCGTAGTCGTCGCCCCGCGAGGCGACATGGCCGCGCAGCCGATCCAGGTTGGGATGGCGCCCATAGTCCAGGCCCAAGGCGTTCCAGATCATGTTGAACTCGCCGGAATTGCCGTTGTGCCCCCGGAAGGCCCGTCCATTGTCGATGATCGCGCCGCCGAAGCCGTTGGTGAAATGCAGATAGACGAAACTGGGGAACCGGCGGCCGACCCCGAACACGCTCTCGGCGATCGCCGCGGCGTTGCCGTCGTTGTCGAGCATCACCGGCAGGCCCAGCACGTCCGAGACGGCGGTCTCGATATCGACGCCTGACCAGTCGCGCAGCTTGCCCGCCAGGATGAACCTGGGCCGCTCGCCGGGACCCTCGCCCGAGAAAAAACCCGATACGCCAAGGCCGGCCGCCAGGACGCGGCGCGGATCGACCCCTTCGGCGGCGAGAAGCTCGCTCTTCAGATCGCGCAGCTGATCCAGCACCAGGGTCGTGGTCATGGCCGGCATCGACACCTGGCGCGCGGCGCGGACCTGGCCGGCGAAATCCAACAGGACCGCGGAGACCACGTCGCCCATCATCGACACCCCTAGGGCATAGGCGTAGTCGCCCGCCAGACTGACGGTGGCGCTGGGATAGCCCGGGCCCGGCTTTTTCCGCGCGGTCAAGGTCACCAGGCCGTCGCGCTCGAACTCATGGACCAGGCGGGTCACGGCGGGCTGGGACAGGGGTTGGGCGTGGGTCAGTTCGGCCAGGGTCGCCCCGGCGTTGCGCAGCAGCCAGTCCAGGACGCCCCGGCCGCCGTCGCTAACCTGGCGGAAGGCGGGCTTGAGCAGATCAGGACGACTCACGCGGCGCAGCTCCGTTTCGAAAACGCCGGCGGACGCTAAGCCCAGACCGCGCCGTCATCAATCATTCATTAGGAATGAGAGAAATTCATACCGTATGTATGACTCCACATTTCGTTGGAGGGGTCCATGTCGTCTCACCATCCGTCGCTCAAGCCGCGTCTTCTGGCCATGGCCTCGTGCCTGGCGCTGACCTTCGCCGCCCAGGCTCGCGCCGAAGCCGCGTCCGGGGCGGATCAAGCCGCCGCCGCGGACGTCGCCGCGGTCGAATCCACCGTCGACACCATCGTCGTGACCGGCATCCGTCGTTCAAACCTCAACGCCATCAACAGCAAGCTGAAGGCCACCGGCGTCACCGACGTGATCAGCGCCAACGAGGTCCAGGCCCTGCCGGACCTGACGATCGTCGAAGCCCTTCGCCGCGTGCCGGGCCTGTCGGTCCTGCCGGCCACCGACAACGAGCACCCGCGCGACGAGGCGGCCACGCCCGTCCTGCGGGGTTTGGGCGCGGCCTATAACAACGTCACCATCGACGGCCTGCCCGTCGCCTCGCCCGGCACGCCCAACGCCAATCTCGGCTCGATCGGTCGAGGCGTGCGCCTGGACATCCTGCCCTCGTCGATGATCAGTGAGCTGAAGGTCATCAAGACCTTCACCGCCGACCTCGACCCCAACGCCATCGGCGGGGCGATCGATCTGAAGACCCGCAGCGCCTTCGACGGCGGCGGCCAGCCGTTCTTCACCCTGGACGCGGCCGTTGGCCAGGCCGACGACGTCGGCGAGCCGGTGGGCCAGGACAAGCTGGGCGCGCGCGCGGCCGCCACGGGCAGCTTCACCTTCGGTCCTGACCAGATGTTCGGGGCGGTGCTGTCGGCCAACTACCAGAAGCTCAACAGCTTCACCGAAACCCACATGACCACCGACACGGTGTTCTACGGCTTCTACAACACCGCCGGTCAACTGCAGTCGGGCGAGGCCCTGGGCAACGGCTTCGCCGTGCCCCAGCAGGACAAGTATTGGTACGTCCAGGATCGCCGCGAGCGCTCGGGGTTCACCGCCAAGCTCGAGGCCAAGCCGTCGGACCGCTTCTACGCCTTCACGACCCTGGGCCGATATCGCTTCCGCGACACCATGGAGCGCTATGAGCTGCTGGTCGACGCCCGAGCCCGCGGGACGGTCCTGGACCAGACCGCCACCACCGGCCGTTTCGCCGGCGGCGGCATGGAGGTCGGCTATTCGCTGCAGAACATGGTCAACACCACCAACCTGGTCCAGTCGGGCGTGGATTGGCGGATCGACGATCGACAGCGGCTGTCGGTCCGGGCGACGGCGTCGCGCGCCACCTATCGCGAACCGATCCAGATGGTGAAATACGCCACGGGCGTGACCCGCCCGGCCCCGGGCGGTTCGGGCACCTCGTCGGGCGCGACGCCGGCCTTCGCCTTCACCTACGACACCAGCGCGCTCAACCATGTCTTCAAGATCGACCCGGGCGCCTACTACAATCTGGATCTCTACACCCCGACCTACTTCCGGCCCGACTACAAGCGTTCGGCCAGCAACAGCGTCTATAGCGGCCGGGCCGACTACCAGTTCAACATGGACGCCGACGATCGCGGCCTGGGCGTCCTGGCTGGGGTCAGCTACGCCGAGAGCCGTCCGGAATATAACGTCTACCGCACGGAATACGCGCCCAACACGACCGCGCCGGTGATGACCCTGGCCAGCGCCGGAGCGCGGACGAGCTCGCCGTTGAAGTGGTCCAACGGTCTGGATCTGTTGATCGTCGATCCGGACAGGGCGTTCGCCGCGTTCCGCGCCCTGCCGGCCAGCGCCTTCAACAAGACCGATCAGACCGCCTTCAGCAACCAGGACAACTTTGGTCAAACCGAGAAGGTCTACGGCGCCTACGGCGCCGCGGTGTTCCGCACCGATCGCCTGGACGCCCAGGCCGGCCTGCACGTGGACAAGGCCGACATCGACACCCAGTACCGCGCCCGGATCAACGGGGTCTGGAAGGATCAGGCCTCGGCCTCGTCCTATGACAAGCTGCTGCCCTCGGCGGTGCTGACCTATCGCCTGACCGACAGCTTGGACCTGCGCCTGGGAGCCAGCCAGACCCTGGGCCGTCCCAGCTACGACAGTTACGCGGCCCGCACCTCGATCGCCTTCCAGAACGCCACGGACGAGGGCAACGGCGCGGCCACCGGCGTGTCGGTCAGCATCGGCAATCCCGACATCAAGCCGCGCCTGTCGACCAATCTCGACGCCAACCTCAACTGGAACCTGTCCAACCGCTACGGCGGCCTGCTCTCGGTCGCGGTGTTCGACAAGGACATCAAGGACGAGATCTTCAACGCCTCGTCGATTGGCTACACCTATAACGGCGTCACCTATGTCAACGCCGTGGTCAGCACCCCGCAGAACGCCTCGGCCGCCTCGATCCGCGGCGTGGAACTGAACGCCATCGTCAATTCGCTGGAATGGGTCCAGCCCTGGCTGCGCGACCTGGGCTTCAGCGCCAACCTGTCGCTGCTGGACGGCGACATCGACGTGCGCCGCGCCAACGGCGCGATCCGACGGGTCAAGCAGCTGGTCGGCCAGTCCGACACGCTGCAGAACTATTCGCTGTTCCTCAATCACGGCGGCCTGGAGCTGCGGGCCGCCTACAACAAGCAGAGCAAGGCCTTGCGCTCGATCGTGCCGGACGTGGCCTGGCAGGACATGTACTGGGCGCCGCGCGAGCAGATCGACCTGCAGGCCAGCTACAAGGTGCGCCCCGGCCTGACCGTCTACGGCCAGGTCAGCAACGTCACCGGCGCGCGCATGACCAGCCAGACCGGTCCGGACCGCAACCTGCTCAAGGACAGCTATTCCGTGCCGACCGTGTTCTGGCTGGGCCTGCGCTTCACCCCGTCTTTCTGACCGCAAGGCGCCCCCTTCCTTCCGGTTTGAAACGCCGCCAGACGACACCCCCGTCGTCTGGCGGCCCCACTCAGGGATTGCCCGTGAGCCGTGTTCTTCGCTTGATGCTCTGCACCGGTCTGCTGGCCGCCGCGGCCGGATCCGCCGCCGCCGCGCCGCCCAGCGCCGCGGACCTGCGCCGCAAGTTCGTCGACCCCAACGGAGGGATCGTCGTGGTCGCCCATCGCGGCTGCCACAATCCATCGCCCCGCCACGGCCTCCAGGCCGCGCCGGAAAACTCCCTGCCGGCGATCGACAACTGCCTGGCCTTGGGCGTGGACATGGTCGAGATGGACGTGCGCAAGACCAAGGACGGCGTCCTTGTGGTCCTGCACGACGAAACCGTCGACCGCACCACCAACGGCGCGGGCCGGGTCGCGGACATGACCCTGACGGAAATCAAGCGCCTGCGCCTGCGCCGAAACACCGGCGGCGCCATGGCGCCGGACCTCACCGACCAGACCGTGCCGACCCTGACCGAGTTCTTCGCCCGCACCCGCGGCCGTATCCTGGTCAATCTCGACATCAAGGCCGCCGACCCCGCCGAGGTGCTGGCGGCCGCCGCCCAGGCCGGCGTCTTGGACGAGGTCCTGGCCAAGGCGCCGGTCGACCGCTCCCAGGCGCCGCTCGCGGGTCAGGCGCCCTATGACCAGGCGTTGTTCATGCCGTTGATCGGCCCCTCCGCCGGCGCCGATCCCGCCCTCCTTCAGGCCAGCGTCTCGGCCCAGGCCCTTGGAACGCGCAAGATCCCGGCCGTGGAAATGCTGTTCCTGGACGACGCCCGTTTTGAGGCCGTACGCGCCGCCGCCGCGCCGGCCGGCGTGCGCCTGTGGGCCAACACCCTGACCCAGATCGGGGTGCTGAGCCTCACCTCCATGGGCGGCGATGTGGATGGGTTGCGGGTCCCGGGCTCCAGTTGGCGCGCCTTGGCCGCGCGCGGCGTCAGCGTCTTCCAGACCGACGAGCCAGAAGCCTTGATCGAAGCCTTCCGCTCTCCGCGCCGCTGAGGGCCGCCGCGCGTCGAACCGTCATGGTCGGCGGCTAGGACGGACCGGACCCGCCTGATCCAGGTTCACCGCCATGACCCGCGCCGCCTCGTCGTCGACCCTGAAGCAGCTGGGCTATAGCTGCGGCAACTTCGGCAAGAGCGTCGTGGCCAGCGCCGTCGACTATTTCATGATCTTCTACCTGGTGGAGTTCTGCGCCCTGCCGGCGCAGACGGCCGGTCTGATCCTGCTGGCGGGCCTGGTGTGGGACGGCGTCTCCGAGCCGCTCATGGGCTGGATGGTCGATCGGACCAACACGCCGCTGGGCCGCTACGGCCCCTATCTCCTGGTCGGCGCCCCGCTCTGCGCGGCCAGCTTCGCCATGAGCTTCATAGCCCCGGCCCGCGATCCCGACACCGCCCTGGCCGCGGCCTTGGCCGCCAGCCTGCTCTTTCGCACCTGCTACAAGCTGGCCGACGTGCCTCACAACGCCCTGCTGGCGCGCGTGTCGGCCACGGCCCGGGGGCGCACCCTGGTGGCGGGACTTCGATCCTTGTTCAGCTCGGCCGGCGGCCTGGCCGTCGCTCTGGCCTCGGTCTTCGTGTTCGCCGCCGGCGACCTTGTCGCCCAGCAACATCGCTTGTGGGCCGTCGCGGCGTCGGGCGGCGCGGCCTATCTGATCACCATCTTCCTGGCCTGGCTCTCGACCCGCGACGTCGATGGCCCGGCCCTCGCCCCGCCGACGCCGCTGCCGCTCTCCCGAACCCTTCGAGCCCTGGCCTCCAACGATCAGCTCTGGTGGTTGGTGGCGTTCGTGGGCCTGACCTCGATCACCGGTCCGGTCTTCGCCAAGTGCGTGGCGTTCTTCGCCAAGTACGATCTTTCCCAAACCCAGGCGGCGGGCGGCGTCCTCGGGTCGATGACCATTGGCCAGATCGTGGGCATGCCGCTGTGGATCTGGGCGGGTCGCCGGTTCGACAAGCGCGACGCGCTGCGCGCCGCCTGCCTGGTCGGCGCCGCCGTTCTTCTGGTTTTCCTGACCTTCGCGGGACGCGGGATGATGGTGGCCTGCGTCCTGGCTTTCCTGGTCGGTTTCGTGCTGGGCGGCACCTCGCTGCTGGGCTGGGCGATGATCGCCGACACCATCGACTATGGCCAATGGCGCTCGGGGGTCCGGCTCGAGGCCACCGGATTTGCGGTGTTCCTGATGGCGATCAAATGCGGCAACGGCCTGGCCTTCGCCCTGACGGGCGCCGCGCTCGACCTTGTGGGACTTTCCCCCGGGGATCTTGGGCCAAGCGATCCCGCCGGCTTGATGTGGGTGATGTGCGGCATCCCGGTCCTTGGCCTGCTCGCGGGCGTCGGCCTGATTGGACGCTACGGCCTGACCCATGCGCGTCACGGCCAGATCGCCGCCGATCTGGAGCGCCAAGTCCTCGCCGCGCCCGTCCCGCGCCTCCCGCCCCGCCGCGGCGAACCGGTCTTCGGCCAGCCCCTGGCCGGCGTGGCGGAATGACGCGGACCGATCGCGAACCCTAGAACGGGTCATCAGAATTCCCATTTAAGTGTCTCACGAAAAAGGGAATTTCACGTTCATGGCGACCGGCTGGACGCATGCCGACGGTGTGCTCGACCAGATCATCGACACCATCACCGACGGCGTCTCGTCGGCGCGCGCGCGCCTGCCCACCGGCGAGGGCGCGCCCTTTTGTGACGAGTGCGGTGAGGCCATTCCCGAGGCCCGACGCCGCGCCCTGCCCGGCGCGCGGACCTGCGTGGCCTGTCAGTCGGGCCGCGACGCGCGCATCGTCATCGGCGGCATCAATCGTCGCGGCAGCAAGGACAGCCAGCTGCGCTAGCACGGGACGGCGCGGCGCCTCGCCCCCGCTCCGGACCCTGACGATTGACTCGTCCGCCCGCCCGGTATTTGTTCGTGCAATGTTCCGCACGGATCGCCGATGACCAGGCTTTTCAGGCAAGACCTGTCGTCCGACGTCCTGGCCGAGCGCTTCGACGTCGCTCCGCCCGCTCAAGCGCTGCTGGCCGGGCTGGACGAGATCGACACGCGCGGCGAGGGCCTGGTCGTGCGACAGGCGGCCGCCGGTCGGCGCCTGCATCGCATGACCTGGGGGTTTCCGCGGCAGGCCGCCCGCGGCGGCGAGCCGTCGGCCGTCACCCTGGTCGCCGACCTGACCAATCCGATGTGGAGCGATCTGGCGCCGGATCCGCGCTATCGCTGCGTGATCCCCATGGCCGCCTTCGCCGAACCGGCGGGCGCGGCCGGCGCCAAGACCAGGACCTGGTTCTCCGCGCCGGAACAGCCGGCGATGGCCTGGGCCGGCTTTTGCCGCAACACCGACAACTGGGGCCCGGTCTTCGCCGGCATGTCCTGCGACAGCCATCCCCAGATCGCGCCGCTCAACCCGCGCATGCCCAGCCTCCTGCTCCCCCAGGACTACGAGCGCTGGCTGACCGGCTCGATCCGCGACGTCATCGAATTCCAGTTTCGTCCCTGCCCGATCGACACCTTCGCGATCGACACGACCGACCAACCCTGGGTGCGCGGCCGTGCGTCCCAGCCGCCTCAACCCACGCTTTTTTGACGTCCCGCGATCGATGATCGAGGGTCGCGCTCGAACCGCTGGAGCCTCTGGATGTGTTGGTGTGGACGGCCTCTCATCCCAACGGTTTGATGGCGCTTAGCGTCAACAAGCCAGTCGAGAGGAGAGCCACATGGTCACACCAGTGCGTATCGGCATGGACACGGCTAAGTCCGTGTTCCAGCTCCACGGAGTGGATGAGAACGAGGTTGTAGTTCTGCGGCGCCAGCTCCGGCGCGCCGACATGATCCGCTATTTCGAGAACCTTCCGCCGGCCCTTGTCGCGATCGAGTCCTGCGGTAGTTCCCACCATTGGGCGCGGCTCCTGGAGTCGTTCGGCCACGAGGTGAAGCTGATCCCGCCGCAGTACGTGAAGCCGTACGTGAAGCGCGGGAAGAACGACGCGGCCGACGCCGAAGCGCTCTGCGAGGCCGTCACCAGGCCGACCATGCGTTTCGTGCCTGTGAAGTCCAAGGACCGTCAGGCGGCCTGCATGTTGATGACGGTGCGCGAGCGGCTCGTCATGGTGAAGTCGCAGCTCAGCAACGCTTTTCGGAGTTATGCGGCGGAGTTCGGGATTGTGGGCCCGTCCGGCCGGCAGAACGTCAATGGCCTGATCGCGCGCGTCCTCGAAGATGACACGCTGCCGGAGCTGGCGCGCGAGCTCTTCCAGTTTCAAGCCAAGGAATACGCCGCGGTAGAGGCGCGCCTGGCGGAGATCGACGCGAAGCTGATGAAGTGGCACCGCGCCGACGAGCTGAGCCGGCGCATCGCCACCATTCCCGGCGTCGGCCCTATCGGCTCAACGTTGCTGAGCATGAAGGCGCCGCCGGCGGAGACCTTCGGCTCCGGGCGCGACTTCGCCGCCTGGCTGGGGCTCACGCCGCGAGACCATTCGACAGGCGGTCGATCAAGACTCGGCGGGATCACCAAGGCTGGAGATCCATCGATCCGGTCAACGCTGATCGTCGGGGCCACAGCGCTGCTGCGCCATGTGCGCCTCGGGCATACAAAGCCATCGCCCTGGCTGGCCAAGCTCATGGAGCGGAAGCCGCCCAAGCTGGTCGCGGTCGCGTTGGCCAACAAGTTCGCCAGGATTGCTTGGCGGCTGATGGTGTCGGGCGGAGTCTACACCCGGCCCGCAGCACTGAACCCGACCTGATCTGAGACCGGCGCCCGGAAGCCAAAGAGGCTGCACCCGGACTGCCCAGGAGACTTGCACGAACGAACAGATGGAAACGACCTATCGGTCGGTACGCGCGACATTCCGAAGATTGCACTGGCATCCCGATGTCGCCAATGTGTTTGGAGCGCGCGTAGCGAACACCATCTTGGCCAGCGAGCTTCTCGCGCAAACAGGCCGGACATCTGATAGCAAGCGTTAGGTCAGACAGTCTGCGCGTTCACTGCAAGCGGGGGGCCGTCCACATCTGCAACCTCTACACCCTGCGTAAGAGCGCCGCCGACGTCGCCGCCTTCTTCGGCGTGACCTTGCCGCCGGCCTTGTCCAACGCCGGCGAGGAGGTCTATCCCGGCGGCCCCGGCTACGCGATCCACGCCAATGACGAGGGCCAGCTGCAGCTGTCCTCGATGACCTGGGGCTTTCCCCTGCGCTTGAAGACGATGAAGCCCGGGTCCAAACCCAAGCCCGTCAACAACATCGCCGACCTGACCAAGCCGATGTGGAAGGGCGTGGCGAGCAAGACCCGGTGGCGCGCCCTGACCCCGCTGACCGCCTTCGCCGAAGCCGAAGGCGCCGAGGGCAAGAAGACGCGGACCTGGTTCAATGTGAAGGATCAGGAGCTGTTCGCCTGGGGAAGTCTCTGGCGGATCAGCGACGAATGGGGCCCGGTCTATTCGGGGGTCATGACCGAGTGCAACGAGGCCATCCGCCCCGTCCACGACCGCATGCCCGTCCTGCTGCACCGGGATGAATGGGACCGGTGGCTCAACGGCACGTTCGACGACCTGCTGGCCTTCCAGGCCCGCTGCTTCCCCGACGATCTCATCGTCATGAACCGCACCGACGAGCCCTGGTCCAAGCGCAAGGCCGCGTCGGAGGCTCCCGCCGCAGTGTAGGGGCCTGGCGTCAATCCGCCCCGCTGAACTTCCCGGCGCCGGCCGGCCGGTCGACTATTGGCGCGAGATCGCCCACGACCCGGCCGCGGGCCCGCAGGCCATGGCCCATCCTCACCAGGACGGCGGATGGGACGCCGACTAGGTCGACTCGGCCGCGCCCTGGTCGAGGGCGAGTTTGGGCAAGGGCCTGACGCCGTCGCGGGCGATCGTGTCCACCAGGCCCTCGTCCTTCCAGATTTCGACGGACGCGGCGCTGGCGTGCTCGCGCAGCAGGCTGAAAGCGTGAGAGCGGACGCGCTCGGCGGCGAGCGCCTGCATGTCGACGACCGTGGCGACCTGGTTCTCCGCCAGGCAGAGGAAGGTGTAGGTGTTTGGTGGATTCCCCATGCGGCGAAGCTTAGCACGGCGCAACGCCCTGGCTGTCTGCAATCCGACGGTCGCGGCGGATCGCCCGTCGATGGCGTGATCCTCGCGACAGACCAGGCCTCAAGCCCCGGCGCAGCCCTCGTCGGCGCCGATCGCCACGAGATAGGCGTCGAGCAAGGGCGCGGCCATGGCCTCGAACCGCTCGGCCGCCGTCAGCGGCACGCGGGCCAGGAGCCCGCCCGGAAACTTGCCGACGCCGCCGCCGGTCAGGGCCACGATCAATTGCAGCTGGTCGCGCGCGTCGCGCAGCTGATCGGGCGCGCCCAGGGCCTGGACCACGGCGCCCTCGGGCAGGTTCAGCTCGTAGATCCGGACCCGGCGGGTGGCGGTCGCATGGGCCTCGAACCGTTCGCGCCGGGCGGTGACTTCGAGCTGAAGGATCTGGGCGGCGGAGGGGCCGTCCGCCGGCGCCGGTTCGGCGGGGCGCATCGCTGTTTTCGGCATGAGGAGCATATGGGTACGAGGCGGGCCGAAACGACGGCGACGGTTCGTCGCGGCGGCTAGAGCACGGTATGCTCGAAGCGGTCCCGGATCTTCTTGTTGAAGTACTCGCCCTTGGCGAAGGCCAGGCGCAAGCCTTCGGCCACGGCCTTGGGGACGTCGGCATAGGCGTAGGCGCGACCGCTGACGAAGGTGATCGTCAGGATCGCGCCCGCGGGATCGTAGACATAGCTCTTGATCAGAGCCGACGGCATAGCCGCCCTAGGCTTTCTGGCGATCGCCCTTGTCGCCCTGGCCGGGTCCGGCGTCATGGCTGGCATGGCGACGCTGGTCGGCCGCCGAGGACTTGCCGACATCGACCTCCTGGCTGAATTGGCCCTTCTCGTCGCGGCGGGCGTAGCGCTTGTCGCCGGGGTTGGGTTCGATCAGTTCGCGCTTGGTCATGGCTGGGATCTCCTGTTCGAAAGGCGAATCCGCGACCCCGCCAAAATGTTCCGCCGACTCGTCCGAGCCGCGTCGTCGATGTCAAAAGATGAAGCGCGCCCCGTGCGAGGCCCGCATCCGTGGCGCCGCGGTAACGCCGCGCCGCCATATGCGCGTTAAGGACGAAACGCGCTTTTCAAGTCCTTGCGCGCGTGTTCACGATCGCCACGCAGCGGATCACCTCATGACATCGGCCCAGACCTTCGACCCCGCCCGTGACGATCGCCAGGCCGCGAGAGGCCTGGTCTCCGTCGTCGCGGTCGTGCTCGCCCTGTTCGTCGCCGTCGTGGTGGTGGTCTACTGGGGCGTGGGGCCCGGCGCGCCGGGCGCCAAGACCGCGTCGGCGTCGGCGGCCAGCAGCCCGGTCTGCGCGGCCGCCATGAAGCGGGCCAAGGACAGCCGGGGACTCTCGAGCCAGGAGGCGATCGCCGCCTCGACCGCGATGTTGCGCGCCTGCGACGTTCGCTAGGCCCAGGCCTAAGCGCATCTTCTCCCCAGCAACGCGATTGGCGTTCTCGCCCGGTCTTTTCGCGCGCGCGACGCCGCCGCCCGACAAAAGCGGTCGCAGCTTGAGCGTCGGGAAATTTTCCCGAGTCCGCGCAAGGCCTTGTCGCGCCGGGCTTTCCGCGCCGACGCGCGCTTGGCCGCACCCCAGGGCTGATTGACTCTCGCGCGGCCAAGAGAACAAAGATGGAACATAGCCATTTTTGTCAGCATGATCACCAACCGCACCCCCGCCGCGCTCGACGCGCTTCGCCGCCAGGTTCGCCTGATCGAGACGGCCGACGCGGCCGTGCGCGCGGTGCTGCCGTTCGGCGTGCCACGGATCGACGATCGCCTGCCCGGCGGCGGCCTGGCCGTCGGCGCCCTGCACGAGGTGGCCGGCGGCGCGGACGGCGCGCTGCACGGCGCGGCCGCGGCGATGTTCGCCGCCGGCGTCCTGGCCCGGGCCGAGGGCCCGGTGCTGTGGTGCCTGCGCCAGCGCGACCTGTTCGCCCCGGCCCTGGCCCAGCACGGCCTGCCGCCTGATCGGGTGATCTTCGCCGAGGCCGGCGACGAGGCCGGCGTCCTGGCCTGCATGGAAGAGGGCCTGCGCTGGCCTGGCCTGGCCGGCGTGGTCGGCGAGGTGGCCAAGCTCTCCATGACCGCCTCGCGTCGTCTGCAGCTGGCCGCCGAGAAGAGCGGCCAGATGGCGATCGCCATCCGAAGATGGCGGCGGGTCGCCGACGCCGCGGACCTGGGCCAGCCCACGGCGGCCGCGACGCGGTGGCGGGTCTCGGCCCTGCCCTCCTCGCCCCTTCCCACCGCCGGCGTGGGTCGCCCCCGCTGGTTTCTTGAACTCCTCCGTTGCCGGGCCGGCGAAGCCTTCGACCTTGAGATAGAAGCCTGTGACGCCAAGGGTCATCTCCGTCTTCCTGCCCCGCTGGCCGACCGATCGGTTGGCGCGAAGCCAGGGCAAGACCGCGCCGCCGCCTGAGACCCCGATCGTCATGGTCGGCAGGGTCGGAAGACGGCGCGCGGTCGCGCACATGAATCTCGCCGCCGCCCAGGCGGGCCTGCGCCTGGGCCAGGCCGTGGCCCACGCCACCGCCCTGGTCCCGGGCCTGGTGCTGCACGACCTGGATCCGGCCGGCGACGCGGCGGCCCTGCATCGCCTGGCCCTCTGGGCCCAGAAGCACTACTCGCCGACCGTGGCGGCCGACGGGACCGACGGCCTGGTGATCGACGCCACCGGTTGCGCCCATCTGTTCGGCGGCGAGGAGAAGATGGCCATCGCCCTGCGCGAGCGCCTGACCAAGGCGGGCTTCGCCGCCACCGTCGCCGTCGCCGACAGCTGGGGCGGCGCTCACGCCCTGGCCCGGTACAGCCGCCGGGCGATCTTCGTGACGACGCCCGGAGCGACGGGTCGCGAGCTGATGACGCTGCCCGTCGCGGCCCTGCGTCTGTCCGCCGATCTGGTGGACGGCCTGGGGCGCCTGGGCTTCGACACCGTCGGCGAACTGGAAGCCACGCCCAAGGGGCCGCTGTCCCATCGCCTGGGCCAGGAACCGGTGCGTCGCCTGAACCAGGCCTTCGGCCGCGACGCCGAACCGATCGAGCCGGTGATGGCGCCCGAGACCCTGCACGTGCGCAAGATCTTCGCCGAACCGATCGGCGCGCCCGAGACCATGGCCCGCTATGTCACCGAACTGGTTCACGGCCTGTGCGCGGCGCTGGAGGATGCGGGCCTGGGCGCCCGGCGCCTGGACGCCTGGTTCACCCGGGTCGACAACCGCATCGAGGCCGCCCGCATCGGCATGGCTTCGCCGTCCCGCGACGCCAAGCGCCTGGCCAAGCTCCTGTGCGAGAAGCTGGAAAGGGTCGATCCAGGGTTCGGCGTCGAGAAGATCGTCCTGGCCGCGCCGGGCGCCGAACCCCTGGCCTACAAACAGAGCCAGGTCCTGGGCGAGGCCCACAAGGCCGTCGACCTGTCGGGCCTGATCGACACCCTGGCCAATCGTCTGGGCGCCGAGCAGGTCTATCGGCTGGCCAGCGCGCAAAGCGATCTTCCCGAACGGTCGGTCAAACGCGCCCCGGCCCTGGAGGCGCCCGACGGCGTCTCCTGGCCGGCCGATTGGCCCCGTCCCGCCCGGTTCTTCCCGCGCCCCGAACCGATCGAGACCGTGGCCCTGTTGCCCGACGCCCCGCCGGCCGCCTTCACCTGGCGCGGGGCGCGCCACCGGGTGGCCTGCGCCGACGGGCCCGAGCGGGTGTTTGGCGAATGGTGGAAGGCCGACGCGGAACTGGCCCGCAGCCGCGACTACTTCCAGGTGGAGGACGAAAGCGGCGAGCGGTTTTGGATCTTTCGCGACGGCGACGGCGAGGACGCCGAGACCGGCAGCCAACGCTGGTTCATGGCCGGGGTGTTCGGATGAACCCGTCGCCCAAGGACCTGACGAGCGAGGACCTGGGGTCCTATGTCGAGCTGCAGTGCGCCTCGCACTTTTCGCTGCTGCGCGGGGCCTCCTCGCCGGGAGAACTGTTCGACGAGGCCCAGCGGCTGGGCTACCGGGCGTTGGCGATCTGCGATCGCAACAGCGTGGCGGGGATCGTCCGCGCCCATATCGCCGCCAAGGCCACGGGCGTGCGGCTGATCATCGGCTGCGAGCTGGTGCTGCGCGACGAGACCACCCTGGTGGTCTTTCCCACCGACCGCGCCGCCTACGGCAGGCTCTGTCGGCTGCTGTCCCTGGGCAAGGCCAGGGCCGGCAAGGGCGAGTGCGACCTGACCCTGGAGGACGTCGCCGCCCACGCCCAGGGGATGATCGCCATCCTGGTCCCCGACATGCCCGACGAGACCTGCGCCGTTCAGCTGCGGAAGGTGGCGGCGATCTTCGGTCCCGACGCTCATCTGGCCCTGACCCTGCGCCGCCGGCCTGGCGACGCCCTGCGGCTCCATCAGCTGGAGCAGATGGCTCGCGCGGCCGACGTCACCCCGGTGATCACCAACCGCGTCCTCTTCCATGAAAAGGCCCGCCGCCTCCTGCAGGACGTCGTCACCTGCATCCGCGAGGGCATGACCATCGACGATGTCGGGTTCAAGCGCGACCGCCACGCCGACCGCTACCTGAAGGCCCCGGCCGAGATCGGTCGCCTGCTGGCCAAGCACCCGGGCGCCATCGCCGCGTCGGTGGCGATCGCCCGGCGCTGCGCCTTCAATCTCGACGAGCTCTCCTACCAGTATCCCCACGAGGTCAGCGAACCGGGCCGCTCGCCCCAGGAGACCCTGGACCGCCTGACCTGGGAGGGGGCGGCGCGCCGCTATCCCGACGGCGTTCCGCCCGAGGTCGAAAAGGCCCTGGCCCACGAGCTGCGGCTGATCGGCCTGCTGGGCTACGCCCCCTATTTCCTGACGGTCAATTCGATCGTCCAGTTCGCCCGAAGCCAGGACATCCTCTGCCAGGGCCGCGGCTCGGCCGCCAATTCGGCGGTCTGCTACGTCCTGGGCGTCACCAGCATCGACCCCGAGCGCAACGACCTGTTGTTCGAGCGCTTCGTCAGCCAGGAGCGCAACGAGCCGCCCGACATCGACGTCGACTTCGAGCATGCGCGGCGCGAGACCGTCATGCAGTGGATCTTCGAGACCTATGGCCGCCACCGCGCGGCCATCGTCGCCGTGGTCCAGCGCTTTCGCCCGCGCGGCGCCGTGCGCGACGTCGGCAAGGTCCTGGGCCTGCCCGAAGACATGACCAAGGCGCTCTCCAGCCAGATCTGGTCGTTCTCGCGCGAGGACATCGAGGAGCGCCACGCCAAGGACATCGGCCTGGACCTCTCGGACCGGCGCCTGCGCCTGACCCTGGAGCTGGCGCAACAGCTGCTCAACACCCCCCGCCACTTCTCCCAGCATCCGGGCGGCTTCGTGCTGACCGAGGATCGCCTGGACGAGTTGGTGCCGATCGAGCCGGCGCGGATGGACGGCCGCCAGATCATCGAGTGGGACAAGGACGACATCGACGAGCTGAAGTTCATGAAGGTCGACGTGCTGGCCCTGGGCATGCTGACCTGCCTCAAGCGCGGCCTGGACCTGTTGGCCCAGCACAAGGGAATCCACCGGGACCTGGCCACCATTCCCCCGGAAGATCCGCGCACCTATGCGATGATCCGCAAGGCCGACACCCTGGGCGTCTTCCAGATCGAAAGCCGGGCCCAGATGGCCATGCTGCCCAGGCTCAAGCCCCGCAGCTTCTATGACCTGGTCATCGAGGTGGCGATCGTGCGGCCCGGCCCGATCCAGGGCGACATGGTCCACCCCTATCTTCGCCGACGCGAGGGCAAGGAGGCGGTCTCCTATCCCAAGCCCGAGCTGGAGCGGGTGCTGGGCAAGACGCTTGGCGTGCCGCTCTTCCAGGAGCAGGCCATGCGCGTGGCCATCGAATGCGCCGGCTTTTCCCCCGGCGAGGCCGATCAGCTGCGCCGCTCGATGGCCACCTTCAAGATGACCGGCGGGGTCAGCCATTTTCGCGACAAGTTGGTGGGCGGCATGGTCGAGCGCGGCTACCCCCAGGACTTCGCCGAGCAGACCTTCAGCCAGCTGGAGGGCTTTGGGTCCTACGGTTTTCCCGAAAGCCACGCGGCCAGTTTCGCCCTGCTGGCCTACGCCTCGTCCTGGCTGAAGTGCCATCACCCCGACGTCTTCTGCGCGGCCCTGCTCAACAGCCAGCCGATGGGGTTCTACCAGCCCAAGGAGATCGTCCGCGACGCCAAGGACCACGGCGTGGAGGTCCGCCCCGTCTGCGTCAACGCCTCGCGCTGGGACTGCACGCTCGAGCCGGTCGGCCAGACCGGGCGCTTCGCCGTGCGCCTGGGGCTGCGCCGGGTCACCGGCCTGAAGGAGACCGACGCCGCGCGCCTGGTGCTGGCCCGAGGCGAAGAGCCCTACCGTTCGGTCGACGAGGTCTGGCGCCGGTCGGGCCTGGGTCCGGGGGCGCTGGAGCAACTGGCCAAGGCCGACGCCTTCGGGCCCGAGCTCCAGCAGCAGCGCCGCCAGGCCAGCTGGGCGATCAAGGCCCTGCGTGACGCCCCGCTGCCGCTGTTCGACCAGGCCGGGGCGCCGGAGCTCAACGAACCGGACGTGGCGCTCAAGCCCATGACCGAAGGCCGCGAGATCATCGAGGACTACGGCCATGTGGGCCTGACCCTGCGCCGCCACCCGCTGGCCCTGCTGCGCGAGGACCTCGCCGCCCTCAAGCGCGCGCCCTGCCGCGCGGCCGCCACGGCCAGGGACGGCCAGTACGTCCAGACCGCGGGCCTTGTGCTGGTGCGCCAGATGCCGGGCACCGCCAAGGGGGTGATGTTCATGACCATCGAGGACGAGACCGGCGTGGCCAACCTGGTGATCTGGAAGACGCTGTACGAAAAGCAGCGCCCCATCGCCCTGGGGGCGCACCTGATCGGGGTGGACGGCCGCATCCAGCGCGAGGGCGAGGTGGTCCACCTGGTCGCCTCCAAACTCCACGACCTGCGCGAGGTGCTGGCGGGGCTGGAGGGCCGCACCAACGACCCGGGCGACATGGCCTGGGCCAAGCGCTCGCGCAATTTCTGCTGAGGAAACCGATGGACGCCCAGCCCAGCCTGTTCGACCTGCCCCTGGCGCCCAGAAAGCCCCTGCCCGAGGGGTTCCGCTATCAGGAGAACCTGGTCAGCCCGCAAGAAGAACGCGATCTCGTCGCCAGCTTCCAGGACCTGCCGTTCAAGCCCTACGAGCATCTGGGCTATTTCGGCAACCGGCGCATCGCCGGCTTTGGCTGGCGCCAGGACGAGGCCGGAAGGATGGTCGAGACCGGCGAGCCGATCCCCGACCTTCTCATGCCCCTCCTCGACAAGGTCGCCGCGTTCACGGGCCTGCCCAAGGACAGTTTCCGCCACGCCCTGGTCACTGAATACGCGCCCGGCGCCGGCATCGGCTGGCACCGCGACCGCCCGCCGGCCGTCGCCATCGCCGGGGTCTCGCTGATCTCGCCCTGCACCTTCCGCCTCCGTCGCCAGGCCGTCGATCGATGGGAGCGCGCCTCGATCATCGCCCAGCCGCGCTCGGCCTACCTGATGAGCGGCCCTGCCCGCAGCGACTGGCAGCACAGCATCCCAGCGGTTGAAGCTCTGCGCTATTCGGTGACGTTCCGCACCGTGCGCGGCTAGGCCGCCGATCCGGCCAAGGCCGCGTCGACCTGGGCCTGGTTCCAGTGGGCGTCGATAAAGGGGCAGCGATAGCAGGGACCGGTGTGGTCACGCTCGGCGTCGTCGAAGAAAATCCGCGCCGCCTCGTGATGGGTCTCGGGAATGATCAGGAAGGCGACGTCGTCGACGCCGAAGTTCAGGTCGCCGATCTTGCGCCACTCCCGCTCCCACTCGAAGAAGTAGCTGCCGCCCGCGCCGGGCGCGTCGACGAACGGGACGATTGACCAGATGGGATGATTGGCCTCGCCCGCGCCCTGCGCCATCAAGGCGTCGAACGGCGCGCCGAGGTTCCCGGCAGCATAGGCGTAGAGGATCGGATTGCCGCCGTTGGCGATGACGAACTCCTTGCGAAAAACGATCCCGTGTTGGGACTGCCGACGCGACGCCAGGCGCGCCAGCTGATGCAACGGAACCTCCGAAAAACACACCATGTCATGACGTACGCTTGGCGGGGCGCGCGTTCGACCGACGCCGAACGGATTGCGCGCCTCGATCCGCCTCGAGCTCAGGATGCTCATGATGTTGGAGTAGGCGTCGCGCTCCGCCGTCGTCTTGGCGAAGTGCGACACGTAATTGGACATGTCGCCCCAACTCGGGCTGTTGGATTGAAAGATGGGAGGGGCCATCGGCGCTCCAAAATGGCGGGAAGAGCGAAACAAGACCTTGATCGCGCGAACATTTTAACGATCGGAGGGACGTCCGAACGGGGGAAGGCGCCCCCACACAACCCTTGACGCCAACAGAGTCGCACCCATATAGAAATCCTGTTCAGGCCGAGCGGAGCGCAAGCACTGTCTCGATCGGAAGAGCCCTCGTCGTCAAGACGGGGGCTTTTCTTTATTCGGCCTGCTCTGAAGCGCGGCGTTTGAAAGCTTCCGGATACGCATCGCCGAGGCGACGAACTACTTCAGCGACGCCGCTCACGTCATACTCATTACTTGCTCGACCCTTGTTTGAGCCGAACCGCGCCTTGCGCTTCAAGTATTCCTTGCCTTCCAAGCTCGACAGCGCGCGCTGAACCTGCCGCGGACTGAGACCGGCGCGCTTGCCGATGGTAGCCTTGCTAGGGAACGGCATCTTGTCGGCCGACCACCAAGCCGCGAGCAGCTGCAACAAGACCACCATCTCGGTCGGCGAGATTTGCCGCGCCTCGCCGACGAACTGATTTATACTCAGAAGATGGTTGGGCAGGACGGTGAATCCTGCGGCTGTCGCCGCTTCTCCCCACTTCTGCTGCGTCCTGGCTACGCCGTCCATTGTTACACCCTGGGCCTTCCGTGTCCCAGATATAGGGCCATTTCCGTCCATAGACCAGGGGTCAAATATGTCTCCCTAATCAAACGCACTGATTATCCATACGCAGATAAACACACACACTTATGGCCCGCGACAGATTTTCCCGGTGGAGGCGCAAAAAGTGCGAAGCGGCGCCTTGCGCCGGGCCCGCGTTATCCTTATTCTCCGGATCGAGGGGCGTTCCGTTCGGCCTGAACAACTGGCGTCGCTCCTCTTTTTGAAACCAAGAACAGGAAAGACGTCATGTCTGACGATAAGATCTTCAAGCCGGGCCAGCCGGCTCCGGCCTCGGGCCAGTACGAAATCGTGGGGCCGCGTGGCGGCGCCACCGGCGTCGAGCGGACGGTCGTGCGGGGCGAACCCCTGCCGCCGACCCGCCAGTCCGGTCAGGGCTTCAAGCTCGTCGACCGCACCAAGCACTGACCCAACAGGACGCGCCGCCGAGCCTCAGGGCTTCGGCGGCGTTATCCGTTCCCTCCCCCGAATACGAGACTCTCATGCCCAACTTCACCACGCGCGTCGAACTGCACGGCGCCCAACCCAGCGACTACGAAACCCTTCACGAGCGCATGGCCAGCCACGGCTTCAAGCGCGCGATCGCCGCCTATGGCGATGATGGCCGCCTACACACCTATGCGCTGCCCACGGCCGAGTACGACTTCAACGGCGAGGGCAACGCCGTTGGCGTCCGCGACCTGGTCAAGCGCGTCGCCGACGGGGTGCGTCCCAACGCCTGGGTCTTCGTGACCAAGGGCGAGGAGCGCGCCTGGATCACCACGGTGCTGAACTAGCCCCTACCCAGACACCACGCGCACCAGACGCCTCCGGACGCGGCCAGCCTCCGGGGGCGTTTTGGCGTTCAGACGTCGCGTCAGCGCGAGTCCATCATCACGTCTTCCATGTGCTGGTTCCAGCCGTGCATATCCTCGATCGGCTCGGCCATGACCTCGTCGAGCCCTTCGATCTGACGGATCACGCGATCGAACCGCTCGAAGGCCTTGAGCCCCAACGTCTCCCGGCCGACCGCCCTGGACTGCTTACGCCAAAGGTCGAAGGGGCGCTTGGGATAGGCCGGTTTCCAGCCCGGCAGAAGCCTGGCGTTCGCCGCGGCCATGATCGGCAGACCTCGCGCCAGGGACAGCATCCCTTCGTCGATGGGACGTTCGGGCAGGCCGGCGCGTCGAAGGACCCGGTTCTCTTCGCGTCGCTTCTTCAGGACCGCCGCCACCGTGTCGTGCTCGAGCTGGACACGCCGAAGGGTCTCGTCCGGATCGTCCTTGCCGCTGCGTCCCCCGGCGATGATCTTGAAGTCGGTCTCGCACAGGTCGATGCGGGCCAGGAGATGGGCCTGGAAGGCGCCCGGTATGTTGCGGGACGGCGGCAGGGCCGCGAGCAGGCGGCCGGCGAGATCGCCGATGCTCACCTTGTTCCTGTAGCGTGTGTTGGTCTCCAACTCCGGCAGCAGGCGACGGGCCGTATCGTCCAACAGGGACGGTTCCCACTGAAGGTGGCGCTCCGCCAGCAGCAGCCCCGGCATCAGGCCGACGGCCAGCTCGTAGTAGAGGCGCGCAAGATCACCAACGACCGGGTCGTCGCGAAGGCCCACATGGTAGAGCTGATTTCGGTGGCGATGAAACGTCGCCGCCGCCTGGGCCTGGTCCTGGGGGACATGGCCCAGGGCGCGAAGGACCGCGATCTTGGCGTTGAAGTCCTGACCGCGCAGGTCCGCGCGCTGGCCGGGCGACAGGGTCTCGCCCCGGGCGCCGTAGGTCAGGATGTCCTGGGCCTTGCGGTGGCACATCAGCTCCAGGGCGTTGTCGACCAGGATCAGGGCGATGCGACCACTGACCGGGCGACCATCGGCCAGCTCTCGACCGGCCCGATCGAGTTGCTCGGCCACGGGGATCACGACCCTCACGGCTGTCCCCCGGGGACATGGGGGGGCCGGCCGCCGGAGGCCAAAAATTTTTGCCGAATGGTGTTTTCGAAGGCCCGCCGACGTTTTCTAGCCGTGAGGCGCCTTGTTTGACCTGGAAATGGGCCCGTGGCGCTCACTTGTGAGACCATCCTAGAGGCGCTGTAGCTCGGCCTGGAGGGCCGGCTCGGCTGGGGGGCGGTGGATATCTACCCGTACGTTTCCCACCATTTTGAGAACACCCCCGGCCCGAACCTGGAACAAAGCGCGAGGGCGACGAAGACCGCGTCGCTTCTCGGGCAGCCGTTCGAGCAGCCCGGCCGCCTCAAGACGGTCGCGAGCCTTGAGGATCCTTGTCCTGCTCCATCCGCCGAATGGACCGCCCACGGTCAATGACATGCCCTCGGCGCTAATTGGCGCGGCCAAGGCGTCGGCGCCCCAGACTCCGACCATGAAGGCCAAAAGCGCAACCGCCGAAGCGTCCCCGCCGACCGTGTTGAAAGCCGCGTTGAACGAGACGGTGGAAACCAGCAGATCGGCCAGGCGATAGCGCGGGACGTTGCCTCGACCTTTGCCGCCCGCCGTGACGATACGCAGGATCTCGCGGTCGACGAGGCCCTCGATGGCCGCCTTGGCGTCATGGACCTTCCAGCCCGGAATGGCCAAGGCGAGACGCGCTGGCGAAAGGTCGAAGTCGGCGAGATCGAAGGTGCTCTGGCTCAGCCAACCCCACAAGAACAGGCTGCGGACATCGCGCCCGAGCAATCTGAGGACGCCCCGTATGTGATGATCCCGGGGCGGGGGCGCGCGATTGACGCCCGACACCGTTCGCGCCCAGGCGCTCCTGGCCACCTTGTCGACCTCGACGTCATCGAGGGGCGGAACACAGAGCGCGGCGTTCACGGCCGCGAGTTGGTCGGCCAGGGCCAGCCGGCCTTGATCGACGTCGCCGTGCCGGCGGCGGATCGCGTGGGCGTCGCGGCAACCGATCTGAAAGAGGGTGGGGTTGCGCGTCCCTTGCAGGATCGCCGCCCCCGCCAAGACGATCGCGGGCTCGACACGCCGGCGCGCGCCCTGAACCTGGCCGCGCGGCCGTTCGACCAGGTCGCTGTAGGCTCGCTCGCTCAGGCGAGGCAGACGCTGCAGGCGATAGAGGAACTCGGCGATCGGCGCGTCACCCTCGTAATCGACGAGGGCGTAAACGCCATCGGCATGCTCCGACCCCGGCAGGAGGATGTAGTCCCCCAGGCCGGCTCCCTGAACATCGAAGCCCGCGCCGCCGGGATGTTTGACGCCGGCGCGCTCACCCGTGGGGTCGGCAAAATACCAGTGCTCGCCACGGCGAGTGCGGACGCGCAGCGGCGTCTGGTCCAAGATCGCCTCGAACCGCGCCAAGGCCTCAGGGCAATCGGCGTCCGGGATCAACAGTTTCTCACGCGCGGTCGGCAAGCCCAGATTGGCCGTCGGGAACTTCTCGGCCCAACGCCGCGTCGTCGCCGCGCTGGGTCGTCTCAGGTTCCACTTGCTCACACAGGGTCGCTTTCCATCCGCCGGGAAGGGATGGACGCCGCCAGCACGGTAGTCAGCGATCAGTCGTTCGTAAGGACCGGTCATCTAGCCGCTATCTTGCGATTGTCGAGTTCCCGACTACCATATCTCGCGCGGGGAGTCCTAATTTCCCGCAGCGTCTTCAAGGGCTTGCACCTGCGGATCGCCCCACAATTCGTCGTGAAGCCTGTCGCGCATGGCCGACACGGCCGCGAACCGATCTCCGAAGTCCTCGGCGAACTGCAGACCGCCAAACTGGGCGTTGGCCAGGTGATAGGCGTCCAACACTCCAACCGCGGTGTTGATGACGCTCCAGAGGCCGACCTTGACCAGGACGGGATCATCCGCGTCGAAGAAGGCGTCATTGCCCTGGGCGCCTCTGCGGAAGATCAACTCCGCCCCGCGCAACGACGCGTGGGCCTCGGTCATATTGATGATCTTCTTGGCCTGCCGGAAGGCGGCGGCGTGCTCGCCCATGAAGCGGTCGAAGAAGCGATAGGTTCTGTCCTTGACCCCAGCCTCGTTGACCACCAGTTCCTCGGCGGTCTCGCGCACGACATGATCTTGCTGGTGCGCCAGGAAATAGCAGGCCCGCTGAGCGCTTTCGGTGACCTGGCGCAGGTTCATCGAGCCTTGGACGCGATGGCGGCGCACGAAGGACAGGGCGGCCAGGATCATATGTTTGCCGACCACGGCGTGCATGGCCGCGAACAGCGCCCTGTCGTCGTCGACGCGGGCCAGGGCGCTTGTCATCAAGCCGCAGCTCTGCATCGCCGTGGCCAGGTACGGCCCGTAGAGATCGCGCGACTGCTCGGTCAATTCGGCCTCCCGAGCGAGCAGTTCGGCCATGGTCATCGGCATCGGACCTCCGGGACGATAGGCCGGCCCTTGCGAGCGACCGGCGGCGTAAGATAGACACACTGCACATATGTACGCGGATCGTACAGATTGCAGGACGACGGCCTTGAACAGCGACTCCGACCTCTATGTGACCGCCGAAGAGGCCGCCAAGATCCTCGGCGTCGAGGTGCCATCGCTCTACGCCTATGTCGGACGCAAGGGCATTCGCTCGCAACCCGTCCCGGGCCAACGCGCCCGCCGCTACTGGCGCGAGGACGTCGAAAACATGCGCCAGTCCAAGACCGGCAAGGTCAACTGGGATTCGGTCCTGGTGCCCCAGACCAAGATCACCCTGATCACCGAGGAAGGCCCGTTCTACCGTGGACATTCGGCGGTCAAGCTCGCAGAGACCGCCACGCTCGAAGACATCGCCGCGATCCTTTGGGATCATGACCGCGCCGCCCTCTTTCCCGACACCGCCCCGCATGCGCCCGACAGCGTGCGCAAGGTCCAGAAACTCCTGGTGGGCCTGACAATCTCCGAGCAGGCCGGGACGCTCCTGCCTTTGCTCGAGCGCAGCAGCCCGCGCAACTACGATCGCTCGTCCCTGGGCTTCGCGCGGGCCGGCGCGGATCTGTTGCGCTGGTTCGCCGCCCTGGGTCTTGGCGAGGAGCCGACATCCGAGCCCGTGCATCGGGTGCTGGCCCGCCTCTGGAACGCCCCCGCCGGCTATGACGACCTGATCCGCCGGGTGCTCGTCCTCCTGGCCGACCACGAGCTGACCCCCGACACCTATGCGGTCCGGGCCGTCGCCAACGCCGGCTGCACGCCCCACCAGGCCGTGCTGGCCGGCATCGTGGCCAACTCAGGCTACCGCCTGACCGCCGGACGGGTGACCTCGGTGCGCCGGCTGATCGAGGAAATCGTGGCCAGCGACGAGCCGGAGCGACCGCTGATCGAGCGCTATCGAGACGGCGAGGCCCTGCCCGGCTTCGAGGGCGGACCGGTTGGCGCCAGGCCGGACGGCTCGCACGCGGCGCGTGACGCGCGCGCCGTGGCGCTGCTCGCCACGCTGGGCCGTCAGTTTGGCGACGATCCCGAGGTCCAGCGATTGTTGCGGGCGGTCGACGCCGCTCGGGAGACCATGGCCGCCGAGCCCAACATCCGCCTGCCCTACGCCTTCATCGAACGAAAGCTCGGCGTTCGCCAGGGCGACGCCTCCCTGAAGGTCCTGGGGCGCACGGTCGGCTGGATCGCGCACGCCTATGAGCAGATGGCCAGCGGCGACCTGATCCGGCCACGAACGGCCTATGCGGGCCCGCTTCCCATCATCGCTTGACTTAATATGTACAGATTGCGTACAGATTGACGCAGATTATCCTCACCCCCTAATAGCGTCCCGAACGGCGGCCTCAGCATGCCCGCCGGCAGGAGGATGCTATGGACGGATCTGCCGCGCCCGCCGTCGCCAACGGCGACGCCACCATTCTGGAAGCCCTGGCCCGCCGTTGCGCCGCCATCGGCTATGACGACCTCACGCCCGCGGGCCTGGAGGTGGTCAAGGTCGCCTTGGTCGACACGCTCGGCGTCAGCCTGGCCGGCGCCGACTTCGACGGCGTCGCCTTGGCCCAACGCGCCATTGTGGAGACGCGCGCCGCCGGCAGCCTGATCCTGGGCGCGAACGACCGGGCCTCGACGCTCGACGCGGCGTTCCTGAACGGCATCGCCTCCCACGCCCTGGACTATGATGACGGCAACATCCTGATGGGCGGCCACCCGTCGGTGATGCTGATCCCGGCGATCCTGGCCCTGGGCGAGGAGACCGGCGCCTCGGCCAAGGAGGCGATCGTGGCCTATGCGGCCGGGTATGAAGCGATCGTTCGGCTTTCACGGGGCCTGAACCCGGCCCACTACGAGAAGGGCTGGCACCCGACGGCGACCATCGGTGTGTTCGGCGCGACCGCCGCGGCCGCGCGCCTGTTGGGCCTGGACGCCGAGCGCACCGCCGTGGCCTTGTCGATCGCCGCCTCGATGGCCAGCGGCCTGAAGGCCAACTTCGGCAGCATGGTCAAGGCGCTGCATGTGGGACACGGGGTGCGCAACGGCATCGTGTGCGCCAAGCTCGCGGCGGCCGGATACACGGCCGGCCACGCGGTGCTGGAAGCCAAGCAGGGCTTCCTGACGGTGTTCAATGGCAAGGGCGTCAGCAATGTCGAGGCGATCCTGGCCCGCCTGGACGGCGACCTGGAGGTCAATCGCGGCTTCAATCCGATCAAGGCCTATCCGTGCTGCGCCAGTACGCACGGCGCGATCGGTGCGGCCCTGGCCCTGCGCCGCGACCAGACCATCTCGCCCGAGGAAATCGACGACATCCTGATCGTCGTCGACGCCGCGCGCATGCCCCACACCGATCGCGCCCAGCTCGACGAAGCTCTCTCTGGCAAGTTCAGCCTGCAATATGTGGTCGCCCGGGCGCTGAAGGACGGCTTCGTCGGGCTCGAGCACTTCGAGGGCGCGGCTCATCTTGACCCGATCATTGTCGACCTGATGGCCCGTTGCCGCGTCCAGGCCGCGCCGGCCGACTGGAAAGGCGGCGCCTTCTCCGGGGATGTGACCGTCACCGACAAGCAAGGCGGCCGTTACGAGTCCTTCTTCGCCGGCCCCGGCCGCGGTCAAGGCGAGCCGGAGGGCCTGTGGGAAAAGTTCGTCGACTGCGCGGGACGCGCCCTGGAGCCGCCGGCGGTCGAGGCCCTGGCCCAGGCCCTGCGGGCCTTCCCTGATTTTGGCGACGTCCGGGCGCTGATGAGCCTGGCCGCGGTCACCCCCGCGCGTCGCCCCGCCCTGCTGTCGGCCTAGTCCGACCCCTCGCTCAGAACGATAAGCAAAGGAGTTCCCAGATGCATCTGGCGCCGTTGAACGACAAGTCGGCCTGGAAGGCCAAGGACCTCGAGGCCAACATCGACAAGTGGATCTACCACCTGTCCGAGGCCGAGATCGCCGACCTGGACCAGGCCCTGCAAGTGGCCAAGGCCTCGGGCAAGGGCATGGCCGAGCTGACCAAGGAGGATTTCCCGCTGAGCGTGATGCGCCCGGCCCTCGACGTCCTTCTCGACAGCCTGGAAAACGGCTACGGCGCCCACGTGATCCGGGGCTTCCCCGCCGCGCGCTACAGCAAGGAAGACCTGCGCATCCTCTATTGGGGCATGGGCCTCAACATCGGCAAGGCCGTCTGCCAGAGCCATCGCGGCGAGCACCTGGGCGATGTGAAGAACTTCGGCGAGAACGTCGATCCGGCCAAGTGGCGCGGCTATATGAGCGGCCAGAAGCTGGGCTTCCACACCGACACCTGCGACGTGGTCTGCCTGTTCGTGCTGCAGACGGCCAAGGCCGGCGGCGAGAGCCGGTTCATCAGTTCGCTGGCCATCCACGACGAGATCGCCCGCACCCGGCCCGATCTGCTCGAAGTGCTCTATGAGCCGGTGGCGTGGAGCTGGATGGGCCAGCAGGCGCCCGACGAGAGCCCCTGGTACATCCAGCCGGTCTATTCCTACCACAAGGGCAAATTCGCCTCGCGCAACATCTACAACCACTGCATGGAGTCGCAGAAGTTCGAGGACGCGCCACGCCTGCCGGAGAAGTTCACCGAGGCGATGAACCTGATCCACACCCTGGCCAACGATCCGCGCTTCTATTACGGCATGCTGTTCGAGGCCGGCGACTTCCAGTTCCTCAACAACCACGTGACCATGCACGCGCGCACCGCGTTCGAGGACTATGACGAGCCCGAGCGTCGCCGCCACCTGCTGCGGATGTGGCTGTCGGTGCCCAACAGCCGCGAGCTGAGCCCGCTGATGAACGCGATCTTCCACGACCAGTCGGCCGGCGCGGTGCGCGGCGGCTTCCCCTCGCGCGTCGCCGAGCCGGTCTACGAAACGGTCGTCTCCAGCATCAACTAGCCCGTCCCCGCCGGGCGGCCCCGCGCCGCCCGGCGGATCCGCCCGCACGAGGCGACCTGGAAATCCAATGACCTCCACCTTTCCAAACGGGACCCGGACGACGATCCTGGTCCCCGTCGGCGCGCTTGGCGCCGGCATTCGTCCCGACCTGGTCGACCTGGCCATCGCCCAAGGCGTGGACGCCATCGCCTGCGACGCCGGCTCGACCGACAGCGGCCCGTCCTATCTCTTCCGCGGCGTCTCCAAGGTCAGCCGCGAGGCGGTCAAGCGAGACCTGGAGGTGTTGCTGCCCGCCAGCCTCAAGGCGGGCGTGCCGCTGCTGATCGGCTCGTGCGGCACCTGCGGGGTCGACGCCAGCGTGGACTGGACGGCCGACATTCTGAGGGAGATCGCCCGCGAAAAGGGCCTCTCGCCCAAGATCGCCCTGCTCTACAGTCAGCAGTCGGCCGTCCTCCTCAAGGCCAAGAACGCGGCCGGCGCCATTCGCCCGCTCGCCCCGGCCGGCCTCCTGGACGACCAGGCCCTGGACGCCTGCGCCCACATCGTGGCCCTGATGGGCCCCGAGCCCTATATCGAGGCGGTCAAGCGCGGAGCCGACGTCGTGCTGGGCGGGCGCACCACCGACACCGCCGTGATCGCCGCGGTGGCCCTGATGCGCGGCGCCGATCCGGCCGCGGCCTGGCACGGCGCCAAGGTCACCGAGTGCGGCGGCGTGTGCACGATCGGCGGCGGACCGGTGATCCTGCATGTCGACGACACCGGCTTCGAGGTGGTCCCCGCCGATCCCGCCAGCCGCTGCACGCCCCACTCGGTCTCGGCCCACATGCTCTACGAGAACAGCGACCCGTTCGTCTTGACCGAACCGGGCGGCGTGCTCGACGTCACCGACGCCGACTATCAGGCGCTGGACGAGCGGACGGTCCGAGTGACGGGGATGCGCTGGACCCCAAAGCCCTACACGATGAAGCTGGAAGGCGCCTCCGGCGGGGCGTTCCAGACCATCATGTTCATTGGGATCGAAGACCCCAAGGTCCTGGGCTCGCTCAACCTCTTCGAGGCGCGCCTGCTCAAGGCCCTCAACCAGCGCGCCGAGCGGGCGCTCGGCCCTGGTGACTGGGACATCTCGCTGCGGCTCTACGGCTGGAACGGCATTTCGGGGCGGCCCCGTCCCGACGACGCGCCCGCGCCGCTGGAGGTGGGGGTGATGTTCGTGGCCACCGCCCCGACCCAGGCCATGGCGACGCTGATCGCCAAGACCTGCAATCCGATGTTCTTCCACTTCCCGCTCGAACCGAGCTTCGAGATGCCAAGCTACGCCTACCCGTTCACCCCGGCGGAGATCGAACGCGGCCAGCTCTATGAGTTCCGGCTGCAGCACGTGGTCGAGACGACCGACGGATTCGAGCTGGTCCGCACCCGCCTGCTGGAGCCCACGGAGATCCTCGAACATGCCTAAGCTCAGCGACGTCAGCCGGGTGCGCTCCAAGAACGCCGGTCCGTTCTGGGTCACGGTGGATATCTTCTTCTCGACGCCTCAGGCCTATGACGCCTTCAAGGCCAGCCCCGCCCTGGGCCCCGACACCTTTCAGCGTCTCTACGGCGCCGACCCGGCCCTGGTGCGGCGATACCCCGTCGACAGCCTGAAGATGGTCAAGATCTCCTATCCCCGCCCCATGCCGCAGGGCTGGCGGGGCGAGCGCGACATGCATGGCGGCCAGCAATATGCCCGCCTGCTGGACCTGGAGCTGGACAGGGCCTGACGGCAGCCCCGGGGCGGCCCGCGAACGCTACGTAAGCCTCCGCCCACCTGGTGGGCGGGGGCTTTTTGATGGAGCAAAGGTTCGTCTGATGATACTGGAGATTGCTTCTTGACACTTTTGGACCACACGCTATCGCTGTCCCAGGTTCGGGACACCGGATCTGCATGGGGAAGATAAGAGCCGCCAAAAGGCCGCCGGAGCGTCTCGGCGCGACGGCAGGCCGGCTCGAACACCGTCGACGATCGCCCGGCTCAATGGCCGGGCGGCGCGCCGAAAGCCCCACAACGACAAGATTTCGCGGGAGAACCAGGTGCCAAGCTTTACCTTCCTGCCGATCGAGCGTGTTCGGTTCCGCGAGTCCGCCGCGACCGCGCTGGCGGCGGAGGTCAAACGCATCGGCGCGCGGCGCGTGTTCTTCCTGGTCAGCCATACCCTCAACACCCAGACCGACGAGGTGGCCAAGCTGACCGCGGCCGTGGGCGAGGCCTGTGTCGGCGTGTTCGACGAGATGCCGCCCTTCGCCCCGCGCGAGGCCGTGGCCCTGGCGGCCAATCGGGCGCGCGCGGTCCAGGCCGACCTGATCGTCACCTTCGGCGGCGGCTCGCTGACCGACGCGGGAAAGATCGTCCAGCTGTGCCTGCGCCATGGCGTCACCGAGCCCGACCAGCTGGAGGCGTTCCGCCTAGTCACCCGACCCGACGGCACGCGGCATTTTCCCAAGTACGACGCCCCGATCGCCCGACAGATCGCCATTCCCACGACCCTGTCGGCGGGCGAGATGAACTCCCAGGGCGGCAGCCTCAACCCCGCGACCGGCAAGAAGGAAAGCTACAAGCATCCTGGCCTGACCCCGCGGGTGATCATCTACGATCCGGCCGTCACGGTGCACACGCCGATGATGACCTGGCTGTCGACGGGGGTTCGGGCCCTGGACCATGCCATCGAGCTGATCTGCGCCAACGAGGCCAATCCGTTCAGCGACGCCACGGCCTTCCAGGCCCTGCGACTGCTCAGTCGCGGTCTTCCGCGGGTCAAGGCCGACCCGTCCGACCTGCAGGCCCGCAGCGACTGCCAGCTCGGCGCGGCCCTGTCGATCATGGGCCTGGCCGGCAATGTGCCCGTCGGGATCAGCCACGCGATCGGCCATGCCCTGGGCGCGGCCTGCGGCGTCGCCCACGGCGTCACCTCCTGCCTGATCCTGCCCCACGCCATGCGCTTCAACCGCCCGGCCGTCGGCGATCGCTACGCCCAGATCGCCCACGAGATGGGCCACCCGGGCGAGGACGCCCCCGACGTCGTCGAGGCCCTGATCGCGCAGTTGGGCATGCCCCAGGGCCTGACAGCGGCCGGCGTCTCGCCCGCCCGCTACGGCGACCTGGCCGAAATGACCCGCACCGATCCGTGCCTGCACGCCAACCCGCGCAAGGTCACCGACATGGCCGAGGTGGTCTCGATCATGGAAGCGGCCGCCTGATGATGATCCTCGCCCGACTGGAGACCCGCCCATGACCGACACCCTGGTCGAGGTCCTGACCGAGAACGGCGTGGCCCTCGTCACCCTGAGCCGCCCGCCCGTCAACGCTCTGAACGAGGCCCTGCGCGACCAGTTGATCGGCCTCTTCGACGCCTTCAACGACACCGAGGAGGTCCGCGCCATCGTGCTCACCGGCGCGGGCAAGGTCTTCTGCGCGGGCGCCGACCTGAAGGATCGGCCCAGCCTCGACGACAAGGGCAGCTACTGGCGGTTCAACCGCCTGGTCCGCGAGACGACCAACGCCATCCGCGAGTGCCAGAAGCCGGTGATTGCGGCCGTCAACGGCCCGGCCCTGGGCGCGGGCTTTGGCCTGATGGTCGCCTGCGACATCCTGATGGCGGCCGAAAGCGCGACCTTCGCCATGCCGGAGATCAATGTCGGCCTGGCCGGCGGCGCCACGACCCTGACCCAGGTGCTGGGCCGCTCGACCGCCCGCCGGCTGATGTTCACCGGCGAGAAGGTGACCGCGGCCGACCTGCGCGAACTGGGCGTCATCGAGCGGCCCGTGCCGCTCGATGAGCTTTTGCCGGAAGCCATGGCCCTGGCCGCTCAGATCGCCGCCAAACCGCCGCTGGGCATTCGCACCGCCAAGCATGCCTGCAACCTCGTCGAGCTGCTCCCGCCGCGCGACGCCTATCGGTTCGAACAGAGCATGACCGTGGACCTGTCGCGCACCGAGGACGCCCAGGAGGCGCGCCGCGCCTTCCTCGAAAAGCGCCCGCCCGTGTTCAAGGGACGATAGACATGATCCGCGGCGACGGGCTCGACGCCCTGCTTTCCCCTCGATCGATCGCGATCCTCGGGGCCTCCCAGAACCCGCTGAAGATCGGCGGGCGTCCCTTGGCCACCCTGCTGCGGTTTGGCTTCGGCGGCGCGCTCTATCCGGTCAACCCGGCCGCGCAAACCATTCAGGGCCTGCCCGCCTACGCCTCGATCGACGCCGTGCCGGAGATTCCCGACCTTGCGCTGGTGGCCCTGCCCGCCGAGCACGCGGTCGCCGCCGTCCAGGCCTGCGCCGACAAGGGCGTCAAGTCGATCATCGTCTTCTCGTCCAATTTCGCGGAGGTCGGCGAGGCCGGCCAGGCGATGCAGGCCGAGATCACCCGGATCGCCCGGCAAGCCGGCTGCCGCGTCCTGGGCCCCAACTGCCTGGGGGTGATGAATGTCGCCGACGGCGTCTACGCCACCTTCTCCAGCGCCCTCAACGACGGCGCGCCGACTTCGGGCGGCATCGGCATCGTCTCCCAATCGGGCAATGTCGGCGCCTATGTCCTGATGCTGGCGCGCGAGCGCAAGATCGGCGTCAGCCGCTGGATGAGCACCGGCAACGAGTGCGACGTCGACGTCTCCGACGCCATCGCCTGGATGGCCCGCGATCCGGCCACCAAGGTGATCCTGGCGTGTCTGGAGGCCTGTCGCGACGGACCGGGCCTGGTCGCGGCGCTGGACGCCGCCCGCGCCGCCGGCAAGCCCGTGGTGGTGCTCAAGGCCGGCGCGACCGAGGCGGGCCTGGCCGCCGCCGCGTCGCACACCGGAGCCCTGGCTGGAGCCGACGCGGTCTTCGATGCGGTCTTCGCAAGCTGCGGCGCGGTGCGCGCCGCCAGCGTGGAGGAACTGCTCGAGATCGGCCAGGCCGCCGCCCTGCTGCTCGGGCGCCTGCCCCAGGGACCCCGCGCGGCGCTCTTCACCGCCTCGGGCGGGTTTGGCGTGCTGATGGCCGACGCCGCCCATCGCGCCGGCCTGCAGCTGCCTCATCCCTCGGACAAGGCCCAGAAGGCCATCACCGATCTTGTGCCGTTCGCCTCGCCCAAGAACCCGATCGACGCCACCGCCGAGGCCTCGAGCAAGCCGGAGATCTTCGAAGCGGCCTTGGCCGCCCTGCTCGAGGACGACTTCTGCGACATGCTCACCGTCGTCCTGACCACGACGCCCTATGTGCCGCGGCTGCGCGCCGTCTTCGAGGAGACCTTCACCAAGGTTCGCGCCCGCTATCCCGACCGGCCCCTGATGGTCTGCACCCACGGTCCGGCCGACTTCGTCGAGACCCTCGCCGGGCTCGGCGTTCCCGCCATCGACGGGGTGGACAACATCTGCCGGGTCATGGCCGCCTTGGCCCGCCTTGGCGCCGAGCCGAACGCCGCGCGCGAAGGGCCGGCGGAACGCGCCGCGCCCCAACCGCTTGATCTGTCCGACATCGTCACGGAGACCGGCGCCAAGCGGGTCCTCAAGCAGGCGGGCATCGCCAGTCCGCGCGAGGAGGTCGTCACCGACGCCCGGGCCGCCGTCGCGGCCGCCGACACCCTGGGCTACCCGGTCGTGCTCAAGATCGTCTCGCCCGACATCGCCCACAAGACCGAGGTCGGGGGCGTGGCGCTGGGCCTGAAGACGCCCGGCGAGGTCGCCGCCGCCTATAATCGCATCATGGATTCGACCGGGCTGGCCGCGCCTCAGGCCCGGATCCAGGGCGTCCTGGTCGCGCCGATGATCGCGGGCGTGGCCGAGATGATCGTCGGCGTCACCCGCGACCCGGTCTTTGGGCCGATGGTGATGTGCGGGCTGGGCGGCGTGTTCGCCGAGGTGTTCCGAGACACCGCCCTGCGGCCCGCGCCGGTCGACGCGGTCCAGGCCCTGGCCATGGTGCGCTCCCTCAAGGCCTTCCCGCTTCTCGATGGGGCCCGCGGGCGGCCCAAGGCCGACCTTCCCGCCCTCGTCGACATCATCGTCAACCTGTCGCGCTTCGCCGTCGCCCATGCCGGCGCCGTCGATGAGATCGACGTCAATCCGGTCGTCGTGCGCGCCAGCGGCCAGGGCGCCCTGGCTCTGGACGCCCTGATCGTGCCCCGCCAGATCGCCGCGGAGTAGCTGCATGGAACTGGATTTCTCCCCCGAGGACCTGGCCTTCCGCGATGAGGTCCGCGCCTTCGCGCAAGACACGCCCCAGGCCCTGCGCGACAAGGTTCGCCGCAACGAAAAGCTCACCAAGGACGAGTTCGTCTGGTGGCAAAGGCGCATGTTCGACCGGGGTTGGGGCGCGCCGTCCTGGCCCAGGGAATACGGCGGGACGGGCTGGAGCCTGACCCAGCGCTACATCTTCGAAGAAGAGATGGCCGCCGCCGACGCGCCGCAACAGGCCCATTACGGCCTCAGCCTGATCGGCCCGGTGATCTACACCTTCGGCAGCGACGCCCAGAAGGCCGAGCACCTGCCCGGCATCCTCAGCGGCGAGACCTGGTGGAGCCAGGGCTATTCCGAACGCGGGGCCGGCTCGGACCTGGCGAGCCTGGCCACCTCGGCGGTGCGCGACGGCGAGGACTGGATCGTCAACGGCCACAAGATCTGGACCACCTACGCCCACTGGGCCGATATGCTGTTTGTGCTGGTGCGCACGACCCCGGGCCCCAAGAAGCAGCTGGGCATCTCCCTAATGCTGATCCCGGCCAACGCGCCGGGCGTCACGATCCGGCCGATCGAGACCATCGACATGGCCCACCACGTCAACGAGGTGTTCTTCGACAATGTGCGGGTGCCGCACGCCAATATCGTGGGCCAGGAAGGCGACGGCTGGTCCTACGGCAAGTTCCTCCTCGATCGCGAGCGCGGCGTGGGCGCCATGCAGCGGCGGCTCAAGCGCGGGGTCGAGCGTCTGCGGGCCTTCGCCGCGGGCCTGCCGGCCGGCGACGGGGCGCCGCTCACCGAGGACGCCCGCTTCTGCGACAAGCTGGCCCAGCTGGAAATCGAGGTGATCGCCCTGGAGATCACCACCCTGCGGGTCCTGTCCGACATGACCCAAGGCGTGGAGCCGGGGGCGCGCGCTTCGCTGCTGAAACTTCGCTCGGCCGAGCTTCTGCAGCGCACCGCCGAGATGGCGGCCGAGGCCCAGGGCCTGGACGGCCTGCTGGTCAAGGCCGAGCGCGGCGCTCAGCTGCCGCCGGGCGCGCCGCACGTCATGAAGAACCATCTCTACAACCGGGCGGTCACGATCTTCGGCGGCAGCGCCGAGATCCAACGGGGGATCATCGCCTCCCGGCTCTTGAGCCTCTGAGGTCGGGCATGGATTTCTCTCTCTCTGAAGAACAACGTCTCCTGCAGGCCAGCGTCGGCCAGTTCGTCCGCAAACAGGCGGGCGCGGCCGCGCCCAGCGACGAAGCCGGCCTGGTGTCGGCCATGGCCGATCTTGGCTGGCTGGCCATCGCCGCGCCCGAGGACCAGGGGGGCCTGGGCGGCACGGCCGTGGACCTGATGGTGGTGATGGAGGGCCTGGGCCGGGGCCTTCTGGCCGCGCCGTTCGTCGGCCCCGGGGTGGTGACGCCGGCGGTCCTGGGCGCCTGCGAGGCGACGCGGCCGCTGCTGGCGGACGCGATGCTGGGCGCCAACCGCGTCGCCCTGGCCTGCTTCGAGCACCAGGGCCGCTTTCGCCTCGACCGGATCGAGACGCGCGCCACCCGCGCGGTCGGCGGCTGGGTTCTCGACGGCGCCAAGACCTTCGTGGAGAGCCCCAGCCAGGCGGCCTATTTCCTGGTCTCGGCCAGGACCCAAGGCGGGACGGCCCTCTTCCTGACGCCGCGCGACACCCCCAACCTCACCCTCGAAACCTTCCGCACGCTGGACGGCGGCGAGGCGGCCGACCTGGTCCTGCACGAGGTCTGCGTTCCGTTGAGCGCCATGGTGGCGGGACCCGCGCTCGGCGCGGCCCTGCTGGAGACCATCACGGACCGGATCATCGCCGCCCTCTGCGCCGAGGCCGTGGGGGCCATGGACGCGCTGTTCGAGATGACGGTGGACTATCTGCGCGGCCGCCAACAGTTCGGAAAGCCCCTGGCGGGCTTCCAGGTCCTGCAGCATCGCGCCGCCGACCTTTACGCCGCTTGCGAGGACGCCCGGTCCCTCATGCTGCTGGCGACGCTGAAGCTGGACGCTCCGCCCCGCGAGCGCGTCCGCGCCGTTTCCGCGGCCAAGGCCCGGATCGGCCAGCTGGCCCGCTTCGTGGCCAACCAGGCCATCCAACTGCACGGGGCGATGGGCATGTGCGACGAGGTCGCCGTGGGGCGCTACGCCAAGCGGCTGATGAGCTTCGACACCGTCTACGGCAACGCCGACTTCCATCGCGGCCGCTTCGCCAGCGCCTAGGGCGGCGCGCACAGCAACAAAAGATCAGGAGAAGACCATGGGTGTACTGGACGGACAGGTCGTCATCGTCACCGGCGCGGCCGGCGGCATCGGCCGCGAATGCGCCCTGCTGGCGGCCCGTGAGGGCGCCAAGGTGGTCGTCAACGACATCGGCGGCTCCCTTCGTGGCGAGGACGCCGGGTCGGCCAGCGGCGCGGAGGCCACGGCCGCGGAGATCCGGGCGGCCGGCGGCGAGGCCGTCGCCAATTCGGACGATGTCAGCCGCCTGACCGCGGTGGAGGGCATGATCGCCCAGGCCATGGACACCTTCGGGGGACTGGACGCCGTCATCAATCCGGCCGGCATCCTGCGCGACGGCATGTTCCACAAGATGAGCGAGGCCGACTGGGACGCGGTGATCGCCGTCCATCTGCGCGGGGCGTTCAACATCTCCCGGGCCGCGATCGGTCACTTCCGCGACCAGGGCCGCGGTTCGTTCGTGCATTTCACCTCCACCTCGGGCCTGATCGGCAATATCGGCCAGACCAACTACGCGGCCGCCAAGCTCGGGGTCGCGGGGCTCTCGCGGGTCCTGGCCATGGAGAGCGCCTCCAAGGGCGTGCGCTCCAACGTCATCGCCCCCTTCGCCTTCACCCGGATGATCGCCAGCATCCCCATCACCGACGAGAAATCGGCTCAGCGGGTCGAGCGGATCAAGCAGGGCATGCGCGCCGAACAGGTCGCGCCCCTGGCGGTCGCCCTGGCGTCGGGCGCCGCCAAGGAGGTCAACGGCCAGATCTTCGCCGTGCGCGGCAACGAGGTGGTGCTGTTCAGCCAACCGCGACCCATCGCCTCGATCGCCCGAACCGAGGGCTGGTCGGCCGAGACCCTGCTGGCCCAGGGCCTGCCGGCCATGAAGTCGAAGTTCACCGACCTTGGGGCCAGCGCCACCGTCTTCCCCTATGAGCCGCTCTAGCCGCCTGGCTAGACGGCGTCGGCGCCGCGCCGCTTGACGGCGCCGCCGCGCAACAGGACCCAGGCGGCGACGGTCGCGGCGGCGAAAGCCGAGGCGGCGCCGACCCCCAGGGCCCAGCGCGCGCCCCAGTGATCGGCGACCCAGCCGACGACGGGCGCGCCGATCGGCATGCCGCCCAAGGCCACCCCCACGCGCAGGGCCATGACCCGGCCGCGCATCGCCGGCTCGGTGGAAAGCTGCATCAGGGCGTTCGTGCCATTGATGAAGACCAGGCAGGCCACGCCGATCACCACCAGCGCCGCGGCGAAGGTCCAGTAGCTGGGCGCCAGGCTCGCCAGGCTGAAGCCGACGCCGAGCACGCCGGCGCTCCAGAGCAAGGTTGTGAGAGTCGGCTTGCCGCGCCGGGCGCTGAGCAGCGAGGCGCCCAATGTGCCCACCGCCATGACCGACGACAGAACGCCAAAGCCGCTGGCGTCGGCGTGAAAGACGCGCACCGCCATGGTCGAGATGAAGATCGGGAAGTTGAGCCCGAAGGTCCCGATCAGCGACAGCATCACCAGGATGGCGATCAGGTCGCCTCGCCCCGCGACATAGCGCAGGCCGGCCAGGAAACTGCCGCGCCGATGCGGGGCGCGCACGACCGCACGAAGCTCGGCGGCGCGAAACAGGAACAGCGACCCCAGCACCGCCACGAAGGACAGGCCGTTGGCGATGAACGACCAGCCGGTCCCGACCGCGGCGATCAACAGGCCCGCGACCGCCGGACCGACCAGGTTGGCCAGGGTCGAAGAGGTGGCGTTGAGCATGACGGCGTTGTGCAGATCCTCCTCGCCGACCAGCTGGGAGACGAAGACCTGGCGAACCGGCGCATCGAACGCGGCCGCGCAACCGAACGCGAAGGCGAAGACGTAGACGTGCCAGAGGCGGACCACGCCGCTGATGGTCAGGGCGCCCAGCGCCAGCGCCAGAAGGCCCATGGCCACCTGGGTCGCGATCAGGAGTTTGCGTTGATCCAGGTGATCGGCGGCCGAGCCGGTCCAGGGCAGAAGAAGGACTTGCGGCGCGAACTGCAGGGCGATGACGACGCCCAGGGCCGAGGCGCTCTTGTGGGTGAGCACGGTCAGCACCAGCCAATCCTGGGCGGTGCGCTGCACCCAGGTGCCCAGGTTCGAGACCAGCGTGCCGCCGGCCCAGAGCCGATAGTTGTGATGCCTGAGCGCGCGGAAGGCGCCGGAGGGCTCGGCCCTAGACGGAGGAGGGATCGGCGGCATGAGCCCCTCTTGTTAAAGCCGCGCTGGCCCCGGCCTTCGGCGCCCGTGGCGCCCCAGGCGTCCCCGGCGCGCTCAAAACCCGCAAAGCCGCGCGAACCGCTCGCGATGGAAGGCGCTGTTGCCCCACTGGTTGTCCAGCACCCGCGCGCGCTTGAGATAGAAGCCGGCGTCGTGCTCGTCGGTCATGCCGATCCCGCCGTGCAGCTGGATCATCTCGCGGGCGGCCAGATTGGCCACGTCCGCGGCCATGATCTTGGCCATGGCCGCCAGTTCGGGGACATCGGGCTGTCCAGCGTCGATGCCCGCCAGCGCCGCCTCCACCGTCGAGCGGGCCAGCTCGATCCGCGTGAACAGTTGGGCGCAGCGGTGCTGCAGGGCCTGGAAGGTGGAGAGCACCTGGCCGAACTGAACCCGGACCTTCAGATAGTCCAGGGTGGTCTCGAAGGCCTGCTCGGCCAGGCCCAGCATCTCGGCGGCGACGCCGGCCCGCGCCCGATCCAGGATCTTGTCGATCAGGGCCGCGCCGTCCTCGGGCCCCAGCAGCGCCTCGGCCGGCAGGCTGACGCCGGCGAACACGATCTCGGCGTGGTCGCGCTCGTCGACGAGATGGCGCGCCCGGCGCGACACCCCGTCCGACCCGGCCGGAACCAGGAACAGGGCCACCCCGACGGGGGTGCGGGCCGAGACGATCAGCAGATCGGCGCCCAGGCCCTCGGGCACGAACAGCTTGCGGCCCGACAGGCTCCAGCCCTTGGCGGTTCGTTCGGCCCGCGTCTCGACCTTGGTCGGGTCGTGGCGCGGCCCTTCGTCCAGGGCCAGGGTGGCGACGGCCTCGCCGGCGACGAGGCTGGGCAGCCACTGCGCCAGTTGGTCGTGGGTCCCGCCCAGCATCAGGGCGCTGGCCGCGTCCAGGGCGCAGGCCGCCAGCGGCGTGGCCACCAGATTGCGTCCGGCCTCCTCCAGGACAAGACCCAGGCTCAGATAGCCCAGGCCCGAGCCGCCGTAGGTTTCGGGCGCGATAACCCCGGTCCAGCCCATCTGGGCCATGGCCGCGTAGGCCTGGCGGTCATGACCGACCGAGGCCTGCTCACGCAGCTTGCGGAAGGCGGCGACGGGCTGCTCGTCGCGCACCCACTGGCGGGCCATGTCCCGCAGCATCGATTGTTCTTCGCTCAGAACCGCCATGGATTGATCCCTGTTCGCGGGCCGGCCGCGCTATTGGTGGTCGAGCATGCCAAGCACGCGCTTGGCCACAACGTTGTTCTGCACCTCGGTCGTGCCGCCGTAGATCGAGACGGCCTTGCAAAACAGCCAGGCGCGCGTGGCCTCCAGCTCGTCGGCCGCGAACCCCTCGCCGTCCCAGCCCAGGCCTTGCTGGCCCATCATCTCCACCAGCAGCTCGGTGCGGTCCTGGGTCAGGCGCGCGCCGACATTCTTGAGGATGGAGGTCAGGGCCGGCGAGGCCGCCCCGGCCTTCACCTCGGCGGCGATCCGTCCGGCGGTGGCGGCGAAAGCCCGCCGCTCCAGCTCGTACTGCAGCAGTCGGCCGCGCAGGTCCGGGTCGGCCAGGCGCCCGTCGGGGTCCAGGCCGATGTGGGCGATCGCTTCGGCGACGAGGCTGCGTCGATCAGCGCCCAGGCGCGGCGCGCCGCCGGCGATGCCGGTGCGCTCGTGCTGCAACAGCCGCTTGCCGATCGTCCAGCCGCCGTTGAGCGGTCCCAGCAGGTTGTCCTTGGGCACCTCGACATTGTCGAAGAAGGTCTCGCAGAACGGCGAGCTGCCCGAGATCAGGCCGATCGGCCTGACGCTGACCCCCGGGCTCTTCATGTCGATCATCAGGAAGGAGATGCCTTCCTGCTTGTGGCGGGGATCGGTGCGCACCAGGGCGAAACACCAGTCCGACCACTGACCGCCGCTCGTCCAGGTCTTCTGGCCGTTGACCAGGAAATGGTCGCCGCGATCCTCCGCCCGCATCGAGAGGGCCGCCAGGTCCGAGCCCGCGCCGGGCTCCGAATAGCCTTGACACCAGCGCAGCTCGCCGCGCGCGATCGGCGGGATGTGACGCTGCTTCTGAGCCTCGGTGCCGTATTCCAGCAGGGTCGGCCCAAACATCGTCACGCCCATGCCCACGATCGGATTCCAGGCGCCGATCGCGGCCATCTCCTCGGCCAGGATCTTGGCTCTCTGATCGTCCAGGCCCCCGCCGCCATATTCGCTGGGCCAGGTGGGCGCCCCCCACCCCTTGGCCGACATCGCCGTCTTCCACGCCACCAGGTCCGGCGGGGGCGGCGGCGGCGTCACGGTCGTGGACACCAGCTCGCTCTGGCCGCGGAGCGAGGGCGGAAAATGCAGCGCGAGCCAGTCGCGCGCCACCAGGCGAAAGGCCTCGAGGAAATCGAGAGAGGTGTCCGCGCGATCCATGGTCAATCTCCAGAGGGCGGAGGGTTGCTGCGAGCGGGGCGTGCGAGGTCCATGGTTCAGCCCTGGTTCGACAGGATGACGGTTCCGGCCGCGGCGAACATGCCGCCGGCGCCGTGGCAAAGGCTGATGCTGGCCCCGTCGACCTGGGCCGGCGCGGTCCCGCGCAGCTGCCGCATGCTCTCCTGCAGGGCGTACATGCCGTACATCCCCGAGTGCATGTAGGAGAGGCCTCCGCCGTTGGTGTTCATCGGCAGGGATCCCCCGATCGCGGTGCGGCCATCCTGAACAAACCCCGCCGCCTCGCCGGGCCGACAAAAGCCCAGGTCCTCCAGCCCAAACAGCGGCAGGTGGGCGAAGGCGTCGTAGATCATCAGATGATCGACCTGGGCGGGGGTGATGCGGGCCTGGGCGAACGCGGCCTGCCCCGAGCGGCGAAAGGCCTTGGAGGTGGTGAAATCCTCCATCTGGCTGACCATCGGGGTCTCCACCGCCTCGCCCGTTCCCAGGACATAGACCGGCGCCGTCGGAAAATCCTTGGCGCGGTCCGCGGCGGTCAGGATCAGGGCGCCGCCGCCGTCGGTGACCAGGCAGCACATCAGCTGGCGAAATGGCCAGGCGATCATCGGCGAGTCCAGCACGTCCTCGATGGTCAGGGGATCGCGGAAGCTGGCGCGCGGATTGCGCGCCGCCCACTGGCGCTGAATCACGGCCACCCTGGCCAGGTCCTGTTCGGTGTAGCCGCGCGCCTGCATGTAGCGCAGGGCCGGAAGGGTGAACTTGGTCGGGGCCGTGGTCACCCCGAAGGGGATCTCGAACTGACCCATCTGGCTGGCGGGCGAGGTCGGCGCGCGGCTGGCGCCCACGCGCGAGCGGCCGGACTCCCCGTGGGTGATCAGCACCGTCTTGCACAGGCCCGCGGCGATCGCCGCCGTCGCATGGCGAACGTGCAGCATGAACGAGCAGCCGCCAAGGTCTGTCCCGTCGACATAGCTGGGGGTCACGCCCAGATAATGGGCCAGCTCCACGGCGCTGACGCCGGCGGTCGCCAGACCGTCGATGTCGGCCGGCCCCAGGCCCGCGTCGGCCATGGCGTTGAGGGCCGCGTCGGCGTGCAGCCCCAGCACCGAGACGTCGGGGATCTTGCCCATCTTGGTGGTTTCGGCGGCGCCCACCACGGCGACGGCGGGGCGGCTCATGGCGCGGCGTCCCGGATCGCGGCCGGCTGGAAGAGCGGCAACCAGATGGTGTCGCTGATCTGTTCGAAGACCACCTCCAGGGGCATGTCCAGGACCAGGGCCTGCGGCGTGGCCGGGCAGTTGACGATATTGGTCATCATCCTGGGGCCCTCCTCCAGCTGCACCACGGCGATGGCGTAGGGCTCGCCGCCCATGTCGGGGCGCGGACGCATGTTGATCACGTAGGAATAGAGGCGGGCGCGGCCGCTGGCCCGGAACACCTCGACATCGCGCGAGCCCGTGCGCGGGCAGAACGGCCGCGGCGGGAAATAGCTCTCGCCGGTGTCCTTGTTTCGCTGCAGCAGCAGTTCGCCGCGCGCGGTCCCGTCCCAGAAGTGCTGGGTTTCCGGCGTGGGCTCAGGAGCCAACCTTGGCATTTACGACAATCCTCGCCCCGGCTGGGGCGGCCAGGCGGCCGGCGGAACCAGCGCGCCTGGCCGCCGCTTCAGGCCGCGCCCTCTCCGGCCAGGTGGCCCTTGCGCGGGTCGTAGGTGCCCAGGGAAGCGTCGTAGCGCTCGAGTTTCTCCGGCTCGAGGTACTTCTGCTCCAGTTCCATGACCTTGGGAAAGCCGGTCAGGTCGAAGATCCCCAGCCCGCCGAGCGGATGCTTCATCGAGCCCATGTAGTGCTCGATCTGCGCCGCCGCGCCGCGCGCCTGATAGTCCTTGAGGAAATCGTACATGGCGATCGTGCCCACCGAACCGATGGCCAGACCTTCCATGCAGAAGCCGAACTCCCGCTCCTCCTCGGGGGTGAGCATGGGGCGGATGGCGTGGGTGGTGGCGAACAGCAGCGCCTCGGGGAAGGTCTCGCGGATCTTGCGCACCTCCTCGCGGGTCTGAAGGGCCTCGACATAAAGAACGTCCACCCCGGCCCTCAGATAGGCCTCGCCACGGCGCAGGGCCTCGTCCAGGCTGCCGCCCACCGCGCCGCGCGCGTCGGTGCGGGCCATGATGATGACGTCGGGGTCGAGCTCGTCGCGCATGTCCAAAGCCGCGCGATACTTGCCGACGGCCTCTTCCAGGGAGACAAGCTCCTTGCCCTTGACGAAGCCGCAGCGCTTGGGCGCGACCTGGTCCTCGATGAACAGGCCCGCGGCCCCGGCCTGGATCACCTCGCCGACCGTGCGACGCACGTTGATGGCGTTGCCGAACCCGGTGTCGCAGTCGACGATCACGGGGATCGAGACCGAACGGCAGATGTGGGTGACGTTGGTGATCAGTTCGGTGGCGGTGATCAGACCCGCGTCGGGATAGCCCAGGATCGTGGTGTTGGTCATGGCGCCGGAGACGCCGAAGGCCTTGAAGCCGGTGGCCTCGGCCAGCTGGGCCTGGTGGGCGGTGCCGCCCCACACGTGAACGAGCGGCGCTTCGGACGTCAGCATGCGCCGGTAGTCGGCGCTCTTGCGAGTGGTTGGCTTGAGCATGATCGGGCCTCCCTGGAGGGTCGTCTTGTGAGTTTTCGAGCGTGGTGCGGGTCCGGCTGCGCGGCCGTCAGGCCGACGGAACCGCGCCGCGCGGAATGTTCGGTTCGGCCCGGAAGCGGATCGACCCGTCCTTGACCAGAGAGGGGATCACCCCGCCGTTGGTCATCAGGGCGAACAGCTCCGGATGCACCGGCTTGACCGGCAGGGTCGCCCCCGTCTCGCGATTGCGGACCGTCCAGGTGTCGGTGTCGATTTCCGCCGTCTGGCCTTCCTCGAAGATCTCCGTCACCCCGGGACATTCCAAAGCCAGGAACCCGTAGTTCACCGCGTTGCGGAAGAAGAGGCTGTTCATGGACTCGGCCAGCAGGGCGCCGACGCCGGCGTTGCGCAGCGAACGGGCGGCCGGGCGGCCCGAACCCATGCCGTAGTTGCGCCCGCCCACGATGATGTCGCCCTTCTGGACCTCCTTGATCCAGTCGGGACGGTTGGCGTGGAAGATCCACTTGACCTGCTCCTCGGCGGGCAAGGTCACGGCCGGGGCCGGAAGCATCAGGTCGGTGTTGATGTTGTCGCCGAACTTCCAGGTCCGGCCGAAGGTGAGATTGGTCATGGTCGTGTAACCTTCAGAGATCGGCGGGATGGACGATTTTGCCGGCGATCGCCGAGGCGGCGACCGTGGCCGGCGAGCCCATGTAGATCTGGGCCGACGGGTCGCCCATGCGGCCCCGGAAGTTGCGCGTCGAGGCGGTGATGCACACCTCGTTGGGGCCCAAGACCCCCATGTGGCCGCCGCCGCACGCGCCGCAGGTGGCGGGCGTGACCAAGGCTCCGGCCGTCATCAGGGTCTCCACGTGCCCGGCCGCCATCGCCGCCTGGAAGATGTCCTGCGAACCGGGGGTGACGATGAACCGGACGCCGTCGGCGACCTTGCGGCCCTTCACCACGCGCGCCGCCTCGGCCAGATCGTCGAACGAGCCGTTGGCGCATGAGCCGACGAAAGCCATGTTGATCGCCACGTCCTTGACCTGGCTGATCGGCACGGAGTTCTTGATGACCGCGTCGGGCAAGGCCACCAGGGGCTCGATGTCCTCCAGCTGTATGGTCCGCCGGTCGGCGTAGGTCGCATCGGCGTCGGGCCACATCGCCTCGAAGGCCAGGTCGGTCTTGGAGCGAACGAAGTCGATCAGCGCGTCGTCGGGTTCGAAGGTGGTGAAGTCGGCGCTCAGCTCGGCGCCCATGGCCGCGATGGTCCGGCGCGCGGCAAGGCCGAGCGACCCCATGCCCTCGCCGCCGAACTCGACGTTGAAGCCGGTGTGGTCGCCGTAGTGGCCGGCGATGTACAGGAACACGTCCTTGGCGGAGACCCCAAAGCGCAGCTTGCCCTTCAGGTCGTAACGGATGGTCTGGCCGATCTGGAACCAGACCTTGCCGGTCGTCACCGCGAAGATCATGTCCGGAATGCCGATGCCCCGGGCCGCGCAGTTCCAGGCGCCGCCGGCGCAGGCGTGGGAGTCGGCGCAGACCAGGACCGTGCCGGGCCGCGCATAGCCGTTGTCGGTGGCGATGACGTGGCCGATGCCCTGCTTGGGACCCACGTCGTGGAAGCGCTTGATGCCGAACTGCTTGACGAACTCGCGGCCCAGCGTCTGGGCGTAGGCGGTGCGCCGGTCGGGCGCGGGCACCTGGTGATCGTAGGCCACGACGATCTCGTCGGGATTATGCACCTTCAGGATTTCGGGCCACACCGCCGGGTCGAACTGGTCGATTAGGAACGAAGTGTCGACCTTGGCGACAACAACGTCACCGGGCGACACCGTCTTCTGCCCCGACGCCTTCGCCAATATCTTCTCGATAATCGTCATACCCACGATGCAGGCTCCTCCTGAGACGATAATTGGCGCGTTCTTCGCGCCTTTATCTTTTTGCTATGCGCGACGGATACTCAGCCCGGCGCGGCCTTCATTTGAAATTCGCTTGAAGCGCCCGCCCAGCCGGCGCCGTCGAGCGCCTCGCTGATCCGCAGATTTTACGTTCGCGTGTCATATGTCAATCGCTCGTAGAATTTTTGCGGCGCCGCAGCGTCAACCGGACCCGTCCGAGAGCTGGCCCCGCCGCACCGTCGAGCGAACCCGCCCGCGTGGAAAGCTGCTCGACGCCAATGTCAGGATTTTCCTTTAATATCTGACGGTTAGTCCTAAGTCGGGCACGACGACGCCCCAAGTCCAGCGTCGCGAGGGGCGCTCTAGGCGCTTGTCGCGGACCGATCAGCGGGCTCGACCTCGGCGCGGAACCGGGCGGTCGGCGAATTCGTGCGGTCCAAGCCGCCCAGGCCGGTCAAAAGCCAAAACCGGCCCGATCCGCGAAATTTCACGCGCGAACAATCGCCTTGGCTCATTTTCGCCACCCGAGGACGGATCGACACCCGAACGTAAATGCAGGGGTTGACAGCGAATTTACGCGGCATACCTAATGGCACCCGAACGTAAACTCACGCCGCCAAATAGCGGCTCGACTTTGCGTTGAATAAAAAAAGACGCGCCATTGGGTGACGTTTCAATAATGGGGAGTGAAACGCCTATGTGTACCAAGGCTTACCTCTGCTTGTCCGTATCGGCGTTCGCGCTGGTGACGCTGACGCCGATGATCGCACAAGCCCAGGCCGCCACGCCGACCACGGGAGTGGCGCAGGTGGAAGAGATCGTCGTGACCGCCCAGAAGCGGGAACAATCGCTGCAATCGGTCGCCGGCGCCGTATCGGCCATCGGCGTTGAGAAACTCGAGCACGCCGGCATCAACGACGTCGCCACGCTGCAGTTTCACACGCCCAGCATGGTCGCGGGCACCTTCGGCGGCATCACCGCCGTCAGCATCCGCGGCGTGGGTCTCAACCAGTACAATCCCCAGAGCCAGCCGGGCGTGGCCCTGCACGTGGACGGGGTCTACCTGACCCGTCTGCACGCCTCGGGCCTGGGCCAGATCGATCTGGCGCGCGTGGAGGTCCTGCGGGGCCCGCAAGGCACGCTCTACGGGCGCAACGCCACCGGCGGCGCGGTCAATTTCATCACCGCCTCCCCGACCGACAGGTTCGAGGGCTCGGTCCTGGCCGGCTACGCCAGCTATGACGAGTATCACCTGAACGGGGTCGTCAACGTCCCGCTCAGCGACAAGGTGCGCACGCGCCTGGTGCTGGACTACACCAATCGAGGCGAAGGTTTCGAGGAGAACACCCGGCCCGGCGGACCCGACGCCGACAAGGGCGCGGTGCTGAGCGGGCGGTTCAAGATCAACGCCGACCTGACCGACAAGCTCAATGTCGAGCTGACCGCCTTTGGCCTGCATCGCAAGGGCCACTTCTCCTACCTGCAGCTGACCACGGCGCCCAACGCCCTGGCGATCGCCGCCACCCCGGCCCTGGCCGGGGCGGTCGTGCCGCTGGAGGCCCACAAATTCACCGCCGACCTGGCGCCGAGCCTCGACATGAAGATCTTCGGCTTCAACGGGGTCGTCAAATACGACTTCGGGCCGGCGACCTTCAAATCGATCTCGGCCTATTCGCGCCTGTTCTACAAGGACAACTACGACGCGGACGGCACCAACGTCGCCTTCACGAACTTCATCAGTCTCCAGAAGTCCTGGACGCTGCAGCAGGAGTTCAATCTCAGCGGGACCGCCGGCAAGCTGTTCTGGCTGGTGGGGGCGTTCTACATGGACGACAGCCTCAGGAACACGAGCCAGTTCGACTTCCCGGTCGGCTATCCGGGCTCGCGCCTGGCGCCGGCCGGCCGGCTGACCCAGACCCAGGGGCCCTATGAGGTGAAATCCAAGGCCGTCTTCACCGACGACACCTTCAACTTCACCGATCGCTTCCGCCTGATCGTCGGCGCCCGCTACTCGAAGGACACCGTCTCCAACACCCAGCTGTCGATCATCAACCGCGTCATCGCCGGTCCGGCGATCCTGCCGTCCGTCACCTCGTGCAGCAATTCCGGCGAGGTGACCTACAGCTCCTTCACGCCCAAGGTCGGGCTCCAGTACGACCTGGACGACCACGTCAACACCTACTTCACCGTCTCCCAGGGCTTCAAGGACGGCGGCCTCAACGGCTCGGGCTGCAACGCCCCGTTCAAGCCCGAAGAGATCACCGCCTATGAAGGCGGCCTGCGCATGCGCCTGCTCGACGGGCGGCTGGTGCTGAACCCCACGGCCTTCTACTACGACTACACCAACTTCCAGGTCTCGCAGTTCCTGGGGCTGTCCCAGTCGCTGATCAACGCGCCGAAGGCCACGGTGAAGGGGCTGGAGATCGAGTCGACCTGGCAGGCCAGCGAGCATCTGTCGCTCAACGCAAACGTCACCTTCATGGACGCCGAGTACGGGGCCGGCTTCGTCAACACCGACACCCTGTACCCCGCCGCCGGCCCGCAGAACCTCGACGGAAGCCCGATGAACCGCTCGCCGAAGTTCTCCGCGAGCCTGGGCGCGGAGTACCGTACGGACATGACCGCCCATGGGCGGTACACCTTCCGCGTCGACGACTACATCTCCACGCGGATCCAGTTTCGCGAGTTCAACAATCCCCTCGACAGCCAGAAGTCCTACAACGTGCTGAACCTGGCGGCGATCTGGGACAGCGTCGATGGCAAATATACCGGCCGCCTCTACGCCAAGAACGCCACCAACACCGACTATCTGGCGGTGCTGGGTGCGTCCAATACCTACGGGGCGCGCTTCGCCAGCTGGGGCAATCCGCGCCAGGTCGGCGTAGAGCTCAAGGCCCGCTTCTAGTGATGTCGGCGTGGCCGGACCGGACGCCTCTCGGGTCCGGACCGGCCACGCCGGACTTCTTCGTCTGCAACGTCTCGTGACAGCCTAGGGCGCGTACATGGAAGAGAAACTGCAAGCCCCCGCCGGGATCTTCCTGACGCCCGGCGGGGCGGCGAGCGCCGCGGAGCCCGCGCAACCGGCGCCCCTGGGCGCGATCGACGAGCTGCGCCGCGGCTGGCCGATCCTGCTGGGCGCGGCCCTGGGCATGGGGTCGGGCATCAACATGTTCGGCAACGTCAACAGCTTCTTCATCAAGCCCCTGGCCCACGACTTCGGCTGGAGCCGGGGACAGATCTCCCTGGTCATCGGATCGGCCCTGCTCAGCGCCCTGCTGATGCCTTGGGTCGGGATCATGGTCGACCGCAAGGGGCCGCGCCGCTTCGTCCTGGGCGGGGCGATCCTCTTCGCCCTGGCCTATGTCTTCCTGGCCCTGCAGACGGGCGACTACCGTCTCTATGTCGCCACCGTGCTGTTCATCGGCCTGGCGGCCGGCCCGGCGTCGGCGCCCCTGATCTATTCGCGGCCGCTGGTCAGCGCGTTCCAGAAAGCACGCGGCCTGGCCCTGGCGATCGGCCTCAGCGGCGCGGTCCTGTTGTCGATGCTGATCCTGCCGCTTTTGCAGCACGTCATCGCCAGCTTCGGATGGCGCGCCGGCTACACCATGATGGTCCCGGTCTGCCTGGTGCTGGGCCTGGCCTCGTTCGCGCTGTTCGGCTACGGCGCCAAGCGCGTGGTCAAGGCCGCGGCCTCCGACGCGCCCAAGGCGCCGGCCACGGGCCTGACCCTCAAGCAGGCCGCGACGGACCGGCGCTTCTGGCTGCTGATGCTCGCCATCATCGGCATCAGCATGGCCAGCGCCGCGTTTCAGACCCACCTTCAACCGCTGCTTTCGGACATCGGCGTGCCTGGACCCCGCGCGGCCCTGTTTGGGACGCTGTTCGGCGGCGCGATCGTCGTGGGACGCCTGGGCTGCGGCGCGCTGCTCGACCGGTTCTGGCCGCCGGGCGTGGCCTTCGCCTTCCTGGCGGCCCCGGTCCTGGGCTTTTTGCTGTTCCTGATGCCCGAGCCGCCCGTCTGGGCCTTGATGCTCGGCGTCGTCCTGCTGGGTCTGGCTCAAGGGTCCGAAGCCGACTTCCTGGCCTTCTTCACGGCGCGATATTTCGGCCTGAAGTCCTTCGGCGCGATCTTCGGCACGCTGGGCCTGTGCTTTGGCGTGTCCTTCGCCCTGGGCGCGGTTCTGGGCGGTCACGCCTTCGATCTGACCGGCAACTATCACCTGATGCTCAAGGTCGGCGCGGCCCTGGCGGCGATCAGCGCCGCGGCCTTGCTCGCTTCGGGTTTCGACAAGGCCAATCGAACCGGCGCGGCCGCCGCCGAATAGCCGCTCCCTTTCACGCTTTTTAGCAGGTCACCATGCGCGTCCTCGTCGATCTGACGAAATGCCAGCTCTACGCACAGTGTTGTTTCCTGGCGCCGGAGGTCTTCAAGCTGGAGAGCGAGCAAACCCTCTCCTACCATCCCCAGCCGGAGGATCCGTCACGCGAACGGGTCCTGCGCGCCGCCGCCGCCTGTCCGGTCCTGGCCATCGTCATCGAACCCGACGGGCTGGAGGCCGAAGCATGAGCCCGCCCCAGTCCGTGGTGATCGTCGGCGCTTCGCTCGCCGGCCTGCGCACGGCCGAGGCGCTGCGGGACGAGGGCTTTACGGGCCGGCTGACCTTGATCGGCGAGGAGGCCGCGCGCCCCTACGACCGCCCGCCGCTGTCCAAGCAAGTCCTGAGCGGATGGGTCAAACCCCACCAGACCACCCTGCCGCGCCTGCGGTCGATCGACGCCGACTGGCGCCTGGGCCAGGCCGCGACCGGGCTGGATCTCGCCGACAGGGCCGTGCGTACGGCCGACGGCGCCCGCGTGCCGTTCGACGCCCTGGTGATCGCCACCGGGGCCCGCGCGCGCGCCTGGCCCAATGCCAGCGAGGCGGATCTGCGCGGAGTCCACACCCTGCGCACCCAGGACGACGCCGCGCGTCTGGTCGCGGCCCTGGACGCGGGTCCCGACCGTGTGCTCGTGATCGGCGCGGGCTTCACCGGGTGCGAGGTCGCTTCGGCCTGCCGCGACCGGGGCTTGGCCGTCACCGCCGTGGAGAGCTGCGCCACGCCCCTGATGGGCGCGCTGGGCGCCTTCGTCGGTCAGTCCCTCGCCGAGCTCCAGCGCCAGGCGGGCGTCGACCTGCGGTGCGGAACCTCCGTCGCCAGCCTGGTGTCCGGTCCTTCCGGGCGGGTGTCCGGCGCGGTCCTGAGCGACGGCGAGGTGATCTCCGCCCAGGTCGTGGTGGTTTGCCTGGGGGCGCAACGCAATGTCGAGTGGCTGCTCGGAGCGGGCCTGGACGCCGGCCCCCAGGGCGTGGTCTGCAACGAGGCCTGCGTGGCGCTGGACGCGGCCGGACGGCCGCTCGAGGCGATCTTCGCCTGTGGCGACGTGGCGCGCGTGCCCCATCCCCTGGCCTCGGGCCGGGCGGTGTCGCTCGAACACTGGGGAACCGCCCTCCACCACGCCAAGATCGTGGCGGCCAACCTGATGACGCCCGGATCGACCAGCAACGCCGCCACCCTGCCCTGCTTCTGGTCGATGCAGTTTGGCGCGAACATCAAGGCCGCCGGTCTGCCGGCCCAGGCCGACCAGGTCGCTGTCCTGCAGGGCGACCTGAAAAGCCAGCGCTTCGTGGCCGGCTATGGTCGCGCCGGCCGCCTGGTCGGCGTCGTGGCGGTCAACCAGCCGCTATGGATGTCGTTCTACGAGGCCCAGGTCCAGGAAGGCACGGCTTTCCCGCCGACCTATCGCACCGTCGACCAACCCGACCCGATCGAACTCGTCGCCACCGGATTTCCCTGGGAAATCGCGGGGCAAAACGCCGCCTGACGTCCGCGGCCCTCAGCCGAGCTGGAGACTTCCATGTCCCAACCCAATGTCGAGCCCGCGGGAACAAAGCCGGCGACGGCCTCGCCCATGCCGCTCATTCTCAACCCCGCCAGCCGCGCCGACCCCTACACACACTACAAGGCCTTGCGCGAGCGCCCCGTCTGGCGCGAACCCGACGGCCTTTTCGTGGTGACCCGCTACAAGGACGTGGCCGGACTGATCCGCGACCCGCGGCTGAGCGTGGAGCCGTCCAACTCGCCGCGCGGCGGAAACGGCCTGGGCTTTCTGACCATGGACCCGCCGCGCCACGGCCGGCTGCGTCGCATGACCATGCGCCATTTCGGCCCGCCCAACGATCCGGGCCGCGTCGAGGCGATGACCCCCGTGCTGGAGGCCATGGTCAAGGACCTGATCGACCGCCTGGAGGGGCGCGAGGAGATCGACGTGGTGGCCGACGTGTCCTACCCGTTCCCGGTCGCGGTGATCGCCGACCTGCTGGGCGTGCCGCGCGAGGACGAGTCCAAGTTCCATGCCTGGGCCGAGGCCATCGTCCAGGCCCAGGATCGCGATCCGGCCAGCGGCCAACGCTCGGAAGGGGCGGACGCGGCGTTCAGGGAACTGGCGCGCTACATGTTCGGCTTGATCACCCTGCGCAAGGGCCAGCCGCGCGACGACATGCTCTCGCGCCTGGTCAATGACGACAGCGGTCCGGACGGCGCGATGTCGGCCGAGGAGATGATCTCGGTCTCGGTCCTGCTCCTGCTGGCCGGCCACGAAACGACCGTCAATCTGATCACCAACGGGATGCTGACGCTGCTGCGCCGACCCGACATGCTGGAGCGCCTGCGCCACGAGCCGGGCCTGGCGCCGTGCCTGGTGGAGGAGCTGCTGCGCTTCGAGCCGCCGGTCCACTACACCAATCGCGCCGCGCTCAGCGACATCGAGGTCGCCGGCACGACGATCACCAAGGGCTCGGCGGTGCAGCTCATGCTCGCCTCGGCGAGCCGCGATCCGGACCGGTTCGAGGATCCCGACCGCTTCTGGCCCGAGCGGCCCGACAACCAGCATCTGGGATTTGGCAGCGGAATCCATGCCTGTTTCGGTGCGCCCCTGGCCCGGCTGGAAGGCCAGATCGCCCTGCGCGAACTGGCCCGGCGTCTGGTCGATCCCAAGCTTGTCCAGGATCCGCCGCCCTACCGCTTCAACCCCTCGCTGCGCGGACCTCGCGAGCTGCGCGTGTCGATCGCCGGCCTGAGGCCGTGAACGCGGCGCTCGCCGCGTGTTGCGTCCCCCTCCCCTCGGAGGACTGACAGGCGCGGTCGGCCCGTTCGCGGGCCGGCCGACCGCTCCCTGGAGCCATGGCTCCGGGGAGCGGCCTGTCTCTTTTTGCTGAACCGCGGCGTGGACCGGGCGCGCCAAACGCCGTCGTGCCGCCTCAGACCGGGCTGAGCCCCAGGCGCAGGACATCCACCGCCTCGGCGACGATCTGGGCCTTGCGCGCGTCGTCGCCCGTGACCAGGCCCCGGGCCAGCCACAGGCTCTCGCCCGGCATGATCATCTGAAGAAGGCCGAACTCCATCTTGCGCATCCCGCCAAGCTTCTGGGAGTCCTCGAAGAGCTTGCGGTACTTGGCCAGGATCTCCTTGGACCGAGCGCTCCAGGCGGCCTGGTCCTCCGGGGTCAGGGCGTCGAAGCCCGCCCCCGGGCGCAAGGGCTCCAGCCCTTCATAGAGATTGGCCAGGGCCGAGGCGCGCAGCACGCCCACCACGACGTCGGCCCGCGAGCCGCCGCCGTCCAGGGCGCTGGCGTAGATGTGGGCGGCGATCCTGGCGTTGCGGGCGTAGCAGGCGGTCACGATGGCCTGCTTGTCGCCGACATAGTGGTAGAGCGTGCGCTTGGTCGCGCCGAGCGCGGCGGCGATCTCGTCGAGCGAGGTGGTGTCCACGCCCTTGCGATTGAACAGCCGCGAGGCCGTGGCCAGCACCGTCTCGCGCTTGGCCTCGATCATGCGCGCGCGATCGAAGGCCGCGACGTTGGGAGCCAGCAGGGGAGAAAGATCGATCTGGGGCGGGTCGATCGTCCTGGCGCGATCGGCCGCCCAGCCGATGGCGAGAAACTCGTTGATCGCGGCGATCACCGCCGGCCGGTTGGGCGCCTTGATCGAGGCTGACCAGCGCGCCGCCAGCGGGATCCAGTGGATGATGCTGATGATGGTTCGAGCGACCGTCTGATAGTCCACCGGCCGGATCTCGCCGGCCTTCGCCCCGGTCTCCAGCACGCTGGCCAACCGCGCGACGATGCCCTCGTAGAGCGCCAGGACCGTTTCCATCTCCGCGTCGCGCAGCAGCCCAAGCTCGCTCAGACAGGCGATCTCCGGAGACTCCTCGGCCAGGGCCCGGGTGACGAAGTCGGCCAGAACCTGCAGGGCCGTTCGCCCCGATCGCGCCGCCTCGCCCAGGTGGCGGGCCAGGATCTCGCAGGAGCGCCGATAAACCTGGAAGACCAAGTCTTCGCGGTCGTCGACATAGTAATAGAGCGCGGCTCTCGAGACCCCCAGCTTGTCGGCGATGTCGGTCAACGAGGTCAGGGACACGCCGCGCGCGTTCAGTTGGCGCGCCGCCTCGTCGAGCAGTTCGTCACGACGCGACTGCGTTACGGGCTTGCGGCTCTTTTGGGTCGCGGCGCTCGATCTTGCCATTCCTGCCTCCGCCCCCGACTCCTTAGAGGGGCATACTGAATACTAGTTCGTCGAAAAGGTCTTGCGACTCCAGACCCAATCGCACCCGAACGTAAATTTCCACCCCGCCGCCAAGGCTCCGGGTTCCCCAGCGGCGCCTTCAAACGCGCTTGCAAGCACACGAAACCCCGTCGCATAGTGTCGTTAGTCGAACATCAGTTTCATCTGATGATCCCAATTCCACCCGACGGAGACTTGATCCGAAGGCGCGGCGCGATCCGTCCATCCGCCCTCGCCCGACGCCAACGACCCGCAACGCTCCGACCCGCGCCGCCTGGCGCGATCAACGATCCGCACGAACCCAATGGGGACCCTATGAACGGCGCCGACGCCCTTATCTCGACTCTGACGGCGAACGACGTGACCGCCTGCTTCGGCAATCCGGGCACGTCTGAAATGCAGTTCGTGGCGGCGCTGGACCGCTACCCGGCCATGCGGCCGGTGCTCTGCCTGTTCGAGGGCGTGGCCACCGGCGCGGCCGACGGCTACGGCCGCCTGGCCGACAAGCCCGCCTGCACCCTTCTGCATCTGGGCCCGGGATACGCCAACGGCGCGGCCAATCTGCACAACGCCCGGCGGGCCTTCACCCCGATCATCAACGTCATCGGCGACCACGCCACCTATCACCGCCAGTATGACGCGCCGCTCAATTCCGACATCGCCACCCTGGTCGAGCCCAATTCGATCTGGATCAAGTCGGCCGAATCGCCGGCCACGATCTCGGCGCTGGCGGCCGAGGCCGTGGCCGCCGCGGACGGTCCGCCGGCCGGCCCGGTCAGTCTGATCCTGCCCGCCGACACCGCTTGGATGCCGGCCGACCAAGAGATCGCGCGAGCCAGCAGGACGGCCCCCGCCGCTCCGGCGGCCGAGGCGGTGGAGGCGGTCGCCAAGGCGATCAAGGCGGCCAAGAAGCCCGTGCTGCTGCTGGGCGGCAAGGCGGCCCGGAGCGAGGCGATGGCCCACGCCGGTCGCCTGAAGGCGGCGGGGGTGGAGGTCTATGTCGACACCTTCGTGGCCCGGCGACCGGCCGGATCGGGCGGCTTCCGGCCCAAGATACTGCCCTATTTCGGCGAGATGGCCCTCAACGAGCTTGCGGGCGCGGACCTTATGGTGCTGGGCGGCACCACGACCCCCGTGGCGTTCTTCGCCTATCCCGATCGGCCCAGCGTCCTGGCGCCGGAGGGCTGCGAACAGGTCACCCTGGCCGCGCGCTGGGAAGACGCCGTGGCGGGGCTGGAGGCCCTGGCCGAGGCCCTGGGCGCGCCGAAGGAAGGCCCGACCCAGCCTTTCCAGATCCCCGACACCGCGCCGACCGGCAAGCTCAACGCCCATGCCGCGGGCCTGTCGATCGCCCGCCATATGCCCGAAGGCGCGGTGATCTGCGACGATGCGGTGACCTCCAGCCTCGGCGTGGCCATCGCCACCTTCACCGCCCGGCCCCACGAACTGCTGCAATTGACCGGCGGGGCGATCGGGGTGGGCCTGCCCCTGGCCGTCGGGGCGGCGGTCGCCGCGCCCGACCGCAAGATCCTGAGCCTCAACGGCGACGGCTCGGCCATGTACACGATCCAGGCCCTGTGGACGATCGCCCGCGAGGACCTGGACGTGATCACCGTGGTCTTCGCCAATCAGAGCTACCGGATCCTCACGATCGAGATGGCCCGTACCGGCGCCGGCGACATCGGCCCGGCCGCCAAGGGCCTCCTGGATCTTGGCCGCCCCGCCCTGGACTTCGTGTCGATCGCCGAAGGCATGGGCGTGCCGGCGCGCAGATGCGAGACCGGGGAGGATTTCGAAAAGGCCATCGAAGCGGCCATGGGCCGGCGCGGTCCCTTCCTGATCGAGGCGGTGATCGATTGATCGCCGCCCGCGCGCCAGGGTCCGCGTCGTTGGCGGCCTTGGCGCGATAAGGCTAGGGTCTTAAAGCACAGGGTCTCGCGCCCTGCGCCAGACAGGGTAGAAGACGGCCATTCTCGGGGTTCGATGAGCACAGAAGCGACAGTGGAACTGGAAAAGGCGCAGTCGGGCACGCGGTCGGTGGCCCGGGCGATGAGCATCCTCAACGTCTTCCTGGTGGGCGGCCCCTTCCTGACGCTCACCGAGATCGTCAGCCTGTCTGGGCTCGACAAGGCCACGACGCGCCGCCTGGTGCTGACCTTCGTCGAGTTGGGCTATGTGGATTACGACCCCGGCGGCAAGCGCTATTCCCTGGGGCTCAAGCTCCTGGAACTGACGACGGCGCTGCCGGTCCAGGGCCTGCGGGACATCGCCTTCCCGGTGATGTCGCGCCTGGCGGAGGCCGTGCGCGCCACCGCCTTCCTCAGCGTGCTGCGCAACGACCAGGCCCTGTGCGTGGAGCGGGTCTTCGATCCGCGCCACGTCGTGCAGATCCGCCACTATCTGGTGGGCCAGTCCCTCCCCCTCAACTGCGGGGCCGCGCCGCGCCTGCTCCTGGCCCATCTGCCGCCCGCCGACCGCAGGAAGGCGCTGCGCGGCAAGCTGCCCAAGCTGACGCCCAAGACCGAGACCGATCCTGAAAAGCTCGAGGCCCACTGCCAGGTCGTGCTCGAGCGCGGCTGGGAGCTGTCGGTCGACGACACGGTCGTGGGGGTGTGCGCCGTGGCCGTGCCGATTTTCGGCAAGAACAATCAGGTCCTGGCCACGCTGAGCGTGGGCGGGCTGCACAGCGACCTGCTCAGCGACGGCGCGCCCAATTGTCTGCCGCAACTGCAGGCGGCCGTGCTGGAGATCGCCTCCAAGGCGCGCGGCGCCTACAGCGACTTCTAGGCCCACCGCGAGGATTCTTCGTTCGGATCTCAAATTGCACCCGAACGTAAAATCGGCGATGGTGCCGGCGAGGGGATGACTCAACAATCCTCCGCGAGCAGGCCGCGCCGTCGAAGCGCGGCGCGCCCATCAACGCCAGGAGCGCCTTACCCATGCCATTGCTCGACTCAGAAGGGGTCGTCCTCCACTACGAGGACGTCGGCCAGGGCTTCCCGCTGCTGCTCATTCCCGGCGGCGGCCTCAACTCCACCATCAGCTTCCTGAAGGCCAACGAGGCCTTCAACGCGGTGGAGGCGTTCAGCGGCGACTATCGCTGCATCGCCGCCGATCTTCGCAACGCCGAAGGCGGCCAGTCGAGCGGTCCCCTGCCCACGCAGAACCCCTGGGACGCCTTCACCGACGATCACCTGCGGCTGATGGACCATCTGGGCGTCGAGCGCTTCGCGGTCCTGGGCTTTTGCATCGGCGGACCGCTGATCTGGAACCTGCTCCGGCGCGCGCCCGACCGCGTCGTCGCCGCGGTCCTGGCCCAGCCCAGCGGCGTGGATCCCGCCGCGCCCGATCTGTTCTATCCCTATTATCTCAGCACCTGGGCCCCGGCCCTGCTCGCGCGCCGCCCGGACCTGTCGATGGAGACGGTGGAGGCCTTTCTGCGAGCGATGTATCGCGACGACCCCGACTTTGTGTTCACGGCCGATCGTGACTTCGTGCGCGGCTGCCAGACGCCGATCCTCATCCTGCCCGATGATATTCCGCCCCATCCCTATGTGGTGGCCATGGAGTCGGCGCTCTTGGCTCCCAACGCCCAGGTCAGCCTGTTCCCCTGGAAAAAGCCGCCCGAGCATGTCGGCCTGGCGCTGCGCCACATCCACACCTTCCTGCGCGCGCACGCGGCCTGAACCGCGCGACGCAGCGACGCAACACTTCGGCGCCGACCGCGATCGACCTCGTCGAAAGGCGGTTGAGCACGACGGCGGCGCTGTCTAAAGACCGCCGCATCTCGAACAATTGTTTGTTTCGATCTGGAGACACCCATGACCAGCGCCTTCATCTGCGACGGGATCCGCACGCCGATCGGTCGCTACGGCGGCGCCCTGTCGAAGGTGCGCGCCGACGATCTGGCCGCGATCCCGCTCAAGGCCCTGGCCGCGCGCAACCCGGGTCTGGATCTGTCGGCCATCGACGAGGTGGTGCTGGGCAGCGCCAACCAGGCCGGCGAGGATAACCGCAACGTCGCCCGCATGGCCCTGCTGCTGGCCGGATATCCGGTCGATGTTCCGGGCGTGACGGTCAATCGCCTCTGCGCCTCGGGTCTGGAGGCGGTCGGCTACGCCGCCCGCGCCATCCTGTCGGGTCACAACGACCTGCTGATCGCCGGCGGCGTCGAAAGCATGAGCCGCGCCCCGTTCGTGATGGGCAAGGCCGACAGCGCCTTCTCGCGCAACGCCGAGATCTTCGACACCACCATCGGCTGGCGCTTCGTCAATCCGGCCATGCGCAAGGCCTATGGCGTCGACTCCATGCCCGAGACCGCCGAGAACGTCGCCGCCGAACACGGCGTCAGCCGCCAGGACCAGGACGCCTTCGCCCTGCGCAGCCAGCAGCGCGCCTTGGCCGGCCAGGCCGACGGCTTCCTGGCCGGCGAGATCACCCCGGTGGAGATCCCGGGCAAGACCGGCCCCACCCTCGTCGAGCGCGACGAACACCCGCGCGAAACCACCATCGAGACCCTGACCAAGCTCAAGCCCATCGTCCGCGAGGGGGGCACGGTCACGGCCGGCAACGCCTCGGGCGTCAATGACGGCGCGGTCGGCCTGATCCTGGCGTCCGAAGCGGCCGTCAAGCGCCATGGCCTGACGCCGCGCGCCCGGGTCACCGGCTACGCGACCGCCGGCGTGGAGCCGCGCGTCATGGGGATCGGTCCCGTGCCGGCCGTGCGCAAGCTGCTGGCCAAGACGGGCCTGTCGATCGGCGATTTCGACACCGTCGAGCTGAACGAGGCCTTCGCCGCCCAGGGCCTGGCGGTGCTGCGCCAGCTGGGCCTGCCCGACGACGGCGCTCACGTGAACCCGCACGGCGGGGCCATCGCCCTGGGCCACCCGCTGGGCGCCTCGGGCGCGCGTCTGGTCCTCACGGCCCTGCGTCAACTGGAAGCCACCGGCGGCAAGCGGGGTCTGGCCACGCTTTGCATCGGCGTGGGCCAGGGCGCGGCGCTGGCCTTCAAGCGGGTCTAGTCCGTCCGGGCGCGTCGCCCGCGTCGGCGGCGCGTGCGGCTCTAGGCCATATGCTCGGCCGCAGCGGCCGGGGCGGTCACGCCGCGTCTTGGCGCGGCCGGCCGCTCCACCGCCGCGACCATGGTTTCGCGCGAGTGGCTGACATGGGCCCGCATGACCCGTTCGGCCCGGTCCTGATCCCCGGCCAGGATGGCGTCGATCAGCTGGTCGTGTTCGCTCATCGAGGCGCTGATATAGGTCGGGTCGATCAGGCTGTGATAGCGCATGCGGTAGAGCGGCAGCAGCAGCTGGCGCGCGATCTCGATCAGCCGGCTGTTGGCCGATAGGTCGTAGATCAGCCTGTGGAATTCCAGATTGTGGCCGACATAGCTGGGGTCCTGGGCCTCGGCGGCCTTGGCCATGGCGTCGCGGCAGGCCTCCAGGCGCTTGCGGTTGGCGCCCTCGCCGATCTTGGCCGCCGCCAGCCGGGCGGCCAGGCCCTCGATCATCTCGCGCACCTGGAAGATCTCGGTGACCTCGGTGGCGCTCAGCTGGCGGACCATGGCGCCGCGATGCGGCTGGATGTCGATCAGCCCCTCGCCCGTCAGACGACGGATCGCTTCGCGCACCGGACCGGCGCTGACGCCGAAGGTCCGCGTCAGATCGGCGACCACGAGCCTCTGGCCGGGCACATAGCGCCCCTCGCGGATCGCGTCGCGCAGCGCGTCGATGGTGAATTCGACGACGGACTTTGCATGTTGAGCCATGTCGCGCGGGTGTCCCAGAAGATCGTCAGCCAAAAAACTCAGGCAAAATTCTCAGAGAATCGAGGCGCTCACAATCGCCGAGAAGCGCCATCGACGGGGCGATCACGACGAAATTGACCAACTGGCAAAAAATCCAAGCCCATGATCGCCGAACAAAGCCCCTGCGCGCATTCGGACGCTGAACCGGCCTTGCAGTCAACCACACCGGGGTTTCGAAAGCCCGGGACCTCCAAGCTGCACCGTGAAACTGACGCATACTTCCAAAACTTTTTATTCGTGGATTCTAATAAAATCCATTGTCAAAATTCGCGGATTGCCGTTAGGTGACTCTCAAGCGCCCAAGAGAGCGCAGGGGGAGTGAAACGATGCTGAAGCAAACCATGATGTCCGCCGTTGCCTTTTCGGCCCTGATGGCCGGGACGGCTTACGCCCAACAAGCCGCGCCGCAGGACGACGCCCAGGTCTCCACGATCGAAGAAGTCGTGGTCACCGCCCAGCGCCGCTCCGAAGTCCTGCAAGACGTGCCCGTGACGGTGACCGCCTTCACCGCCACGCAGATCGAGCAGAAGCGCATCCAGTCGATCGGCGACGTCGTCGCCCTGACGCCGGGCCTGTCGTTCGACGCCTTCCCGCAGGCCCGTCCGCGGCCGTTCATTCGCGGCATCGGCTCGACCGACACCAGCGCCTCGGGCGACCCCAGCGTCGTGACCTTCATCGACGACGTCTATCTGGGCCGCCCCGCGGCCGTGGCCTTCGACGTCTTCGACGTGGAGCGCATCGAGGTCCTGAAGGGCCCGCAGGGCACGCTGTTTGGCCGCAACGCCGTTGGCGGCGCGATCAACATCATCACCAAGAAGCCCAAGCTCGATGATTTCTCGGCCGCCCTGGAAGTGGGCGTTGGCAATTATGATCGCCGCGACGCCTCGGCCGTGGTCAACCTGCCCCTGATCGACGGCAAGGCGGCCCTGCGCGGCAGCGCCAGCATGCACCGTCACGACGGCTACGCCCAGGATCCGACCGACGGCACGCAGCTGGACAACCAGAACACCCGCTCGGGCCGCCTGCAATTCCTGCTGGAGCCCAACGAGAAGTTCAACACCAACTTCACGATCGACGGCACGCGCGACCGCGCCAACGGGCCGGCGATCTATGTCTTCGCCCTGGATCCGACCACCTCGACGGCGGGCGCGGACACCTGGTGGGGCACGCCCAACAGCGACCGCTCGGCCACCAACCCGTCGATCCCCGGCCACCAGAACAACAACACCTGGGGCCTGCGCAACGAGACCAATCTCGACGTCGGCTTTGGCAATGTGAGCTTCATCGCCTCCAAGCGCTGGCTCAAGAACAGCTTCTACTACGACTTCGACGGCACCACGCCCAACCCGGCGACTCAGCAACGCACCACGGTCGAGGGCGGCACCGACGAGAAGTCCGTCTTCTCCAGCCAGGAACTGCGGCTGATGTCGCCGTCGTCCAGCGCCACGACCTGGGTGGTGGGCCTCTTCCACTTCAAGCAGGACGTCAAGACCCACGGCACCCAGCTGATCTATCGCACCGCGACCGGCGCGCCCCCCGCCTCCCTGCCCTACGAACTGACCTATCGGAACTCCGACCTGGACAGCTTCGCGGTGTTCGGCGACGTGACCCAGCCGATCGGCGACAAGATCCGCGTGTTCGGCGGCGTGCGCTGGACCCGTGACGACAAGGATTACGCGATCAACAACATCGGGACGGTCTTCAACCTGCGGACCCCCGGCGATGCGATCTGCGACGTTCCGGCCGGCCGCTGCGGCAGCCTTCCCGGGACCCAGGCCGGCGAGCTGATCAACACCACCACCTCGAAGACCTTCAAGGCTTGGACCTATCGCGCCGGCGTCGACTACAAGCTGGGCGAAGACACCCTGCTGTTCGCCGACGTCTCGCGCGGCTTCAAGAGCGGCGGCTTCCAGGGCTCGCCGGTGACCAATGTCGCCGCGCGCATTCCCTTCAACCCGGAATACGCCACCCAGTACGAATTGGGTCAGAAGACCACCTTCCTGCGCGGCCGCCTGGTGTGGAACAACACCGTCTACATCACCAAATATTCCGACCTGCAGGTTCGCCAGACGGTCGGGATCAACACCGTCACGCTCAACGCCGCCAACGCCACCATCAAGGGCTGGGAAACCCAGCTGGTCGCCAGCCCGTTCCGGGGCGCGCGCCTGGACGTCTCCTACGCTTACACCGACGCCGGCTTCGACACCTATTTCGACTCCACCGGCGCGGACATGTCGGGCAACCGCCTGTCGCGGGTGCCCAAGAACAAGCTGATCATCGGCCCGTCCTACACCTTCGACGTCGGCCAGTTCCAAGTCTCGGCCTCGGGCGAGTACCGCTACGAAAGCCTGATCTACGACGACAACAGCAACAACAACCGCGAGATCCGCACGCCGACCGAGTTCGTCGACGCCCGGGTCGAGCTGCAGCCGCGCGGTCGCGAATGGTCGCTGTCCCTGTGGGGCAAGAACCTGACCAACGAAGTGACCCGCAGCTTCCAGACGACGCTGCTGGGCGGCACCTTCGGCGCCCTGGCCGCGCCCCGCACCTATGGCCTGACGGTGCGCGCCAACTTCTAAAGCCCACCTCGGGGCGTCTGACGTCGGACACCTCTCTCGACTGCCCGGAACAGCGATGTTCCGGGCATTTTTTTACGCCGGCCTGGCGCGGCCGAACCGCGAACTTCGAGGCCCCGGCCTAGGGCGCGAACGGGAACGGCGACAGGGACTTGCTCGATTCCTCGACCAGCAAGGTGCGATTGATCGGCGCCGCGGCCCGCTGCGGACAGGCCGGCCGCTCGCAGATCCTGCACGAGGGGCCGATCTCGACGGCCACGGGCGCGGCCATGTCCAGCCCCCGCGCATAGACCATCTTGCTGGCGTATTTGAGCTCGCAGCCCAGGCCGATGACCAGCTCGTCCTCCAGGCCCGCCTGCAAGCCCGACACGCGCCTCACGGTCCGCGACAGGGTGAAGTAGCGCTCGCCGTCCGGGGTTTCGATGACCTGGGTCACCACCCGCCCCGGGGTCTTGAAGCTGTCGTGCACGTTCCAGCGCGGACAGGTCCCGCCGAACCGAGAAAACGGGAAGGCCCCGGCCGCGAAGCGCTTGGAGATGTTGCCCGCCGCGTCCAGCCGCACCATGAAGAAGGGCACGCCGCGCGCGCCCGATCGGCCCAGGGTGGTCAGGCGCTGGGCGGCCTGCTCGTAGCTGACGCCAAAGCGCGAGCGCACCCGCTCGATGTCATAGCCGCTGGTTTCGAGCGCCGCGTGAAAGAGCTCGTAGGGCATCATCACGGCCGCGGCCAGGTAGTTGCCCAGGAACACCTTGAGCAGCTGGCGCGTGGCGCGGTCGGGGGCGTTGAAGCGGTCGGTCAGGGTGGTGAGGACCTCGCCGAACTCCAGCAGCCCCAACTGATAGGCCATGGCGAAAAGCCGGCTGGCCGGCGCCAGGGTCTCGGAAATCATCAGTCGCTTGCGGTGATGGTCATAGCGGCGCAGCGAGGCGGTCATCACCTCGACCGGCATGATCCGCACCTGCACCCCGTAGGTGGTCAGCAGACGCTCGCGCAAGGCCGGGCCCAGGTCCTGGGGGTCGGCCTTCAGGGCCGCGACGATGGTCTCGGCGCAGGTCTCCAGCTCGGCGAAATAGTTGCGCTGGGCGCCGACCAGGTCGCGCACCCAGTCGGTGGGCTGAGCCGATCCCCCCTGGGCGCCGGAGGTCCCGTCGGCGCGCTCGAACGCCCCCAGGTCGATCAGCCGGCCGCGATCCAGATAGGCCCTGTAAAGGCGCACGATCGCCTCGGCCATGGCCGGCGAGGTCTCGGCCACCTCGACGGCTTCATGACGCCCCAGGCCCAGGTCGGCGAACATCTTGTCGGCCAGGACTTCTTCCAGCCCCGCTCCGCCGCCCGGATCGTCGGCCGACAGGCTGCGCAGGTCCAGGTCGTAGGCGTCGGCCAGGCGCAGCAGCATCTGGGCCGTGACCGGACGCTGGTTGCGTTCGAGCAGGTTCAGATAGCTTGCGGATATCCCCAGCTGCTCGGCCATCTGGCTCTGATTGACCGACAGGTCGCGCCGCAGGCGCTTGAGCCGGCCGCCGAGAAAGAGCTTTTTGTCTGAGATCCCCATCCGGTCAAGCTGTCACAGATTTACAGAAATTACAAAGTCCGTCTGTGACAATTCAGCTTCAATAGGTTCGCCTCCCGCCGCCGAGCAGCGCTAGGTCATTCCCACGAATTTCCGGTCCGCGCCCCGCGACCGCCGCCTCGGCGGTCCCCGGGGGACGGACAGCTTTTGGGGACCGCCCACATGACGCGCAAGACCTACGCCGAACATCGCCAAGCCCTGCTGGCCCGCTATCCGCAAGGCGTGACGCCGGGCGGCGTCGGCATCGACGACATCATCCAGCTGAAGCTGCAGAACACCTACTCGACCCACCTGGACATCGCCCGCGACATGGCCGGCGTCATGCGCGGCGACATGGCGGCCTACGACACCGACAGCAGCAAGTTCACCCAGTCGCTGGGCTGCTGGTCGGGCTTCCACGCCCAGCAGATGATCAAGTCGGTCAAGCGCCTGCGCGGCACGACCAAGGGCGCCTATGTCTATCTGTCGGGCTGGATGGTCGCGGGTCTCCGCAACCGCTTCGGCCACCTGCCGGACCAGTCGATGCACGAGAAGACCTCGGTCGTCGACCTGATCGAAGAGATCTACGTCTCGCTGCGCCAGGCCGATGAAGTCGCCATCAACGACCTCTTCAAGGTGCTGACGACCGCCCGCGAGGCCGGCGACAAGGCGGCCGAAGCCGCCGCGATCACCGCCATCGACAACTTCGAGACCCACGTCGTGCCGATCATCGCCGACATCGACGCCGGCTTTGGCAACGAGAACGCGACCTACATCCTGGCCAAGGAAATGATCAAGGCCGGCGCCTGCTGCCTGCAGATCGAGAACCAGGTCTCGGACGCCAAGCAGTGCGGCCACCAGGACGGCAAGGTCACCGTGCCGCGCGAAGACTTCATCGAGAAGCTGCGCGCCTGCCGCCTGGCCTTCGAGGAGTTGGGCGTCGACGAGGGCGTCATCGTCGCCCGCACCGACAGCCTGGGCGCGGGCCTGACCCAGAAGGTCCCGGTCAGCCAGGAGCCGGGCGACCTGGCTTCGGACTATATCAAGTGGCTGAAGACCGAAGCCATCACCGACAGCAACCCGATCCTGCCGGGCGAGCTGGCGCTCTACGAGGACGGCCAGTTCGTCAAGCCGGTGCGCATGCCCAACGGCCTGTTCGCCTTCCAGGACGGCACCGGCCGGGCCCGCGTCATCGAGGACTGCATCGCCTCGCTGACTCAGGGCGGCGCCGACCTGCTGTGGATCGAGACCGACACCCCCAATGTCGATGAGATCGCCTCGATGGTCAGCGAGATCCGCAAGGTCGTGCCCAACGCCAAGCTGACCTACAACAACTCGCCGTCGTTCAACTGGACCCTGAACCTGCGCAAGCAGGTGCGCGACCAATGGATCGCCGAGGGCAAGATCCACAAGGACAGCTACCCGGACGGCGCGGCCCTGATGTCGGCCGAATACGACGCCAGCGACCTGGGCCAGGAAACCGACGCCCGCCTGGCCGCCTTCCAGGCCGACATCGCGGCCCGGGCCGGGGTGTTCCACAACCTGATCACCCTGCCGACCTTCCACCTGACGGCCAAGAGCATGGACGAGCTGTCGCGCGGCTACTTCGGTCCCGACCGGATGAAGGCCTACGTCAACACCGTCCAGCGCGAGGAAATCCGTCGCGGCGTCTCGGCCGTCAAGCACCAGCACGAGGTCGGCTCCGATCTGGGCGACAGCTTCAAGATCATGGTCGCCGGCGAACGCGCCCTGACGGCCGGCGGCCACGCCAACACCATGAACCAATTCGCCGCCGAATAGCGGCGAGCGCCCTTCCCCATCCACCCGATCGAGGATTCCATCATGACCGCCACGCAATTTGCTCCCGCCGCCATGCCGAACTCCACCGACCAGCAACGGGCGGTCGATCGGGTGGCCGAGGCCGCCCACCGCCTGAACGAGGCGGTGCAGCGGGCCATCGCGGCCGGCTATTCCGTCGAGCTGGTGCGCACCTCGCGCCATCACGACGGGGCCGGTAACTGGGGCGACCAGATCGTCCCCACCGTTCGTCCCAACGGCGCCGGCAAGAGCGCCTGATCCACAACTCACCTCGTCGACACGCTTCCTCCCGGCCTGGCGCCGGGAGACCCCTTGAGCCCGCAGGATCTCCCATGCCCCTCGACATCGCCGCCAACGTCCAGATCACCGGCCCTATCGAGGGCCGCGCGGTGGAGATCCTCACGCCCGAGGCCGTGGCCTTCGTGGCCGACCTGCACCGCCGGTTCGACGCGCGCCGACGTGAGTTGCTGGCCGCCCGCGTCGCGCGCCAGGCCCGCTTCGACGCCGGCGAGCTGCCCGACTTCCTGCCCGAAACGGCGGGCGTTCGGTCCAGCGCCTGGAGCGTTGCTCCCATTCCCGCCGATTTGCAGGACCGCCGCGTCGAGATCACCGGCCCGGTCGACCGCAAGATGATCATCAACGCCCTCAACTGCGGGGCCAAGGTGTTCATGGCCGACTTCGAGGACGCCACCTCGCCGACCTGGTCCAACCTGATCGAAGGCCAGGTCAATCTGAAGGACCGCTGGAACGGCGACCTGACGCACGTCGACGCCAAGTCGGGCAAATCCTATGCCCTAGGCGCCGATCCGGCGGTCCTGAAGATCCGCCCCCGCGGCTGGCATCTGCCCGAACGCAACATGGAGGTCGACGGTCAGGTCGTCAGCGGCGCGCTGTTCGACTTCGGCCTCTATGTCTTTCACAACGCCAAGGCCGCGCTGGCCCAGGGCTCGGGGCCCTATTTCTACCTGCCCAAGCTGGAGAGCCACCTGGAGGCCCGCCTCTGGAACGAGGTGTTCGTCCGCGCCCAGGAGGCCCTGGGCCTGCCGGTCGGCACGATCAAGGCCACGGTGCTGATCGAGACCATTCCGGCCGCCTTCGAGATGGAAGAGATCATCTTCGAGCTTCGCGACCATATGGCCGGCCTCAACTGCGGTCGCTGGGACTACATCTTCTCGTTCATCAAGCGCCTGGGCCGCCGGGCCGAATTCCTCACCCCGGACCGCTCGGCCATGGTCATGGGCAAGGCGTTCCTCGGCGCCTATTCGCTGAAGCTGATCCAGACCTGCCACCGCCGCGGCGCCTTCGCCATGGGCGGCATGGCCGCGCAGATCCCGATCAAGGGCGACGAGGCCGCCAACCAGGCCGCCTTCGCCAAGGTCCGGGCCGACAAGGAACGCGAAGCGGGCGCCGGTCACGACGGCACCTGGGTCGCCCACCCCGACCTGGTGACGGTGGCCCTGGAGGTCTTCGACCGCCTGATGCCCACGCCCAACCAGCTGGACAAGACGCTGGCTGATCTGGTCATCACCCAGCCGCAGATGCTGGAGCTGCACGACGGGGTGCGCACCGAGGCCGGGGTTCGCGAGAACATCCGCGTCGGCATCCGCTACACCCAGGCCTGGATCGAAGGCCGCGGCGCGGTGCCGCTCTATAATCTGATGGAGGACGCCGCCACCGCCGAGATCTGCCGCACCCAGCTTTGGCAATGGATCCGCCTGGGCGCCGAGCTGGACGACGGCCGCGTGCTGACCTCGGAGCTGTTCGTCAGCTTGTTCACCCAGGAACTGATCGACCTGCGCCACCAGTTCCCCTCCCCCCGTCTCGAGGACGCGGCGCAGCTGTTCTCGCAAATGGTCCTCTCCGACACCCTGGAGGAGTTCCTCACCCTGCCGGCCTACGAGCTCCTGGCTTGAGGCCTGGCGTCGGCGGTCCGTCGCCCTCGACACGACGGGCCGCCGACAATCCACGGGACCTGCGACTCGGCTAGACTGGGCCGATGCTCGTCCAGCTCGCCGCGGCCATCATCGCCTGCTCCGCTCCCAAGGTTCATGACGGGGACACGCTTCGCTGCGGGTCCCAGAGCGTGCGGCTGTTCGGCGTCGACGCGCCCGAGGTCCGGCGCGGTAAAACCCCCGCCGAACCCTTCGCCTACGAGGCGCGCGACACCCTGATCCAACTGACGCGCGGGCGGGTCGGCTGCCGCGTCGTCGATCGCGACCGCTACGGCCGGTTCGTCGGCCGCTGCTGGTCCGACGCCAGCCCCGACCTCAACGCCGCCTTGATCCGCTCGGGCTATGCGACCGAATGGCGTCGCTACAGCAAGGGCGCCTATGGGCCTGCCGAGGCCGAGGCGCGCCGCCTGCGCGTTGGTCAATGGCGTTAGACGGGCGGCGCTGAAGGACCCGCGTCCAGGCCGCGCGGAGCCTGCGCCTTATCGCCCCTTGAGCACCGTCATCGTCGTGCGGGCGTTGGCGGCCTTGGCCCTGGCGGCCTTGAGAAAGGGCATGAGCGCGGCGGCCTCGACAGCGGCCAGGCGCACGCAGGTCCAGCCGCGCGTGCCCGCGCCGCCCGGCTGGGGGCTGAAGGCGTGGTCGGCGCGCGCGATCGCCTGGGCCTGCTCGTCCGGAGTCAGCTTGAGGACGGCCCAACCAGGCTGCGGCGAGCCCAAGGTGGCGAAGGTTCGCCCGCCGATCGAATAGCTCATCGAGCCCAGCTTGTTCTCGAAGCGGACCCCCGCCAGGCCCGCCGCCAGTTGCTGAAACTCTTCGGACGTCATGATCCCTCCACTGGCCCTGCGCGCTTCTACCGCCAGGCCGGCGGCTGTCCAGCCTGCCGCACGCGGCAGGGCGTCGGGTTTAGCCGCGCGCGCCTAGTCTGACGGCATGTCCGCGCCTTGGGCGCGCGAGCGCAGCAGCTTGACGAAGGCCTGGGCGGCCGGCCGCAGGGGACGGCCCCTGACCGTGGCGACGCCGATCTGGCGCGTCAGGGTCATGTCGGCCACCTCCAGCAGGACCAGACCGGTCATGTCCAGCTGCGGAATGATGATCCGGGCCATGAAGGTCACGCCCAGGTCGGCGCGGACCATGGCCGCCAGGGTCAGGACGCTGCGGGTGACGAAGACCGGACGATTGGTGACCCCCGCCCGGCCAAAGCCCTGTTCGACCGTGGCCCAGGCCGTCGACTGACTGGGAAAGCTCAGCATCGGATAGGCCGCGACATCCGCCATCGTCACGCGCGGCAAGGCGCAAAGGGGATGAGCGTCGGGGACCATCAGCAGGAAGGTGTCGTCGACCAGTTTCTGGAAGCTGTAGTCACGTTCGCCCGGGTCGAACGGAATGACCGCGAAATCGACCTCGCCCGACTGCAGGCGGTCCAGGGCGCGACCGAAGAAGTCGTCGAGCATCACCACCTCCACCCCCGGCCAGGCGTGGCGATAGGCGGCGATGACCGGCGGCATGAGGCTGGCCGCCACCGTCGAGGTCGCTCCGATCACGATCCGGCCCCGGCGCAATTGCGCCTCGTCCTGGGATTCCTGAACGATCGCCCGCATCTCCGCCACGGTGCGCTCGGCGCGCACGCGCACCCGCTCGCCCTCCTCGGTGATCGTCACCCGCCGCGTGGTGCGGTGGAAGAGCTTGACCCCCAACAGGGCCTCCACCCTCTGGATGCGCGCCGTCACCGACGATTGCGAGCAGCCCAGGGCGGCCGCGGCGGCCCGGAAGCTGGCCAGGTCGGCCAAGGCGAGGATGGCCTCGAGGTCGGCCGTCTCCAGATTGATCCGTTTCACTGAACAATCGATCCCGATTTCCACGATTGTCGATCAACAACGCCCGCCTAGGATCGTCAATAACAAGCAGGGAGGCCTAGATGCCGACAATCGAGGGCGATCGTCCGGCCCGCGCCGGCGGCCTGGCCCAAGGCCGGGTCCGGTTGGTGTTGCTGCGCGGCGGCACCAGCAAGGGACTCTACTTCCTTGAGGACGACCTGCCCTCCCCCGGACCGGCCCGCGACAAGCTGCTGGCCCGCCTGATGGGCTCGCCCGACGCCCTGCAGATCGACGGCCTGGGCGGCTCGCGGCCCATCACCTCCAAGATCGCCATCGTGCGCCGCTCCGAGCGCCCGGACGCCGACGTCGACTACACCTTCGCTCAGGTCGGGGTCGAACGCGGCGGGGTCGGCTACGAGGGCAATTGCGGCAACATCTCCTCGGGCGTGGGGCCGTTCGCCGTCGACGAGGGTCTGGTCGCCCCGGTGGAGGGCCACACCCAGGTCCGCATCTACAACACCAACACCGACAAGATCCTGGTGGCTCAAGTCCCGGTCCAGGACGGCAAGGCCGTGGTCGAGGGCGACTACGCCATCGACGGCGTCCCAGGCACGGGCGCCGAGGTGCTGATGAACTGGGTCGGCACGATCGGCGCCAAGACCGGCCGGCTGCTGCCGACCGGCAATCCCAGCGACACGATCATGCTGGAGGACGGCCGCCGGATCGAAGCCACCCTCTGCGACGCCGCCAATCCCTGTGTCTGGGTCAAGGCGGCCGACTTTGGTCTGGACGGGACGGAGACGCTCGAGACGATCAACGGCGATCCGGCCCTGATGGCCGCCGAGCAGGAGGTCCGGGCCAAGGCCGCGGTGCTGTTCGGCTTCGCCCACGACTGGAAGAAGGTCCCGCGCCAATCGGGCCTGCCGATGGTCGGCTTCGTCTCGCCGCCCACCCCGTACACCTCGATCAATCGCGCCGAGATCGACCAGGCCGCGATGGATGTCCGCATCCACCTGGTCTTCATGGGCTCATTGCACGAATCCACGCCAGGCACCGGTTCGGTCTGCCTGGCCGCCGCCTCCCGCATCCCCGGCTCGGTCGTCCACGCCCTGACCCGAGATTCCCAGGCCGACGTCCTGCGGATCGGCCACCCTTCGGGCGTGACGCCCGCCCGGGTGAAATCCAAGGCCACGAGCCAGGCGCCGTTCGTCGCCTTCGAGGATCTCGGTTTCAGCCGCACCGCCCGCCGGCTGATGGACGGGTTCGCCTATGTCCCCGCCGACCTTCTGAACTGATCGCGCGACTCGCGCCGCCTCCAGACCTGGAACCCACCATGGCTCAAGCTCAGACCCTGCCGATCGACCCGGCGCCCGCCGTGGCGTCCGTCACCCGCCGGCTTATCGACCGCATTCAGGCCCTGACCTTCGAACAGCTGCCCGACACGGCCGTCACCGTGGCCAAGCAATGCCTGCTCGACTGGATCGCCGTCTCGCTCGCCGGCCGCAAGGAACCCCTGGTCACGATCCTGGTCGAGGAACTGGCGGGGCAGGACGGAACGGGCGGCTCCACTCTTGTCGGCCTGGGGCGCAAGACCTCGATCGACCAGGCCGTGCTGATCAACGGCTCCATGGGCCACGCGCTGGATTTCGACGACGTGATCATTCCCATGGGCCACCCCAGCGTGCCCGTCGCCCCCGTGGTGATCGCCCTGGCCGAGCGCAACGGGGCCAGCGGCGCGGAGGTCCTGGAGGCCTTCATCGCCGGCGTCGAGGCCGAGTGCCGGATCTGCGCCCTGATGGGTCCGTCGCACTACGCCAAGGGCTGGCACGGCACGGCCACCTTCGGGACCTTCGGCGCGGCCGTCGCGGCTTGTCGATTGCTCAGCGTCTCAGACCCTGTGGCGATCGCCAACGCCCTTGGCGTCGCCGCCACCCAGGCCGCCGGCCTGAAGGCCTCGATCGGCACCATGTGCAAGCCGCTGAACGCCGGCAAGGCCGCCCAGAACGGCCTTCTGGCCGCGCGACTGGCCGCCCGGGGCTTCACCGGCGACACCGACACCTTCGCCTCCAAGCAGGGGTTCGCCGACACCCAGTCCACCACGGTCGACATCGACCGGGGGCTGGCCGAACGCCCCGCGCCGTGGATGATCGAGGCGCTCTTCAAGTACCACGCCGCCTGCTACCTGACCCACGAGTCGATCGAGGCGGCCAGCCAGCTGCGCGCCGAGGAGGCCATCACCGCCGACGACATCGCCTCGGTCCTGGTCGAGGTCCCCAACGGCTATCTGGGCAGCTGCAACATCCAGGAGCCGGCCACCGGCCTGGAATGCAAGTTCTCCCTGCGCATGACCACGGCGCTGAGCCTGGCGGGCGAAGACACCTTCCAGGACAGCCTGTTCAGCGACGAGACCGCTCGCCGCGCCGATCTCATCGCCCTGCGCGACAAGGTCACGGTCGAGGGCCTGCGGGTCCCGCGCGGCAGCACCGTCAAGGTCACGCTCAACGACGGGCGCACGCTGGAGCGAAGCGGCGACGTCTCCCAGCCCTCGCGCGATCTGGCCGCCCAGCAGGCCAAGGTCGAACGCAAGTTCCGCCACCTCGCCCAAGGCGTCCTGACCTCCGGCCAGGCCGACGAGGTGGTGGCCATCGTCCGCGATCTGGAACGCCAGCCCAATCTGAACCGGCTGATGGCGCTGATCGGTTGAGCCGCTAGGCCGCCGGTGCGGCGGCCTCGTCCTCTGGCCAGGGCGCCGCGGCGTTGAGCTCGGCTTCCAGCCGGGCGACGCTGGCAATCACCAGATCGAACTCGGGAACCGCGCCGAAGATCATCCCGCTCATTGCCCCATAGTCGGCTCGCAGCGCGTCGACCATGCCGTCGTGGGGTGTCATGGCGAAGCTGCCGGGCCTGGCGCTCGCCTGATCGGCGTCGGGCCGATAGAAAAACAATCGCGCGTGGGTCATGCAGTCGACGCCCAGCGCCATGTCGGCCTGGGCGCTGGCGCTGACGCCCGCCTCCATCAGCCGGTGAATGTCGTAATAGTGGCGCGAGACCTTCTGACCGTCGCCGCGAAGCTTGCCGGTGGCGTCGTAGCTGCGGCGCAGGCCGTGCAGGATCACCACCTTGTCCCAGAACGTGCGCTCGGCCTCCACGGTCGTGACGTTGGGGACCGACAGATCGACGGCGGGGGCGTCGGCGTCGGCATAGGGGACGATGACCCGCGCCGCGTGCGGATCGAGGGCTGACTTGGCTCCGCTCTCGATCTTGACGACCTTTCGGACATAAGGGTCCTCAGGCGTGACCGCGGGATAGCGCAGCAGAAGGCTCTGGCCGTCCCTGTCGTCGGGATCCACCTCGATGGCGAATGCGTCTTCCCCCAGGGCGTTGCGCGCGGCGCATGCGTTCGCCAGGTCGATGAGCTGGTCGCGAAATTCGGTCTGGATATAGTCCGCGCACACCCGCTTCAGACCGTCGAGCCACTTGCCCCGCGCGGTCTTGGTCATCCGCTTCAGTTCGTCGATCGACGTCGTCGACTGCAGATCTGCCCGGAACACGGTCACATCGATGTCTTCGGAAAAGCGGCTGATCAGGCCAAAGCCCTTGGATAGCGAGGTGCCGCCCTTGAACAGCAGGCGGTGATCGCCGGGCAGGCCGTTGAAGAGGGCGTCCAGCGTCCAGCAGACCCAGAAGTCCTTTTCGATGTTCGAGGGCGTGGAGCCCAGGCGCTGTGCCGTGGTGTTGAACAGGCCCAGGCGCGTCTCGGCGTCGGCGGCGATCACTTGGTCGAAGGCGAGGTTCATCATGGCGCGGGCTGCGCCGACAGCTCATCGATGATGTGGGGGCGAACCAGGTCCTGCATCCAGCTGGGCAGGGCGGCGAAACCCTCGGCCAGATCCTTGCGCAGCGCCGGACCCGTCTTCGGATCGGTCAACAGGGCGGCCACCCGGCGCGCATGGTCCTGGCCGACATCGTCCTGCCCAAACCCGTCACGCAGCCAATGCAACGCCTGGACCAGACGCATGGCCGGCCGGCCGGCCCAATAGAGTTTGCTGGCCGCCGTCGGCCGGAAGGTGATGGCCATCTGGCCAAGCTTGATGGATCGCAGTCGCGCGTCGGCATGGACCACGATCTTGGCCGGCACGGCGTTTGTGAAGCCCAGGTCATTGGCCGCCGTCATGCCGTCGATCAGCAGCCGGATATGATCGCGCCGCGCCACCGCGTCGATCACGGCGGCCGGGTCGGGCGGGCTGAGCTGTTGGGTGAGGCTGTTGAGCTTGGGTTTGTCGTAGAGGCCCCGATCGATCCGGCGCAGCACGCCCTGGGCCAGCCTTCGCTGCAGCGCCTTGTCCACGGCGTCGCGGCCGCCCAGGTCGGTGAAGTCCGACGGCGTCCAGACCTGGCGGCCCGCCGCCTTGGCGATACGGGCGTCCATGATCGAGGTCAGCTGAGATCGAGTGGTGGTCATGTCCGAAATATGTATACAAGTTTCGGACATTAGCAAGGCCAAGAACGTCCGAAGTTTGTATACAAGTTTCGGACGCTACAGCGCGACGGGGGTCAGACGATAGTCCCCCTCGATCCACCCTTCGACCCGCACCAGGGTCTCCAGCCGCCGCCCGTCCGGCGCGCGCCGAATGAAGGCCACGAGATCGATGGCCTGGCCGATGGCCCGATAGGGCACGGTCGGCACGACCTCGCCGATCAGGTCCTCCAGCCGGCTGAGCGCCTCGCGCGCGCTGTTGGCGTGCAGGGTCGCCAGCCCGCCCGGATGGCCGGTGTTCCAGGCCTTCAGCATGTCCAGGGCGCTGCCGTCGCGAACCTCCCCGATGATGATGCGGTCCGGCCGCAGGCGCAGGGCGGCCTTGACCAGGTCGGCCATGGTCACCGCCGGCTCGGTTCGTTTGGTCAGCAGGGCGATCTGATCCTGGGCTGAACACTGCAGCTCGGGCGTGTCCTCGGCGATCAGGACGCGGTCCTCGGCGAAGGCCGGTTCGGCCAGCACGGCGTTGGCCAGGGTGGTCTTGCCGCTGCCGGTGCCCCCGGCGATCAGAATGTTGTCGCGCCGCTCGGCCGCCGAGCGCAACGCCGCGGCCTGCTGCGCCGTCATGATCTGCGATTTCACATAGTCATCGAGGGTGAAGATCACCTCCGGCCGCTTGCGGATCGAAAACGCCGGCGCGCGCGTCACCGGCATGAACACGCCCTGGAAGCGCTCGCCCGATCTGGGCAGGGTGGCGCTGACCAGCGGCTGGTCGCGAGTCACCACCTCGCCGACATGATCGGCCACGAGGCGTAGGATCCGCTCGGCGTCGGCCGGCGCCATGCGCTCCCCGCTGAAGGCGCGCCCCTGCCCGATCCGTTCGATCCAGATCGCGCCGTCCGGATTGACCATCACCTCCACGACCGAAGAGTCGGCCAGGGCGGCGGCCAGGACCGGGCCCATGGCCTGACGAAGGGCGCTGTGCTTGCGATCGAGGGCTTCCTGCGATGCGGCGCTCACCTAATCCTCCTCGTTGTAGATCAGGTCGACGATGCTGAGGCCGTCGGCGCAGGCCAGGGTCATGGCCACGTCCGCCGGCTGCAGGGGCGGCGCATAGGCTTCGACCGCGGTCACCCCCAGCCAGTCGATCGGCGGCGGCCCCGGCGTGTCCAGGGTCTCGGGCGTCTGGACGAACCGCGCGCGCTCACCGTGGAAGAAATCCCGGGTGTGAGCCGAGAACAGCGGCTCCTCGAAATAGCGGATCTTCTCGGCCAGGAAAGGCTTGGCGTTGTTGACGAACAGGAACTGCTTGTCCCCCGGCAGGGCGCGCACATCCTGTTCGGCCAGGATGTAGCGTTCGACCTCGGCCTGGTTGCGGCTGCGGTGGCCCGTGCCGAACATCAGCCGCGGATCGCTGAAGCTCTCTCGGATCTCAAGCGATCGGCCGGCCCGCTTGACGATCCGCTCGATGCTGCCGGGCTCGGACGTCGCGAAGGCGGCGGTCACATGGCAGTTGTCGAAGATCGAGGTGTGGACGCCGTAGTGCTTGAAGACGTCGTTGAAGCTCTGGCAGATCAGATGCGCGGAGACGCCATAGCCGGCCATTTCGCCCAGGGCGTTCTCCAGGAAGGGCAGCGCCCCCAGTTTCGGAAACTCGTCGAGCATCTTCAGCAGCCGGTGACGCTTCTTGCGGCCGCGGCTGTCGGCGTCGATGGTCTCCATCAGGCTGTTGAGGCTCTGGCGCAGCATGACGCGCACCAGGAAGGCCAGACGGTCGGCGTGGGCCTGAGGGGTGATCAGGTAGAAGCTCACCGGGTGTTGGGCGCACACCAGGTCACCGATGCAGAAGTCCGACCAGGACGTGGCGTTGGCCACCAGGGGATCGGCCCACAGGGCCAGCGACTTCTGGGCCGTGGCCAGGACGCTGGAGCGAACCCGGGGCTCCATGCTGCGAAACGCGGTCGCGCCGAGCCAGACCTCCGGATGGACCTCGGCGATCGGCTCGCCGTCGTCGTCCCGCGCCAGGCCGTCAGCGGCCCTGGCGTCCGGCCGCCAGCGATGCTTGGTCCCCAGCATGGCGTCCAGGGTCGGCTCGATGTCGATCAGCAGGCGCCGCACATAGGTCAGGTTCTTCAGGTCGTCGGGCGCGGTGTAGAGGGCGTGCAGGATGACGCCGGTGAAGAAGTTGGCCGCGCTCTGGTCGAAGAAGTCGAGATTGCCCTGCTTGAGGCCGATCGGGTCGACCAGGATGCCGACGATGTTCTGGATGTCGGCGATCTCCATCGGGCCCTTGCGAACCTCGAACAGCGGGTTCCACCGCGCGGTGTTGTGGTCGGTGGGCGCGAAATAGAAGGTGTGGGAGAACCGTCGGCGGTGATCGGCGCTGATGTGCCAAAGCTCCCCCTTTCGGTCGTAGACGAACAGGCTCTCGGGCCAGGACAGCACGGTGGGCACCACGTGACCGGCGCCCTTCCCCGATCGCGAGGCGCCCACGATGATGCAGTGCTCGACGCCGGTGAAGGTCAGCAATCGCCCCTTGAGCCGCCCGAGCACCCGGCCCGCCAGGCGCTCGCCGTGCAGCAGGCCGGCGGCCCTGGCCTCGGGCGATCGTCCCCAGGCCGCCGTTCCGAACGGCTTTGGCCGCGCGACGAACCGCCGGGTCAGGGCCGCGATCAGCACGAGCGGCAGGACAAAGACGCCAAGGCCCGCCAGGGCGGCCTGATCGAAGGCCTGCGGATAGAGCCGCGCCCAGCGCCCGTACCAACCCAGAAACGACCAGGGCGGATAGATCCGCACGCCGCCCACCTGGGACCAGCCCTCGCCGAAGGGCGGCGGATAACCAAAAAGCTGCCCGGCGGCTTGGGTCGCGGCCCAAAGTCCCAGGATCATCAGCACCAGACTCAAAGGGACGAGCCAGCGGGCCTTGGCGATCATGCGCGCGCTCCGATGATCGGGCACCTGAGACCAGGTCCGGGCGGGCGACAATTCCGGAGTTTTACCGGGGCATTTCTCCGGCGCCGCAGGTCCCGCGGCCGATCGCCAGTGGAACGGCTTCCTGGACACCGCCGAGGTCTGGCAAGCGCGCTCCTCGCGCCGGCTGTCGACCTACATGACCCGCTAGGCCACGCGACCCATCAGCGGTCGGGTCCGAGGCCCGGCAACTGGCCTTTCACCAGCGCCATCACCTTGCTCAGCGCCGCCTGCTGGGCGGCGGGCGCGTGCGCCCTGACCGTGTCGACCACACGCCGGTCGACCTCGCGCACCGCCTGGCCGACGCCCAGGTCCATCCGGGACGGAGCGGTCAGGGTCGCCTCGCCAAGCTCGCGGGCCACCAGAAGCTTCACCCGCGTGCTGGCGACGTTCTCGATGCGCTTGTCGGCCCGCTTGATCTTGCGCTCCAGAGTGCGCGCGGCCCGGCGCGCGGCGTCCGCCGCCTGCCTTGCGGGATCCAGGCGCGCGGCGACATAGGCCTGGCCCGCCTCGCTGCGCAGCCAGTCGCGGCGCACCCGAAGGTCCATGGCGGCCCGACGCTCCTGGGCGCGCGCCCGGTCCAGCGCGTTCAGCTCGACGTGGGCGGCCCAGATCATCCGGGCGGGATTTCGGATCCATCGCAGGAGGGTGGAGCGACGCGCCCTGCCCTGCTCGATCCTGCGCTCGGTCCAGTCCAGGCGCCGGGCCGCCTCGGCGCGCCGGCCGACCGCCTCGCCCAGGACCTCTCCGGTGATCGACCTGCGCGTGGGGACCTCGGGCGGGGTCAGTCGCGCCAGGTCTCGCGCCCACCCGTCGCGTTCGCGCGCCATCGTCTGGTGGATGGCCTCGAACTCGCGGATCACCGCGTCGATCGGGTAGGCCTGGCGCGGCCGGCCTTCGGCCAGTCGGTCCTCGAGCGCCCGGACCTGGGCGGGCGCCTCGCGCCGCTGACGGTTGCGCTCGCGGATCCGGCGATTGATGTCGCCACGATCGGACGCCTCGCCCCGCCGCTCCATGCCCGACGCCGACGGACCCAGATGGATGGAAGGCTCGCGGCTCTGACCTTGGTCGGCCAGGCTGCGGCTGCTGACCTGCGGCGCGTCCGGTCCCAGGTGCTGGCGCAGGTGCTGGTTCTGCACCAGCTCCCACTCCAGGCGCAGCGCCTTGACCGCGTCGGGACTGTCCCAGTCGCGCGCCTTGAAGCCGAAGCCTTCTGGTCCGACCCGCCGGGTGGTGACCATGATGTGGGCGTGATGGTTTCGAGCGTCGCCGTGGCGGTCGGGATAGTGCACGCCATAGTCGGCGATCATCCCTCGCGCGACAAGGCTCTCGGCGATGAAAGCGCGCACCAGGGCGTGGCGCTGATCGTCCGACAGCTCGTGGGGCAAGGAGATCAGAAGCTCCCGCGCGACCCTGGAGTCCGAGCGCTTGTCGGCCGCCTCCGCCGCGTTCCAGAGCCGCTCGCGATCCAGCAACGCCGCGGGCGCGTCCTGCGGCGCCATGATCCCGGTGAACGCCACCCCGCCCTTGGCCGAATAGTCGAACACCATCTCCAGGCGCTCGTCGCGCAGGACGGTGGCCGAGCGATAGGCGGACGCGGCGACGGTCGAGCGACCCTCGCTGCGTTTGAACGGCTGAACCTCGAGCCGGTACTGCGCCACCGCGTCCCTTCCTCGTCCATCCAATCGATCCGGCCGCCAGGCCGGCGATGCGCCGCACGGCGAAAGGGATCGCTAAGGGGCTTGCCCCTTGGCTCGACGCCCCCCGGTAACGCCCGGGATGAGGGCGTCGAGGGGTGTCGGGCCCTCCCGACCGCAGGCGTTGCGCAGCAATGCATAACTGCGCCCTTGTCACCTTAAGTCGCTAAGGGGTAACCTCATCCCGTCCCCTTTTCAAGCCGCAGCCTTGACCCAACCATGGATGCACCCGCCAAGCCCGCCAGGCCCCCTCGCCGAAAATCGGAATCCGAAGCGGCCAGAACCCGCCGGCTTCAGAACCTCGCCGTGCGCCTGGCCGACCGCGAGCATCGGGCCAAGACCGCCCTGGCCGCGCTCAACGGATCGCTGCCCAGGGCGCGCGGCCACGTCACGCGCCTGTCGGACATCGAGGACGAAGACCGTCGCCTCGCGGTCTGGCGCGCGCGGGTCGAGCGGCTGGAGGCCCTGCTCGACCAGACCGAGCGCAAGCGCGAGACCCGGGCCAAGATCGTGCTGGGCGCGACCTTGCTGGCCGAGGCGCAAGGCGACCCCGACGATCCCCTGATGGCCCGGATGCTGGAGATTCTCGATCGGCGGATCGACCGGCCCCGCGACCGTCACGCCATCGCCGAAATGCTCGGCCTGCGGCTTTCACCGATCAAGGCCGACGGCTCGCCCGCCCTGCCCGACTTCGACGCCATGACCCAGGCGGCGATATCGAAGCAGGGGCCGCCTCTATCCGGCGAGCCCTCCGACGCGCCCTCTGAGCCGCGGCGCAAAAAGGGGGGACGAGCCCCCCTCACCTAGTGGACCGCGCCCTGCCGGAAATCGACGGCGAGCATGTCGATGGCGATGTGGTCGAAACAGAACACCGCCTTCATCTGCGGATCGGCGAGCGCCTCGCGATGCCATTGCAAAGCCTGGCGACGATCGTTGCTCCATCGACGGACATAGCCCCCGCCCAGGCGGTCCACCTGCAGGCTGTATCGCGGCTCGCCCGAGGCGATGTGCGCCGCGCGCAGCTCGTCGTTGATCCGATCGTGCGTATGGTCGGGACCGATGGTCATGGCGAGATCTCCTTGCCGACGCTCCCAGCGAGCGCCTTGATCTCGAGGTTCATGTCGGGCCCCGGCCAGTCACCGCAGGGGTCGCGCAGCGGGCCCGGAGGGGAACCCGCGCAGCGGGTTGACGGGCTGGGTGACATGGAACGATGGGAAGAGGCGCCCCCAGGCTCAGTAGCCGAGGCCCCGGCGTCGCAAGGCGGCGCCGGTGAGCGCCTTCAGGCGCGAACCCGCGAGGCGGGCCCGGCGGTTGGACGCGAGCCGATGGCGGCGCGGCGCAAGGCGCCGCATCGCCCTGAGGCGCGCGCGCGCCGTCGTCGCCGGTAGGGCCGCCTCGCGCCGCCCGGCCAGCGAGGCCGCCCGGTCCATGCGCCGGTCGGCGAAAAGGGGGGCTGCGCCCCCCGAGGTCAGTCGCCGACATAGCCCTCCATCCGCAGGGCCAGCCACTGGTCGTAGTAGGGATGATCCACCAGTCGCCCCTGAGCGTTGAGGGCGTCGCACCAGGCGATCACGGCGTCGCGTTCTTCGTCCGGAAGCCTGGCCCAGGCTTCGTCGCGAGCCGCCCGCGCGGCCTCCTCGGCCTCGAACTCGACGCGCCCTTCCGCCCATGCCAGTTCATCCAGGTGATCCCAGTAGGCGTGGACATGATCGTCGGCCGCTTCGCCCAGGCGCGTCGGCGCGGCCGGCTCCGCCTTCCGAAACAGGCCCATCACCGTGTTGATCAGATCAAACATCGCCAGATCCTCCGTTTCGCCGCTCCCGGTGAGCGGCGTTGACCCGGCGGGACACGGCGGGGTCCCCTCCTGTCACCGCAGCGCTCGCCCGCGAGCGTGAAGGGGAACGGCGCAGCCGTTGACTGGTGGGGCGCCGTGACACGATGGGACGACGTCGCCGCCAGGCTCAGTCGCCAGCGCTCCGCCGCCCCTGGTCGGCGGCGAGCTCCGCGAGAGCGAGCCAGCGCTGGCGGCCCCCTCAAGGCGTCAGGGCCGCTCCTGCACGATCGCCCCGTCGGGCAGGACAAACAGCCCCCGCTCGCCGGAGGCCTCGCCCGGCGACGTCGAGGCCGTGCTCGCCACCGGCGGATCCCTCGGCACGAAGATCCCGCCGCCGGCCCGCGTCAGCGCATCGACCGGCGGCGCTGGGCCGCGCGCCCGGACCCGCGCATAGAAGCTGTGGTCGCCGATCACCGCGCTGGGCGCGGCGCCGCCGAAGTGGACGAGGCCCGGAGAGACCGTGCCGGCCGCCACCCGGTCGGCGACGATCCTGGGGTTCTGGAAGTAGAGGGCCCCGCCGGTGAGATCGGGCAGGCGCCCGTCGAGCGCGAGATTGAGGATGGTGTCGACCCGGGCGCGGTCGGCCGGCCGCCCTGGCGGCAAGGCTCGCCAGTCGCCGCCAGCGCGCGTGACCGGTTCGAACTGGCGGCGGGCGTTGACCACCTGGTCGACGCTCTCGCCCCAGGCGCCGGAGGCCAGGCGATTGAGGATGGTGTAGACCACCCCCGCCAGGCCGCTGTCGCCCTGCCCGGCCGCCTCGGCCAAGGTGACCCTGGCGATCGCGTCGCGAGCGCCGGGCGCCTCGACAAGGGCGCGCAAGCGGCCAAGGCCGGCGTCGGCGGTCAAGGTCTGCGCCTGGGCCCTGGCCTGCGTCGCGGGGGCGGCCAGGACGACGCTCGCGGCCAGCACGACGGCCATCCTCCCGGCCCACCCTCTCATGACGCCCTGCTGGCCTCTGAGGGCGTCAGCAGCGGCCGGTAGACCGCCAGCACGTCGCCGCGACGCACCGGGCCGTAGTAGCGGCTGTCGAAGCTGTTGGGGATGCGGGTGGAGAGGACGAAGAATTCCCCCTCGCCAAGCCTGCGGCAGCCCGACCAGGCCGGCAGGGGCCGACCTCGTCGATCGGTGCGGGCGATCCGCGCCAGCGGCCGGCCGTTGATCGTCAGGACCTGACGCGCGGCGCAGACCTGGTCGCCCTGCCCGGCCCGAACGGTTTTCAGGATGCTGGTGCGGGCGCGCTCGGGCAGCGCCTGGCCGACATAGGGCCAGGCGGCGGGCGGCGGGCGAAAGGCGATGATCGTCCCGACGCCCGGCGCCGTGGCGGTCCGCAGATAGAGGCCGGTCGGCTCGCTGGGCGTATCGTTGACCAGCACGAGCGGCGCGGGCTGCAGCGCCTGGGCCAGGGCCAGGGGCGCGGGGATCAGAGCCAGCAAGGCGATGCGGAGGCCCCGATGCATGACGCCAGCCTTTCACGAGGCCGGCCGCGACGGCAATTCCCGAGAAATACAGGGTCGACGGGTCCAGGCGGGGCGCCTTGGCCCGGTGGGTGTTCCCCCGCGCCACGGTTTCAGCCACGAGCCGGGGGATCAGGGCCGCCCTTTTGGCCCTGCTTCTCCCGGCGGCGCCTCAGCTGCGCCGTTAGAGATATTGTTATGGAATAGGTTAGTTAAGTTAAGGGGCCTCGGAGGCCAAGATTCATAAGGGACTACAATCGCTTATGACAGGGCCGGGTGTGCGATAGACCGTCAGTCGGTGTCTGATACCCCGAGACTGCGGTGGGCGTTCCCCCGCACCTGGGGTGTGCGATGTCCCGAGACCGTCCACAGCTGAGCCGGCGCGACAGGCGGTGTGTGATACCCCGAAGGGCCCGGAATCCTCGCCGGTGGGCGAAACCCCGAAGCCCGTCGTCGTTTTTCGATGCGAAGCCCCGAATTATCGGGGTTTTGGACACCTACGACCGTCCGCGGTGTGTAAAACCCCGAAACTCGGCCGCCCCCCGCCCCTTTGTCGGTCCGCCGGTGTGTGAAACCCCGATGATTGCCGCCCGCGGCGGTGTGTGAAACCCCGTCCGACGGGGTCGGAGCCGGTGGGCGAAACCCCGACGGACCGTCCGAGCCGCCCCAGACCATGAAACGGAGTCCAAAATGGCCTCCAGGCCCGGATTTTAACCGGCCGTTTACCAATTTGGCGGGCGCCGGACCCGGCGACGGTGGGTGAAACCCCGTTAGAGGCCGAAGTCCCCGTGGTTTAAAATGTCCGGACAACAGATTGATTACAAAAGGAAACGGCGGACGCGGTGTGTGATAGCCCGTTAGCTCTCGCCCGAAATCACGCGCCGCTTGGCCCAGGGGTCGAGTCGGCCGTCGACCTCGTCGGCCCGGCGGTCTTCCCGCTCGCGACGCCGACGCGCGGCGTCCTCGGCCTCCAGTTCGGCCTTCAGCTGCACCCGCTCGACGACCGACCGACGAATGAACTTCACGCCCAGGGAGCCGTCGCCCATGGTCAGGAACGACATGTCGTACTCGGGCAGCTCGTTGGTCTCGACGATCTTGCGCAGCATGCGGCCGAACTCCTTGGCCGTGCTGTCCGAACCGGTCTTGTCGCGCAGCGTGGTGACCCGACAGGCCCAGCCCTCGTCCTGGTCGCCGGCGTGCTTGCGGGCGATGCGGTAGATCGCCCGCTCCAGCCCGCCCGAGATCTGGAAGTAGTCGGGGTGAATGGTCAGGACCGCCTTTTCGCGCATGATCCCTTCCCAGACCCAGTCCGACAGCGTGATTTTCAAGGCGATCGGCTTGTCGGTGATCGGGTCGACCTCGACCTCCCAGCTGTCGAGCCAGCTGAAGCGGCGGTCGCGGCCCTTCTTGGCGCGGATCGATGTCGACATGGTCGTGGTCTGCAGGCGGTCGAGCGCCGCCTTCAGGTCGGCGTAGCCCTTGCCGCCCGTGTCGCGCTGGATCGAGCGCAGGAGATCATAGGCCGTTACGCGCAGCGAACGGGGCACGTCGTTCTTGCCCTCGTCCTTCAGGCGGTTGAGCGCGCTGGTCGCCCAGATCAGGATGTCGGCGTCCCAGATGGTCGCCATGCCGTAGGCGGGCACGGCCTCGACCTTCACCGAGACCTCGCCGTCCTGGCTCTTGTATTCAATCGGCTTGAGGCGCTTGCGCTTCTGCAGCGAGAAGAACGGACGCTCCATTGTCTCGCGCTGATCCTTCAGCGAGAGATCCCGCATCAGCGGGATGAAGAGGTCGAACTGGTTGTTGCGGTCCTTGGGGGCCGTCATGCGCCCTGCCCTGCTCTCACGATCTTCTCGGGTAGCGCGATTCGGCCCACGAACCCCGCGTGATGGCCTCTCGCTCGCCCTGGGTCGCCCCAAAGGGCAAATGGGCAAAGCCCCATTTGCCTATTTGCCCATCTGCTATTTCCGGGCCCGCCGCCCGTCTTCCGGCAAGTTGGCCAGGTCGACCGGATAGCCTTTCTCGGCCAGCGCCTCGAGGACCAGGTACTTGACCGTGACCCGTCGCTTGACGGCGTCCATCTTCAGGGCGGTCGAAAGCTCGTCGTCGATCACGAACTTCAGCGAGGTTTCGCGATCGGAGAAGTCCGTCGCCGGCGCGGCGGCCGGCGCCTTGGGCTTGGGGACGGCGCGCGGGGCCGGCGCGGCCGCCACGACCTTGGGCGTGGCCGCCGCCGTCGCGGTGGGCTCGGACTTCGGCGCGGGCGCGAGCACCGGCTCGGCGGCGCCGGCAGGCGCGCTGGTGGTGCGGTTGAAGCCTAGATCCGAGGTGGCCTGGCGCAAGGCCTCGGAGGAGCCCGCGTCATTGATCGGACGGGGGCGCGGGGCCGGCTGAAAGGCCGGGCGTGGGGTCTTGTCGGTCATGTGCTCCCTCCCCTATCAGGCCGCCTGCGCCTGGCGGGCGAGCGCTTCGAGCAGCTCGGCCAGGACGGCGGCGATCTCCTTGGCGGCCTTGGGCTCGCCGCCGGGCGCGCTGGGCGTCATGCCCGTGAAGTGGATTTGCTGATAGGCGGCGCGCTGGATGACCTCGGTGTTCAGCACCGGAATGTCGTTGTCGCGGATCTCCTGGCGGGCATGGCCGGCCACGCGGCTATAGAGCGGGTTCATCTGGCTGAACACGACACGCGCCGGGATGCCGCGCTTGAGCATTTTCTCGGCGCGCTTGACCACCTCGTAGGTGCGGTAGACCTCCTGCAGGTCCATGCCCGAGATCTTGGTCGGGATCAGGACCATGTCGCTTTCAGCGATGGCGTAGGTCACCGCCTGGGAGGCCGCGCCCTCGAGATCCACGAAGACCAGGGCGTACTCACTGGCGGCGTTGGCGATGACGTCCTGGATCTTGGTCTCGTTGGCCTCGCTGATGACCGTGACCTTGCAGTCGTCGCCGGCCCGCTCGCGCCAGCTGCCGACGTGGCCGTTCGGGTCCCCGTCGACGATCGCCACCGAGCCGCCCTGACGGGCGAAGGCGTCGGCCAGGCACATGACGAGCGTGGTTTTGCCCACCCCGCCCTTCGTCGAACACACGCTGATGACCGCCATGGGGAAGCTCCCTTCTGAGGAAATGGGCGAGAGGGCAAAGGGTGACTTGGGGCTCTGGGATAAGCCCCTTTTGCTCAAGTGACGTTATGGCCAATTGGTGAACAGGGGTTTAACCCAATTGGCCATTTGGGGTCATGGGCGAATGGGGAGAGACACTTGTCCACAGAAACCCTCATCCGCAAGAGATCAAGACGTCATAAACGCAACAGGGGTCATGGGGACTTCACCGAAACCCCATCCGAGGATCACCACTCTAACCCATGCTCCCAAATCCGCAAACGCCGTGATGGGCGCTTGCCCTTATGGGTAAAAGACCCAAATGGGGATTTGCCCTTGTTCCCAAGCGGGGAAACGCGCTCTTGGGCAGAACCCAAAGCGGGGGGCTGTCATCCTTAGCTGACCTGCTTCGCCAGGCCGCGCAACCACCCCAATTCCCAAGCGCCCAGATGGGAACTTCCCCATTTGCCCCCTTGCCCCCTTTGGCGCTCTAGAGCCGCCAGGCGCGGTAGCGCGAGCGCCCGCTGACTTCCATCAACGATGACCCCAGGCCGGTCAGAAGCCGTCGGGCCGAATGGCCCGCCACGCCCAGGTGCTCGGCCGCCATCGGCGCGCTGACCAAGGGGCGGGCGAGCAGAAGATCCAGGAGATCGGCCGACCGATCGTGAGCCCGTCGCTCGCCGATGCGCTTGAGAACCACCTGCCGCGCCAGGTCCAGCCGCTTCATCTCGGCCAGGCCAGCCTCGGCGCCGACCGCCATGATCTTCAGCCAGTAGGCCAGGCGGACGGCCGCCGGGGCCATGAAGCCGCGCGGCGGCTGAAGGTGGGTGCGGCGCGGGGCCTCGAATCCCAGAAGGCAGGACCGCGTGCGACCCGACTGGCGCAGGCCCTGGGCGACCATCACGCCGCCGACATAGTTCTGGCGGGGCAGGGGATTGACCAGCCGCCAGCCCTCAAGGGCGGCGGCGGCGCGCAGCAGCGCCGGCGCGCGCTCGGGGAGGCGACGCGACCACTGGACCCACTCCTCGATGGCCTCGAGCGGATCGGCCGTCTCACCCCGACTGATCGAGCGCACCTGATGGACGAGCTCGCCGACCAGGTCGCGGTCCTCGGCGGCGGGATCTCGGCGAACCTCTTCGGGATCGAGAGGGGAGGGGGCCAGGAGCGGCGGCTCGCCGCGATGCCCGGCCAGCCAGGCCGCGCCGTGCGCGGTCTGCAGCTCCGGCCCCGAACCGCGCGCCTTGCGCCGGGCGCGCACCAGCCCGTAGGTCGCGCGCAGGGCCTGGTCGGGCAGGCGCGCATCCATCTGGGCGTCGTGCAGGACCAGGTCCTCCATGTCGACGATCTCGCCGCTGACCCAACCCCAGCCGTTGGCCTCGATGAAGTCGACGCGCGCGGCCCAGCCCTCGGCGAAGGGACAGGTCTGGGCGCGCGCGTCGAGTCGGCTCACCGTGTCCTCGGCCCTGGCGAGGTTCAGAAACAGCCCTTCGACCGATGCGTCCAGCAAGCCCGATTTCCCGCCAAAATGCTCATGCATGGGTGACGCACATTTCTACCCCTTAACTGTGCGTTACGCCATGGGCCGAACGCGACCCCGCCCCGGAGGCTGACCTCCGGGGCGGGGCGGAGGGCGTCAGCCCTCCTCGTCTTCGGGATTGGACTCGGGGCGGTCGAGCGACTTGAGCTCATGGCCCGGGCCGGCGACCACCACCTTGGCGAAGTAGTGTTCCTGACCGTCCTTGTCGGTGTAGCGCTCGTTGCGGATCTCGCCTTCGACATAGACCTTCGAGCCCTTGGTCAGGGTGCGCGATTCCAGCCACTTGACCGTCCCGGGGCTCCAGATCTCGACCTGGTGCCAGGTGGTGAAGTCCTGGCGCTCGCCGCTCTTCTTGGTGTAGCGGCTGGTGGCGACCCGCAGCACGGCGACCTTCTTGCCCTTGGGGGTGGTGCGGATTTCCGCGTCGGCGCCGGTGAAGCCGATCAGTTGAGCCTTGTTCAGCATGGTCTTTCTCCGTCTTCCGCCGGGAAGGGCCCCGGCGGCTCGCGGTCCTTGCCGCGATCACGCGAACCGGCTGGGCGGGGACCAAGGGACGGGCCAAAGCCCGCGGGCGCTGGAAACCGGGCTGCACGCAGCGAAGCGGAGGAAGGCCGGAGGGTCCGGCGACCGCGCCTTGCGCAGCAAGGTCGGCTTTGACCCGGCCCGCCCCGCCCTAGGGATGGCGTGATTGATCGCGCAGGACCCGCGTCCGACCGGGTTCATCCTGGAAAGGCGCCGCAAGACCCTGCTGAGGAAGGCGACGTCGGCGAGCCGCCGACGCGCAACTCCGCCGCAACCCCCATGAGGGCGCCGGCCGCCGTGTCGCGACGCTCCCCGCCCTACACAGAAGCGCGCTGACGCCGGGCCGACACCCCGCACAGGGCTCGGATCCGCAGCCCCGGGACGTCAACCTGCGGCGATCGTCCCCCGACCATGGGCCTGGCGGTCCACGTCGCCGGCAGGCCCCCACGGCCCGCGCCGACCCGGACGGCCAGGCTCCGTCATCACCCCTGGTGGTCGCCAAACCGCGCCACCGGCGCAACGCGCGACCGCTCAAGACCCGATCGCGAGACGACAGGGCGGCGCCTCCCGCCGCCTGGAGGCCGGTCTCAGGGGCGGTGTCGCGGAGGCCCAGGGAACGAATCGCCAACCGCTAGGGCTCGTCGCCGAACCTTCGTTTGGCCCCAGATCTGGCGTTTCGTTCCACCTTCATTCTCCGCTCAAAACGACAAGAAGCGCGGCGGCCCGAAGGCCGCCGCGCCGTCGTCACCCTCGCAGCTTCACGGCCACGCAACGGATCCCGCGCTCGGCCGCCTTCTGGGCCAGGTTGAGCGCCGGACCGAAGGGCTTCAGCTCGCCGCCGCGCGCCGGATCCAGCGAATTGGCCAGGGTCAGCACGCAGACCGGCTCCAGCTCGAGCAGTTCGTCATTGGCCCGGAAGGGCGCGGCCCGTCCGTTGCGATCGAAATCAGCCCGCGCCAGGACCGTGGTGACGCCATGGGAGCGCGCCCACTTCTGGGCCACCTTCTCGCCGCCGCGCGCCCCGGTGACGGCCAGGGCCATGTCGGGCCAGGTCGCCCGCGCCCAATTGAGGGCGTCGAAGATCCGGCCGGCGTCCAGGGCGGTGTCGGCCTGGGGGGCGGCACGGAACCCGACCACGATCGACCCGGGATCGACGGCGCCGTGGCGACGGGCCTTGATCGCCCGGATGGCCTCGCGCGCCTCGACCTGGGCGGCCGTCAGCTTGGAGGCCCTCACGCTGCCGCGCCAGGGCTGCCAGACCTCGCCGGTCGCCAGACCATAGGCCTGGGCGGCGGCGTCGCGCACCATGTCCACGGCCTGGACCGCCACGTCGGCGGCGCGGGTGCGGCGGGTGGCCTCCTGCATGTCGGTGTCGCTGACCTCCGAACCGTCGAAGTCGCGGATGTGGCGCTGCAGTTCGTCGCGGGCGCGGTCGGCCTCGCGCTCGATGCGCTGTGACGCGGCATGGAAGGCGCCGATCAGGGTCTCGGCCAGCACGCTCTGGAAATCCTCCAGGGCGGTGTCGGCCAGCAGATCGAGCAGCTCGGTCATCACGCAATGGCCCAGCTGGGCGAGCGCCTCCTCGGGCGGATGGGGGCGCGGATCGTCAAGGGTCAGGGCCTGGGCCTCGAAGGCGGTGAGGGGGCCGGTGAGAAGAGTGGGGGCGATCGGGATCATGGGATCTGTCCGGGAAGGGTTGGAGGAAGAGCCCGTCGGCTCCCGACCGCCCCGCGCCGCCGGTCCGGCGTTGGCCACAAGGGCTTTGAGCGCAGCGCCCCTTGTGGCCGGCGACGGACGGTGGCGAGGTCGCCGGAGCCAGAGGGCGTCCTCCATCCTTCAGGACCGCAGGCCACCCCCGAGCGTGGCCGCCCGACGCCGATCCGCTCGGCCCTCGCGGTCCGGCCGCAGCTGCAGACGGGGAGGGCAGGCGAGGCGGTGATGGGGCTCGCAGTAGGGGCCCTTGCCTTCGACAAGGGCGCCGCAATAGCCAAAGCCCGCCGCCTTGGGATCGCCGACGGGCCAGCGGCAGACGCGCGCCGACAGGGCGCGCACATCGAACACCCGGGCCACCGCCTCCACGACGACGCGCTCGCGAGGACGCGCACGCACGGCCGGCGCGGCCGGCGGGGAAGGGGGCCTTGGCGCGGACGCCCGACGCGGGGCGCGGGCAGGGGGCTTGCGCGCGGGGCGGCGCGGCGCCGATGGCGTCATGCGCTCGGCCAGGCCCAGCCTGTGGACCTTGCCAATGACGGCGTTGCGGGTGACCCCGCCCAGGGCCTTGGCGATCTCGGCCGCGCTGCGGCCCGCCAGCCACAAGGCCTTCAGGGTCGTGACACGATCGGCGTTCCAGGAGGTGGAAGACATGGGAGGTGCTCGCCTCGACGCGCCCGATCGGCGCGCCCGGCCCTTCCTGCCTCCACCCTTTGCGGCCTCACCGGCCCCGCCGCTCCGATACTGAGTTTCTCCGGTATTGGCAGAACCCCAGATGCAACTTAGAGGCTAAGGTGCGTCGTCGATCGCGTGGTGCGCCGAACCGTCCCCCAAATTGGAACGGCCGGCCGCCCGGGGGGCCAACGTGCATGTCCAGGCTTCGGCTAAAGACGTTGGCGGGTGTTCTATCAAGCGCCTTCTCAACCCCCGGAGCGGCCGACGCGAGCGACGACGCAACCGCCCGCACCGATGAAATCGCGGTCAAGCCACGGCCTTCTGGATCGTAGGTCTCGCCCAGGGTCACATCGGGGTCGTCAGCCGAGGCCGGCTGCTGCCAAGCCGCTGTCAGCAGCCTCGGAATAGGCTCCCGCAAACACCGGGAGCCATCCATGTCCGACCTCGTCTTCTACACCAACCCCATGTCGCGCGGCCGCATTGTCCGCTGGATGCTCGAAGAGATCGGCCAGCCCTACGAGACCAGAATCCTGCGCTGGGAGACCGGCGAGGCCAAGACCGCCGACTACCTCGCCATCAATCCCATGGGCAAGGTGCCGGCCATCGTCCACGACGGGGTGATCGTCACCGAATGCGCCGCCGTCTGCGCATACCTTGCCGACGCCTTCCCCGAAGCCGAACTGGCTCCTCCCGCGAACAGTCCGCTGCGCGGCCCCTATTATCGGTGGCTGTTCTTCGGGGCCGGCCCGATCGAGCAGGCCGTGGGCGCCAAGCTGGTGAACCTGGAGCCGACGAACGAGCAGAGCCGTTCGCTGGGTTTCGGCTGCATCGACGACGTCCTGGGCGCCGTCGAGGGGGCGGTCAGGGACCGCGCCTATCTCGTGGGAGACAGCTTTACGGCCGCCGACCTCTACCTGGCCTCCCACCTGTCCTGGGGGATGACCTTCGGCACGATCGAAAAGCGCCCGGCGTTCGAGACCTATGTGGAGCGCCACCTGCGGCGCCCCGCCGCCGAGCGCGCCGACAGGATCGACGACGACCTCATCGCCGCCGAGGCGCCGCCAACGTCCTGAGCCCAGGCGTCTCTCCAGGCCCTGCCGTCTTCTGACTCGGGGTTGGACCGCGCCTCGACGAGCCTGGTGAGCGATCAGTCGAACCCGATAACGACATTGGCCGCCGGCATGTCGTCCGCCGGGCCGCTCAGCCGCCTGGGCGGTTCGACCGTCCAGGCTCCGCCGTCCGAGGCGGCGAAGACGGTTGGATAGCGGCCGAGCTCGGTCATTCCAGACAGGCGGAACGGCAAGCCCTCGGCGGCCAGCGACGAAACGCTGTCGGCCACATGGAAGTGCAGGTGGGGCCTGCTCGCGTGGCCCGTCGCGCCGACCCGCCCGATGACGTCGCCGCGCTTCACCCTCTGGCCAGGCTTGACCCTCACGCCCCGCGCAAGGTGCTCGTAGACGGCGAAGCCGCCATCGGCGAGCCGCAGGGCGACGAAATTGCCCGTTCCGTCAGCCAGCGGGATCGGCGGCGCGGCAGCGCCGGCGGCGGGCTCGTCCATATCGTCGCGGGTGGCGGCGACGGTGGCGTCGGCGACCGCCAGCACCTCCGCCCCGCGACCGTCGCCGTCGCCCGCGCGGAACCAGTCGATCGCATGGCGGCCTGGGACGTGCGCCGCCCCGTCGACGGCATAGACCATCCGGCGATGGCCGCGTTCGAGCGCGGGGTCGTAGACGGCCGACCAGGGGCCGCCGCGCAGCGGCGGGCCAAGCAAAGGCAACGGTTCGCGAACGGGAACGACCTCGCCGCCCGAGACGCTCGCCCCGTCGAAGACCACCCTATGCCTCAGTCGGCGCGGGACCGGATCGCTCAGAGGCCGGGAGACCTCCCAGTAGACCACCAGGCGCTCACCGGGCTTGGCGATCGCGGGGCCCGGCTTGCGGCCCGGACCGCCGATCGCCCGGTCAAGGGCGGCGCCCTCGAGCGCGGCGATCACCACGCCGGTCGTCGCATCGAGCGCCTCGATGCGCGTCGGATGAAGGTCCGCGCCAGCAAAGTTCGTCAGGTGGAGTTCGTAGACCAGCAGACGACGCCCAGCGATCGCGACGGCGTGCGGTGGATGGATCACGGCCATGTCGAACCCTTGCCGCGCGGGCTGCGCCGCGCCGACCGTCAACATCGCCAAGAGCGCCAACCCAAGATTTCGTAGCATGAGCCTACCCCTTTCGGGGCCCGGGATAGGGCGCCCCCGGGGCCGGGCCGCTAGGGCGTTTCGCCGAGCGGGACCCCCGCGCCCGTCCGGCGGGACCGATCAGGGATCAGGTTGGCCCGGTAGCGACGGCTGAGGCGCAGCTCGCGGCCGTCCGCCATCCGCACCCGCGCATCGCCCCGCCCGGCGCTACGCACCTCCACGACGCGGTCGCGCCGGACGATCGCGCCGCGATGGATCCGGGCGAACGCCTCGGCCGGAAGCCGCTTGGCGAGCGCGGCAAGGGACTCGTCGACCAGTTCGATCCGCGGACCGGCGTGGACCTCGACGTAGTCACCAGCCGCGCCGATCCAGTCGATCGTATCGAGGGCTATGAGCCGCACGCCGCCGGGCACACGCACGCGCAGCGGCTGTGGTGGGTTGGAGACCGTGGACGGGGCGCTCTCCCGCCGCCGGCCCCCGACAATCACCCCCGCGACGATCGCGGCGTAGAGCAGGCTGTCGAGGTCCAGATTGCGCACGAACATGGTGGTCGCGAACGCGGCGCGGGTGGGTGCGCGGTGAGGGTCGGCGTAGATGGACCAGAAGAGCCCCGAAAACAGGCCAACGTGCAGCGCGCAGGCCACCGGCAAGCCCGCGACGTGAAGCAAGAGGCGCAAGGGCCAGGCGGCGACCCGGCCTTCAATCTGATCCGCGGCGAGCGCCACGAGGGGCGTCAGCGGCGCCCAGATCGAGAAGATCGCCACGGAATAGCCGAGGCTCGGCCACCACGGTTGCGGCGCGCCACGCACCGCGGCGACGAGCACGCCCTGCGCGGCGAACGCCAGGGCGATGAACAGCCATGCGCCGACATTGACCAGCATCGCGCGCACGAACCAAGCGCGGTCTCCGAAGCGTCGGATCAGAAAGGGGGCGCGGCGCATGTCGACAGGTCTAGGTCGCCGCTCCCGGAGCCACAACCGGCCTTCGCCAGCCTCGCCGCCGGGCGCGCGGCCCGCCGACCGACCTCAAGTGACCGCCGGCGCGCGCCGTCGCATCAGCCGTTGACGGCGTCCTTGAGCTGCTTGGCCGGCTGGAAGGCGACCTTCTTGCTGGCGGCGATCTGGATCGTTCCGCCGGTGGCCGGGTTGCGGCCGGTGCGGGCCGGCTTGGCCTGGACCTTGAACTTGCCAAAACCGGCGATCGAGATCTCCTCGCCCTTCACGGCCGCCTCGGTCAGCGCCTTGAAGACGCCGTCGATAATGGCCTTGGCCTGGGCCTTGGTCAGTTTGGGCTCGGCGGCCACGGCGGCGTCGACCAGATCCGAAACGTTCACGGGCATACTCCTTGAGAAACCGGACGCCGACACTGCCCGCGATCGGCCAGGCTGTCACCGTCCACGAGGCCGCCGTCGAGAATTCTGTCACCCCCAGGATCGGACCAGACCGGAAGGCGCTCAGAGGGTTTTCCGACCTGTCGCCCAGGTCGCCGAGGCCCGCCCGGACCGCTTGTCGGGCCTGGCCTGACCCCCAATTGCCGCTTGTGGCGCCAGGCCAAGACGGCGAGACTCGCGGCGATGAAATCGAATCTCGACCACCTGCCCGATCGCCAGCACAGGGAGCTGGACAAGATCACCGGCCACCTGCTGCACGGCTTCGAGGCGGCGGTGGCGGGCGGCACCCAGCCGTGGCGGCGCGGGGCCAAGATCTACAAGATCATCCTGTTCGGCAGCTACGCGCGCGGCGACTTCGTCGACGAGCCGGAGAACGGCTATCTCTCCGATTTCGACATCCTGGTGGTGGTCAGCGACGAGAAGCTGACCGACATCGCCGACTACTGGTTCGAGACCGAAGAGAAGATCGCCCGCGACCCGTCGATCGGCCGGATCGTCAATCTGATGGTCAACGACCTCGACGACATCAACCAGGGCCTCGACGCGGGCCTCTACTTCTTCCGCGAGGTGATCGACCAAGGCGTGGCGCTCTACGAAGTCCCCGGCCACGCCTTCAGCCCGCTGAAGCCTCTGACGCCGCAAGCCGCTCTTGCGCTTGGCGAGCGGCACTACAAGAAGATCTTCGGGACAATACGCACGTCGCTCGCGACGGCAGTGTTCCAAATGGCCCAAGGCGAGGAAGACGACTGGTTCCACAAGGCCGCCTTCAACCTCCACCAGACAATCGAGGCGGCTTACATCGCCGTGCTGCTGTTGAACGGCTTCTACGCGCCGCGCTCGCACAACATCAAATTCCTGCGCGCCCAGGCGGAGGCCAAGGCGCCGTCGTTGATCCCGGTCTGGCCCCGCGAGACCCGCGCCCTTCGCAAGCCCTTCGAGAAGCTCAAGCGCGCCTATGTCGACGCCCGCTACAACCAGGACAGCTTCCACATCACCCTGGCCGAACTCGAGCACATGAAGGCAAGCGCCGAGCACCTGATCGCGCTGGTGCGCGAGGTCTGCGACGCGCGCATGGACGAGTTGCGCCGGGCGGCCGGCGAAGGTCCCGAATGAATCTCACGCTGCTGCACAACATCGTCGCCGACCTCACCGTCCGGGCGGTTGCGCTGCGCCCCTCCATCGGGGCATTCGATCTGGTGCTGATGGCCGAGGTCGCGACGACAAAGCCCGCGCCGCTGCCCGGTCAAGACGCGATCCTGCACTGGCTGCGGATCGACGGCATCGACGTCGTCGTGCAATCGCGCTCGGGCCACCGGACACACCTGACGACCTTGCGCCCGCGCGCGACCGCGCGGTTCGAACAGCGTGGCGGCGGGTTCGGCGAACAGGTTGAATTCCTAGCGCAGCTGTCGCCGCGCCAGCTGCTGGCGCTCGAAGACGAACGCGACGGCGGACCGCTTGCGCTCACCTTCCAGGTCTGCGGGGTCGGCGGGGCGCTGGAGGACCTGGTAGGGCGCACGGCGTTGGTTTGCGACCTCTCCCACACGGTCGCGCAGTCGGACTGGATCGCGCAGCTCAAAGCCGCGGGCGCGTTCAGCATCGTCCTTCTGGAGAGCACGCTGCCGATCTCGATCGGCGGCGACGGCGACATCGACATCGCCCGCCACCTTCAAGTGGCCGAGCAGGCCTTCCACAACGGCGACTATCAAAACTGCGTCGGCTCGTGCCGGCTGGCCTATGAGCGGCTCAAACTCGGATCCCAGTCCAAGCTCAAGACGCCGCCCAACGTCATGACCATGTCCTTTCCCGAACGGATCGACTTGCTGATGGCGTCCGCGCGCCATGCCACCCAGCTGGCGCACCACGATGACGGCAGCCATTTGAGCGAGCACGTCTACGGCCGCGACGAAGCGCGCCTTCTTCTGCAGGTGACGGCGGCCGCCGTGGCGTTCTGGCTGAAGCGGTGAACAGGGGGCAGCTCCCGCGTCAGGGATCGTTCTCTAACAGCGGTCAAGTGCGTTGACGCGACGGGCTGCTGTTCTCGTCAGGCGAGGATCGCACGAAGCGCCTGGGTGGCCAGGATCAAGCCCACCACGGTGATGAGCGCGCCGGACGCATAGGGCGCGCGGCGGGCGAAGGTCGAGAACGCGCCGGCGAAACGCTTTTCAGCATGACGCACGCCGATGGCGGCTACGACCCCGACTGTGACCATGGTGATGGCCAGGCCGATCGAGAAGCACAACACCAGCGTCGCGCCCAGGGCGACCTGCTTGAGCTGCAGGCAAAGCAGCAGGACGGTGATCGCGGCCGGACAGGGGATCAGGCCCCCGGTCAGGCCAAAGAGGATGATCTGGCCGGTTGTGACGTCGCGACCGGCGAAGCGCTTCTTGATGTCGTTGGTGTGGGCGCGCTCGTGGGCGTCCTGGTAGCCGGGATCCGAAACGTCCAGGCCGCCGTGATCGTGGCCATGGTCGTGCTCGTGGTCATGTTCGGCGAAGACGACATCGAAGTCGTGGCCGTGCGAGCCGTGGGCGATCGACAGCCGGGCCTCGAACGCATGCGGCTCGGGGATCGCATCGGTCGATTCCAGGAAGGCGCCCTTGTCGACGAAGGCGAAGGTCTGCACCCTGCCGTCGGGGCGCTTGGTGGTGACGGTCAGTTCGCCGGCGCTCGGCGCGTGGCCGCGCTCGGCGGTGACCCGGAAGCAGGGCGGCACGCCGTCCTCGAAGATCGCGAGGGCGACAACGCCGTGGCCAGTGTCGATGCGCCGGACCTCGTCCTCATGGCCGTGGTCGTGATAATGGTCATGCTCATGGTCGTGTTCGTTGGTCTGCGCGCGACCTTCGCGCCAGGTGCGCCAGACCATCCACAGCGCCACGGCGATGATGATCGCCGCGGAGGCCAACTGGAACCAGGGCTCGGCCGTGTCCAGATCGAGGTTGCGCCCGAAATAGAGGCCCGCCAGGCCGATCACCCAGACGATCAGGGTGTGCGAGGCGGTCGCCGACAGGCCAAGCAGGATCGCCTGCCAGACCGTGCCTCGCACCGCCACGATGAAGGCGGCCATCATCGTCTTGGAGTGGCCAGGCTCCAGGCCGTGCAGCGCGCCCAGCAGCAGGGCCGAGGGGATGAACAGCCAGGCGTGCCCGGCGCCCTGGGCGAGAAGATCAGCGAGGGAAGTCATCGGCGCCTCAGAGGTACTTGGCGATGGTCTTGAGCTCGGCCATAGCCTTGCCCGCATCGCGCGGCTCGTCCTCGGCGGCGTGAGCCAGACAGTGGTCGATGTGGTCGTGGATCAGCGTCTTCTTGGCGGCGGCCACCGCCTTCTCGATCGCGTGGAGCTGTTGGGCCAAATCCAGGCAGGTGCGTCCCGCCTCGATCATCGCGATGGTCTTACGAAGATGACCCTCAGCGCGCTTCAGGCGGTTGACGATTTCTGGATGGGTTTCGTGGACGACGTGGGCCATATCCCTATCCTATCCCCCTGGAGGGGATATATCAAACCGCGACTTCCAAATCCGGGCGGACTCGGTGAACGATCAGCCCTGTCGCAGGACGGCGACGCGACGCAGGCGCCTGGCGGTCGCCAGAAACCAGATCATGAGCACGGCGACGAAAAGACGGTTGGTCAGGCCATAGGGCGCGCCCCGATGCAGCGTCAGGAACTGGGCGATAAACGCACCGAGCAACGCGATCGCGATGGCCAACCCGATCCACCGATAGCCCCGCCAGTCCTCGCTTTGGTGAAAACTGACGGCGAACAGCAACGCGCACAGGATCAGGCTGATGACATTGACCAGGAAACTGATGGTGTGAACGTTGCCCGTGGTGGTGGTGACCGCCGTCTCCAGGTCCGTCGGAAAGATCGCCGTCACCAGCAGGCCGAGCGTCGCGACCCACAGCAGCAGAACCGCGGCGCGGCCGGGCAGGGATCTAGGGCCGGCGATCGCCATTCCCCATCCGAGCGCCAGACAGCCCAGGGCCACCGCCACGAAGGCGCTCGTCATGACCCAGCCAAAACGCCCAACCGCGAAGTCGCTGATCATGTGGTCGACGGGTGTGTAGTCCGGCCGAAGACCATGCAGCGCGATGAGCGCTGCGATGAAATAGCCGAAACAGACCGTGGCGATTTCGGCCGAACGCCTCGCCCAAACGAGCCGGCGATCTGTTTGAAGACCCATCATCCGCCCCTCGCGCATGCTCGTCCCAGGGTTTTGAGACGCCTTGCACCTGGAGAACATCGGGGCCAAGCGGGAAAAGCAAGTGCGACCTGCGCGCCCCTGGGCTTTCGCGATGACGGCTGGCGAGATCCGCGTGCCATCCCTCGTCGTCGTCGACGGTTCGGTTTCTGGCGGTAGCGGCCGTCGATCGCCTCTACCCCGCCCCGAAGCGCTCCAACGGCGTGGGCAGGTTCAAAACCAGTTGAGCATCCCTCACCACGTCCAGCCGAAGCATCGTCGATGCGCCGAGTCCATTGAGCAGGTCCGTCAGCGGACCGCCCCGCCTCACCAGCTCCACCCCCCTGGGGAACAACCGCTCGGCGTAGGACAGCGTGTTGGATTGGACGAGGGTCTGATGCCATCGGCCATCGACCTGATGGATCATGGTGTTGGCGCCCATGCGCGATTGGGACGGCACGTCCCGGAATGTCGGTAGAGGCGCGCGCAACAGGAGGTCGGGCGCGCCGTCGCCGGCCGCAACGCTGGCCGTCACTTCGCTGTCGATGCCCACGTCGATCGGCGTGAGCCACTTGGGCAACTGGTAGCCGTAAACGCCACGTACGCGCGCGATCTCGGTCGTGACAGGCAGCGCCAGAACGTGAGCGTAGAAACTGCGTCGGCGGATATCGTCCAGCAGCTCCGGCGCGTGGGGGCCGCTTGCCCCAGGCTGGCGGACGACGACCGCGACCGACGCCTCGTTGTACGGATCGTTGTCGCAAACCGCATAGGAGAAGAAGGTCAGCGCCACCAAGCCCTTGCCCGGAAACGGCCGCAAGGGCTCGAGCGGCCTGGGCAGCGCCGCGCGCAGTCGATCGATCGGCGCCAACATGAGCAACTGAACCGAGCTGCTGCGATAGTAGAAGTTCGGCGCCCAGGTCGGACCGACCCGTGAGTTGACCTGCTGCTTGGGTATTCTCCGGAAGAAGTCGATGTCGCCCGCGGCGGGATCACGCGCCACCGCGTCGAGATCGGGGTTGGACCGGAAGCGGTCGTAGTAGCCGCCGCGCGGCACGCGGACCGTTTGTCCGCCAAATTCAACGTCTGTCATGTTCTCAGCCATGGAGGCGACCTCTTCGGCGGCAACGGGGACGACCAGGCCGGCGCCCGCAGGCGCTCGGCGAGGACCAGGATCTTTTGGGGCGGGCGCGGCGCGGGGTTTCGAGCGCCGTCGATCATCAGGCCGCCGCCCGCCTTTGCGCGATCCATCGCCGGTACTGGCGGGCGCTGCGCCGGGCCTGGATCTGCGAGGTGATCAGCGCCCACACGGGCGAGACGCCGGGCTCGGTGCGCCGCCGCCGACTCAGACGCACCAGTTGGTGGCGAACCGCGGCCATGTGCGCCGAGGAAGCGATCGGCTTGTTCTTCCAGGTGATCGGCTTGAGCGTCGGCGCGTCGGCCTTGCCCTGGCGCCACCTGAGCGGCAGGTCCGGCTGGATCGCGAGCGCCGTGGCCACGCCCGCCATGGCCAGACCGCTCTCGACAACGTTCTCGGCGACCTCGCGCCGCCTGATCCCGCCGGTGACCATTAAAGGCATTGTCGCCACCTCGGCGATCTCCCGCGCGAACTCCAGGAAATAGGCCTCGCGGGCCAAGGTTCGCTCGTCGCGCCCCGAGCCCATCATCGCCGGGGCCTCGTAGCTGCCGCCTGACAGCTCGACGAGATCGACGCCTAGAGTGTTCAGCATCTGGATCACGGCTCGCGCATCCTCGGGCGAGAAGCCGCCGCGCTGGAAATCGGCCGAGTTGAGCTTGACCGAAACCGCAAAGCCCGGCGCGACCGCCGAGCGGACTTCCCGCACGATCTCCAGCAGCAGGCGCGCGCGGTTCTCCAGGGCTCCGCCCCACCGATCCTTGCGATGGTTGGCCAGGGGCGACAGGAACTGGCTCAGCAGGTAGCCATGGGCGGCGTGGATCTGGACGCCGTCGAAGCCCGCGCGCTCGGCCAAGACCGCGGTCCGCACGAACCGGCGCCGCACCTCGATGATGTCCGCCGCCGACATCTGGCGGGGCATGGGGAAGATCTTGGACTGGGCGCCGAGGTCAAGCGCGATCGCCGAAGGCGCCAGGGTCTCCTGACCGAGCGCCGCCGGCATCTGACGGCCTGGATGATTGATCTGCATCCAGACCCGAGCGCCACGCGATCTGGCCGCCTTCGCCCAAACCGTGAACCGGTCGAGATGGAGGTCATCCTCCAGCACGACGCCGGCCGGCCCCGTCATGGCCTGGGCGTCGACCATGACATTGCCGGTGATGATCAGGCCCGCCCCGCCTTCAGCCCAGGCCTCGTAGAGATTGATCAACCGGGCGGACGGGAGGTGGTCCGCGTCGGCCATGTTCTCTTCCATCGCGGCCTTGGCGATGCGGTTTGGAATGACGGCGCCGTTGGGCAGCGACAGCGGGGAAAAAAGAGACATCGGCAGGCTCCACGAAGAACGTGGACGTGCTCCTAACCTTTGAGTTAAGTTTAAGGTCAAGGTGCTTTTTTGCTGGAGGCCGTGGTGAACATCGGCGAGTTGGCCCGGCGAACCGGCCAGACCCCGTCACGCATCCGTTTCTATGAACGGGCCGGCCTGCTGACGACCGTCGAGCGTCGTTCGAACGGCTACCGCACCTATCCGGCGGAAGCCGCGCTCGTCCTGGACGTGATCGCCACCGCGCAAAAGGCGGGCTTCAGCCTGGACGAGATCCGGCGGCTCCTTCCCCCCGACCTGAAGGACTGGGAGCACGACGCGCTGATGGCGGCGCTTCGTGGGCGCCTGGCGGACATCGAGGCCTTGGAGGCGCGCCTGGCGCAGACCAAGGCCCAGCTGGTCGCGTTGATCGCCGACATCGAAGCCAAACCCGAAGACCTCGACTGCGCGTCCAATGCCCGCAGAGTCCTATCGCGTGTCCTGGACGCCGGCAAAGCCGACCCGTTCGAGGACGTCGGCCGAGCGCGTGACTAGCCGCCAATTGTACTGGCTATCGTGCGGAGCGACGCCGAGGTTGCCAAGGTTGCCAAGGTTGCCAGCCGACCCAAACGGTCTATATTGACGCCATGGCAGGTTCGACGTCCCCCAATTCCCCGGCCAAGGCCGGATCCAAGACGGTCAAGATCGCTTCGACCGAACCTGGCGCGTCGATCATTTGGGACGGCCCCAACGCGGTCGCGTTCACACTGGCCGCCGGCGCGACCCTCGACCAGGTTCCCAAGGGTGCCCGCGTCCTCGTGGTCGCCGAGACCGAGGCCGCCGCCAAGGAGATGAGCAAGGTTCGCATCTTCAAGCGCATCCGCCGGCGCGGCTTCCGCCGCCAGGTCGGCGAGGCTCAGGACGTCGCAACCGCCTCGGTCACGGCCGAACGCCGTCAAGCCATTCGCGAACAGCTGAAGGCGGCGTTCACGCTAGGCCCCCGGGCGCGGGCTCTTCTGCGCGGCCTGGAAAACGCGCAGCAGGATCTGAAGGACGCCGGCGGGGCGTTCGACGTCGAGGACGTGCGCAAGCTGCTGCACGGGGTCAGCCGCCAGGCGATCGACAAGCGCGTCAAGGACGGGACGCTGCTGGCCGTGCCCGGCCCCAGCGGTCGGCGCGGGTTCCCGGCCCTGCAGTTCCAGCCGGACGGCGCGGTCGTGCCGGGCCTGAAGGACGTGCAGGCGGCGCTGGGCTATACGAGCCCCTGGTCGGTGCTGAGCTTCCTGGTCAACCCCCACGACCTGCTGGACGGTCGCGCCCCGATCGACCTGCTGCGCCGTGGCGAGGTGGCCCTGGTCGAGCGGGCCGCCAGCCTCTCGGGCGTTCACGCCGAGTGAGCGTTCCACCGCCCGCCGATCTTGCCAGCCGCACGCCCCTGACCCTGACCATTCCCGCGGGCGCGGCGCTGCATCGCTTCCATTCGGCCAGGCGCGATCCGATCTTCTTCGACCGCTCGCTCGGCGGGCGTCTCAACGCCCCGGACGCCGGCTATGGCGTCCTCTACACCGCCAAGGATCCGCGCGGCGCCTTCGCCGAGTCCTTCCTGCGCACCCCGGGACGGCGGACGCTGGATCCGGCGCTGCAGGCGACCAAGGCCTATGCGATCCTGCAGGCCAGCCGCGCGTTGACCCTGATCAACTTCAACGGTCCGGGCCTGGCGCGCCTGGGCGCCACCGCCGAGGTGGTGCATGGCGGCCTGCCCTACGACATCCCGCAGGCCTGGTCGCGGGCGCTGCATGACCACCCGATCGCGGCCGACGGCCTGGCCTACACCGCGCGCCACGACCCCGACGAGCTGTGTTACGCCCTTTTCGAGCGGACCGCCCCGGCGATCGGCGAGCAGGCCCGCCGCACCGACATGGACAGCGACTGGTTCTGGGAGCTGGCCGAGGTCTACGCCTTGGCCAAGGCGCCATGACCGGCTTGCCCGATAGGGGAAGGGCTCTAGGCGGACCTGCCGCCTAGAGCCTGGCCGCCCGCGGCTGAATGCTTCCGCGTCCGAAATCGTCAGGCTCTAGGCCCGGCGTCCCGTGCGGCTTTGGACGACCGCGGCGATCGCCAGCCACGCCGCATAGGCCACCATCATATAGCGGCCGGCCCAACCGATCGGCACATCGGGTCCTAGCTGGCCGCTCGCCGGCATGAACGCCGCCATGACGATCACCACGGCCACGAAGCCGCTCGAGGCCACGCCGGCGCCCAGCCAGGCCAGACCCGCGTAGCGCCGTTCCACCTTCTCCGAACGGCCCAGGCTCCAGGCCGAAAAGAGGGCGGCGACAGGCAGGCCGTCGGTCAGCACCGCCCCGGCGCCGTGCACGATGCCCGCGAGCGTCGTGGTCTGCGGCGTCGCCAGGACGCTGTCGCCCGGGAACAGGCCGGCCAGCGCAAACCCCAAGGATGCGAGCGCCAGTGTGATCCGGGCCACCGCGCCCCGCCAGCCCTTCATCGAGCGCCGCCACGCAAACGACAAGGTCGCGCAGGCGGCCGACAGCCCCAGGAACGCGCCCTTCATCACGACCCCCATGTCGCCCAAGGCATGCTCGCTGATGGGCGTCCACGACGGGTCTAGGTCGGGCCGGAGAAGGTGGCTCCCGACCATGGCCAGCGCGGAGAGGACGCACAGGCCCAGGGTGGCGTCGCCCCACCTGGACGTGGCGCTTTGCGGCCGCCCGATCGCAGCGTCCATCACGCCGCCTCGCCGTCGGCCGGGGCCACGTCCGACAGAACTTCGTCCAGACGCTCGTAGGTCTCGTTCATGCCGCCCTCCATGCCCGACTGGAGGTGGCCGTCCCGATGCGCCTTGCTCTGGTAGACCATCCTCGAGGTCAGGACCGTCTGGCCGCCGACCGCTTCGAACTCCAGCGTCACGACATAGTCGGTGCCCGGCATGGCTTCGAATAGTTCGGTGCGTGTGAGACTGTGCGGCGCCTCGATGGCCGTGAATTTTCCGGAGAACGCGATCAATTGGCCGTCCGGGGAGGCCAGCACCCAACGCCACGCCCCGCCGACCGTCAGGTCGATGGTGCATTCAGTCATTCGCAGGGACCTCAGGCCGTACCAGCGTTTGACCAGGTCGGGCGTGGTCCAGGCCGCCCAGACAGCGGCGACCGGCGCATTGAAGGTCCTGCGGATCCGCGTCTCGGTATCGGAGACGAGCGTCAGTTCTGCCTTGGTCATGTCAGCGTCCTTCAGTCTGGTCGGTTGCTTCAGCCAGAAGAGCGTCCAGGCGCTGGAACGACTCTTCCCATTCGTCGATGTAGCGGCGCGACCAGGTCTCGATCGCCTTCAGCCCTTCGGGGTTGAGCCGGCACGGCCGCCTTTGGCCCTCCTTGCGCTGCAGGATCAGGCCCGCGTCGAGGAGCACCCTCAGATGCTTGGAAACGTTGGGCAGCGTCATCTGGAGAGGCTCGGCCAACTCGTTCACCGTCGCTTCGCCTCCAGCCAACCGGGCCAGCATCGCTCGCCGGGTCGGATCGGCGAGCGCGGTGAAGATCGGTCCTATCGTATCGCCGGAGCTCATAATGTCGCCGCTGGTTAATGTCGTCATGAGTTAAATATATGGTCATTGGGGTGTCAAGCCCACGGATCGGCCCAATGCCCGGCCGCCGCACACGGGCGTCCTCGCGCCTTCGATGTGGCAGGATGGTTCCAGACGATTCCCGGACGCCGCATGATCGAGCCCGAGCCAACCCCGCCAGACCTCGAGGCCCTCGAAGCCATAGCCCGCCAGCTGGAAGCCAGCGGCCGTTATCGCCTGCTGCGCCGGTTCGAGACCTGCACCCTGTCTCCGATCGCCAACGCCGCCCTGCTCAAGGACGGGCTCTATGTCGACACCGAGACGACCGGCACCGACGCGGCGCGCGACGAAATCATCGAGCTGGCCATGGTGCCGTTCAAGTACGACACAGAGGGCCGAATCTGCGCGGTCGGCGCGCCGTTCGTGGCCCTGCGCGAACCGACCGTCCCGATCTCCGAGGAGATCACCCGCATCACCGGCATCACCAACGACATGGTGGCCGGCAAGTCGATCGACCCCAACGCTGTGGCCGCCTTCATCACCCAGGCCGCCGTGGTGGTCGCCCACAACGCCCAGTTCGACCGGCGCTTTGTCGAGCGCCTGTACGAGGGGTTCAAACTGAAGGGCTGGGCCTGCTCGATGAGCCAGGTCGACTGGAAAGGGGAGGGGTTCGAGGGAACCAAACTCTCCTACCTGGCGGGCCAGTGCGGCTTCTTCTTCGACGGCCACCGGGCCGAGAACGACTGCCTGGCCGGACTGGAGATCCTTGGCCGCCCGCTCAGGAGCGGCAGGACCGCCCTGGCCCACATGCTGGAGACCGCCCGCAAACCCAGCTGGCGGATCTGGGCCGAACGCTCGCCGTTCGAGCAGAAGGACAGGCTCAAGGCCCGCGGCTATCGCTGGAACGGCGAGGAGGGCCCCGCGCCCAAGGCCTGGTACATCGACGTCGACGAGGCCGACCGCCAGGCCGAGCTCGACTACCTCGCCCAGGAGATCTACGGCTACGACCCGGGCCTGACGCCCCGACGCATCACCGCGTTCGAGCGGTTCTCGGAGCGGGCTTGAGGTCGCATCCGGTCTTGATCGGCGACAGCTCTTCATGCACCGTGACCAAGCCCCCCGCTGTTAGGCGTATAAGGGCATTCTGACTCGGGAGATTTCCCGGTCAGGATGGGCGTCATTGGTAACAGGCATACGATCGATCCGACGGGTCGACGGTAACTCATAACCATCGGCTCAAGCGCCCGAGACGACGGCATTCCATGGACGGCAGCGGCTTGCTGCGTCGATCGAGTGCGTCGTGGCTCTCCGACCATTCCTTCGACCCGCCGGCCCGCCAAGCGGGAGACGACCGTGTCTGAAGAGCACGCCAAAGTCATGGGCAAGGCCACGATCCTTGCTCTCACACTCCTTCAGTTGAAGGACTCGATCCTGGGGATCGGCGGACAGTTCAAGGGCTGCAGGAGCGTCGGCGACGTTCTGAACCGCCTGCTTCAGCTCGATGACGCCACCCTGATCGGCGTGGTGGTCCTGGCCGCCGTCGCCGGCTGGATCATCGTCACCTTCCTCCGGCCCCGCAAAAGGACACCCTCGTGATCATTCATGATCGCGACCGCGTCAGGGATCCTCACCCGGCAGGGCTAAGACCCGCGGACGGGGCTTGGGGCGGCGCCCCGCCTAGAGCCAGGCCGCCGCAGGCGGCCACGCCAAGGTTGCATCTCCGTCCCGATCGCCGCCATGATCAGCCGGGTGCTCCCGTGGCGCCGGCGAACTCATCCAACAGGACCCGCGTGACCGTTTCGTCCCTGTACAGACAGAACAAGAAGCGAGACCTTCGGGAGAAATACCAGAACTCGGCCGCGTGGCGGCAGTTCACCGACAAGATCTGCCAATCCCTGGCGGTCAAGCGGGCGCTCCATGAACGCCAGGCCGGACGCTGCGCGTCCTGCAGGGTCGACATCACCAGCCGGACCCTGGACGACTGCACCGTCCACCACGTCTCCTACGATCACCGCTGCACATTCGGCGGCAACGCCACCCCGAATCTCGACTGCGGAACCTGCCTCTCAACCGCGCCCCGCAAGGCCGAGGCGTGCCTGGCGCTCCTTGCCCTGCTGCACACCGCCTGCCACGACGCCCTGCACAAGGCCGAGCAACGAGACCCGTCATGGCGGCGCGCCATGGGCCTGGACGACTAGACGTCTGGAGCCTGCTCTTCATTTGTGCGGGACGCGTTTGAAAATCGGGGCGGGTCCAGGCTTGAGACATCCCCACGACACATTGCCTGCCTCGAACCGATTTCAGAACGGATTTGATCTAGGCAGGTCCAGGGCGCGAGATGACCCGCGGCGAGGCCGGTAATCTCGATGCCTTCTGACTGCTCAAGCCGGTTCAGCGGCGGGAGGTGTCAAACCTCCCAGCCCGCCTCGCGCTCGTCGTCATCGTTCTTGGCGCCCTCGATCGCCTTTTGCAGACGCTGGATCATGTTCTTGGCCCAACGGCGAAGCTTTGGGTGGCGGTGGGTCTTCAGCGCCTCGAACGACTCCAGGTAAAGGACGTAATAGTTGGCCAGCGAGCCGGTCCAGAAGAACGTGCTCATGTTGCCCGCGACCGCCTCGAGCACGTCGGGGCGATCTCCGAATTCATCGAGCAAGCGCGCCATCATGGGGTGCAGGCGCGCTTCACCAGGCCGGGGTTCGCGGGTGGCCAAGATCGGGATCACCTGGGCGACAAAGGCGGGACCGACCTCGGGATGGGCATGGCACCAGCCAAAGAGCGTGTCCTCGGGCAGGTTGAGGATGACTGGGCTGTCGTCGTCCGTCGGCGGGGTCCGATTGAGGGCGTACTGGACGCGCCAGGCGGGCGCGCCACCGTCCAGGATGATCTGGCCAACCAGCGGCCAAGCGGTCGGCGCGAACTTGCTCAGCAGAACGGGTAACAGACCCTCGACCAGACGTTCGTCGTCAGGACCGCCCCCCAGCCGCTTAGCGAGCATCCGCGCCGCCGCGCGAGCGTCCGGATCGGTCTCGCCCTTGTCGAGAAGCCAGCCCAACAGCTCCCTGAAGTGATGGCCGTCCATTTGGGAGCGGGCGTTCCTGGCCCGGGAGGCGCCCTCGGCCAGCTTCAGCAACTGCGGACGCAGGGCCTCGAACCGCTCCATGCGGTCATGCCCGTACATGCCCATCACGTCCAGGCCGACCGAGAACGCCTCGCCGCCAAGGTCGAGCATGGCGTCGAACAACGGCGCGACGTCCTCTGGCGGCAGTTCGGCCAGGACACCGCCCATGGTCCACTGCATCAGGTTCCATGGCGGCAACCGGCGCGACTTCAGCGCGGTGATCACCAGGTCGACGTCGCTCTTGGTGATGTTGAGCCGAAAACAGATGAGCGGCAGGGCCGGCGCCAACGCCGAGGCGGCGGCCTTCGCCTTGAACGTCTCGACGAAGGCCGGATCGGTCTTGGCGATGGTCGCCAGAAAGCCGGTCATCAGATCGTAGTCCGGCGGCTCATTGCCGTCGGAGAGCGCCTTTTCAATCGCGGCGAGGCCTTCGAACGGGTCGGGCACGGCGCTGGCGATGGTCTTGCCGAAATGGAAGGCCATGCGCTGCCGGCCGTGGGTCAGGACGGGCAACAGGCGCTCGAAGGCGCCCGGCGTGGCCAAAACCTCCTGAGCGAAGGCTTCGACCGCCGCCAACTGCGCCTGTCCGCGCTTCTCATAGGACAGCTTCTCCTTGGTGTTGGGGAAGTCCCAGGGCATTTCCGTGACGATCGCCTTGGCGCGGTCGGACAGGTCGCGCGGCTGCAGGGCCGCCATCATCGCCTCCACCCGCGCGGGCTTGTCCGAGGCGGGGTCGGCATTGTCGTGAACGAACCAGTGGCCGAGCCCTTCAAGGGCCTGCGGCCAATAGGGGTGATGGGCCATCACCGTCTTCACCGCCGCTTCGGCGGTATCGATCATCCCGGTGTTGATCAGCCCGCGAAGCTCGTGGCCAAGGCCGGCCCGGGCTTCGTCGGCGGACTTGCCGATGCCGGCCGCCACCTGGGCCAGACGCTCCACGCAGGCCTTGATGTAGTCGGTCGCCTCGCTGTTGGTCCGGGCGCGCCAAGGTTGAAGCGCCGGCCGGGCGCCATGCAGCTCGGGACCGACGCCGCGGGTGAAGAAGCCCGTCTTGGCGCCCTGGAGCAGGGCCTTGACGGCGATGCCGCGTTGAACCGGATCGGCGGTGTCGAGCGCTTCGTCGAGCACCTGCAGCCTGGCCTCGGGGCCTGCGGTCGTGTCGCCCAGCAGCACCGGAAACAGGCCGGCGAACTGGCCGGTCGCGTTGTTGGCCCAACTCTCGGTTTCCGCGCAGGCCAGGCGCAGCATCATCAGCGCCCCCTCTTCGAAGGTCTCTTCGAGGAAACAAATGCGCTCAAGGGCCCGGACCAGGCCGCGTCGCACATCGCTCGGCAGCTTGCCCAGGTCAGCGGTCTCGATGATCCCGGCGATCAGGCGCGCGATGGCGGCCGCGTCGATTTCGGCCAAGGCCACCAGGACATCGGCATTGCCGTCCTGGGCCAGCTTATCGACGCCGTCGAGCGGTCCGCCCCGTCGGGCGACGTGGGCGACGACCTCGGCGGCGACCGGGGTGGTGTTGAGCAGGGTCAACTGGCGCGCGGCCATAGACTTCAGGTGCGAGGGGATCGCGCCGGTCAAAACTTCGTCGCGCTGCGCCTCCGACCAGGCTTCCCATTGCTGGCGCGCCAGGCGCAGCGCGATCGGACGGGGCTGCAGGATCACCGAGCGGCCGCGCGTCTGGATCAGGCCGCGTCCGACCAGGAAGGCGATTGTCGCGCGAAGGTCGTCGGGCGTCAGATTGCGGCCCAACGGGGCGATCTGCGGCAACTGATCGGCGTCGCCCTTGATGCCGATCAAGCCGAAGGCGGCCAGCAGCGCGGCGCCACGCTTAATGATGTCGCGCCCATCGGTGGCGCGACCCAGCAGAATGCTGTCGACCAGGGTGAGGTCGGTGGCTTCAGCCAAGGGGCGCGACTCGGTCCAGGCCCGGGTGACCAGGCGGGCCATTCGAGGATTGCCGCTGGCCACCTTGACCAGCAGGCGCAAGTCCTCGGATCGAGCGGTAGGCAGGACCTGGTGGGCCATGGCCTCAATGACGCCCGACCCGGCCGAATCGATCACGATCTCGGCGGGGCGCAACACCGAGACGGGCACTTCGTCGTCCAGGGTCGCCAACGAAAGGCGCGAACCCTTGCGTTGGACCAGAGCCTCAAGCTCGTTGTGAAGCTCTTGGGGGCAGCGGTCGACGATGACGATCGCGCGAACCTGGGCCTCGACCAGATGCTGAACCGCCGTGCGCACGGCAATGGCGCCTTGTTCTGGCTCGACCGTGTACAGAGTCACGCCGCTCAGGTCGTCTTCGGCCGGCGCCTCGAGGTCGGCCGGGGCCAGCGCCTCGAGGACTAGACGGGACTTGCCCACCCCCGAGGCGCCGAATACGCGGATGACGCCCTGTGGTGCGGACAGCGTCTCGCGCAGGCGCGGGCCGAGGTCGGCCAAGCGCGTGTCGGAGACGAAGGGCGAGCTGTCATGTTCTTCGCGGCCCATCGCGTGGGTCCAGCTGCGAAAGGGACCGGCCAGTCCCGGCTGGGTCAGTTCCAGCACCCAGGTGGCGGCGGCTGGATGCTGGTTGGTCCACGTGGCGACCTGGTCGGCGTCGAGAAACAGGACCTGCTCGTCCTTAAACGTCAGGCCGCCCGATCGCAGCGCGACGCGGATGGCGTCGGCGCGCTCGTCGATCCGGTTCTTGGCGTAGGCGCGGGCGCACAACATCAAATAGACGCCGCCCTCGTTCAGGATCGCGGCGATCCGCGCCTTGGGCGAGCCGTCGCTCTCCAGGACGTCCTTGGCCGCGCCGGCCTTACCCATCGGACCGGCCTTGAGCTGGAAGAGGTTGCGCCGCGAGGGCAGGAACTTCGTCCGCCCGGGGCCCGCCTCCCAGATAATGCGGCCATCCTCGCCGCCGTCCGCGGAAGTGATCGAGGATGCGACATGGATATCAGCCAGGGGCAGGTCGAAGGTCAGGGCCTCGGCCACCAGCAGCTTGCGCAGAAGCTCGGCGAACAGCGCCGGCGACAGGGTCGCCACGTGCGCGCCGGTGATCTCGAAGGGCGAGGGGTGGCGCACTGGGATCGGCGGCGCCTTCACCCCTTTCAGCTTGGCCAGGGCGGAGGGGTCTTCATCAAGCAACCGCAGCAGCTTGACGACCGAAGCGGCGGGGACGACCGCGCCGCTTTCATACTTGGTGAAGGCCCGCGGGCCTCCGCCAATGACTTCTCCAGCCTCGGCTTGGGTCATGCCGAGGCCTTCGCGGATCGCCCGAATTTCGCCCGGCGAGGGCGGCGCAGCGTCTTGAGAAACGGGCTTGGTCATAAGGACCGGTTCTTTCTATAATCCATGTACGACACCATAATGGTGTCAATTCTATTAAATGTCAAAAATGATGACCCGGAAGCGGGATGGGCGCATAGCCCGAATGTCGTTAGACGCGGTTCAGGCGGTCGCAATGGCGCAAGGCGCCTTTAGGCGAGACGACCACCCGCCGCGTAGCCCGTTTAGACACTCGGCCCTTGCCTTCACGCGCGCCCCCGCCCCAAAACTTCGACGCCCTTCATCCTGCATCAGGCCCGATGTCCCATGGACAGCCAGACGAAGAACCAGCACTTCGTCGCTCAGGTCGAACAGCGCCTCAACGCCCTCAACCCGGCGGCAAAGCCCAAAAACCAGCGCATTTACGCCTTCGACATCGCCGATCGCGACGCGCGGACGCTCCGCCTCCAAGACCCACGCGGCGTACCGATCGCCAACACCCTGTCGATGTTGGACCTGTACTCGTTCGACATCGATGACGCGGGCGTGCGGGCCAACTTCGAGACGCTGTTCAGCCACTACGAAGGCAAGCTGAGCACCGCGACCGAGCGCCTGCTCCAGGCCCACTCCGCTCGCGACCCCGACGTCGGCCAACTCCTGTTCGACCTCTTCGTCGCAAAGATGATCAACTTCGTGCGCAACCCTTACGGCGTCGCCAAAGCGCTCAACACTTTCGGGGCCATGGCGCGACATCATCCCACCGACCCGACGCAGGCGACCGCCTATCAGAGAATCCTGACCGGCCGACGTCCGCAGCAGACCCACCTCTGCCGGCAGCTTCAGATCACCGACGCCCAGTACGAGGCCTGGCTGCGGATGATGTTCATGCTGTTGACCCCGCTGATGCCCGGCGGCCAGAACATGCTCGAGGACACCCTGGCCGCGGTCTACGAGAGCCGCGACCATGCGCTCTCCGTCCACGTCCACACCTACACCCAGCAACGCTGCCTGTTGTCGGATCGTGGCTACAGCACCCCGATCCCCGAAAACCCGCACATGGCCTTCGACTTCAACCTCGGCGCCCACGCCTTCGTCCGCTACCTCTTCATCGACCCCGAGGCCGCGCTCGGCAGGCCCATCCCTCTTGGCGTCCGCAACGGCCTGCGCCATGGCCCCAAGCACATGCAGGTCAGCTACGAGTCCGACGACTTGGCCGCCCTCGACGTCTTCCACGCCCGCATCGTCGACCAGGCTCATCAGACCGTCTTCTGCTCGGGCCTGGCCCCGCACGGCCTGTCTGTGACCAAGCCGGCGTGGCCAGTCCGCTAAAGGCTCCGCCTTGCGCTCGACCACGGCGTCGGCCAGGTTGGAGCAGGGGACATGTGAGATGATCGATCCGTCGGCGAACTACTTCGTGGTCGACAACAACTTCGCGCAGCGCGAATGCCTGACGGCCTATCTCGAAGAAGACGCTCGCAACTTCGCGGTGCTGCCCGAAACCATCTTCGAGGAGTGGCATGGCAAGAAGGCCATGGCGACGACCCGGCACGCCTTGGCGGTCGCTTGTCGCCATCCCGATCGGGTGCTGGTTCTCCGCTCGACCCACGATCTTTTTCGCGACCGCGGCGAGCCGGGCGGCCTGGTCGAACGCCTCATCGATCGACAACAAACACGGGACTTCCCGGCCTACTGCGAGACCGTGATCCAGGCCCCCGCCGACGACGTCCTGGTGCAGCGCTTCAAACCGTATGAGGAGCATTGCCAGGACTTGCGAGCCGCTCTGGCGCCGGAGGCGCGGAAGATCTACGCCATCTTCGCTCGCGAGGACGCCAAGTTCACCAAGGGCCAGCTCGCCGAACTGCGGGGCATCGCCGACAATCCCCGCACGATCTCCGGGCGATTGCAGCGCCATACCTACCTGATGGCCGAGGACATCGCCAAAAACATGCTGGTCGGCAACCAACTGCGCCGCCACGAACTGCCGACCAGCCACGCCCACTTCGTCAACTCGCTGGCCTTTCGCTATGGCGCAATGCTGACCGCCTATTGGATCTATCGAAACAGCAATCCGGGCACCTATCCAACGCGGGAGCGCGACGTCCTGGCGACCTTCAGGGACCTGAAGATCGGCGCTCAGGCCACCTACTTCCACGGCCTCAAAACGAACGACCGGAAGCTAGCCAGGATCTTCGACTTCGCGATGTCGCTGATCCGCGCCTTGGACGGCTATCGCGATTGCGGCGTGCCACGCAGCCGCGTCGAGTCGAAGACATGAACACGGCCTGCGCCCATCATTCGCTAACGTGAGTTGGGTCCGCGCCGCTTGACCCGCCCCGGGACCGGCCGACGCACCGCCCAGATCAGTCGGGCTAGGGCACCGATGACCGCCGCAAGCGCCAGAAGCGTCGCCGGTTCAAGAAGCTGCCCGCCCATCAGACCAGCAGCCGACGCGGGCTGGTGTTCAGCAGCTCGCTGCGATCCATCACGATCGCACGCCGCTTGAGGCCGCCCGGATCCTGGTCGCGTGGGCTGACCGCGAAATACGCCACGCTCTCTACGCCACCCGCCAGGGTCGGCCGGCTGGTCACCCCGGCCAGGACGATGAAACCTCGCGCCGACATCGCGGCCACCTGATCGAGGACACTCTGATAGACCTCGCGTCGGCCGCGAGCGGGGCGCGCGCCGTGAACAATCTTGTGCTCACTCAGAACGAACGACAGGAAGTCGATGCGCTCGGCCAGGTCGCTGAGCATCTCGAACGTCGCTTCGCTGTCGTCGGGCGGATACATCACGATCGCTTCGCAGTCGGTCAGCGCGCGCAGTTGGGCTTGGGTGCGCAGCGGCGCGACCCGGACAACAATCGGGTCGCTGGCTCGCTCTTTGGGGGTGGCGGGATCGAAGACCGACCGCGGCAGGCGCGGCGTGGTGAAATAACCAGCCGGCAGCCCCAGCGCGACGGAAACCTTGTCGAGCGCCTCGGCGCTCACGGACTCGCCGCGCTCGATGCGCTCGACCGTCGAAACCGAAACACCGGCGAACTCGGCCAGAGTGCTCTGCTTGAGGGTGCGGGCCCGTCGCCCCATGTTGACGAGGATCGCAATCAGCTCGACGGGCGGCGTTGTGGCCACGTCTGGATGCGGCGCGGGTAGGGCGGTCAGGCGTTCCAACAGGGTGGGGGTGGACATGGGGTGCTCCTTTCTCCCGTCAGATTGCGCGACCGCCACCGACAAAAGCAGGGGGATAAATCCTTCAGCCCCGATGCCAACCATCAGGCGCCGAGCGCTCGCCCTCGACACACATTTTCGTCAGCGGTCGCTGGTCCCAGGGATAGCTAAGACTCCTGCACACCGCCTGCCACGACGCCCTGGACCGGGCCGCAAAGAGCGACCCGGTCTGGCGGCGGGCCATGGGAATGGAGTCCAGGTAATTTCCAGAGCTTCAGCGGCCGGCCCGGGCCGTGACGATCCAGACAGCGGCTCGTAGGCTTGGCCCCGCCGGCCCATCGCGTTCAAGCAGGGCGCGTTCCAGGGCCGGCAGAGCGCTCGGACGCAGATGAGGGTGATCGCGAAGAATCGCCCCGAGGGCGCCGACCCGCGTGCAGACGTCCACCATCGCCTGCAAGCTCCCGCTCCCGACCAGCGCGTCATGCGGCGTGATCTCAATCTCGACGAACCCGGCGTCGGCCAGGAGCGCACGGACGAGGTTCGGATCCGAAAACGAAAACCAGCCGGAGGCGGCCGTCTCATTCACGAGGTTCGGCGGCAGATGCGGCGCGGCGGCGCGGAGCGGCAGGTGGTCAAGCTCGTTCTGATCGAGCGATCGCCAGCAGACGAACCCCAGTCTTCCTGCCGGTCGCAGGGCCCGCCGCAAGTTGCGAAAGGCGACCACCGGATCGGTGAAGAACATGACGCCGAACCGCGAGAAGACCGCGTCGAAGGACCCGACCTCGAACGGATACGTCTGGGCGTCGCCGACCACGAAGCGCACATTGTCGGGAAGGTCGGAATCGTGCTCGGCGACGCGGACGGCGTCTTGCAGCAGCTCCACGCCAACGACCGCGCCCTCGGGCCCGACCGTCGCGGCCAGGGCGGCGGGTGTGCCGCCGACGCCGCAGCCGACGTCGAGGACCCTCTCGCCCGTCGACAGACCGAGCGCCTTCACCACGGCGCCTCCAAGCGGCTTCAGCTGACGCTCCAGCGGCTCGCGGATGTCCAGCCAAGCTTGAACGCGCGAGTGTCCGACGATGAGAGGTTCTAGTGGCACCGTCGAGCCATAACACGCGGACGATCCGATCGAACCGGCGAGTTCAAGCTTCGTCGTCCCAATCGCCGCCCCAGTCCGGCTCGACGTAGCCAATTCTGGGATTGTCGACGGAGATCAGCTCGACCGAGTCCAGGGTCCAATCTCCCTCCAGGACGTCCTTCTCCCAGGTGGCGATGACCGTGGCGCGTAGGGTCTCCACCTCCTTTTCGGCGACGACGCCGCCCATCGGGATGGACTCCTTGTCGATCGAGTCCCAGTGGTAAAAGCTGACATAGGCGGACGCCTTGGCCGCCAGGCTCAGCTCGATGCTGGCCGCCACCTTCAAGGGCCCAAAGCTCACCACCTCGAAGTCGTAGTCGGGCGGGTCACCGGCCAGCTGAAATCCGAGCAAGGACAGCTCGCCCCCGTCGACCTCGGCGTGCTGGCTGGTCTCGACGCCAGGATCGACGGCGTAGCCGTCGACCTCAGGATCCAACAGCGCTTCGAAGGCCTTGGCCGCGTCGCTTCCATCCTTGTCGATTTCCGCCAGGAACGACTGGACCAGGGCGGCGGCTTCCTCGGCGTGAGCCTGAAGACGCGCCAGCGCTTCCTTCAGATCGGGGACCACGTCGATATAATGTGACTTCTCGGCGTAGCTGGCCCAGTCGCCGTCGCCGCTGACGGCAAGGATCTTCTTGCCGTGCTTCCGCGCCCAGGCCTCGAGTGTCAGGAGCGCCACGGCGTCGGGAAACTCCGCCTTCTTCTTGCCGCTGGCCGTGAACGGCGGGGCGGGTTTGAAGTAGGTGTCCATCAGCTGATCGACGGTGATGAGGTTCACCGGCACCGTTCCGTGCGCGCCGATCTCGGCGAGATAGGCCTGGATGCGTTTGGTCGCCATGGCCCTGGGCGTGCCCGTCAACAGCTCCAGACCCTCGGCCGTCTTGACCTCTAGACCGTAGTGAAGGGCGTCCTTAACCGCCGCTTCGAACTTGTCCTTGGCCTGGCGGATCTTCTCGGCCAGCTGGTTGCGCACTTCCCGCGCGACGACCGAGGAAATTACGACCCCGATCGGTCCATCCTTGAATTGCTTCACCTGGGCCAGGTAGCCGCCGTCGAAGTCGAAGCTGTTTGTGGTGAACACCTGGGTGTCCAGGGTCAGGACGTCGTACTTCATCTCGGGCCCCCTCGGCGCTGGCTTTGGACCAGAGCGCGCCCTCGCGCGCAAGACGCACCGCATCCACGCGACCCGATATAGCTGTACCGTTGGGGACGAGCCGCTAGAGTCACCGCGCCGGCCAGGGGAATCGCGCCCACCATGAGATCCAATGACTGACGACGAACGCCGCGACGTGGTGAGACGCCTGTCGCTCCTGGTCCGCAGAATGGGCTGGGAGGAATTGATCGAGGTGCAGATCACCCCAGAGGACGCCGAGCTGGGCGAGATCGACGAGACTCTGGTCCGTTCGCTCGTCGCCCAGCTCAGCAGGCTGGTCGTCGACATGGCCATGGTGGAGTTTCACCTCCTTCAGCGGGCTGAAACCATCGACTTCAAGCCGGACACGCCGGACCTCCTCACCCATGGCGACCTTGGCCCCCAACGGTTCGAGCGCGGCATACGCCTGGACCGCGAGGGCTTGAACGACCGACTCTGGATCTACCTCAACCTTGCTGAAAACCTTCGTGGACTGGAGGCGGCGTTTGACCTCGGTGACTAGTCTTCTTTCAGCGATCGAGACGGGCGTGGGCCACCTGGCCCACAGCGGCTACTCCAGCGCCGCGGCCGTGGAGGACGCCTACGAGGCTTTCGTCTGGTGGCGGATGGTCGAAGTCGCCCAGGACATGGGCTGGTCGGTCGCGCTGAAAGACATCAACGGCCCCGTGAGCAGCGGCTTTCGTTTCCGCACCGGTCCTGGCTGGATCTACAGCGCCACGCCGTTCACGTTCGCCGAGCTGACACACGAGTCCTGGCCAACCTTGGAGGTGCACCTGGGCGTGCGCATCGACGGCCGCTCGGGGGTCGAGCACGAGTTCGACGTAGTGGCCGTGACCAAACCGGCCGCGGACCAGGCCCGCGTCGACCACGCCAATCCCCCCTGGACGGAGGTTGCCGCCCACGCAGAGTGCAAGTTCTATACGGGCAAGATCGGCCTTGGGCTGGCGCGAGGACTCTGGGGATTATCGGCCGATTGCCGGCTGCGACGCCGCGGGGGCCTGGTGACCAACGGTCCGCCGTCCGACAGCGCCACCAAGCTTTTGCGCCGGCACGGGGTCTACTACCGAGCCGAGACCGCGCCCTACAACACCGCTGACCTCGACCATGCCCTGACCTGGCGCCTGACGTGGTTTCTGCGCGACCAGGGATTCGCGGTGTAGGCCCGGTGATGCCAATCGACATCAATCCCATGCGTGAACTGATGATCCGCGCCCATGGCCTGACCGGGGTGGATCGGCCCTATACCCTCTACTACGACGAAACCAACAACATCCGTCGGCTGCACGTCACGGCCGAGGGGTTCAACGTGGCCGACCCGGCCTGTTTCGTGCTGGGCGGTGTGGGGCACGCAGGTCCGTCCAGGCCCCTCGACATCCAAGCGCTGCGACAAGCGGTCGGCCTGCAGGCCAACGCCAAGGAGTTGAAGCTGGAGAATCTGGGTTGGGGCGGCTTTTTGAAGCTTCTCGGTTCGCGCAGGCTGACCGCCTATCTCGACTGGGTCTCCGCCCAGGACCTCTTCGTCCACTACGTGGCCCTGGATCCGTTCTACTGGTCGTGCGTCGACATCATCGATGCGGTGCTGGCCGACCGGAGCATGCGCCACATGACCCCGTTTGGCGCGAACCTTAAGGACGACCTCTACACGGTGCTGCGCGACGACCGCGCCGCGACCGCGGCGTTGTTCTTCGCCTTCGACTATCCCGGGCTCGCGCCAGACCGCCGGCCTGAGTTCATGGAGACGCTGCGTGACTGGGTCGACGCGCGAGACGATCTCCTTGAGCACTTCCCCAAGCAGATGCTGAAGGATGTCCTCAAGGCCGGGCGACGCGCCGAGGCGCTTCCGTTCCTCGAGGGCGACGAACCCAGGACCCTTTTGGCCGGTTTCGCCGGATGCTTCGTCGAGCGCATCACGCTCTTCAAGAACGCCAGCCACATCCTCGACGACGAGGACGTGGTCCGCCCTCAGATCACGACCTACGATCTGCGAGATGGCGACCAACCTCTGGCCAACTACCGTTTCACCAACTCCAGGGCCGAACCTGGCGTACAGATCTCCGACCCGATCGCCGGGCTGATCGGCAAGCTCCTGACCTATGTGATCTACACCGCGCCCGGGTTCATGCTGGCCGATCGGGCCAAGCTCAGCGCAGCCCAGCGCGGCAACCTCAGGACCCTGAACGGCCTCCTCGACCGCTCCGTCGGCGAGACGCCGGGCTTTTCCAACAACGTCCTGGCCCTGCAGGACCAGCATGTCGCCGCCTGGTTTCTGGCGGCAGGGCAGTAACGGACCGGCTGGCTGCGCACCCTCGGCTTCATCGAGATCGACCTCGATCCGCGCCACTTTCTGTTCAAGTTGGTCATGACGGAGGGCCTAAACCCCAGAAACGGCGAGACCTATGCCGGCCGACTTGCCAACTGAGAAACCGCCGTTCTAGATTCTAGGTGCGTCGCTGAAAGCGCGACGCCGAGGCGTGAGAACCTCGCTTGATAGAACCGCTCCGCGTCCGGTCGTCACCCGGCGCGGCCGGCGCGCCTGCGCGATCCGCGTCGATGACGACGCGCGCCCTGCTGCTCAAGCCATGGTCTCAAGACGACCCGACCTTCGTCGGGCGACGCCTCACGGAGGCGAGCCATGGCCGTTGGCCATCATCTGAGAGGCGGGTTCGTGACGACGCCCGTCGACGGACGGGCAGGGGAGGGGGTCGCATGACCGATCTCCTCGTCGAACCCCGCCCGCGCCCGGCCGAGACGGCCGGACAGGACAACCAGGTCGAGCGTCTGTTCCGCAGCCACGGCCCCAAGCTCCTGAGTTTGCTGACGCGCCGCTACAGCCACGAGGAGGCCCGCGACATCGTCCAGGAAGTCTTCCTGCGGCTGACCGGGGCGGCCGACCGCCAGACCCTGACCAATCCGGAGTCCTATCTGAAGGGCATCGTCTGGAACCTGCTGCGCGACCGGGCCAAGAACGTATCGCGCCGGCTCGAGCGCACCCACGCCGAACTCCTGCCCGACCTGCACGCGGCCAATGACGCCGACCCCTATCAGGCCCTGGTGGCGCGCCAGACCCTGGCGCGCTACGAAGCGGCGATGTTGAAGTTGAAGCCCAAGACGCGCGAGATCTTCCTGCGCCATCGGCTGGACGGTCTCACCTATCTGGAGATCGCCCAGGAATGGGGCATGAGCGTGGGCGGGGTCGAAAAGCAGATGGCCAAGGCCATTGCCCATCTCGACCGCGCCCTCGGCAGGCCGTGAGGACAGACGCGAGCATGACGGCGAGCGACCAGGACGAACGGCTGCGCCAGGAGGCGGCGGCGTGGTTCGCGCGCATGCGCGGCCCCGGCGCCGAGGTTCATCGCGCCGACTTCGAGACCTGGCGGAGCGAACCGGCCAACGGCCGGGCCTATGACCGTCTGGTCGCGCGGTTTGACGAGTCCGTCGTGCTGGGCAGCTCGCGCCTGGCCGAGATGCGCCTGCGCAGCAGCCGTCCCCGGCACGACCTCAAGCCGATCTATGCCCTGGCCGGCGCCCTGGCCGCCTGCGTGGTGGCCGCCATCGCCCTGGGGACCGTCGTCTTTCGGGGCGGGCATGGCGAGACCCGCTACGCTACGACGACGGGCCAGATCCGCACGGTCACGCTGGCCGACGGCTCCACCATGGTGCTGGACACCGACAGCGCCGCCACCGCCGCCACCAAGGGCGGCCGCCAGACCGTCCGCCTGGAGCGCGGCCGGGCGCGGTTCGTCGCCGCCGGCGATCTGGCCGTCCAGGCCGGCCAGGCGGGACTCCAGGCCAAGGGCGCCACCTTCGACCTGGCCTTGGCCGCCCAGGACGAAACCGCCGTCACGGTCCTGTCGGGCCATCCGCGCCTGACCGGCCCGGCCGCCCGCCTGCTGCCGGCCAGCACACCGCTCGCGGCCGGACGGGAGCTGCGGTTCGGTCCAGGCCTGACCGCGCCCAGGATCACGCCGGCCTCCAAGGTCGAGGCCAGCTGGCCCTCGGGCATGCGCGCCTTTGATCAGGCGTCGCTGTCGGACGTGGCGGCCATCGCCAATCGCTACAACACCCGCAAGATCCGCTTCGCCGACCCGAGCCTGGGCGGCCTCCGCGTCTCCGGCGCCTTCCGGGTCACGGGCTCCGAAAGCCTGGCCAAGGGCCTGGCCGCCGCTTTCGGCCTCAGCGTCAACACCGCCCCCGGAGGCGACCTCGTCCTGAGCCGCGCCGCGACCTGAGACAGGGTCATGGCGCCTCGATGAAGTTTTTTGGGGGGTCTCGCTCACCCCCCTCGTCCCTAGCCCCCAGACACCACGCATCTCGCGTCCTTGGGGGAAACCATGTTCTCGATCTCGACCCGCCGCGGCCTGCTCGCCAGCGCCGCGGCCCTGAGCCTGCTGGCCGGCCACGCGGCCGCGCAAAGCCAACCGGCCAAACCCGCCCAGGCCTATGATCAGCAGGCCCAGGATCTCGGCCAGGCCCTGGCGGCCGTCGCCCAGGCCAGCGGCCGCGAGGTCATCGCGCCCCAGACCCTGGTGGCCGGCAAGACCGCCCCGGCCCTGAGGGGCCGCTTCACCCCCGACCAAGCCTTCGATCGCCTCCTGGCCAACACCGGTCTCGTCCTGACGCCTGTCGGCGACAAGCTTGTGCTGCGCCAGGCCCCGGCCGCGCCGGGGGAGCCCCAGGCCGGCGACGCTGAGACCCTGTCGGAGCTCGTGGTCACCGGCACGCGCATCCGGGGCGCGGCCCCCGTCGGGGCGAGCCCGATCATTCTGTCGCGTGAAGACTTGGCGAAGAGCGGTTACGCCACGGCGGCGCAACTTATTCAGGCTGCGCCGCAGAACTTCGGCGGCGGCCCGAACGAAGCGACCCTTGGCCTGAGCATCCGCAACGGAGCGGACGCCAACCTTGGCAACGGCTCGGGGATCAATCTGAGAGGCCTTGGTCCCAGTTCCACCCTCGTTCTGATCAATGGAGTGCGGCCCGCCCTCGGGGGCGTCTCCGGTACGTTCGCAGACCTGTCGCTGGTGCCGTCGCTCGCGGTTGAGCGCGTCGAGATCTTGGCCGACGGCGCCTCGGCGCTCTATGGCTCGGATGCGGTTGCCGGCGTCGTCAATATCGTGCCGCGCCGCGCCTTCGACGGAGCCGAAACCACGGCCCGTGTCGGAGTGGCCAACGGCTTCAACGAGTACGTTTTGGGCCAGATCCTCGGTCGCAGGTGGTCAGGCGGCCACGCGGTGATGGCTTATGAATACTACCATCGTGACCGCCTGGCGGCGTCTGATCGCGACTACGCCACAGAGGATCTCCGATCACTTGGGGGTCTCGACTACAGAACCCCCTATTCGGCGCCAGGCACCATCGTCGCCGGCGGACGCAGCTTTGGCATTCCAGCTGGGCAGAACGGCCGAAACCTCACTGCTGGCCAATTAACGCCCGATCGGCCCAACCTTGGCGACGTCTGGGCTCAAAGCGATCTCCTGCCCGACCAATCGAGACATGCTGTCTACGCCGGAGCCAGCCAGGAGATCGGCGCGAACTTGACCGTGTTCGGTGATTTGCTGTGGGCCCAGCGCGCCTTCGACAGACGGAGTATCGCCGAGGTCAGAACCTCCACTGTAACTGCCGCCAACCCATTCTACGTGGATCCTATCGGCGGCGGCCAGCCCATCCAGGTTCGCTATAACTACACCGGCGACCTGGGGCCGATGACCAACTCGGGAACCGTGCGCGCCATCAATGGTGTGGTTGGCGCGACCTATCGATTGAAAGCGTGGTCAGCGACGGCTAGCGCCGGCTATGGCCGGCAGACAGAAGCGACGCGGACGGACAATCAGGTCAACACCTATCGGTTGGGTCTGGCCCTGGCCGACCCCAGCCCAGCGACGGCCTACAACCTTTTCGGGGACCCAAGATCCACATCCCAGGCCACGATCGACAAGGTGCGCGGGTTCTCCAGCAGCCGCGGCCGCGCCCAGGTCTGGTTTCTTTCGGCCAAGGCGGATGGACCTCTTTTTTCCCTCCCGGCCGGCGAAATACGCCTAGCGGTCGGCGCCGAGCGTCGCGAGGAAGAATACGCAAAAGACTCGGTCAGCGACCTCGCCGCCGCCGCTCCGCGCGCCATCGCCAATGTTTATCCGCCGGGCCGAACGGTGTCCGCGGCCTATGCAGAGTTGCGCGTGCCGTTGGTCGGCGAGGGCCAGTCCCCGCTGCGACGCATCGATCTTTCCGTGGCTGGACGAGTCGAGCGCTACGATCAGTGGGGCGTCACCCGCAATCCCAAGGTCGGGCTCGACTGGCGACCGGTCGAGGGCCTCGTCTTGCGAGGCGCCTACGGGACTTCATTCCACGCGCCGTCGTTCGAAAACCAGATCATCGGAATCGGCACCGTCGGATATCAGCCGATCACCATTCCAGACCCCAAGTCACCGACCGGGATGTCGACGGTGCTAGGTCTGCTGGGCAACACCGCCGATCTCGGCCCCGAGCGCGCCAAGACCTGGACGTTCGGAGCTGAAGCGCGTCCGACCTGGCTGCCCGGGCTGCACGCCAGCGCGACCTACTACAAGATCCGCTACCGCGACCGGATCGCCAATCCAAACTCGGCGGCCTTCGATGTGCTTCCCAACCGCGAGGTCTACGCTAGCCTCATCAACGAGCATCCGACCTTGTCTGAGGTCGAGGCCTATTATGCGTCCCCGTACCTGCTGAACTTCGACAATATCCCGGCGTCCGCAGTGCAAATTATCCTCGATCTGCGGGTGCAGAACCTGTCGGTCGTCGACCAGGACGGCGTCGATTTCACACTCGACTATGGCGCCGACCTGGGCTCCGGCCATCTGAGCGCCAGCGTCAGTGGCAGCTACACCCTGGGCCTGTCGCAACGGTTTACGCCGACCGCGCCAAAGGTTGACGTTCTAGGATCCGTCGGCTCCCCGGTGGCTCTGCGCCTGCGAGGCCAATTGGGCTGGAGCCAGGGTCCCCTCGCCGTCAATGCCGCGGTCAATTTCACCGACGGCTATCGGAACCAGACCGTCTCGCCGGCCCAGCACGTCGACGCCTGGACAACCGCGGATCTGCAGCTGAGCTATCAGGTCCAAGCAAGGAGCGGAGCGCTGTCGGGGGTTAGGGCGGCCCTATCGGTCAGCAACATGTTCGACAAGGATCCGCCGTTCGCGGTCCTCCGGACACCGACGACGGTGATCGGCTTCAATCCCGACAACGCCAGCCCCGAGGGCAGACTTATTTCGCTGCAGGTCACCAAGGCATGGTGAACCGTCGCCATTCTCTGGCCGTGACACTCGCCGCATCGATCTTGACGTTAGTGGCCGCTCCTGCGGCGAGTGCGCAGAGCCAGCGGTCGCTGATCGAAATCACAGACCTGTCCGGCCCGGCCATCTCCCCCGATGGGCGCTCGGTCGCCTACCGGCAGAACCAAGCGTCGATCGAGCGCAATCGCCAGACGTTATCCTGGTGGGTCGCGCCGCTAGACGGCTCCGCGCGGCCGCAACGGGTCGCGGGCGGCGGAGACGCGATCTGGCAGGACTATGGCGGCCTCCGCGCCGAGCCCCCGCGATGGGCGCCAGATTCACGAGCGTTTTTCTACCGGGCGCTGATCGATGGCCAGATCCAGGTTTGGCGCGCAACCTCGGAGGGCTTTGCAGTCCAGGTCACCCACGATGATGCCGATGTCGAAGCTTTCGGCCTCACCGCCGACGGCGCGCGGCTGGTCTATGCCGTCGGTCCGACGCGCGAAGCGCTGTTGGGCGCGGAGCGACGGCAGTACGACCAGGGCGTACGGATCGATTCTCACGTCGATCCCAGCCAGAGCCTGTTCGCGGCCGTCGAGGTCAACGGCCGCCTGGCCGCCCAGCGCTTGACCGGCCAGTGGTTCGACCACGGGACGGTGCTCTGGGACGTTCCGCGCCGGTATATCAGTCAGGATCTTGTTTCGGGGCAGGCGCGGGCGGCGACGGACGCGGAGGCGGCCGCCGCTGGCGTCATCCCGCCGGCCAAGCCGGTGCTCCTGGCGCACGCGGCGGTCTCCGCCCGAACGGCGGACGGAGCTCTCGTTGCCGTGGCGCTGGGTGAAGGCGCGGCGCGTCATCTTGAGGTCCGGCGCGGCGAGACCACGATCGCGACCTGCGCGTCTCCGTCGTGCCAGAACCGAATAGTGGCCCTGGCCTGGCGGGGTGAGCAGGAGGTGATTTTCACCGCAGTTGATCTGCACCGCCGGCAGAGCCTGCGAGCCTGGCGCCCGAACACCGGACAGGTCCGCCTAATCGCCACAGCCGAGGGCGTGCTCGATGGCGGCGACGGGCTCGGCGCGCCGTGCGCGTTCGACATCGTCCAAGCCGTCTGCATCGCAGCGGCGGCCGCCGCCCCACCCAGATTGGTGCGAATCGACCTGGCTAATGGACGCCAGACCGTTTTGGCCGAGCCCAATCTTGACCTGAAGCGTGACGCGCCGACCGTCGAGTCCTTGTTCTGGCGAGACCCGACCGGAAGACCGTTTACTGGGTTCCTCGTGCGACCGGAAAAGACCTCGCCAAGCCGACCCTGGCCGCTGTTCATCACTTACTATGTATGCGACGGCTACCTGCGCGGCGGCACTGGGGACGAATGGCCGCTGGCCGTCCTAGCCCAAGCAGGCATCGCGGCGGTTTGCATCACCAAGACCCCGGCTTCGCCCGGCGTCTATGACGCCGCCAGCGAGTACGCGGCCGGCCAGGCGGGGATCGAGACGATCATCGACCAGTTGGCGGCCCGCGGCCTGATTGATGCTCACAAGGTTGGTATGGGCGGCCTCAGCTTCGGGAGCGAGGTGACCACCTGGATGGCGATGCGTAGCGATCGATTGGCTGCGGCCTCAATCGCTTCGACGCAAGTCGAGGCGGCCTACTACTGGGCCCAGGGCGTGGCTGGACGCGACACCCCAGACGCACTGCGTCGGGTTTGGGGGCTCGGCCCGCCGGGCGAAACACCGGAGGCTTGGGCCAAACTGTCGCCAGCCCTCAATGTCGACCGGATCCGAGCGCCCATGCTCGTACAGATCCCTGAGCAGGAATACCGGATGATACCGGAATTCATCGCCAAGATTTCACGCTCGACGACGCCGTCGGAAATCTGGGCTTTTCCAAACGAGCCGCACGTGCTCGTCCAGCCGCGCCATCGGGCCGCCGCCTACGCGCGCAACGTCGACTGGTTTCGGTTCTGGCTGCAGGGTTACGAAGATCCGGATCCGGCGAAGGCCGAACAGTACGCCCGCTGGCGCGCTATGGCCGCGCGCCGTCCTGCGCCGTGATCGGCCCGGTTCTGACCCGGGTCCAAGCCCGAGCCCACGCCTCGGCGTCGGCCAGCTCCAGCAGCCGATGAGCATGGCTCGGTTGGGGCGCTGCAAAGGCGGCCTCCAACGCCGGTCGATCGAGGAGGCCCGCCTGGTTCAACATTCCTTCGAGCAGCCCTTCGCGCACGGCGCCTCGATTACGTTCGAAAAGGCCGGTTACGTAGTGATCGACGCCGCCCTTGGAACGGCGCTCGATCACCCGAGTGGGAAGTGCATCGCGATAGGCAGCCCTGGCGACCGCACGGTCACGCCCTCCTTCGATCCAACGCCACGTGGGGAGACTGAGGCAGGCCTCCAGCACGGGGCGCGCCAGCAACGGTGCGATCGTCGGGATCGACGACATGCGCCCTTGACCCTCACTGTATCCTAAGATGAAGGCGATGGATTCGATGTGCAGGCTGTGACCGAGTAGAGCACGCTGCGGTGTCGCGGCGAGCCAAGGATGCAGATCCCGTCTTTCAGGTACTGCCTCGGGATTCAAGAAGAGGGTGATCGCGCCGCGCGCGGGGTCGTAGGCCTTGCTGATCGAGCGCAGAGTCATACGTGTCGTCGTCCAGATCGAGGTGTTGTGACGCCGGGACAAGTCGCCCAAGGAGCGCAAGAACCCCAGGCTCGGCCCGGTGGTGCGGAAACGATCAGCGACTGGGGCGGGCGTGTTGAGCGAGCAGAAAATGCTATCGCCACCGACGCCGTTGAACACGGCGTCCGCGCCATGGGCCCGGCAGTGGGCCTGTACCATCCTGTTCGCCCCGGCAAGCACGCCGGGGCGACCGGGCCGGGGTAGACGCGGATCCGAAACCGCCATGGGATCGAAGCGCCCGACGGCTAGGCGACGCTCGTCCAAATTAAGGTCAAACGCAGCCGCGACGGCTCTGGCATAGTCACGCTCATCGCCCTCGGGGCCCGGCGACACGCAATGTACCGCCGACAGTTCAGGACGATCGGCAAGGGCCGCGGCGACGATGGAGGAGTCCAGACCTCCCGACAGCTCTAGCACCGGTCGTTCGAAGCGCTTGGCCAGGGCGGCGGTGCAAAGATCGATTTGAGCGCGAAGGTCCTTGGCGGCCCGGTCAAGCGGCGCGCGGGCAAGCTCTCGATTCTGGGCGCGCCACGGGTTCCAATACAGCCGTGCATCCACACCGTCGGGCGTGACCGTCGCGGCCGTGCCCGGCACCAGTTCATCGACGCCGACGATGCACGTCCTGACGCCGCGTGCTCTCCGAAAAGCTATGTCCTCGGAGAGGGTCGCCCAATCGATCCCCGGTGCTGGGAGCCCCGCCTTCAACGCCAAAGCTAGGTCCGAAGCAATATAGATGCCTTCGGATGTCGCCGCGACATAGCACGGCAAGCCTCCAGAGGGATCTCGTGCGATCTCGAAGCGGCCGTAGGTCGCCCCGGCGGGGCCTCGGCAGGGCGCGATAGCGATACAGGGCCCCCAGTAGCGTGAGAGCAGTTGCTCGACATTGAGCCCACCCAGATCATCGGCCCGCGCCGGCGCGCCGGTTGCGTCGAAAGCGGATCCAAGCAGGACGCGGCCATCGACGCTGACGGCTCGAGACAGGGCTCGATCGACCAACAGCAACAAGCCGTTTTGGGATTGGACGATGCGGTCGAGCCGCGCCCGCGCTAAGCATGCTTCAAGCCGCTGTTTAGCCGCGTAGCCTTCATCGTTGCGGCGCGCCAGAAAGCCTACGAACCGCACGTCACACCGCGAGGATCGGCGTGTGGCGGCGGGCCTGGTGGAGCGTCTCGTTCAGAGCGCAATCGCCAGCCTGCACCCAGCAGTGAGCCGAAAATGGTGCGGCCTCGACCCCTATCACGAGGTCGGCGGCATAGCCGTGCATCGCCAAGAACTCCAGCAGCGCCAAGGAGTCTCGCAGGCAAATCGGAGCCAGCGGCAGAAGTCTGCGGGCCGCGGCATATCGGTCGGCCAGCCTGCCGACCCTTCGACCTTCGCAGTCTGCAGTCAGTCCCGAGCGGCGGCGCGTTAGCCGCTCAAGAATCTCCTTCAAGGTGCGGCGGCGCAGTCGAATCGCCGAGACCGCGAGGGCAAGTCCGACTAAGGCGAGGTCGTGAACGCTCGCCCTGGCGCCCGACGCACGCTCAAGACTGCTGTCCTCAGGCGAGCGCCAGTCGAAAGGCGCGATTGGCGGCCCGTCGGGCGCGGACCTGACGACAAGTCCCTGTTCGGACAGCGCTGCAATCCAGCCATCGGCTTTATCGGCCATCAGGTGGTCGAGGGCTGCGGCAAGCGGGGGGGCAAGTTCGAAATACCGATCGGCATCGACGTCCAGGAAGATCGTGCGGCCCTCCGAACGACAAAAGCTCAAACCCGGTCGCAGGCGATAAGCCATTCGGACCTCCGAGGCCGTGTCGGGGCGTCCGCGCGTGAGGCGGACACCCCGAGCGGGGATCAGTCGTCCGACAGGCCGATGGGAGCGCGGTGGCCCATCAGTTCGATCGGCCCTTCAGCATAGGGGCCTTTGGTTTCGTCGCTGGCGCGGCCCAGATCGACGATGAGCGGCTCGACCGCCTTGGTTTGGCTTTGCATGTTCTTCTCCTTGGCGGACCTTCGAGTCGCGCCAACGATGTTTCGGTACTTGGGACGCCCAAAGGCATGGCTTCGGACGTCCCACGAGACAGAGCGACGCCGGGGCGTCGGCGCTGATTAGTCGTCGGCCAGGCCGGTCAGCGGCTGACGACCGCCGAACTCGACGTCGCCGGCCTGCGGCCCCTTGGTCTCGACGCTGACGGCGCCCAGGTCGATCAGGGCGTCTTCGATGTGGTCTTCGATCCGTTCCATGACGGTCTCCTTCATGAGGTCACGCCCACCGTGACGGTTGTACGGTGCGACCGAAGGTGGAGAACACGCAGGGAATAGCGCCGGAATTCTCCGAAAATTCCCGCCGCTCACCGAGGCTCGCGGTCACCCAGGCCATGCAGGTGGCGCACGATGGCCGGCACCAGCCGCAGGCGCCGCCGGTGATAGGCGATGATCGCCTGGCGCAGCCCGGCCGCGTCGCCAAGACCCGTCAACCGGCGCAGCTCGGCGACCTCGTCGGCGAAGTCGGGGACGAGGTCGAGTTCACGCCGTCGGGCGTGGTGCAGTCGGTCGCTGACCCCGGCGACGGCCCATTCGACCTCGACGTTGCCGCTCTGGCCGGCCAGCACGGCGAAGACTCGCTCCAAGTCCACGATCGGCCGAACAAGCGGAGCGTCGTCGATGGAGCGCGCCTGGTCGACCGTGGTGGCGCGCAGGGCGTTGGCCAGCAGGGCGGCGTTCCACTGGTAAAGGTCCGACAAGCCCGGCTCGGTGATCCGGGGGAGCGAGAAGCCTTCGCCTTGCAGGCTGAGCAGCAGTCGCTCGCCCGCCATGCGGTGCAAGGCCGCGCGCACCGGCGAGGCGCTGGCCCCAAACCGCCGGGAAAGATCGCGGATGTCGACGCGGTCTCCGGGCCTGTGGTCGCTTTCGGCCAGCAGATGGGTTTTGATGGCGAGATAGACCCGCTCGCCGGTTCCAGCCTTCTCGATCATGTCGGCGACGATGATGACGCTCACGGCGGCGCCGCGCATCTCCGTAAAAATCCAACGGGATTTCTCCGGTGTGGCGCCGACGCCTAGGCCTTGAGCTGGTCGATCACCGCCCGCAGGCCCGCCGACATGTGGCGGCGGCTGGGATAGTAGAGATAGAGGCCGTCATCGGGCGCGCACCAGTCGTCCAGCACCCGCACCAGGGCGCCGCTCTCCAGGTGCCGCATGACCCGGTTGTCCCAGACATAGGCCAGGCCGCAGCCTTGCAGGGCCGCCTCGACCATCAGCTCCTGGTCGTCCAGGGTGATCGGCCCGTCGACCTCCACGTCGATGGCCTCGCCGGCCT
>NZ_JBWKMV010000007.1:0-5716 GCF_059415225.1 Caulobacter sp. GW821-FHT10E02
CTTGACTGGTTCTGGTGGTTTCTTTAGAAGCTGCCGGCTCTGCCGAAGACCTCCGGGTTGGTTGGCGGATGGGTCAAAAAGTTTTGAAAAAAACGATTTGACACGGAATTCGAGGTTCGCTAGATAGCCGCCTCCGCCGACACCGGGCGCTAAACGGTGGGGCCGCTCCGGCGGTTCGGGTCTTTGACATTGTTGATTTGGAAAGAGAAACGCAGGCGGCGGCGCTCTGGCGGTAGACTTTAGGTCTACCTTCGACGCTGACAAATGCGGTCTCTTGAAGACACCATTTATACCGTGACCGACTTCGGTTGGTCACAGTGTGATGGGAACTCGTCAAGATACTATGCAAACCAGATACCTGATCCTGGGTTTTCCCCCGGGATTGGAAGTCTGATGTCAATGTCAACTCAACCTGAGAGTTTGATCCTGGCTCAGAGCGAACGCTGGCGGCAGGCCTAACACATGCAAGTCGAACGGATCCTTCGGGATTAGTGGCGGACGGGTGAGTAACACGTGGGAACGTGCCCTTTGGTTCGGAACAACTCAGGGAAACTTGAGCTAATACCGGATGTGCCCTTCGGGGGAAAGATTTATCGCCATTGGAGCGGCCCGCGTAGGATTAGCTAGTTGGTGGGGTAAAGGCCCACCAAGGCTACGATCCTTAGCTGGTCTGAGAGGATGATCAGCCACATTGGGACTGAGACACGGCCCAAACTCCTACGGGAGGCAGCAGTGGGGAATCTTGCGCAATGGGCGAAAGCCTGACGCAGCCATGCCGCGTGAATGATGAAGGTCTTAGGATTGTAAAATTCTTTCACCGGGGACGATAATGACGGTACCCGGAGAAGAAGCCCCGGCTAACTTCGTGCCAGCAGCCGCGGTAATACGAAGGGGGCTAGCGTTGCTCGGAATTACTGGGCGTAAAGGGAGCGTAGGCGGACTGTTTAGTCAGAGGTGAAAGCCCAGGGCTCAACCTTGGAATTGCCTTTGATACTGGCAGTCTTGAGTACGGAAGAGGTATGTGGAACTCCGAGTGTAGAGGTGAAATTCGTAGATATTCGGAAGAACACCAGTGGCGAAGGCGACATACTGGTCCGTTACTGACGCTGAGGCTCGAAAGCGTGGGGAGCAAACAGGATTAGATACCCTGGTAGTCCACGCCGTAAACGATGAGTGCTAGTTGTCGGCATGCATGCATGTCGGTGACGCAGCTAACGCATTAAGCACTCCGCCTGGGGAGTACGGTCGCAAGATTAAAACTCAAAGGAATTGACGGGGGCCCGCACAAGCGGTGGAGCATGTGGTTTAATTCGAAGCAACGCGCAGAACCTTACCACCTTTTGACATGCCTGGACATCCAGAGAGATCTGGCTTTCCCTTCGGGGACTGGGACACAGGTGCTGCATGGCTGTCGTCAGCTCGTGTCGTGAGATGTTGGGTTAAGTCCCGCAACGAGCGCAACCCTCGCGATTAGTTGCCATCAGGTTTGGCTGGGCACTCTAATCGTACTGCCGGAGTTAATCCGGAGGAAGGCGGGGATGACGTCAAGTCCTCATGGCCCTTACAAGGTGGGCTACACACGTGCTACAATGGCGACTACAGAGGGCTGCAATCCCGCGAGGGGGAGCCAATCCCTAAAAGTCGTCTCAGTTCGGATTGTTCTCTGCAACTCGAGAGCATGAAGTTGGAATCGCTAGTAATCGCGGATCAGCATGCCGCGGTGAATACGTTCCCGGGCCTTGTACACACCGCCCGTCACACCATGGGAGTTGGCTTTACCCGAAGGCGCTGCGCTAACTCGCAAGAGAGGCAGGCGACCACGGTAGGGTCAGCGACTGGGGTGAAGTCGTAACAAGGTAGCCGTAGGGGAACCTGCGGCTGGATCACCTCCTTTCTAAGGATGCTTCTCCAGCCTCTCACGAGGCTATTGAGGCTCCAATTAGTGCGCTAGACGCACACAAATGAGCGGATCGCCGCCGTCTTCGTTTCTCTTTCCACTTGTTTCGGACCGTTAGGTTCGGGACACGATCGCGAGCCCTGGAGCGGGTCTAGTCATTGACTGGATCTTATCTGAGCGGCCTATGGGCCCGTAGCTCAGTTGGTTAGAGCGCACGCTTGATAAGCGTGAGGTCATAAGTTCAAGTCTTATCGGGCCTACCACTCTTTCCACATACGGACCGCAACCGACCAGCTCCCCGCTGGGCAAGCAACTCACACCGAGTGTGAGGGGCCATAGCTCAGTTGGTAGAGCGCCTGCTTTGCAAGCAGGATGTCGTCGGTTCGAATCCGTCTGGCTCCACCATTCTCTCCTGTCATCCGGACAGTCGAAGAGATCGCGATCGAGGAATGATCAAGTTTGCACTGGCTCTTCGAGCCAGCTGCGAAATGACATTGTGAAGGCAGGGTTCCTCCGCCAACCGTAGCTCACCCCTGGGATACGGACCTGGTTTAAGGATGGACTTAAGAAGACATCATTGTCTGACTAAAGGTAGAGCTCATGCTCGATCCCTTCCCGCGCGATGCGGCTAGGGTCGATTATGCATGGGTTTTGCTGAGAACGATCAAGCGCATAAGGGCTTCTGACGGATGCCTTGGCATTGAGAGGCGATGAAGGACGTGGCACGCTGCGATAAGAGCCGGGGAGGCGCGAGCACCCTTTGATCCGGCTATCTCCGAATGGGGAAACCCACCTTTATGGTCACCCAACTTAGTCTTGCCCTCGGGCAAGGCCAGGATTGGTTGATCAGAAGAGGTATAATGGGCTGAATACATAGGCTCCATTAAGCAAACCCGGGGAACTGAAACATCTCAGTACCCGGAGGAAAGGACATCAACCGAGACTCCCGTAGTAGTGGCGAGCGAACCGGGACCAGGCCAGTGCTGTCGTGACATAAAGCTGAATGTGTTGGGAAACACAGCCATAGTGGGTGATAGCCCCGTAAGCGTCAAATAGCGACAGACTCGAGTAGGGCGGGACACGTGAAATCCTGTCTGAACATGGGGGGACCACCCTCCAAGCCTAAGTACTCCTCAATGACCGATAGCGAACAAGTACCGTGAGGGAAAGGTGAAAAGCACCCCGACAAGGGGAGTGAAACAGATCCTGAAATCGGAAGCCTACAAGCAGTCGGAGCCACCGAGCGTGGTGACGGCGTACCTTTTGTATAATGGGTCAGCGACTTCATGTGCCGTGCAAGCTTAAGCCGTTAGGTGTAGGCGCAGCGAAAGCGAGTCTGAATAGGGCGAATAAGTACGTCGCATGACGACCCGAAACCAGGTGATCTATCCATGAGCAGGTTGAAGGTAAGGTAACACTTACTGGAGGACCGAACCGGTGAATGTTGAAAAATTCTCGGATGACTTGTGGATAGGGGTGAAAGGCCAATCAAACCTGGACATAGCTGGTTCTCCGCGAAAACTATTTAGGTAGTGCCTCGGACGTATTCCTTGGGGGGTAGAGCACTGAATGGATGCGGGCGGCGCGAGCTGTACCAATTCTAATCAAACTCCGAATACCCAAGAGAACTATCCGGGAGACACACGGCGGGTGCTAACGTCCGTCGTGAAAAGGGAAACAACCCTAACCATCATCTAAGGCCCCCAAGTACTGGCTAAGTGGGAAACGATGTGGGTTTGCTTTGACAACCAGGATGTTGGCTTAGAAGCAGCCATCATTTAAAGAAAGCGTAACAGCTCACTGGTCAAGCGAACCTGCGCGGAAAATGTAACGGGGCTCAAGCCAGTCGCCGAAGGTATGGGTGTGCGTAAGCACGCGGTAGCGGAGCGTTCCGTAAGCCGATGAAGGTGAGGCGTGAGCCTTGCTGGAGGTATCGGAAGTGAGAATGCTGACATGAGTAGCGATAAAGAGGGTGAGAGACCCTCTCGCCGAAAGCCCAAGGGTTCCTGCGTAAAGCTAATCTGCGCAGGGTTAGTCGGCCCCTAAGGCGAGGCCGAAAGGCGTAGTCGATGGGAATCAGGTGAATATTCCTGAACCAGTTGGAAGTGACGGATCTGGTAAATTGTCGGGGCTTATTGGATTGCTCCCGGCAGTGAACAGGTCCCTGGAAATAACTCCAACGGAGACCGTACCCGAAACCGACACAGGTGGGCAGGTAGAGTATACCAAGGCGCTTGAGAGAACTGTGCTGAAGGAACTCGGCAAATTGCACGCGTAACTTCGGGATAAGCGTGACTCTCTTTTGGGCAACCAGATGAGAGTGGCACAAGCCAGGGGGTAGCGACTGTTTATCAAAAACACAGGGCTCTGCGAAGCCGCAAGGCGACGTATAGGGTCTGACGCCTGCCCGGTGCCTGAAGGTTAAAAGGAGGGGTGCAAGCTCTGAATTGAAGCCCAGGTAAACGGCGGCCGTAACTATAACGGTCCTAAGGTAGCGAAATTCCTTGTCGGGTAAGTTCCGACCTGCACGAATGGCGTAACGACTTCCCCACTGTCTCCAGCACAGGCTCAGCGAAATTGAATTCCCCGTGAAGATGCGGGGTTCCCGCGGTCAGACGGAAAGACCCTATGAACCTTTACTGCAGCTTCGCCTTGGCGTTAGCAGCAACATGTGTAGGATAGGTGGGAGGCTATGAAACCGGGGCGCCAGTTCCGGTGGAGCCATCCTTGAAATACCACCCTTATTGTTGCTGACGTCTAACCGCGGCCCGTTATCCGGGTCCGGGACATGGCGTGGCGGGCAGTTTGACTGGGGCGGTCGCCTCCCAAAGTGTAACGGAGGCGCGCGATGGTGGGCTCAGACCGGTCGGAAATCGGTCGTCGAGTGCAATGGCATAAGCCCGCCTGACTGCGAGACTGACAAGTCGAGCAGAGACGAAAGTCGGCCATAGTGATCCGGTGGTCCTGCGTGGAAGGGCCATCGCTCAACGAATAAAAGGTACTCTAGGGATAACAGGCTGATTTTGCCCAAGAGTCCATATCGACGGCAAAGTTTGGCACCTCGATGTCGGCTCATCACATCCTGGGGCTGGAGCAGGTCCCAAGGGTTCGGCTGTTCGCCGATTAAAGTGGTACGTGAGCTGGGTTCAGAACGTCGTGAGACAGTTTGGTCCCTATCTGCCGTGGGTGTACGAGACTTGAGAGGATCTGTCCCTAGTACGAGAGGACCGGGATGGACACACCTCTGGTGGACCTGTCATGGCGCCAGCTGTGCAGCAGGGTAGCTAAGTGTGGAATAGATAACCGCTGAAAGCATCTAAGCGGGAAACTAACCTCAAAACAAGGTCTCGCTGAGAGCCGTGGAAGACCACCACGTTGATAGGCCGGGTGTGGAAGTGCGGCGACGCATGGAGCTTACCGGTACTAATAGCTCGATAGGCTTGATCGTTCTTCAGTCAAACCCATGCAAGCGCATGGCTCTACTTCAGACACTGATGTCTTCTTCACAATCCTCTTCCCAACCGGCGCAAGCCGGAAGGGAAAGAGTGATATCCTTTTCGCTGACCTGGTGGCTTTGCCGGGGGTTCCCCACCCGATCCCATTCCGAACTCGGTCGTTAAGTCCCCCTGGGCCAATGGTACTTCGTCTCAAGGCGCGGGAGAGTAGGTCGCCGCCAGGTCCGCCAAAAGGATATCAAACCTCAAGTCCAAAACCCTGCATCACAATCTCAACACCCTGACGCGGGGTGGAGCAGCCCGGTAGCTCGTCAGGCTCATAACCTGAAGGTCACAGGTTCAAATCCTGTCCCCGCACCCAAGG
>NZ_JBWKMV010000008.1:0-1033 GCF_059415225.1 Caulobacter sp. GW821-FHT10E02
AGAAGGTCGATTACTCGACGATCTTGGCCACGACGCCGGCGCCGACGGTGCGGCCGCCTTCGCGGATGGCGAAGCGCAGGCCTTGGTCCATGGCGATCGGGGTGATCAGCTCGACGTCCAGCTCGGCGTTGTCGCCCGGCATGATCATTTCCACGCCTTCCTTCAGCTTGATGATGCCGGTGACATCGGTCGTGCGGAAGTAGAACTGCGGACGGTAGTTGGTGAAGAACGGGGTGTGACGGCCGCCTTCTTCCTTGTTCAGGATGTAGGCTTCGGCCACGAACTTCGTGTGCGGGGTGATCGAACCCGGCTTGCAGAGAACCTGGCCGCGCTCGACGTCTTCACGCTTGGTGCCGCGCAGCAGCACGCCCACGTTGTCGCCGGCTTGACCTTGGTCCAGCAGCTTGCGGAACATTTCGACGCCCGTGCAGGTCGTCTTCTGGACCGGACGGATGCCGACGATTTCGACTTCTTCGCCGACCTTCACGATGCCCTTTTCGATACGGCCCGTGACCACGGTGCCGCGGCCCGAGATCGAGAACACGTCTTCGACCGGCATCAGGAACGGCAGGTCAACCGGACGTTCCGGCTGCGGGATGTAGGCGTCGACCGAAGCCATCAGCGCCAGGATCGCTTCTTCGCCGATCTTGGCGTCGCGGTTTTCCACGGCGGCCAGGGCCGAGCCCTTGGTGATCGGGATGTCGTCGCCCGGGAACTGGTACGAGCTGAGCAGCTCGCGCACTTCCATTTCGACGAGTTCCAGCAGCTCTTCGTCGTCGACCATGTCGACCTTGTTCATGAACACGACCAGAGCCGGCACGCCGACCTGACGGGCCAGCAGGATGTGCTCGCGGGTCTGCGGCATCGGGCCGTCGGCGGCCGACACGACCAGGATCGCGCCGTCCATCTGGGCGGCGCCCGTGATCATGTTCTTCACGTAGTCGGCGTGGCCGGGGCAGTCGACGTGCGCGTAGTGACGGTTGGCCGTCTCGTACTCGACGTGAGCCGTGTTGATCGTGATGCCGCGGGCCTT